>QCKM01000031.1 GCA_003215335.1 Prochlorococcus sp. AG-409-P01 | reverse complement strand
AGCTAATTAAAAAATCTGATAAGGCACATTCAAAACTTGAAAAATGAATTGATTACCAATTAATACTCATCTAAAAAAGATACTACATAACTTGCAAATAAGCATCTATATTATATATTCCTGCAAATTCATTTTTGAGATATTACGTTGATTTAGTCACCCCATCTTCTACCTATTTCGTAGCCCCATGTCCTTGCTAACTCTACAACTTCATCATGGTTATTACAAGCCGTAAGTGCTTCTCGTCTTTCTGGCAAGGATTCAAGCGACTCAACCATCTTCACAAGGGTTTCCACTTTTTCAATGAATTTTTCAAGGTCTTGCTCTGCCATTGTAGTTAAATTTGAAATTAGCGATAATTGTTTTTTACTATATCTAGGATATTTACTTAAGCTAGTATTAAGGGATATGTATATGTAGTCAGTAATCTACTTTCTAAGGGTATTGCTACGTACGTATTTTATTGTTGATATTTTTTCTAGTTTATCGATGAGTGGTTCAAGCGAGCTGCTTGTGAAAGGGTTTTACAAATTTCGAAAATTTGGTTTGAATCAATACCCAAAACAGTCATGGCTTTATATAGTGAATAATATTTCATTACTCATTGCATAATTCATTAGATGTCAACCAGCAAAAGGGAAGAGGTCAGCTCACATTTGCGCTATATCAGGCAGGAGCTCAGGGACCTGGATCAGATGCTCAATGAAGACGGCCTTTTGCCAGAACTGACTGAGCTAAAAGAAATACATGCTTCTCTTGAAGCTCTTTACCAACTACTTGCAGGCAAAACTAAGAAGAAGCCCAAGCCAGAATTTGATGATTGAGAATATCATTTCATATGACAAACAAATAATTTCTCTTATTCACAATTGAAATCAACAAGTTTTTTAATTAATAGAGTCAGGACTAGCGAATTCGCGCGTAATGTCAGAGTCCTATTTACTGGAAGTTTAGGAGCTCAGCTGATTGGATTTGCAACCCTCCCTTTTTTAACAAGATTATATGAACCTAAGTATTTCTCAATGCTAGCCTTATTTATGGCGTTTGTTTCAACAATAGCTCCATCTGTTAGTGGTAGATATGACATCGCAGTAACAGTTGCTAGTAAAGAAAAAGATACTAGACGTTTAATCGTTGTTTCAATTTGGGTTTCATTTATCACCTCATGTGTTCTTCTAATTCTTTTTGCAGCTTTCAAGGAACCACTTACTGAGTTTTTAAATGCATCAACATTAGGTTTCTGGTGGTTATTAATACCTTTAACCATATTTATATCAGCCACTTTAAATACTTTCAAATATCTTGCTACTCGATTAAAAAACTATATAGTCCTCAGTAATCTTGTACTATACCAAGCAATATTTGGAGCTTTTACATCTATTATTCTTGGATTACTAGGTTTCAAGGATTCAGGTTTACTCTTTTCAGCCTTTATAAGTTTAAATGTTGGCATGTTGTATATCTTTTTTATGTACAAACAATATTTTATGGATCTAAATTGGAGGCCTAGTAAATCGATTTTAAATACTGCTAGACAATACATCCAGTTCCCTGTTTACAGTTCTATTCCTACTATGTTTGATAGTCTGTTATTAGCTTTACCGGTATTCTTTCTCGGTAAATATTATTCTGAATCTATAGTTGGCCAATATTTTATTTTGTCGCGAGTATCTTTAGCTCCATTGAACCTTTTAGGACAAGCAACTTCTCAAGTCCATTTACAAAAAATTACCGAACTTGTCAATGAAAAAAAAGATGCTACAAAATACCTTATCCGTTTATCATTAATTCTAAGTTTATTGGCTTTCTTTATTGCATTAATTTTTATGCTTTTTAGTGAAGATCTTTTTGGCCTTATGTTCGGTTCAGAATGGCGTCTGGCTGGCTTTTTATTATGTATACTAGCTCCTGCTATAGCAATAAGATTCGTTGTATCAACTGTAAGTGAGGTGTTTCCTGGAACAGGAAACAATCATTTGTCAGCTCTATGGACATTGTCTGCTTTTGGTATTTCTTTTATGGTTTACTGGTTTGCGGCGCAGAGA
>QCKM01000030.1 GCA_003215335.1 Prochlorococcus sp. AG-409-P01 | reverse complement strand
ATCAATTAGCTCCTGAACCCAAGCGATTCCAATCAAGAACAAAGGAACTAAGAATCGCAATGATTTACTAGCACTGTTCATTTCAAAGTTGCCATTAGTCAAATCTCTTCTGGGTATTTTCCATTCGGATAGCTTGCTTTACGAAAGCTTCTAGTTTTTCATGGTTTTCTCTGCGCAGAAATCGTTTAACAGCTTCTTCTCAAACGGGTGGTTGGGAGATGGCCCCCACCATTTTTTCCATTTGTTTTTTGAATCAGTCACATTGATCTTCTGCTTTTAATCTTCCAGTTAAGGGTTCTTGCCAGAAATTTCATTTGTCTTTAGAAATGAAACCATACTCACTCAATCTCATCGAGGTCCGACAAATCGAGGGTTGTTATGACAAGGAAGGAATATGGCTAAGGGATGGAATGGAAGATCCAGATATTTATTCTTTAAACGATTTTACAAAGGAGATGTTGGATGACCCTGGTGCTGAAATAATCAGCTGGAGTGACGGCTGAATTTAGATTTAAGTACTACATAGGGTGTGCAGTGAGTTCAGTAGTTTGTGTTCTGACTAATGGCAGGAAGATGGGTAGTAATCGATGGTGCTCAAGTTCCCTTGCGCTGCTGGTGGGCTAACCCAAATAAAGGCAATCAAAATGTTGTATTGGTTTTGCCTGAGGTCTTTGGAATTAATAGCTGGGTTCGCTCTGTTGTTGATCGATTAGAGGAGAAAGGTATCGCTTCTTTGGCGATGCCTCTTTTTGCTCGTACAGCTCCAGAGTTGGATCTTGGTTATAGCGAAGGCGATTTGATTGAAGGACGACGACACAAAGAACTCACTACTACTGAGCAGATTCTTGCCGATGCTTCTGCAGCAATTGCTTGGTTAAAACAGCAAAATCAACAATCAAAGATCACGGTCGTTGGATTTTGTTTTGGTGGTCATGCTGCACTGATTACTTCAACACTCCCAACAGTCAGCTCCACTTTTGACTTTTATGGTGCAGGCGTGAGCATCAGTCGGCCTGGTGGTGGTTCGCCCAGCTTGGAATTACTCCCAACTGTTTCCGGAGAATTGACTTGTTTATGTGGCACCTCTGATCCTCTAATTCCCCTATCTGATCGAACCTCAATACAAGAAGCCTTGAGGAAAGAAGATCCAGAAGGGAGCCGAATGACCTATATCGAAGTTGAGTCTGCCGATCACGGATTTATGTGTGAGCAACGCTCAAGTTTTAATGCCGAGGCTTCTGAACTTGGTTGGGGTTTACTTCTAAAGAAGCTGAATGCTTAGTTAGGAGATAAGGCTTAAATGATTCTTACTAGATGCACCAATGGACGAAAGACTCTTTTTTCCGGCAACTGAACGAAACAGAGGCCCCATAAGAGAGGTCCTTTCGAAAATCCTTCCTTCAAATGGATTTGTTCTAGAAATAGCTAGTGGTAGTGGAGAGCATGGAGTGACATTTCAAGAACGCTTTCCCAACATTCATTGGCAAACAAGTGATCCGGATCCCTCCTATAGAAAAAGTATTAGCGCGTGGATTAAGCATCAAGGATTAATTGCCAAGATGCCCCAACCATTAGATCTGGATGTTCAAAAAAGACCTTGGCCCCTAACTCACGAATTTCGATCGTCTCTTAAAGCTATCGTCTGTATCAACATGATCCATATATCTCCATGGGGTTGTACACAGGCGTTGTTTGAAGAATCTGGGAACCTCTTAAAGGAGGATCAATGGTTGATGTTATATGGACCTTTCAAAAGGAATGGTGAACACACTAGTGAAAGCAATGCGCGATTTGACCAGTCACTAAAGGTACAAAACCCAACTTGGGGTGTTCGGGATTTAGATGTGGTCCATGAAGTAGGAATAAAGAACGGATTTGAGAACCATGATGTATTTGAAATGCCTGCCAATAACCTGTCTGTCATTTTTCAGAAACGATAGAGACAATAGAGATGGTTGACAGCCGATCTTCGGATCAATGAAAGGGTCGCTCTAAATGGGCGGCTTTTTTATTTACTTGGAGGTCTAACAATTATTTCTCTGATCTTTTGAAACTGCTTTTTCCAAAAACGAACAACAGAATCA
>QCKM01000029.1 GCA_003215335.1 Prochlorococcus sp. AG-409-P01 | reverse complement strand
TTCTATTTGAAAGTACTTCTTTGTCAGCACTATTAGAGATGAGAGTTGTCTCGATGCATTCGTTCTGATTCCTTGCCCATTGTGCAATTGGACCTAGTCTTGCGACTCCTACCACTAGGGCAATTGTACTGATTAATGCCAAAGCTGGGTAAGTGTGATTTCTAATCATCTCTCTTGTGGAAATTTTTTGGTCATCTTGGGTTGTTGTTGGGCCGTCTTGTCTTGTCATTGTTGGATTTTTTAGTTGGTCGATTCTGTCGATTTCCTTTTGAGCAGGATCTTTACGAACATGAATTTGTTTAAAGTTTCTGTCCTGAAGTTTATTTTTTTGTGGAGGAGGAGGAGATGGGTTTGGCCGTGGACGAAGTTCTACCAGAGTTATTAATGCAGAAACAACTGCTACGGATAGTTCGCGAACGCTACTCAGTCCATCGCGAATTTCAGACGCTATGCGCTTTTTATTCTTGGATTGTCCCTGGCTTTTGTCGGTGCTCATATCTCTTTTTTAGGCAGCCTTTGCCTTTATTTCACCAAATATAAGATGAAATAACCATAAGAAACTACTTTTCATGATGAGTAATCTTTGTAGTTAGCTTTATGAAGACGATTTTGTGACCAATCACAGGATTGTTCTAATGGATGTGCAATCTGTGATGCCTTTAAGCTGCCCTTTCAGTTTTGAGCTGCCTCAGATATCGCTTCCTTTGCCCACTGCCTTCTACCTCGACATGCCAACCGCATGCCAATCTGTGATCAAGTTGGTCAAAGTTGGCTTTAGATTCCAACTTTGAGATTAGTTTTTTCTTTGTTTTGGCCATGAACCCTTTTAAGCAGATTATTTTGATTTGTCAATTGTCAATAACTTAGAGATATTAGCTCCTGATTGGCCGCTTCAACATTCAAAATGGAATTTGAACAAGATTTTGGAGAAGTATTTACCACCAAAGTTAGTCTATTGACATTGATTCTAGTTTTTAAGCTCTATTTCATTCAAAAGTCAATATGACTAAATGATGAATGCAATCTTTACTAGCTTGAATTAGATAGAGCTGACAAGCTTTATATTGAAATTATTTTATAAAGGTTGGCGTAAAAATATGTAAGAAAAATGATAATACTTGATTCCAATCGTTTCTCTAACTAAAAATATTAGCAATATGGAATAGTTATAGAATTGTCTTGATTAAGAATTAAATAGGATTACGTGGCTAAATAAATGGATTTCAAAATTGAGCATCAAAGCCTAGTTCTCGCTAATAATGGAGAGGATATTAAAAGTTGGTTGAAATGCCAGTTCATTACAAAGTCTTGCGACCCTTCTTGCATTGATTGGAAAAAGAAAAACTAGACTTTGGTTTTTCACGTTGTATCTGATGTGCTCCAAGAAGATTGGGCTTAATGATTAAGCTGAATTTCCTGACTACCGATGTTTTGCTTGATGTGATTGAGTAGGCTTTACTTTTATGCTGAGTACCCCATGCAATCATGTGCTCTAGGCTTTAGATTAGATGCCTTTGTCATCCGTAGTGCTTCCATCTGATAGTCATCTCAGAAGAGCAACACTTATGAACAAGAAATTTTGTTTATTGAAGAGCCCATGAAACTAAGAACAAATAGTTTTTCCAGAATATTAATTTTCAATAGCAGCATATTAATAACGTTTTTAATTGCTATTGATTTAGTTTATGGGAATTGGTGGTCGGATTTTATAAGTAAAAAACATTTAGGTAATATTCCAGCTTTGGTATTAGATCGAGATATTACTTATGACGCTCGTAAATTATACAAGTCGCAGGAGCCTGTAAGAATAAGGTACTATAGAGATGAATTAGGGTATCGAAGTCGAACAAAGGGAGATAGTTTAAATATTGCTTTGACCATTGGAGGCTCAACAACAGATCAAAGATATGTCACTGAGGGATTAACATGGCAAGATAATTTAGATAGAAAATATAAAGGAAAATATGACTTTATTAATGGTGGTGCAGATGGACAGAGCGCTTATGGCCATCTTTATTCGATTAAATACTGGCATTCTAAAACACTAGAACCAAAAAGAGTTAAATATATTATTTTATACTTTGGAGCGAATGACATGAGGCTTCTTTACAGCAATCTTACTCGTTGGGATACTCACGAGAAAAACAAGAGAAATAGCCTTTATCAGGATATAAAAAATAGATTTAATGCTAATTCTTATATAATTAATAAAATTAGATTATTAAGTGATAGGTTTAAAGCCAGCAAGGCTCAAAATGATGAAATAGCTGGACACTGGGCGAGAGAGCTCCCCTTGAAATCACCAGGCAGAAGAAGTCTAATTGTATTAGATAAGGATCAT
>QCKM01000028.1 GCA_003215335.1 Prochlorococcus sp. AG-409-P01 | reverse complement strand
AAAAGGGCTTCTTCCAAAAGACCGTAATCTTCCAAAATGGGCCTAACCCAAGACCAACGATGGCCCAACTTCAAAAGCACCAAAATCCTTTCAGGGCAAACATGCCTTTCTATTAAAACCTTCAAATCTTTTGGGTGATCAGGCGTGGGCACAACCAAAAGCTGCTCCTTTTGCAATGACAAAGGCCAAAAACCTGCTGCGGCTGCGGCTGAAAAAGAAGTAATCCCTGGGACAAGGTGAACCGGACATTCAGGATGGTGCGCCTTTAGGCACATCAACACATAAGAACTGGTCGAGAAAAGAGAAACATCGCCCTGACAAAGCAAAACAACTCGTTCTCCTTCTGCCACTTCTGCAACAAGTTCCTCAGTAGCCTTTCGCCAAGCCTTTCTTAGAAGCTCAACCTCTGCAACCATAGGGAAGAGAAGAGGCAAGCGTTTCTGTTCCGAATGAATCCACTTTGAAGCAATCGTGGCAGCCACTCCTTCAACACCATTCTTGGCAACGGGATAGGCCACAACTGTTGCTGAGCGGATTGAATCAACCGCAGCCAAAGTCAACAAAGACGGGTCTCCAGGACCTACTCCAACAAGCGTTAGACCTAAGCGAAGAGAACTTTGCACCGAAAATCGATCCTATTTAAAACCTGTCATGCTGATAAATGGAAGTGTTTTAGCTATGCATCCTTGGCTCAGGATGCAAGGTGTCAAGAATTTCGGCTTCTGTAATTGCAAGTTCTTCCAAACGAAGCGTGATCTCATCACGGTCATATCTCTGCTCAGCCAACATCCAATAGGAACAAAAATGTCTAGCTTCGCTAGCCAACAAATCTCCATATAACTTCCTTAGCTCTGGATCAGGACTATGAGAAGCCAATAAAGACATTCGCTCATGACTTCTTGCTTCGATTAAACCTGCCACGAGAAAACTATCCAACATCCTTTCTGGTTCACCCTTCCTGATTCTCTTTGCCAAAGCTGCGCCATATGGAGGAGCTTGCAAGGGCTCTAAATAACGACCTCTTGAACTAATCAATGTTAGAACACGCTCAAAGTGTTCAAGTTCTTCCCTAGCAAGAGGACTTAGCACTTCTGCTAAACCTGGCTCACAAAGATATCGAAACATCAGTTGGACAGCAGCTCCAGCCGCTTTGCGTTCACAGTGAGCGTGATCAATAAGGATTTCAACTGGATTAGCTATAGCTTGCTGCAACCACTCATTCGATGAGGGTGCTAACAACCATTTAATTTTTGCCGCTGGCTTCCTTTTGCTCAGAGAACTCATCATGAGGATTGCTGCTGACGTAAATAAGACAGCAGACCTAATAGGGCGAGTTGATAACTCAAAGGACCAAAACCACTAATCACTCCAACAGCTCGCTCAGCAAGATATGAATTTTGACGGAAATGCTCCCGAGCATGGATATTACTTAGATGTAACTCCACATAAGGAATTGCCGATCCAATCAAGGCATCCCTCAAAGCGATAGAAGTATGAGTGTAGGCACCAGCATTAATGAGAATCCCATCAATGGAACCAATGCCCTGATGGACACGATCAACCAGCGCTCCTTCAAAGTTACTTTGAAAGCAGTCAAGTTCAACTCCCTCTTTTTTCGCTTGAGATAGCAATTCAATCTCAATGGAATCCAGGGATTTTGCCCCGTACAAAGACGGCTCCCGACTACCAAGAAGATTCAGATTGGGACCGTTTATCAAAAGCAAACGCATGCCTAGAAATAAGAACGCATAGGGTGGATCGTATCCACCTAAACAAGTACAACCAAATAATTCAAAAAAATGTTCCTTTGGCTGGTAAGGTCGTTACTTGTGGTTCGGGTCGGTGCCCGAGTGGTTAATGGGGGCGGACTGTAAATCCGCTGGCTCTGCCTACGTTGGTTCAAATCCAACCCGGCCCACCTTCCACAAGCCCTTGTAGCTCAGCGGTAGAGCACTCCCTTGGTAAGGGAGAGGTCCCGGGTTCAAGTCCCGGCGAGGGCATGAGCCCAGACCTCAACAAAGGGAAAGAATCTCAGGCGCCAAAGGTTCTTAAAGACAGAAAGTGGATATCCACTTTTATGTCCACTTTTGCTCTACCGGCACCTCATCTGGATGACGCATCTGTACCTAATGCTTCTCCACAAATGGCAACGATTCGGAGGCGAGACTGGTTATCCCCCTTCCTATAGAGGCATTGCTTATACAAAGACAGAAGTATGGTTAACAACTTCCACTTAGCGGGTAATGAAAGCCAAAGAGGTAAGGAAGATGACTGAAGCAATGACACCAATAGAAACCAAGTTAACAATTTTCCCCGTATTCACCGATATAGAAACAGTGAATAACTTATTTCCTCTATCACGCTCCTGCTCAGCAACTGATTTTGATGGCTTAGTAGGGGTTATTTGATTC
>QCKM01000027.1 GCA_003215335.1 Prochlorococcus sp. AG-409-P01 | reverse complement strand
ATCACCTATCATTTTTTATTTAACTGTGGATCTTTCGATACATTTTCCGCCATTCAATCAATCATTGCGTATCATTTGTCACATCAAGATATGGTGGATTCTTATTAATTTTAGCCTATTAGATGCAAAGCCGGGAAAGATCACAAGCCTTCCTCAGGCACTTATTTCTTAGAATTCACAAGACCATTTATCAGTTAAAGCTCAATCCTAATTCTCACTTATCAAGCAATATTAGGTTAAAGCTTTTTGGCAATTATTGCAGCAATGGAAAATTCAAGTCTTTCCTTTTGGCTAGCCAAGCTTCTGCAACTCTTTTAGCAAGTTTACGTATTCTTCCTATTATAGCGGTTCTCTCTGTGACAGATATTACGCCTCGTGCTTCAAGCAAGTTAAATGTGTGACTACATTTGAGAACATAGTCTAGAGAAGGGATAGGAAGGTTTTTTGACAATAGATTTGAGGCTTCTTCTTCATAGATCTCAAATAATTTTTTTTGCCTTATTGGGTCAGACTGTGTGAAATTAAACTCACACTGCTCCTTCTCAAAGGAGAGCCATATATCGCCATAATTGACAGCACTATTCCATCTCAAATCCCAAATACTTTCTATATTTTGAAGGTACATCGCAAGCCTTTCTATGCCATAGGTAATCTCAATAGAGACTGGTCGACAATCAAGACCTCCACATTGCTGAAAATAAGTAAATTGCGTGACTTCCATCCCATCAAGCCAAACCTCCCAACCAACACCCCATGCACCGAGAGTAGGCGACTCCCAATTATCCTCAACAAATCGAATGTCGTGATGCTTTGGATTGATTCCCAATTGCTCTAAAGATTTCAAATATTTCTCTTGAATGCAATCTGGAGAAGGCTTAATCAATACTTGATATTGAAAGTAATGCTGGGCCCTATTTGGATTGTCGCCATAACGCCCATCAGCAGGCCTTCGACAAGGTTCCGGATAAGCTACCGCCCAGGGCTCGGGACCAATTGCCCTCAAAAAAGTATGGGGGCTCATTGTGCCTGCCCCTTTCTCTGTGTCATAAGGCTGCAAAAGTAGGCAACCTTCATTCGCCCAAAAATTATTCAACGAAGCAATAATCTGCTGAAAGTGCATATACCTTTTCCTCCAATGGTTTAACAAAAATTTGGTGAGCACTATTAGATCAAGATTCTAATAGTGCTCACACAAGTGCATTGCTCAATAGTGGGTGAGCATTACTAAAGGAATTTTGGCAGAAGCTGGCCTGTTCTATCAACAAATGCGATTGAACGCATTCATTAGCTATGAGTAAAGTCTCTATCTAGCCACTGATCACCCAAATCAAAGCAATTACTCATTTCAATCGGATACCAAATCAATGTCTAAACCAGTCATGCATAACTCTCAAGATAGCTTTTAATCCTCTTGGATTCTTAAAGTCAGGCCCTCAAAAGAAATAATTACTCGAATCTCAATTACAAAGGCTCATCAATATTTCATCAAAAAAGGAAACCATCGTAATCATTCAGATCACCTATTAGGTGATACGGTAAATCTCGAAGTGATTTTCATATATTTTACCCTTAACCCTAAGTGTCAGTAAAATATTACTGTAAAGCATCTAGCATAAATATTAGATATGAAGTTCAACTATGTTGTTATAATGGATGTCAATACACATAAAGTCAGTAAATGAATAACAGAACAAGACAAAAGCTAAGGTCTGTCTACAAGTCGATAGCGAAGCTTGATCTAAAGTGGTATCAAAGCCCGATCAAAAGATCGGCATATAAAATTTTCTGGAGATCAATAGAAATAGTTACAGGGAGGAAAAATAAAATAAGACAAATTGGAGGCCCAATGCATAGCCAATTTACATTTTCGGCCAATCCGGAGCAAACTAAAGAGCTAAAGGATTGTGGATTCAATATATTAAAACCAAATGAAGTTCCTATAGGCCTTGTAGAAAAGCACAGAAGAATCATCAGATTATCTCTAGAAAAAATAGATGGAAATTCAGAAATCTCAAATGAAGCCAGCAAGAAATATCTAGTCACAATCGATCATAAAAAATTTAGCGAAGAATATTTATCAGAGCTTTATTCGTACTTTACTAATCAATACTTTATCAATATTGCTACCAACTATCTAGGAGAGAAGCCTTTGCTAACAGAAATGAAGGTCCTTCATTCACCTCCGAACATATCGAACAAAAACAAAGCTTTTTCAGGTTCACAACTATGGCATTCAGACTTTGATGACACGAAAGTTTTAAAGATATTTGTGTACCTTTCAGATGTAAAAACAGAGAATGGACCACTCGAAATTATTTCCAAAGGTTCTTGCGTTGAATCCATATACAACAAAAAATATAGATGGGGTACAAGAGGGATATCTCATAATGATTCACTTGCACCTAAGAATGCAATAACTAATTCCATAACTGGACCTCAAGGCACAATAATACTGGCAGATACAGTCAACTGTTTACACAGGGATTCGCGATCAGTAAAAGATTCAAAGTACATGCTATACGCGAACTATTCAACAAGAACATCATTTAGACATGCTCCAGTAAATTGGTTGTTACCAAGATTTCTTTCAGAGTATTCTATGCATCTATCAAGTCCATTGCTAAGGATTGATCCATCTCGTTATTTTCTAGACAAGATAGCCATTAACAATTG
>QCKM01000026.1 GCA_003215335.1 Prochlorococcus sp. AG-409-P01 | reverse complement strand
TCTAGAGCTGATGAAATTAAAACGTCAACTTCTCTAGAACGTAATGCGCCAAAGAGTGCAGTTGAATTACTAAGGTGAATAAAATCAATCCCATTGTTCTTTGGTCGATGTCCCCAGTACTTTTCAAAAGGTTCTAGACGCTGCATCTGTCCATTAAATGCAGTCAGTCGATAAGGTCCAGTTCCTACAAAATTATCATTTAGAAATCGGTCTTTATAAGCAGAGTATGAATGTGGAGAGACAGGGGTTAAGTTAATTGAAGTCAAAAGACCTTCTAAAGAAGTAGAAGGTCGGGTTAAATTAAATTTAAGCAAGTGATCTTCTGGAGCCTCAACAGAAAGAATCCTGCCACCCAATAAGTAATTTAGAGTTCCTATTTGCATAAATCGATTAATGCTAAAAACCATAGCTGGTGCATCAAAATGAGTGCCATCATGAAAAAAAACATCCTTCCTTAATGGAATAGATATAGTAAGTCCATTATCACTTATGTCAGGCAATTCTGATGCAAGACTTGGCTTTAAGAAACCATTAGAGTCTATCTTATATAGCGAGTCTCCTATTGCACTAAGTAGCTGCAAAGCACCAAATGTACTGGCCTGCGCTGGGTCAATAGAAATAATTTTGCCAGCACTTGCAACAATAAGATTATCACTTTTTCTTTTTGGCTGACACGATAACTGAGATAATATCAAAAACAAACCAATGAAATAAATAAATGGACTTATATAGTTAACTCGATTACATCGGTATTGCATTAATCAACAAGTCTATTTGTTATTCAAAGGGATTAGAAGAGAAACATGAAAATCATTTGTGCATAAGAACGATCTGTTGAAGCGGCACTTCAAAAACTGGAGAGCCCTTAGGAAGCAAAGGCCAACGTCGCAGCCAACACCGATCGTGATCATCATCAACCCCTATCACCTGAAACAGATCATCACCGCTATTAAGCTGAACACAATCACCTTGATGGAGGTCCATATCGATTTAAGAAGTGCTAGTCGTCAAAGAATTCGACTTCAAAGACATACAAGCGTTCTAAGCAAATGAATAGCAACAGAAGTCAGCATCTGCAAAATTTTCTTAGTTGTTATTAAAGATTTCCTATTAAGCAGATTGGAAGGTTTTGATCATTCTCATAGGCAAGCTAGATGAGAAGAAATTTCTTTGATCTCTGGCAGAGCTTTAATCTCCGTTAGAGCCTTGAGCATTTGACCTAGTTTGACCTCATGAGTAATTACAACTATCTCTGCGCCAGAGTTAGTTGTTTCAAATTGGACAATAGACTGAATTGATATTCCCAACTGACCAAAACACGTGCCAATCAATCCAATTACTCCAGGAGCATCTTCAACCGCAATACGTACATAGTTACGTTGGGTAAAAGCAGATGAATCAACTACGGAACATCTTCGCCAACTGCTAAAAGACAACAAAGAATCCACTTCTGAAGTTGACTCTCCCAATTGACGTACACCTGCAATATTGAGAATATCTGCGACTACAGCTGATGCAGTGGGGCCAGAACCAGCACCCGGGCCATAAAACATAACCTCTCCGATTGGATCACCTTCCACAAGAATTGCATTGTTCACTCCATTAACACTGGCCAATGGATGGTTGGCTGGAACAAGAGTTGGTTGAACTGTTATTGCCAAGGGGAGGGGGGGGGCCAAAATTAGAACCAGACTTAATACGTTCTGCCAACGCAATTAATTTCAAGCGATAGCCAAGTTTGTTGGCATATTCAACATCTATTCCTTCCAGCTCGCTGATGCCTTGAGTTGGTATTGAAGATCGTTCTACAGGTCCTCCAAAAGCAAGCCAACTCAATATCGCAATCTTGTCTGCCGCATCAATTCCACCTACATCCGCAAAAGGGTCAGCTTCTGCATAACCAAGCCCCTGAGCTTCTTTAAGTACCTCCTCATAAGAAACACCTCCTCCAGCCATGCAACTAAGTATGTAATTAGTTGTGCCATTGATGATTCCAGTAATTTTTTCAATCCTGTTACCGCCAAGTGACTGTTTTAAAGGTTCAATAATCGGAATACCTCCTCCAACAGCAGCTTCAATCAACACATAAACACCTGCAGCAGATGCAGCAGACGCTATCTCCTCTCCATGTCTTGCAATCACTGCCTTGTTTGCAGTTACGACTGACTTACCCAAAGATATGGCCCTCATTATCAAAGTTCGAGCAGGTTCAATGCCACCCATGACTTCAACAACAACATCAACTCTTGGATCTTCAACAACAGATAATGGGTCATTAGTTATCAACTCCGAAGAGATCTCAACAGGCCTAGATCGGCTTATATCCCTTACCGAGACTCTTACAAGCTCTAAATCTCCTACTAATGGGTGACGCCCATCAGGAGTCTGGAGAATTTTCACAACCCCAACGCCTACGGTCCCAAGACCAAGAAGTCCTAAGCCAATCTTCTTACCCATGAAGGAACTACCAACTCATTAGCATTCGAGATTGACTCTATTAACTAGAGGGAGTTTTGCCCAACAGAAAAAGCTCAGCTTGGCCTTTCATATTTAGGAGAATATTCAAAAACCCATTAGCTCTTGAAGGGGTTAGGCTTCCTTGAAGACCAGTAGCTTCAATTAATCCTGGGTCAACCGCCAAAACCTCCTCCGGCGTAAGGTTATCCAATCCTTGGATTAACAAAGCGAGTAACCCTCTCGTAATAAGAGCATCAGAATCTCCCTGCCATTTAATTCGGCCGTGTACAAGCTTTCCTAATACAAAAACCTCCGAAATACATCCCTTAACTTTTACTAAATCGGTCTTCAACTCATCTGGCATAGATGGCAACTTTTTAGCTAGCCACAACACATACGAATATCGCTTCTTAGGATCTGGAGTACCTCTCAAACGATTAACAATATCGTCAAGAGCCT
>QCKM01000025.1 GCA_003215335.1 Prochlorococcus sp. AG-409-P01 | reverse complement strand
TCAGTAATCGCTTTTATTGGTTATGCACGGATAGGTTACTTTAAGAGCAGATACTTCCCTCGTGCAAATGAAGCAATTGCATTTCACAGGGCTAAGTCAATAATCTCAAGTGAAAGCTCCATTTTAACAAACAAGACATATGCCGCTCACCTTGCCAATAGACTAATGTTAAAGATTATTGAAACGGAAGATTACATGCCTCTGGATCAATATGACTACATTATTCTCCCTGAAAGCACCAACTATTCAAATAAAGGAGGCAAGCTTAAATCAATCAAAGGAACAACAATTGAAAAGAAGCTTGATAAAGTTATAGATGAAGCAAAGGTGATAGGGATGAAATGTCAATCACCAAATAAATTCATTAGACTCTGTTCTAAATAATAGGAAATCAACAATTAATTAACAAGAGGAATTACGAAGTGGCGCCCTAGATGGGACTTGAGGTCATACGACCTGGGCGATTCCCCACAAGCCTTTGAAGACCAGAGGTGGCGCACAACATTCAAAAAGGAGAGGTCCTAGATTGAAATCCCTACGAGAGGATTAGTCCAGACCTAAACAAAGGACAAAAACTCCACTCACCAGAGGCTCTAAAAAGGGACTGAAGAGTTGAACTAGTTACGATCCCCTTCGAATCCTCTGACAGAGAGTGTTGATCTAAGAAAAAGCGAAATCAAAAAGTCATTTTCGCAAGAAGACTTGCGCCAAGAGCATTTTGGAGCTTCAGTGATTCATGCAGTTCTTTCTGCTAAAACATTTCCACTCCTAGACATGACTATAAATTGGGAACAAGAGAGAGAACATTGTATTCAACGCAACTGGGAATGGACACTTGGCTTAATTAATAGGTGCCAAAAAGAAATAGAAGTGTTAGAAACTGAAAATCAAAAGCTAAAAGCTCAGCTCAAAGGTTCCCTACAAAATGATTGACTCAATTCTTTCCTACTGGCAGAAGCAGACTGATGAGAACAAGATCCTAGTCAAACGCATTTGCCTGGCTTCAATAGGCCTATATGTTGCGCTGCAACTCGTAAGTTTCTTGCTCCCAATAGCAATTACTGCTGGAGTTAGCTTTTGGGCATATAAACATTTCATCGACAAGAACCCTAAGGTTCTGAGTTAGTTGCTCCAATTTCTTTTAACCAAGAACTATTAACTCAATATTTGTCAAAGAAGTATCTATTCGCGATGTTCTAACTACATTTTCAGATTAAACCTATTTATTTTTAGTCTGAACTTCTAGCCTAGTCTAAAAGTAAATATTCTCGACTTAATCATCAATTTGTTCTGCTCGAATTCCAATAACGCACCAGTATGGAGCCTTAGAAGAAAATCTAAGCTTTTCAAGGCCAGCCTTTTCGCACATTTTGATAATCTGAATACGCGTAAATCTCTGTTCAAGAGGAGTGCCAAATCTGTCTCGAGAATCTGTTCTCATAGTAAAGAAGCTGCAATTTCTGTAGTAGCTGAGAGGGAAACTATCGACATCAAGACCAAGGGATTCAATAAGTTTAGACATTCTAGCCAAAGGCAAATAAATAAATAACGCTATCAAGTCTGTAATCAACTGTTTAGGCCCAGGCCTAAGTTTATGTATTACTAATCGGCCTAAATTGGAAAGTCTCCAAAGAATCTGAAACCATTTTGGGCGATTATCAAAAGCGTAATACAAATAAAGCAATAAAGGTGCACCTGGTTTAAGTAATTCGACGCAAGATCTTATTGCCTTTGTCGTATTCGGAACATGGTGCAATACCCCAAGGCTATATCCAAAATCTTGACTTGAAGTAGGTAAGCCGCAATTTTCTAAAAACAAATTGTGAAACTGTACATTTGATTTTCCCTTTAACCCATCCCGCGCTACTTCTATTGCAGCGGAAGGATCTATGCAATGCAAAAGGCCAACTCTAGGTGCAACAAAACGGGCCCATCGACCAGACCCACATCCCATGTCAAAACCTTCAGCATCAGGGGGAAGGAGGTGCCAAGGGAAAATATCAAAGTAATTACTAAATAATCGCTCAGTCTCTGCTAGAGACATCCTTTGTTGGTCAAAACGCTTCCATTCATCTCCAAAGCTCTTTACACTATCTAAATCGCTGTTGTCAGTTTTTTTCATAGACATTGTGAATGTGTCTCTAAAGCATTCTTGATCACCCCTTTAAGTAAAGGTAATGACCGGTTTAAGGAATAACGCTGTTCTACCCAACCATGAGCAGCCAACCCCATTCGATGGCGAAGGGCAGGATCATCAGCAAGCCTCCTAAAAGCATTCACCCACTCACTCGAGGTAGTAGCAAGTAGACCACAATTCGTTGGCAAAGCCTCAATGTTTGCTCCTACTGGCGAAGCCACAACAGGGATGCCGCACGCCATGCAAAGAATGATTTTATAGGCACATTTCCCACGTGCCCATGCTGTATCTGGCAAAGGCATTACTCCTATATCGAATCCCTGAATTAATTCCAATTCTCTTTCCAAAGACCATGATTCCTCGACAACCTCCAAACCAGGCAGCGAAGGGGCAGTTCCACCTACTACTACAAACCGAACTGAATAGTCATTTGCAAACTGCTTTATTGGTTCTGTCAATAACTCCAGGTAAGGAGCTGTTGAAGGACTTCCTATCCAACCGATCGTAAAAGGGCGCTTCGAGACAATGCTGGTTGGCTGATAGTAATTGGTATCAACGACTGAAGGCAATACAGTCACGTTAGCGTTGAACTTGCGCGCATAGGAAGCCAAATACTCATTACCAGGAGTGACTGCCGCCGCTCGAGAAATAACACGCTCAAACTTATTCCCTAGAAACGGGCGAAGGGCACCGAACTTTCCTGATTTGTATTTAAGAAAAAAAGCATCATCAAAATCGTAGATATAAGGGATTCTCAAAAGACCTTGTTCCAGCCAATGTGGCACGAATGGGAGTAGTTCACAATGCAGAATCGCCAGATCAAAAGCATCAGATTCCTGGAGAGCCTTAAGTCGTTTAACAGTCGCTTTAATTAGTCCTCGCAAAGACGGCCTATTGCCCTCGAAA
>QCKM01000024.1 GCA_003215335.1 Prochlorococcus sp. AG-409-P01 | reverse complement strand
AGCCAATGGATGCTTGATGAACGCATCCCCCCTCTCCAGCAATAGATGCGTAAATGATCCTGAGAGTTGGTAAAAGATTTCTTGGGGGTCTGCTGGTTTGAGAGTTTTTTTAGCTCTTTAGCCAACGTTGAGATTTTTGGGCCTGCATAGTTCAATCCAACTTGGATTGCAGAATCTCGACCCTCTTGCTTGTAAGTAATTCCAACAGCATGTCTTTCCGCGTCATTGAAGAGAGGGAGATTTATTGCACCTGGGAAGTGTCCTTGTTCGTATTCAGAAGGGCTTCTGACATCTACCACTGGGCCAAAGGAGGCTCGGAATTTGTCTATCGAATAATGAGACTTGGCACCCATGCCTGACATAGTGGGGTAATACCTAGCAATTTGAGACTGCAGATTTCTATGATCTCTGCTCCATCCCCTTCCGCCAACCAAAGCATTCGGGATCTATTGGATTCCTTTTCAAAAGGCTCTTCAAGGCAGAGACGGAGCCTTTTGAAGACATTGGAAGCCAGATCTGATGAGCTAGCTGAGCTGGGAACTAATGCTTTAGCTCTTTTTGATCCTCATGGAGATGATTGGGCAGCAGGTTGGATTCTTCAGATTTTGAATAGGCATCAGCCTAATTCTATAAAAGCTATTTTGACTAATGAAAATGAGGGTTGGTTCTCTACTTCTTCTTCAGTAGGAATTGATTATGGTCCTTTTCAAAAGGACCTTCTTTGCGAAAGGTTTGAAGAAGCTGATCGATTTACTAGCGCTACCCTTCGCAAATTGGCTGGACCAAATGCTGTAAAACGAGGTTACGTTTATTTCAGTGAGGTTGGAAATATTCCAAATTTGGATTTAATCACTTTGGATAGACTTTGGATTTCATATTCACAAGGTAAATTTGGTTTTTCTGTGCAAGCAAGGATTCTTTCAGCATTAGATGGTCGTTTTGAACGACTTTGGCCGAGGATTGGATGGAAAAAGGAAGGTGTTTGGACACGTTACCCAGCTGCCTTTACCTGGACCCTAGATGCGCCAGATGGACATATGCCTTTGATTAATCAACTGAGAGGAGTACGTCTGATGGATGCCATTTTGAACCATCCGTTTTTGAAAGTGCGTATTTAACGTTGACGGTGCAAATTCTTTGCTTTTCTACATGCCATTGACCCGGTATGTTCAAAGGGTGTTTAGGTCGAGCGATGTCATCCAGCTCAAAAAAAGCTGCTCGGCATCAATTGAGCAATGGCGTTTTGTTTGGTCCCTCAACATTTCGATGGGCGGATTTTGTTCATCCTTCCACATTGCAGCTCCGATCATTTGTTCAGCTTCTTTTAGAACCTGTAACTTGCGTGGAAACTTTTGAGCGAGTTGAGTTAGGTCTTCAAGAGGCATTGATTAATGCGGTTCAACATGGAAATGATTGTGATCCAAATAAAAAATTGAGGGTTAGAAGGATAGTTACCCCTAATTGGATGATTTGGCAGATTCAAGATCAAGGAGATGGCGTTCCTCTTCCTGCAAGAGAAGGACGACTTCCCGATCAATTGGATTCAAATACTGGAAGAGGTTTGTTTTTGATACATCAATGTTTTGATGATGTGAGATGGAGTCCCCGTGGAAATCGTCTCCAGCTTGCTTGTCGCCGCACTACGAAGAATGATGCTTTGGACAGCCAGGGTCCTTTAGCTCTTTTTTAAGCCATTTAATTGCTTGACAAGTCATTGCTTCGATATCTGAGTGCTTTCCACCCTCTAGAAGTTGAGTAAGCGCTCCGGAGATTAGTTCGGCAGCTCTTCGCTCTGAATTCCCTTTCAGTTGATGCCAGTTTTGTTCGCTTAGAGATAATTCAGCATGAAGTTCTTTGGCTAAACGTCTTGAATTAACTGGCCAAGTTGATGTTTTTGCTGTCATATGAGATTTAGTTTTATAAGCTTCATGATGAAGCTTATAAGCGTTAGCAACAAAAAAAAAATGGCGATTTTATTTGGCTGAAAGGATTTGTAATGGAGGTTTAGAAATTTATTTCTCTAGGCAAAACTCGTTAACGCAAGTTGGAAATCGGCATTGCAGTATTGGTTGTTGGGATTTGTTCTTGTTTGTTAAGGACATATCCTTTTTTCCAAGCTTGCTTGAGTTCTTTTAGACGCTTCCATTCTGAGGAAATAAGTCTATCTGCGGCTGTCTGCGGACTTTCTCCAGGTAGAAGACTTGTTCTTAGAGAGATTCCATGGCCTGAAGCTTCTATCTCGATATGACCGTCCATTAAAACAATTTGGAAGGACCAGTCTTCTAACCACCTGAGTCTGAAGGGATTGCTCATTTTGCCCCTTCTAGGGCCATTCCAAGTTAACAATGCCAGCCTATACATTTACTAGTAAAAAGAGTATTTGGATTGTCAGGGAATGCTCTTACTGATTTTTTTCTAAGGGCTTAGTTGCTGACCAGATCCTTGTCATGAAGTGAGATGCGGCCGTTATTCCTTCAAAGCCGCAAGAATGCAGTCTTTTGTCAATATCATCATTTATGTAATCGCGATAGTAAGGCTCATGAAAGATTTTGGGGAAGTCTTCTAATATATTTTTGAATGCAGGTGAATCTGCTATTTGAACAGAGTCAGCAAGAATTAATATTCCACCAGGCTCAAGTACTCTTAAACATTCTTTAAGCACGTTTTGACGGGCTTCTTTAGGTAACTCATGTAACAAGTACACACAGGTGATTGCTTGGATACTTGAATTTGGGAAGGGGAGTTTCTCTGCGTTTCCCCTCAAAAGTTGTGCCAGTCGTCCTTTTCTATTGTTGAGATATTGACTAGCTTGTTTTAAATAAGCAATAGATAGATCGATTCCTAAAAGTTCTACTTCCGGAATTGCACGACGAATCTGTTGTAGGGTTCTACCAGTGCCTGTAGCTACATCTAATATTTTTAAGCTTGAGGGATTACGATCAGCGTATCGGTTTAAACCTCGCTTAAGTGGAGCGATAACCCTTCGGCGCATGCAATCAGCAGTTCCATTGAAGAGAATTTCTACTTGAATGTCATATAGCCCTGCAGAATGGTCACTTAAATAACCATCAGTTTGGTGATGAAAATTCTGAAGATAATAATCTGGGTAGATTTCTTTGTTTACATTATTAGGTAAATCTTGGAATCGTCTAGACCTTCTGCGTTCCCATGTAGAAGGTAAATCTAGCCAGACCAATGGATATCGACTCAACCATGTTAGCCATGGAGCTTCAAAAAGTTGTGCTTTGGGGTAAACCCCTTCTTCTGCTTCAAGCCAGTCGATTTGCTCTAAGTCAGACATGGATCTCCTTAGCTTGATTAGAAGATCTTTGGTTATTGGCTTTGTGTTTGGTAGTGCCCCTGGAGCAAGCAGCTCCATGAGTTTTGTGCTTAGCTCCTTGTGTGCAAACCCTGCAAGGCTTTTGCTTTGCACAAGAGTCTGATAGGCGTATTTTGCGATGTCTGAAGTCCCCATGAGGTTTATTGGATGTTTACTGCCTGAATGAAGAAGACATAGAAATTAGCCCAATACAACTGATGTTTTTGTGGATATTCCCAATCTTGCTTATTTGAGATTATTCGAGGTTGACGAGATTGAATTATCTTAGCGTTTAAGCCTCTTGTCCTCGGGTTAATTGAGCTTAACCTCCAATTCGAATTAGG
>QCKM01000023.1 GCA_003215335.1 Prochlorococcus sp. AG-409-P01 | reverse complement strand
TTTGAAATAGATGGGATTTCACTAGATTTATTTGCTGTAGGTATGGGTAATCCTCATTTGATTGTGCCTATAGCCAAACTAGCTAATATTAATCATCATAAGCTTGGTCCAGTTCTAGAGAATCATTCTGCTTTTCCAGCCAAAACTAATGTTCATTTTTTGGAGGTGATTAATCATTCCACATTAAAAATAATTGTATGGGAAAGAGGATCTGGCTCAACATTAGCCTGTGGAACAGGAGCTTGCGCTACATTAGTAGCATCTTCGATGCTTGGCTACTCAGATAAAAAAGCCAATATTGTTCTGCCTGGAGGGACATTAAATATATCGTGGCCTAACGAAAATAGTAGTGTTTATATGTGTGGTCCTGCGGAATATGTATTTTCAGGGCAAATAATTGTCATGTAAATTTGGTTTTTTCTAATAACGCAAGTACTTCAACATGAGTTGTTTGAGGAAAGTAATCAAATGGTTGAATTGATATTACTTTATAGTCATTATTAGTAGAGACTAATCTATTTAAGTCCCTAGCCAAGGTAGATGGATTACAGCTAAGGTAAGCTATTATTGGAGGGGTATTATTTAGGATCGAATCTATCGTTTTTTCCGAAAGACCTTTCCTTGGAGGATCAATAATTAATGCGGTCCTGCCAGACAGAACATTATTTAATATTTCATCTACATCTCCATAAATAAAGGTCGTATTCTTTATATTATTAACATCTGCATTTAACGAAGCCATACGTACACTTAGTTTATTATTCTCTATACCTATTATTTTCTTTTTAATACATGCTAACGGCAATGAGATAGTTCCTATTCCTGAATATGCATCAACAATTACGTCATAATTATCGTAGGTCATCAACCAATCTCTAATCAGACTTACTGTAATTTCTGCTAGTTCTGTATTGATTTGAAAGAAATTAGTTGAGGCAATGAATAATTCTAATCCTAAAAATCTTTCCTTAATATATGCACTGCCTGCCAAACATATTGTCTTATTACCAAAGATAAGATTTGTTCTTTTGGGTTGAATATTGAGCGTAACTCCTTTGACAATATCGAAATGAGAAATTATGTGTTCAGCCATAGGAATAAATTTCTTATAGTTATTTGAAGCTGAGACGATGGTTACAAGAGCTTCTTTTGTGTTTTTGGAAGCTCTAATAGCAATTTGTCTTATTAAAGTACTTTCAGTATCATCTGGTGAAGCAGAATAATCATTTTCTTGTATCCACTTTTTTATTTCTAATATGTTAATCAAGTAATATAATAAGACTTCCCCAATACGTAAAACCTATCATTCACTCATAACTAATCATTTCCCGATCTTTTCTGAGTACATAGGACCTACTAATACAGTGACAATCAATGACGAAAAAAAATCAAGAAGAATCTCAGTAGATCTTCCAGAGCATTTGATAGATGAGTTTGATGCCTTGAAGAAAGAATGGGGTTTAAGGTCAAGAGGAGCTGTATTCACAAGACTATTAGAATATGTACTTCCTAATGAAGATAATGATGAAATTGGCATAACAAAAACAATTGCTGATAAGGCAATAAAAACAACTCAAGTTGAAGAGATAGAAGATAGTGAATCAACAGAGTATTATGAAACAAAAGCTTTAGTATTAATTGGACAGCAAGAGATTACAGATTTGCATGATCCCTCACTAGATAAAGGCTTTAACCAATCTAATAATAATCCTAAGACATGCGATGTTGCATCTAATTCAAGAGTAATCGACCTTCCTGGTTTTGTGCGTAAAAAATCTAAAACGCTCAGAGAAACATTGTCAACTAATAAAGTTTTTACAAAAGATGAGCTTTCAAACCTACTACCAACTGTCTCTGAAGTAGACCTTGAAAAATCAAGGAATGCTGCTGAAGAGCATTGGAATTCACTATATGGTCAAGCACCAGGAGATACGGTTATTGAAGCCAGTATGTTATGGCTATCAAGGGACATTTGGACTCAAACAGATGAAGCAGAAGGAAGACCATTTACGTGGAGCGCAGCAAATAGGGTAATGAAAAGTTATTGCAAATCATGGTCACATGAGAAACCAGCTTTGGCTGTGGTACTTGTGATCGCTGGTGTTCTTGAAGATCCATTTGCCACAAATACATTGCCTGAAAGAATGCCAACACTAATACGACGCTTTGTCAGTAAATTCAAAAGGAGTAAGAATGTCACCTCATTCCAAACTCTTGAGTCAACAATGACGGTTCATGGAGCTCTTAAACTATTAGGTTTGCCAACACAAGCAGGTTCATCTGTCACACTTTTTCGAATTAGGGAGGCGTATAAAATTCTCGCAAGGCAATCACATCCAGATGCAGGAGGATCAACTGAAGCAATGCGAAGATTAAACGAGGCGTACCAATTACTAAAGGAGTTATACCGGCACTGAGTGTGAGCGCAGCTGTTTCATATAAGACTTATGTTAAGACTATAATATAGTCTCATATGAGAATGCTAAAACTCAAGGGTCTCTGTTTATTGCATAAGTGAGTCATTGAGGTTAATCAAATAATGCTTTAGTCTTCAAGTGAACCAATGAGAATAAGTTATTTCTTTTAATTCCATAATTCTATACGCAGAGTATTTGTCGAATTGATTCATGATCAAGGTTACTTGAAGAAAAACAGCACTCAGGAGAATCAACTTAAACAAGGTCCAGATAAAATCCGACCTAAGAACGAACGAAGACAATGCAAGCAATACCTCTGTTCTAACCCGTACAAAATTTGTCTTATTCTGAGACTAGAATCAAGTCTTATATTAGACTATCAATACAAGTTAATTCCTAATCTTTTGATATCTACAGGCTTAGGGGTATTTATGCAACCTATGATCTGCAGAGGATATTTGATAACAGAGATTTAGCTTAAATTTCATATTCCTATTCGGTAGAAGCACCAGTCACCTGATTCTCGTTACACCATTAATTGGTAACAAAACAGCTTTATCGCCCCAATTACTTTGTCCATATCCTGTCCAAATTAAAATTGCAAATTCAAAAGACTTCTGGCAAAAGGCTTTTCGGCAATGAGTAACTGCTTATATAACAGGTACGCAATTTTTACCTACAACGTGCTTCTGACTATTCTCTTGGGTACTGCATAAGTCTTAGTCTGTGACACACTATAAGTCTACTATGAGAACAGTTGTACAACATATTTCTGAACCATGTTGTGGCATGCTTGGAATGAGTCAAACTTGCCTTACTTAATCCTCTTATTGTTCTATTTACACTCTCATTCAGTTGCGTCTATGAGAACAAGTACGATGTAACAGATATCTTCTTGGTCTCATAGTAGTCCAATCTCAAGGCTCTATTGAGACCAAGATAAGACTACAAAGAAAGTTTTTATTACAATATCTCTATGGATCAGGAAAAGATGCATGAGTCAAACGATGTTCTTACCAAGGGTGGTCAACTTGCTGTTAGATGTACAGACCTGGATATATACGGCAGAGGTATTACAAGATATAAGAATTGTGTGATTACTGTTCCAGGTCTCGTTCCTCAAGACTGCGCGCTAATAAAACTTACAAATAATAATGGCAATAGCTATTTCGGTGTGATTATTAAAATAACTAAATCCTCAACCTTACGTAGAGAGCCACCATGCGAATTATCAAACGAATGTGGTGGATGTAGTATTCAACATCTATCACAAATTG
>QCKM01000022.1 GCA_003215335.1 Prochlorococcus sp. AG-409-P01 | reverse complement strand
GGAGAAGTGACTATTCGTCTTCGAAGAGATGGAAAACTATATTCAGGCCATTCAGCTGACACCGACGTTGTAGTAGCAGCAGCTCAGGCCTTTGTAAATGCTTTAAACCGGCTTGTTTCAGGAACTAAAACCCATTCTCTGCATCCACAACGTGATTCACTCGAAGCAGGCCCTCTCCCAAGCATTTAAAGCCAGGCCATAATCTCTTAACAGTAATTAGTCTGTTTAAGTCATTTATCCGCAATGTTTTGGCAACCTCCTTAGAGGCATGAGAAAATTAGTGGTTCGTGGGAAGAATATTCATGGTGCTCCGCAAAAAGCTTTATCGACTTATTGGCCTTGATGGAAGTCCCCATCCTGTTTTAGATGCACCATACGAATCAATGGAAGCTGCATTAGATGCAGCAAAAAATTGGTGTGAAGGACAAGGCCTTAAGTGCCCTATCAAACAACGAGCAATTGGCATTGAGGTTATGACAGTTAGCGGCTCATGGAGAACAGTCAAATATCCGATTACTTGTCTAGGAAGTGCATTAGCCTTCTAAATAGCTCTCTTTCAGACCTAATTAAAGCAATGTGGGTAAGTGTCGACTTCTGCATTGTCCCTATCGGATCAGGCGTATCGCTTGCTCCATATATTGCAGCCACTCAAAAAGTAATTCATCAAGCTGGCCTTGAACATGAACTAGGACCAAATGGCACCTCTATCGAAGGTGAATGGAAGGAGGTTTTCGAATGCATTCAAGCTTGCCATCAAAAAGTTCATAGCATGGGCGCACTTAGGATTTATACAACCTTGAAGGTGAATACTCGAACAGACAAACAACAGTCCTTCCACGAAAAGGTAGACAGAGTGGCATCAGCTCTTTCAGAATCAAAAAATTGATATCTGCAGAGGCTAGGTGAATTGGACACTCGTCAGTCCAATCGTGAGTCCAACAGGTCTAAAAGCCTATTTCGCATGCTCAATTTAAATTCACTGGCAAGGATGATTTTCCTGCTTGTTGGAATTTTTATACCTGTTTCATCAAGCGCAAGCACCTGGTCTGACATAAATGATTTTGCAGAGCTAATCCAAAGCTCTGGAACTAGGACATTGGTAAGAAAAGATTGCCCTATTGGACTTTTAGGTGCTTTTCATAGTCATCAAAATGCTTTATTGATATGTGCAAACAACATAGAAAATAGTCCAAGTGAAGTTTGGAAAGTCTTGGCCCACGAATCGACTCACTTAATGCAAACCTGTAACAAAGGACTGCTAATAAAAGAGAATTTGCCAGAGATTTATCTAGCTAAATTACAAAAGACACCTGATTATTTTATAACTAGACTAAATTCATACAAAAAACATTACCATAGGGAAGAGATTGAAGCTCAAATCATTCAAAATCTATCTCCGAATAAAGTAAGGCAGCTATTCCTACATTTTTGTAGCCACAGAATAACAAATAAAGGTTCAACAAGAAAAACCTATAGTTTTACAAATAAACCAAACAAACAAAAAGTCTCTCCTTTTACTTA
Source organism: Prochlorococcus sp. AG-409-P01 (assembly GCA_003215335.1). Classification (GTDB taxonomy): domain Bacteria; phylum Cyanobacteriota; class Cyanobacteriia; order PCC-6307; family Cyanobiaceae; genus AG-409-P01. The sequence continues at coordinate 2,347 of QCKM01000022.1, read as the reverse complement.
CAAAAAAACAAAAAAGCTCCCTACAAAGACTAATCTTCAAGATATGATTAATCTTTAGATGAAAATCTCAAAAAATGTGTGACGTCGCAATAACCAATCTGCTTATCCTGTCACTCTCGAGGAATGCATTTATTTCATGAAACCTTATCTTCGCGGTTACTGGCCTATGACTTGGCTTGGCCTGCTTGCCAATGTCACAGCGCTTCCCCTTATAGGTCTAATTGCTTTCGATGGACCTCCCCTAGAGGTGGCAAATATTAGTCTGGCAATTAGCTTGGCCTGGCCAGCTGCTGTAGTTGGAATAGTTGCTTCAGCAGGACTAATGGCAGAAAGAAGATGGGGTGTGATCTTGGCCATTGTTGCTCTTTCTATGGCACTTTCCGCTTCTTTGCCATATGGGATTGTCCGTCTAGTACTAGTTAGAGACCCTCAATCTCTTAGTGGGCTTTCATTAGTTTTGGCTTTACTTAATCTATTGGCTTTGATTTATTGGTGCCGCCCAGGTCATCGCAAAAATCGTCGTCTCTAGTTCTAATAAAGACTTGCTTTTTAGGCTGGGTATGATCTAGCCATCGGCAATGGATAAGGAATGCGTCGATGTCGCATTCTTCGCCAAACACGAACAAATGAATTGACAATCAACTCTAATTCTGTACGACTAAGCCTGCTATCAATTAATTGACCATCCAGAAGACGTGAATCAACAATCTTACGAACAGCCTCACGTGCCTGCTCATCAGTAGTTGATTGGTCCATAGAACGTAACGCGGCCTCACATCCATCCGCAAGCATCAAAATTGCTGTCTCAGTTGATTGAGGTATTGGTCCCCGATAACGAAAGTGCTTCTCATTTACAAAATTGTCAGCTTCCCTTGCTCGGTGAAGAAAATATCCCATCTTCATAGTCCCTTGATGTTCTGGAATAAAATCAGCTATTGGCTGAGGTAGTCGATATCTTCGTGCCAACTTGAGACCTTCATCCACATGGGCTTGAAGAACATTGGCACTCGCATAAGGATCATTCAATTCATCATGAGGATTAGATGTATCTAGTTGATTTTCAATAAACCACTGTGGAGCATGCAACTTACCAACATCGTGATACAAAGCACCTGTTCTAATTAAGTCAACATCAGCTCCAATAGTTCTAGCACCTTCCTCAGCTAGACCGCACAACATCAAAGTATGTTCAAAAGTACCTGGGGCTTCTGAAGACAATCGTCTTAGCAAAGGAAGTTCTTGGTCAGCTAATTCAATCAATCTTGCCCTTGTAATTAGGCCGAAAATACTCTCAAGGATAGGAATCATCAAAATAGCCAGCATCAATAAAGCGCCCATAAGCAACGCCTCAGAAACAAGCGCATCAGAGTTAGGAGCCAATCTGCTCCAAGCCGTATTAGTTGGAATCAACTGAATCCTAAGAAGAGCCCATTCAATCAAAAGAGCTCCTAAAGGTAATAAAACTGCCATTTGCAAAAGTTGCGCTCGGCTTCTCATTCGAACTGCCTGTATTGACACCAAAGCTGAAACGACACAGGCAATAATCATCCTGCCTTCACCTAACCCATTTACAGGAATAGGCCAAAACAAACTAACTACGGCCATCCAAGCAAGTGCAGATGTAGAGCCCAATGATTGGGATATCAAAAGTACTGGCGGAACAATAAGAGCAAGCGGACTAACAGCAGCTCCAAACCAAACTTTGCTCACCTGAGCAATAAAAAGTAATCCCAATACGAACAAGCCATGCTTTGCTTCGAGTGAAGGTTTATCGCTTCTCAAGATCAACAACAAGATTCCGCAACTCGCTAGCGACTCACTAAAACGACCAAACCAAACAAAAGGTTTGGGGCTTCTACTTACCATGCCAAAATAATCAAGCACGTCAAAAGCCTGTGGACTTATAAGTTCACCCTTTCGTGTAATCAGATCACCACTAGTAACTTCAATAGTGGGGATACCCTGTTTGGTTATAAGTTCCTCAAGCAGACGTTGGCTACGTGCCGGGTCTATACGAAGATTGCTTCCGCCTTGGAAAGAACTGGCAAGCAATTTGCTCCCAAGACTGCGTGAAGGATTATTCGAATCTCCAAGGGCAGACAACTGAAGAGAAGATGCTCTTTGAAGTTCATCAATTGCAAGTGTATTAACTAGACCCTGAGCAAGCATTCGGTCAGCAGCCTTAAGTACATTTCCCTCCCAACTTTTACGAATAATTTGAGGTCTTTGGGATAGCCATTCTTGTTCTTCCGGGGTGAGATTTACAGGCCCAATTCGTTCACCATCGTTACTCCTCGCAACCAATTCCAGTTCACCAAGTTGACGGCCTAACCTTTTTCGCAATCGA
>QCKM01000021.1 GCA_003215335.1 Prochlorococcus sp. AG-409-P01 | reverse complement strand
CTAAAAGAGCCCAACTTGTTTTTTGATAAAGAGTTTGAAGCTTTTTGAGAAACTTTCCTAAGAGGAATTTCACGGATCTCTCTAGAAGCCTTGGCAAGCCTCTCCCTAGAAGCTTTAGCAAGCTTTTCAATAGAAAAGCCTTCTGGATCTGATCTGGGTGGCCAAAAATTATGCACGAGACATACGTTTTTAACAACCCAAGTAAACGCTAAATTCTTATTAATGCAAGTTTTCGCATAGATAGCAGGCGCTTAAAAAGCACAAGACCTACCATCCAAGTAATTTAAATTGACTGTAGTTATTGAGTAGTCAAGCCTTGAGCCGACTCTTCATCTCCGTTGTCATGGATCAAGTCCCAAAAAAACAACAGTGTGTAAGGGCAAAGAACCACCCCAAGCAGCACGACTATTAAGTACTCCCAGCTCATAGCAGGCATTCACTACTACTAGTAATAGCTAAAACAATACGAGCAGGAAAGCCTTACCGAAGATCAAAGTGTTTTGACTATCCTTACAGCCTCTGAAGCATTCCAACTATTTAAGTGATTTCTAAAAAAGCTTTCTACTAAAAACTAACAATTGAACCACCAACACGGAAGGCTCATTCATCCTCATCCTTTTTAGACGATATCAATTGATTATTTCCTTTCGTAATCAAAGTAACTGCAGCACCAAACAACCAAGCACCAACCAATACCCCTACAACTGCGATTGCAATAGTTATTGGCCCAGGGCCTCCATATTCACTTGGTCCGTATTGAAGTAAAGGGTCCATGTTCTAATAATGCCTCCAATAGCATGGAGTGCATAGCTTCTAAATAATTAAATACGCCAAATGATTTATCATTTCAGCGTTGAACTGCCAGTAGTCCTCCAATATTTGAGAGTGGCAAACCAATCATTAGAAAGAGTTCCATTTGGTCTAGGCACAATGGACCAAAGATCTCCTTTTTTATAAGCCTCCAAAATAGATTGATAATACGCCTCGCTTAACTTTCTTGGATACGCCATGAAGATTGATAGTCATCTTTCGGAAAGCAAACCACATGAATGGAATACGCGCGATAAGAAAGAATACTCACTGAGAGCCTTTCTCTTGTCTATGCCAACTCAGATTTGCAATACCAAACGAAGCTCACACAAGTGTCCCATTAATCAGTAAGCAAAAGTCAGGTTAATAACAAAGCTAGCGATCTAAATCCAAGAGCCTTATTGGAGATAGGTATATGTCAAATGTCTACCAAATCGTGAATAGACAATTTATCCAGATTCACCAATGATTCATGAGGAGGCCTAGGCAAATAGCGTTTGTGATCTTGGATGAAAGCAAAAACCAACACAATTAAAGGTGCCAAGAACACTCCCACTACTATCAAAGAAAAAATCCTTTTAAAATCAACCCTGTTAAATTCAACTAGCGGGTCTCCGCACTCTCCACAGATCATGACACCATCATCACGCATCTTATAAGTCTGTTGTGATGGCAAACAATATGGACAAAAATATCTAGTCATAAGTTCTGAAAAAAATCAACGTCGATTTATCCCTACTTAAATTGTTATGTTAACGATAAATTCAAACTCATAGGGTCGCACATAATTTAATTTTTAGCTGGTTATCGACATAAAAGCATTGTTGTCTTTAATTTACGGGAAGTCCCTAAAGCCATGGCCATATAAAACTCATTATTAATAACATCTGCCAGGCACATCAAGCTTCTTCTGGCCTGAGTCATCAAGAACTTATAAAGGCAATGAGTCTTTGAACCTAGTCATTGGAAGCTTGCCGTAAATTCTTTAAGCAGTCCCTTAAGAGCCGCCAAGGCTATAAGGCAAAAAATACCTCCTGTAGCCAAAGGGAGAAGCAGTTCCATGCCAGCATTGCAAGATGGCTCATTCCTAACAGATGTCCAAAAAAATAAACATCGTGCTTTCTGCCTAAATTTTTTAAGTATCAGGAACGCCAATCAGCTACGAAACCGAGACATATAGTTATTTCTGCTCAGACACGGTTGGGCGATGAAGTCTACATATACACAAAAAGCTTGTGGAAAAACTTTGATATCCAATTTAAATTTAACAACAAAAATAATCTGATCGACATTTGGACAATAGGCATTGAATACCTATTGTCTACGAATGAAAGCTAGTTTTATTTACTGCAAATAATGTGATTATTGACGGCTTTAAGCATAGCCTCCTTCTCCAAAGGAGGAATAGGAAGACATAACAGTTCATCCACCAAGTCAAGCCTCCAAAGCCGTCTACTGGTCTTGTCCTTGGCATTTTCAAATTTAAAATGGATGCCTTCTACAAACAAGTCAGCCGACAAGTCAAGTTCATCTTCGGTTATGTCTAGGTATTCAAGAAGCTCCGAGGTTGAGAACCATGGAGTCGGAGTGCTTGTAATCCATTCGGCTGGAGGTAGCGGCATGTTGCAGCACTCCTAATTCAACTAAAGCATCCCTCTAAAGCATAATTATGCAAGGCTTTCTTTGAAAAAACTAAATTTCTGACAACTCGAATGGACTCAAGTGGTTAAACCATTAAGGGCATAGTCCTACTTTCACAATTTCTGATTGACCTCCACGAAGTTTTAACCAATGCAAAAAGCTGGCCATAGATAAACCTTATTTAAAAGTGCCTCAGTAGTTGAATCTATTTTAAAGAAAATAAAGGTATTTCCCTCTCGCGATGTAGTTCCTTCAAAAGATTTCTGCTGCAAGATCATGCTTAATCAAACTAGTTAACTCGCACTACATGAAATTACTTGTTTCAATAGAAGCAAATCGATCTATCTCATGACAATTCTCAAAAACAAGCTGAATACCTACCTGACAGTAGGTCTGCATCTCATATCTACCACCTCATTAGTTGTTATTGCTTTGGGGGCAACTCAGTCTCTTAAGCAATTGGCCAAGAATCAAGAGCATTCGACTAGAGCATTGTTAATGCATCTACACAAAGGGCATGGACACGACCACCAAAACTCCATTTTCAAACACTAAACAAAAATCCTAAATTTCATAGCTCTATTGTCTAAGCATCACTGTCTTCTCTCAGAACTGTCCCCTAGGAATGACAGCATTTATATAAACCACCAAACCTTCTGCACTCAATCATCATGACGTTCTCAGCAACGTATTTCGGTGCGAATAGCTGGTTAGTCGAATTTGAGGATTTCCGAATTCTCATCGACCCTTGGCTAAAAGGAAACTTGTCTTTCCCTCCAGGGCCGTGGTTAGTTGAAGGTCGACTCCCTAATGATCTAGAGGTACCACAAAAATTAGATCTTCTTGTCCTGACGCAAGGTCTCTCTGATCATGCGCATCAACCAACTCTGAAAGAGTTGCCTAGATCTCTACCTGTTGTTGGCTCTTCTAGCGCAGCAAATGTTGCGAGGAAACTAAATTTCGAAAGAGTGATAGAACTGAAGCCAGGAATGATTAAAAGATTTGAGATGCTCACCATCGAAGCAACTGCTGGAGCACCTGTGCCAAATATAGAAAACGGCTACCTAATACGTCATCCTTTTGGATCTCTTTACTTGGAACCTCATGGTTTTCTAGATAACAAGATCCCTAATCAACAGATCGATGCAATTATTACTCCCGTTGTAAATATCAGCCTCCCCTTAGTAGGAGCCTTTGTTAAAGGTAAAACTATATTGCCTAAATTAATTAATCGCTTCAACCCAATCACGATTCTTGCTAGCACTGTAGGTGGCAATGCGATTTTCTCTGGACTAATCACTACCTTTTCTAAAATTGAAGGGACAACGCCAAAAGATCTAGATCATCTAAAAAAAGGTCAGTTTTTAATAGACCCAATTCCAGGGAAACGCTACACATTGACTACCCATGACCAACCTTATAAATCACAAACTACTCTTAACCCTGACTAGAAGTACAAAGCAAGTCAGAATTTTGATCGCACAAGTCAGTAAAGTCTTATCCCATTAAACATGACTTTTTTGTTGCAACCGCAATCCAACCTGGGCAACACCTATTTTCTTTGGTATCCATGGTATGG
>QCKM01000020.1 GCA_003215335.1 Prochlorococcus sp. AG-409-P01 | reverse complement strand
ACCAGATGAATCAAAGCCTCCGCATTATTGAAGGGACATGAAACCGCAGGTCTTCTTCCTTCTTCTCTTACTAGTACTTGGCTCTCCTGCTTTAGCTCTACCGACAAGACATTTACTTGCCCATTGCTCTTCTTAGTTTTGTTGCTTCATCCATCCCTTCCATGATCGTGAAGGTTGCATTCTCTGTAGCGGCTTTGCGGATTTTGCTCAGCTCTTGATACTCCGCTGATTCATAAGCCTCAACAGCTATACGCATGGAAGGGAACTCACAAATAACAGCTAAGTTTGCACCTTCTGTTTGTTCTTTCCCTTGTGGCTCAGTATCTTTTGCGAAGACTTTGCCCCCAACTTCTTTTAGCCAAGGTCCTACCTTTTCTACGTATTCAGCAAAGAGTTCTTGATTAATAACTGTTGAGGTTGAGATCCAATAACCTTTTGCACCTTTTTTGTCCATAAGAATAAGTGAGTCGAAAGCGCAGGGCGTGTGCCCTCCATCGACATCAAAGCATTTTTTTAATCTAATGAATATCACCAAAGCGTCCGCGAAGGACGAGGTGATTTCCTGCGCTGTTGAGCTGGTCGATCAGCAACAGTCGGAAATCAAAGACCTCACCGGGCAAAAGAACACTCTTATTTTCTTGCTCACCCTTTTATTCACCATTCACATCCTTTTCTGAACCTCGACAACTAAATAATTAACCCCAATAACAATCAATCACTTTTGTAGCTTTAGGGGCAGATTTCTCTTTGCCCAAAGGATTAAATACGAACCTTTTCGAGTTATAGTTCATTTGGATATTGCATCCAGATAGCGGATAGGGACTTGGCCCTTTGACCCGCAGCCAACCACCCATAAGGGAAAGGTGGCAACGCCAAGGTCGATGCTCAAACCAAAAACAAAAACAATGACAACTCAACCAAGGTGGCGTTCAAGCGCCTACTTAGATCAGATCGCCGTAAGAGATCATTGGCGAGTCTGTGGCATACACCCTCCTGATAGGAGACCCCGTTGGATTTGCCCAATATGCGGCGAAGAAAGGTTTTCTGTTGTCGAATGCTGGGGATCTAAACAACACCTTTGGGAGAAACATGGAGTCCCAGGGAAATTTGAATTCAATGGAAAACCAATTTTTTATGGTCCCCAGGGCGAAGAAGGAGAATTGATTAGGAAAGAGAAACTTTCTAAAGCAACAAAAAAGCAAATCAAAGTTCAAGGAGATGACGAAAAGTCATTTATATATGGTCCCAAAATGAGCCAAGACAGATGAATAGTAAGCGTTTAATTTCGTAAGTCTGATTACGTCCGATTGTTTAAGCAAGCTGTATTGAGCTAATTGATAGTTCTTGAAGAAAGGGGGGGGGTGAAGGTAGGAAAAATGCCATCCCCTCTTCTTCTGGCTTAGATGCAAGCTACCAACTACAATCAAAAAACACGGGGCGTGGCGCAGCTTGGTAGCGCGGGTGCTTTGGGAGCACTAGGTCGCAGGTTCGAATCCTGTCGCCCCGATTTGTAACTGCAAGGGATCTCAGCGAAGGGTAAAACAGGGTCAAAACGCCTTTCGCACATATTTCGCAAAAAACTTACAAGCAAGCCCCAAAGCGCTAACTGGTAGGTGCAAAATCTTGAATCTGATCAATTAGCTTCTTTGTGCTAGGTAAAGGAAGGAGATTCAACCTTTTTCAAGGAAACTCATCTGTCAATCACTCTGAGAGCTTTATGGCACCAAGGCGCAAACGAATTACTAAGCCTGAAGTGCTTGAGCTGATTGCACAGCTAAAAACTAAGGAAGTAATTACCGATGAAATACTTCTTGCCTTTGCTGAAAAGGTAAATGGTGGACCATTCCCGCCTCCAAAACCAATGACCATGGCAACTGCAAAGAAGAAGGTACTAGGTCAATTTGGTTGCCAAACAGTTGCTGAACTTAGAAAGAACAAAATATTCAGCATGTCTATGACTGGAGAAAAAATCTCATTAAAGAGTAAGGCTGACTGGATGAAACTTTATAGAAGATGGGTTGCTGTTCCAGAAGAAGAACGTGCAAGAACAGGACCAACCTGCATTAATGGAATAGATATTCTTGAGAACTTTCGACCATGGCACGTGTTGGGCTTAGATAGTTCAACGGCAACCAAGGAAGACGTTAAAAACTCTTTTAGAGCTTTGGCCAAGGTTCATCATCCTGATGTTGGCGGCGACCCGAAAGTCTTTGAACGTCTTCAGAAGATGAGAGATTCAGTTTTGGCGCTTATGAACTAACTCGAGGTCGATTGTTATGACAGACTTTATTAACGACAAAGATACAGCCAAAATTCTTCGCAAATCAGTAGAAGAGTTATACGAAATTGTCGACTTTTTTGATTCAAGAAATGATGACGAATGGGAATTGACTGAACCTGAACATTTTGAATACGTCAATAGAAGAGCGGATCCTGAACTCCGAAGACGACGCTTTACAGAGGAAGGAGTTGAGGCTTTAGCTCGTTATTGCGAAGAACATAATCCTGGAATCCTCTCAATTGTTCTAGATGCTTTGTTCAGAAGAAGAAGAAGAAGAAAGCAAATGCTTGTGACTAGACGAGTAACCCAGGAATTAATTGAAGGAGGCGGACCTCTGGCTATCCGAGGCGAGCTTGCTTTTGTTGATAAGAGGACTACCTGGAAAATACTGCAGAGCAACTCTCAAGGCATAAATAACAGCATTGGTCGTTTAACAACTGCTGGCTCACTTGAAGGACAAGAAGGATTGGAGTTGGAAAAGCATTTTCTACTTACTGATCAAGATCAAAAAATATGGAGCCAGAAGGGCTTAGCGACTATTGCTTTAGATATGGTTCAAAATTCTTCCATTCGTAGATCTAAATCAAGAAAAGCTTGGGTCGAAGCGGTTGGAGAGGTGGTTGAAGATTGCTTTAAAGCTGAAGTGGCGAGAATTAAAGCAGCACCATCAAGAATTTCCAGAACGATCAAAAGTGCAAAAAGATCAGCAAATCACACGTGTCAGGTGAGTGGAAGAAGAAATATGAGATCGAATGCAATTCAGTTGGATGGCCATCACTTATTTGATAAGTCAACTCGTCCTGACCTTGATGATCTCCACGAGAACATCTTGGTTGTTCAGGGAAATATCCATAGAGAGTTCCATTCTTGGAGAGGAGGAGAGTCTTGTGAGCCAAAAGATTTTTTGGATTTCTTGTCTGAAAACATGTCTGAATACATAGATCCTGTTAATTCCGGTGCTTATTCCAGATACAGAAATCTCATTGCTCGGCTTATTACCTTTCAGAGAAATTTTGAGGGAACTCATTTGCGATATAGATAAGCTTTGAGTGGTTAGCGAGGGGGTATTTTGGGGTATGTATTTCTTGCAGTTCTCGTGCCAAGGCTTATGCCTATGAGTCCTTCAAGAAATGTTGAAATAGTAAAGAACAGCATTGCCACTATGGCTGAAAAATATGCAGTCATAAAGTTATTGGCGAAAAAAATCTAACTTTTGATAGTCCCTCTCTAACTGGCTATGAAAACAACTTGAAACTGCTGATTCAAAAGACTTATCTACTTACCCAACTTTCTCTTACAACGTCGTAACCGAAGAAAAAACTTGCTCTCATGATGGATCTGATTAAGAGCTAAATAATTGTTTTTGATGGGAGAGATGGGAAATGGTGATGATGTACTCTTATTGAGAAAAATGGCCCTTTTTTAGGTTTTTTATAGTTACTTATCTATATCTATGAATGTGATAATTTTTTAATTTGCGAGGCTCATATTTGCAAGTCTATCAGTTCTTCTCCCATTATCTCTCAATATAGACAGAATACAGACATAGTCAATATTCTGTCTACTTATGAAAGGTCTTTTTGATGAATTAACTCTTTATTCAAAATCTATTATCCTGTATAGTAAGATACAAATATGAATTTGGAGATCAATGAAGCCAATAATAATATTAACCAATGCTAACTCAATAAGCGCAAGAGCAATTATTACTAAATGCCTCAATATCAATCAACGAATTGAAAAGGTAATAATTATTAAGCAGAATTCAACCTATTACCTTAAGCTGTTCAAATTTGTAGCAAAAAGAGTAGGAGTTATTGAGGCTTTAGTATTTTCATTTCAGAAATTAATCTTAGAGTTTATACATGAAGTTTTCTTCTGCGAACTTAAATCAATTCAAAATTTAATTAGTGAACATAACATACCATCGTTGCTAATTAAGGGTACAAAAAGTTGGCAGAACGAAGCTAGAAAATCAATAGATCAGTGCCAGTCTAAGGTTATACTTATAGGGCAAACTGGAATACTAGGACCGGAATTTAATTTAGTAAAAAATGATAGATTATTTCTGAATTGCCATCCCGGATACCTTCCTAATTATAGAGGGCTTGATAGTTTCAAATGGACTTTAGCTGACAAAAACTTTAAGCTTTTCGCTAGTACTATTCATATCGTTAGAGATAAGATTGATGCTGGTGAGATAGTAAATATAAAACCTTTTACATGGAGAAGAGTAAACTGGTTTTTTTCGGATCGAGAACTATTAATCATAGGAGGCAATCATCTAGTTGAATATCTATCTAAGCTAGATCCAGCTGATCCAGTTAATCATATTTTAAAAAATAGTACTAATCAATCTGAAGAATACCCCTTAAGGTATAAAATGAACATCCTTAATGAGATTAAGACTTTTAAGATTTATATAATGCATAGAAATAAATCAGTTTGATTTTTATTGGATAATAGAACTAGGGTTTTTATATAAAAAATCCAATGCACATTTTGCAAGCTTGTTTACATACTTTTCATCTACCACATAGTGCGTAGGCAAAGTTACAACACATCTTGAGTAATGTTCGGAGTTAGGGCAGTAGCTTTTAAATTCAACAAAACAAGACTCTACATTACAACTTCTGTAATAATATTCACCGACATCAAATCCTTTTTTCATTAGATAAGAAATAAAATTGTATTTCTTTTCAAAAGTCCTGAAAACTATAGGATAGTTCAAATAAGAGTTGGACAAATCGCAATCGACATTATTATATATACCAAGAGCTCGATTATAGATCCTGAAATGTTTTGCTCTTTTTAATTGGTATTTACTTATATTTTTCAATTGCCTGTTGAACTCTTTAATTTGAAAGATATTAACTTTTCTTTTATAATGCTCAGGTAATTCCTTACGTATAACTGGGTAGGGGTCATTTTTTGCATTGCGACGTATAAACGTAATATTTTTATGAAAGCCTAGTCGAAATAATCTAAAAATTACGGGGAAAAGTAACTTGCTTGTGATTAAAGACATCTTTATTCCTGTTCTAAAATTACCAAACATCTCCTTAAGGCTCATAATTTTATATAATTTAAGTTGATTTACAACCTTACTTCTTATCATGGGATCTTTTACATATAATCCTCCACCATAGTAGGTGCTAATAAACTTAAACAAGCTAAAACTAAAAATACATGCATCAGAGTAATAACCAACGTGTTGACCTCTTGATTTTGTGCCAAAGCTAATGGCACAATCTTCAATTACCTTTACATCATTCTCTTTGCAAATAGTTAATAATTCGTCTAAATACTTATAATTCAGGTGATAGTTTGTGATTAATATACAACTTGTATTTCTCGTGATTGATTCCTGAATCCTTTTAGGTTCTAAGTTCAGACTTTTCTTTGATTCTATATCTAAAAAAACTGGTTTACCACCACTACTAATTACCATATTTACTACATCAAATATTGTAAATGGAGATAGAATTACTTCATTCTTCTCAGGTGTAATAATTTGCT
>QCKM01000019.1 GCA_003215335.1 Prochlorococcus sp. AG-409-P01 | reverse complement strand
TCAGAATAAAGCAATTGAAAGAATTCCCGCTACAGAAAGACCCGTAATACTTCCTATGTATCAAAGCTCAATAATTTCAGATGATGGTGTATATGATTATATACATACTAATGATTTGGGCTCGAGACAAATATCTAATTACATAAGTGAACAGTTAGAATATTTAGAGCTCGCTGTAGATAAAAATAAAGATGTCAATATTGAAATTTTATCTAAATAACCACTTTAAAGTTACTAGTATATAACCTACATACACACAAGTGCAATTAAGATGAAAAAAGCAATATACATACTTGGGAATTTGTTCAATTTCCTTCAGAGAACAAAAAAGTTTTGGTTAGCACCTCTTCTAATAGCAATCTCGATAAAAATTTTCCTGGATAACTATGCCGATGAGTCTACCGTGGCGCCTTTTGTATATGAGCTTTTTTAGCTTAAATTGAACTATATTTTAAAGCTTTTCCAGTATCAATAAATTAAATTATCTATATTAGCGGCGAATCGTTTCCTGGTTTAATTCATCTGAAAAATTCTTTTTTAATTACAGCAGTGATGATAACATTCGTATATTCTTGATTTAATCTCTCATTGCCTAATCAATCAAAAGTATTGGCCCCCAAATACTTCACTTTTGAACCGAAGAGTATTCCGTTCGGTTTTTGACTATAATAGTCTTGTAAAGGCGATTGTTTAATCCCTTTCTTTGAACTATTCCATAATCTAAGCTTTAATCACTGCGCAAATGGCTATTATCGGCATATCTTGTTACTATCATGATAGTGCAGCTGCTTTAGTCTCTGAAAGAGGCGAGATTCTGGCAGCTGCACAAGAGGAAAGATTCACAAGAAAAAAACATGACTCTAGATTTCCATTTTGTTCATTAGATTATTGCTTGAAGGTTGCAAGTTCATTAAATCATCCAATACATGCGTATGTTTACTATGAAAAACCTGTAAGGGTTTTCATGCGATTACTAGAGACGTATTTCAATACAGCTCCTCGTGGGTTTTCTTCATTTTTGCCGGCTATGCAGAGTTGGATAAATGAAAAGCTATTTACTAAGCAAGAACTAATTAAACAAATATCTTTGATTGACGAAAGCTTTTCTGAAGGAAAGCTTTTCTTTAGTGAACACCATCTTTCACATGCTTCAGCGGCTTTTTATCCTTCACCATTTAACAACGCTGCTGTTCTATGTATGGATGCTGTTGGGGAGTGGGCGACAACCTCTGCATGGATTGGTGAAAACTCTAGGCTAAAGCCATTGTGGGAAATCAATTTTCCACATTCGTTAGGAATGCTTTATTCATCGTTTACATATTATTGTGGTTTTAGAGTCAATTCTGGTGAGTATAAATTAATGGGCCTGGCACCATATGGAGAGCCTCGATATAAGGATGTAATTCTAAGGAACCTCGTAGAAGTAAAGGATGATGGCTCATTTAAATTAAACATGAAATATTTTAAGTATCAACGAGGTCTAAGAATGATATCTAGTTCTTTTGTAAGGCTTTTCGGCGCGCCCCCAAGAAACCCTGAGGAACCTGTTAATCAGTTTTATATGGATATTGCTGCTTCGATCCAATCTGCCACTGAGGAAATTGTAATTAAAATAGTGAAAAATCTTAAATCTTCGACAGGAGCCAATAATTTATGCCTGGCAGGAGGTGTTGCTCTTAATTGTGTTGTAAATGGACGATTAAGAGATGAATTAGAATTTGATAATATATGGGTTCAACCTGCTTCTGGAGATGCTGGATCTGCAGTTGGAGCAGCTATGAATTATTTGTATACGGAGTGTGGCTTAGAAAGAAATAAGGAAAACTCAAATGATCTAGATGGTATGTCTTCTACATATTTAGGACCTGATTTTAGCGATCGTCAGATATTAGACTACTTGAATCACAATGATATACCTTATGAATATTTACCCGACAATGAAGTGTTTGCCAAAACAGCAAAATACTTATCGAATGGAAAGGTTGTTGGTTGGTTCCAGGGACGAATGGAGTATGGGCCTAGATCATTAGGTAATCGATCAATTCTCGGCGACCCAAGAATTATTGATATGCAGCGCACAATGAACCTTAAAATTAAGAATCGAGAATCATTTAGGCCATTTGCACCTGCAATTTTAGAGGACTATATGAATGATTATTTTAATTTAGATCATGAGTCGCCATATATGTTGTTTACTTCCAAGCTGTCAAAGAAATTTCTTACTAATTCAGAATCATATGCAACCAAGGGCATTGATCGAATTAATGAAGTACGATCGTCCCTTCCAGCTATTACTCATGTTGATAATAGTTGTCGAGTTCAGACAGTTTCAAAAAATAGAAACCCTAGATTCTATAAACTATTATATGAATTCAATAAATTAACTAATTGTCCAGTATTAATTAACACATCGTATAATGTTAGAGGAGAACCAATAGTTTGTACACCTGAAGATGCTCTTAGATGCTTTGCTTACACAAAAATAGATATTGTAGTATTAGGCAATTACATTATCAGCAAGTCTAATTTGAGACCAGGGTTTGAATCTAAATTCAACCAGCCACTTTTAATAGCTGATTAGTAATTAGTTATCTCCCATGAGCTTTCCAACCAAAAAAAAATTAAGACAGTCCGGATTTCTATTTTCTTTTATGTTAATAGTTTTCTTCACCTTGCTTCCACTATTCTTTCATGACTCTATAAAACTTTTGCCAATTGCCATGGCAGCATTTATTTCGTTCCTTAGTATATTTGCGCCGTACTCTCTTCGTACTCCATATGAAATGTGGCTTAAATTAGGCAGTCTTTTAGGTAGGCTTAACTCTAAGATTGTTTTGGGTTTGATGTTTTATGTTTTGATAACTCCAACAGCTTTCTTTAGGAGACTTTTTAGTGTACTTTTCACTGTAAAATCTGCTAAGAATATAAAATCATATTATAATACTAATGACCTTGAAGGAAAATCAACTCTAAAGGATCAGTACTAAATGAAAACCATTTCGATACTTAAGGAAATAGTCAAATATGCAATCGTACGACGAAAGCGTTGGCTATTACCTTTTGCCATATTGCTAGTTGCACTAGCGGTGGTTCTTGTGACTGCCCAAGGCTCTATTGTCGCACCATTTATATATACACTCTTTTAAGCTGTAGAAATGAAAACTGTTAAAGAGTTTTATAAAGATCAACCATTTAACTATACAGATGATAGAGACTTTTACGTAAATAACATTCTTAAATCTAATCAAATCCTAGAATACCCAGATCTACATCAGTTGTTATTGTCAAGGTGTAATTTTTTCAGGCAACCATTAATTAAAACAATCATTGAATTTGGCTGCGGGACTGGATGGTTGACTAATTCTTTATTGCATTACTATCAAAAGCAATTAACTTCAATAGATTTTACTGAAAAAGCTGTTGATATTGCTTCTGATATTTCTACTAGATTGAATAAATTTGCAGAATATAAAGTTGCTGATATTTTTGAATATCAGGACTCCAAACTTTATGACTTAGTTGTGAGTATGGGAGTTTTGCACCACACTAAAAATTGTCGAGAGGCGTTTAAAAAAATTAGTAAATATGTGAAGCCAGGAGGATATCTTTACGTTGGCCTTTATCATTTATATGGCAGGAAACCTATGTTGTCGTTTTTGCAAAACTATGCCCATTGGCATGGTGAAAGCTCAGCATATAATTTGTTCAAGCGAATGAATAACACTATGGATAATAAACAGCACTCTTATTCCTGGTTTAGAGATCAAGTTATTCATCCTCATGAAACTCAACATACCCTGGTAGAACTTTCTGAATGGATAGCTGATATTGGCTTCACTTTACAATCAACTAGTATAAATAAATATAAACCTCTTAAATACTTTGACAAACAAAAGCTATCTGAACTAGAACACTCCTTGGAGTCTTATTCATACAAGAAAAATGTTGAGGAGCTGATATTTACACCAGGATACTTCACCGTTTGTGCAAAGCGAAATATTTAAAATATTGCATATGTCCATCAAAACCTCCAGTATTATAAATAAGCCTTTCGACTACTTATTTGTATTCTTTCCCTTTTGGTTTCCTATTATTTATTTATATCTTATTTCTTCTTTCCCTTCTATTTCCTCAGCTCTATTCATAATAGTTCTATTTTTGTTTGCTGAGACACACTTTGGATCTACATGGCTTTTCTTTTTTGATAAATCTAATTGGCAATGGTTGTATTCCAACCAATACAAATTAATATTCTTACCTATATATATTCTTTTGATCGTTACATTTGTTTGGTTTGTCAATCCTGCTGCTGTTCTGTTGTTCCACTACCTTGCATCTGGCTGGCATGTTACTAGGCAAAGTGTTGGCATTTCAAAGATCTCAAGAAGAGGAGGTAACCCATTCTCATTATTAATTTATTTACCTTCTCTTTTGTTTTTGTGTTTAGGACTTGTTAGACCAGGTATTTTTTCTGGTTTAGTGCTTTTACCAAAGTTCTCTAGTTATCTAATATTTCTATTAATTGGATACTTCTTTTTTATATACTTTTTATCTTTCCCATTAAGAGATTCAAAAATAACCACACTTTTGCCAATAGTTACTGGAATCTCAATCTATTTGCCCATTTTATTTTTTAAGGATCTTGCAATAGCCTCTGCCATAGGTGTTGGCATGCATTGGGTTCAATATATTGCACTTATGTGGACACTGGATAGTAGGAAGAATCGAACAATATTTAGCAGTCCTGGTTCTCTTTTAAGAAATAGAAGATTTTCCACCCGAATAATATTTGTAATCGCTTATTCATTTTTAATGACAGTATTTGCATTCTTTGGAATGCCTAGAATGATCTCGGGATCAATGCACTATTCTTTTCTTTATTTGATCCCTCTCTTATTTCAACTATATCATTTTTATATTGACAGATTTATCTGGAAATTCTCTGACAGCCATATTAGACAGTCAGTCCAACCTTACCTTTATTCTTCCGACTCGTAGAATAATCATCAATATGTAATTTGCTCGTACTTACCGGTTGACAAATTCCTTATGAATTTTCTATGAACCCTACCGTCAATCACTTTAACACTTCTCTATTATGCTTCTCAAAAGGCTTTCCGAGAAGCCCAAATGAATTTATTAATAGCTCTTTTCTTTCAAATATAACCTTGGTTCTAATCTTCTAGTATCATGCTTAAACTAACTAAATCAAATTCAAATAGTTCAAACAATTCAAACAGGATTGTCTCTACCCTTAACTATTTAGCATTTCTTCTTGCCTTTACTTTTATCGTGGCTGAAGTTTCATATTCAATAATAATTCGCTCACGCACCAAATCAGTAGGTAATCAACTAAATACGTCATCAAGTGATATTTCTCAGATTGTTAATAAGGCTAACTCTAATCTATCTTATAATAGATCCATAATCTCCTTGAGACAAGAGTTGTCTTTTGAACCAATAGTATTTAGAACAGACTCTTTGGGATCTATTATACCAAGTAATTTTGACAAAGTTAAACCTGGTGACAAATATGTATTTTTTTGTGGAGGATCAACAACTGAAGCATCACATACTAATGAGGGCAAAAGACCTACAGATATTTTTTCAGCTATTTCTGGAATTAAATCAGTTAACCTTGCCAAGTCGGGCAAGGGACTCCTTGGATGCATGAAGACCTTAAAGCTTTTTCTATTAAAACTAGAATCGGATCACCAAAATATTAATAAGCCATACAAATATGTAATTGCAACCAGTGTCAATTCTCTTATGGATTACGGACGCACTTTGGCTGACTCCAATTCAAATTCTAACTTTAATATCAGGTCTAATCTCATTGCCGGTCTAAATTCTTTTCTAGTACGTTTTCATCGTAACTATACTATTGGAATCAAACTTACCACGTATGAACATGCGTTATTGGATGGTTGTTGCTTTGGTATTTCAAGCATTAACTCACGGCATAATAATTCCCCTGTAATTGACTGGTCGTCTTCAGATACTTATGAAAAATATCGTAGCCATTTAAATTTTAGTTTTCAGGAACTTAGCTCATTGCTCACTTCATTTTCTATACCTAAGGATGATTTGATTGTTTTTATAGAACCTGACTCTTTTGCTATAGACTACTTAAAATTATATCCAGCATATTGGAAGGGATACGATGCGAGACAGGTGCTTTCTGATTCCAATGGCAAAAAAATGACCCCCTCGGAATCAGGCATAGTTCTAGACAGGTTTAATTCGATTTATATAAATGTTGCCAAATCCTTTGATTTTAAAACCTTAGAGATCTCTACGCAAGATATGCCTCCTCAGTCATTTTATGATGCTGTTCATACTACTGACATTGGTTCAGCCTATATTGGAAATGTCTATTATGAGGCTTTAAAATAATATCTATATTAAATTAATTGAGCATTTTTGGCATCAAGTTTTTTCATATATGCTTCCTATGTCTTAGAATGTAATTAGCTGGGCGTGGCGCAGCTTGGTAGCGCGGGTGCTTTGGGGGCACTAGGTAAATAGCCAAGAAACCCCTCTATCAGAAGAACTTGGAGAGACGTTATATCTGAATGTACGCAAAAAGTACGCAAAAGGCATGACGATCAGAGTTTTAGAGCTAGCTGAGCAGCTCAAAGTTGGCACTGATGATTTGCTGGCTGTTTGCACGCTTCTAGAAATACCAGCGACCTCAAGGATTAGTTGCCTTAGCCCTGAGCACATCAAACAGCTCACTCATTACTACTTAGAGGAAAGGAAAAATTCTTAGGGTCATGTTCCCTCTCTAGAGCTAGCACCTCTTGTGAGTATTACTAATTCGTTTCTGCTCATCAATTTCGTCTTCTTTTAATTTATTCTTCCTCTTATCAATGAAAAGGAGGACTCAATAATGGAGTTTTTAGTTCTAATACTCATTATTGCCTGTATATATTTATGGTTAAAAGCTAAAAGTGCCGATGAAAAAAATAAGAACCAACCTCGCTTAGAAACTACAAGCATAAAGACAAATCAAGATATAAATTCCACATCGAGATCTAGAGAAGTTAGAAAGGATTTTGGTACGCAATCTTCTATACCAGAACTTGATCGACCAGGAATGCAACATAGAATCAATCAATATCCAGATGGACATGTTTGTTACTTGCTCTATTCAGATATTCACTCTGCTTATAAAGTCGGGGTTAGCAGGCCAAAGAAACTTGCAAATAGGATATTAGATATAAGAAGAACAGTGCCCGATGCAGTCTTGACAGGAACAAGAGTATTTACCTCTTTTCAAAATGCTTACGATGCAGAACAGAATATTCTTAGAAATTATTCAAATTCTAGATATAGAGGTATAGAAGGTCGTGAAGCAGGTAGGACTGAATGGATCACGAGAAGACCAACAGGAAGAAATCATTTTCCCACTCCAGCTAGAGTAGAAGAAATATATCAAGAGAGATCATCATCACTTGCTGGACCAATTGAGATAGAAGATATTTATACAGTTTATATTTGTTATTCAAGCCAGCGAAATAAGTACAAGATAAAATGGTGTAGAACAGAAAATCTGCAAGCCAGGCTTAGAAACCTAAGAAGTGAAACTCCAGATGCTGAATTGCTTTCAAGAATGCCATTTGATAGAAGAGATGTTGCTGCCAGAGTATGTATAGAAATGAATAGGACCTCTGCTTCTTTGACTGGTCAGGGCCGTAATATGCACTTTGATTGGGTAGAAAACCCTATTTCATTAGCGCAATTTAGGGAATGGACCTCAGAAGGGATTAGAAGATGAATACCTCTTGTTTCCTTATCAATAAATTTATATATGATTACCTCACTTGAGTATCTAATAGGACCAAACACCTTCGGATTTTTAGCAGCTGCATTAACGACTATTGCGTTCTTACCTCAGGTCATAAAGACATGGAGAACTAAAAAGGCTGAGGATGTGTCGATTGTGATGCTCTTGATGTTCATCACTGGTCTCTTATTTTGGATCGTATATGCAATACAAATAAATGCTCTTCCTGTTCTTATCGCAAACATAATTACCTTCATCCTTAACGTGACAATCCTTACTCTTAAGTTGATCTATGGAAAGCAACCTAGTAGTACTCAAATAACTGAGTAATGACTCTTAGCTCACATAGACAACACAAGATTTACCTGGCAGCAACGATGGGATACGGACTTGGTTCAAATGATCCTGAAGAGATCACTTACTACAACAAGGTCAAGGAGGAGATCAATAAGGACAATAAGAACAGAAATATGGGAATACCCAGAGAGGATTAGTGCCCTATTTCTGGCCTATTGCTCGAATCGTTTTCTGCCCGCTCACAA
>QCKM01000018.1 GCA_003215335.1 Prochlorococcus sp. AG-409-P01 | reverse complement strand
GACGCGATACAGCTATTGTTTAACCCGCATGCATCTATTTGACTTTGCAATTTTTTGTTGGACTGGGCTTTCTCGAAGAAGGCTTCTAGCTGTTTCTTTGACATTTGGGCCTCCGAGTGGAACATTCTATGGATAGCAAAGTTTTTCTTCTATGGCTCAATTCATAACTTCTTCTTTCTCGATTGGATTGCTTTTGGAACTCCAGCCATTAAGTAGAAGCTACTTAAAAGACATCTTTTAGCGAATAATTAAGCCATTTCATGAAATTGATAGGGTTCAATAATTCTATGGGTGTCTCACCATGGCCAGATTGATAGGGCCGCGTTTTTTTGACGACCATAAAAGTCTGCTTATTTGTGCTTTCTGCTTTAGTAGTTGTTTTTTTTATTTCATCATCAAAAAACCAACTGGTAGACCCGTCATTTAGTTGGAGTACAAAGCCAATCCCTTTGCCATCTGTGATTTTGTATTCCAATACGATCCCATGAGGCGCATCCTTCAGACGTTTGAAGAGATCAGTTGGGATTCGGTCTTGGATTCGTTCAAGATCAATTTGCGCTTTAGAACCGATTTCGATTTGTGAGGCAGAAGCCATTTAAATGTCATTTAGAGGAACAAAATTGCATTTCTGCCAAACTCTTGGGGAGGTTTTGTTGATGCCCTTGTTCGTTTGGGAGGATGAATGCCAAGCTTCAAAGCATCTCATTAACCACACTACTAATAAAGGGAGTTGTGAGTCTCCCGACATCTTTCTGCTAAATGCTTTGGTAGCGGCTATCAAGATGAGGTTCCCTTGGTCCTTTTCATGCAGTTTTACGTAGTCACCTGCCTTGTTCCTTCAGAGACACAAGATGAGGGTTATACAGCTTTCATCAAATACATGGAAGATGGAGCTGAAATGGATAATTTTGATGGTTTCGAGCTAGTGGCTCGTCTTCATATGCCTGAATCAGGTGAACTTTGCATTATTTGTAAAGCTGTAGATGCTAAGGCTCTGTTTAAGCACTTCATGTTCTGGCGTTCAGCTTTTGGTTGCGAATTCCAATACAGACCTGCTTTGACTTGTGGGGAAATGGTCGAGATGCAGAAACAGCACAACAAAGATCTTGATGCAAAAGGCATTTAAGAAATCCTCATTCCCTCCAAGGAAATGCTTGGAGGGAATACTTGATTCACCTTTTTTCTGTTGGGCCATAGCTTGACCTAGTAGTTATTGCTGAGTGATAAACACTGCGGGATATTCACTCATGACAATTCCAATATTGTTTCCTAGACCACAAGAAGACCCGAAAGAATCCTCTTTATGACTCTCAACATCTCAAAGTCTTAAAGCTATCACTTTCAGCCCTTTTTTAATTGGGTGGAGGAATGAAAATGGAAATTCAAAAGAGAGAAATACAGATGGAGCTCTTTTCTTTGCAGATTGAGCAGCCTTATTCTCATGTGGCAAGTCAGTGGCCAATGCCTATAGGTCTTGAGAAGGCAGGAGAGCAACTTGCTTCTCGCGAAGTACATTCTGCGACTGGTTGTCATTTTTGCTTCGGGGCTGGATGTCCATTTTGTTTCTAGGCTGACAAATTGTTCGTTTCTCGGAATATATATATTATTTGTATTGAAGACCGCAAGTAACAGCCTTATTTAAAGGCTGTTTGCTTGGTTCTAATTTAGGATTTTCTCAGAAGATAGTAATTAAGTCGTTTTCATGTATCTAGTATTTTGAATGGTTTCTGATTTAATAAAAATCATTTATTCAATCTTCTGTTTCATCCTCGAAGTCAAATAATTTGATTGAGCTAATTCCTACGGCTGCAAACATAAAAATTGCTATTCCTATGAGGAACCCTGTCATTACCGGAGATATCTCTAGCTCTCCTAATGTGACGGCTAGAATCTCATGGCCAGTTGTATTCAATTGAGACAGCATTCTTTTTTCTTACTTAGGCTACGTTTTGCCAGGTAATTCTAATGGCTAATCTTCTTGATTTTGGTATTTTGAGTTTGTTGGCTAATCAATTATTTCAGGCGAAAGCTGCCATAAGACCCTGAAGGCTTGAATCGCTTTGAATTGTTCTATTTGCTTAGCCTTCTTTGATTAATGCTCTTAGCTGGATGGCAATTGTGGGATCAGTTGCTTGAAGTAAGTGGTTAGAAACCACAGTATTAAAACGTTGGCCCCCATTGCCAATGCAAAGCGAACACGCAAATCTTTCACCAATGGGAGGAGGAACTCCCACATTTGAAGCATTGGTCCACCAGCCATTTTGACGTAATCGATTTCCTTTCTGAAGTTAGACCATAGCCTTCCAGCTGAGGCACTTATATAAACACTTCCACCATTCTGGGAGGAGTCTTATTGCCTAATGACTTCTTCTGGTTCCTTTCCTAGAATCTTATTAAGAGCGTTCCCTTTAATGAGATGGACACGATTCTTCCTCTGACCCTGGGCATTGTTTTTTCCGTATTGGCGCTTTATGGCCTTCGGGAATTGATGAAAGAAGTCTCGGCTGCTGCTTCCAATTTAAGTACTAGCCGTTAATTTTCATTCTTAATTTTCTATCATCTGTCTTCCCTTTATTTATTGGGCTGACTTAAGGATTTATTGAGTTTTTTGATAGCACTTTTCTGCTCTCTTTTTTGTGTGTTTGACGCAGGGATTGGTTCCCTGACAAAAACTAAAAGTGCCTAGGACAAGAGACTGCACATTTTCTAGATAGTACATGCATACTAGAAGGGCTTGAGCTGGCCCACCTTCAGTATGTCCTTTGCTATGGCATTGATCGATGCCAATAATTTCTATGCGGCTTGCGAGCAGAGCTTCGACCCCTCGCTTCTTGGTCGCCCTGTAGTGGTGCTTTCCAATAACGATGGCTGCATAGTGGCACGCAATCCTGAAGCGCGTGCTTTGGGCATTTGTATGGGCACGCCTTATTTTCGAATTCGTCAAAAGTTAGAACGATTGAAAGTAGTCGTTCGCAGTTCTAATTACGCTCTTTATGGCGACATGAGTCAGCGGTTGATGAGGTCATTGGAATCACATTGTGAAGAATTAGAGATTTACTCCATTGATGAGGCTTTTGTTCGTCTTAGCCGTCCATGTGATTTTAATTTGAGGGACTGGGCTTGTCGACTTCGTTCTTTGGTTTACCGGAACCTTGGTTTGCCGATTGCTGTGGGGTTTGGCGCTAACAAGAGCCAGGCCAAGCTTGCTAATTATTTGGCTAAGGTCGTTCCGGCAAACGCAGGTATCTTTAATTTCCTCACTCTTAGTGACCGTGAGAAGCGTGAGTTGCTTGAAAATGTTGCGGTTGAGGAATTATGGGGCGTCGGCCCTAAGTTGGCTCGATGGTGCCGTTCCCGAGGTGTTTGTACAGCTCGTCAGTTTCGTGATATGTCGAGTGGCCAACTGCTTTCTAAATACGGCGTTGTTGGTTTGCGTTTACAAAGTGAGTTGAGAGGAGTTGTTTGTTGGCCTATTGCTAAAACTGCTGCGCCAAAAAAAGAAACCTGTGTGAGTCGAAGTTTTGGTCAGCCAATTACAAGTTTGGAAGACTTGCAACAAGCCATAGCGACTTATGTTGTACGTGCTGGTGAAAAGTTGCGAAGACAAAGACAGTTGGCAGGAGCATTAACTGTTTTTATTCGCACAAGTGCTTTTTCATCTCCTTTTTATAGCGAGTCTGCGACTGTTCAATTTCACATGCCAAGCAACGATACAGGCGTGCTACTGACAGCGTCTATTCCTTTGGTAAAGAAAATCTTTCGTCCTTGTTGCCGCTTTACTAAAGCTGGGGTGTTGATGCATCACTTGCAAGGTGCGGAGCATCTTCAACAGAGTCTTTTGTTGGAGAGCACTTTAGAAGATCAGAAACGGCGAGAGCGTCTTATGACTGCTATTGATCGACTTAATGGTCGTTATGGTCGAGGGACTATTGGCTGGGCTGTTTGTGGCACGGAGTCTGATTCGACTTGGAGTATGCGTCGTGATCAACTGAGTCGTGCTTTTACCACTTGTCTTGATGATGTGCCTATCGTTATGGCTTAAAACTAGCTAGGCATTGTGAATTTCTTAGAAAGGATTAAAACGATGAGATAGAGATAAGGTTTGGCATTGCAAGTGATTTATTTGTTGATTGCGCTCACAATGGACTTTAGTTGCAAAGGTGGAACTGGAAGAGTTCGTAGCTCGTTGACCAGAACAATCCTCTAAGGGATTGTTCTTACTGGCTTATCAGGAGTTTTTTACTTTTAGTGATCCCCGTAAAAAAACAATTCCAATTGCTTGTTGGGCTCCGTTGCTGAAATGACCAAATGTTCAAGTAGTTCAGGTATTCAGAACCTAGGGCTTAGGGAATTTGCTTAGAAGAAAAAAGAATCATGTAACTATTGAAGTAGCTTTTATGGTTAGTTAGATAAGACTATTGAAGTTTGAGGCACTTTTGTTGGGGATTTTCTCTTGGTCTTTAGTTCTATTTTCGATTGGCTCGCTCTTGGGTTTGATGATTACCCTGTTGGGACTGCTTAGGGTCTTTAAAAAGGCGCCTAGACTTGGCTATTTTGAAGGGAAGCGAGAATCTTTAGGAGATAAGTTTCTTACCGTTGTCATCCCAGCTTATAACGAAGCTGAAAATATTGAATCTTGTTTAAATAGTGTCTTATCTAGTTGTCAACCTTGTAGAAATTTGAGGGTACTATTAGTTGATGATGGATGTGAAGATAAAACAGTTGAGTTGGCAATTGGGGTTGTCAATGCGGTTAAAAATGATGAAACAAGTTTTGAGATAATTGAAGCTGGACCTAGACCTGCCGGTGAGCGTTGGGTTGGAAAGAATTGGGCATGTTCTCGAGCTATGGAAAAGGTTAAGTCACCTTGGGTGTTGTTTATAGATGCAGATGTGCGTTTAGAAAAAGAAACTTTGAGGAGGGCACTCTCCTGTGCAATTGAGGGAAAAGCCGATTTATTGAGCTTGGCACCAAGACTAAAATGTGGCTGTTTGACGGAATGGATGGTTCAGCCAATAATGGCAAGCTTATTAGCTTTAGGGTTCCCAATTAAAGCTATAAATGACCCGAGTAATCCGTCTGCTTTTGCTGCTGGTCCATTTATGCTTTTTCGAACGTCAGCTTATTACGAAGTGGGAGGGCATGCGGCAATTTCAGGAGAAGTAGTAGAAGACTTAGTTCTCGCTAGGCGTATAAAGTCTTCCGGATTCAAGTTGATTTACTTGCTTGGATTAGATGCAGTTGAACTGAAAATGTATTCGGACTTTTCAGCCTTATGGGAGGGATGGAGTAAGAATTGGTTTTTGGGATTAGATCGAAACATTTTAAAATCAATTGGTGCATCATTTGCAGTATTTCTAATGTTTTCGGGGCCATGGATGGTAGTCCCTTTGGCGGTATTGGGTTTAATTTTTGTCTCGTCAATTAGTTGGTTTATGTTGTTTTCACTGTGTATAGGATCTTTTGGAATTGCACTTCAATTTGTGTTGCGTCTTTGGACAAAGCATGAATTTCAGGTTCCAATTAAATACTGGTGGCTAATGGGTTTTGGGGGATTGATTGTTGGAGCGATTGGTCCAGTTTCTGCTTGGCGGACCATTACAGGGAGAGGCTGGACTTGGAAGGGACGCCCACTTGGTTGAAAGAATAATGTGCTTTTTGTAGAATACTTTTGCATATATCACTAACTATTTGTAGTTGTTAGGGACATAAGCCATTTGGAATAAATAGAATATTTTTATTCTTTTTAAAGAAGTAGGAATGACTTCTGCATGTGGAGGCTTGGGCGCTTCTAGGGTGATTAGTCCTTTACCACTTCAAGAATTACCAACTCTCCCAAATCTTAAGTTGGCAGTGGTGGGCCATGTTGAGTGGATGACTTTTCTTTCTGTAGATGAAATGCCTCGAGCTGGAATCATTAGTCATTCAAGAAATTGTTTTAGTTATCCAGCTGGTGGTGGTGCAGTTATTGCGGTTGAACTTTCTAGGTTACTTAAACAGCCAGTACACTTTTTTACTGCTCTTGGTAGAGATGAATTGGGAATTAAAAGCCTAGAACTATTAAAAAAAATGGGATTAATTGTGTCAGTCGCCTGGAGTGATAAGCCTACTAGAAAAGGGATTAGCTTTGTTGATTCCAAGGGTGAAAGGGCGATTACTGTAATTGGGGAACGCCTGAAGCCAACATCTCATGATGAATTGCCATGGACTCAACTTCGCAAATATCACGGAGTCTTTGTTACAGCTACAGACTTTGATGCTCTTCGTTATTGCCGTGAGGCTAATATTTTGGCTGCAACTCCTCGAGTTGGCCTGGATATTTTTGAGAAAGCTAATGTTCAGCTTGACTTACTTGTAGGCAGTTCTCTTGACCCAGGAGAGCAACTTCCAGCTAATTTATTTAAACCAACACCTAAAATAATTATTGGAACAGAGGGTGCAAAGGGTGGATTTGTCTCCTCTATAGGATCTTATAAGGCAGTAGAAATCAACTCGCCTATTGTTGATAGTTATGGTTGTGGAGATAGCTTTGCTGCTGGAATGACTGCGGGATTGTCTGCTGGATGGAATATTGAAATGTCAATTAGCCTTGGTGCTCACTGTGGTGCAAGATGTGCAAAAATATTAGGACCTTATGATACTGATTTATATAGTATTTAGATAGAGTTTTAGAAATACTTTTCTCTGAATTTAATTTAATAGATATTGTTTGGGTGTCTGCATTAACTAGGTTCCATAGATTTGAGAATTTCAGTTGCTTCTTCAAGGTTTTCGCAGAACTTGCATGTACCTAAATAACAACCAAGAAAACGCCTGCTTCCGCTGACTTGAAATTTGTGAACAGTGCCACCTTGAGGACTTGAATGAACGAGCACTGGTTGGCCAGGCATTGGTTGCTCCGAATTGCTATTCAAAATTGCGATACTTCTCTTGATCTCGCCATAGGTGTAATTACTAGGAAATGGTTCTAATTATTTGTTTCTTTGGAATTGGTGAAATGCTTTTAGACTTAACTAGCTTGAGAAGCTAGTCATAGAGCTTTGTGATTGCTAGGCGACAATCATAATCTCGTCAGAAATTTGATTTGGCCAGAGCTCCTTTTGCTCTAGAAGCCAATTGACCCTTGCTTCATCTAATTTTTCACCAGGGATTACCAGTGGAATTCCTGGTGGGTATGGACAAATTAATTCTGCTGAAATTCCTCCTGTTGATCTTTTTATTTTGATTTTCTTTTTAGCGGACGACCAAGCTTCCCATGGAGTGATTTCAGGCGAGTTGACCTTGGGGATTGGAGGTTTCTTAAAGGCTGGAAAACAGTTTTTGTTATCACTAGCTAAAAGAAGTGATTTCCAATGCCTTTCAAGTATTCGCTCCAATCCTTTGTGAGGAGCTAGACCCAAACAGAAGGTAAGACATCCTGGTTCTGGTAGCTCTGCAATTAGCCCTCGTTTAATAAGCCACTTATCTGCATCAAGGCCGCTTATTCCTTTTGAGGAGGTGTGAAGTATAAGTCGTAATGGATCTTGATTCTCTAATAATGGAACACCTTTACCTTGAAGCTTTTTTGCGATTTGCATGGCTTCTATAAGGCGTTTCTCAAGTCGATTCCTTCCTATAGGCTCAGACCATTCTTTAAGTGCCGCTTCACAGGAAGCTAGTAGAAGGGAGCTAGGACTGCTTGTCTGGAGCCAACTTAGCGTTCGTTCTACCTCGTTCGAATCAACTCTATTTCCTTGCATCCAAAGAACTGCTGTTTGAGCTAGACCAGCAGCAGATTTATGGAGTGAGTGGACCACTAGATCGGCTCCAGCTTTTAGAGCTGAATCTGGTAATGGAATATTTACTCCGCTTGAGAAATGAGCTCCATGTGCTTCATCTACCAACACAGGTAAACCTTTCTGGTGCAGTTGATCAACTAAAGGTCTCAGTTCAGTTGCGTATCCGTGATAGGTGGGATGAACTAGGACAGCTCCTGAAATTGTTTCTTTAGTGGTTGACAACGCTGTTAATACCTCTTGAAGCCACTCTCCATTAGGGGGAATGCCATGCCCTCTGTCTGCCATGAATGGAATATCGAAAAGGACTGGTTTGAATTGCCCTAATGCACATGCTTGGATCAGGCTTCGATGGACGTTTCTTGGCATCAAGACCGCTTCCCCAGGTTTCACTATTGCCAGAAGAGCTGCTTGTAATAGTCCAGTAGCTCCATTGACGCCAAACCATCCCTTTTGGGCTCCAATCGATTCAGCTGCTTCCTGTTGGCTTTTTGCAACTGCGCCTTCTTGGTCAAGGGGGCTCCCGAAATCTGGCAGTTCTGGAATATCCCAGATGCCTGCACGATGATTTAACAGCCTTTTAAGACTCTTAGGCAGTCCAGCTCCTCGACCATGCGCAGGAAGATAAAGATTTTGCCCCTGTTTTTTAGTCAATATTGGAAAAAGGCTCATGAAATCAGTGCGGGGTTTCTACAGTTCGTTTATTAAAGAGTTTGTTCATTCTCTTGAACGCCTCGGCTTCATCAGTTCATCGCTCGCCTCGTGAAAATGCGATTCGCTATGACGCGAAGCGTGACCTTTTTTGGCTTGTTTTAAGACCTTGGGTTTTTCTCTCAAGGTTTCTCGAGTTGCTTGGTGCATTCTTATTTCTATTGTTCACGTTGCTCACAAATGGTTCAAGTAAGGATGAAAAGATTCAGAAAGACATAGGAATTCAGTTGCTCAATACTTTGACTAATTTAGGACCATGCTTCATTAAATTAGGCCAAGCGTTGTCAACAAGACCAGATCTTGTTAATCGTCATTGGCTTGATGAACTTACTCAATTGCAAGATAATCTGCCTTCATTCAAACATGAAATCGCACTTCAGATTATTGAAGAAGATTTGGGTGCAAAGGCTGGCCAGCTCTTTGAAGATTTCCCCGAAACACCATGTGCTGCTGCAAGCTTAGGTCAGGTTTACAAAGCACGTTTACATGGTAATTGTTGGGTTGCTGTAAAGGTACAGCGTCCAGATCTGGTTTTTTTACTTCGCAGAGATCTTGTTATTATTCGAATGTTTTGTGTGCTATTTTCACCTTTTCTCCCATTGAACTTGGGCTTTGGCCTCGGTGAGATAATTGACGAGTTTGGAAAGAGTTTATTTTTGGAGATTGATTACTTAGAAGAAGCAAATAATGCAGAAAGATTCTCTAGACTCTTTGCAGATAATCCAGCGGTTACTGTTCCAAGAGTAGAACGGTTATTGTCTTCCAGAAGAGTTATTACAACTAGTTGGATAGATGGAACAAAGTTGGGAGATCGAGAAGAACTTGAAAAGAATAATTTAGATTGTTCGTCTCTTATTAGGACAGGAGTAACCAGTGGAATTCAGCAGCTTCTGGAGTTTGGTTATTTTCATGCTGACCCACATCCAGGAAATTTATTTGCATTAAGTGGTAAATCAGGAGATTTTGGACATTTGGCTTATGTTGATTTTGGCATGATGGACTATATATCTGATATTGATCGACTTACTCTTACAGGAGCAATAGTTCATTTGATAAATCGTGACTTTGATTTGCTGGCTAAGGATTTTCAATCTTTAGGTTTTTTAAGTTCTGATTTTGATCTGAAATCTATTGTTCCTGCCTTAGAGGAAGTTTTAGGGGATGCTATTGGGGAGTCGGTTACTTCTTTTAACTTCAAAGTCATTACTGATCGATTTTCAGAATTAATGTTTGACTATCCTTTTAGAGTTCCAGCTAGATTCGCATTAATTATACGTGCAGTAGTTAGTCAAGAAGGTCTTGCGCTCAAGCTAGACCCAGATTTTAAAATTGTTGGCGTGGCCTACCCTTATGTTGCCAAAAGACTTCTGGCAGCAGATACAATAGAGATGATAGAAATTTTACTTGGAATTATTTTTGACAAGCATGGGAACCTTCGTTTGGATAGGATAGAAAACTTGTTAGATACTTTGATCCAAGATTCACAATCACCAGCACTTGAAATTGTTCCAATAACAGGAGCCGGAATCAAATTAATTCTTGGTAAGGAAGGCCTTTATCTAAGGAGACGTCTACTTATGACTCTGATAAAGAATGACCGGCTTAATACTTCTGATCTCGCTTCTCTAGTTGGTCTGATAAGGCGTAAGTTTGGGATCAATTTAAAATCTAAAATTTCGCAAGTATTTGTTCAGGATGTCATGTGATAATAATGATTGATTTCAAGATATTATATATACATTGGATGCTTGTTAATGATTTTTGATGAGGACTTATTCGTTAGAGTTTAAGTGATTCTTGGCGGATTTACGATTAGCTTATTTGAATATATGATTTAAGATCTAATTGTGATCGTTTTAATATGGCAAGTCCGTCTC
>QCKM01000017.1 GCA_003215335.1 Prochlorococcus sp. AG-409-P01 | reverse complement strand
AAGCCATTAGAAGGATGCTTGGTCTGGTAGACAGCAAAGTCATTTCCCATGGCCTGTGCTCTCCAAACAGGTTCTTTAGTGATCTCCAACAAACTCCAAAGTTTGCTGTATCCAGGAAGAATTAACCTCACATCATGGCCAAGCTCAGCCAAGGCTGGGGGGAGTGAGCCAACCACATCACCCATCCCACCGACCTTAACCATCGGCGAACATTCGGCAGCAGCAAATAGGATCCGCATTATAGAAAAGTTCTTTTTGAACGAGACATCAAAAACATCATTAGCAAATCATGGTAGCCATCCAGTGTCTGAAAAGTCAGGTCGGCGTTTTTCTAAAAAGGCATTACGTCCCTCAAGGGATTCATCGGTCCTGTAAAAAAGATGGGTGGCTTGACCTGCTAATTCTTGGATACCTGCCAAACCATCTACTTCAGCATTAAATGAGGCTTTTAAGCATCGTATTGCTGTAGGGCTATGTTGCATTACTTCCAATGCCCATCGCACTCCCTCCGATTCCAACTGATCAAGTGGAACAACTGCATTAACCAAACCCATCTCAAGAGCCTCCTTAGCACCATATTGCCTACAAAGGAACCAAATCTCGCGAGCCTTTCTTTGACCAACAACTCGAGCCAAGTATCCTGCCCCAAACCCAGCATCAAAGCTGCCAACCTTAGGGCCAGTTTGACCAAAAACTGCATTATCAGCGGCAAGACTCAGGTCGCACAAAAGATGTAAAACCTGTCCCCCACCAATTGCATAACCAGCGACTAGAGCAATTACTACCTTGGGTAGGCTTCGAATAATACGCTGCAAGTCAAGAACATTTAGCCGAGGCAAGCCACCATCATCAATATATCCGCCCTCACCACGGACGGTCTGATCGCCACCAGCACAAAAAGAATATCCACCGTCTTTTGCAGGCCCAACACCTGTAAACAAAACAACTCCAACATTTTTATCATCTCGAATTCTGGTAAATGCATCACAAAGCTCGACCACTGTCAAAGGTCTGAAAGCATTCCGTTTAGACGGTCGATTAATTGCAACTCGTGCAATACCTTGAGAACTCCTATCTAAAAGAATATCTTGATATTCATGCCAAGATTCCCAAACAATTTTCTTCTCCCCAGGCACAACTGTCCGTGGGAGCGAATCAGAACAGCCAAATTCTTCAGTCATTGGCATTAAAGATCAGTAAAGCCATTTTGAACATTTGGTTTCAAGTACTCCAAGAGGCCTTGACGAAGGGCCTTACGCAAATTGGCATCCTGAAGGCTTTGAGTATTCACTTTTAGTAATACTGGGCCAGATTGCGCAATCCCCCATTCTAATGCTGTAGCCAAATCTTCCAAACATGCCACTTGTCTATGAGGGATACCAAAAGCAGATGCATGTTCTAGTTGATCTACAGATTGAGGCATTGCAAATAATTCATCAAAAACCTTGGCGGAATCAGTCTCCAATTCCAACTGCCGAAAAATTCCGCCTCCTTGATTGTCAATCAAAATAACCACCAGAGGAGGCCTCAAAGGGTTAGCAAACAACCAACCATTGCTGTCATGAAGCAATGCCAAATCTCCACTAACTAAAACCATAGGGCCTAGAGAGAGTGATAAGCCCATCCCAAGAGAAAGAGTTCCATCTATTCCAGAAGCCCCTCTAAATGCAAAGCAACGACGTCTGATCAACCCATCCAAACCGGAAAAAGACAACCAATCTCTTACTGGACTACTTGCAGCAAGCATTAAAGGCATTCCAAGCGGCAATAACCTTGGCAACCATCTGGCCAAAGTTGGCTCATTCACTGGTCCTTGAAGAGGAAGCTGATCATCCAACCAAGCCTGAGCCAATCGATCAATTTCTTGCCATTTCTTCAAAAGAGGTGAATCTCCTGATTTACCCAAAGATTTACAAGCAGAAGACTCGCCCCAAAAAGCTTCCCACCACGCTGACAAGCCACCACACCACTGCTGAGAAAGCTTCAAAGGATCCAAGCTTCTCTCATCTCCCTCAGTAATAAGCAACTGACCTTCACCCAAACTTCTCAACCAAGCTTCCAAAGATCTACTAGCAGGCAATGGGCCAAGACGAAGGACCTGCAAACCTTCTGAAGGGATAGGGAGTTGGTTAGGGAGAAGTAAATCCCAAGAAGGAATCAAGCCAGGCTGATCTTTAGAAACACCTGCCAATGGGTCTGCAAAGATTGGCCATCCAGAAAACTTTTGCCATTTATAAAGAGCCGACTGAAAATCTGTTAGTGCATGAGATGACCCACGCCAAGGACCAATCACAACAACACCTGGTTGCTTTGGATCTAATGCAATTAGATCTTTGTTTCCAACTAAATCAAAAGATTCATTTTTCTTAGAAGAAACTCTTTTTGATTGTTGTGGTTCTGCAAGCCAAGTGGACCATATCCGATTTTGCTCTTGACGAGTTGCATGCAAAGGCTCATCAATAGGAAGATTTAGGTGAACTGGGCCTGGGTACTCATGGGCCATTTGCCAAGCTTCTTTAACAAGCAAATCAATCTGCTCAAAATCCCAAGAATGCAGTCCATCAATAGGACTCTCACAAAAATGGCGACAAACAGGACGCAAAAAATCCTCTTGATTAACAGTTTGATTTGCACCACAATTTTTCAACCTAGAAGGACGGTCTGCCGTCAAAAGCAATAGAGGAAGATTTGAACGATCAGCTTCCACTGCAGCAGGGAGGAGATTTGCCACAGCTGTACCAGAAGTGGTGACCACTGCAGAAGCACCACCTGAAGCAGCACTTAAACCAAGTCCTAAAAATGCTGCTGACCTCTCATCTACTGATGTAAAAAGCCTTAATTCATCAACACCAGCCAATTTCCCTGCAGCAAAAGCCAATGGGCCAGACCGACTACCAGGGCAAAGAACAAGATTTTCCAACCCTAAGCACTGGAAAGCCTTTAAAAGCTGAAGGCAGGCAAGCAGGTTGGCAGAAGCAATTGACAGCGTTTGAACCTCAATTAATGCAATGTTCGGACAACACATATGGATCGGCTTCCATCAGAATGATTCATATGACTTCTCCAGAACCAACTACGCCGAAAAAAGAAAGCTTTAGCTGGCGCAGTCTCTTGATGTGGATAGCACTTGCCTTGTTATTGAGATGGCAAGTACTAGAGCCAAGATGGATACCTTCTGGCTCAATGCTCCCAACATTGCAACTACAAGATCGAATCCTTGTAGAAAAATTGCGCCCTCGCATTGCTCGGAATACTCACCACGCTATTTCAAGAGGAACTTTAATTGTATTTAAACCACCTCAAAGACTTTTAAACGCTGGCTATAGAAGCGACTCAGCACTAATCAAAAGAGTCATTGGCATTCCTGGAGATCAAATTGAAGTTAAAAACGGAGAGTTGTTTAGGAACGGCTCCTTAATAAAAGAAGCATGGCGGGAGAGACCTATCGACTATGCAATGGATCCAGTGATCATCAAAGATCATCAGCTCTGGGTATTGGGGGATAATCGCAACTCAAGCCTGGATTCCCACCTATGGGGCCCACTTCCTGAAGAGAAGGTGATTGGAACGGCTGTCTGGAGATATTGGCCACTAAAAAGTTTCGGACCAATTCGGTTCCCCGACCAACAGAAAATTGAGAACAGCCCTTCACTAGGATAAGGTTTATGTCGTGAACCAGAGCGCACTGGGATGTTTAACCCGGAGTTCCTTACCACCGACAACAGTGATGGACATGATGCCAATGCGTTGATCCAGTACCTGCAGGATCAATCGCCAGATGTACTTCAACGAGTCGCAAAATCAGCAAGCAGCGACATCCAAGACATTATTCGGCACAATGTTCAAGGTCTTCTTGGAATGTTGCCTGGCGAACAGTTTGAAGTAAAAGTCACGGCGAATAAAGACAACCTAGCCAGCCTTCTTGCTTCAGCAATGATGACTGGGTACTTTCTTCGTCAAATGGAGCAACGCAAAGAACTTGAAGAATCTTTATTTGCCGATGAATCGATGGCAATAGACCCAGAAGACCTCAATCTCTAAAGGCTTTCAAAGGATCTTTAGGAACAATTTTTTGGCGAAGCAACACCTTATCAACACCACCAAGAAATCTCCAATTCCCTTCATTCTTAGCCCATTCTCTTTCTCTTGTTGATTTCAATAACTGCCTAATTTCTTTAGGTCTAAAGTCTAAGGGGGCAGTGAAATGAGCTGATATAAGCCAACGAAGATTTCTCAAATTATTTAACTCTTCTAACCAGGAGAAAAGTGTATCTTTTGCTCTTGGAAAAACCAATCTTTCAAGTACTGGTGCAAATTGTATTTTGGGAGTTTTCTCTCCCAAAATCTCCTTTGCAGAGTTCTCCCAACCCTCCTTCCACTCAAAAGGATAAAGTCCAAAATGTGCCTTTGCATTACGAAAGCCAGGCTTGAAGGCATTCCTCAAGACTTGCGAGATTGAAGGGATGTTTAACTTCTCTGGGCGAAGAAAAGACGCAAAAAGTACTAATCGAGCCCAACCCTTTCTTCTCTGCGCTTCAGAGTCTTCTAAAGGTTCATCACCCACATCGCGGGCATGAAACAGCAATGGAGTTGGATCAAAGTCAAACAATCGAGGTGGTTCAGCCTGGATACCAACCAAAGCATCAGTAACCAATAAGGCTCTTGAAGCCTTATGAAAGCAAGCCACCTCCTGAAATCTGCCTAACCCTATATCTAATGGTCCCAGGCTGATCCAGTCACAACTGTCTTGATGAGGCAAACCATCCTGCAATAAAACTTTTGTCCTTCCGCTAGGAATCCCAAGCCAGCCTAAAGGCAAAGATATAGGAAAACTCCATTGTCCAGGACATATCCAGATGTCCGCCTTAGAAAAAACCCTTGCTAGTGAAGGAAGGGAAATCTTGTGTTCTAGACCTGAAGCAGTCGGTAGAACTATCGAAACAACTGGACCATGCAATTTTTGAAGCGATTTCATTGCACGACGCAATTCAGGCGTCGGAGGAAGAGGATTAAACAACATCAGTCCTTCCGGGACCTTGACCACTGTCATCCGAACAGGCACCGCAACGTAATAAAGCCCCTGTAATTGCTCAAAACCCCATATCTGATTTGGAATAAGTTCCTCAACAATCGTGCGACGACGTCCATATGGATAAAGAGGTAACAATGGCCACCAAGGCCAAGCATGATCTACAGGCTTCCCTGCCCATGAAGGGAATTCTTCAACTGACAAGTCATCAATTCCCTCCATTCGGTCATATTGATTAGCCACAACTATGAGGTGAGGGAATGTCGTGAATTAAGGATGCCGTATCTAGGTGCGAACAAAAATGCTATGAGAAAAACAATTGTCTGAACAAGCACAATTGAGCCTCCGGTTTCAATATCTGTCCAATAACTAATATAGACACCAAGAATACTTGAAAAAATACTGCTAGATACCGCAAGAAAAGTCATTCGGTCGAATCGATCTGTAAGCAAGTAGGCCGTCGCACCAGGAGTAATCAACATTGCAACAACAAGAATAATCCCAACTGTCTGCAGACCTGCAACTGCAGCCAATGATAAAACTGAGAGAAGCAAATAATGCAAAAAACCAGTATTTATTCCGATTGAACGTGCATGAGTCGCATCAAAACAATAAAGCAAAAGGTCCCTTCGGAAAACCAAAAGAATAAAAACAACAATCAAAGATATTAAAAGAGTTTGTTGCAAATCAGATATAGAAATTCCTAGCGGACTTCCAAAAAGAATATGCATGAGATCTATATTACTTTTTATCTTGGAAACCAAGACCAAGCCAAGTGCAAAGAAGCCTGTAAAAACCAATCCTATAACTGTGTCTTCTTTAACTCTTGACTTCTGTTTTACAAAACCAATTAAAGCAACTGAGCCAACACCAAAGACGAAAGCACCTACTGCAAAGGGTATCCCAAGTGCATAAGCAACAACCACACCAGGCATAACAGCATGTGAGACTGCATCTCCCATCAATGCCCACCCCTTCAGAGTCATATAACAAGAGAGGAGGCCACAAACAGCTCCCACCATTGAACTAACCAACAAAGCACGTCTCATAAACTCATGACTTAAAGGATCTAGAAGCAATTCACCTGGTCTTACAACAACAAGAAACTCGGTCATGCCTCAAGGTCCTCTGAATGACTAACACCCGAAAGGAGATCAGGCGGCATCCCTCCAAAAGTCATAGTCAGATTCTCTTTAGTGAAAACCTTAGAAGTCTCGCCATAAGCCAACACAGTTTTATTTATTAGCACCACAAAGTCACAGAAATCTCTTACGTGAGTCAAATCATGAGTTGAGATAAGGATGCTGCGGCCTTGCTGCCGAAATTGAAGGAATAAATCAGCCATAAGTTTTTCTGTGCGCACATCGACTCCTGTAAAAGGTTCATCAAGAAGTAATACTGAAGCCCTTTGAGCAATGGCACGTGCCAAAAATGTTCTTTTTCTCTGTCCACCAGAGAGAGAGCCAATGGGGTTATTCCTAAATTCCAAAAGTTCAACACGTTCAAGCGCATCTAAAACGGCTCTTCTGTCAGATTCTCTAGGCACTCGCATTAAATTCATAGATCCGTAACGCCCCATCATCACTACATCCCAAACACTTACAGGGAAAGAACAGTCGATGCCCTCGTTTTGAGGCACATAGGCCACGGCCTGCTCACGTTGAGCCTGGCGCAGAGGCATTCCATTAATGCGGACTATTCCTCTAGAAGGCCTCACGAACCCCATTAAAGCCCTGATAAAGGTCGATTTCCCTGCTCCATTCATTCCAACAAGTCCACAAATACATCCCGCTCTTAACCTCAGACTTGCGTCATAAAGAGCAACTCTGCCGTTGTAATCAACACATATCTGATCGGCCTCAATCCGGAAGTCTCCTGTAAAAGGGTGATTACTAAATCCTTCCATTAGTACTCCTTCCTCTTTGGAGTAAGTCCATCACGGATCAGTCGAACATTGTGCCTCTGCAAGTCAAGCAAAGTCGGAGCAGGCCCATGAAGATCTGATAAAGAGTCAACATAAAAAGTTCCACCAAAATTTGCCCCGCTTGCCTTGGCAACTTCTCGCTGAGCCTTAGAGCTAACTGTGCTTTCACAGAAAATCGTAGGGACCTTTCTGGCTTTAATCGTATTTATCAATTTCTCCATACGTCTTGGTGTGACCTGACTCTCAGCATTTACAGGCCACAGATAAGCTTCATCCATCCCGTAATCATTCGCGAGATAGGAAAAAGCTCCTTCACAGCTAACAAGCACACGCTGGTTAGCTGGAATTGATTCAAGAATTAGCCTTAATTCATCATCTAACTGTTGAAGTTTACTTTTATATTTAGAAGCATTCTTTACATATATTTCTGCACCATTTGGGTCTAGCTCACTAAAAGCTTCTACAAGTTTATCTACGTAATTAATGGTCTTCTTAGGAGACATCCATGCATGAGGGTTTGGCTTACCGGCATATACATCTCCTTCAATTAACAATGGTTTTATGCCATCGCTAAGCACAACAGTGGGTACATTGCCTGCGGCTGCAGTGAATTTCTTCACCCAGAGTTCTAGTCCCAATCCATTCTCAACAATCAAGTCAGCCTTGTCTGCCTTGATTAGATCACTTGGAGTTGGCTGATACCCATGAATCTCGGCCCCAAACTTGGTAATAGAGTCCACTCTCAAACGATCCCCTGCAACATTCCTGGCGATATCAGCAAGAACCGTGAAAGTAGTGAGCACTAAAGGTTTTTCAACCTTCCTGGAATCGTTCACTTCGCTTAATGGAGGAGATACATAACATCCACTAAGTAGAGCTATAAAGGCCCATACAAAAAAGTTTTTTTTGACACCACCAAATCTTCCAAAACAAAAATGCTTTGAAAGCACCCTTTCCATAAAGGGTTTTCGCATTCGAGGCAAATAATTCAAAAAATATTATGGACCATAGCGGTCAATTTTTACTGTCTTGAATCAAGTTTGGCATCAGTTAAAAAAAGCGATTTGCTCCTCAAGCTTCTAATAAACCTTTAAACATGGTTCTCTGCTTTGTGAACTCACCAAGCCAACAGCTTGCCTGATTCAAGAATCCCTGCCAATCAAGACGCTCCTGTTCTGCTGCATTAGCAACAAGCTCATTAGTCTGACTTTTTAAGGCCTCAAGATCAAGCTCTGAAACACCATTATTTAATGCAAGCCAATCAGCCATAGAGCGTCCAACCACTCTGGTGAGATAGGCCGCACTCAATGCTTGCAATGTGCCAGCTGCCAGCCAGCTGCTCCCATCTAATTTCGCAGCCCCTAACAATGCTTGTCCACTCCATTCCACAACACCTTGAGCAACCGCGGCTCCTGCAAGTTGTCGAGCAACCGCCTTCAAAGACTCAACACTCCAAGAGCAAGACCAGATTTTTGCCATCTCATTAATCATTAATCCATTCACAACAGCCACAGCAAGGAGATCTGTAGTAGCCACAGGCGAGGCAAATACTGCTCCTGCCACAATCCATTGCGCTCTTTTCTGAACAACACTGAAGTTCTTCCTCCGCAGACATTCCAACTCTCCTTGCCAGCTTCCATGAAGGCTTTTTAAAAGCCTTTGTTTAGTGGAGTCAATATTGCGCTTGGGATTTGATAGCAAACGTCGAACTGGCGCAAATGCAAGATGAAAATCCTCTGATTGCTGACCTATTCTCAAGACTCGATCAGACCAACGATGAGGCAACTGAGCCTTGAGAGACTTCATCTGTTCATGCCAACTTAAAGAATCAGGCCAAGAAACAACGAGCCATGATGGCTGCTCATCAGGGACCTTTCCCAACCAAAGGAGGTCTACCGCCATCAATGGCAAAGGTAAAAGGTAAAGAAGAGCATCCTGACGTTGAAGTGAATTGGGCCATACCCATGAATCATCTTGTGAAGACAGATATGGGGACCAAACAACATCTAAAGGAATACTTGGAGGTATGCCTGAGGAGATCAATGATTCACATGAGACCCCACCGACACTTGGGCCAATAACGGCAAGGCTCTGAGGGCCTGAGCGATCAATTAATTCATTAAGTTCTTCCTCACGTTGCTTTCTTCGTCCCAAAGCATTTAGCTCTTGATCAAGATCCTCAAATTGATCTAGGACTGTCCTGCAACGACGGATCCAGCCTTGCAAAGAATCCGGCGAGTCAAATCTTGCAACCACTGGCTTGGACAACCAGAGGAAACCCGCACCTACGCAGACAAGTCCAAGCCCTCCTCCTGGGAGATGAACGAAGTCACTCAAAGCCCATTGACCAAGAATCAAAACCCCGAAAACGAATGAAGCTCGAACAACCTGTGCCGCAGGGATTGAATCGGGGCTGAAAGGGATCTTCATTTCACAGAAGCACTTCTTTAAGCTTCTTAGCTCAATTGGAGCCTTAGGCAAATATTGGTCACATAAAAACGTGAGTAAATCCTTAGAGAGGGTTCCGAGCTCAGCAACATTAATAAATTCACCAAAAACTTTTCAAATAAAAAAGGCGCATCAGCGAAGCTTGATGCAATTGAGAATTGGCCTTACAAAATGGCTTGCTTTCTTATTTGCATCTAAGGAATTCTTATTTCTATAGATGTTCTTGGCCACCATCAAACAATCCCTCTCTAAGCTGCGAAATGAAAAGGAAGCGAACTTTCGTGCAAAATTGCTATAAAGGGAAATTGTCAGAGAGTCCTAAAAGTGGAAGGTAAAAACCGTATTAATTATCAGAAAAACCATTTGAAGGGAAATCAATCTGCTAAACCAATCATCAAAACCAATCGCCAACGATCTCACGATGCAACACACTTGCGCGTGATAGCAAGCAGAAGGCCATGACTGATTCCTACAGCGACCAACAACAAACAGGACAAACCTCAGAGACCAGCCGCGAAAGCGGCAGAAGTAACTTTCGAGGAGGAAGAGGCCCTGGGAACAGGGAGCAAGGAGGTTTTCGCATTCGTTTAAGTGATAACGAGATGCGAAATGCTCGCTCAATCCAAGAAGCTTTCAACCTACGTTCAACTGTTGCAGTATTGGGATTTGCACTAAGAACTCTTGGGCAAATGCTTGAAGACGGGAAATTGGACGAACTTGTGGCTGAGCACCGCTCTCAGTCTCCGAGACATTCCAGTGGACGAGGAGACCGACCCTCTGTTAATCGAGGCGCTCGCAACAACTTTGATCGTCAATCAAACAAAAGGGATGGGGTTCGCCCAAATCCATTCGCTCGCCCACCGAAGCCTGAGTCTGCTGCTCAACAAGGAGACTCAAAGGACTCAGAGGAAGAAGAAATCAACGTACAAAATATTTCTTCTGAATCGAATGAGACAACTCCGAATTCTTCTAGCGAGACTTAAATAATGGAGAGAAAAAGAATTCTCTCTGGCGTTCAGCCCACTGGAGCTTTGCACCTAGGAAACTGGCTTGGTGCAATTAGAAATTGGGTTGACCTTCAAAAAACACACGACACGTATGTATGCGTAGTTGATCTCCACGCAATCACAGTTCCTCACAACCCTCAAGAACTCGCAAAAGAGACTCTTTCAACCGCTGCCCTTTACATGGCTTGTGGCATGGATCCCAAAACATGCTCAATTTTCATTCAAAGTGAAATAACCGCTCACTCTGAATTGTGCTGGTTACTTAATTGCGTAACACCTTTAAATTGGATGGAGAGAATGATCCAATTTAAAGAGAAATCTATTAAGCAAGGCGACAACGTCTCAGTAGGACTGCTTGATTACCCAGTTTTAATGGCTGCAGATATTCTTCTTTATGATGCAGACCTTGTACCAGTTGGCGAAGATCAAAAACAACATCTTGAATTGGCTCGAGATATTGCCCAGCAAAGAATCAATGCTCGTTTTGGCAGTGATA
>QCKM01000016.1 GCA_003215335.1 Prochlorococcus sp. AG-409-P01 | reverse complement strand
CCTCAAGTCTTGCTCTTACTGCACTTCGGCCACTTAGTTTGCCTAATGAAATTCGATTGTCAGTTAATCCAATTGTGCGAGCATCAACGATTTCATATGTGAGGCGATTTTTTAAAACACCATCTTGATGAATCCCTGATTCATGAGCAAAAGCATTCGCTCCTACTATCGCTTTGTTTGGTTGAACTACCATCCCGGTCAGATTTGAAACTAGCCTTGAAGTTTTGGTTATTTCTTCAGTTCGAATAGCGGTTAAGGGAGTCGGGCTATTGGAGTCTCTACCAAAGTATGGATTGAAGAAACTGCGCCTTACATGCAAGCTCATAACTAATTCTTCTAGAGCAGCATTCCCTGCCCTTTCTCCAATTCCATTGATAGTGCATTCCAATTGCCTGGCTCCATTCTTTACAGCTTCTAGAAAGTTTGCGACTGCAAGACCAAGATCATTGTGACCATGTACTGATAGAACAGCCTCATTGATATTTGGAACGTTTTGATTGATCCCATAGATCAATTCACCAAATTCCGATGGGGTTGCGTAGCCAACCGTGTCAGGAATATTGATTGTGCTGGCACCTGCTGAAATGGCAGCTTCTATAACTTCATACAGAAACTCTGGGTCACTTCTGCCAGCATCTTCACAAGAGAACTCGACGTCTTCAACGAAAGACCGAGCGAAGCAAACCATCTCAGGCACTATTGCAAGAACATCTTTACGAGATTTTCTGAGTTTGTGTTCAAGGTGAATGTCACTTGTGGCAATGAAGGTGTGAATGCGCTGTCTATGCGCTGGAGATACAGCCTC
Organism: Prochlorococcus sp. AG-409-P01; assembly: GCA_003215335.1. GTDB lineage: Bacteria > Cyanobacteriota > Cyanobacteriia > PCC-6307 > Cyanobiaceae > AG-409-P01. The sequence continues at coordinate 12,863 of QCKM01000016.1, read as the reverse complement.
AGCACAGGCTTTGATGTCTGATTGAGAAGCTCTGGCGAGTCCGCAAATTATCGGCCCTTCACTTCTTCCTACTTGTTCTGCGATTTTATGAACAGCTAAAGAGTCGCCTTGGCTTGCAAAAGGGAAGCCTGCTTCAATTACATCTACTCCTAGCCTTGCAAGCTGTTGGGCAATGGCCAATTTTTCTTCTAGATTGAGGCTCGCCCCTGGAGATTGTTCACCATCTCTAAGAGTGGTATCAAATATTAGAACTCGGCCTGGATCTTTGGCCATAAAATTATTCTCGACAGAGGCAGTACAAATGATCCTCTAAATAATAAGCCTAAAGTAAACTGGTAGTTGATAATCATCTAAAACCTATAAGTTTCTGGCAAAAATATTATTTGGTAATTTACTCCTTGTGAGTACTGTTGGGTTTAGTGATAAATTTCATTTGAAGAATTTTTCATGAGCTATTAAAGGATTTTTGATCAATAGGTAAATATTTTGGCGATTGGCTCCACCTCACGTTCTAGATTCAATTGCCCGGTACTGAGCATTTGGCCAAAGGCGAACTCGCTCTGGTTCTTCATGCGCATCTTCCTTATGTGCGATCGGCAGAATCCGGTTCTTTAGAGGAAGATTGGTTCTTTCAGGCGTTGATGGAGTGCTATTTGCCTCTTCTTGAGTTGCTTGAGAAGGCATCTCTTGCTCCTGATCAACGACCTAAGTTAACTATTGGCCTTTCTCCGACATTGCTTAGCTTGCTTAGCGATTCGGTTCTTAAACGACGTTTCCCAAAATGGCTGACAAGTCGTTTGAACCTTTTGGCCAACGTTCCTGTTGAGCAAAGAGAAGCCGCAGATCATTTATCTAGTTTTATAGAAAATCAGTTAGATCATTGGCGAAATTGTGATGGCGATCTGATCGGACGTTTTTCGCAGCTACAACGTTCTGAGGTCGTTGACTTACTTACTTGTGCCGCTACTCATGGCTATCTCCCTCTTTTAAGAGAAAACCCTGAGGCTATTAGAGGTCAGCTTCTTACCGCTGTTCGTGAACACTGCCGATTGTTTGGAGACCGGCCCTTAGGTATTTGGTTGCCTGAATGTGCTTTTTATGAAGGGTTGGACAGATGGATGGCTGATGCTGGGCTTAGGTATGCAGTCCTTGATGGACATGGGCTACTCCATGCCAATCCTCGTCCCCGTTATGGGGTATATGCACCTATATGTACTCGGCATGGAGTTGCCTTTTTTGGTAGGGATAGTGAGGCGACTCTTCCAGTTTGGTCTGCGAAAGAAGGTTATCCAGGAGATTCCGTTTATCGGGAGTTTCATCGTGATATGGGTTGGGAAATGTCTTCTTCTCAACTCCAGTTTTTGGGAATCAAAAAGCCTAGGCCTTTGGGATTGAAATTACATCGGGTTACCGATCAGCAGGCACCTTTGTCTGAAAAGGAAGTTTATGAACCTGTACTTGCTCGTTCTCGCATTAAAGAACATGCCAAGGAATACCTACAAGGTCGTCGTTCTCAGATGGATCGGCTGACAGGGTTGATGGATGCAAGTCCATTATTAGTAGCTCCATTTGATGCAGAACTCTTCGGTCATTGGTGGTTTGAAGGTCCTCTTTTTCTGGCAGAGTTATTTCTACAAGCTAATCAGGAGAATGTTTTTTTTGTAAGGTTGAGAGACGTTTTAAATGCCAAGCCTCAAATCCAATTATGTGAGCCATCTCCTTCAAGTTGGGGGCAAGGGGGGTTTCATGATTATTGGTTGAATGAAAGCAATGCGTGGGTTGTTGCAGAATGGAGTCGTGCAAGCAAAGCACTGGTTGAACAATGTAGTTCTGGCTTGCTAAGTGAAACTTATTTGAGAATGCTTCAGCAGGCTTCTAGAGAGCTTTTGTTGGCACAATCTTCAGATTGGAGTTTTATTTTACGAGCTGGAACTACTACAGATTTGGCAAGAGATCGCATTCATCGTCATCTAGATCGCTTTTGGACATTGATTAAGGCAATTAAAAATGAGGTAGAGCTCAAAGATGGATGGTTAAATTTGCTGGAGGATGAGGATCGAATCTTCCCTTTGATTCAGGTTGGTGATTGGGCTCAACTTTAGTTTTAAGAGCGAGGTGCCCCTAAGGCCATACCTCGTCGAACTTTCCAAGGAGAAATCATAAATAGCCGGAGCATAACAATTAATAGATTAGGTAAAGGGAGCGTATTGGCTAAGAATCCTGACCATTCTTTTTTTGGTAATCGGAAAAATGTTGCAAAGAAGCTTCTTAGAAGACTTTCGTCGAAACTCATTAATCGTTTTAACCCAAATTGGTATAGGCGATGACGTTGGACTAGTTCCGAAGACCAAAGCACTTTCCATCCGGCTTGGGCGATTTCTTTTGAATCAAGAGATGGCTCAGCAGCGAGAGCCAAAGCCAGTTGATTAGCTAAAGCAGGTGCACGTCTTAAAAGAGCTCCAACCATATATCCAGAAGCTGGATGAACCATGCTTGCAGCACCTCCAAATGCGAGTATGGATTGATCTCGATCAGGTAGGGGCAAGTTCATTGGGAAGAGACAATGCTCTTCATGAAGGACTTCTTTGATTGCTACGCCTCGATGAGATAGTCGTGAGATTAATCTTTCTTTTAATTTCTCTGATGAATAGGGTGGATAACAAGCCAAAGAGGTTTCCTCTACGAAGAAAACACCTTCCCCAAAATCCATGGCATATAGAAACGATGGCGGTTGTTTTTTCTCGTGGTCGCTTAGGTGGTCTGGCCTGAAATCCATCAAAACAAACTGTCCATCTTCTACTGGTGGAGAGGTGAACCGCCCTACAACTCCATATGCTGCTTGTTCCGCTACAGGACCATGATTAGGCCTTTTGATAAATCTGCTGCGATGTCCACTTGCATCAATTACAACTCTGGCTAGGTAAGAGTTCCCAGAACAACAAATCACTTCCGTTTCTGCTCCATGCACTTCTATCTTCTGTGCTGTCTCGACGTTCCAGCTCAGTTCTTTGCAGCGACTTAAAAGTGATTTTTGGAGTGCATCTTGATCAAATAGACCGTAATCAAAGTTGTGTTTGATTGCTCTTTGCCCTTCATTATTTAAACCATCTCCGAAATAGCTGACAGTGTTTGTCCATCGATGGGCAAGTAATGAAGCCATCCCTAAGGATTCGAGTTCTTCTGCCCAAATGCCGTAAGTGTTTGGCCAAGGTTGATCAGGTGTATGTGAGGCCAATGCTGTGACAGCAATACCTCTCTCCACTAACTCGGCAACAATGCATAGGGCCGCTGGACCGGCTCCCATCACTAATACATCAGCACAGTTGGTCAATGTCAGCTTGGAGAAGCACTTTCAACTCCAGCATCTTCGCTACTGTTGGCTTCATCTTCAAGTTCGGGAGGTACTAAAACAACCTCTGAAAGATGATCGCCAGTATCCAGTCTCTGTAAACGAACACCTGTTGCTGCACGTGATTGTTGTGGGACTTTGTCGGCACTGGTTCGGACAATCACTCCTTTTTCACTAACTAGTAGAAGCTCTTCTCCTTGCCCTAGGACTTTTAAACCCACAAGAGTGTCTCCGTCAAATCTAAATTTCAATGCTCTTAGTCCCATTCCTGCCCTTTTTTGGAGACGAAATTGCGTGACTGGAACACGTTTCCCTAAACCACTGGCAGATGCAACTAGTACCCAGGGACCTTCAGTAATACCAGTCATTCCGCTTTCATCATCGGTTTGGCTCTCAATGCTTTGTGCTATCTGGTCAGCAAGTTCAACGGGTAGTACGTCCATGCTTACTAGAGAATCTCCAGTTCGCAAATTCATTGCACGTACACCTCTCGCAGTTCGTCCTAATGGCCTTAGCTCTTGATTGTCAAGACGGAAGTGAATCGTCATGCCGGCTTTAGACCCTATTAAGACACTGTCGCCAGTCATTGCAAGTCTTACCCAGGACAGAGAATCGCCTTCCTCGAGTCCTATGGCAATGAGACCATTGGCTCTGATTTTGCTAAAGGCGGATAAGGAAGTTCTTTTTATATAACCACCTTTTGTAAGCATTAATAGATGGGTGTCTTCGTCGAAAGATGTCACTGACAACAAAGAGGTGATCGCTTCTTCTCTAGGAATTGGTAATAGCTGAACAATTGGGGTTCCTTTTGCTGTACGACTACATTGAGGAACCCTGTAAGCGGGTAGTGCATAGGAAACTCCTCTATCACTAAATAGAAGAAGTGAGTCATGATCATTGCAGCTAATAAACAGTTTCACTGCTTCCTCACCTTGGCGTCTTGTTCCTGCTTTGCCTCGTGTACCGCGACTAGTGGATTCAAATTCATTGACTGGCATACGCTTGAGGTAGCCGGTCTCTGTCAGGAGAACTACAGATCGCTCATTGGCAATCAGATCAATATCTTCAAGTCCTCCACCTAGATCAAGAATTTCGGTTCTTCTTTGGGTGTAGTACTTTTCTCTGAGTTTGGATAACTCTTCTTGAATGATTGCGAGAACCCTTTCACGTCTTAAAAGGATGTCTTTGTAATCGGCGATTTTGTTTAGAAGGTCTTCATGCTCCATCCGAATCTTGTCCGCTTCTAATGCGGTTAGACGTCTTAATTGCATTTGCAGAATTGCGTCAGCTTGTATCTCTGTAAGGCCATGACGCTCTTGTAATTGTTTCTTAGCAGTAGCTGTATCTGAGGCAGCACGAATAAGAGAAATTATTGGATCAAGTTGATCTAGAGCAAGAAGCATGCCCAATAAAATATGATCTCTTTCCTCTGCTTTACGAAGTAGGAATCGAGTACGCCGCTCTATTGTTCCTACCCGAAAATCAAGGAAAACCTGCAGCATTTTACGAAGCGTGAGAAGAACAGGCTCGCCATTGACAAGCGCTAACATGTGCGCGCTGAAATTGCTTTGAATAGGAGTTAACTTAAAAAGATTATTTAGGACTACCTGCGGGTAGGCATCACGCCTTAGCTCGACAACAATTCTCATTCCATCACGGTCACTTTCATCTCTAATATCTGATATCCCTTCTAACTTCTTATCATTAACCATCTCAGCTATTCGTTCAATTAGGGCTGCTTTGTTTGTTTGATAAGGGAGCTCGGTAATGATTACAGCATCTCTATCTGGTCTGCCAGTAACTTCAAGGGTCTCAATATTTGCAACACCTCTCATTGTTACCGAACCTCTGCCAGTTAAGTAGGTTTCATGTATTCCATTACGCCCAAGTATTTGTCCGCCAGTTGGGAAGTCTGGACCAGGAATAATTGCTATTAATTCTTCATCTGATATGTCGGGTTTGTTTATTAGAGCCTGAAGTCCATCAATTAGTTCACTTAAGTTATGTGGAGGGATGTTTGTAGCCATCCCTACTGCTATTCCAGATGAACCGTTTAGTAGTAACTGTGGAATACGTGCTGGTAAAACAGTTGGCTCCTGTTGAGAGCCGTCAAAATTATCTGAAAAATCAACTGTCTCAGCTTCAATGTCTTCTAAGAGACTGTCAGTAGTGAGGGCTTGAAGTCTTGATTCGGTATATCTCATTGCTGCTGGAGGGTCATTGTCTACTGACCCAAAATTTCCATGGCCGTCTATCAATGGCATTTGCATGGAAAAGTTCTGGGCCATGCGGACCAGAGCGTCATATACAGCTGTATCTCCATGAGGGTGATATTTGCCAAGCACCTCACCTACAACACGAGCACATTTCCGGTATGGCCTGTCACTAGTTAGTCCTAGCTCATACATTGCGTACAAGATGCGCCTATGAACTGGCTTAAGCCCATCACGGGCATCGGGCAATGCCCTGCCCACGATGACGCTCATCGCGTATTCCAGATAGGAGCGCGACATCTCATTGCGAAGGTCGGTCTCGATGATCCGACCATCGGAATCGCCGGGACCTCCTCTACCGGGTCCCACTGGATCCGCCATATAAGAGCTAGTTGCCTGTCATTAGGTTATCTCGGCGACTGATGAGTTGAGCTCCCAATGTCAAAAAAACGTTCAAATCTGCTTTGAGTCTTGGACACTCTCAGTTCACTTAAGTAATTCCTCTTAAGATTTGGGCTCGTTTGGGGAATGAGTGATGAGTTCAGATGAGGAGTTGATGTCCACAGAAGCTATTGAATCCATCTCAGAAGATCAGTCTCCATCTGCTTTTAATGATTCGATGGAGAATGCGGATTTTGAAGCGTTCTCTTCACGCTCTTCAAATCTTCCATCACAAGAAAATTTCTTGGCCGAATCATCAGTCGACCTCACAAGTGGAATTCAGGACAATTCGCAGGATTCTCAAGATGTTCTTTCTGATACATCAGAGATGATTAACTCTCAAAGTTCTTCGCAGCCCCCAATCGTCCCTCATCAGAAAGACTCTGTTAAATACAAAAATATAACTTTCCCTTCCACTTCTGTTACTGATCAAAGTCAAGGAAATCAAATCGGAGCTTCTATGGGAAATGCTCGTATTTGGTTTGCCCAGAATGATTTTAAAAATTTTGGGAGGCGCCTTCTTAAGCCAGCACTTGCTTTTGGAGCACTTGTCGCATTGGTTTTGCTCCTTCAGGTGTATACCCGAGTCTTAAATACTATTGGTCACTTTCCTTTGGCTCCTCGACTTTTTGAATTGACTGGGATCGTTTGGGTGGTTTGGTTCTCAAGCTCCAGGTTGATTCGTACTGAAGATCGTCAAGAATTCTTCTCCAGTTTGCGATTTCGGTTTCAGAAATTGCTAGGGATCAAAGAAAATTTTTGAGTGACTTTAATTCCTATTTTTTCTTTTTGTTTGGTCTTCGCCACTCAGGTTGGTAGCTTGGCGAGACTTTCATTCGACTGCGGTGAGTATTCAGCTCGGACGCTCAAAGGTCGTTCGTCGTGCCTATGGTATCGATGAAATTGCCCTCGTCCCTGGTAGTCGGACGGTTGATCCTGAAATAGCCGACACCAGTTGGTCTCTTGGAGGCATCCAACGAGAGATTCCAATCATCGCCAGTGCGATGGATGGTGTTGTCGATGTCGGTATGGCTGTTTCTCTGTCTCGATTAGGTGCACTTGGTGTACTCAATTTGGAAGGTATCCAAACTCGATATGAGCAGACAGATTCAGTCTTGGATCGGATTACAGGAGTAGGTAAAGATGAATTTGTGCCTCTTATGCAGGAGATTTATAGCCAGCCCATACGAGAAGAATTAATTACTCAGCGTATTCAAGAGATTAAAGATAAGGGTGGAATTGCTGCTGTGAGTGGGACTCCTGTTTCTGCAATTCGCTTTGGCGAGACTATTGCTAGATCAGGCGCTGATTTGTTTTTTGTTCAAGCCACAGTGGTTTCCACCGAACATATTGGTCCGGCCGGCCGCGAAAATCTTGATCTTCAGAGTTTTTGTAGAGATCTTGGAATACCAGTAGTTATTGGTAATTGTGTGACTTATGAAGTTGCTTTAGATCTCATGAGAGCTGGGGCTGTTGGAGTAATGGTTGGTATTGGCCCAGGAGCTGCTTGTACCTCTCGTGGTGTGCTTGGTGTGGGAGTCCCGCAGGCAACTTCAATTGCTGATTGCGCTGCAGCGCGTTCTGATTATCAGAAAGAAAGCGGTCGGTATGTCCCTATCGTTGCTGATGGTGGCATCGTTACCGGTGGCGACATTTGTAAATGCATTGCATGTGGAGCCGATGCTGTGATGATTGGTTCTCCAATAGCTCGTGCGGAAGAGGCTCCAGGTCGAGGTTTTCATTGGGGAATGGCCACTCCTAGCCCTGTACTTCCAAGGGGTACAAGAATCAATGTCGGCTCTACTGGCAGCCTGGAGAGAATCCTTCGGGGTCCAGCCATCCTTGATGACGGAACACATAACTTGTTGGGTGCTTTAAAGACTTCAATGGGTACCCTTGGTGCCCGTTCAATTAAAGAGATGCAGCAGGTTGAGGTAGTAGTTGCTCCATCTCTTCTTACTGAAGGAAAGGTTTATCAGAAGGCTCAGCAGTTGGGAATGGGCAAATAAGATTTATTGACTTGTTACAGATTGGATTCACTCGATACAAGCGTTAGTATTGAACTGTGAGGGCGAATGCCCACACACTCCTCACACACACTGCCCGACGCGTTCGGGCTTTTTGTTATTTTTTGCATCCGACCGTCACAGTTACTACAGCTGAGGCAATTAAATCCTGCAATGAGCGTCCCGGTTGCTAAGTTTCGGCGAGATTGACTTTCACGGATGTCTAGCGCAGCTGCCGTCACAGACGCCTCCTTTGAACAGGATGTTCTTCAGAGTGATGTGCCTGTTTTAGTTGACTTCTGGGCCCCCTGGTGCGGCCCATGTCGCATGGTGGCTCCAATCGTCGAAGAGATTGCGAAGGAATTTGAGGGGAAGATTAAGGTCTTTAAACTCAATACCGACGAGAATCCCAACGTCGCGAGCCAGTATGGAATTCGCAGTATTCCTACTCTTATGGTCTTCAAAGGCGGCCAAAAGGTAGATACTGTTGTTGGAGCTGTCCCTAAAGCAACCCTTTCAGGAACCATCTCTAAGCATCTTTGAATTAACGCGATTCTCAGAACTGGCTTTGCCAATTCTGGGGTTGTGTTTTCTGAATGCTTTTAAGTAATTACCGACCTTATCTAGGAAGGATTCTGTGGGATGTCGCCTAGGCCTAATCGACTATGGCATGGGCAACATGCACTCTGTGCAGCAGGCTTTTTGTCGCCTTGAAAGGCCACTGAGTTTAGTCAGAAAGCCCAAAGACCTTCAAGGCTGTGATGCATTGGTGCTGCCTGGTGTGGGGTCCTTTGATCCTGCTATGCAGCAGCTTCATAGGACAGGCTTGGTCCCTTATTTAAAAGATTGGGCGGCAAGTGATAAACCCCTTTTAGGAATATGCCTTGGACTTCAGTTGTTTTTCGAGTCCAGCGATGAGGGCTCTGAATCAGGCCTTGGATTGTTAAAGGGACGTGTTGAAAGGTTGCCTGAGGACCAAGGAGAAAGAATCCCTCATATGGGCTGGGCTCCTCTTCAGTCTCGGAACGAATGCCCCCTGCTGGGGAGTGGAGAAGGAGACTCTTGGGTCTATTTCGTTCATTCATATGCTGCGGTCCCAGCGGAAAGCCTTGATTTGGCAGCCGCAGTTAGCTTTGGTCAAACCACTGTCGCAGCAATTGTCTGGAGGGGGAGGTTAGGCGCCTGTCAGTTTCATCCTGAAAAGTCAGCTGAAGTTGGTCACCGTATGCTTAGGCGATGGCTTGAGTGGATTGAGTCTGGAGCAGGCCAAAATTCATGAATGGTAGTTTGAGGCTCTCTTCAGGGGGGAGGCGGCTTCAGAGCCCTCCTAGGGGCGTGACGCGTCCAACTAGTGCAAGGGTTCGTGAGGCTGTGATGAGCTTATTGGCTCCCTACTTGGAAGGGTCTTGCTGGCTTGATTTATGCAGTGGAAGTGGTGTGATGAGTTGCGAGGCTCTGCAAAAAGGTGCCAAAAGGGTTGTTGCAATTGAATTGGACTACAGAACAGCTCGGATTTGTAAAGCCAACCTGAGTGCTATAGCCAAATCTCTTCCGCAGCCAATTGACTTTGCTGTAGTCCGTAGTGATGTATTGAGGTGGCTAAAAAGAGGACGCAAGTTTGAGGGGTTCTCGAATCTTTCGGAACATGACAACCCTTCATTTGATTTGGTTTATTTGGACCCTCCATACCAGTCTGGGCTTTATGGGCCGGTATTGATTGAGCTTGCTAAGGGAAATTGGTTAAAAGAAGATTCAATTGTGGTTTGTGAGTATTCATCAACAGCTGTTATAGATATTCCTAGGTCTTGGAATGAGCTTGATAGACGTGTGTATGGAAGTAGCGGTTTGTCGCTTGTCAGCCCCCCAGTGAATTAGTTCGACGGTATTGATTCCAGGCATCAACAAACAGCCCAAGGAGAGTGACTGGTATCAACCCAAGAACAATGCCGCAAAGAAGAGGTTCGATCATGCTCTCGCATTAAATGGAACTATTAAGCACAATTGTTTCATGAGCATGAACATTCTGTGACGGATCCGTCATCAAATGCTGCAGCTAAAAAGGATCAAAGGCAATGGCTTTCTATTGCAGTTGCTTTGGTTCTCATGGCGGTTTTGTTGTTTTTCTCGTTGTTTAAAGGAATTTTTATAAGGGATCCCTATGTCCGTACAGCAGTTAGTTTGAAAGGCTCAGAGGAGAAAGGGTCGCGTCTCTTTCGGATGAATTGCGCAGGTTGCCATGGATTAGAAGCACAAGGTCTTCTTGGCCCAAATCTTCAGCAGGTCACTAATCGAAGGACTGATGCTGAATTAGTAAAACAAGTTATAAGTGGGAGGACTCCTCCAATGCCTAGATTTCAGCTTGAAGAACAAGAAATGGCTGATCTTTTGGCTTATTTGCACAATCTTGAATGAATGTAGAGAGAATTTCAAGCAAAAAGGTTGTTGTTTTGGTCGAGCCTGCTGGTCCAATGAATATTGGATTAGTTGCAAGATCTTGTGCAAACTTTGATGTTGCAGAACTCCGGCTTGTAGCTCCTAGATGTAATCCAACTGAACCTGATGCTCTTAAAATGGCAGTTCGGGGAAAGTCCCTGTTGAAAAAGGCTGCAGAATTCTCAACTCTTATTGATGCTGTGGCTGATTGCCGTGGTGTCATAGCAACTTGTGGAAGGATTGATCACGGTGAGATCCCTTTGGAAAAACCTGAGGAAGCATTGCCTTGGCTGTTGTCTATTTCTGGATCTGACCCTATTGCCTTAGTTTTTGGAAGGGAAGATCGAGGTTTGACTAATGATGAACTACTGCATGCACAAAAAGTGATTACTTTGCATAGCAGTCCTGAATACCCTTCTTTAAATCTTTCTCACGCGGTTGCAGTTGTCCTTCATGAAATAAACCGTATTCAATCTAAAAAGAACAGATTTCCTGATGGATATCAATCAGGAAATGAACCTTGTCTGCCAGTTGAGTTAGATGATTGTATGGATGATGCTAAAAGACTTTTGCTTGATGTTGGCTTCCTTTTGGAACACACTGCAAATGCAAGAATGACTAAGCTAAGAGGGTTGCTTCAACGAGCCTCTATACGTTCACAAGAAGTGGCTTTGATAAGGGGAATGTTACGGCAGATTCGATGGGCGATAAATTCTCATCACTCCTAATCTCGAACCAGTTCATGGGCCTTTTATTTGACTGGTAGGAACTCTTCACGCACTAGAGGAAGCTTTGGCAGTTCTCTAAAGGTCTTGTTTCGTTTGGTCCTTTTAGGAGCAGGACTTGGCGTGATAACAGGATCTGTGTTGAAGGTGTTAGCACTTAATTTACAACAAGGAAACCCTATCTTTCCAAGATGGATGTCTGCAAAAGTAGTAATTGAAAAAAGTTATAAGCCTAACAAGAGCCATAAAGTTAATCCAAAAACTAATAATCACTTGCTATTCAATAAAAGTCTTGACCCTCAGAAAAAGTTGATTAGATTGACTGATAAGTGGAATTTACTTGCTTCAAGAAATCCTGATTTGACTGCAAGTGCCTATCTTTTTGTTCTTGATGATGGACACTTCGCTATATTGAATTCTGATCAAGAAATGCCAGCTGCTAGTTCAATTAAGATACCTATATTGCTTGCTACGCTTGAGAAGATTGACTCAGGGGCAATCGCTTGGAACGACAAGCTAGAGCTCACAAAAGAAGTTGTAGGTGGTGGAGCGGGTTGGATGGCATTTGAACCATTAGGAACTTCTTTTCCAGTGCATGAAATAGCCACTGAAATGATTAGGGTAAGTGACAATACAGCTACCAATCTTCTTATTCAAAAGCTTGGAGGTATAGAAGTTTTAAATGAAAGATTTCGAATGCTAGGACTTTCTTCTACAAGAGTTAGAAATTTTTTACCTGACTTGCAAGGAACAAATACAACAAGTACCCGAGATCTTGCAAGGACATTAGAACTAGTTGATACAGGGAGAGCTTTAAGTCTTCGCTCTAGGGACCTTTTTAGAGAAGTGATGAGCACTTCTCTAAGTAATAGATTGCTTCCTGTTGGCCTTCTGAAAGGGTTGGGCGGAAAAATGTCGAGACCCGATGAAAGCCTTTTAATTAAGGGTTACAGGGTTTATAACAAGACTGGTGATATAGGTATTTCCTATGCTGATGCTGGCTTGATTGAATTGCCAAATGGTAAACGGGCAGTTGCTGGTTTCATCGTTAAAGGCCCCTTCAATGATCCACGTTCTCCTGAGCTGATTCGTGAAATGGCTGCTGCAATGGTTCCTGATTTGAGGCCAAAAGAAGGTAAAAGCCAACAAGATTTGCCCCAACAAAAACAGTAATGGTGACTACTGACCTACTCTCTCGTTAACAACCTTTCTGAATGAAAGATTTAGTCTCGTTATTTCATCAAGCATCACAGGTAAAAACTATGGTTCCTGTGAAACAATCCAAAACATCCCCAAATTAATCCAGTGAGTTCAACCAGGAAGCGCAGGGTCTTCCCCTTTACAGCAGTAATCGGTCAAGACGAGATGAAGTTGGCCCTATTGCTCAATGTCATTGACCCCCGAATTGGGGGTGTCATGATTATGGGAGATAGAGGAACGGGCAAGTCCACGACTATTAGGGCTTTGGCTGATCTGCTTCCTGCAATTGGGGTCGTGGCAGGGGACCCTTACAACAGTGATGCTGATGATCCTGATTTGCAAAGCTCTGAGGTCCGCCAAAGGATTGAAATTGGCGAGAGTCTTGAAATTGAGAGTAGGCAGGTCCCTATGGTTGACCTCCCACTTGGGGCAACAGAGGACCGACTTTGTGGAACTATTGATATTGAGAAAGCACTTAGTGAGGGTGTTAGAGCTT
>QCKM01000015.1 GCA_003215335.1 Prochlorococcus sp. AG-409-P01 | reverse complement strand
GAAGAAATTTTTATAGCGTTGATTTAAGAGGCTTACCTACGGAAGCAGCTTGGGATTTAGGAAATCGAAGTGCTGAACAACTAATAGATCTATATATGCAGGAACATGGTGAAGAACTTCGACATATGGCTATGTCAGTGTGGGGAACTGCAACTATGAGAAATGGCGGTGAAGACATTGCACAAATGATGGCACTCATGGGCGTTAAGCCAGTTTGGGATGGACCTACAAGGAGAGTAATTGGACTAGAAATAATTCCATATTCAATATTAAATAGATCCAGAGTCGATGTAACATTAAGAATATCTGGTCTATTTAGAGATGCATTTCCTGATCTAGTATCACTTGTAAATAGAGCACAGCAACTAGTAAGTAGTCTTGAAGAATCTTCTGCTATCAATCCTTATGCAGATATAGTTTCTAAAGAAGGACTTCAACCTAGAGTCTTTGGGTCTGCTCCAGGTGCATATGGAGCCGGCTTACAGGCACTTATAGACACAGGAAGCTGGGAGAAACGTTCGGATCTAGCCATTTCGTATCTCGAGTGGAGTCAATGGTCCTATGATGGTGTCAATGAACCAAGACATGATAGAAAAGGTATTGAAGATGCACTTAAAAATGTTGAATTAGTTTTACATAATCAGGACAATAGAGAACACGACATTTTAGATTCTGATGATTATTATCAATTCCATGGTGGTTTATCTGCAGCTGTAGAGTATATAAGTGGATGTAAACCCGATACTATTATTGGAGATCATTCGAGAGTACAACGTCTAAGGTTGCATAAATTGGAAAAAGAAATAGATAAAGTTGTTAGGAGTCGGTTGCTTAATCCTAAATGGTTAGAAGGTATGAAAAATCATGGATATAAAGGAGCTTTTGAAATGGGTGCAAGTTTAGACTATTTATTTGCATACGATGCATCTACTGGTGCTGTTCCTGATTGGTGTTATGAACAGATTTGCCAAGAATGGATGTTTAATATTGACCTGAAGGAATTCATTTTAAAAAATAATCCATGGATACTTAAGGATATGGCAGAAAAACTTCTTGAAGCAATAAATCGAAATATGTGGACCTCCTCTACAAAAGAACAACAAAATAAATTAAAAGAAATTGTGCTTACATCGGAGTCACTTGTTGAAAGGAAATAGCATATACTGTTTAGCGACCCAAAAGTGAGTAACCATGTGTATCAGTTCCACACGTTGTTAATAGGTTCTTTGAATCTAGATGAGCATAAATCTTATCACAAATGTATGGAGTTGCACTCCATATTGGGTTAAAATCGTAGTCATACCAAGCTTCACCACCATCAATTCCTAACAAAACTGCTTTGTCTATAATGTCCTTAAAGTTTACTCTGTATCTTCCTGGATGAGCCAAGATTGCAATTCCACCAGCCTCGTGGATAGATTTAATTACATGCTCTCCACTCAAAGACGCACCAACTGCTGACTCACCTTTCGTATATATAGATAATGCTGGGTGTGAAATATCAAAATCAAAACCTAATACATGGACTAAGCACCTATTTATTAAGCAACTGATTTCTATACCTGTCCATAACTTTGGAGTGGAAATACCATTCATACGTTTCACAGACAACCAATTAATAATTGACGGGTACGCATCTAATGAGTGGTGATCAGTCACAGAGATATGTTGTAGACCATTTTTGGTAGCTTGATCTATTAATTGTGTTGGTGATAAACTGCCATCACTACATGTTGTATGACAATGTAGATTAATTGAATTAGGGCATGAATCCTTATTGATTGTTGAAATAACTTTCGTAAGCTCTTGATTAGGTTCAGTCATTAGTCGAAACCGAACTTATTGACTCACTTCTAAGACGTCTCCATCTAGCATAAAATTGAATCGAGGCAGCCATGAATACAATTAAACCTACTATGAGCCATGTTGCTGCATTGGTTGGAAATTGATTCTTAAAAACAACTAACATTATAATTACCACTAATAGTAGTGTTGGTAGTTCATTTAGAGCACGCAACTGCTTTCCATTCCATTCACATTGACCTTTTGACAAACTATTCATTAATCGGTAGCAAAGGAAATGATAAGCCAAAAGTCCTGCTACAAAAGCAAGCTTAAACTGCATCCACCTCTCATTTAACCAGGCAGGTTGTAACGACAGCATTCCGACTGCCATTGAAACAGATAAGATCATTCCAGGTGTGGTAATTATATTTGCTAATCTTTTTTCCATTAATGAATATTGATCTTGAAATGCTAATTTCAATTTTGGTTCGAATTCATTTGCTTCTACATGATAAATAAAGAGTCTTACTAAATAAAAAAGGCCTGCAAACCAAACTACTACTCCAATTATATGAAGTGATTTAAACCATAGATATGCATTAGGCGAAATAACCATCGTTGGAGCAACCTACGCATTGCATACATTAATTCTAGGCATTAGATGATTAGAAATCTAGTGTCAGGCTAACTGTGATACAGCTAGAAATATTAATTATAATCTTGAGAGCTGACAGATAATTATCGATCTTACAGAAAAATCGGTGCTAATCATTCTAAATGATTAGTCCTTTTGACTTGGATGAAAGTATGTCCATATTTCCGAAGCTATAGAATGGCCAAGACCTGGTGTCTCTTTTAATTGATCCAGAGTGGCCATTTGAATCGCCTCAACAGAATTGAAATGCATAAGTATATGCTTGATTCGTTTAGGTCCTAAACCGGGAATGTCATTTAACCTTGACCTCGTTTGCCTATTTGTTCTCTGTTGTCGGTGAAATCCAATAGCAAATCTGTGAGCTTCATCTCTTAATCTCCTTAGCAAGAGGACCCCAAGTTGGTCAGGTTCACTATTAACTGCTGTTGTTTGTCCAGGTAAGAATATCTGTTCTTTTCTCTTTGCTAATGAACAGATATTAACATCTTCATGAAGGTTAAGATTTTTCAATGCATCGTAAACAGAACTTAATTGGCCTTTGCCTCCATCAATCATCACCAAATCAGGCCAATCATTTGTACCTTGCTTAAAAATAGATCCTATTTTCTGGTCATGTATTGTATTAATATCTAAACCTTGTGACTTTAAACTAGACCAACGTTTAAATCTTCTAGTAATGATTTCTGCTAAAGCCTTATAATCATCGCTATGTCCAGTTGTTATTGTTGAATCTTTTATTTTATATTTACGATATTGGTGTTTAGCTGGCATACCATCTATAAAAACAACCTGAGACCCTACAGCATCACTACCTTGTATATGACTAATATCATAACCTTCAATCCGCCTAGGTGCAATTGTCAATTGTAGCAACTGAGCCAAATCTTCTATCTCCAATAGATTTTTATCTAAGCCTTTTTGGGTTCTTTTTAGTTCATATGCCGCGTTACGTGCCACAAGATCAATTAAATCAGTTTTATTTCTACGTGAGGGGCATGTAATCCGAACCTTTCTACCTCTTTGTTCAGTTAGCCATTTACTAACAATTATGTTATTTGGCAAAGAATGCTGCACAACAATATCCGGGGGTATTTCTAGATTATCTATTTGTCCATAATGATGCTCAATTACTCTTTGAATAATTAGACCTTTATCGTCTGTATTAGCATCTGATGTAAAAGCTAATCTCCCTATTAGTTTACCTCCCCTCATTTGAAATATCTGAACAGAAGCGATTCTATTATCATCTGCAATTGCAATAATGTCTTTGGTCACACTCGAATCGCCTATACCCATTTTTTGCTCAGCTGTTAGTTTGTCCAAAGCTTCTAATTGATCTCTTAATTCAGCAGCGCGTTCGAACTCAAGACGTTCAGAGTATGATTGCATTTGTTGTCGCAAAAGATTCTCTAACTCGTCAGTTCTCCCTTGAAACACCATAGAGACCTTCTGTATGGTCTTCTCGTATTCTTCTGGCTTAATTAACTTCTGACACACCCCAGGGCAACGACCTATAGAATAGTTAAGGCAAGTCCTATCACTGTGTAAAGGTATTGGTCTTTGACGAAGTGGAAACACGCGTTTAACAAAGAATAATGTCTTTCTCAATAGAGTCACGTCCACATATGGTCCATAAAACCTATCTTTTGATGACCTAAATCTTCTTCTTCTAGTTATAAAGACTCTGGGATATTCTTCACTCCAAGTAATACATAGATATGGGTATTTCTTGTCATCCTTAAGGAGGATATTAAAATGAGGTTGTGAGTTCTTAATGATATTAGACTCTAATACAAGAGCTTCATCCTCACTATCAGTCACTATGAATTCAATGTCATGTATTTGCATTACCATCAAACGTATTCTAGGAGTATGATCTTGTTGATTTCGAAAGTAGCTCCTGACTCGTTGCTTAAGATTTTTAGATTTACCTACATATAGCAAGCGGTCAGTCTTGTCTTTCATTAAATAACAGCCAGGCTCAGAAGGTATATCCTTCAATAATTGCGCTAACCTTTCCTTAGTAATTTGCAATTTTAATCATCAAATAATTATTATTAAACCTATCCTCCGTATGACCATCCTGTCTCAGCAAGATTTAATGGGGATTCATCTCGTATTAAGTGTGCAGACTTTACTTCTCCAGCAAATATAGAATGGTCACCCATACAAATTTCTCCTACTAGTACACATTCAACTCCACCTAGTGTGTTTTCTAACAGAGGTAGTCCTAATTCACCAAACCGAAAAGGTGCTGATTCAAACCTACCCCCAAGTGCTGATTGGGGTTTAAAAAACACTGCCGCTAGTTCTTTTTGTTCACTTCCTAGGAAGTTTAGTGAAAAACGCTTTGTTCGCTGAATGATCCCATGACTACTACCTTCAGCTCTTACTGCCATGACAATCAATGGTGGATCAAATGAACCTTGTGTGACCCAACTGGCTGTGAAACCATTGATTTCATCGCCTTCACGTACTCCGCATATGAATAGGCCATGTGGAATTTTTTTCAACAAGGTTTTTTTTGCATCGATGTCGAAGGTCATGTAGTCAAGTAAAAGTATTTCAACTCTAGTCAGAACAACGTTAAATTCGTTAAAAAGAAACCTTTCATAAATGATGAGAGTTCTCTATCCAGGTAGCTTTGATCCACTAACCCGTGGACATCTGGATTTAATTGAACGAGGCTGCGTCCTGTTTGGCGAAGTCGTTGTTGCTGTACTAAGCAATCCAGGAAAGACACCCACCTTTTCTCTTGAAAAGCGTATAGAGCAGATCAAGGATTCCACACAGCACCTTCATGCAATTGAAGTAATTAGCTTTGATGGTCTAACAGTTACATGTGCCAAAGAAAATAAAGTAGACCTTATCTTGCGTGGATTAAGAGCCATGAGTGACTTTGAGTATGAGCTACAAATTGCCCATACAAATCGGTCACTTGCATCCGATGTTGAGACAATATTTCTTGCAACAGAAGCTCACCATAGCTTTCTAAGCAGTTCACTTGTCAAAGAAGTTGCCCGCTTTGGTGGTCAGATAGAACATATGGTTCCTCAACCTGTGGCAAAAGACCTAAAAAGGTACTTTAATAACCAGTAATCAAACGTATGCAATCAGCATGGATCTTGAATGTATCAATCAACTTGAACAACTAGAAGAGATAATTCTGGAGTCCAATCGACTTCCTTTTACAGGAAGCCTTCTTGTTAATGAACAAGAGGCTATCGACACAATCACATCAATTCGCGAGAATATACCTTCTGAGATCATTAAAGCATCAAAAATCATAGAGAAAGAAACAGAACATATTGAGAATGCAAGAAATCAGGCAAAAGTTCTTCTTGATCAAGCTTACAACGAGAAACAACAGCTGCTAGATTCTCACCAAATCAAAAAGGACGCAGAAGAATTAGCTATTTTACTTCATGAAAAAGCAACTAACCAAACAAAGGACATGCTGTCTAAAGCAAAAATAGAATTCGCACATATTGAACAGCAGCACATCAATCGAATAACTGACCTAGAGGATGAATTTGCCAAAAAGAAACAGCAACTACAGCAAGAAGCTCTAGAATATCACCAAAAGTTGCAGGGAGAGTCAGCTATAATGCAAGAAGAATGTGATTCGCTATTAATAAATGTTCGAAGAGATGCAGCACACAAAAGAAACAATGCAACTAAATATGTTGACCATATTCTTACAGAGTTAGAAAGAGATTTATCTGCCATGCTCACTGATATCAAATCAAAAAGATCAACACTGGAACACATTAAAACAAGAGACCAGTCAAAGGTAAAGTCAAAAGTATCAAACGAGAGAGTAATATCACAATAATGATTTTTTATAGCTCATAGCATGAATTAGATTTACTAATTATGGTTAGTAATTCTTGAATTGTTTTCTCAGCCTTATTAGAATTTTCCACAACGATACTTATATATAGAGGATTCGATTGACTATTTAATATTCCCGAAACAGATCTCACACCATCTAAAGTACCTGTCTTACCATAGAACTTACCTAACAATGATGGGACATTATATAAATTGAGTAACGTTCCTCTAAAACCAACTATAGCCATTGATGATTCAAAAAATTGAGAGT
Organism: Prochlorococcus sp. AG-409-P01; assembly: GCA_003215335.1. GTDB lineage: Bacteria > Cyanobacteriota > Cyanobacteriia > PCC-6307 > Cyanobiaceae > AG-409-P01. Next base: position 14,468 of record QCKM01000015.1, on the reverse strand, counting down.
ACCGATGGTAATGCATGTACATAAGCAGTTCAGCTAATAGCTGTGAGGTAGCTTTGTTGCTTCGGGATAATCCACTTCCATCTGAAATATTTACACCTCGCGTTGGTAAATTCTGATCTGATAACCACATTTTTAAGATGCTAGTTGCTTTTTTTGTGTTCCAATAGTTGCTAGCAACCCGAAGCAAGACTTCTGCGGTGAAATTATGACTTTCTGCATTAGCGAGACTTAATAATGCATTCATTGGTGCAGAACTCTCAGTATGAATTAACTTTGATCCCTGAAAATTCAGTGGGTTCTCAGATTCGTTAAGGATCTTTATTGTAGAAAATGTATCAAAGTTAGAAAATTCTTGACTCATTATACTTTTTATCTTTTCCAATGGCTCCGGTACTGCTTTATCTATAGCATTACTCATTAATGCTAATCGTGTTACAGGTGCACCATAGGATTCTTTTCTATCAGCAGATTCCCAATCTGGAGGCCACCATAAGTTTCTAGATGTTCCGACAAGTATTAACTTTATATGTCCGTCTATCAAGTTATTAGATTTAGAGTAATTAAGTGCAGCAAGGCTAATTCGTCTTAGCTTAGAAATATCTAGATCAGGATCACCTTGACCAAGTAAAGCAAAAGAACCGTCAGAAAGTAGATAAAGTTTCGTTTGAAGTCGAAATGTAGGCCCAAGTTTGTCTAGAGCAAATGATGTAGATATCAATTTTTGATTAGAAGCTGGTATTCGAGGTACTTGTCCATTTATATCAGCTATTAATGTTCCATTTTTATTAATTACAGTTATACTCCATTTTTCCGAGAACGGAGCAATTAACTTATATAGGTTAGATTGAAGAGTAGGGCATGACTTCCTTTTGTTTACAGAAGGTGCTCCTTTTATATACCTAACTTGTGACGGACTTAGAATAAATGCACTTGCATCGTTAGTAAAAAAACTAGAAATAAATATACATGATGAAACACTAAAAGTTCCTATGAGTACTTTATAAAGCCAATATCTGTACATATTATTGATAGTGAAAATTTTTAGCAAATTATTTAATTTGCCAATAATGACTCAAATATTTGTTCACTACTAGGTTTAGATTTAAATGAAGTTAGGAATGTATAGAGATTATTCTCGGATTTATATAGATTCCATTCTCCTGGGTAAATTCTCATAAGAGCTGCGTTATCAAGAGGTTCTAGCCAATAGGAATGAATCCATTGAGATAGAAATACCTTTCTTCTTTCTCTAGCCACACTACCAATTCCAACAGCTGTGTCTTCTAATTTGCCATTTATGATTGCTATCGGACAGTTGAGAAGATTATGTAATTTGTTTAGCTCATCATAGTCGCTGGGTTGTGGCGATACCATTATTGACAGATCATAATCAGAAAGAGAATTATTATTACTTATAAGATTATTCATGCTGAAAATATCATTAGAAATCTCTGGAGAAGTGTGTTTAGCCAAAGCTGTAGAACCTGCATCTGTACAAATTAATGCAATTCTATTGATAGACTTCAAAAGGTTATTATAAATTTTGATAGACATTGGCATAGGTTTTAGTCCCTCAAACTTTAGTGATGCTAAAAATCTTTTATGTTTTTGATCAAAAAGTCCAGCTTCTAATGAAGTACTTACCATGGTAACTGCTTCGGCTAAATCCTTTGGAAGATCAGATTGCATATTCAGTAAGTTATTTCTCTGATGATAGTCCAACAATTAGATACTTGCCCTGATGATTGCTTCTTGTAAGATTTCTGGCACATCACATAAGTCAGAATCATTTAGCCATGGACCTAAAGTAAAACGAAGACCAGACCTTAACCATTTGCTATCAATACCCATTGCTTGCAATACATAGCTATCTTTCATAACACCAGAACTGCATGCTGAGCCACTACTTGCAGAAACTCCTAATTTAGACAATTCGCGTACTAATGTTCTACCTGATACAGGGATATTGTTTTCATCACCGACGATAAGAGATATATGATGATTCAAGCGATTAGTTGGGTCTCCTGTTAGTTTGACACCACGAATATCAACAAGTTTATTTCGTAATCTGTTCGTCATCTCAGCCACAGCCTTTGATCCAAATGTAGATCTTATTTCTTCATCAGTTGTTGAATGTGTTAATTGTTGAATACTAATATCCATGCCAGCTATTAATGCAACAGGCTCTGTCCCAGCTCTTAAGGAGTCCTCTTGATTACCTCCTATTAACATGGGAGACATTCTATTCTTAATAGCTTCTCTAACTAACAGCATTCCAATTCCCTTTGGTCCTTGAATTTTATGTACTGATGTGGACAAGATATCAATAGGTAACTGATTCCAATCAAACAAACCTTGACTTAACATCTGTGTTGCATCTGAATGAAAGATAACACCTTTGGATCGACATATATTGCCAATATTATTGATCGGTTGGATTGTTCCAATTTCACCTTGGCCCCATATCACTGATACCAACTTGGTTTTATTATTTATAGATTTTTCTATGAAATCTATATCGACACTTCCTACATTATTGACTGGGCAGTATTTAACTAACCATCCTTTTTCTTCTAATAGCTTAGATACCGCTATAACAGAAGGGTGTTCAATGCTTGAGATTATAATTTCGGCAGGTTTGATATATCTCGTGACACCAAGAATTGCAAGGAATATCGATTCAGTAGCTCCAGAAGTAAATACAATTTCATTGCTTTTACAATTCAAATGAATTGATATTGATTCTCGAGATCTCTCAAGAATTTCAGCGGACTTTACACCATCAACATGGACACTTGACGCATTAGCCCAACATTCTTCATTGACATATCTCATCCTGTCCATAACTTTCTTATGAGGTGGAGACGTTGCACAAGCATCAAGATAGATTTGGGACATATGTTTTATTCAGTAGAAGTTGAATTGTCAATAGCAATACATTTATATAACAAGCTATCTAAAAGACTATATGAAAAGTATAAAATGAATAAAATCAGATTAATAAAGCACGAATTAGCTGGTTTCATTTTCTATAATTTGCTTTAATTTAGCTTCTTAACTCAACAGAAAGATTATCCAGTAATACTTTCCGTACGTTGTCATGAATAGGCTGAACAATTTCGTCAGTTAATGTTTTATCTTTTAACCTATATCTCAATCGGAATGATTGGCTACATTTGCCAGAATCCAAACTTTCGCCTTCATATCGATCAACCAACATCACATTCTCCAGTAACGGTTTACCTGCTTTGATGATTAACTTGGTAATATCAGATGCTTTTACATCCTTAGAGACAATTACAGAAATATCTCTTTCTGTGGCTGGCACAGTTGGAAATTCGGTAAAAACAGGTGTCCAAACGTGTTTTCTAGTTGCAGCTGTAATTAAACTATCAAGCTCTAGATCAAAAATGTAGCTAAGTCGAGGTAATTGGTACTCATCTGCTAGTAAGGGATGTAATTGCCCAAATCTTCCTATCAATTTACCTTCTAGATATAGAGAAGCAGATCTTCCTGGATGAAGCTGCTTGTCTTTTATTCGAGTTTTATCAATTATTTGAATTTTTAGTGGTTGAAGTGATTGTGCTAGTAGACCTCTTGCTTGATAATAATCCAGATAAGTATTCTTACCAGATGTAAACCACTTACCCAACCTTCTTTCTCCTGTTATTCCGCCAGCCAACAATCGCTTTTGACATATCTGATCATTCTCTTGTATATAAATATCTCCGATCTCAAAAATCCAACATCCATCTTGAGATGCTTTGAGATTTCGCTGACATATCGTTAAGTGTTCCTCTATAAGATTGGTTCTTAAATGACTTGTTTCTGCTAAAAGCGGATTTGATATCGGAATTCTCTTTTCATCACTCTTATTTGGACCCACTAATGACATTGTTGTTATTTCCTGGAAACCAGAAGAGCAAAAGCCTTGTCTTATTAACCTTATAACCTTTTGATCATGAGTTAATGCTCCTGGCACAAGTGGGGTTGGCAAGTGAACATCAAAGTTATCAAATCCGACAAGTCTTGCAATTTCTTCAATTAAGTCTATTTCTCTTTTTAAATCCTTACTTCTTGATGGCGGAATGGCTACATTCCAGCCTAGATCTATTTCTTCAAGTATGCATCCCAAAGCCTGAAGTGATTGAATTATGACCTGATCACTTAATTTAACTATATTATCTTCTATAATTGAATTAGATTGACCACGTTGGGACTCTATTAAACAGTTAGATGATGTATCCACACATTTTAGACCTCCAAGTAACTTATGTATTGCAGATCTTCTTAGCAAAATAGGCTCTCTTTCATTGTTGTGTTTCCCATACGAATACCTGTCAATAATATTAGCCCCTAAATACTCAGACATTAGTTCTGTAGCTCTGTTAGCAGAAGTTAATGTTAATTCGACAGGAAGTCCTTTCTCAAATCTACTACTGGCTTCAGTACGTAGGCCAATATTTCTAGAATTAATTCTTACAGAAGACGGAGTAAACATTGCTGACTCTAGCCAAATTCTCTTTGTCGTAGAGGAAACAGCAGACTCCTTACTACCAATCACGCCTGCCAATGCAATAGGCATGTCCTCACAAGTTACAACTTGGCAATCACTGCTAAGTTTTATTTTTTTGCCGTCCAATGCAGTAAACATTTCATCTTGTTTTGCATATCTAAGACCAAAGCTTTGTACGGTTATTGGTTTACCAACTAATTTTTCTAATTGATCACTGTCATACGCGTGCAGCGGTTGGCCTTGTTCCAGCATTACTAGATTAGTTATATCAACTATTGAATCAACAGCATTCAATCCTGATCTTGAAAGTCGTTGGGATAACCAACTTGGCAATTTGTTTCTTTCTTCTGGTATTTCAAGAAGGGTTAACGAAAACATTCCGCCTTTAGACATTGACATTTTACTGGAGCCTGCAGGTTCAAAACTCTTATATTCTTCGCGGTCATTAAGAGCAGGAAGGGTCGTTCTAGAGGCTGTTATTGCTGCGATCTCCCTAGCTATTCCAGTCATTGACATCCCATCAGGGCGGTTTGCTGTGATTGCGAGCTCTAAAACGACATCATTGAGACCAAGCAACGGTCCAATTGCCATACCTGGTTCTAGATCCTTATGACCTAGATCTTCAAGAATTGCGATTCCGTCTACATCTGATTCAAGTCCTAGTTCATTTAAAGAGCAGATCATTCCACTACTAGTAACACCTCTAAGTTGAGTGGTCTTAATTTTTAAGCCTATTGATTTGAGATCTGTTCCAACTTGGGCAACAGGTACAGATACACCTGAACGAACATTCTTAGCTCCACATACGATCTGAAGCAGCTCTAAAGCTCCTACATCAACACTGCAAACACTAAGTTTCTCAGCATTTGGATGAGGAGATACGTCTTTCACCTTACCAACCACTACACCTTGAACACCTGCAGCTAAATCTTCTATTGATTCGACCTCAAACCCTGCCATAGAAAGTCTTTCAGCCAAAGTGGCGACGGATTCATCGATGATTACAAGATCCTTCAACCAGGAGATAGGGACCCTCATGGGTGCAATTAGATTCGTTCTAGATCCTACGAAGCCACACAGACCTTTTAATAGGGGTACATAACCTTGTACGATCTTTGTTTGTTACTACGCTTCGCAACTTCGGCGAAACGTCCTTTATGGCCAAAAACAAGGGCGTCCGGATCGTTATCACCCTAGAGTGCACCGAATGCCGGTCCAGTACTGCCAAACGATCACCAGGTGTTTCTCGATATACAACCGAGAAAAATCGCCGGAACACCACTGAACGATTGGAAATCAGGAAATTCTGCCGTTACTGCAACAAGCCAACTCTCCATAAGGAAGTTAAGTGACCTCTTGTCACCAAACCACTATTCACAGCTATTTAAATGTCTGGCTCATTCTTTAAAAAACGGCTATCACCCATCAAGCCTGGGGAACCAATCGATTATAAAGATGTTGATTTGCTCAAAAAATTCATCACAGATCGCGGCAAGATTCTTCCAAGACGATTGACTGGCCTAACAGCTAAACAGCAAAGAGACCTCACAACAGCAGTCAAAAGAGCTAGAATTGTGGCTCTCTTACCATTCGTTAATCCCGAAGGCTAATTATCGTTATAACTATATTGAGGATTAACCCAACTAGATATTCTAATTGATAATCATCCAGAAATATTAATCTAATGCGCATTTAAATATGAACCTGACTAGGTATTAGGAACCAATAAATAATTCCACCTATAATATATGTATTATTAAATAAAACTGACATGAATGAGGTAATTGAACAATTGGATCATAGAAGTGTAATAAATAGTTTTAGTGAACAGGTAAACACACAAGTACAAGACATACTTTTAAATGTACGAACATACAAGTACCGAGATACAGAAAGATTAGATTTGACAAATTTAAAAACTTATACAATTGATGATCCAGAAGCAGAAGAAATAGATGATGCAATTTCTCTAGAACAAAATGATGGAATAAATACAATTTGGATACATATAGCAGATCCTACAAATTTTATTCAAGAAAATACGGCGATTGATTTGGAGGCAAGATCAAGAGCAACTTCTATCTATCTGGTTGACAAAATCATACCGATGATACCTAAAGAACTAACAATAAAAACACTAAATCTAACGAATTCAAAGGAATGCTATGCGTTAAGTGCTGGCATTAAATTAAATGAAGATGGCTCAGTAATTGAGTCATTTTTAAGCAGATCGATCATCAAACCCACCTACAGACTTACATATCAAGATGCAGAAGATTTAATTGACCTCGCACCTAAAGAGGAAAATGATTTGGCATTGTTAAATCAACTGTTAAGAACTCGTAGTGATTGGAGAAAAAAGAATGGTGCATTATTTATAGAAGCACCAGAAGGAAAATATATATTGAACCAAGACACTTTGTGTATCCGGATAACCGACAACACTAAATCAAGACTCCTAATAAAAGAAGCGATGATACTAATGGGATCAGTAGTGGCACAATATGGTGTTGAGCATAATCTACCTTTACCTTATCGTGGTCAATTAAATCTTCAAATTCCCAATATTGATAGCTTGAATGCCTTCGACAATATTAATGCAAGAAATGCTTTTATAAGGACATGCCTTTTTGGAGCACAAACAAGTATCAAGCCAGCGCCACATAAAAGTCTTGGCTTAAACTCGTATGTTCAATCAACATCTCCAATAAGAAGATATAATGATATTATTGTACACAGACAAATAACAAATCATCTTGATAATAAGCCGACATACACCGATAACGAATTACAGATTTTATTAGACAAACTCGCTAGATCAATAGATCGTGCCAATGAAAGGGTTAAATCTAATAACGACTTCTATCAGCAAGAGTGGTTTAAAAGTAATAAAAACAAGATAGTTACTGGCTATTTTTTAAGATGGATAAATCCACTTAATAAAATAGCTCTTATATACATTAATCAATTATGTATGATCTGTAGTAGTAAAGTTTTGAAACCTAACAACCCTCAGCCAGGGTTAAATATAAAAATGATTATAAAAAGTAATGATATAGATCGACAGAACTACATGTTAGTAGCAGATTAAATATCTTTTCTTGAAGCGTTGTTTCGCATAAGTATTCATTAAGACTAAATCAACCTACAAATCTATTGTTTTGAATTACACTATAAAACCGAAGTGTAATGTGACAAATATATAATCATTGAAGTTGTCAATCTTATCAAAATCCATAAGGGGTTTAATATCATCACATAAGTTAGTAAGATATGTAGATGCAGGGTAGTATTAATTCATGGATTATACGCTGACAACACCTCTTTACTACGTAAACGACAAACCTCATCTTGGAAGTACCTATACAACAATAGCAAGCGATGCATTAGCAAGATTTAATCGGCTAGAAGGTAATAACGTTATTTTTATTACCGGTGTTGATGAACATGGCCAAAAGATACAACGAACAGCAGAGAAAAATAAAATAAAACCAGCTGTGCACTGTGATGTAATATCCAAAAATTACATTGATGTATGGGAGAAATGGCAAATCACAAATGACAGATTTATACGAACCACATCTGACAAGCACCGCAAGGTAGTAGAACAATTTTTTCAACGTGTAGAGAATTCAGGCGATATTGAATTTGGCAGGCAGAAAGGATGGTATTGCGTAGATTGTGAAGAGTTCAAGGAGGAACTGGATGATCCCAACTCTCCAACATGTGAAATACATAAGAAAAAACTGGAGTGGCGAGATGAAGAAAATTTATTTTTTAAACTGTCACGATATCAATCTCAGATAGAAGAGTTAGTAAATAAACCAGACTTTATATTTCCAACAACAAGAAGAAATGAAGTAAAGAGATTCGTAGAGTCTGGATTACATGACTTCTCTATATCACGAGTTAATGTTTCATGGGGAATCCCTGTGCCAGGTCATAAAGGCCATACATTTTATGTGTGGTTTGATGCACTCGTAGGATATTTAACAGCGCTGATAGATGAAGGGTCTGAAGACAAATTAGACACGCTCAATATGTCTGGTTGGCCCGCATCGGTTCATATAATTGGCAAAGATATACTTAGGTTTCATGCCGTCTATTGGCCTGCAATGCTTATCTCAGCAGGTTTACCTACTCCTATGAAATTATATGGACATGGATTTCTGAAAAGAGAAGGTCAAAAAATGGGGAAATCATTGGGTAATGTTCTTGACCCAAATGAATTAATTAAACAATATGACAGTGATTTGATTCGTTGGTATTTATTAAAGGATATCAGATTTGGTCAAGATGGTGACTTTCAGCACAAAAGATTTGTAGATCTCGTAAATAATGACTTGGCCAATACTATCGGCAATCTACTTAACAGAACATCATCAATGTCCAGAAAGTGGTTTGACAATTGCATACCACAATATAAGGTTAACGATGATGAATCAAATTATTTAAAAGAACACTCATTAATGACAATACTTGAAGTAAAGGAATCAATGAAAAATCTTAGATTTAGTGAAGCAGCTGAATCAATTCTCAAATTGGCAACAACTGCAAATATATATTTGAATGATACTGAACCTTGGTCAAGAATCAAAGATCCAACAAATTATCAACTTGTAGCTAATGATATATATCTAATTCTGGAAACAGCTCGTATAATTGGTATATTACTTCAACCAATTGTGCCAAACATAAGCAATAGAATATTAACTCAGTTGGGAGTACAGATCGATCGTGATAATTGGAATGTTGATCTGACATGGGGATTGCTAGAAGGAGGAAAGAACTTAGTGGAGCCATCACCAATAGTTCAAAAAATTGATCATAATCTATAGTATTAATGATACGGAAATTCCTAAAACAATTTTTCATTTCAATCATATTTATGGTTGCTGTTACTGGTTGTCAACAAAAAAGCGAACAAAAAAATATAGTTGAGTCTCCATTTCTATTTAAATCTCTTGATTTAATGCACAAAAATCCACAAGGACTAAATGAATGGAATCTTAAGAGTCCTGAAGCTCGTTATGAATATAGTAGAAGACTTATCAAAGCAAAAAATCCTAGTGGTATTTTGTTCTCAGATAATAAACCATCCTATAATATTAGTGCTGACAATGGCATAATAATAAATGATGGTGATGCACTTTATCTTGAAGGAAATGTAAGTATAGAAAAAATCAAATCTCAAAAAATTAGTATCAAGGGGGATAGACTTAAATGGTTACCTAATGAATCATTATTAGTAATAGAGCAAAGACCTTTTGCCACAACAGATAATTCAATAATACAAAGTGACATAGTAGAATTTAGACAAGACAAACAAGAATTAAGTTTTATTGGTAAAACACTTATAAAAAGATTGCAGAGTGACGATAAAAATATTAAAGTATCAAGTTATGAGATAAGGTTGCAATCTGGTAAATGGAATTTGGGCAATGGTTCGATCAAATCATATGGTCCAATCATTGGTATTAACAACACCAGCAATCAGTCAGTACCGAATTATATTAAAGGTTATAATATGTCGGGCAACACTAAAATGAATTATATTTCTGTTGAATCATGTGAATTAAATCAGCTTCAACAATCCCTGCTAGCCAACAAATGTACTTGGAACTGGAATGAACAAAAACTAATTGCAGAAGGTAGTGTATTACTTGAAAGAGATAAAGGAAAAATCCGAACCATGAGTGACAAGTTAGAGGCAAGAGTTGGTACTGATGGAAAAATCATATTATCTTCACCTAAATCTAAGGTTATATCAATAATAGAGATTGAATAAACATTAGCATTTTGACAAACGTTGCTTCAATCTCTTAGACCAACCAGTTAACCATTGCTCATCTGACTTGGTAAAACATCGTTCTGATGAGCCTCCTAATATTACCCATCCATCATCACCTATTGGAACTATTATTACTGCAGCGAGGTTTTCTAATATTGAATCAAATTCTACTTTTCCTGGAAAAAGCTCTGTTTTGACTAACGAAATTATCTCTCCTTTAGATTTTGCTTTCTTACAAATCTCACCAGGAATGAAATTGTTGCTGCTTATTAGACCACGACGAAGAACAACCAATTCCTTCCAGTAAACCAGAATAGTTATAGCAGAGGTGGCTGTGAGGAACATATGACTACCCCAAGCAAGTTCTTCCTTAGCAGTTTCATTCAGATTTGGATCTAAATATAACCCTTGCTTACCTTTTATTATCTTGCCGACAGATTTATTAGGTATGACAGTTGATGTTAGGACAGAAATAAGTATTAAAATAATGGAAGACATGCCAGCCAATATCTCTGAACGTTGAAAGCTTGGCGATATCTCTCCAGCTGTAGTGGCATTTAGAACAGTCAGGAAAAATATCAGAGTCCCTGTAGCAAGAGTAAGACGAGAGATATATTTCATATATAACAGCCAATATATTTAGTATATGGTGTTAATCTACTAACTAGAAATCATATTTACATAACATAAGAATTGATATGTAAATAAATTGATAACTGTTTGACGTATCAGACGAGATTCAATAATCACATACTGAACTGTAGTACCTGAAGATTAATTTATCAATATTATGCTGCCAAAGAGTAGATTAAATCGATTTTAATACTTATTTTGCAATTTTAAACTAATGGATTATAATACTAATACATTTAGACTGTGTTAGTATGACCAATGATTAACTTTAGCAGGGATATTAACGAAATAGTAGTTGTATGTGGTCCGAGTCGTGGAGGAAAAAGTAAGTGGGCTGAATACTTGCTAAAAAAACATACTAATGTTACTTACGTTGCCACATCTGAGCACATTCCAAATGACACAGCATGGGAAAATAGAATCAAAGCCCATGTAGCAAGAAGACCATCTCATTGGCATTTAATAGAGTCTGGTAAAAATATATCAAATAAAATATCAAATATTGATCCCAATCATGCCATTTTGATTGACTCTATTGGAGGCTATGTAACTACGAACATAGATATTAGCGATGTCGAATGGCAATTAAAAATCAATTCTCTTGTTGATGTCCTGAAAAAACATCCCAACATAGTTATTATTGTCGTTGAAGAAGTTAGCTGGTCTGTAGTTCCATCGAGTAAAATTGGCATGAGATTTAGGGAAAGAGTAGGAATAGTCTCAGAAATGATTAACGCTGAAGCATCCACCATATGGCTTGTAGTACAAGGTAAGGCTATTAATCTGTCAGATATTGGTGAGTCTGTAAATGACTAAGAATATACTAGATTACCCTCTTAGGATAGCTTTATTAGAACCTAGAATCCCTCAAAACACAGGAAATATTGCTCGAACATGTGCTGCATTTAATTTAAAGCTAGACTTGATTGAGCCATTAGGATTTAGCCTTGAGGATAAATATTTGAAAAGAGCAGGTCTTGATTACTGGCCATATGTTAATCTCTCAGTTTATAAGAATATTGATGTTTACATGAATTCACTGCCAAAAACGCATCGAATAATAGGAACTAGTAAGAAAGGTGATATTAATATAAAAAATGCAAAGTTTATAAAAGGTGATGTCCTTTTATTTGGAAGAGAAGATATGGGTTTAGCATCAGAAATAAAGCATAAGTGTCATAGCATAATAACTATACCAATGAAGTGTAAAGCCGACTCAAATGGGGAAGGAGGGGTAAGAAGTTTAAATCTGTCAGTTGCTGCAGCCTTAATTGGTTTTGAAGCAATGAGACAACTCGATATGTGGTGAATTACATACAAGATAAATTATAAATTAACCAAGAGCAACCTCCGTAACTCACAAATCCGTTTATTAAGTACTTAATTTATGTTTAATGACTTTTACTATTGTAAAAATTCCATTTTGTCTTGCGCTTACAATAACTCAATCCATTTCACAAGGCATTAAAAATATTCATGCATATTATCCTCATTCTAGAGAAAACCAAAGCCGAACTTCTGGAATTCTATCAATCTCATCAATAACTTGATTCAAGAAATATAAAACTGACACCACTTATCAGTAACAAGTAACCTATCGATATATCTATTGATGTAAAGCAATTCAATCAATAGATTGATTTTTATCTTTTTAGAATGTCAAAGCTAGATTTACAGAGTTTAATCCATCATTCAAATTTATCATGAAATTATATAGAGTTTTACTTATCAAAGAATTCATAGCAGATCAGATAATATTTACACAAATTATTCATAGTGCTGAAATAATATAAATTCAAAAATATTGTACGCTTTATATTGCTAAGCTTTAAGTTCTAAGTTATTAAGGTAATTATATTCATCAACAAAAGGCTTGATCTCCTCCAGATGTGCAATAGAGGTGGCCTAATTCACAAATGATTGGACTTAGATCAAAAATTGGTACTCCTATTATTGCTTCACTAGGCGGAGTTTTTCCATCGCGCGAACCAATTCTTGATATTGAAGCTTGTAGAAATCACACACATCGATTTAACCAGAACACCATATGCTCACGACAAACTAATTATATGAGGAAAACCAAATAAGGCCTGTGGCACACTATGACTACACTAATCGGAAGTACTGGCAGAAGTTCTGCCCGTCATGTGCATTTTAAGATCATTAATCAATTAGGAGATGCTTTGAATCCAACACAATCTCTCCCAAAGAAACCACCTAGTTCATTGTCGCTATCGTTTAAAGTCAAATTACGACTCGGTAGCTCAGCTGGTTAGAGCGCGGGATTCATAACCCCGAGGTCGGGAGTTCAAGTCTCCCCCGAGTCATGGAATTTATGGACATTGCAAATATGCCTTATCGCATCTCTACAGCGTTTAATCTTTCTCGGAATGAGCTTGAACTATCGGCAAGTGTATTAAGTGCTTGTTCTTGCTCTAGCTGAGTGGATTGTTGGTTACTAGGGCTCCTAGAGGCTCTCATGTCTGATCTACCAGCTGGTTTCTCCTCAACGTCATCTCTTCTAGAGACTCTCATATCTGATCTACTAGCTGGTTTCTCCTGAAAGTCATCACTTCTAGGGGCTCTCATATCTGTTCTGCTAGCTGGTTTCTCCTGAATGTCATCTCTTCTAGAGGCTCTCATATCTGTTCTGCTAGTTGGTTTCTCCTGAATAACATCTCTACGATTGACAGTCATTCTGTTTATAGGATGAGCTAATAGTTCGCCACGAAGTTGACTGAGTAGGCGAAAATGACTAGTACTACTGTATTTTTTAAGGAGATTCTGATCCCAAGCCATCGTCAGTATTATATTTACTAATTTTAACCGATAGAGTTAAAATACCGGTATAACAGTAATCACAGTCTTAACGATCATATGAAATAAATGTGTGAATGTTTACCCATGATAAATTCCTAATGCACTTGTAAGTAGAATTGGACTGCCTTAACCATAGGCAACCACTTCCTTCAACTATCAAAACTATCTGATCATGACTGGCAACGGATGCCTACGTGTTGGCCAACAGGCCCCAAACTTCACAGCCACAGCTGTGATTGATCAAGAGTTCAAAGACATAAGCCTTTCAGATTACAAAGGAAAATATGTTGTATTGTTTTTCTACCCTTTAGATTTTACATTTGTTTGTCCAACTGAAATCACAGCATTTAGTGACAGATATAGTGATTTTACAAGCAAAAATACAGAAGTATTAGCTGTCTCAGTTGACAGTAAATTTAGTCACTTGGCTTGGATACAAACACCGAGGAATGAAGGAGGCATTGGAGATATCGAATATCCATTGATAGCAGACTTGAAAAAAGAAATCTGCGAAGCATACAACGTACTAAATGATGATGGAGAAGCAGACAGAGGATTGTTTATTATCAATCCTAGTGGCATGATTATGCATTCAACTATTAACAAAGCTCCTGTTGGCAGAAATGTAGATGAAACTCTTAGAGTTCTTCAGGCTTACCAATATGTTGAATCTCATCCCGACGAAGTTTGCCCAGCAAACTGGACACC
>QCKM01000014.1 GCA_003215335.1 Prochlorococcus sp. AG-409-P01 | reverse complement strand
AAGAGATACCTTCTCCATGACCGACCACAGTCGGACTTGTCGCCTAGGCGATTGATCAAGCACCCATAGGTGCCAGATCCTCTTAAAGCTAGGTATTCTGAACAAAGTGATTAGCGCTTAAAGCTAACGCTAGCTCTCAAAAAGAGTCCATGCTGTAGAAAGTTTCAAAAAAGTCCATGTCACTTCGCCTTGATGGCAAATCACTTGCTAAAGAAATAGAACAGCGTCTTAGCTTTTACATAGCAGGTTCCATAAAACAAGCAGGAAGACCCCCAGGTCTAGCCGTGATAAGGATAGGAGACGATCCTGCAAGCGAGGTTTATGTAGCTAACAAAGAAAAAGCATGCGACAGGATTGGCATTAAAAGTTACGGACAGCACCTTCCTGCCAATTCATCAACTTCAGAAGTCTTGAGCAAAATTGATGAATTAAATAAAAACAGCAATGTTGATGGAATTCTTTTACAGCTTCCCCTTCCAAAAGGCATCAAAGAAGGAAAACTCCTATACCAAATAAATCCAAATAAAGATGCAGACGGACTTCATCCACTAAACCTAGGAAAATTGCTCAAGGGAGAAGAAGGAAGTCGTTCATGTACTCCTGCAGGCGTGATGGCATTACTAGCTCATAATCAAATTCAAATAGAAGGCAAAAAGGCTGTTGTAATTGGTCGAAGCATTCTCGTTGGACAACCTATGGCCCTAATGCTTCAAGAAGCCAATGCGACTGTGACAGTTGCTCATTCAAAGACAAAAGACCTAACGAAATTGACACGCGAGGCAGACATATTAGTAGTTGCAGCAGGCAAGCCCAGATTGATTGGTGCTGAGCATGTCCGACCGGGAGCGGTAATAATTGATGTAGGAATTCACCGCCTTCCTCCAAACCCCCAAAAGGATGCTGTTTCAAAGAGCAACCTATGCGGAGATGTCCGAATCGAAGAAATGATCGATTTGGCCAGTGCGTACACGCCCGTACCAGGAGGAGTAGGTCCGATGACAGTAACAATGCTGCTAGTCAACACAGTAAGTTCATGGAAAAGGCATTGCGGTTTATCTTTCACCTTTAAAGATCTCCTGCCCTAAGTGATAAAGGCCTGAGAGAATCAAACAAAGTAGATATTTCACCATGGTGGAAGCAGTCACTTCTTCATTCGACTTATCCGCCTACCTGGCAGAGTCCAAAACTCATGTCGAAGCAGCTTTAGATAGTGCTCTTGGCCCAGAGCGTCCTGAAAGCCTCCGCGAGGCAATGCGCTACTCATTATTAGCTGGAGGAAAGCGGTTAAGGCCAATCCTTTGCTTAGCAGCCTGCGAGATGGCAGGAGGTGAAAAGCACTTAGCCATTCCAACAGCTGTAGCTGTCGAAATGATTCACACCATGTCGCTAATACATGATGATTTACCAGCAATGGACAATGATGATCTAAGACGTGGGCGTCCTACTAATCACAAGATTTATGGAGACGCAGTGGCCATTCTCGCTGGAGATGCCCTGTTGACAAGGGCTTTTGAAATGGTCTCACTACGTAGTCCAGGGGTTCCACCGGAAAGACTTTTAAAAGTAATTGGAGAGCTGTCTCTTGTTGCAGGGGCTCCTGGGCTAGTTGGAGGACAAGTGGTAGACCTCGAATGCGAAGGCAAGCAAGTAGATCTAGAAACACTTGAATTCATTCACCTTCACAAAACAGGAGCTCTACTTAAAGCTTCCGTTATCTGCGGGGCGCTAATAGGTGGTGCAGAAGAAAAACTACTGAAATCCCTTACAACTTACGCAAGAGGGATTGGTCTTGCTTTTCAAATAATCGACGACATCCTTGATGTAACTGCAAGTAGTGAGGTACTTGGCAAAACAGCTGGTAAAGACTTGATTTCTGATAAAACCACCTATCCAAAACTACTTGGGCTTGAAGAATCAAAAAAAAGAGCGAATGCTCTTATTGAAGATTCAAAAGCTGCATTAAAACCATGGGCCAACACATCAGGACCTCTACTTGCACTGGCTGAATACATCACCAACCGTGACAGATGATCCCAACTGAAACTTCAATACCAAAAGCAATAGAGATTCTTGATAACGGTGTTTTGACATGGGGACTTGTGGCTTGTGGCATTGCCCAATTATCAAAAATCATTGTCGAGTTGGTCCAACATGGGAAATGGAGGCCAAGCGTACTTTTAGAAACAGGAGGGATGCCTTCAAGTCATTCAGCTCTAGTCACAGGGACAGCCGCAGGAGTTGGATGGGAGCTCGGCTTCTCTGATCCGATATTTGCTCTTGCTGTAACGCTTGCTTTCGTTGTCATGTATGACGCCAGTGGCATCAGAAGATCTGCTGGAAATATCGCAACGAGAATAAACAACCTGCCCAAGGAAAGTTGGAAAGTACCCCCAACAACTGACTTAAAAGAAAACCTTGGCCATAGCCGTCTGGAAGTATTGGTAGGCAGCCTTATAGGACCTGCAGTCGCCTTGCCAGGACTTGTATTTATTGGCTCACCACTTCAACTCGTCCAAGATCTTGGTTTGATATTCGGGTGACAAAATTCACAAGTAATTCATTGGAAGATGTACTAACTACTGACCAAGTCAAAGCCGAACAAGAATTCACTAAATGGTTTAAAAGTACCAATGATGGCAGCCCTTTCGTTCTAAGCGGCTTCGCAGGAAGTGGCAAAACATTCCTGGCAATGAGGTTTCTTCGGATAGTAGAAGCATCCAATCTCTGTTGGACAGTAGTTGCCCCGACTCATAAAGCAGTTGGAGTGCTTAAACAAGCACTTGATAACGAAAGCCTTAATCCCACCTGGTACCCATCAACAATCCATAGATTGCTTCGATTGAAACTTAAAAGAAAAGGAGACGTCGAACTATGTGAGAGAACAGATCAAACAGCCAATGCACTTGAACAAATAGGACTGGTACTCATAGATGAAGCCTCCATGGTTGACAGCATACTTTTAGAAATAACGCTCCAATGCGCGCACCAATTCATGACTCGACTTGTTTTCGTTGGCGATCCAGCTCAATTGCCTCCCGTAAATGAGCCAATAAGCCCAGTTTTTTCAATCAAAAGAGCTCACAAAGTTTCTCTAGAAAAGGTAATGAGACATCAGGGTCCTGTGTTACGTCTTGCTAATAGTGTCCGTGATCAAACCCTTCCCTGTTGCGCCCCTCCATGCATCCCATTGATCAAGACTAAACAAGGAGTAGTTGGTTGCATTGACCAAGAGAGCTGGCTTAAAAGAGCACAAGATGCCCTTAGATCTGCTTCATTGAAGGACAGCCCAGACGAAGCAAGAATTCTCTGTTACACAAACCGAAGCCTAGAAAGATTAATTCCCCATGCAAGGAGAGCAATCCATGGCGCAATGGCGGATCAATTACCAGTATTGCCTGGAGAAGTGCTCATAACACGAACAGCAGTTATGGCTCCTGCATCTTGTAATGGCGAGCAAGTAGGAGAAGAACCAGACATGTTGCTTGGGTCAAATCGAGAGCTAATTGTCCAGGATGTCACCCCAGAGAGATGCGACCTAAGCATTTTTGGCCTCAATACTGAAAGTGACTTGGAAGTCCCAATTATCAATACCCAATTAGTTCAAGCCAAAGTTGGAGAGTTAGATCTCTCTCTAAGGGTCTTACCAACTGCTGGCACCGAGGCACGCCACTTATTTGACAGCACATTGAAAAGATTGCGAGGAAAAGCTAAAGAAGCTGAAAAAAAGGAATCACGTTCTCTATGGCGTAAATTCTTTGCCATTAGGGATGCCTTCGCCTCACTATCTCCTGCAGCAGTTTTAACTGTTCATCGAAGTCAAGGTAGTACTTTTGGAGAGGTATTTGTTGCTTCTGATGTTTTCTGGCCTTCAGACCTCACTTTAAGAAGACAGCTCTTTTATGTTGCTGTTAGCAGAGCAAGATCGGGAGTCTGGATAGTAGGCAAATCACAAGTCAACTCAAACAATAAAGCTTGGCAAACACATTTCCTTAAAAGTTAAGCCACTATATTCCCAAAAAATAAAATCGTTTAAAGCAACCTTCAAAGAAAGACTTAGAGCAATCTATTTGCCATTGCAGCCCTTAACCTCAAAGGAATTCTGAATGCACTAGCCCAATGAAGGTGTACCCAACTTGCATGAAGAAATTCATTACTCCATCCCTCCTGCCTCTGTGGAAACTCCCATCCTTTAATTCTCCAAGGTGACTTAAAAGAAAATGCCTCTGAACTCCCAACACTCTCACTAGACAAAGAACT
Organism: Prochlorococcus sp. AG-409-P01; assembly: GCA_003215335.1. Classification (GTDB taxonomy): domain Bacteria; phylum Cyanobacteriota; class Cyanobacteriia; order PCC-6307; family Cyanobiaceae; genus AG-409-P01. The sequence goes on along the minus strand of QCKM01000014.1, from coordinate 17,465 downwards.
TCCAACAGGTAAACGAGCAATCTCCCAACGATGAAATTCATGTCCATTTAAATGCTCACCGTTTCTAACCACAAGAGTATTTCTAATGCCTTCAAGAGTTCGATATCCAACCTGAAGAGTCGCCTTTTTTGCATGAAATGGCAAAAGACCAACCATAGGAAAAGTTTGCTGATTGACATCTGTCACAGTTTGACCAAGCAACAACATGCCACCACATTCAGCAAAAATTGGACGAAGACCATAACTTGCTTGCAAATCAGACAAACTCGTCAAAGAGTTGCTCAACTGCTCACAATATTGTTCAGGGAACCCTCCTGGGAGAATTACACCCCTAGCCTCCTTAGGTAGAGAGTCATTATTGAGAATATTCCATGGAATTACTGGCATACCTAGTCCTTCGAGAAAATCTTTTGTTTCGGGGTAAATAAAATGAAATGCTTCATCCTCTGCAACAGCTACAGGCAATTGCGGCAATGATTCTGAAACTTCATACACCTCAATACGCTTTTTGATTGGATCTGTCGAAGGTCTAGGAGCTATAAGAAGTTCTTCAAAAGTTGCCAAGTCAAGATTGGACTTTGCAAGAAAATTCCAACTTTCAATTCGATTTGTTAAATCCTTGATCTCATGAGGAGGGACAAGGCCAAGGTCTCTGCTTTGTAGACATAGTTGAGGTTCCGTTGGCAATGTTCCCAATGTCTTCACACCAATTCCAGCTAGAACTTCTGTCAATAGTTGCTTATGACGAGTCGTATTAACATTGTTGAGGACAACCCCTGCAAATCTCAAGTTGGAATTGTAATCACGAAAGCCACGAACTAATGCCGCTAAAGAGCTTGATTGACCGCTCGCATCAACAACGAAAACAACTGGGAGGTCTAAATAAGATGCAACTGAAGAAGTACTACCGGCATCAGTAGTTCCAACGCCATCAAATAAACCCATTACTCCTTCGACTAAAGCAAAGTCTGCCGACCCACCAAAACCGTTGAAACTATCTGCCACCCATTCAGGATCAGAAAGTACCAAATCAAGATTCCGACAAGGTCTTCCAGTTACAGCTGTGAGTTGTTGCGAATCCAAGTAATCAGGACCAACCTTAAAAGCCTGAAGACTTTTGCCTTTACATCTAGTCCAAGCTGCAAGGAGCAAACTAAGTATGGTTTTTCCACTACCACTTGAGGGGGCAGCGATAACACATGCCATTTGAATTAAGAATTAAAAAAATCAAGCAGAAGCTTTAGAAAGAGTAAGCAACTTTGCCGCCATTGGAGCTGCGGATGCAAGCAAAGGGCTGGTACTTCCTCGACTACTAGAAAGAAGTCGCGCAACATCCTCTTCTACAGAAATTGACTGGAGAGGCACAACGTCTTCTAACAAATCCATACTCGCCATTCCACCAGCTTCCAGACGCATACATTCACCAGTTTCAGCACCAAGAATCACACACAATCCTTTCTCAAAATGAATATTTGGCTCACAAATCAATCTAATTCCCACTAATTGCCCAGGATGAATACTTGGTTTGCCAACTGGCAAAGGGACAAGGCTTAGTTGAACTTGTCTACCATCTGGTCGATCAAATTCAGCTCTAAAGCCTTCAGCCTCAATCTCACAAGATGATTTTAATTTCCAACCCAACCGATCAGAAATCCATGCAGCAAGCAAAAGTCCTTGCACTGGATTATGGCCCTCTACATCGATGTCAAGTTGAACTATGTTAGTCAAAGCCTCACGTCGATCAGGCGGGTCAAAAACCATCGCAAGAGTCTCTCTCCAATTTCGCAATCTCAACCAATTAAGATCGTTTACTGCTTGACCTGTCTCCACCCTTGCCTGCAAAAGTTCTAGGCATTTAATGGGATTGCCTAATGAAGAGTCGACGATCAAACGTCTTTGAGATAAGGCCAACTGTTCGAACAACTTAGTCGCCTCATCCATACATCCTTTCCACCAAACCCAAGATGGCAGCTCCTCTAGCAACAAGTTTTGAAGTATTCCCAACCCATCACTAATCGATTGAGAATCACCTCTCAATACGACTACATCTCCACATGCTGCAGAACCATCTCCTTCTTCAGGCAAAGGGCAATATGCTGCCACTAAGGTTTCTAAGGCGCTTTTCTCATCTAAAGTTGGAGCAAGGGTTATCAACCGTCGAGGTTGCAGAGCACTAATAGCTGAATGTACATGCTCTCCCCTCAAGTCCTCTAATAGTTCAGAGCCTTCTTTAAGAGCCAATGCATTCTTCACACAGGAGTCAAAAGGAGATGTGCTATGTGGCAAATCATCTTCTAAAACAACTTTGCGAGCAGCCTCGATCAATTTTTCACTTTGAGTCCCAGTGATTGGACCTGCCAATTTTCCTGTTCGCACTAAATGTTGTTCAATCCAGGATGGATCCCAAACGAGTAATGAAAAAGTATTTGCCCCAGCTTTTACAGAAATTTCACTAGACCAAAGTTGATCCAGGTAACTAAGGATTTCTTCTGGAGGTAATCGAAGCGGAGTTTGAAGAGTTAATTGGGGAGACATGGCTCAACAGTTATAAAGAATTAGAGAACAAGACGACTCAATCAAGGTCGACGCCAAAGCAATTCATCACGAGCAAGAAGAGTATCCGCTGCTGCAGGGCCCCAAGTTCGGGATTCATAAGGGTTTATAGGCAATCTCCAAGGACTATCTTCTATAAGTTCTAAAAGTGGGGTATAGAGACGCCATGCAGCTTCAACTTCATCACTACGAGTAAACAGTGTGGGGTCCCCAAGCATTGCATCAGCAAGAAGTCGAACATAGCCCTCATCTGAAGGCTCTCCAAAGGAATCTTCATATGAAAACTCCATTTCAACAGGTCTACTTTTCATCCCAGAACCTGGAGATTTGACATCAAAACGCATTTCAGCCCCTTCATTCGGCTGGATTCTTAGAATTAGTTGATTGGATGAGGGGCCTCCCTTAGCGGCATCAAAAAGGTGGACAGGAGCCTCTCGAAAAGTAAGAACAACTTCACTCAACCGCTTTGCCAAACGCTTGCCAGTACGAACATAAAAAGGAACTCCTTGCCAACGCCAGTTGTCGACGAATAGCTTCATTGCAACATAAGTCTCAGTAGTGCTATTTGGGTCAACCCCTGGCTCTTCTCGGTAGCCAATCAACGGGTTGGATTTTGTGCCACCTTTTCCATATTGTCCTCGAATACAACAGTTCCATGGTTCTTGTTCGTCAGCCAAGCGCGCAGCCTGAAGCACCTTGGCCTTTTCATTGCGAATAGCCTCTGGGTCAAAATGACCAGGAGGCTCCATAGCAGTAATTGCAAGCATTTGAGTGAGATGGTTTTGAACCATGTCTCTTAATGCACCTGAATTTTCGTAATAACCAGCACGTTCTTCAACTCCCACTGTTTCAGCAGCCGTGATTTGAATACTTGAGATGTAATTTCGATTCCAGATCGGCTCAAAAATCGTATTCGCAAACCTCAAAACAAGAATATTTTGAACAGTTTCCTTACCGAGATAATGATCTATCCGAAAAATCTGATTTTCCTGCGCACAGCTTTGAACAACTCTATTCAAAGCTTGAGCGCTGCTGTAATCACGACCAAAGGGCTTCTCAATAACAACTCGACTCCTCTTCGAGTCGTCAAGAAGACCTGCATCAGCTAGAGCTCTAATACCACTGCCATAAAACTTTGGAGCTACCGATAGATAAAAAGTTCGATTGCCGTGTGTTGCACACAAGCGATCAATTTCCTCCAATCGTGAGGAGAGTTTTAAAAGGTCCTCTGGCCTTAATAAATCTACTGATTCATAAAACAATCGAGCGGAGAACTGTTCCCAAGCCTTCAGATCTGCAGAATCAGCAAAGCCAAGTGAATCTGCCATTTGCTGGCGAAAGAATTCATCAGTCCATGGTCTACGAGCACATCCCAACAATGCAAATTCACTGGGGAGCCTCCTTTGCTTAAACAACTCAAAAAGAGCTGGAACCAATTTGCGATGAGTCAAATCACCACTTGCGCCGAAAATGACTAGACATTGAGGCGCAATCACACGCTCTTGCCGAAGTCCAACACGCAAAGGGTTTGTCATCACAGCGCTCATTGAACTAAAGACCTCTCCTCATGGTTTAAGAAGGATCGATAAATTCAAAGCGCTTCGGGGGATCTATCCATGAATTGTTGTCTGATGCGCAAAAAAGGTTTAAGAAAAACCATTTAGTTAATTGCAACCAAAAAGAGGTTAATTACCCGAAAAAGAAAATCCTCCATTTTCTCTAGACAAACTTGTAAGACCTATGAAAATTTTTATATCTAGTAAGTCTCTACATGCCAACGACCTGCTTTCTTGAGTTGAGGCCTTAACTCCGACCATTCAATCCCTTTAGCTTTTGCTGCAATTGACATTGCCTCATCAATTCCTGGTTCCATACCCTTTAAGCCACATAGATATATATGAGTCTTAGGGTTTTCTATCATTGAAAAGATTTTATCTGCATGCTCAAGGACCCTATCTTGAATATACATACGGCCACCTTTCAGATTGGTTTGTTCTCTGCTAATAGCCTTTGTGTATGTAAAGCTCTCAGGATTTTCACTCCTATAACGCTCGAAATCTTCGTCATAAAGAAGATTTGAAGTCTTTGGGGCCCCCATAAAGAGCCAAGCCTTCCCCTTAAATCTCCAACCATTCTTTTCTATTTCTGTTGGCTCATACATTCGACGTAAATAGGCTCTCATTGGAGCTATTCCAGTTCCAGTCGCAAGCATTATTACGTTGGCCTCTTCATCTTGTGGCAAGAGCATTTCTTTCCCAACTGGCCCAGTGATCTTGACTTTTTGACCAGGTGCAATATTGCAAAGGTATGTGGAACAAACTCCATCAATGGTTTGACCATCCTTCTCATATTGAAGCTGTCTCACACAAAGCGAAACAGTATTTCCAGCAAAGTTATCCCCATGACGAGTACTTGCTATGGAATAAAGCCTTAACTTATGAGGCTTACCGTTGGAATCCTCACCAGCAGGAATGATGCCAATACTTTGTCCTTCGACATATTCAAGTTGAGGGCTCCCACCAGCCAAATCAAAAGTGATGTGATTAACCCTCCCTATGGCCCCATCCTTTAGGAGGCTGTAGTTCTCAACAACAGTCCCAAGAAAAGGTGCTTTTGGCTTGTAGAGATTTACCGGTACTGCTTTTGGATCCGATTTAGTTGGTGATTCAAGACCTGGAGGTTTAGTTGAAACAGAGGCAGCTCCAGCAGTTTTTACAGCTGAATCTGCGTTGGAAACACGAGCCCTACGCAAAATAAAACTCTGGAAAAGGTAGAAGGCACCAATTGCAATTGGGATATGGACTAGCCCACCTGCTACTACTTCTGCTTCTGAGTAAGCCATCAAGAACACAAAACCGATGGCGAGACTAACAATCTCTGGCCTGAAGTATCAAACCAAAGTCCCTAGGAAAGGTCACTTTTAAAGATTGGCACAAGTACCTCTTCCGCGTTCACGATTACCGCTTTTGATCTCCCCTATTGCTCTTTTGCAATTTGTGTCTGTATTGTCAGCTGCTTATTCAGAGAAGCCACTCGAGTGACATCTCTGCAAAAGCTTCACAAAAAGGCTAATTACGTGCCAACAGAATCATTAGAAAAAAAACAGGAAAAACGGCAAGCTATAGAACAAACTATGGAGAAGCTCCCCAATGGAGCCAGAAGGTTGGCAGTGCAACTGCGGACACCAATCAAAGCCGATCTGATTTGGGCGGTACTGACTGACTACAACAAGCTTTGTGAATTCATCCCAAACCTTGCAAGTAGCAAACTACTTTCCCGTGTTGGGAACAAGGTTCAACTTCATCAAGTAGGCAAACAGCAACTAATTGGATTTAATTTCTCTGCCAAAGTCCTTCTTGAATTAGAAGAGAATCAGACGACAGGAGAATTAAGTTTTCATCTTTTAAAAGGAGATTTCAGGCGTTTTGAAGGCACTTGGAAAGTAACTCCACTCAAGAGTGGTGGTTCTTGTCTCTTATATGAACTCACCGTACAAGGGTGCATTGGAATGCCAGTTGGCCTTATTGAAAAGCGAATAAAAAATGATCTGAAAGCTAATCTCCGCTCAGTAGAAAGCGAAGCCTTGCGAAGACAAACATCTTTGAAAACAAAATGAAAACTTCAATCACATCAATTTATTGACCTCCTGAAAGTTCAGGCATTCCTCAGAAATACTCAGAAAGCCTTTTTGAGAGCCTAAAAGAAGCCTTGAAAAACTAAAAACGACTATTTATACCCCCAAGGGGATTCGAACCCCTGTCGCCTCCGTGAAAGGGAGGTGTCCTAGGCCTCTAGACGATGGGGGCGAGGCCGTGATATCAACGAGCTTTGCCCGTGACCACTTTGAGAAGCTACGGGCCAGCCTCACCCTCCGTCAAGGTGTCCAACTGCCTTTCTTGAGTCTGGCCTTGCCAAATAGGAACTTTGAAATAAAAGCAGGCCCCCTTCCCTGGCTCTGAAACAACCCAAATTTTCCCACCATGAACCTCAACAATTCGACGGCATACAGCTAGCCCAACTCCATAGCCAGAAGTGGTTTCTGAGGTTTGTGGCAGGCGAACACGATCTAAAAAAATTCGTTGTTGTTCTTCTTCTGGAATGCCAGGTCCACTATCAGCAACGCTGACCTCAACCCACTGACTTGTCCGATGGAGCATTGTTAAAAATATTTGTCCGCCGACCTCCGTAAATTTCAAAGCATTCTCCAGAAGATTTAGTAAGACCTGATGCATGCGCCTGTTATCAGCAAAGACTTCTGGCAAATCTGAAGGGATATCTGTATTGATTTGGATTTTTCTACCTAACCAAAACTTCTCAAGTTCCAAAATCGATTCTGCAGCAACATTGGCCAAATCCAAGCGTTGAGGATTAAACAAGGCTTCCCACCTAGTACTCCCAACTTCAAGCAGATCTTTTGACAGAAGTTCTATTTCCTCAAGTCTGCGTTTAATAACATCCTGAAATCGATCCAAATCAATTTGGCCAAGTTGTTGGCTTTGAAGAGCAAGAGTGGCTGCTGTCAAAGGAGTTCGCAACTCATGGGCAACCATCCTCAGCAATCTTTCTTGAGAATGAATACGGTTAATAAGAGTTCCATTCTCCTGACGTAAAACCAACAATTCATCTTCAAGCTGCAATTCTCTTTGTGTACGGGTACCATCAATCTCAACTGGTCTCAAGCTGAGTCCTAAGCCAGTAACAACTCTGTCTTGCTGCCACCGAGGGAGCCATCCTCGAAGCTGTTGAAAAATATTGTTGCCTGCAAAAACCTGCTTTGGAGAAGGCAAAAGTTTAATCAAAGCAGGAGTAGCTACCAAACGATGCAATTCGAGTATTTCCGGTTGTTCCCTTGGATCTGAAACCTGCAAAGACACCTTAAAACCACAATCTTCACCTTCCAAGAAACTAATAAGATCTCTAAGATCTGCTCTAGATAGCTGATGGCGACCAGCCACCAACAGAAGCTTTAAATGATTACGATTTTTAGCTCGTGCCGGTTTCACGACGTCAAATTCACCGAGAAGCTGAAGGTAACCTTATATTTTTTTTTCATGACTGAAAGGGCCTCAAAAAAATTATTGAAAAAATGCCGTTTCATCCACGACAACTCCAATCAGCATAGATAAAGAGCCTTTATCTAGAAACTTCAGACACAACAAATGAGGGCAATTAAATTTACTCTCAATACGAGGCTGGTTAATCTGACGTGGGATAAGGCAGCATGGCATTAGAAATCCTCACGAAATCCGTTGCAAAGACCAATTCATCGACTACAGCAAGTTCTAAGAACACCGTTGTTGCTCACAACTCTATTGATTGTGAGTACTTTCATGCCGGGACTTGCACAAAGCAGGAAAAAAACCTCTCCAGCAACTAGTGAGGATGTGTTCCTCTATCGCCTAATGGGCTCGTCATACGTTTGTAATGCTCGGACTTTAGAAGTGGAATTTCCCAAAGCCGTAGGCATTGCAGCATCAACCTATGCACAGATATTGAGCCTCAGGCACGATTCAAAAGTTGAGTCAGTAGGCAAGAAGAAACTAACCAAAAAGCAAATGTACTCTGGTGCTGAGATGCAGCTAGTAACTGGGGCTATGCAGTATTGCCCGAAATTAGTTCCAGAGGACATAAAAGCCCAGGTCGAGGAAGCAATGAAGAAGCAAATGGCAAAAGAACAAAAGAAAAATAAAAAAAAGAAAAAGAGGTAACTTATAGAATTGAATATTCAATACAAATCAGACAATTATGTCAAAATACATTTAATTCATCATCATATTTGCGTACATAAATTTCAAAAGTTACTCCCTATCCAATCTGAAATTGACAAAGTTTAAATGAAAGAGTCTTCATTCGTATATCTAAAAGACTACAAGCCATACCCATTTAAAATCCCGAAGATTGAGCTGAACTTTTATGTAGATAAAGATACCGTTCTAGTTACGATGAGAATGAAGGTTGTGCCAATATCAACCGATCAAAAGCCTTTTGTCCTTAAAGGAGTAGGGATTAAGTTGAGCAGTATTGAAATCAATGGGAAAGAAATAAGCAATAACGAATATATTCTGACAAAAGAAGACTTGACAATAAAAGCCCCAAAGGAAAGCTCATTTGATATAAAGATTACAAGTGAAGTTAACCCTTTCAAAAACACTTCACTAGAGGGATTATATTCGAGCCATGGCATACTCACCACACAATGTGAAGCAGAAGGTTTTCGTAGAATATGCTTCCATCCTGACAGACCAGATATACTGAGCCAATATAAAGTTCGAATAGAAGCAACTAGAGAAGATTATCCAGTTCTCCTATCAAACGGGAATAAAGTAAGCAGCGGTCTGATCAAAGGTGATCCACAAAGACATTATTCAATCTGGGATGATCCACACCCTAAACCATCATATTTATTTGCCATAGTTGCTGGCAAATTAAATGAAGTCAAAAGTAATTTCACTACTTCATCTGGCAAAGCTGTCTTGTTAAAGATATTCGTCGAAGAGGGAGACGATATTTACACTCAGCATGCTCTTAATTCTCTGAAAAGAGCAATGGAATGGGATCAATCTGTTTATGGTTTGGAATACGATCTAAATGAATATAATATTGTGGCCATTCGGCATTTTAATATGGGCGCAATGGAAAATAAAGGTCTAAATATTTTCAACTCTAAATTAGTTTTAGCTGACTCAGAAATAGCTACAGACACCGAGTTAGAAAGAATAGAAAGTGTAGTGGCCCATGAATACTTTCACAATTGGACCGGCAACAGAGTCACTCTTAGAGACTGGTTTCAACTCTCATTAAAAGAAGGCTTAACAGTTTTTCGTGATCAGAGTTTCACATCCGATCTTCATTCATATGCTGTTAAAAGAGTAGAAGATGTATCGCTACTAAGGAATACTCAGTTTCGAGAAGATGCAGGTCCAACTTCTCATGCAGTAAAGCCTAGTAGATATAAGTCAATAGACAATTTCTATACAACTACGATTTACGAGAAAGGTGCCGAAATAATAAGAATGTTAGAGATCCTAATGGGACGAAAAAAATTCATTAAGGGTATAAAGAATTACATAGAGAAGTTTGATGGCTCTGCTGCCACAACCGAAAACTTTGTTCAAGCAATAGTGGAGGACTCTCAGACTATTAAAACTTCACTGAAATTTGATATTGCCCAATTTAATCAATGGTACTACCAAGCAGGTACACCCAAAGTAGAAATCAAGACTAAATGGGATGCAATCAAAGGCAATCTCAAGCTAAACTTTAAACAACACACAAAGAATTGTGATCAACAATCAAAAAACAAACCTTTAGTTATACCTATTCTTATTTCTTTAATAGATGAGGAAGGATGTATTAGGGAAGAAGAAACTTATATCCTTAATCAAATTGAGCAGAGCCTTACATTTGAGAACCTTCCAAGAAGAGAAGAGGCTCCATCAATATCAATCTTTAGAAAGTTCTCTGCTCCTGTCAAATGGACTATTGATCTTAGCGACAAAGATGCATTCAGATTACTAACACAAGATGACGACCCCTTTTCTAGATGGGAAGCTGGACAAGTAATTATGCGAAAAGCTCTAATTGCAAGAGCTTCTAAAAAACCTGATCTACATCTTGAAGAAAAATTTATTTCTAAAGTCAAAGACTTAATTGAAAATGAAATACATAAAGACCCTTCATTTTTGGTTAAGCTTTTAACCATGCCAGGACTCTCCGAATTAGAAGAATCTCAAAAAAATGCAGATCCATTAGCTCTTTATGAAGCCAAAAAGTCATTCAAGAAGATTTTAGGTAAAATGCTTTGCGATACTTTAAAACTTCAACTTAAAATAAATCGGCCTGCATGTATATCTAAGTGGCCAAATGGACAAGGTGAAAGAAAGTTTGTAGGGTTGATCTGGAGTTGGTTAGCATCCATAGGTGAACAAGAAATACTAAAGGAAGCTCTAGAAGCAGTAAAAGGTTCTTCGATGACTTTATCTCGAGCTGCCCTTGATGCTCTTCAACAAGTTGACTGTCTAGAAAGAGAATTAGCAATGGATATTTTTTACGCCAGATGGAAAGAACATCCCATAGTTTTGGATACTTGGTTTGCACTTAAAGCCGGAATACCAAGCAAAAATGGACTTAGTCTTATCAAAGAGCTTCTTGAACACCCTAAATATGATTCAAAGGCACCAAATTCAGTTCGCGCAGTCTTAGGAGGCTTAGCTAAAAATACTCCTATTTTTCATGCATTAGACGGAAGTGGCTATGAATTTATGGCCGAGCAGATTTTAAAAGTTGACCAACAGAATCCCATTACCGCTTCTAGAATCGCAAAGGTATTTAGCCATTGGAAATCTTATTCATCTCCTCACAAAGAACGTATGAAAGCATCTATTGATCTGCTCTACCAAAAGAATCTTTCAATAAACACAAGTGAAGTACTTACTCAAATAATTAAGTAAGGCAAAATAATTTTTCAAGAATACATCAGTACTTAAGCTATTGATTTCAACCAAAATAAAAACTTGTGGTGAATTAGCGAGAAAGAGGGCAAGAAATCAAACAATCCTTTAGCGAAACATTGAACTGACTGAACTTTCCTCATGAATCCTCCAAATTGCTTCACCAAGCATATTTGCAACTGACAATATCTTAAGTTGAGGAAAACTTCTTTCAGGGGCAATAGGAATACTGTTAGTTACAACAACTTGTTCAAAAAGGCCTTCCTCAGAGAGACGTTTACAAGCAGGGGGAGAAAAGACAGGGTGAGAAGCACAAGCCAAAACACGCTTTGCACCTTGCGATCTCAAAAGTTTTGCCCCAGCACAAATAGTGCCTCCAGTATCAATCATGTCATCTATTAATACTGCGGTCTTGCCCGCAACATCTCCAATAACAGTAAGGCTTTCAGCAACATTATGAGCAGAGCGTCGTTTATCAATTATCGCCAATGGTGCATCTTTCATCTGTTTAGCAAAAGCACGTGCTCTTGCTACTCCTCCTACGTCAGGAGAAACAACAACCACTTCTCCTAAATCTTGAGCAGAAAGGTAATCAACTAAAACCGGTGAACCATAAATATGGTCACATGGGATATCGAAATACCCCTGGATTTGAGCAGAATGCAAATCCATAGCGAGGACTCTATCGACGCCTGATTTAACAAGAAGATTTGCAGTTAATTTTGCAGTAATGGATTCACGTCCAGCCGTCTTGCGATCTGCTCTGGCATATCCGTAATAAGGAATGACCGCAGTAACCTGTCGAGCAGAGGCTCTTCTACATGCATCAACCATGATTAAGAGCTCCATAAGGTTGTCATTAACAGGAGCACACGTTGGCTGAATTAAAAAAACATCACACCCACGTATTGATTGCTGAATCTGTATATAGAGCTCACCATCTGCGAACCGTTTACAGACACGGGGTCCATCAGTTACACCTAGATAAGTCGCAATCTCAGTTGTCAAAGAAGGGTTAGAAGTCCCACTGAAGACGCAGAGCCGTCCTGTGTCATAAGGAACGTTCTCCTGTTCAGTCCTTGCTGCTGTCAAGAAACTAGTCACGATTTCAGCTAGCCATGTCAGCTATTCACCGATGCTAATCCTGTCATGGGATATAGAACATCTTCTTCACCTACACAGATATCAAGATGATTAATTCAACACCGTTTATAGCTGGAGCTGGTCTGCTCCCTGAAAGCAAGATGTTCAAGGCATCACTTGCCCTATCAAAAGCATGGGGAAGGCGCCTGATTGAATTTCATAGAAAAGATGACCCCAATAAAATACTGGGGCAATTGTCTAATGATGGAAGACTTGCATTACTTACAGGTGATCCAGCCGTTCTCAATTCATTTGGCCAAACCTGGCTTGAAGCCCTTGGAGCATGGCGAAACCCAACAATATTGATAGTTTCTCCACTAGAGAGTGGTGAAATCCCTGGAACAGCTGCTGCCTATGCAGCCTTATGCAAAACTCTTTCTGTTCCTCTGATAGGTATTATCCAACTAGGAGGTAGTTGGGAAGACCATCCAAGAAGGTTAGACAATCTTCCTTGGTGTGGACTTATCCCAGACCAAGAGAACAGGGTGAACAAGCAAACAGAAACTTTTTACAAAAAAGAAGATCAAAATTTGGAGGTAACAGCTCTGCGATTATGGCACCAATTAAAAAACCTTTAAAATTAAACTCATAAGATTTTATCTAGAAATTAGGGGTGAATCTTTCTTGAGATATCTCAATATACTATTGCTAACAGGTGGTTCAAGGGGGATTGCATAGAAAACTGTCAACCGGCGAGAGGAAAGGGCAGTTGAGCCTATTTTATTTATTTCATTCAAATTAATATTGGTTCTAACTTGATGAGAAAATGATTGAAGAATGCCAGGTAATTTATTAATCATTGACGGATGGAGTAATTTCTTTGCAATTCCACTTAAGACTAATTTCTCTCTTTGGCGTCTAGCGGTCTGATCGATGATTCCTTCACGAGAAAGAATCATCTTTTCAACTTGAAATCCAGTCAGATATTTTGCACGAACGGGAAGTATGGTGCTTGATTCACGAGAATCATTATCTCTAGATATTGAGTCATTTAATAAGGCTCGAATACCTCCAAGTTCATCTACAAGAGGAGAAATAGCATTACTAGAGATCTCCACAAATCGATGTGGCTGTTTCTCTGGAAGGCCTATGACTTCAGAAACAACATCTGCCATAAGTGCAACGCCTCCAAAGTTATACATTTCTGCAAGAGGTGTCATCCCATTCTGTCCTGGAAGTTGCACAGCTAATTCAATTGGAATCTGTATTATATCTATTGTTTTTTTTGCAGAAACTCTTAATAAGAATAGGCTATGAATATTATTCTCAAGATTAACTTCAGACTGGGAATGTTTATCGCCAAATGCCTTGCTATCTACAATTACAAAAAGAATCGTAATAGGATCTGACAGAAGTGTTCCCATTTCAAATGAAACATGGTTTTTTCGTGAATTTTCACTCGCGACCTGATCAGGCTCAGGCCAAAAGAAGTTGATTGAAGTCCCAGCCAACCAAATTCCAGCCAATGCAACTCCTATTCGCTGTATAGTTCGACCTGGATAGCGGCCCAAAAGAGCACTGATGTTTCTTCTGAAAGATTTCAGACTTGAAAAGAGATGTAACATTAATCAGTTAAAAACAAGTTGTATTCCACTTTTAGCAAGATATCCAAATAAACATTTAAGGTTATCTTAGTGTCAAACCTTCTGTTAAATATCATTATGTTCATTTAGGCATAGAAATCTTCTCAACATTTAAAGTGATCAGCGATCTTTTGATGAACTATCAAAAAGAGTCAACAAAAAAATCAAGTGGCAATTAAAATTGTTTAAACAATTGCAAGAAAAGTCATTAAAGGAATTGTCTTTCAAGATCTCAGCCATGAGATTTAGAAGAATCGCCTTTAAGTCAAGTTTCACTGCCTCTAATCATGAAGTAATCCACAAATGACTTTTTTTCCTCAACCCTTTATTGATGACCAAAACAAATAAACCCTTAGCACGAACAATTGGAGTCCTATTGCACCCAACAGCACTTCCACAAAGCCCTGTTTGCGGGACGTTTGGAACCCCTGCAAGAATGTGGCTAGAAGCAATCTCCAAGAACAAAATTGGTGTGTGGCAAATCTTGCCCCTAGCACCTCCTGATGGAACAGGGTCTCCTTACAGCTCTCCATCAAGCTTCGCACTGAACCCTTGGTTCCTTGACGCCGAAGATCTCTACGAAGAAGGCTTTATTTCACAACAGTCATTAAAGGACATTTCAAGCAATCTTAATCGCTCCAAAACATCTGATTCCTTAGATTTCAAACTTGCGGAAACCCGAAGTAAAAAACTAGGCCAATCTCTAAAAGCATTCTGGTCAATTCAAAGTTCCAAAAGACATCGTGAATTCAAATCATGGTGTAAAAAGCAAGTTTGGCTTGAAGATCATGTCACTTTTATGGAGCTAAGAAGTCAAAATGAAGGTCTGCCATGGTGGAAGTGGCCTAAGGGTCTAGCAAGCCACGAACAAAATGCCTTAGACAATTGGAAAGCACATAATCAAGAAAATTTGTTGGCGCATCGTCTTTTGCAATGGCACCTAGAACGCCAGTGGCAAGCCATTAAGAAAATGGCAAAGAAATTAGGAGTTAAGATATTTGGAGATCTGCCTTTCTACGTTGCTCGTGATAGTGCAGATGTCTGGAGTAATCAATCTCTTTTTTCAATTGATTCAATAGGTAATCTTGAAGTTCAATCTGGCGTACCCCCAGATTACTTCTCATCTAGTGGCCAACTTTGGGGGAATCCTGTCTACCGATGGCAACTTCATCATGCTGATAACTTTCAATGGTGGAGGAAAAGGTTCAGTCGGCAATGGCAACTATTTGATTTACTGAGGCTAGATCATTTCAGAGCTCTGGATTCTTACTGGGCAGTACCAGGGACAAAAACCACTGCTAAAGAAGGACATTGGAAGCCCTCTCCAGGCTCAGAGCTACTGGAGTTATTAAAAAAAGATGCAGGAGGAAATTTACCCCTCGTAGCTGAAGACCTTGGAGTAATTACCCCTGAAGTTGAGAACTTAAGAGAAAAGTTTAATCTTCCAGGAATGAAAATACTTCAATTCGCTTTTGACGGGAACCAAAGCAATCCATATCTACCTGAAAATATCAAAGGTAATCGATGGGTTATTTACACAGGAACGCATGACAATCCCACAACTTTGGGGTGGTGGAAAAGTCTAGATAATGAAACAAAAAAAAGAGTCGCCGTTCGATTCGAATGCGCTATCAACAATCCAGGATGGCAACTACTAGAACTAGGTTTAGCAACGGAAGCATGTCTAGTAGTAGCACCCTTTCAAGATCTGCTAAAACTTGGAGACGAAGCTCGCTTTAACAAACCTGGCACTGTTCTTAAGAACTGGTGTTGGAGGCTTTCTGAATTCGATATAAATGTCGAGCAAGCTCTTAAGTCATATGGAGAGCGAGGAACAGCATGGGGAAGATCATTTAAATCTGCTGCTTCTTTACTTTCTTAATTCACTATCTTGTATGAGCCAGGCTGATTGGAAATAGGCTCCAACATTTTCCCATTCCACAAAACTCTATCTTCTCTCAAGGGTGGAGGAATAACCAATATTGATAACGGAGGCCTCAATTGAAGGGTTATTGAACCTTTCGACTTTTTCATATTTAACCTGTCGCCTCCAGCACTATCTATTTTCAATTCCCTTTGGTCATTTAATCGGATTTGCAAAAGCCCTACATCCTTTTCAGAAGGAAGCTTATTACCTACCGAAAGGAGCCATTCTTCAAATGATTTATCTAAAGCTTTACTAATCGGCCTCAACGTAGAAAATTCATCTATTCCTATAAAGGGAAGCTGGTTGTTCTTTTGAGACTCTCCCTCATATCCAAATGGCTGAAGTGACTGGCTATTGATTTCCGCAAGATGTTTTTGTTGATAATTAAGCGCAAATAAACTTATTAGCATTAAAACCGCATATATAAAACTCCCTTGCCATGTTGTGAAGACATCGATACTGCCAGGAGTAAACGGACGGAGAGCTCTTCTTATAAAAGCTTGATTACTACTTTCAAGATAATCAAAAATACAAGTCAATGAACCTTCGGTAAGTTCAAGATGTCTTTCAAGCCTAGGAAGCATTGCAGATAGGTAAGCCGGTTCAGGTAATCTTTCTGACCAGCCGTTCTCTATCGCTTCAAGAACTGGAGTCGTAATCCGTGTTTGAGCTGCTAGTTCTTGAAGACTCATTCCAAGCTTCTGTCTACCTTGACGAAGCTTTTGTCCAGCTTCTAGTAGAGAAGAATCAAAATCCGACTCGTTATCTTCGCCATCAGTTGAAGGAGATCCTGATCTCCACCAAAAAAATTTCAATCTCATGTTCATGCTTGGATATGACTTTGCGAAAGAGATTGGTCAGAGGGTTGAAAATTTTGAGAATTCAAAAATTGAGACCATTCGCTCTCCGGAATTAGACGCCACTGTCCTTCTGATAATTGTTCCAAAGTCAGATGGGAAATTGCAATTCTCTGCAAATCGATTACTGGATGTCCTAGCAACATTGCTACTCGGCGAATTTGTCTATTGCGACCTTCTGTCAAAATTATTTTTAATAAACTTTTTTTTGGGTCTTGTCTCAGTACTTCAACTTGTGCAGTCATAGTTCTCAATCCATCAAGCAATACACCTTCTCTCCATTTTGAAAGAGCATCTTTAGCTGGCCTGCCTTGAACCCACACTAAATAGGTCTTTCGATGAGAGTAACGAGGGTGGGTCAAGCGCAATGTCAACTCACCATTATTTGTAAGCAATAAAGCTCCTCGACTACCAAGATCTAGTCGGCCTATTGGGTGAAGGCCAAGACGTAAGTCACTTGGCAAGAGATCAAGAACAGTAGGTCGACCAAAAGGATCATCACATGTGCTGACAAAGCCTGGAGGTTTGTTCAACAAAACAACTCTTGTTAGACCTTTTTTAGGAAGTGGATGTCCATCAATTAAAACTTGATCTATCTCAGGATCAGCTTGATCACCAACTTGTGCCAAACGTCCATTAACCATGACTCGTTTTTCGGCCAAGAGCTTCTCAGCATGACGTCGAGAACAGACTCCTGCCGCTGAAATCAACTTCTGAAGACGTTGCTCTGTCATTTGAAGAGACTTGCCAAAACTTTGAAATCAAAGGCGTCGGATACACCAATCCATACGACATACTCCATTGACTGCACAGATCTACCAATAACACCAAAGCGACAATCACTATATATTTGAAATCTCATGACCAATTACGGATAGAGCATGACAAAAGAATGTCCTCTCAAGAAACTAAGCCAATGAGAAATTGGCAGACGATCCAGTGGTAGGTTGGG
>QCKM01000013.1 GCA_003215335.1 Prochlorococcus sp. AG-409-P01 | reverse complement strand
AAACATGCATATCAAGACATATGAAAAAAACTTGTATACTAGTGTTATATTGAAAGCTGCATTAACAGCAGAGGTAACATTTCTCTATAAATGAATCCAACTCCAGAACATTTATATAGTCCCAGGGAAGAGAATCAAAAGAATGAATTTTTAACTTATCCCAGAATATTAACTCTACCTGGTTTTAACCCTCCGCTAGAAATTGCAGTATTTGCATCTGGTACTGGAACTAATTTGGAAGCTATAGCCACTGCAATTAATGAAAAACGCCTAGATGCAATCATAAAGGCACTAATAGTAAATAATCCCGCTAGTGAGGTTATTAAAAGAGCTGAACGTCTTGGTATACCATATTTTGTTCATGATCACCGCAACTTTGATAATCGAAGCCAATTTGAAAGCGCCATAGTTAATACTCTTAGTAAACTTAATGTCGAAGGTATTGTTATGGCTGGTTGGATGCGTATATGTTCTAACGTATTATTAAATTCATATCCCAACAAAATTATAAATATTCATCCATCACTGTTACCAAGCTTCTCAGGGGTCGATGCCATAGGTCAGGCTATAGATAGAAAAGTCAAAATAACCGGATGTTCTGTTCACTTTGTCACCTCTGAGGTTGATGCTGGTCCACTTCTAATTCAATCAGCCGTTCCGATATTACCTACCGACACAAAAGAATCATTAACACTAAAGATTCATCAGCAAGAACACATTATTCTTCCTCAAGGTATAGCCCTTGCTGGTCAGATTTGGAGGTCTAACAAATGATTAGGGATAATATGTATTTGTTGGCAAATTAGAATCTTCAGATAGTCCTGCCATAATGTTTAAGCATTGGACACCTTGACCAGCTTGACCTTTTATTAAATTATCAATGGCTGTCATTAGTACTATCCCACTAGTCCTAGTGTCAACTTGTACAGATAAAAATGCTTTGTTAGTATTTCGAACCCATTTTGTTGATGGGTAAACTCCTACAGGTAATACCTCTACAAACTGGTTATTACGATAAATAGTAGCCAAAACAGTTCTACAATCTTCAGAAGTTAAGCCTGGGTCTCTCAATTTTGCATAAACAGTACTAAGTAGACCTCGAACCATTGGCACAAGATGTGGAGTGAATTGTATATTTATTTCTTGACCTGCTATATGAGAGGCCATTTGTTCAATCTCAGGTGTATGTCTATGTCCAATAACACCATAAGGAGAAATAGTTTCTGATGATTCTGATAACAATAGATTTTCTTTGGGTGATCGACCCCCACCAGATGTACCTGTTTTTGCATCAATAATTATTCCATCATATTCAATCATGCCTTGATTCAAAAATGGTAATAAAGGCAATAAACTAGCTGTTGGGAAACAACCTGGAGCAGCAACAATATCTGCAGATCTGATTGCGTTACAATTCCACTCAGGAAGACCATATACAGCAGTTTCACACAATGCAGTATCTTTTCGATTTATTGATCTTGATTCATTTAGATAAACTGAGTTCCACTTATCTAATGACCTGAATCTATAATCAGCTGACAAATCTATTACACGTACATTTCTCTTAACTAGATGAGGAACGATTTGACAAGCTCTTCCATTTGGCATGCTCAGTACAGCAAAATCTGAGACTTGAGCAATTTTGTCGGGGTCAGGAATCTCGATTGTTAGGTTATTTGGTATTGGTATGAAAGGGTTTACATCACTCCAAGACTTACCTGAACTTCGTTCACCACCTAAAAAGGTTATTTCAAATTCTGGATGATCTAGTAATAGCCTAATTGTCTGCAGACCACCGTAACCACTAGCACCAATGACCGCCACGCGGTGAATGTCTGTATTAGGAAGACTTGTGGGATGTGATAATTGGGCAGGTACCATGATATTCAGAGCACTCCAGCCGATGGTACTCGTAGCGATACTGCTCTTATTAAGTCAATCCATAGAACACTGACTAATTCATCAACACCAAACCAGTCAGACGAAGTACGTTTTGACGAAATCGCTGATGCTCTTGCTGCAATACGCAATGGTGACTGTGTTGTGGTTGTAGATGATGAGCGTAGGGAAAATGAAGGAGATTTGATCTGCGCTGCACAATTTGCAACCCCAGAACAGATTAATTTCATGGCCACTGAGGCTCGAGGCCTGATTTGTTTGGCTATGGAAGGAAAGAGGCTAGATCAACTAGACCTTCCTCTAATGGTTGATAGAAACACTGATGCCAACCAAACAGCTTTCACTATAAGCATTGATGCTGGTCCAGAACACGGTGTCGCAACAGGCATTTCAGCTGATGATCGAGCAAGAACAATACAAATAGCTCTCAATCCAGAAACTAAACCTATTGATTTAAGGCGACCAGGGCACATTTTCCCACTTAGAGCACGTCAAGGAGGTGTTCTTAAAAGAGCAGGCCACACTGAAGCTGCGGTCGATTTGGCTCAACTAGCTGGATTAGCACCAGCGGGTGTCATATGTGAAATACAAAATTCAGATGGATCAATGGCAAGACTTACTCATTTATACAAATATGCTAAACAATGGAATCTAAAGCTAATAAGTATTGCTGACCTTATTAGATATAGGCTAGAAAATGAAAGGTTTGTTTTTCGTCAGGCAACAGCTTCACTTCCAAGCATTTTTGGTGGTTTCCAAGCCATTGGTTACGTTAATAAGTTAGATCAAACAGAGCATATTGCACTAGTAAAGGGTAATAAAGAGAAATTAAAACAGCCTGTTCTAGTAAGAATGCATTCAGAATGCCTTACTGGTGATGCATTTGGTTCACTTAGATGTGATTGTAGACCTCAATTGGAAGCAGCCTTATCACGAATAGAGCAAGAAGGAGAAGGAGTCGTTGTTTATTTAAGACAAGAAGGGCGTGGCATAGGTTTAATTAATAAACTCAAAGCATATAGTCTTCAAGATGGAGGTTTAGATACAGTCGAAGCAAATGAAAGATTAGGTTTTGCAGCAGATTTACGTAATTATGGAGTAGGAGCTCAAATACTTACCGATCTTGGAATACACAGTCTAAGGCTGTTAACTAACAATCCTAGAAAGATTGCAGGTCTTGGCGGATATGGCTTAAAAGTAGAAGAAAGAGTACCACTTGTAATCTGTCCTAGTGAACATAATGCTGATTATTTATCTGTAAAAAAAGAAAAGTTAGGACACTTAATTGACAATAGCGAATCTACACTGGAAATCGACCCATTCATTGTAATAGCATGGTACGGCAAAATTGATAGCGAAATAGTGCCATTACTATTACATAAGGCTGAAGAGCTATCACGACAACTAGACATAACAATTAGCCCCGAATATACCTCTAGACTAATTGCATTGTTGGAAAAACCTAACTTCGTCTGGAAAATAAGTTCCGCGAACATTGCTACTAGAGATATGTATGACTTTGACATTCATAATCTGGAAAAATTCTTACGTGAAATCGCATCCTGGCCCGAGACAAATAGTATTGGCATACTAACTACTAAAAAAGCACAACAAGCTCTTCATCCGTCTCAAAGTTTACCTAAGAAAGAACGTAGCCTTGTAAGTTTTAGATCTATGAAAGAAAGTCTAATTGACTCGTGGAATATTGATAAATCAGATTCATTTATTTTATGGTCATAGCAACTATCATTACTAATCGACAATAGTTATCTTTAAGATCCTAGTTCCATTTTTTATATTTCTGACAATATTCATATCATCAGTTTTTCCAAAAACTGTATGCACACCATCCAAATGAGGTTGTGACTCATGAACTATAAAAAATTGACTCCCACCAGTATTTTTACCGGCATGGGCCATAGAAATAGATCCTGGTAGATGCTTGTTTGTATTGATTTCGCAATCAATAGTGTATCCAGGACCACCAGTTCCTGGAGCACCATTCGCACCAGGTCTTGTGTTTGGGCAGCCCCCTTGAGCCATAAAACCATCTATAACTCTGTGAAATGAAAGCCCATTGTAAAAACCATCTTTTGAAAGTTTGACAAAATTAGTGACAGTATTAGGAGCATCACTATCAAAAAAGTCTAAATGGATTGTCCCTGCCTCGGTATCCATAATGGCTTTTGTCATTTTGTTAGAGCAAAAAACAAATCATACTCATGATTCATCAATACAGCATCCAATTGAATCCAGGGCTGATCTTAGATTGCCATCATGGTGTTCCAATAATTTAATTGATGATTCAGGATCCAACTTAGAGATAGATATTAAAAGAGCTAATTTCACTGAACCAGATGCTTGCCTGAGAACTTCTATTCCTTTCTCACGGTCAATCTTTGCAAGGGTTTCTAATATTCTCAAGGATCTATCAATTAATTTAAAATTAGTAGCCGATAAATCTACCATCATATTGCTATAGACCTTACCCAATCGAATCATCAACGCTGTAGAAATTATGTTTAATGTCATTTTAGTAGCTGTACCTGCTTTCAATCTTGTAGATCCAGATAGTAGCTCTGGTCCAGTTTCAAGACGAATATCTAATGTACAAGGCAAAATTGCTTCATCAGTAGAGACACAAGCTAAAGCTATAGCAAGCCCGTTAACATCAAGCGCGTATTTTAAAGCTCCAATAACATAAGGAGTAGTTCCACCTGCTGTTATTCCTATTAAACTATCTAAACTGGAGAATTTATATTTAATGAGCTCCAATTTTCCATCCTCCTCATTATCTTCTAAGTATTCTGAGCTTCTATGCATTGCATCTGAACCACCAGCTATTAGTCCATTTACCAAATCAGGAGGACAGCAAAAAGTTGGAGGGCACTCAGCAGCATCTAATACTCCTAAGCGACCAGATGTGCCTGCACCTAAATAAAACAGCCTTCCTCCCTTTTTTACTCTTGCATATATTGCTTCAATAGCATTAGTTATAGATAGTTTAGCTCTTTCGACTGACTCTTGAGGAATTTTATCTTCTTGGTTAAACAAAGTGACCAAGGATTCTGTTGATAGTTTATCTAGACCTTTACTTTTCGGATTAAGCTTTTCTGTATTCAAATGGCCTCTATTATTAATGGTATCTAATCTTAAGTCATGTGTATTAAAGTTTTTCATAGAAGTTCTTCTAGTTTTTTGCGAAAATCATCTAGATCGTCTAATGAATGTTGGTTGTCATCATTATTCCAGTTAGTCACATCTTTATTAACTTGAGGCGGTGACAAAAGTAATCTCTCTTCTTCAGTATTAGGCACGAAACCTTTTTCAACTAATTTTGCTTCATAACCACTTTTAAAACAAAATTCTTCAATTTCTTCTTGATCAAAACACTGAACAGAAGGAGTTGGGAAATCTTGTGCTTCCAATAATCCGGCATATCGATCAGCATCATCAATATCTTCAAACATCAAAACTACTGTTTTGCCAGATAATTCTAATGAGTGAATTCCTTCATTTTCTTTGCCAGGTTCATAAAGAAGGACATTTACTCTCATTTGCCTCTAGATATACACTATTCATAATCTAACCTGCCACAATAATTGGTGAGCTCATATTGCCTCTGGGTCTGACGACAACTCCTGTAAGCGTTTGTACAAAGCCTGTTCTGATTCTGTGAGTTGAGCAGGAAAAACTACATTAATTTCTACCAATTGATCACCTCTTCGACCTTCATATTCCATTCCTCTGCCTCTCAATCGCAAAAGGCGACCACTTGATGATCCAGGAGGAACTTGAAGTGTAACTGGGCCACCAAGCGTCGGCACTTCAACAGCACAGCCAAGTACAGCATCTGCTGGAAATAGTTCTAAACGATATAAAACACGTAATCCATCGATTCTCAAACCTTCCTCTGTTTCCACTCGCAATTGTAAAAAGTGATCTCGTCCACCTTTTGCTACGCCAGCAAGACGTAATCTCCATCCATCTCCTGCCAAAGGCGGAGTATCCAGCTCTATGAGTGTTCCATCTTCAAGTTCAAGTTCAACTATCGTTCCATTTAATGCCTGATCAGGTGTCAAATCAACAGTTGATTCAATGTTTTCAAAAGCTTGGACTGGTGAGGGTGGAGTGGATGATTTAGTTGGCCAAGGTGCTTGATTATCTATAGGTTGATCATAATCTTCAGTTTCATCTTTAGGTAGGTTAACTCCTAGGACAGTAGACAGATAGGTCTCAAAAGTAGGGAAGCCATGAGCAAACTGATCAGGTGTCTGTTTAAGGTTTTGGAAACTTCCTTCCCAAGCTGATCTTTTGCGAGGGTCACTTAAAACTGCATAAGCTTCATTAACCAGCTTAAATCGCTCTTCTGCATGAAGATCATTACCATTTAAATCAGGATGCCATCTGCGTGCTTCCCTTCGGAAAGCCATCTTTACTTGATCAGGATTACTCCCTGGAGAAATCCCTAGCAGTGACCAATAATCAGGTTTAGCGGTAGAAGTCATCATTCCAAGGATCTTGATTGTTGCGTTCTATATTTCGTCTATTAGACATGCGAGATGATCCATCCCAAGGGTCATCATCCCAATAATCATCTGAAAATAATTCATCCTTAAGAGATCCAAAAGTATTTTTTATCCCTTGTAATGGACTGGTTTCAGTCCTTCTTTCTGCAGAGATACGTCGATTAAGACCGAACAAAGCCTCTTGCAGGGCGGCGACACCCATTTCCAGTTCTTGCAAGTTGTCTTCTTCCAATAAATCTTGAACATCTCTTAAAGCTATTTCTACTGCTCTTTGTTGTCTTTCAGCACCGTAGGGTCCAAATTCTAATGCGACATCTCTGAGTCTTCTTTCAGCTTGAGCCACAAGTGTTAAAGCTCTATTAGTTCTATCTATTGAAGCTCTACGCTTTTTATCTTCTAATGCTTTTGCTTGGGCCTCGTCAAGTAAAGCCTTTATCTCATGTTCATTTAAATTAGAACCTCCTTGAATATTAACGGATTGTTTACGTCCTGTAGTTCTATCTGTAGCACTGACTTCTAACAATCCATTAGCATCAATATCAAATGCAACCTGAACTTGAGGGATTCCTCGTGGAGCTGGAGGTATTCCAGATAATTTAAATTTTCCCAATGATTTATTATCAGCTGCCAATTGCCTTTCACCTTGCCAAATATGTATTTCTACAGATGATTGGTTCGATTCTGAAGTACTGAATACATCAGATTGTCTAACAGGAATGGGTGTATTTCTAGGGATCAGGACTTTCATAAGCCCTCCGATTGTTTCAAGACCTAATGAAAGTGGTGTTACATCATTAAGCAACAAATCTCTTAATTCACCTGTGAGTATTCCTGCCTGTACAGCCGCTCCAACTGCCACAACTTCATCGGGGTTCACTGACTGACATGGGGGGTTAGGAACAATCGTCTGAACAAGTTGTTTAACCATTGGCATCCTTGTGGCACCACCAACCAAAACAACATCATCAATATCTTCAGCAGTCCAGCCAGAATCTTTTAACGCTGTTTGAACAGGTAACAAAAGTCTGTCCAGTAAGTCAGGGCAAAGAGATTCAAATTGAGTTCTGCCTAGAGTAGTTTCTATATGAAGGGGGCCATCAGGACCAGTAGAAATAAAAGGTAGAGAAATAGGAGTGGTCTGTACACCAGAAAGCTCTTGCTTAGCCTTCTCAGCAGCTTCAGTAAGCCTTTGAAGAGCTTGTCTATCTCTACGCAAATCAACTGAGTTGTCTTTTAAGAATTGCTCTGCAAGCCAATCAACTATTCGAAGATCAAAGTCATTGCCTCCAAGTTGAGTATCACCACAGGTTGCTTTTACATCAAAAACACCATTGGCAACTCTCATCAGGGATACATCAAATGTTCCACCTCCAAGATCAAAAACAAGAATTCGACTAGAAGAACTCTTGTCGAAGCCATATGCCAGAGCTGCTGCTGTGGGCTCATTAAGGATTCGCTCAACGTTTATGCCAGCTAATCTTCCAGCATCTCGGGTGGCTTGTCGCTGAGCATCGTTAAAGTAAGCAGGGACAGTAATTACCGCTGAATCAACAGGTTCACCAAGGTAAGTTTCAGCATCATCCACTAGCTTTCTTAAAATAGATGCAACTAGTTCTTCTGGGGCATATTCTCTTCCAGTCACAGGGCTAGTGACTCGAACATTGCCTTGAGCGTTAGCTCGAACTGTGTATGGCACGCTTAGGCAACTCTCTTCTAGTTCATCCCAATTACGGCCAACAAAACGCTTAAGGTTGGCAAACGTATTTCTTGGGCTAAGGACTAATTGCCTTCTTGCAAGTTGCCCAACCAACAGTTCGGAGTCCTTGGTATAACCAACAACTGAAGGAGTCGTTCGACTACCTTCGGCATTAGCAATTACTTGTGGACGCCCTGCTTCTAAAACTCCGAGAACGGAGTTGGTCGTCCCTAAGTCAATTCCTACAATTCGCCCCATGGCAGCAAAAGGTGAATCTCCACCGTAACCTCAGAAAGGCTTGGCTCCAAGCCTTTTTATATATGGCTATCCACATCTATTCAAGATCACTCTGTAAATAACCAACGAAAAACCAGTAGCGTTAGCAGGTCATTCATAAAAAAGAATGAATAGGCGAGAATCAGAGATCCGCTATAAACTCCGAAAGCGAACAGCATCTGAAAGAACCCTTGATAATGGGTTCAAGAATTTTTCATTGGGTATGGCTTCAATAGTGGCCATCCTCTTGTTTTCAATATTGATAGTTATTTTTAGAGGTTCAATTGAATCAATAGCTAAATACGGGCTTAGTTTTTTAATCACATCTGACTGGAACCCAGTAGATGATGCCTATGGAGCATTTACAGCAATATATGGCACTCTAATTACATCTATAGTTGCTTTATTAATTGCAGTGCCATTAGGTGTTGGTACTGCAATATTTATAACAGAAAATATAATTCCAAAGAACATAAGATCAATACTAAGCGTTATGGTTGAACTTTTAGCAGCAATTCCATCAGTCGTTCTAGGTCTATGGGCAATTTTCATTATGGAGCCGTTCCTCAGACCATTTCTAATTAGCATCAATAGTTTTTTAGGTTGGCTTCCAATATTTAATACAACTCCAGTTGGACCAGGTGTTGCCCCAGCAATAATTATACTTGCTATTATGATATTACCAATAATTACTTCTATTTCTAGAGATTCATTAAATCAAGTTCCCAATAAACTTCGTGAAGGTGCTTATGCAATTGGAGCGTCAAGATGGCCAACTATATTTAATATTATTCTGCCCGCAGCAATATCTGGAATAGCAGGCGGGGTGTTGTTAGCACTTGGCAGAGCAATGGGTGAAACAATGGCTGTAACGATGATAATAGGCAACTCTAATAATTTTAGCTGGTCAATATTTGCTCCGGGAAATACAATCGCCGCAATGCTAGCCAATCAATTTGGCGAGGCTGATGGAAATCAAGTTTCTTCACTTATGTATGCAGCATTAATACTTATGATACTAACACTTGTCGTCAATGTTTTTGCTCAATTGATTGTCAAACGGTTAAGACTTAAATATTAATATGGATAATAAATACAAACAAATTATCGGAGATGTGCCTACTCCAGATTTAACCTACAAGCCAAGTTTGGCTAGAAATATCTCTGACAGATTTCTAACATTGACCTCATTAGTATTTGCGCTAATCGCAATATTACCTCTAATTCTTATATTGAGCTATGTATTGGTAAAAGGTATTTCTCAATTAAACCTAGACTTATTCCTTTCATTGCCAGAACCACCTGGCGATGATATGGATAATGCTGGCGGCATAGGAAATGCCATACAAGGGACTTTAATCGTCACAACAATAGCTTCACTTATAGCAATACCAATTGGAGTAGGAGGAGGTATTTTCCTTGCAGAGTATTCTAAAGGCGATTCATTCTCTCAATTTATAAGATTTGGGACCAATGTCCTTTCAGGCGTTCCGTCAATTATTACTGGTGTATTTATATATGGAGTGATCGTTTCGACAAAGATTATTTTTGGTTCAAACTTCAGTGCTATTGCTGGTGGCATGGCTTTATCTATCCTTATGCTACCAACAATAATTAAAACTACTGACGAAGGTCTTAAGTTAGTATCTGATGATTTGCGCACTGGTGCATTGGGAGTAGGGGCCTCTAAGTTTGTAACTATCACAAGAATTACACTGCCCAATGCATTTACACCAATTGCAACAGGTGTTGTTCTTGCTATAGCAAGAGCGGCTGGTGAAACTGCTCCACTAATTTTTACAGCATTATTCTCTTTCTATTGGTCTAGCAGCATAGATTCAGCATTAAATCCGATAGCCTCACTCTCCGTCCTTATTTATAATTTTGCTTTAGAACCGTATGAAGCACAAAACCAACTGGCCTGGGCTGCATCTTTTGTTCTAGTTGCTATGATCCTATTTATAAACTTGCTAACAAGGATATTGGGTAACCTGGCTGACTCAAAAACAGGACAATCTAACCGTAAATAGTTTTGATTGCTAATTTCTCAATATTAAGCAGCTAATTTATCTTGTGAATTAAGATCATGAATCACACCAAAAACAACTCGATAATAAATTCTCCTTGCATATCACTTGAGAATGTAACCATAAGTTATAAAAACTCACCTGCAGTTAGAAACATCTATTGTGAAATGCCAAGAGGCAAAGTTACAGCCTTCATAGGCCCCTCAGGGTGCGGCAAATCAACTGTCTTAAGGTCTATCAACAGAATGAATGACTTAATAGATGGTTGTTCACTAACAGGAAGAGTATTGTTTGAAGGTGTCGATTTATATGCACCTGAAGTCGACCCAGTTGAAGTAAGAAGAAGAATTGGCATGGTTTTTCAACAGCCCAACCCTTTCCCGAAAAGTGTTTACGAAAATATTGCATTTGGAGCAAGAATAAATGGCTACACAGGTGACATGGATGAACTTGTAGAGATGTCACTTAAAAAAGCTGCCTTGTGGGATGAATGCAAAGATAAACTAAAAGAAAGTGGGTGTTCTTTATCTGGCGGTCAGCAACAGAGATTATGCATTGCCAGAACAATTGCTATCGAGCCTGAAGTAATCCTTATGGATGAACCATGTTCCGCCTTAGATCCTATATCAACCTTAAAAATCGAAGAGACTATGCACGACTTAAAAAAGAGTTATACAATCATAATAGTTACACATAATATGCAACAAGCAGTACGTGTTAGTGATATGACTGCTTTCTATAACGCAGAGAAACAATCCGGTGGTTCTGGTAAGTTAGGCTATTTAGTTGAATATAATGAGACTAGTAAAATATTTAATTCACCTTCACAAAAAGCCACTCAAGACTATATTTCCGGGCGCTTTGGGTAAAAGTTGATAAGCCTCATACAAAAAGAAATAAGTTGAAAAGCAAAAAATGTGATGGCCGGCTCTAGTGACCGGCCTAAAAACGGAGAGGGAGGGATTCGAACCCTCGATAGAGTTGCCCCTATACAGCATTTCCAGTGCTGCGCCTTCGACCACTCGGCCACCTCTCCAGCGGCAAAAGCATTTTTAATCTAGCAGTATGCTATCAATTTTGCCGACAAGTCCAACTAAATGTTTTTTCAAATACTTTCAACGCTGAGAAATGTACTCAGGAAGAATATTTGTATTATGCAGAAACACAAATAAATCAAGATAAGGAATGTAAATAATTAATAATAGTCAAAAGCTATAATTTTTGTTTTTATAATAAGCTTGGTTTTCCTTCTTAACAACGCAATATAATAGATTCAAAATATAATCGAATTTAAATTCTTATTTGCCGATGAAACAGAGGAGCTTGATAAAGGTATTATGGAAAGTATATTGTAATCATTTTATCTAAGCAATGAATAATCCGACATGTGTAATAGCAGCCGAAAAAGCTGGTTTGACAGAACGAGATCTTATTGAACTTGCGGAAGTCTCTAAAAGTATTGCAGAAAGTGCTGGCAATCTACTTATGGAGCATTATGGTAATTTAAATAACATTGAAA
This sequence comes from Prochlorococcus sp. AG-409-P01, assembly GCA_003215335.1. Lineage (GTDB taxonomy): Bacteria > Cyanobacteriota > Cyanobacteriia > PCC-6307 > Cyanobiaceae > AG-409-P01. The sequence goes on along the minus strand of QCKM01000013.1, from coordinate 27,564 downwards.
ACAAAGGGAGAATCGGAGATTTAGTCACCGATGCAGATTTAGATGCTGAGAGTCTTGTTTTAAAGCATTTAAAAGAACGTACACCGGAAATAGCAATCCTTGCTGAAGAAAGCGGAAATATAGGACCTTCTGGCTCTCTAAAATGGTGTGTGGACCCATTAGATGGAACAACGAATTTTGCACATGGCTATCCTTTTTTCGGAACATCTATAGGATTGACATGGCAAAACAAACCTTTACTAGGTGCAATTTCTGTTCCTTATCTAAAACAAATTTACTGGGGTGCTCCTCCTATAGGCTCTTTTTGCAACAAGCAAAAATTAAGTGTATCTAGATGCAGCAAACTTGTCGATTCACTTTTAGTGACAGGCTTTGCCTATGACAGACAAACACGATTAGACAACAATTATGCAGAATTTTGCTGGATGACACATAGAACTCGTGGTGTAAGAAGAGGTGGTGCATCCGCTATTGATCTTGCATTTGTTGCCTCTGGAATAATTGATGGGTACTGGGAAAGAGGTTTATCTGCGTGGGATCTGGCAGCAGGAACAGCATTAGTGGAAATGTCAGGTGGAACTGTTACTAATTATTTGGGAGGAGAATTCGATATAACAAGTGGAAGGGTCTTAGCATGCACACCTGGGATACATAAGCATCTAATAAACGAGCTTGCTGAAGTTAAACCCCTTTACGGAAGTTGCTTTGGTGCCCCAGAACTACAAAAATAGAATCCCGATCAAAAACAAGATAACGGTTATGGCATTACAACCTGCAGCTGGAGCTAAGGATTTAAACCCAAAACAGGTAGAACTAAATCATCAGCTTAGTATTCGCTTGGCTGAAGTTTATAAGCAGTGGGGATATGAAGAAGTAGCTCCCCCTAGGGTTGAAAGAATGGCAACGCTTAAAGCTGGTGGTGCTATATCGAGTAAGGAAATAGTTCGAATAGTTTCTGACGAAGCTTTAGGACTTAGGCCTGAAATGACTGCATCGATTGCTAGAGCAGCATGTACAAGGTTTGGTGAACGTCCTCGTCCCTTACGCCTATGGGCTGCAGGAACTGTTTTTGAATCAAAGTCGACTGTAGACGGTGCATTGTGTATAGAAGAGAGCCTTCATAGTGGAGTTGAGCTATTTGGCTTAAAAAATGTTAGTGCAGAGTTAGAGTTACTATCATTATTAGTGAAGTCAATAAGCAAATTAAAATTAGGAGTTAACAACAAAACTCAAATATTAATAGGCCATACAGATATACTAGATTTGATACTTACACAATTTAATCAGTGTGATAAAGATACTATTCGTAAATATTTAGCCGAGTTTGATCGCTTATCAATAGAAAATTCCCATCTAAAAACTAATGAAAAAAAATATTTAAATAAAATATTAGATACAAGAGGAAAACCAGATTCTGTCATTGAGGAAATAAAATCAATGTTTGGAGAAAGCAAATGTTTACAAGATATAAGACGCCTATTTAACTACATTGAGCCATTGGCTTCTTCACAAAGCATTAGCATACAGTTTGACCCAACATTTCTACCACATTTCGACTTGTATCAAGGATTTGTATTTCAAGTTGTATGTCACCATTCAACAGCCCCTGTAGTAATTGCAAGAGGAGGAAGATACGACGAAATAGTTTCACGATGTGGGGCTAGTGGCAATGATGCAGCGGGCGTTGGATTTAGTTTCGCTATTGATTCGATAAGAGAGCTTATAGGCAACGAATCTCAAGATCAAACAGGGATAGAGAAGGTTTTAGTAGCCTATGGACCAGGAGTTTCTCTTGAAGAAGCACTAAACCGTCAACACCAATGGCATAACAAGGGTGTAATGGCAATAGTTGAGGTGAATTGCTGTAAAAATAAAAATATGGCTTCAGAAATGATGCTGAATAGAAATTGCTCCACCCTCGATTGGATAGATCTTTAGAATAAAATTGAATCAGTTAAATCCAATGGCTCATAGTATTTCCAGTGACATTTGCGAAGGAATAGCAGATTGCGTTAGTGCTTGTCCTGTCAGCTGCATAAAGCAAGCTGATGGCAAAAACAGCAAAGGCACAGATTACTACTGGATAGACTTCAATACTTGTATAGATTGTGGAATCTGCTTACAGGTATGTCCCGTTGAAGGTGCAGTACTGGCTGAGGAACGACCAGATCTTCAAAAAACCGGTCAATAAATGTACGGAGAACTCACCACTCTCTCACTTGAGCAGTTCAAGCTAGAGAATCTATTGTTATTTGAACCCTAGAGAGACAAAGTCATGTTCGAAGAAGGACAAATTCAGATTCATACTGAAAATATATTCCCAATCATTAAAAAAGCAGTATATTCTGATCATGAAATATTTCTAAGAGAATTAGTTAGTAATGGGATTGACGCTATTAGCAAAAGAAGAATGGCATCAATTTCTGGAGATTGTGATGAGTGTGAAACTGAACAGATTCTAATCAGTATTGACAGAGAAAACAAAACATTGACTGTTCAAGACAATGGCATTGGAATGACAGCCGATGAGGTCAAAAAATATATAAATCAAGTAGCATTTTCCAGTGCAGAGGAATTTTTAGAGAAATACAAATCCTCAGAAGATGGAATCATCGGACATTTTGGCCTAGGCTTTTATTCTAGTTTTATGGTTGCTAAAAATGTAGAAATTCTGACTAAATCAGCCTTAAAAAACACTAAGGCGGTGAGATGGAAATGTGATGGTTCACCACAATTTACTCTTGAAGAAGCAGAAAAGGATGAAGTAGGTACGCAAATTATTCTTTATTTATTAGACGAAGAGCTTGAATATATAGAACCAAGCAGAATCAAAAGTCTAATAACTAAATATTGTGATTTTATGAATATTGATGTCCAACTAGAAGGTGAATCAATAAACAAGCGTAATCCTGCATGGAGAAAAAACCAAAATGAGCTTACAGAACAGGATTACATTGAACTCTATAGATATCTATACCCTTTCCAAGGAGATCCGTTATTGTGGATTCATCTAAAAACAGATTATCCATATAATTTACAGGGAATACTTTATTTCCCTAAAATTAGTGGAAGAGCCGATTGGGAAAAGGGTGATATCAAGTTGTATAGCAACCAAGTTTTTGTGAGTGATTCTATAAAAGAGGTAGTTCCAAGGTATCTACTACCATTAAGAGGAGTTTTAGATTCTACAGATATACCATTAAATGTAAGTAGAAGTGCTTTGCAAACTGATAGAAAAGTAAGGTCAATCGGCGGGTTTGTGGCCAAGAAGGTAGCAGATCGATTAAGGAATATCATGAATGATAAACCCGAATTTTATGCAGAAATATGGGACTCGTTAGCACCATTTCTAAAAATTGGAGCAATGGAAGATGATAAATTCTCAGAGCAAATAAAGGATCTATTTATTTATGAGACAACACAGTCAGGAGATGATAAAATCAACAGTGAGCAACAAGAATATTTGAAATCTGGATCAAAGCTGTACACAACATTAAATAATTACATCGAGCGGCAACCCAAATCAGAGAATACCAGAATACTTTACTGTACTGATGAGATTTCTCAGGCTAGTGCACTAAACCTTTGGAAATCACAAGGTGCAGAAATACTAAAAGCAGAAACTGTAATCGACACACAATTCATTCCATGGCTTGAAAACAAAAATCCGGAGATTAAGTTTCAACGAGTAGATGCTGAATTAGATAAAAGTCTTACTGATGAGACAGGAGATATAGCCAATCAAGATGGTGAGACTCAAGCTGATGTTATTAGGTCAATAGTAAAAAAAGCTCTTAACAATGATAATGTGACGATACAAGTCCAAGCCATTAAAGGTGATCAAGCACCACCGGCAATGATTCTTCTGCCAGAGCAAATGAGAAGAATCAATGACATTAGTGCGCTTATGGATCAAAGGCTTCCTGGATTACCTGAGCACCATGTAATTGTTTTAAACCAATCTCACAGGCTTGTAGAGGCCCTTATAAAGCTCAACTCTGGATCCGTGATAGTTGGCACAGAACAAGAATCTGAATCAGCTGGGTTAGCCAAAGAGCTCGCTACTCATTTATACGACTTGGCTCGTTTAGGGGTAGGCGGCCTAGAGGCATCAGAAATATCTAATTTTCAAAAAAGAAGTGCTGAACTACTCAGCGGCCTACTGGAAAGATCCTTATGAGAGAAGGGTTTGATAGAGTAAGGCTATAAATTTGAACTCAGTCGTAAAGAGGCCCAAACATGTCTCGGGTATGCCAGCTCACAGGGACCAAGGCGAATAATGGAATGGCAGTCAGCCATTCACACATCCGCACCAAGAAACTTCAACAACCCAATCTTCAAAAAAGAAGATTATGGTGGAAGGAAGGAAACAAATGGGTGAATATTCGGGTGACTACTAGAGCGTTAAAAACAATTCAAAAGAAAGGCTTAGGTACATACGCAAAATCACTTGGTGTAGATTTAAATAATCTCTAATTTGAAATAAACAATTAAAGTTAAAAAAAGAATATAAATGCTTAATAGAATACATAAACCTAATTAAAAGTTACATCATGTGCAAATCGTTTGACAAAATTGGATAACTAGTTAATGGTATTATTAGAGAAAGGCGTTTGTTCGTCTTTGAAATTAAGGAGACAAATTTGACCTCTCAACAAGGTAGTAGTCCGTTTATACTTCTTTATCACAGAACACCATTTGATGAGGGTGTATCAGAAACAGGTCAGAGAATATGGGTAGATCAAAAAAGTCCAAATGGAATTATTCCTACACTTAGAAACTTATTTCTTAATAGAACTGATGGGACATGGATCGCATGGAGGAAAGTTGATGATCTCAATAACTCCGAAGATGAAAAAATCACAATGAAAGAGCCAGCGGAATTTACACTTAGAAGAATTCCACTGTCTGAAGAGCAGATAAGCAGTTTCTACCACGTAACATCAAAAGAATCTTTCTGGCCTGTTCTTCACACATTCCCGACCTATTTTGAGATTAACAACGCAGATTGGAGTATTTTTGAAGAAGTTAACTCTAGATTTGCAAATGCTGCATGCCTAGAAGCTACTAAAAATGCAACTGTATGGGTTCATGATTATAATCTTTGGTTAGTGCCAGGGATGATAAAAGAAAAAAGACCAGATATAAAAATTGCATTCTTTCATCACACTCCATTTCCTTGCAATGATGTTTTTGCAATACTTCCTTGGAGAAATCAAATCTTATCGAGTTTACTTGCTTGCGATGTAGTTGGCTTTCATATACCGCGTTATACAGAAAACTTTGCTCGTTCTGCGAATTGCCTAGTAGGAGCAACAAAAGGTCCTAAAGAGTTAGTAAGCCCTAAATTTATATCAGTCGGAAGTGCATTAACAGAACCATCTGAAACGCCATGGCTTGAATATCAAGGCAAAAGAGTTAAATTATTATCATCACCTGTAGGTACATCTCCAGATCTAATAACGGAACTAATAAAATCGGATATAGTTACAGAATATGGTAACGAGATAGAAACAAGTACAAAGAAAGGAAGAAAATTAATTCTTTCTGCTAGTAGAGTTGACTATACAAAAGGCAATGAGCAACTTTTACTAGCTTTTGAAAGGTTACTAGAAAGGAGAAAAGATCTACATGGAAAAGTCGTTCTAATGCTTGCTTGCGTAGCTGCTGCATCTGGAATGAAAATCTATGAAGAGACACAAAGATCAATAGAAGAAATGGCTGGAAGAATTAATGGTCGTTTTAGTCTTGTAGATTGGGTGCCTATTCGATTTTCGACTAGACGAATTCCATATGAAGAAATGGTTGCATGGTTTAGTCAAGCTGACATTTGTTGGATAACACCTTTGAGAGATGGATTAAACCTAGTAGCTAAGGAATACGCGGCTGCAAGAAAAAATAAAGGTGGTGTACTCGTACTTTCAGAATTTACAGGAGCATCTGTACTCTTAGATGGAGCTGTACTGACTAATCCTTATTCTCATAGACGCATGGATGAAGCAATTGAGGAGGCAATAGAAATGCCTAAAACTGAACAACTTAAAAGAATGGCAAATATGACTCAAGCTGTAGAAGCATTTACAGTTAAAGATTGGGCAAATGAGCAATTACAGCAGCTATGTGATTAAAAACAAATCAGCTATGAGAAGGTTTTTAATATCATTTATACTCACTATCTTTACGATAGCAACACTTTTCTTCTACAAATCATATTCATTATCAAATAGGTATACACAAATAAATATACTTATGCCGTCACCATTTGTTGACTCAACATCAAGATTAATTGACACTTACAATAGAAATAATTCTGAAAAAATACATGTTAATGTGATTAGAGGTCCTATGGAAACAGAATCTGTATCAGATTTAGCCATTAGTAGTTTGTTATTGGGAAATTCTCCTTATGACATAATTTTGATTGATGTTACGTGGCTAGCAAAATATGCTGAAGCAGGGTGGCTAAAAAACTTAGATGAAAGTTTTAGTGAAACTGACAAATCAGAACTCGCTGACGGAGCAAGACTTGGAAATGAATATAATGGCCATTTATATAGATGGCCTCTTGTAGCAGACATTGGTCTTCTTTATTGGAGAAATGATCTTCTTAAAAAGGCTCCTAGTAATACAGAAGAACTTGTCGAACTTAGTACTAAACTTCAAAAATCTGGCAAAGTAAAATATGGATACGTGTTCCAAGGGAAACAATATGAAGGCCTGAGTTGTGTCTTTCTTGAAATCCTCAAAGGGCACGGTGGCTATTGGTTAAAGGGGAAAACTGATGTTGGGCTCAATGAACCCGAAAGCATTGATGCTGCCAATTGGCTCAAATCTCTTGTTGATAGCGGAGTAAGTCCAAGGTCAACGACTAACTACACTGAATCTGAAGCATTACAAGCTTTTAAGTCAGGGGATGCAGCATTTATGAGAAATTGGCCATACGCATGGTCAGAATTACAAAAAGAATCAAGTAATGTCCAAGGTAAAGTAAGTGTATCAACTATGGTTGCAGCTCCAGGATATAGATCCTCGGCAACATTAGGAAGCTGGGGTTTTTCAGTACTTGAAAAATCAACCCATCCCAGAGAGTCAGAAAATGTTATTAGATACTTAACTTCTGATGATTCATTGACTGAGCTCTTTATTAGAAATTCTTATACACCTACAACTAAGAAAGTCTTAAATGACACAATATTATTAGCTAATTATCCAATACTTAGCACCCTTAATGAGGCTTTGAAAATAACTGATCAACGTCCACAAACTGCACTTTATGCACAAATTAGTGACGTGCTTCAAAGAAATTTGAGCTCAATATTAACTGGGCATGATGATGTTATGACTGCCATGAAAAAGGCTAAGATTGATACTGAAGCTATCCTATACTCAGCTGGCGAATTATAATGATATTCCTACTTTTATTACCTGCATCACTTCTAATAATGACTTTTTTTAGTTATCCAATAATTCGATATGGATGGCTTAGTATGCATGCATCATCAGTTATAACTGGACTAGAGCCAGTTTATAATAATGGTGCTAATTGGTACAGATTAATAAGTGATCAAAGATTTTGGATAGACTTATTTCAAACAACTCGTTTTGCCTGTTTGTCAGTAATTCTCGAACTTATACTAGCAATATTTATCGCTTTGATACTAGATCAACGGTGGCGAGGCAGAGGGCTTGTAAGAGCACTAACGTTACTACCATGGGCTTTGCCTACAACCGTTATGGCACTTGGCTGGAGATGGATATTTAATAGTCCTTATGGTCCAATAGAACAGCTAATTCAGATTCTTGGCTATGATCAAATAAATATACTCTCAGATCCAAATTTTGCATGGATCGGCACAGTTTTAGCTGACGTATGGAAGACAACACCATTTGTAACCCTTATTTTGCTTGCGGGCATACAAACCATACCCGAAGACTTGTATGAGGCATTTCGCCTTGAAGGTGGCAAACCATTGTCTGCACTCATGAAAATAACAATTCCGTTATTACAACCATATATATTAGTGTGCTTATTATTTAGACTTGCTCAAGCATTTGGTGTTTTTGACTTAATACAAGTACTTACAGGCGGTGGGCCATCTAGCAGTACAGAAAGTTTGGCTATGTATGCATATATTAATGCAATGAGATTTCTTGATTTTGGCTATAGTGCAACAATTATGATGGCAAGCTTCATAATATTAATTGCGGCATATATATTCTCATGGATAACACTCAGCAAAATAAAAGACTTGACAGAAGCATGAAATCGATATTACGTCAAAATCTATTATTTACAATTTTAGTAATATGGGCTATAGGTCCATTGGCCTGGCAGCTTTATACATCATTTTCTACTGCTGATGCTTTAATTAATCCATTTAATGATGTCATGAATAGGTGGACTTTATCTAATTATAAATTAATACTTAGTAGTGAGACGCCCTTCTGGAGGTATCTTTGGAATAGCTTTGTTGTTGGTATAGCTTCAACACTATTCTGTATATTACTTTCAATTCCTGCTGCGTATGGAATATCAAAATTAAAAGCACGCACTTCATCAATTATTAAAACAGTGCTTTTTGGTGTGGCTCTTTTCCCATATGTCTTACTATTTCTAGCATTATTAGAAATTGCTAGGGGCTTAAACATTGGGAACAATTTACTGGCTTTAAGTATTCCATACACTGCATTATCTATGCCTCTATCACTTCTATTACTTTCTGCAGCCTTTAAAGATCTGCCTTTTGACCTTGAAGACGCAGCAAAACTAGAAGGGTTGAATTTTTTCCAACGTCTACGTTGGGTATTACTTCCACTTATTGGACCATCAACGGCAAGTACAGCAATCCTAGTTTTCTTATTTTCTTGGAATGAATTTCCAATATCTCTGACCTGGATAAGTGACCCAGCTCTACTCACATTACCTGTTGCAATATCAAGAATTGCTGGTTCTTCTGTATATTCAGTACCATATGGTGCTTATGCTGCAGCAACTGTATTAGCATCTATACCGCTATTAATAATTGTATTAATCTTCCAAAGTCAAATTATTTCTGGTCTCACAAAAGGAGCTGTAAAAGGATGACATTAGAACTTGTAAATGTAGGACGCATCTATGGGCAAGAATGGATAATTAGAAACATGAATCTAAAGGTATCAAATGGTGAGTTTCTTGCTCTACTTGGGCCAAGTGGTTGTGGTAAGAGCACTTCTTTACGACTAATAGCAGGATTAGAAAACCCCGATGAAGGACATATACTCATTAATAATACCAATGTCACTAATATATCCCCGGTACAGCGAAGAATAGGAATGGTATTTCAAAGTTATGCGCTATTTCCTCATCTCGATGTATATGAAAATCTTGCTTTAGGTTTAAGAATAAGAGGAACACAAGAAAGAACAGTTAGAGATAAAGTTGGTGCAATGATCTCTCTACTCCAACTTGATGGTTATTCATCAAGAAAACCTTCTCAACTTTCTGGTGGACAAAGACAAAGAGTTGCTTTGGCGAGGGCCCTTCTAAGAGATCCTCTTATATATTTATTAGATGAGCCAATGAGCAACCTAGATGCTCAACTTAAAGAAGACTTACGCCCTGAGTTTAGAAACATCATATTAAATGACAACAAACCAATACTATATGTAACTCATGATCAGCATGAAGCAATGTCAATGGCTGACAAAATAGCTGTCCTTAACAATGGAAATATTGAGCAAATAGGGACACCTACAGAACTATATACAAAGCCATCGAGTCTATTTGTGGCGAAATTTATTGGTCGACCACAAATGAATTTCTTTAAAGATGGTTCCGATTTTATTAAAGGTGTACGGGCAGAAGATCTGGAATTACGTCAACAAGGAATTCCATGTCGACTTAGTTATAAAGAGTGGCTTGGGTCGAACCAATTATTGATGCTTGAAAGCTCATATGGATTAATCAGATTACTAGCTAAACCTGATATTTCAATTTCTGAGAACTTATTTATTGGTTGGGAAACAGATAAACAACATTTATTTGAGAGAATATCTGGCAAAAGGATCAGCAATATATTTTGATATTGTATTGACAAGACCCACTAAATTTAGTGAATGCTGCTCTAGGCACTGGATGATCCTTTGAATGCGTTTAAATACTAGTTCATCCAATAGAATTAGCTTCTAGCTGATCTTTACCGTGCACGAATTATCGTTAGGAACTTGGTGGATCCATTTGGCAACTTTATTTGAGTGGTCAGTCGCCATCATTTTGATTGTCCTTACTGGTAAATCAATGAAGAAAAGGGCTCTTACTTGGCTAGCAATAGCGATGCTGCCCAATCTCACAAGCGCAATGGCAGCAATCACTTGGCATATTTTTGACAATCCTGAAAACCTTTATGGGTTAGTGGTCCTACAGGCAGGATTGACAACATTCGGCAATGCTTGTTTGGCATTGGCTGCATGGAATCTCGTTAAGCAAGAGAGGCAACTTTCATGATTCATGAAACGGCAACATCTTTATGGGAATTTCTAAACAACGTTGACCCTTCACCATTTTTTGTACTTTCTCTATTCCCATACCTAGTTTTTCTGTATTGGGCCCAGAAAAGTGAGTCAATACCCAAAGTCTCGCTGCTTGGCTTCAGGCTTACGCTGCTTTTTGTATTGATGACGATAATTTTTGCGATAGTTGCCAAGCAGATTTATGGTGGTGAGCTGACTGACGTTGACCCACTACATGGAGCGGCAGAAGCCTTTCTGACACTGAGTGATGCGCTTGTGGTGCTGGGATTTCTGCGGTTTTATCAAAAAAGTGTGGTGAATAACTCTTAAGAGGCAGTAATTATCTGTAGGCATCTGCCATTAATCTAGGAAAATAAATTGTCACTTCCGTGGTTCCATGATGACAACCCTCCTGGCTGCAGCTGACCCAGCCACATTCACCTGGTCACCAAAGGTGGCAATGGTGATGATTGCATGCAACGTTCTCGCCTATGCCATTGCCAGGGCCAACATCGCTAAACCCAATGAGGGTTTTGAAATTCCTAATGCCCAGTACTTTGGCGGCATGAGTCATGCTTCTGTAGTTGCTGCAAACTGCTTAGGACATGTATTAGGCATAGGCACGATTCTTGGCCTTGCTGCTCGTGGCGTTCTCTGAATGGGGATGAGGTTCCCTACTCCTCAACGCACCCCCATCAGATAAGGCAATAAACGAAACCCATATCGCTCAAAGCGATATTTGAAAAGCAGAGCGCTGATATCATCAGCGCTCGCTTTTTCATGCAAGCCATTAATCAATTTTTTTAGCCTCATATCCGCTTTCTCATTTTTCAGGCCCCACCAAGTCCTTTTCGCAAGACGTCCTGTTATTGGCCAGCGCCATCCTAATTTCCTTTTCAAGTTCTTCTCATATTGCTTTAAAAATTTTTTTTGAATGCCAATCTCACCAGATGAGGGGTGCTTGCAGAGTTTATAAAGTATTAACGAGAGTATCTCAGCACTAATAATTGCGTACCTGATTCCTTCACCACCAAGTAAATTTGCGGTGCTTACAGCATCACCAACAGCAATAATGCGCCCGTTGAAATGATCTTCATTCCTCTCTATCGTGCTGCTGAGAACTCCTCCATGTTTATCTATAACATCAAATTCATCCAGACCATTGTTTTTAATCAGTCTGTCTAGATAAAGTCGAAGAGGCTTTAGCTTACTTTTAGAAACAGGAGAAAGCCTACATACTCCTATTTTTAATCGATCATTAGACATAGGAAATATCCATCCATAACCATGTTCAATCCATTTAGTTCCCAAAAAAAAGGTAAGGCTCCTATTCCAATCATTTGGAGTTAATTGGTTTGGTTTTATTATCAATTCAAGCCCTTCGCCTCTTAAAAGCTTGCTCTTTTTAAAAGTCTGTTTATTTCTCGGAAGACCAATAAAAGAACGGCTAAAGCCAGTAGCATCAACAACCCAACTAAATTCTTTTTGTAAAATTTCCCCTGACTTAAAAGATAGTTTAACAACTACTGAATTGTTGAGCATCTGAATTAATGAAGCTCGACAGCCAATAAGTAACGCAACACCAGCATTTAAAGCGTCAGACCAAAGCTTTTGTCTTAATATTCCAAAATCAAGAACCGCTGCTATATTTTTATCACTTGTCCACTCATATTTTTTAAGATCTGGTCCAAATATCTGCCAAGAACTTGTAAAAGCAGATATAGAATCACTAGGTATTTTCAATTCTTCTATTGCATCGAGTGGCAATGCTGCACTTGAAAATGAATGTTCATCTGGACCAGATAATTTATCAATTAATGTAACTCTCAAACCTAGAGTCGATAAATTTTTTGCCAACCTAGAGCCTGCCGGACCAGCTCCAACTATTAAAATTGACACTTCTTTTAAGACTGTAGCGTCTGTTCTTCTGACTTACTGATTAAAGTTTTTGTAACAGATATACCGAATCTTTCTATAATTTTTTCTGCCATTTGAGAGGGCGTCAGGCCCAGAGCTTCCTTGCTTTGGTTAGGGCTTGCATGATCAACAAGTTGATCAGGTATGCCTATCCTTAGTATTGGCACAAGTAAATCCTGATCAGACAAAGATTCGACAACAGCTGAACCAAAACCACCAGCAAGAGCACCCTCTTCCATAGTGATAACTTTACCAATGCGTCTAGCCAAAGGGTGTATCAATGCTTGGTCTAAAGGTCTTAAGAAACGTGCATTTATTACAGTTGATCTAAGACCTGTTTTTTCTAAAAGTTTTGCTGTTTCTAACGCTGGGTAAACCATAGAACCATAAGCAACTATTAATAAGTCATCACCTTCAGAAAGAAGTTCTCCACGACCAATTTTTAATGCCTCCCATCCTTCTTCTATAAGAGCTACCCCTTCTCCAGAACCCCGAGGAATGCGAAGAGCAGCTGGTCCATCATGTTCCAAACATGTGACCAACATTCTTTGTAGTTCAGACTCATCTTTTGGAGCCATAACTGTAAAGTTAGGAACGGCTCTTAAATAACTTATATCGTATTGACCTTGGTGTGTGGGCCCATCAGCACCAACAATGCCAGCACGGTCTAAAACAAAAGTTACAGGGAGTTTTTGGATGCCAACATCATGAATTAATTGATCATATGCACGTTGTAAAAATGTGCTGTAGATAGCACATACCGGTCTCATACCTTCACAAGCCATTCCTGCAGCAAGAGTTACTGCATGTTGCTCTGCTATACCAACATCAACATATTGTTTAGGTACAGCCTTTTGAAGTAGATCCAAGCCAGTACCTGTAGCCATAGCAGCCGTAATTCCAATAACACGACTATCTTGCTCACATATTTTGACTAGGGTTTGGCCGAATACTTTGCTGTAACTGGGAGGTTTGGGAGTTTTGGAAGGAAATGATTTTCCTGTAGTGAGATCAAATGCTGACTGTGCATGATAACCAACCTGATCAGCTTCAGCATATGGATAACCCTTTCCTTTTGTTGTCACAACATGAACTAATACAGGTCCTCCAACTTTGTGGGCAACATGGAATGTCCTGATCAATTCAGCAATATCGTGTCCATCTATTGGTCCCATATAAGTAAAACCAAGCTCTTCAAAGACAGCTCCAACTTTTGGAACTGCTAGCCGCCTCATACTTCCCTTTAATGATTTCAACTCCGGAGGCAGTTCTCCACCCATAAAAGGCAAATTTTTGACACTCTCCTGCACACTGTCTGAAAGAAATTGCACAGGAGCGCTATGGCGCATCCGATTCAAATAAGTGGACAAGGCTCCTACAGGAGGAGAAATGGACATGTCATTGTCATTCAATACAACTAGGAAGGGCGTATCAGGAAGATGACCAGCGTGATTTATTGCCTCCAAGGCCATTCCGCCAGTAAGAGCCCCATCTCCAATTACTGCAACGCACTTGAAATCTTCACCTCTTTGATCACGACCTAAAGCCATGCCAAGTGCTGCAGATATCGAGGTACTTGCATGACCAGCCCCAAAATGGTCAAAAGTACTTTCTGCTCTTTTTAGATAACCCGCTACTCCTTTCTGTTGGCGCAAAGTGTCGAAATTTTCATATCGCCCAGTGAGGAGTTTGTGAGGATAAGCCTGATGACCAACATCCCAAACAACCCTGTCATGATCTAAATCAAGAGTCTGATAAAGAGCAATTGTCAGTTCAACTACACCTAGTCCAGGACCCAAATGCCCACCACTGGTAGACACAACCTGAAGATGTCGCTCTCGGATCTGACAAGCGATATCCTCCAGCTCAGAGATACTCAGCCCATGAAGCTGATTTGGATGGGATAACTCACTTAGACGCATGCCCGTCCGCAACCTATTTCGACAATCTAGGGCTTTTTAGCCAAAGATCGTTGGAAACAATCTCTAATAGACCATCAAATTTGAAAAAAGACCAATCCCAAAAATTGCCACAATGGCCTAATGGACGATTATTTACAACGGATTTTGAGAGCTCGCGTTTATGACGTGGCCGAGGTTACACCTCTTGAATATGCAACAAATTTAAGCAAAAGACTGGACAATCAAATTTTGCTTAAAAGGGAAGACCTCCAACCAGTCTTTTCATTCAAACTTCGTGGTGCATACAACCGAATGGCTCAACTCAGCCAGGAAGAGCTTTCTAGAGGGGTGATTGCTTCTAGCGCAGGTAATCATGCACAAGGGGTGGCTTTGAGTGCATCTCACCTCAATTGCAGAGCGGCAATAGTGATGCCCATGACAACACCAGAAATGAAGATAAGGGCAGTTAAATCATTGCAAGCTGATGTTTTCCTCCATGGAGATACGTATGACGAGTCATACCAGGAGGCAATAAGGCTTAGTCAGATAAATGGTCTGACTTTTATTCATCCATTTGACGACCCTGAAGTTATTGCAGGGCAAGGAACTATTGGCATGGAAATACTTCGACAATGCAAGAAAGCTCCTGATGCAATTTATGTAGCAGTTGGAGGAGGTGGTCTTATTGGTGGAATTGCCGCATACGTTAAAAGTCTCTGGCCAGAAGTAGAGATTATTGGTGTAGAACCCACAGATGCATGTGCAATGAGTCAATCCCTCAAGTCAGGTGAGAGAGTTGAACTATCGAATGTTGGACTTTTTGCAGATGGTGTGGCTGTAAGACAAGTAGGGGAAAATACATTTTCTTTGGCACAAAAATATGTTGATTCAATGATTTCTGTTTGTACTGATGAAATATGTGCGGCAATTAAAGATGTATTTGAAGATACCCGTTCAATTCTTGAGCCTGCTGGAGCACTAGCAATTGCTGGCATGAAAGCAGATATATCAAAACGAAAGCTAAAAAATAAGAGTCTTGTAGCTGTGGCTTGTGGGGCAAATATGAATTTTGACAGGCTGCGATTTGTGGCAGAACGAGCAGAAATAGGCGAAGAGAGAGAGGCAATGCTCGCAATACAGCTTCCAGAGCAAGCTGGAAGCCTTAGAAAGTTGTGCATAGCGTTAGGGAACAGGAGCCTCACAGAATTCAGTTACAGGATGGCTGACAGTTCATTGGCCCATATATTTATGGGTGTTCAAGTAGAAGGGAAGATAGACCGTGTTGATTTTCTCCATTCACTACAAAGTAAAGGGTTCAAATGCTTAGATCTGAGTCAAGACGAATTAGCCAAAGTCCATCTAAGACATATGGTCGGAGGAAGGCTTCCAGCTTCTTGTGGAAATCAATACAAACAAGGATTGAAGGAACTTCTATATCGATTTGAATTTCCCGAAAGACCTGGTGCTCTTATGTCTTTTGTAAATGCTCTACTTCCTGAATGGAGTATCAGTATTTTTCACTATCGAAATCATGGGGCAGATATTGGTCGAATCGTTGTTGGTGTGCTAGTCCCTGATAACGAAATGAGTGCATGGAATAACTTTCTTGAAAATCTTGGTTATCCAAGCTGGGAAGAAACTGGTAATCCTGCTTACGAATTATTTCTAGGTGCACAGTCAGGCGGATCGCGTTAACTTGACGTATCCAACAGGAGGCCCAGTTATGGCCACCGAATCCTCAACTAAGTACCAGGATGAGGAAACGACTATTTCACTTCCAGCCCGCCTTGAAGCAATCCTTTATTTAAAAGGACGTCCTTTATCGCTTTTAGAACTTTCGGACCATGCTGGGACAACTCAATCAAAAGTTGAAGAAGCTCTTCTGGCTCTAACCGCTAGTTACGCACAACGGGATACCGCCCTCGATGTTCAAGAAAACAAAGGTCGTTACAGCCTCCAATTGAGGCCGGGACTTGGAGAGCTTGTACAGAATTTACTACCAGTAAATCTTTCAACGGCAACACTCAGAACCCTTGCAACCATTGCATTAAAAAAAAGGATCCTTCAGTCAGAGTTGGTTGATATTCGAGGGTCAGGGGCCTACGAACACATAAAAGATCTGCTTCAAGAGAATTTTATCGAAAGAAAAAGACAAAGTGAAGGGAGGTCATATTGGCTTACCCTTTCAGAGAAATTTCATAGAACTTTTTCAGTTTTACCAGATTTAGGTCAACCTGAATCCAAACAAGCTGCATAGAGTTAAAAGGCTAATTTTCAAACCATGGAAATTCTTGCGACATTGCTCCAGGTACTTGCCCAAACCCTTGAGATCTACTCACTCGTGCTTATTGTTCGAGTCCTCTTAAGTTGGTTCCCCAATCTTGACTGGTCCAATCCAGTTTTAAGTACTGTCAGTTCAATAACAGATCCCTATTTAAATGTTTTCCGTGGGTTAATTCCTCCCCTAGGAGGATTGGACTTATCAGCAATCCTTGCGTTTGTTGCATTGAATCTCCTCCAACAGGTACTTACCAGTGCAAGCGTTGCTGTATTTAGTGACTCAATGAGCTATTACAGCTAGCAAATCAAATTTGAGTGATCAGCTACAACCTCTTGTGGTTAAAGATAGAAAGCTCTAAGACAGAATAGTTTTTAGATTGCATTCACCTATTGTCACCACTCCCTGAAATTTGCCCCCTTGCTGATCTACTTGCCAGCTTTTTCAAATTTGCATCTGCAACTTCATCAAGACTGAATCCAAGCTCACTAGAGAGTTGAGCTACATACCAAAGAACATCACCCAGCTCCATTTTTATGGCATTTCTAGATTCATCATCAAAAATGCCTTGTCGATCTCGCAGGATCTTTTTGACCTTGTCAGCCACCTCACCTGATTCACCTGACAGCCCTAATGTTGGGTATATAGGGTTGTTCCCTACATTTGGATACCTTGCTGTTGCGCGAGCACCCTTCTGGTATTCGTTTAGGTTCATGAAAATGTCTAAAGTCTCAAGGATGGTTAGTTGTGAGGTTTAGATTGTATTTTTTCCGCGATGTATGAGGTGCCATTAATGGTCCCTTTAGATCTGACAAGAAGAACAAAGATTGTCGCAACGATTGGACCAGCGACAGAGAGTCCAGAAACGATCAAACAACTGATCAAAGCTGGGGCTACAACATTTCGTCTGAATTTCTCACATGGTGACCATAAAGAACATGCTGCTCGAATAGCCACAATAAGAGAGGTCTCGCAAGAACTTGGGACAAATATTGGGATCCTTCAAGATCTTCAAGGGCCAAAAATTCGGCTTGGAAGATTCGAGAAAGGGCCAATAACACTTAATGAAAAAGATAAATTTCAACTCACATCAAGAGAAATTCCATGCAACCAAAATGCGGCAACAGTTACATATAAGAAGTTGACTGATGAGGTAGTAACAGGTAGTCGAATTCTTCTTGATGATGGCCGAGTAGAAATGGTCGTAGAGCATGTAGACAAGACAGAACAGAGACTAGATTGCTTAGTAACCGTAGGCGGTTTGCTATCAAATAATAAAGGCGTAAATTTTCCAGATGTACAACTTTCAGTTAGAGCATTAACTGACAAAGATCGAAACGATCTTGCCTTTGGACTAAAGCAAGAAGTTGATTGGATTGCTCTAAGCTTCGTGCGTAATCCATCAGATATGGAAGAGATAAGAGAGTTAATAAAAAAACATGGTTGCAACACACCAGTAATTGCAAAAATTGAAAAATTTGAAGCTATTGACCAAATAGATTCCATACTTCCACTCTGTGACGGTGTGATGGTTGCAAGAGGGGATCTTGGAGTAGAGATGCCAGCTGAAGAGGTCCCTCTCCTACAAAAAGAACTTATAAGAAAGTCAAACAGTCTTGGAATACCAATAATTACTGCCACACAAATGCTCGACTCAATGGCAACAAGCCAAAGACCTACAAGAGCAGAAGTAAGCGATGTTGCAAATGCAATTCTTGATGGAACAGATGCTGTGATGCTTTCAAATGAAACAGCTGTAGGTGAGTACCCAGTTGAGGCAGTAAAGACAATGGCAACTATTGCAAAAAGAATAGAAAGAGATTATCCACAAAGACCAATAGATAGTTATTTGTCATGCACTATTCCAAATGCAATTAGTGCTGCAGTAAGTAATATCGCCAGACAATTAAATGCCGCAGCAATAATTCCATTAACTAAGTCAGGTTCTACAGCATATAACGTAAGCAAGTTTCGTCCCGCAACACCAATACTTGCTATTACAAGTGAAACGTCTGTAGCCTGTAGACTTCAGTTGGCCTGGGGGGTAACTCCTATAGTTATCCCCAATCAAAGTAGTACAACAGGAACATTCAATCTTGCAATGGGTGTTGCTCAAGAGATGGGATTTCTAAAAGAAGGTGATCTTGCCATCCAAACAGCTGGAACACTTGCTGGTGTTAGTGGGTCGACAGATTTAGTAAAAGTCGGCATAGTCAATGGAGTTCTAGCAAGGGGCCTAGGAGTAGGTAATGACACAATTAGTGGAAAAGTAAGAGTTATTCTTTCTAAAAATGATCTCGAGTTATTTAGACCAGGTGAAATTATGGTTATCAAAAAGAGTAATTCAAATTACGAAGACGCAATCAGAAACTCTTCAGGCGTGATCACAGAAGAAAAAGGTAGTGAAAGTTTAGCCTGTGCTTTTGCTATTAAATATAATGTTTCTCTAATTACTGACGTAGAAAATGCAAGCAACGATTTAAGGAATGGAGAAGTAGTTACCATGCAACCAAAAGAAGGAATAATACATAGAGGCACTGGAATAATGAGTAGTTAATCAAATTAGGTATAGAAAATAATGGGAAGAAAGCTTGCACTTATAGAATCAATTGGAATGGCCTTAACCACACTTAAGGCAAATAGACTTAGAAGTCTATTGACAATGCTAGGGATTGTTATTGGTAATGCTTCAGTGATAACCCTTGTTGGTGTTGGGAGAGGAGCACAAAATCTTGCCGAATCACAGTTGAGCAATCTTGGGGCAAATGTCCTTTTTGTAGTACCAGGTAATAATGATACCCGGAGAAGAGGTGTTGCCTTTCCAAGAAATCTAGTTCTAGAGGATGCGAAAGCAATAGAGGAACAAGTGCCAAGCGTGAAAAGAGTTGCACCTCAAATCACTAGTAGCGAGGTAATTCAGGCAGCTGCAAAATCTACAACTAGTTCTATATCAGGGGTTACTCCAAACTTTTTACTAGTTCGCAATTTTGAGGTCTCGAGCGGAAGATTTATAAATGAACAGGACCTTCGATCAGCAAGAAATGTAGTAGTAATTGGACCTGATTTAAGCGATAAACTTTTTCCAAGAAGTGGTGGAATTGGTGAAATTGTGCGCATAAAAGACACATCATTTCAGGTAATAGGTGTAATGGAGCCTAAAGGAGCTGTCTTTGGCAATAATCAGGATGAAAATGCATATATTCCATTATCAACAATGGTTAGTAGGTTAACAGGTAGAGATTCAACATATGGCATAAGCCTAAGTTTTATAAGTGTAGAAGCTTTAAATGAAAAGAGTACTAGAGCGGCAAAGTTTCAAATAACAAATCTACTAAGACAAAGACATAAAATCCTTCGAGATGATGACTTTGCAGTAAGGTCTCAAAAAGACGCGTTGAAAATTGTTAGTACAATTACAGGTGGCCTAACACTTATGCTTGCTGCAATAGGAGGGGTTTCTCTTATAGTAGGTGGAATAGGGATCATGAATATAATGCTTGTATCTGTAAGCGAGCGGACAGAAGAAATTGGTTTACGTAAAGCTCTAGGTGCAAGGAGTGCAGATGTCCTAATTCAATTTTTAATAGAATCACTGGTCCTTGCAAGTTTAGGAGGTGTAATCGGTACAGCAGTAGGAATCGGAGCAGTAAGTGCTGTTGCTGCTTTAACTCCACTGCCAGCATCAATAGGAACAAATATAGTGATGATTACTGTTAGTTTATCGGGGACAATCGGGTTGTTCTTTGGTGTTGTTCCTGCAAAAAGGGCCGCAAAGCTGGACCCAATAGTGGCTCTAAGAAGTTTATAAACAAATTAGTGGGTGAAATCTTTTTATCTATTTTACGATCATTGAATATTAATATCATGCTAGTAATTTTTACTTAAATGCTTATTTAATTAAACAACTGGTTTTCCTTCAAAATGCATATAATTTTCGTCATCAAAGAAACCACATAGACAGAGCTACCTTCTTATGTACTGAATTAGGAATTAAAATCCGCATCTAGGCCATTAGTCCGATTAAAGTCATTAGACCTTCAGTTAGCTCATGAATCAGCGTTGGCGTCTCCTGGCACTTTGGCTGCTCCCTATAGGGATGGTTGCTCTGCTCTCGTGGCAGGTTCTAGGGAATAGCCAAGTGAATAGCCTTTCTACAAATAATGTTCCTACAGCATCACCAAATACAGCTGTGGGTCGAATGAGTTATGGACGATTTTTAGATTACGTAGATGCTGGAAGGGTTACTGCTGTTGACATATTTGATAGTGGAAGGAACGCGGTAGTCGAAACAGTTGATCCAGATCTTGATAACCGAATACAAAGGATACGAGTAGACCTACCAGGATTAGATCCGGAACTTATAAACAGACTCAAATATGAAGGGATAAGCTTCGATGTTCATCCCCCTAAAAACTCACCTCCTGCATTAGGCATTCTTGGAAATCTACTTTTTCCAATATTGCTCATAGGTGGTCTAATCCTCTTAGCCAGACGTTCTAGTTCTATGCCAGGTGGACCAGGGCAGGCAATGCAATTCGGCAAAACTAAGGCAAGGTTTGCAATGGAGGCTGAAACAGGAGTTAAATTTGATGATGTTGCAGGTGTAAATGAGGCAAAACAAGATCTCCAAGAAGTAGTCACTTTCTTAAAGCAACCAGAAAGATTTACCTCTGTTGGAGCCCAAATCCCTAAGGGAGTTCTTCTTGTAGGTCCTCCAGGCACTGGAAAAACCCTTTTAGCAAAGGCTATTGCTGGCGAGGCAGGTGTTCCATTCTTTTCACTTTCAGGCTCAGAATTTGTTGAAATGTTTGTTGGAGTTGGGGCAAGTAGAGTTAGAGATCTATTTAAACGAGCCAATGAAAACAGTCCATGCTTGATATTCATTGATGAAATCGATGCTGTCGGAAGACAAAGGGGAGCGGGTATTGGTGGAGGCAATGACGAAAGAGAACAAACATTAAATCAGTTGCTAACTGAAATGGATGGATTTGAAAGTAATAGTGGAATAATAATAATTGCCGCAACTAACCGTCCTGATGTACTTGATTCTGCATTAATGAGACCAGGCAGGTTTGACAGACAAGTAACAGTAGATGCTCCTGATATCAAAGGTAGATTGTCCATACTAAAAGTACATTCAAGAAACAAGAAATTAGAAGAATCTCTTTCTTTAGAAAGTATTGCAAGAAGAACACCTGGCTTCACTGGAGCAGATTTAGCTAATTTATTAAATGAAGCAGCAATACTTACTGCAAGAAGAAGAAAAAATTCAATAAGCCTATGTGAAATTGATGATGCTGTTGATAGAATTATTGCAGGAATGGAAGGGCAACCATTAAGTGATGGAAGAAGCAAAAGATTAATTGCATATCATGAAGTAGGTCATGCATTAATCGGCACTCTTATAAAAGAACATGACCCTGTCCAAAAAGTTACATTAATTCCTAGAGGACAGGCTAAAGGTCTCACCTGGTTTTCGCCGGATGATGAACAGATGTTAGTAAGCAAAGCTCAGCTAAAAGCAAGGATAATGGGTGCTCTTGGTGGCCGAGCGGCAGAAGATGTAGTATTTGGGCATGCAGAGATCACAACAGGGGCAGGTGGTGATATTCAACAAGTTGCATCAATGGCAAGACAGATGGTTACTAGATTTGGCATGAGTGATCTAGGCCCCATATCACTTGAAAGTGGAAGCCAAGAAGTATTTCTAGGGAGGGATTTAATGACAAGAAATGATATTTCAGATGCTATTTCTCGTCAAATAGATGAGAGCGTGCGTTGCATGGTCAAAACTTGCTACACAGAAACAGTTGACCTGATTTCAAAAAACAGAGCGGCTATGGATGTGTTAGTTGAAAAGTTAATAGATATTGAGACTATGGATGGTGAAGAATTTAGAGAAATACTTGCTAAGTATACTTCTATACCAGAGAAAGAACGTAGCAATGCTGTTATAAATTAAGATCTAATAATTGGGACAAGTTTTTATTAGGAATATAATTTCAAAGAGATCTTATAGGTCGTTTATCTAAAACAGAATCAATAATTCCATATTCAACGGCCTCAGAAGGTGACATGAAGAAATCTCTGTCAGTGTCTTCTTCAATTTTGTCAAGTGGTTGGCCAGTTCTATCAGAAAGCTCTTTATTAAGCCTTCCTTTCAAAAAAAGAATCTCGTCAGCTTGAATTCGGATATCACTAGCTTGTCCCCTAGCTCCACCGATTGGCTGATGAATCATTATTCGTGAATGCTTAAGACTGCTTCGCTTTCCTCTCGACCCTGCAGCAAGTAAAAATGCACCCATGCTTGCAGCAAGTCCAACACACACAGTGTGAACATCTGGTTTGACGTGCTGCATGGTGTCAAATATGCCTAATCCGTCATAGACAGAACCTCCTGGGGAGTTTATATAGAGATAAATATCCTTTTCAGGGTCTTCAGCTTCAAGGAAAAGCAATTGAGCCACAACACGATTAGCTGTATCACTAGTGACTGTCTCACCCAAAAAAACTATCCGCTCCCTAAGAAGTCGAGAGTAGATATCAAAGGCCCTTTCCCCACGGCCCGACTCCTCGATAACAATCGGGATCATTTGTAATGCTCGTTTTCTAAGATATTAACGGTCCCTAGCGGGGCTAAGGTCATTGTCAACATTTGAAGTCCAACAAGTTGAATGCTTAAGACAATTGCAGAAAGCAAACGGGCCTTCCATCAGGCTTTCCCATTCGTTATCCCAGCGCTATACAGGCGCTTAGTAGACGAATTGCTCGTTGAGCTTCATTTGCTAAGTCATCAAAAAGGATTTAGTCCAGACACGCTCTTTGCAATAGGACTAGTCAAAGTATTTGAAGATTTCACAACAGGCTATCGACCAAAGGAAAATCGAGAAAAACTCTTCTGGTCGCTATGCAAAAGTACTGGCTTTGATCCAGATTCAATTCGACAAGCTTCAGATAAAGCTATCGCTGTAATCAAGGAGCAGCAACTAGAAGACCTTAAAGCCAATTTAATTGACAAAGAGAAGCCTCAAAACGTTTCAATAACAAGGCTATTTGGCATAGAAAAACTCAACAGCTCTGAAGCTAAATATTATTCTAGGTTAACATCTATAGGAATTTACAATATATATATAAGTACCAAGGACTATAATAAAGATCATGATAATACTAGCGATTCAATAAGCCAAGGATTATCTAACGCGTTTGGATTACCTGCAGATAGAGTCGAAAAAGATATAAAGCAATACAAATCAAATCTTGACAAGATGAATCAAGCCATAGAGCTGATGAATGAGGCTATAGCAAGAGAAAAAAGAAAGAAAATTGATAAATAGATAGATTCTTACTATGTTCGAATCAGAAGATTATTTTGGTTCCTGTGTTTTGAAAATAATGTTTAATGCACCAGTTAGTAATATGAGATTCAAGATTAGATAAAGTTTAATTTTTTGCTAAATTTAGGTTATTTCTTCTTTTTTTTCTGGTCAGGGGTGTTTAATCCTCTACGTCGGTCACGCCTCTCAATAACAGAAAGGTAAATAACAGAAATGCTTACAAAGGCAAGAAGAGAAATTGCTGTTATAGCAAGCAGTTGGTTTGTGAGCTCAGGCTGGATAGTTAGCACCTCAGAAATTAATGGAACCATCGCCGTTCCGTCCCCATACAACCATCGCTATGGAAAAGCTGAATATTGCTGCCAAAGCAGCCCAACCGAGGGAAAACAACATTGGTCTTTTTTTGATTGCAGGAATAGCCTAAAGGCTTTTACTAGATTACATGTCCCTGAAATGGAAACATGACCTATACATCATCAAACACTACTCCTGTTCTAGAAAAAAAATCCATGACTCTGGGCTACCCAGAAGCCAAAGTAATAGTGCTAGATGATGACGTGAACACTTTTGAGCATGTGGTCGATTGCCTAATACGAATCATTCCTGGCATGACAGAAGAATTCGCATGGGAACGCGCTCACCGTATAGACAAAGAAGGATCTGCTCAGGTATGGCAAGGTCCGTTAGAACAAGCAGAGCTTTACCATCACCAGCTTGCAAGTGAAGGGCTGACAATGGCTCCAATAGAAAAGGTATAAAGTATTTTCATCTAAAATTGGTATATAAATATCACTGAATGACTTGAAGAAGATCTGTTGTACAAAGGGAATTAGTTTGTGTATCAAAGACAAATCGAACAACTTTGTATTTATGTATAGCTAGGCCTCGAACCTCATCACCGTGAGATTCCAAGGAAATTATCCTGGCCCCAACACCTAGGCTCCTAGTGATAGGAGCAGCAACATTCTCACGCAAAGATTCAATTGATTTGAGCATGACCAAGAGAGCTCATATATATTTACTAGCCAAGCCAGAAAATTTCGTCCAAAAATCATTAAGACATAGATGGGACGCCTTGTAATTACTCATAGCACCTATCTAGAAGGTCTTATACCCAGGCTGAAAAAGCTTGCCAAGTTGCCGTGCATAAAAACGATTACACCTGCAACAATAAAAAAAGTAAAGGGCAGGTCAGAAAGACTTAATATCAGGATAACCAGTCAAGTACTGGGAGGCTTCAAATTGGTTGCCAGGAAAGGGTCTTTGGCACAAGAAGTGTTTATCTTAACCGATCTATCAAAAGAGAACTTACAGATAAAAATTAACGAGTATGACGATTAAATTAACTAGGATGTAGATAATCTATCAACACAAAGCGATCTTATCCTGTAGACAAAAGATTGATTTATACAAACAGATGAGTTTGTAATGGTTAGGTGCGATTGTTCTTTTTGAGCCTTGACGGGCCCAAACGTAGGCTTCGCCTATAAGCCTCATCTGGCCAATAGTCGTCTAGATAAAAAGAAATGATCAAAACGGCAACACCAGCAGTAAAGAGTGCGCCAAGAACGAAAAGGCCGTAGCCAAAACCTGATGCCATTATCAAGTTATTGAAGGATAGAGTTGAAGAAATAGCCAAGAACAGGGTACTAAAAGAGATAATCTATTCATAGCCAAAAAAATGGCCTTTAGATCAATTTCGTATCAAAAGACAAAATAGTATTAATCATATATTTAATAGGCTAAAATATTTTAGGTAACAAGAGCCTAAAAATGAGAATCTTCATCTTTATCTTATCCTTAATCACACTTGGAATAATCACTTTCATATATATAGGTAAATATAGATCTGCATTTGAAGCGGACCAAGCTTGTCACTTCGAACAAATATCACTGTATGCTGATTTAAGAGATACCGGCTGTGATCATGATATAGAGACTAAACAATGGATCTTATATCAAAAACTAGACGCCATTAGTCCAGCTAAAGTAATAAAGAGATACGTATATTGACACCCCAGATAATACTAAGTTTATGATTAGCTAAATATTTATATTATAAATAATTTTGGATTCAATCAATTGCCTTGACAAGATTTTATCCAAAAGTGGTTTTATCAAATCCCCATTTACTTGCCTCAACATCAAAAAATTTTATATAAGTCCTATTTGACTCAATGCCGAGGTGTGATTCTATAAGCTCACAAATAGTTTTAGACATACTTTTAGGTGACAATGATCCTATCGAATCAACTTCAACAAAACAACATGGTTCAAGACTGCCCGCAAATGACATCTGCATACCCGTATGCAATAGAGTCATTACATATGTTTCAGGCTTACCAGTCAGCTCAGATATGCTTTTAGAAACAGCGAGCAAGAATGAATTGGAATCCTGAACATCCTTGAGAGATGTTCTTATGGTTACTGCGGGCACTTGACGTAAAAAAATAATTTTTTATATTTTACTTGAATAATCAATAATTGCACAGAACAATAAATAACAAGCTGGCTTTTTAATGTATGTTAGATAGCATCAGATTAATTAGACAGTTAATTATGAGAATCATAAATATGATTATGGCTTCATCAATTGCTATATCACAAGTCAATGTAGATATAGATACAGACCTAACTCGGACCTGCCTCTATAAACCAGATTTTATAAATTGCTTTAACGCCCACAAAAGGATTCCCTCTATAGAAGAAATCTCGATAGAAGTAATCCCTTGGGTAAAACCACCTCCAAAAGACAGAGCTTGGTGAAGCGGATAAACAAGTCAATATTGAGTAATGGAAATTTGAAAATAGAATAAAAGAGACCTACAACAACTATGATTGCGTATAAGTTTATTGCTATACAGGGCAGGCGATTTAAGCCATGACAAAAAAAGACTGGTTTGGAATTGGCTATGTATCGGTATGGATTGTCATATGGGGAACAATTGGCTCACTAGTTGACCTTCCATTCCTAAAATCCGGGACCTATTCCGAGGGATCTCTTGGTCAAGTCACAACATTTACAGTCTGCGGAGTACTCTCAATCATAATTGGGGTGTGGTTGTTCCCAATCATTTCCAAAAGCAAATTACTCGTAGCAGCACTAGGACTTGATATTGAGGACAAGAATTAGCATATAAATGCTCTAGTAAGTAAATTACAGCTCATATTCACTTTCAAATTTTGCCAAAAATTCAGTGTAATTCTCGTACCAAAAAGGCACTTCACTTAGTATGCCATTCTTATCATATTCTTCACTAAGTTTTAAAAAGCATAAAATAACACGTTCAAAAGCAGTTTTATAATCTGATTGTATGTCTTCATCATCAATATCATTTATCATAGCTGATACAAACTCAATCTTCTTTTTTGCTGAAGCTATATTTGATTCCATCTCTTTACTTAGCTTGCGTCTCTTACGAGGCATTGACGAACCTCCATATTACATAACATATATCCTAGCAAAGGAGAAATAGCTGTAGCAAGAGCCTGTAATTGATTTTCTATGTATCCAATATTCTATTTTTGAAATAGCCATACAACAATGAATCGTCAAATAGGTAATTAAGATTTCTTATTTATTGACTCAATAAGCCTTGATGGCAAATAAAGGGGGCCAGAACCGCATTCTTTCAAGGCTTTTAGT
>QCKM01000012.1 GCA_003215335.1 Prochlorococcus sp. AG-409-P01 | reverse complement strand
TTATTCGTTTGTGTTTTGATGAACCGCCTTCAACATCTTCCAAGACCTCTTACCCAAAGCCTTGAGAAGTTTCGATTGTTGAAGTTGATAGCTGGTCTGAATAACTTTGAAGCATCTTCAGTGGAACGTCTTGCACGTGTTGCTGGGGCAGGTGGTGCAGACTTGTTAGATATTGCTTGTGATCCTGATTTAGTTCGCTTAGCAATCAGAGTTTCTGGAATGCCAGTTTGTGTTAGTGCTGTTGAACCAGATTTGTTCCCAGCCGCAGTTTCTGCTGGTGCAGCAATCGTCGAGATAGGAAATTTTGATAGCTTTTATCCCTCAGGTAGGACTTTTGAAGCTAAAGAAGTTCTTTCTCTTGCCAAAAAGACAAGAAGTTTGCTTCCTGAGGTGTTTTTGTCAGTGACTGTTCCACATGTGTTGCCTTTAGATCAGCAAGCACAGCTTGCGTTGGATTTGGTGAATCTTGATGTTGACCTTATTCAGACGGAAGGCGGTACAAGTGCTAAACCATTTAGTCCAGGGAGCCTTGGCTTGATAGAGAAGGCGGCTCCTACCTTGGCTGCTACTTACACAATTAAAAAAGCCTTATCTAGCCACGTTAGAAAGGTTCCAGTTCTCTGTGCCTCTGGATTGTCTAGCGTTACTGTGCCGATGGCGTTTGCTGCAGGTGCATCAGGAGTAGGGATTGGCTCGGCCGTGAACCGATTGAATGATGAGGTAGCAATGATTGCTGAGCTTAGATGTTTAAGAGAGGCAGTTAATGTCAATCGGCTTGTACAGGCTCTTTGATTTTTCTTACTTGAATTTGTAAGAATTCCAGTTTGTGGAGATTGGTTTTTAGAAAGTTTATTGCCATTGGTTTTATTTATGACTTCTTATAACCTCAAGGCTCCATATAGTCCAAAGGGGGATCAACCTGAAGCTATTAAAAGCTTGGTTAAGGGAATAGATAGTGGAAAACGCTTTCAGACTCTTTTAGGTGCAACGGGTACTGGTAAGACTTTTACTATTGCCAATGTGATAGCTGAGACATCTAGGCCCACTCTTGTTCTTGCACATAACAAGACACTTGCAGCCCAATTATGTAATGAGTTGAGGGAATTTTTTCCTGATAATGCTGTTGAGTATTTTATTTCTTATTATGATTACTATCAGCCTGAGGCATATGTTCCGGTAAGCGATACATATATTGCGAAAACGGCTTCAATTAATGAAGAGATAGATATGCTTCGACACTCTGCTACGAGATCTTTATTTGAGAGAAGAGATGTAATTGTAGTTGCTTCAATTAGTTGCATTTATGGTCTTGGCATGCCTAGTGAATATCTTAATGCTGCGGTTAAATTTAAAGTTGGAGAGACGCTAGATCTTCGTCAATCATTGCGAGAGTTAGTTAATAATCAATATTCAAGAAATGATTTTGATATCGGACGTGGAAGATTTCGTGTTAAGGGTGATGTTTTAGAGATTGGCCCTGCATATGAAGATCGCCTTGTACGTATAGAGCTTTTTGGTGATGAGGTTGAAGCAATACGTTATGTAGATCCAATTACAGGGGAAATATTGCAGAGTCTTGAATTGATTAGTATTTATCCTGCAAAGCATTTTGTTACCCCAAAAGATAGTTTGAACATGGCATTGATGGCTATTCGTCAAGAGTTAAGTGAACGTATTAGTGAATTAGACTCTCAGGGCAAGTTGTTAGAAGCCCAGAGACTAGAACAGCGAACAACTTATGATTTAGAAATGTTGAGTGAAGTAGGTTATTGCAATGGAGTGGAAAATTATGCGCGGCATTTGTCAGGTAGATCTGCGGGGACACCTCCTGAGTGTTTAATTGACTATTTCCCAGATGACTGGTTGTTGGTTGTTGATGAAAGTCATGTAACTTGTTCACAATTAAGGGCCATGTATAACGGTGACCAGGCTCGTAAAAAGGTGTTAATTGAACATGGTTTCCGACTTCCAAGTGCTGCTGATAATAGACCTTTGAAAAGCGAGGAGTTTTGGGATAAATCAGGTCAAACTATTTTTATAAGTGCAACTCCAGGGGATTGGGAATTAGAATTAAGTGATAAAGATATAGTCGAACAGGTTATTCGACCCACAGGTGTTTTGGATCCATTGGTTGAGGTTCGACCTACGAATGGTCAGATCGATGACATATTGGCTGAAATTAAGATAAGAACTAAAAGGAAACAGAGAGTTCTTATTACTACACTTACAAAGAGAATGGCAGAAGATCTGACTGATTATTTGGCTGAAAATCAAGTTCGGGTGAGATATCTGCATTCAGAAATTCATTCAATAGAAAGGATTGAAATCATTCAGGACTTACGAATTGGTGAATATGATGTGCTTGTAGGTGTCAATTTGTTGAGAGAGGGTCTTGACCTTCCTGAGGTTTCATTAGTTGTTATTTTAGATGCTGATAAGGAGGGATTTTTAAGAGCAGAGCGCTCACTGATTCAAACAATAGGTCGGGCTGCTAGACATGTTGAAGGTGCGGCTCTTCTGTATGCAGATAATCTTACAGATTCAATGGTTAGGGCAATTGATGAAACAGAACGTAGAAGAAATATTCAAGAATTATATAATAAAAAGCATGGAATAACACCTAAGCCTGCTTATAAGAAAGCTAGTAATTCAATTCTGAATTTCCTTGAACTATCGCGTCGCTTGCAAAAGGACAGCCTTGACACTGATTTAGTTGAAATTGCAGGAAAAATGGCTAATTCGTTAACCGAGAAAGAGGATTTAGGCATTGCATTAGAAGCAATGCCAGAATTAATAAATCAGTTAGAGAGAGAGATGAAATCTGCAGCCGCCAATCTTAATTTTGAAGAGGCTGCTAATTTGAGAGATAGGATTAAACAGTTGCGACAAAAGATGGTAGGCAAATTTTAATACTTATGATTTTGATAGATTATTTTTGTGTACCTTGGTAACTAAGTCCCTAAATTGAATCCTTCATGAACAGCATTAAGGGCTTTCAATCCATCTAGTTCGCTAACAACACAGCTGGTTCGTATTTCACTAGTAGCTATCATCGCGATGTTTATATTTGATTCTGCCAAAGCACGAAACATCTTAGCTGCTGTTCCTGGTGTTGATGGCATACCTGCTCCCACAGCACTTACTCGTGCAATAGATGGGCCTTCTTCCATCTTGGCTCCTGGCCATTTTGAAAGCAAGGGATCAAGAATATGATCAATAAGTTGTAGATCATGCCGTTTAAGTGTGAAGCTTATATCTCTAGTGCCATCTAAATGTTGTCGTTCTGATTGAACTATTCCCTCTAGGCAAATGCCTCCTTCTGCCATAGCCATACATAATGATGCTGCTATGCCAGGTTTGTCAGGTATATGTAGAACATTTACTTGTGCTTGGCCTTGATCTAAAGCCACGCCTCTAACTGCAGGGCAGTTAATATTTTTGATTGAGGGGTTTATGCTTGTTTGGCTTACTTTAAGTTCAAATGCCTCGGTAACTGCTCGGATTGCTTTGTTGCCTAGACTTGAGTCTATGACACAGCTAACTTTGACTTCACTAGTTGCAATGAGCCTTATATTTATTCCCTCTCTGGAGAGGGTATCAAACAGATTAGCTGCTATTCCTGGTCTTCCCATTATACCTGCTCCACTGATACTTAATTTTGACATTTCTGCTTCATATTGAAGTTTTCCACCTGCTTTTTTGATGAAGTCTTTGCATAGTGTTTTAGCCTTATCAATTTCATCTTGAGATACGGTAAATGTTATGTCATTAGAATTGCCTTCATGACTGGACTGGATAATTAGATCAACATTGACACTTCCAGCTGAAAGTGTCTCGAAGAGTTCTGCTGCCACTCCAGGTTTGTCAGTCACATTGGACAGTGCAAGCACAGCTTGGCTCTCTATTAATTCCACCCCATCTACTGGGCGGCCAAGCTCTAAACCTTCTTTCCCAATTTTTTTTTCGGATTTATTTGTAATTTTGGTTCCCAGTTCATTGTCCAGGCTGGAACGGACGATCAAGGTAACACCGTAATTTCGTGCAATTTCAACAGCCCGTGGATGAAGAACTTCTGCTCCCAGACTTGCTAGTTCGAGCATTTCATCACAACTGACTTCCTTCATGAGTTTTGCATTCGGAACTTTCCGAGGGTCCGTTGTGAGCACACCAGGAACGTCTGTATATATTTCACATGCGTCTGCTTCTAGTGCAGTGGCAAGAGCCACTCCTGAAGTGTCGGAGCCTCCTCTGCCAAGAGTTGTAATTTCTGCAGTACCTCCACTACTGACACTGGTGCCTTGAAATCCTGCAACAACCACTACCTTCCCTTGATCTAGAAGGGCTTTGAGTCGATCAGTTCTGACTTCTAATATTCGGGCTTTGCCATGTGAGGATTCAGTGACTATGCCTACTTGAGGCCCAGTCATAGATATTGCGGGAACTCCCAGCTCATGAAGAGCCATGGATAACAATGAAATGGAGACTTGCTCTCCGGTAGAGAGAAGCATATCCATTTCCCTTTCAGGTGGGTTTGAGCTTATTTCTTTTGCAAGGCTTGTTAGTTCATCAGTCGTATGACCCATTGCTGAAACGACTACCACTAAGTCATTTCCAAGTTGTTTGCATGAGGCAATGCGCTTTGCTATCGCCTTGATTCTTTCGACGTTGCCGACTGATGTCCCACCAAATTTCTGTATCAGTAATGCCATCCAGGGCTCAGATAGATAGTCTTGATTATTTCAGTGTGCTCGATTTTGAGTATTTAAGAGAAATTCTCGAAAAGCATCTCGAGCTTGAACTCCACTTTTAATTGAGACTTCTATTTCTAATAGGGCTCCAAGCAAAGCCAAGAAAGTTTGTGGAGATCGACCTTTTAATTGCTTTCGTAAGAAGTAGATACGTTTTGGATTACTAATTCCAGCTGCTTTTGCAATGACAGCTACATCTTTTTCTCCTTGTTGTTCAAGTAGATTGACCCAAAGCAATCCTCTGATTTGGCTTGTCAGCGTTGCAAGGATTCGAAGAGCTGGTTCACCATCTTCAAGTAATGCATCGATGAGGAGAATTGCAGTCCCTGCATCACCTTCTACAAGTGCATTTCCAACTTCTAGAGCATTTGTTGCAATTCCATCTGTCAAAGCTCGGACTGTTTGTGAGGTAATAAATGCTTGGTTTTTATCAAGGGGATTTTTTGCTTCAATTTCTGCATGAAGAGATAATTTTTGTAGTTCGGTTGAGAGCCTGGAGCTGTCATTCCCAATTGCTTCTACGAGAAGAGATGCAGCTTCAGGTTCGATTGTTATCCCTAACTCTTTAGCTGTTCTTTCGACAAGATTTTTTTGGCCAGCTGCATCCCAGGTTGCTGGTAGAACAAAACTTTGTTCGCTTGCTTTTTTGGATGCTAAAAGTTTTTGGATGGCTTTTGTAGTGCGTAAACGATTGTCTGGCTTGTTCGAATTTCTTAATACCAAGTAACTATCTTCTGGGATGAGCTCTAAGGCTTCTTCAAAGCATTCTGCAAGTTCACGAGGGCAGTTATTGAGGAAGGGGCTGTTCATAAGAAGAACAACTCTTGCGCCATTCCCAAATGGAGGAGTTCTTGCTTCTTCAAGGGCTTGCATTGCAATCCCAGAGTCGGCCGAACCATCCAATCTGCTCAGATTCATGCTGCTCCAAGCAGGATCAATTGCTTTTTTAATCAGTGTTTCGATAGCCCTTTCACATGCGCTGCAATCATTTCCCCAGATCAAATGAATTGGCATTTATGAAGCATATTGATGGTCTTCAACTGATGATGGCTTAGAGGATTGAGTAATGCCTAGTCAGGTGCAACAGATTGATCATCCGATTTTTATTGAGAGCATTCGGCTTATTAAGGCTCGGTTGGGCTCTACCGGTTTGACTGATTTGGAGCAAATGGTTCTTGAGCGTTTGATTCATAGCAGTGGTGATTTTCAGTTAGCACCGTTGCTGAGTTTCAGCCCTAGAGCATGTCAGTTGGGGTTGTCAGCGTTAACGGCAGGAGCTCCAATCCTCGCTGACACTTCAATGGCAGCAGCAGGTGTAAGACCCATGGCATTGCGCACTTTGAATACTTCTGTGCGAAGTGTTTTGGAATGGGCACCTTTGGAGGCTCGAGCTGGTTCAACAAGAACCGCCGAAGGTATGGAACTTGCATGGAAAGAGCTTTCCTCTCAGTTTGCCAAAACATGTTCTCCAATTGTCTTGATTGGCAGCGCTCCAACTGCGATGAATGCTCTTTTAGATCTGGTTAACCAAGGTGCTGCTGCCCCAAGTTTGATAATTGGCATGCCAGTTGGGTTTGTGGGGGTTCTTGAAAGTAAGAAACGCCTTGCTAATAGTGGTTTGCCATATATTCTTTTGAATGGGAATCGAGGTGGTTCTGGTTTGGTTGCTGGTGCAGTAAATGCTTTGTTGCGTGCATCTCAGATTTCTAATTGATCATTGAAACATGTTGATTAATGGAGTGATTCCTGCGTTGAAAGTTGATCAATTCTTATTGGCTGTTGAAGGTGGTCGTCATTTTGAAGAGCTTTTAGAACGTTACGAGCACGTTTAACTACATTTGTTGGTACTCCAGCTAACCGGGCTGCCTCTATTCCATAACTCCGACTAGCTCCTCCAGGTACAACGCTATGAAGAAAGAGAAGCTCTTTACCAGTTTCTTCAACAAGTACTTGGAAGTTTGCAACATTGGAGAGGTGTTCTGCAAGGGTATTCAATTCGTGGTAATGAGTAGCAAAAATAGTTCTGCTTCGTAAGTTGTTTGCTAGGTGCTCACTTACTGCCCAAGCAATTGAGAGACCATCAAAAGTAGCGGTACCACGCCCTATTTCGTCTAAGAGAACTAACGAGCGATTTGTTGCATGATTGAGAATATATGCAGTTTCCGCCATCTCAACCATGAAGGTTGATTGGCCTGATGCAAGATCATCAACTGCCCCTACTCTTGTGAAAATTTGATCGGCTATACCGATGCTGGCTTTGGTGGCTGGTACCCAGCTGCCTATTTGAGCTAGTAATTGCACAAGTCCAACTTGACGCAGATAACAACTTTTGCCGCTTGCATTTGGACCAGTAAGCACAATTAGATCAGTCTTATTCCCAATTTGTAAGTCATTAGGCCTGAAGGTTTCTTCTACAAGTAGTTGTTCCACTACTGGATGCCTACAGCCTTGGATATTTAATTCACGTGAATTTTGTTCATGAGCTCCAAAGATTTCTGGACAGCAATAACCATTGGTTGCTGCAACTTCTGCTAGCCCACTTAGAGCATCTAGCCCTGCAACAGCTCTAGCGGCCTTTCTTAGAGCATCTGCATGAGTGCCGACTAGTTCACGAAGTTGACAAAACAACTCATATTCGCGTTGTGCAGCTCTTGCTCTGGATTGAAAAATTTGCCCTTCTCTTGCTTTCAGTTCAGGAGTTATAAACCGTTCTTCATTTGCCAATGTTTGTCTTCTTATCCAGTGTTCAGGGACGTTAGATGCTTTTGCTTTACTAACTGAGAGGAAATAGCCAAAAGTCCTGTGATATTGAAGCCGAAGGTTAGAT
Source organism: Prochlorococcus sp. AG-409-P01 (assembly GCA_003215335.1). Classification (GTDB taxonomy): domain Bacteria; phylum Cyanobacteriota; class Cyanobacteriia; order PCC-6307; family Cyanobiaceae; genus AG-409-P01. The sequence continues at coordinate 34,138 of QCKM01000012.1, read as the reverse complement.
ATGCCACTTGTTTGACGCTCTAGGGATTCTTGACGATTTAACCAGTTATTTTGGTCATCTAATTGGTTCCTTAGGCCATCGAGTATTGGATCGACACCATCATTTATTAAGCCACCATCAGTAATGCTAAGTGGGGGATTATCTATTAATTGATCACGAATTATTTTCTCTAACTTTAATAGATCTGGATTAATATTTTTGAGGTTTTTTGTCCATTCAGGAGCACAATTTAATAGGCTTTCAATTTGTTTGGCCAGTCGAGGAATTCGGTCAAGTCCATCAGCAATTGCCATTAAATCTCTTCCTCCTGAATGACCAGCTCTTGCACGTCCTGCTAGTCGTTCTAGATCCCCCATGGGCCTCATTAGCCTTCGGATTGAATTGCGGAGTTGTCTGTTTTCTACCAGCTTGCTAATTAATGCCTGGCGGCAATGGATCTCTTGTAAATCAACCAAGGGTTTTTCTAGCCAGCGTCTCAAGCAGCGACCCCCCATAGCCGTCAATGTTTGGTCAATAGCCCACAAAAGAGAACCCTGAAGTTGTCCATCTCTTTGGGTAGTTGTTATTTCAAGATTTCGTCGAGTTTGTGCATCTATTACGAGGCAATCTTTTGCATATGTTTTTCGTGGTCTATCTAGTGGAATGGAGATGGAATTGTGAGAGGAGCTCTCTTCAAAGTCAATTGGGTTCGTTTCATATAAATAGTTGAGGAGGCCTCCTGCGGCTTTAAGAGCTAGCTGTAGATCTTGTAGTCCTAAACCATCAAGAGTAGTTAGTTGGTAGTGATTTTTTAAACCACGTTCGGCTTCGGCGAGGCTGAAGGGAGTATTCCCCATCTCAGTGATTCTTAATTTTCTGGGAAACAAGTCTTTGAAACTTGTGGCCGTACTTTTGCTCAATAACAGTTCTGATGCTTCTAGTTGTGCCAACTCCTGTTGAAGAGAGCTTTCCCCTCTCCCTTCTGTTACAAGAAAATCTCCTGTACTTATGTCTGCATGAGCCAGTCCCCAAATGAATGATTGGTTGTCTGGAATGGTTTCAATGACCACTGCTGCCAACCAATTATTCCGACTAGCAGTGAGCATTCCTTCTTCAAGAACGGTCCCTGGGGTAAGGATTCTTGTTATCTCACGTTTTAGAAGACCTCCTTTGGCAGGTGTTGTTTCTAGCTGATCGCAGATTGCGATACTTAAACCACGAAGTATCAGTTCTTTGCAATACCGTTCAGCTGCATGATGAGGGATGCCAGCCATTGGTACTCGACCAATAGCTTTTCCACCTTCTTTGCCAGTGAGCGTGAGTTCTAAGAGTCTTGAAATTGCTATTGCATCTTCAAAGAAACATTCAAAAAAATCGCCAAGTCTGTAGAGAAGAATTCTTTCTGGATGAGTTGATTTCAGTTCTACATAGTGGCGCAGCATTGGTGTTAGCTGCTCTGGATCTACTAATTGATGATTTGACCATGCTGGGAGGTCATCTTCATTGGACTCCAGATCAGTTTCGACATTTTCAGTAGCTGGTGGATTGTCTTTATAAGTTCTTTTTTGCCTAGTTCTTGGACGATTCTGAGCATCTTCAGCAAGTTCTTCGTCAGAAAAATCAATCTTCTTAGGAGGACTGATGTTTACTGATGAGTGGGTTTTTGGGGATTCGATTACATCTGCATCATCCCTAAATAAGCTGCCTTGCAAGGCTTCATGGTCGGCAGCCATTAGATGATCCCTGCCAGTGAAGACTTCGCATCGTAAGGGTGTAATCGTTTTGTCATGTGAAGCCTCGCGACACACGAGGGATTCTTTTCAGCAGAGGGGTCTAGCTCATGGGAGAATTATGCCAATGCTTAGAGCGAGTGCTCCGCTAATTTATTCACCATGAACACTCTTTCATTTATTGCTGCGAACGCCCTTTTATTAGCTTCATTGGTATTGGTGATAGGGGTTCCAGTCCTTTTTGCATCTGATACTGAAGCCTATGGTGGCCGCTCAAGGAATGTCAGATGGATTGAGATCGGTTGTGGTATCTGGTTCCATGTCTTATTGGTCAACGGTCTCTTGTCTGAATATATTGCCCATCAAGTTGTGGGTGTTTCTTTCTAGTTCACAAATCAATTTCAGGATTGATTTCAGGGCCTGATTAGTTTGTAGGCCGTCTGAGAATCTAGATAGTCTCATAAGCTCCTACTCTGGTAAGAGCTTATGGATGTAATTGGAATTACAAGATGGCCACAATTGAAGGACGTTTTACTGATACAACTCACCTGCGCATTGGTGTAGTTGTAGCCCGTTTTAATGATTTGGTCACAACAAAACTACTGAACGGGTGCCTCGATTGCCTCTCTCGGCATGGTTTGGATACCTCAGAAAGTAGTAAGCAGCTGGATGTGATATGGGTACCCGGCTCATTTGAGTTGCCTATCGTTGCCCAAAAACTTGCTAAATCCAGAAGTTATCAGGTGCTGATTACTCTTGGTGCAGTCATACGAGGTGATACTCCTCATTTTGATGTAGTTATATCAGAGGCAAGTAAGGGCATTGCTGCTGTTTCTAGAGATACTGCTGTGCCAGTTATTTTTGGAGTTCTTACTACTGACACGATGCAACAAGCTCTTGAGCGTGCTGGTATCAAGAGCAATTTGGGATGGACATATGCATTACAGGCTTTGGAAATGGGTTCTCTGATGAAAGCACTGAACACGAAGAATTAGTTGATTTCGTCTTCCAGAATTGACCTTCCACCCTGTTCTGGTGCATGCTGTCTAAATCTCAGGGGTACATTCCTATTTGAGTCATGCGGATGTAGCTCAGTGGTAGAGCATCTCCTTGCCAAGGAGAGGGTCGAGAGTTCGAATCTCTTCATCCGCTTAATTTTTGAATATTTGTCCTTCAGCCTGTTTTTTGACTAACAGCTGTTGATCTTCAACGTTTTGGAATCCCATTTGCTTGTAAAAGTCTGCTGAGTTACTTGTCATGAGATAAACACGCTCAACTTCATTAATTGATTTGGAATTAAGCAGTGCTTCGACTACTTGGCGACCTAATCCTTGTCTCTGCAAATCAACAGGGATAACCACATCCCAAAGCACTGCTCTACATATTCCGTCACTAGTAGCTCTTCCAAAGCCAACCATGCGCTTTCCTTGCCAGAGGCTTACAACCACTTGGCTTCCTGCTAATAGTTGTCGCAATTGATAGAAGCTTCTTCCATTTGCCCAGAACGCATGCTTGTCAAATAGTCGCCTTAGCTTTGCAAGTCCGCGTGTAGGCAGTAATCCTGGCCCAAGGCCGAGCAAACGCAGTCCAGGGGCGCCAGGGGCATGTTTTATGAGCTTTATGTAGGCCATTTGATTAGCTCTGTGTCAGCATCCTCCCAGTGACTGGGCCCAAATGGATCGCAAGGGCATCATCTTGGCTGGTGGGAGTGGGACTAGACTTCATCCCATTACTAGGGCTGTCAGTAAACAGTTATTACCTGTTTATGACAAGCCAATGGTGTTTTATCCACTGACCACATTGATGCTTGCTGGCATCCGTGAGGTCTTAATCATTACCACTCCTATAGATAAAGCTGCATTTCAGCGTTTGTTAGGGGATGGAAGTGCTTGGGGTATGGAGATAAATTATGCGGTACAGCAAAGTCCAGATGGCTTGGCCCAAGCTTTTTTGATTGGCGCTGATTTTTTGGGTAATTCGCCAGTTGCATTGATTTTGGGTGACAATCTTTTCCATGGAAATGATTTAGTGCCACAGCTTGGTTTGACTGATCATTGTGATAGTGGTGCGACAGTTTTTGCTTATCCAGTACGAGATCCTGAGCGTTATGGGGTAGTGGAGTTTTCAGCCGATGGAAATGTTTTAGATATTCAAGAAAAACCCCTTAAGCCTAAAAGTCCTTATGTAGTCACTGGCCTTTATTTCTATGACAATACTGTTATTGATCGAGCTCGTTTAGTCACCCCATCTTCAAGGGGTGAATTGGAGATTACTGATATCAATCTTCAATATTTATCAGAGGGTTCTTTGCGAGTGGAATTGATGGGCCGTGGTATGGCATGGCTGGACACAGGGACATGTGATTCTTTGCACGAGGCATCGGCTTATATAAGAACATTGGAGCATAGACAGGGCTTGAAGATTGGTTGTCCTGAAGAAGTTGCTTGGAGGATGGGTTGGATAAGCAATAATGAGCTTTCGGTCTTGGCAGAAACTTTGAGAAAAAGTGGTTATGGTGAATATCTTTTGCAGTTACTAGATAACTCACAAAATTGAATTGAATCTAATGAAAATTGAAACGCTTACGAATTCTCAGGGCTCACAATTGATAGGACCTATGTTAATTACTCCAGATTTATTTAAGGATGACCGGGGCTTTTTTTTTGAGAGCTGGAATCAATTACGGTGGAATGAATCAATGGGTCTAAGTGGCCAAGTAGTAAAACCTTTTGTACAGGACAATCATTCTTTATCATCCAAAGGAGTATTAAGAGGTTTGCATTATCAGTTGCCTCCTCATCCTCAAGGAAAATTAGTTAGATGTATTGCTGGAGAAATCTTTGATGTAGCAGTTGACATTCGTAGAAATTCATTAAGTTTTGGTCAGTGGTGTGGTGTTATTCTTAATTCAGAAAATCATCAACAATTGTGGGTCCCGGAAGGATTTGCACATGGCTTTTTAACACTCTCAAACGTTGCAGAAGTTTTATATAAAACTACCGACTTTTGGAACCATTCATGTGAGAGATCAATTCGTTGGGATGACCCTCATCTTCAGATTGAATGGCCTGAATCTGATTTAGAGATTAAGGTATCTTCAAAGGATGGATCAGCACCGTTCATGAATGATTTGAATGTTAAGGAGCTTATTTAGTGAAGATACTATTGACAGGTGCTTCTGGCCAGTTGGGAAATGCATTGACTAAGTATAAGCCAAATACATTGGCTAATCAAAAGATTGAATTGATAGTTTGTAGTCGCCAGCATTTGAATCTTGCTGATTCACAAGCATGTCAATCTTTTGTAGAGGCATGTAGACCTGATTGGATAATTAATGCTGGAGCATATACCGATGTTGATAAGGCAGAACATGAAATTGAATTAACTTATGCGATCAATACTGATGCCCCTGCTGCTTTAGCAAAGGCTCAATCTTTTTTGGGAGGCAGGATGCTACATATCAGTACTGACTTTGTATTCTCTGGCTCTAGGAGTAGCCCATATCCTCCTGATTATCCTCTTGAACCACTTGGCATCTATGGTTTAAGTAAGGCTGCAGGTGAAGCAGCAGTTTTTGAGCATTTGGGGAGTAGAGCATATGTTTTACGCACTAGTTGGCTGTATGGACCTGTAGGTAAGAATTTTTTTCTAACTATGCTCAAATTGCATAGTCAGAATGCGAGGCTCGATAAGCCTATTCGGGTCATTTCTGATCAAGTTGGTTGTCCAACAAATACAGGCGACCTTGCAAAAGCTTCTTGGCGTTTTTTGGAACTTGCCAGTAGTAAATCTAATGAGAGCAGAGTCATGACTAACATCCCCTCCATCCTTCATTGGTGTGATGCTGGAGTTGCTAGTTGGTATGACTTTGCTTGTGCCATTGGTGAGTTAGGTGTTTTAGGCGGACTTTTCCCAAGTGCTGCAAAAGTTGAACCAATTAGTACATCTGATTATCCCAGTCAGGCTAAACGCCCTTGCTATTCAATTTTGGATTGCAATGAAACTCGTAAGGCCCTTGATTTGGAAGGTAGACATTGGAGAGATGGATTGAAGTATGTAATTAAAACTAAAAGTTCTCTTTAATCTTTATTTATGGATAATTTCTTGAATGAGTATTTATCACCAGGGACAAGGGTATTGGTTACCGGCGGTGGTGGCTTCATTGGAGGTTGTTTGGTTCGTCGACTTTTGACAAAGTCCAATGCTCAGGTTTTTAATCTTGATAAATGTGGATATGCAAGTGATTTCACAAGTATTGAAGAAATTGATTACGGACATCGCCATCACTTATTTCGAGTTGATTTAGTGGATGGAGATTCAACCACAGCTGCTATTAAGAAAGCAGATCCTGATTTGGTTTTTCATCTGGCAGCTGAAACTCATGTTGATAGATCAATAGATGGACCTAATGCTTTTGTATTTAGCAATGTCATAGGTACATATAATCTTTTGGAGGGAGTTAGAACTCATTGGCAAAGTCTGCCTAAACAGAGAAAGGAGCTTTTCAGGTTTCATCACATAAGTACTGATGAGGTATTTGGTTCCCTTGGTGATTCAGGGTCTTTTACCGAATTAACTCGGTATGCACCCCGTTCTCCTTATGCTGCAACTAAAGCTTCTAGTGATCATTTAGTTAGTGCATGGCATCACACTTTTGGCTTGCCGATTGTTTTAACTAATTGCTCAAACAACTTTGGACCATGGCAATTTCCTGAGAAGTTAATTCCTCTAGTGATAACTAAGGCTATGACGGGTCAATCTATTCCACTTTATGGAGATGGATCTAATGTTAGAGATTGGCTTTTTGTAGAGGATCATGTTGATGCGTTACTACTTGCTGCTATTAAAGGACGACTTGGCCAAAGCTATTGCATAGGAGGGTTTGGTGAACGAAGCAATAAGCAGGTGGTCGAATTGTTGTGTGAATTGATGGATGAGCGTCAGCCAGAGCTGGCTCCTCATACCGACTTGATTAAACTTGTATCTGATCGTCCTGGCCATGATCATCGTTATTCGATTGATTCTGTTTGTATTCAGGAGGAACTTGGTTGGAAGCCCCAGCACACTTTTGAGTTAGGTCTTGCCTCAACTCTTGATTGGTATTTGGCACATATTCCTTGGTGTGAGAAGGTCCTTAATCGTGCTGGTTATGCTGGCGAACGTATTGGAGCCTGAACATCTGCTCATTAACTTCATCAGAAACCTTCGGGATTATTTGATTCCATCCTCTCTTCTAAGTAGCAAAAGCCTTCCATGACTTTCAACTCAGACTCAGGCATTTTAATTACAGGTGGCACTGGCAGTTTCGGAAGGGTTTTTATTGCGGAAACGTTTCGAAGATATCCTGATGTAAAGCGGTTTGTTATTTATAGTCGGGATGAGTTGAAGCAATGGGAACTTCAGCAAATTTATCCAGAAAAAGAATATCCTCAACTTCGATTTTTTATTGGAGATGTTCGAGATAGAGATCGCTTGAGAAGAGCTTTGGTTGGTGTGGATACTGTTATTCATGCTGCAGCACTTAAACAGGTTCCAGCTGCTGAATATAATCCAATGGAATTTATCAATACTAATGTTCTTGGAGCAGAAAATCTATTACAGGCATGTCTTGATACGTCGGTAAGACGCGTGATTGCTTTAAGTACAGATAAAGCAGCTGCTCCTATTAATCTTTATGGAGCAACTAAATTATGTTCCGATAAATTATTTATTGCTACTAATAATATAAAAGGAGCTAGAGACTTAAGGCTTTCAGTAGTTCGTTATGGAAATGTTATGGGTTCTAGGGGATCTGTAATACCTTTTTTTCTTGAGAAAGCAAAGAATGGAACTTTGCCAATTACCGATCCTCAAATGACCCGATTTAATATTTCTCTGAATGAAGGGGTAAACATGGTTCTCTGGGCTTTAGAGAATGCATTGGGTGGCGAGTTGTTTGTACCTAAAATACCTAGCTATAGAATTACAGATCTTGCTGAAGCGATTGGACCTAATTGCAAAAAAACCGTAATAGGAATAAGGCCTGGCGAAAAAGTGCATGAAGAAATGATTACAACGTCGGATAGTCTTACAACGATAGATCTCGGAGAGTATTATGCGATTTTGCCTAGTGATGGAGTCCTGCTGAAGAAATATAAAGAGCTTGGCATTGATTTTACCGCTGTAAAACCCGGATTTTCTTATAATTCAGGTGATAACCCTAGGTTTCTTAAGGTAAATGATTTGCGTGAACTAATTACTAAGCATGTAGATCATAATTTTATACCTTTATGATTAATTATGAACCTCCGTTCTTACCTTACGGTCGCCAGAATATTACTGAAGATGATATTTTAGCAGTTACAGAGGTGCTTCGGAGCAATTGGATCACCCAGGGACCAGTATTGCCTGCTTTTGAACAAGCAATTGCTGCAAAAGTTTCTGTTCAATATGCAATTGGCGTTAATAGTGCAACGAGTGCTTTACATATTGCTTGTTTAGCACTAGGGCTTGGACCTGGAGATTACTTATGGACAACACCAATTACATTTGTGGCTTCTGCAAATTGTGGAAGATATTGTGGGGCGGAAGTTGATTTTGTAGATATTGACATTTCCACTGGTTTGATGAGCATACCCTGCCTTGAACATAAGTTGGAGATAGCAGAATCAGTCGGGAAACTTCCAAAAGTTATTGTTCCTGTACACCTTGCAGGAAGTAGCTGCGATATGGAAGCTATTTCTTCATTATCAAAAAGATATGGTTTCTCAATTTTGGAAGATGCAAGTCATGCTATTGGAGGAACATATAAGAAGCAAAAAGTAGGAAGTTGTCGAAATAGCTCAATAACAGTTTTCAGTTTTCATCCAGTTAAAATTATTACTACTGGCGAGGGAGGTATGGCAACTACAAATATACCTGAGCTTTCGGACTATATGCGTGATATTAGAAATCATGGCATTGTTCGCGATAAGAAAAGATTTCATTATGAGGAAGCAGGTCCATGGGGCTATGAACAACAAAACTTAGGTTTTAATTACAGAATTACAGATTTACAAGCGGCACTTGGATTAAGTCAGTTAAAGCAACTGGAATATATAGTTGATGAACGCAATCGATTACTTGAAAATTATCGCAAACTTTTAATTAATCTACCTATGGAGTTATTGAGTATACCAGAAGATGTTCGCACAGCAGGACACCTTGCTGTTGTTCGTTTTTTGTCAGCTTCTAGACAAAAGCATAAGCAAATTTTTCAATTAATGCGCTCGGCAAATATTGGAGTGCAGTTGCATTATTCACCTGTTCACTTGCAGCCTTATTATAGAAATCGTGGTTTCAATGTTGGTGACTTCCCGGTTTCCGAAACTTATTCATCTAGTGTAATTAGCTTGCCGTTGTTCCCTGGATTGACCGAGGAAGATCAGAAGCGCGTTGTTGCAGAGCTCGAGAATGCACTGCTTAAAAGCTTATAACCATATGCTTTGTATTAAATACTCTAGGCGGACTCTTATTCTTTTTACCATTACTATTTATAGATTATGATTGACTTTTGTAAGGCTATAATTCAAGCAAGAATGAGCTCTTCTCGTCTGCCTGGAAAGGTAATGGAGCTTATAGAGGACAGGCCAATGCTTCAACATATTATTGAAAGATTGAGAGCTGTTGATGATTTAGATGATGTAATAGTGGCAACCTCAACAGAATTAGAAGATGAGATTATTCAAGAATTTTGCAGAAAAAAAAATATAACTTGTTTTGCTGGTAGTAGAGATGATGTTTTAGATAGGTTTTATAATGCAGCTACTATTAACAATGCAAATTGTATTGTACGAATTACAGCAGATTGTCCTTTGATCGAGTCTTCATTAATTTCTAAGCTATTGAACTTATTTTTTGAAGGGAATTATGAATATGCCTCCATAGCGGCTGGGGCAGGTTCAATCCACTTGGACGATGGTTGCTATCCAAATGGTTTAGATGCAGAGTGCTTTAGTTATTCAGCACTTTCCACTGCGTGGAAAGAAGCTAGATCAAAAGATGATAGGGAGCATGTAACTAGTTTCCTATGGCGGCAACCAAATCGATTTAGAGTGGGCTCATTAAGGTCGTCTGAGGATTATTCCTTGCAAAGGTGGACCGTAGATCATCAGGAAGACCTTTCTTTTGTCAGACAGGTTTTTGCTGCGTTAGGCCCTAATGGAGAACATTTTGGCATGGATGATGTTTTAGCACTACTTAAGGAGCAACCTGAGCTAAACAAGATCAATGCCAAGTGGATTGGTCATGAAGGCTATGAATCACTTTGGGACAATAATGTAGATACTGGTAGGCAAGAATGAATGGTCCTGAATTGTATCGGCGAGCCCGCCAATTAATTCCTGGTGGTACTCAGCTTTTTTCTAAGCGCCCCGAACTTTTTGCACCAGATGTTTGGCCTGCTTATTACAGCAGGGCCAAGGGTGTAGATGTTTGGGGTGTTGATGGTACTCGTTGGATTGATATGAGCATCTTGAATGTGGGCGCATGCATCTTGGGATATGCCGATGATGAGGTTGATGGAGAAGTCATAAAATCTATTAATAATGGAGTTTCTTCAAGTCTCAATTGTCCCGAGGAGGTTCAGCTAGCAGAACTCTTGGTTGAGTTACACCCTTGGGTAGAAATGGTTCGTTATTCGAGGAGTGGAGGGGAGGCTATGAGCAATGCTATTCGTATTGCCCGTGCTGCCACTGCCCGTGATTTAGTTGTCTTTAGTGGTTATCATGGCTGTGGAGATTGGTATTTAGCCGCCAACTTAAGTAGTAAGGAAGCATTAGATGGTCATCTAATGCCCGGATTGGATCCTGTAGGTGTTCCTAAAAGCCTTGAAGGAACATCGGTTCCTTTTTTGACAGATTCAATTAAAAGCTTAAAGTCTGCGATTCAAGGTAGAGAGAATGAGGTGGCTGCTATTGTGCTTGAACCTGCACGGGCCGAAGAGGCTCAGCCAAATTATCTTTTGGATTTGAAGAAAGAGGCTGAGTCTATTGGAGCTGTTTTGATATTTGATGAGATAACTTCTGCTTTTAGAATGAATCCAGGTTGTATTCACTTGCGATATAACGTTAATCCGCATCTTGCTGTAATTGCTAAATCGATGGCTAATGGTTATGCCATGTCTGCGATTATGGGTGTTTCAGATGTAATGGAAGCTGCTCAAAAAACATTTCTTTCCAGTACAAATTGGACTGAGAGAATTGGACCAACAGCATCATTAGCAACTATTGAAAAATATGTTGATTGCCGGGTAGATCAACATATCATTAAGATGGGAAATCGTGTCAAGGAAATATGGAAGAATGCTGCAATAAAAAATTCGATACCTATACAAATCTCTGGTCTGCCAACACTTGCAAATTTTCAATTTGATCTTCCAAATAATCAGGAACTTCAGACACTTTTTACAACACTAATGCTTGATAAAGGGTTTTTAGCTTTTCGTCAGTTTAAGCCGTGTTTAGCTCATCAAAATGTCCATATAGATCAATATGGTGAAGCAGTTGATGAAGTTTTTGGTAGCATTTTGAAACTAGATGCTTCTGAATCTCTTAGGGGACCTGTAGCTCACAAAGGCTTTAAGAGATTGACACGAGAATGAGTAAACTTGCTTTGGGAACAGTTGGCCTTGGCATGCAATATGGCTTAAGTTCTTTTGATCCATACCATGCTAGTACGCATAGGGATGAATCTCTAAAGATTATCAGACAAGCTTATGATGAAGGCATTCGTTTTTTTGATACTGCCCCAACATATGGTGATGCTGAAAAATTAATTGGGGTGGCTTTGGCTGGAATTAATGATGCAACTATATCTTCAAAAGTGGCACTTAATCCTTCAGACTTTTTAGGAGGTAATAGGATAGCGAAAGAGTTAATACATTCATCATTAAAGAAGAGTTTGAAAGAATTAAATAGAGATAAATTAGATGTACTTAAGATTCATAATTCATCTATAGAACTCCTTAAAATAGAAAAGCTAAATGAGATCTTTAAGCCTTTCGTGGAAGATGGAATCATAGGCGAGTTGGGGGCTTCTATTTATACAGAAGAAGAAGCCTTGATTGCACTGGAGTTGGGTTGGATCCGTATAGTCCAGGTTCCTTATAATTTATTAGACCAAAGAATGTCTTCTAAAGTTTTCCATTTAGCCAGGTCCTCTGGCGTCAAATTAATTACTCGCTCAGCTTTTCTGAAAGGTACCCTTACGCCAAGAGTTAACAGCTTGCCTTATCAAATGCGCTTGCTTAAGAGCCATGTTCTCTCTATTCAGAAGACTTGCAAATGCTCACTACAACAACTCCCAGAGATCGCTTTGCGCTTTTGTATAAGTGATCCATGCGTAGATTATGTTCTAATAGGCCCAACCAAGAGATCCGAGTTGGAGACTGCCTTAAAATCTGCTGAATTTGGTGCTCTTGATTCTGATATGCTTCAGGTTTTATATCAACAGTCTTTAGATGAACCAAGATTAATCGATCCAAGGCTGTGGCCTATATGATTACAAGCAATCCATGCCATAGCTTTTAAGTATTGCTAATAATCTACAATAAATATTTAGACCCTATCATTATTTTAAATGGATTAGCCTTAGAATTGTTGTTGACCTATACTATTAATTCTGTTCCTTCATGAGACTTTAGTACACTGGTCATATTCATTCTGATCTTTTTTTGACTTTTAATATAGATCTTATGACATCTAAAAACAATCAAATTAATTTAAAATATGACTGGGAGTTTAACTCTCTCGGGATATATGATTATAGAAAACCAGGTCCTCATGATGCCTATTTTAATTATATTCGTTTGAATGATAGTCATTCTGAAGGAGACATTGTAGAGGCAGGTGTTTTCAGAGGAAAAAGTTTATTAGCAACAGCACTTTTATTAAAAGAAATTGATTCTCCTAAAAAAGTCTATGGATTTGACTCCTTTAGTGGTTTCCCGCCTATTTATCATCAAAATGATCACATGAGTAAATTTGATCAACTTTTCGAATCAGGCGATATTCATCGTGAGCATTATGAATCTATCAAGAAGAATTTGGCTATCAAGCATTATCTGCAGACCGAAGATGTAAATGCTTCAACTATATCTTCAAGCGGTAATTTCTCGAATACGTCTAAGCAAGTTTTAAATAAAAAAATAGAATTACTAGGCTTAGATAATATTGTCCTGGTAGAAGGTAACTTTTCAGACACAATGAATGAAGAGCAATTCCCTATGAAAATTTTCGCGTCAATGTTTGATTGTGATTTATTTGAATCATATATAACTACTTTTAACTTTGTTTGGCCTAGATTAATCAAAGGTGGACTTTGTTATTTAGATGAATATTGGTCTTTAAAATTTCCTGGAGCTAAGATTGCTTGCGATCAATTTTTGGCTGATCACCAGCACCGTATGATTATGTCACCATTGAAACCAGGGGATCAATTTGAAAGATGGTCTGTTGTAAAACTCTGATTTTCCTATGAATATTTTAGGAGTTATTCCAGCAAGAGGTGGTTCAAAGACAGTGCCGCGAAAAAATATAGCGTTAATTGATGGTAAGCCGTTGATTGCTTATACAATAGAGGAAGCTCAAAAAGTCGAATTAATAACAGACTTAATCTTAAGTACAGAAGATGAAGAGATTGCGTCTATAGGTGAAAATTTAGGCGTGAATGTTCCTTTTATACGTCCTCATGATTTGGCGACGGATCAAGCACAATCTGCGCCTGTTTTGAAACATGCTTTGTCGCATATGGAGGACAGTAAAAGAGGTTTAAATTTTTATGATGCAGTTTTGATGTTGCAACCAACTACACCTTTACGTAAATCACATCATATTGTCTCTGCTATTCAAATGATGACTTCTAATCCATGCGACAGTGTTGTTAGCGTAGTTTCAGTTGAAGGTCATCACCCATTTCGCATGAAACGATTAATCGGTAACAAGCTGATTAATCTAGTAGATCAAGGATTTGAGGATATGAGACCAAGACAAGACTTGCCCAAAGTATATATAAGAAATGGAGCGATTTATTTAGCTAAGCGAGATTTAATAGCGCTTAAAAATACTATTGTTGGCACAGATTGCCTTGGGATAGAAATGGATCTTAGAGACTCTATAAATATAGATACCTATTTGGATTTTAAAATGGCCGAGATTTTGTTAAAAGAATCAACCAACTAAATTATGCTTAAAATACTTTGCCCGGAGCCATCTAGCTTTAGTGATTCTGGTTTGCAATATGCTGCCTCTCGAGCTGATCTATTTAAAGAGGAGCTAACACAATCTAAATTTGAAGCTTTAGCACCAGAATATGATGCAGTATTAATTCGCTTTAATACAAAAGTTTCTACATGTCTTCTGCAGTCTGCAAGAAGACTTACTGCCATCCTTTCACCAACAACTGGGCTTGATCATATTGATATGAAATCAGCTGAGAAATTTTCGGTCAAAGTTTTTCATTTGAGAGGCCAAAAAAGATTTCTTAAACAAATCTCTGCTACTTCAGAGTTGACAATAGCTTTAATGCTTAGTCTTCAACGCAACTTGTCTTCCGCATTTGCTGCAACTAAACAAGGGATTTGGAATCCAGGTTTATTTAGAGGCCATGAATTAGCAGGAAAAAAATTAGGTATTGTTGGTTGTGGAAGACTTGGTAATAAAGTTGCACGTATTTGTTTGGCATTTGGAATGGATGTGCATATTTATGATCCTTGGATTAAACGATTACCTTCGGGTTCCTATCGAGAAAATAACATCCAGAAATTGTTTTCTATTTCTGATATAGTGACTTTACATGTCCCATTAAATACCAGAAACTATCATATGATTGGAGAGCAAGAATTGAGTCTATTAGGAAAGGAATCAGTATTGATAAATACTTCAAGAGGAGCAATTATAGACGAAATTGCATTATTAAAAGCCTTGAAGAACAAGACATTCGCAGGCGCAGCACTTGATGTTGTTGAAAATGAATCTCTAATATTAAACGGAAAAAAACACCCATTGATCGTTTATTCTCAGGAAAATGAGAATCTACTCATTTCACCTCATATTGGAGGGGCTACATATGAGAGTGTCGAAAAAACGGATCGATTCATACTTGATAGATATTTTGAATATGTGGAAAGAAGTGGACACTAATCTAATGAAATACTAATATGCTTATTATTGCATTGTTCAAGGTTTCAATCTGGAAAATCTAAACTCAAATCATGACAAAATTAATTGCAGAATTTTGCCAAAACCATAATGGCAATATCGATACCTTAAGTAGAATGATAGATCAGGCTGCTGAATCAGGAGCAACCCATGGAAAGATGCAATCTATTTCGGCTGACACGGTAGCTTATAGACCACAGTTTGAAGAAGGATTAGAAATCAATGGAGTTATTAAATTTATTAAGCGCCCTTACATTGATGAATATAATAGATTGAAAAAGCTTGAGATAACTGAAACGGAAACGCTGACTTTTATTGGTAGATGTAAAGAATATGGGCTTATACCAATGACTACGTGTTTTACAAGATGTCAAGCAAAAAGTTTATCGGAGATGGGCTTTAGATCAATTAAAGTTGCAAGTTATGATTGCGCATCTTTTCCTTTACTTCGTGATTTAAGGAGTCTATTTGACGAAATTATTGTTTCTACTGGTGCATCTTACGAAGATGAGGTTATAAAAGCCTCTGAAATTTTGCATGGCACTAAATTCTCTTTTTTGCATTGTGTTACTTTATACCCTACACCTCTACATGAGATGCATTTGGCACGAATGAATTGGTTAAAGGAGTTGGCGCCCTCTGTTGGCTTTTCTGATCATTCACTCTTTGCCAGAGATGGATTAATTGCTTCAAAGGCTGCTATCACAATGGGGGCTGAGATAATTGAGAGACATTTTACAATCTTAGATACCCATGAAACTAAGGATGGCCCAGTATCTATTGATCCAAAAGCACTTAAAGAATTAGCTGATTTTTCAAAGCTTTCAAAAGCCGAACGTTTAGATATCATGAATCATGATTACCCAAAATGGTCAGAAGTTTTACTAGGGAATGAGCATAGATTCTTATCTGAAGCTGAACTATTAAATCGCGATTATTATCGAGGTAGATTTGCAAGTCCTAGGAGTGAAAGTATAAATGGATCCCGTATGATCTATAATTGGGAGGACATTAATATTGCATGAAACCAGATTTCTCAAAATTAGTTGTAATAGCATCTCCTGAAGATACTCTTGACTCTACTCTTCGTTTGATGGCGGAGAAATCGCATCAACTTATACATAAAGGAATTGCTCTGGTTGTTGATGAGTCCTTTCATTTGATAGGTATAGTGACTGATGGAGATGTTCGGAGAGCATATACAAAAAATGTAAGTTTTGAATCTCCGATTTCAGAAATAATGGTAAAAGACCCTATAAGTGTTTCATCAGACTTGCCTGTAGATAAAATCATACCTGAGATTTATAGATTAGTACGCCAGTCTCCACGACATAGTTCTAATAGCATTAGGCATATTCCTTTGGTAAATGAAAAGGGAGTCTTGGTTGACTTACTTGACTTTTTCGACCTTTTAATTAGTCAAAGTGGTAGTCATCAATCAGTAGCTATTTTTGGAATGGGGTATGTAGGATTGACTTTGTCGGTTGCTTTGGCTAGTAGAGGACATTTAGTAACTGGTGTTGAGATCAATCGGAGTGTTAGAGCTCAATTAGACAAGGGTATTCCACACATTTATGAGCCGGGTCTACAGGAGATGTTGAAGTCCGCTTTAGAAGCTAAATCTATTGAGTTTTCATCAGAATTAAAGCTACCTAATAATGATATATACATAATTGCAGTTGGTACACCATTAGATGATTCTTTTCACCCTAATCTTGAAGCCCTTAATAGCGTTTTAAATGTAATTGGCAGGCTCTTAAAACATGGTGATTTGGTTATGCTTAGATCAACGATACCAATTGGAACAACTAGAAATATTGTAATTAAAACTTTGTCTAGACTCTCAGGACTTGAACCTGGAAAGAATTTTTCTGTAGCATTTGCTCCAGAGAGAACAATAGAGGGCAAGGCTATGCATGAATTAAGATCACTACCACAAGTGATCGGTGGCTTTAGTAATTCATGTGTTAGCAAGGCGTCTCAATTCTGGTCAACACTTACACCATCAGTTGTCCAGGTATCTTCATTAGAAGCTAGTGAGATGGTCAAACTTGCTAATAACACGTTTCGAGATCTATCATTTGCTTTTTCTAACGAATTAGCTCTTTTGGGACATGAATTTAATGTAGATGCATTTGATTTAATTCAAGCTGCTAATGAAGGTTATCCTCGCAATGTTATACCTTCTCCTAGCCCAGGTGTTGGAGGGTATTGTTTAACTAAAGACCCGATAATATATGGCTCCGATCATCAGGGAAATCGAAATCAAGCGGTCTTAGGAAATATCAGCCGCTCAATTAATGAAATGGCTTCTAAATACCCACTTACTATTATTAATCACTATTGCCAGAGAAATGCCATTAATTTAAATCACCTCAAGGTTTTAATAGTCGGTTTAGCTTTTAAAGGAGAACCTGATACTTCTGACATTAGAAATTCTACATCTATATATTTATGTGAGCACCTAAAAGATAAAGTTTATAGACTCTTTGTCTGGGATGCTGTTGTCACCTCTTCTCTTTTGGTTGATATCGGATTAAACCCAGCATCTTCTTTAGATCAGGCTATTATAGATTCTGATGTCGTTTTGATTTTAAATAACCATCGTGACAATGCAAAATCAAAATCATATTATAATCCTTCTAATAAAAAATTGATTTTTGATGGTTGGCATCAACTTGATAAGTTGACTATTGAAAATATACCTGACTATACATATGCAACTATGGGCTATATGTCGCCCCATAAATGAGAGCGAAGGAAGTTGCTTTAATAGCATGTCCTAATGGTTTAGGTCATGTTCGAAGAATGTTGTCCCTAGCCCATGAACTTAGGGTTCAAGGAGCTCAAGTAACTATATTTGCTCCTAAAGATCGAGTGAATAAGCTAGCAAGTATATATTTGGTAAAGGTTCCTCAAATTTATCCTATAGATAATTATTTTGAAAGATCTAAACCATACCTTTTAGACTTTCAGGCTGTTAAGAAATTGGAGTCTGAAATTTCTCAATTTGATGTTGTTGTTAGTGATAATCTGCTGGAAATACTTGCTGTTCGTCCTGATTCATGGATCTCAGGATCATTTTTCTGGCACAGATCATTAAAGTGTTTTCCACAGTCCCATAAGCAAAAAATAGATGACTTACTTTTAAACACCTTTCCGCGCTTAATAACTTCTTCAATATTTGAGTCGGATTATTTAGCTGAAATGACTAGGATCCATCGAGTAGGATTATATTCTTTCGATTCATTAACTAATCATATCGGGAACGAAAGAGAAGATGCGCTTTTGTCTTGTGGTAAAGGAGGACATTGCGAATCTATTACAAACTCATTATTGAACAAGATAATAAAACTCCCTAAGCCTAATTTAAATACTCTTTGGATTGAACCAATATTATATAGAAGTACTATGCCTGATTGGATTCAACCCGCAGATTATACCCCTAATATGTACCATCGTTTGAGATTTGCAGTTGTAAGAGCTGGTGTTGGGACCTTGACTGATCTGATAGTTTCAGGAGTACCAATATTTACCTATTTTGAAGAGGATAATCAAGAGATTTGCCTCAATGCATCTCGTATTGATCGCTATAAATATGGCAAAGCATTGGATAATCTTGAGCACGCATGGCATTCAGCTGCTTTATTTTTGGATCAAAAATTATCAACCGATCAGATGCTATCTGATCGGTTTAAACTAGACTCTAATGGTGCCATGCAAGCTGCACAGCTCATCTTATGATTAATGTGTTTAGATTCAAATTAGTCATGTGTTCTACTTTAAATTGTATTTGAGATGTCATCTATAAGCACACTTCTTCTAGTAGGTTTTTTAGATCCATTTTTTTGTGAAGTTGTACGTAAGCTTAAAGAAAGGAATCAGAAACTTGTCGTTCTATCTGATAAAGAAAGTCTTCCTATTTTTTCCACGATGCCTGGATTAGAGCTTATACAATATGACTATCTATACCGATTAGAAACTGTTGGCAAAGCTTTTCCTTTGTCCGATAAGGCTATTCTGGACTCATCAGAATACTTGTATTTTTCAGAATGTAAGAGTGGATTTTTACGAATTCTTGATCGAATATTTTTAGTACCTAAAACTAATTTATATAACGACAATTACTTTAGGGAATTGCTTGCATATTGGATTGGATATTTACGTAATAGGGAGGATATAAATAAAATTATTTTTCATTGTGTCCCACATTTCCCTGCAGAATTTGTTTTATTCTATGCTGCCAAGTTCTTAGGCCGAGAAACAATAATTCTTAGACGTACTTCTATAACTGATTATATGGTTTTAGATCATGACTTTAGACCTAATTATTCATCTTTGCTTGATTTGTCGTCTACAGGTGTTTCTTCAGATGATGACCTCTTATTTATTTCTTCAGAAAAAGAATCATACGCAACAACTTATTCTAAGGCTATGGTTGGTAGAAGGTTTGCATTGCAGGGTGAAAATCCTTTTAAGGCTAAATATTATTCATTAAATTCTCCCTTTGAGCTTTTCAAAGCTATTTTGTCAACTATAAAGCAGCCACTAAAAGTGGTTAAATACTGGATTTCTCCTGATAACCTTTATTTTCAGCATTCTTCATTAAGGATGCTCTTATTTCGTGTCCGACGTTCGGTTAGGAGGATAAGAGCTTTGCAGTGGTTATTTTTAAATACTAACCCTGTAGATTTCTCAGAGTCATTTATTTATTATGCCTTACACTATCGACCTGAACGCACAACTATTCCAGAAGCATCTGAATATTATGATCAAGCTTCAGCATTGAAACTTTTATCTTCCGCCCTTCTTGAAACAAGTATAAAAATAGTTATCAAAGAACATCCCAGACAGTTAGATGATTTTTTATATCCTGACCTTCGTAGAATGAATTTTCCAGAAGTAGAACTATATAAAGAACTATCTACTTTGCCGAATGTTACGATTGCACCATTAAGTACTTCTTCCAATGAATTGATTGACAAATGCATTTGTACTGCTTCATGTACAGGTACAACAGTTTGGGAAGGGTTGCAAACCTCAAAGCCTGGAATTACATTTGGACCAACTTGGCATTCATCTTGTATTAGTACACCTATTGTTCAGAGTAAATCTGGTATTCAAAAAGCGATTCATAGATTAACTTTAAAAAGCCCAGAATCAGTCTTTAACGATCGATCTGATTTCCTTAAAACCTTATCTAATTACTCTTTCATTTCTTCTTTTTCTTTTTTAGCTGCTCAGGCATCTAGTTATAGTTTTGATTTTTTAACTACAAATTTAGCTGTTGCTATTATTAATTGTAGAGAAAATCACAATAATTTTTTAGCAAATCAGATAGAACAATAAATCTGAAGATTAGCTTCTGTTATCACTTTTGAATGAGAGGTGTTAAATTAGTTCGCCAACTAAATGAGTTTCTTATTGACTTGCTCAATATAAGTCAGGTCTCTAAATGAGGGAGAGGTTTCTCTGAGTTCATCATATCTGCCTGAAGCTTTGATTCGTCCTTTTTCGAACTCATAAATGCAGTCAGATCTCATTATTGTCGATAATCTATGTGCTATCACTACCAAAGTACATCTCCTACCAATAACTTCTATTGCATCCATCACTTCAGCTTCTGTTTTATTATCTAAAGCACTTGTTGCTTCATCAAGAACAAGCAATCTGGCTTGTCTATAGAAGGCTCTTGCCAATGCAAGCCTTTGTCTTTGACCACCTGACAACATTATTCCATTATCGCCAACCTCTGTGTATAAACCAAGCGGAAGCTCCGAAACTAATTCGGCTAATTGTGCTGCCTGCAATGCCTCCCATACGCTTGCTTCGTCTATATCCTTTGGCTCCTTTCCATAAGCAACATTTTCAATTATATTACTATTAAGTAGTGTGATCGATTGAGGTACATAAGCACAATTTGCTTGCCAAGCAGGTATATCAGCATCAGTAATGTCTATTCCATCTAGTTGAATTGATCCTGATGCAGGCCTTAAAAGGCAAAGTAGTTGGTTGGCAGTTGTACTTTTACCACTCCCTGTATGTCCGACAAAGGCTATTCTCCCACCAACTGGAATTGTTATATTGATATCATTTAGCACCTTACTTTTACTGCCAGGGTATTGGTAGTCTAAATTTTTTATCCTTATGTTATTCCTTGGTGCGATTCCTTGAATTGATGGGACTTGGTTTGATCTAATAGTTAACCTGCTTGACGGCAATTCAATTAACCTCAGAGTTTCTTCTAGATCAGGAAGTGATGCTCTCAGTGTTGTTAGTGCTCTAAATGAGTCTTGTAAAGGTGGAGTAAGCTTTAAGCAGGTGACAGCTATTGTTGCTAAAAAAGGAACTATTTTCACTACTTCACTTGTTTCATTGATTGAGATTAGTGGCAGCATTCCAAATGCAAAGATTAGTGTTATTCCAATTGGTTCAATTAATAACCTAGGTGTTTCTGGGAGCAATTCTCCTTTCCAGATGAATGGGATTGCTGTTCTTCCAGCTGTCGAATACCTTTTTTCAAAATACGGTTCGGAACCACTTAGTTGAACGTCAAGAATTGTTCTCATGGACTCATTTAAGATGTTATTAGTCTGCTTTTCTAATGTGATTCTTTGTCGAGTGCTGAATCTTAGGAAAGGTGTGATTATTAATGTAATAGTTATGTAGCATATAACTAAACAACTTATAAGCATAAATGCAGCCATTCTTCCTATGGCTAATATCGCTACTGATAAAAGGATTATTGCGAATACTCCACTAATAAGTTGTATTATTGGCAGAACCATTTTATCTGCAACGCGAGAAATATTCACTAGAACTATTGTGGATAATTCGCTCTTTCGTTTGCCGAGAAAAAATTCATATGGTTGGGCGAGTATTTTTCTTTGAGCCATTTCGGACAAGTCTCTCCATATCCCACATTTCAATTTGAATTGACATGATCTTAGAAATAACTTTGAAAATGATGAGATCCAACAAAGTCCTATAAATCCGATGATCAGCCCAATGACTTTTATTTTGGGGTCGTTCGGGATGATTTCTGTAAATGGGATCGATGGCCTGTTTGGCTGTCCTACCAGAACTGTGAACAGTCTGGAAACGACAGCTACCACCAATACATCTGATAAACCCGTGAAAATGGCAACAGGTGCTAGTCCTATTAGAGATCTCTTGCGATGTCTAGGCAATGCCCTAAACAAACGCACCAGGCTTTTATATGTCTTGCTTGTATCAGCCATGACCAAAAACTACTCATCAAAAGCCAGGTCTTTCTTTGAGCTTCGGCCAGTTGGTTGGGTGATCGCCACAATCGGTTTGTTTAGACTTGCTGTATAAAATCCTTCCTATCAAGGTTCAATCCATTTTTTTAGAAGGTGCCTTTTTGCTAAGCACATGTTTTCTTTGAGCTATGTGTTCGTTTGACCTTTTAAGAAATCGGAGGGTAATCCTCTTTTTTTATCTACCCTAATTTCAGTATTCTGAACTTATTAAGAGGGTTTTCTTTTAATCATGCTCAAGCAACTGCTGGGTGATCCCAATGCCCGCAAGCTGAAGCGCTATCAGCCGATTGTTACTGATATCAACCTGCTTGAGGAGGATATTCAACCTCTAAGTGATGACCAGCTACGAGGGAAAACAGCTGAATTTCGCCAACTTTTGGAAAATGCTGGAACTCTTGAATTACAGAGACCTGTTTTAGATGAGATTCTGCCTGAAGTCTTTGCAGTAGTTCGAGAGGCAAGTAAACGAGTTCTAGGTATGCGTCACTTTGACGTTCAGCTACTTGGAGGAATGATTCTTCATGAGGGTCAGATTGGAGAGATGAAGACCGGAGAAGGGAAAACACTTGTGGCCACTTTGCCTAGCTTTTTGAACGCCCTCACGGGACGAGGAGTTCATGTAGTCACTGTTAATGATTATTTGGCACGTCGAGATGCAGAGTGGATGGGTCAGGTCCACCGCTTCTTAGGGTTAGAAGTTGGCTTGATTCAACAGGACATGAGTCCAGAGGAGAGGAGAAAAAATTATGCCTGTGATATCACTTATGCAACTAATTCAGAGCTTGGTTTTGATTATTTGCGCGATAATATGGCCACCGATATCAATGATGTTGTACAAAGAGAGTTTCATTACTGTGTAATTGATGAGGTTGATTCAATACTTATCGATGAGGCAAGAACGCCATTAATCATTTCAGGCCAAATAGAACGTCCTCAGGAAAAATATCAACAGGCCTCGGATGTTGCTTTAAGGCTTGTTAGGGCTGCGGAAATAGGAAAGGATGGTATAGACCCTGAGGGGGATTATGAGGTAGATGAGAAGCAACGTAGTTGCACTCTGACTGATGAGGGATTTGCTAAGGCGGAGGAAATTCTTAAGGTAAATGATCTTTTTGACCCTGCTGATCCATGGGCTCATTACATCACGAATGCTTTAAAAGCTAAGGAGTTATTTATTCGAGATGTTAATTACATTGTGCGTGATGGAGAAGCCGTAATTGTTGATGAGTTTACTGGCAGAGTAATGCCAGGTCGTAGATGGAGTGATGGACAACATCAGGCAATTGAGGCAAAAGAAAAGCTTGATATTCAGCCGGAAACTCAGACACTTGCTTCAATTACTTATCAGAATTTCTTTCTCCTATACCCACGTTTGGCTGGGATGACGGGAACAGCTAAGACTGAAGAAGTTGAATTTGATAAGACTTATAAGCTTGAGACCACTGTGATTCCAACAAATAGACCTCGTGCTCGAGAAGATTGGGTTGATCAGGTCTATAAAACTGAAGCTGCAAAATGGCGAGCTGTTGCTAATGAAACTGCTGAGATACATCTAAAGTCAAGGCCAGTACTAGTTGGAACTACCAGTGTTGAGAAAAGTGAGTTATTAAGTGCTTTGCTAGCAGAAAAAAATGTCCCGCATAACTTGTTAAATGCTAAACCAGAAAATGTAGAGCGAGAAGCTGAAATTGTTGCTCAGGCTGGTCGTGCTGGAGCTGTAACTATTGCAACCAATATGGCTGGAAGGGGTACCGACATAATTTTGGGAGGAAATAGTGACTATATGGCCCGACTAAAACTTAGAGAGGTTCTTTTGCCAAGATTGGTAAGGCCAGAAGACTCACATCGTCCGCCAGTTCCACTTCAACGCAATCTTGAAAAAGGCAGCGGGTTTATTGCCAAGACTGATGATTCAGCGGCTTCTTCTCACAATCATGCTGTAAGTGAGGCTCGAGCAATAGGGAGCCTTTATCCATGTCCTCTATCAGATGAAGCAGATGATTCGTTAGTTGAATTGGCTCAAGAATTAGTTGGAGCATGGGGAGATAGAGCTCTTTCAGTAATTGAGTTAGAAGACCGTATTGCTAATGCTGCTGAAAAGGCTCCTACTCAGGACCCTCAGATCTCTTCTCTTCGTTCAGCGATTGCTCGTGTTAAAGAAGAATATGATTTAGTAGTTAGGGAGGAAGAGAGTCGAGTTAGGACAGCAGGTGGATTACATGTTATTGGAACAGAACGTCATGAATCCCGTCGAGTTGACAATCAATTGCGTGGTAGAGCTGCTCGGCAAGGAGATCCTGGCAGCACAAGATTCTTCCTTTCTTTAGGAGATAATTTGCTTCGTATTTTTGGTGGAGAAAGAGTTGCAGCCTTGATGAATGCTTTTAGGGTGGAAGAAGATATGCCGATAGAATCTGGAATGCTTACACGTTCATTGGAAGGTGCTCAAAAAAAGGTAGAAACTTATTACTATGATATTCGAAAACAGGTATTTGAGTATGATGAAGTTATGAACAATCAGCGAAGAGCTGTTTATTCAGAAAGACGAAGAGTTCTTGAAGGTGTAGGTCTTAAGAAGCAAGTAATTGGATATGGAGAGAGAACAATGGAGGATATTGTTGAGGCTTATGTTAATCCTGACTTACCTCCTGAGGAGTGGGATGTTGATCAGCTGGTTGGAAAAGTGAAGCAGTTTATCTATATACTTGAAGATTTAGATCCTAAGCAATTACAAGGGTTGGGAATGGAAGAGCTTAAGGCTTTTCTTCAAGAACAATTGCGTAGTGCTTATGATATTAAGGAGGCTCAGATTGAACAAATGCGTCCACATTTAATGCGAGAAGCTGAAAGATTTTTCATACTTCAACAAATAGATACTTTATGGCGTGAACATTTACAGGCAATGGATGCTCTTCGTGAATCTGTTGGATTGCGAGGATATGGCCAAAAAGATCCTCTTATTGAATATAAAAATGAAGGTTATGATATGTTCTTGGAAATGATGACAAATATGAGGAGAAATGTTATTTATTCCATGTTTGTTTTTCAGCCTGCTCCGGCTGAGGATTCAGTATCATTGTGAATGGATTTTTGTGAGTTAGTTATCACCTAAGAACTCTATTATTTCTTTGTCTTTCAGACTTTGACTCTTGGCATGCTTGTCTGCAATGCTTGCTGGCGAACGTCCTTCTGCCACATCTTTTAAACAATTTTGTAACGCAGTTACTTGACTCTCTAATTGATCAATTCTTTCCATCAGATTTCTGATCACATTTGCTTCTGCATCTGGTAATGCTGAGTGTGCAAGAGGGTTTATTCGTACACCGCTTTGATGAACAACTCTTCCAGGGATGCCTACCACTGTGCTGTCTGCTTCTACATCTCTTACTACTACTGAGCCAGCTCCAATCCTTGTGTTTGCCCCAACGTTGATAGCTCCAAGAACTTTTGCTCCTGCTCCTACTACAACGTTCTCAGCAAGGCTTGGATGCCTTTTGCCATGAGCTTTCCCTGTTCCACCAAGAGTTACACCTTGGTAAAGAAGACATCGATTGCCGATTTCTGTTGTTTCTCCGATTACGACTCCCATCCCATGATCTATAAACACACCAGCTCCAATTCGTGCTCCTGGATGGATTTCGATACCAGTAAGACTTCTATTGACTTGGCTTATTAGACGAGCAAAAAGCTTCATGGGCAACAAAGGTGGCTTCGCATTCCAAAGTCGATGGCTGAGTCGATGAATCGTTAGAGCTTGAAAGCCTGGATAGCAGAGCAAAATCTCAGCTAGGCCTCTCGCCGCTGGATCTCGTTCCCTGACTATTGCCAGGTCTGCACGGATTGCTTTGAGCATAGATTTACTGGGCTTTTGGTTAAGACTTCTGAAGGCCGATTTCTTTGCGGAGCTGATCGATTGTGTCGTTGCTGAGATAACTTTCTGCACAATGTAATTGGGGCATGCGCATCAATTGCGATCGGTTTTGTCTAAGACTCTGTTCTACTAGTGGAAGGCTAGGTTTATCGCAAAGAACATGACTTGAAGCACGAAGCAATGCCAAGAGTCGGCTGCCAACGTCAGGTGTTGCGGTCATTAGCAAAATCTCATTTCCTCTCATGCTGTGAAGGATCACTTCCGCAGCTCTCAAGATGCCTGGACTAATACTGACTAAGCCAACGCAACTTCCTGCACGGAGCTCTTTCAGCATATTTAATTCATGACGGAAATCGTTTAGATCAACTGCTACTGCTCGTACTCCATGAAGCTTGGCGAGACTCTCAAGTGGCTGTATGAAGTACCTACTCGTCACTACGGTGCCATTGTTTGAGCTTTCTAGGACACTTTCAAGTTCTTCCATAGGCACAACTTCTACCGGAACATCAAGATTTGGCTGAAGCTCCTCAGCAATAAGAAGAGAAGCACCAATATCTTCTCTAGGGGTGCTTACCAGCACTCTTGCCCCACAGCGGAGGCGCCAGTCAATTTCTCTTGTTAGTAGCTCTCTAGTTTGCTGAAGTGTGCAGTCAGCATTTAAGAGGCCGTCAATACATTTACGTACTTCCTGATCAATATCGGTTATTGATTTGTTTCTTAGACGAGGTGGTGTTTTGATCTCTCTAGGTTTTTGTTGATCACGAACATAGATTCCAGAACCGGCCATGGCTTCTACGACCCCGTCAGTTTCTAGCTGTCTGTAAACCTTGCTGATGGTATTTCGATGTAGGCCAGTTTGCATGGCCAATTGGCGAGTGCTCGGAAGCCTATGGCCAGGTGGATAATGCCTTGCTGCGATTGCGAAACAAATTTGGTTGTAGAGCTGAGTCGAAGCTGGGATGTCGCTTTCTTGTTGGATATGGAATCTCACGCCATTGGGACAGGTTGTAATGCGGCCACCATAATTTGGCGAAGCGCTGGTGACAATTAGATGTGTGTCATGTTGTCTTATGCCACTTCCTGAAGCATTGGCATAGCAGTAGTCCTGGCAAGTTAATACTTCTTAGACCTTGGTTAAGAAGAACGGGCTCTAGCAAGTTTTGGTTGAAGAATCTTTTTTAAGTCACATTCTTTTTTGACTGGCCTGAAAATTTTGTGGAATTGGCACGAGGTGTAGTTGTAATAGTCCTTACAGCACGCTTGGTGGGCCCTTCCTCAATGTCTTTTTTAATCAAGGGCGTTTTCCTTGGTGTCAGGAACATGATCATGTTCCGTCCTTCTCGTTTGGGATGTTGTTGAACTTCTGCCTGTTCTTCAAGGTCTTTTGCCATCCGTCTAAGCAGGGTTTCAGCTAGGGAAGTGTGCTGAATTTCACGACCACGGAAAATTACGGTGCATTTGACTTTGTCGCCTGCTTTGAGAAACCTAGTTGCATGACCAATTCGAACAGCGTAATCATGCTGGTCGATCTTGTATCGCATCTTGACTTCTTTGACTTCGGTCTGATGAGATTTTTTCTTAGCTTCTTTGGCTTTTTTTTCTTGTTCGAATTTGAATTTGCCGTAATCCATGATTCGGCAAACGGGAGGATCGGCTTTTTCACTAACGAGAACAAGATCGAGTTCCCTTTCTTTCGCAACCTCTAGGGCCTCTTCCCTATCGATTACTCCGAGTTGAGTGCCGTCTGAGTCAACTACACGCAATTTGGGATAGTTGATGCGGTCATTGATGTTTGGGAGCTCCCGGACGGGGGCGCGACGATCAAAACGAGGACGAGGTGGCATTCAGTGGGTTGAGGGGACAGGAAAGAAGACAGCCATAAAAAAATATGTGCTCATCAATTAGCCTAGAACGCTTCTGATCAGTGTTAGAGCTTCACTAAGCGGTTCCTCACTATTTAGCCAATGTGCCTGATGTTGGTTTCGAAACCAGGTGCCCTGCCGCTTTGCGAATTTTTTGGTTCTAACAGTAGTGATCTCGATTGCTTCGGCAAGGCTGATTTTGCTTTGAAGAACTTGTAAGGCTTCTCCATATCCAATTGTTTCTAATAGATGCAGGTTTGGCCCGTAGCGCTCAATCAACTCCTCGGTTTCTTTTAAAAGTCCATTCTCGTAAATCTGTTGAGTGCGTTTACAGATTCTTGCTTTTAGATTTAATGGGTTAAGTCCAAGTTCTAAGACTCGCCAAGGTGGTGGAATTTTCGTTTGTTGTGTACTAATTGGTTTTCCTGTTGCATAGAGAACTTCAAGTGCCCTTTGGGTGCGAACAACATCATCAGGGCCAATATGATTGGCCGCCAATGGATCACCTGTTTTGAGAAGTAGATAGCAAATTTCTTGCCCCATTTCATTTAGTTGTTTTCTTATGTTCCTTTGTGGAGCAACTGCTGGGGGGCGAAGGCCACCTGTTAAGGCTTTCAAATAGAGTCCACTCCCACCTACTAAAAAAGCAATTCCTTTTGAATTTAGAGATTCATTTATTTTCCTTTCCGCTATTTCTTGAAAATCTTTAAGAGTGATTGGTTCATCTGGATCGCGGAGATTCAGAAGCTCATGAGGAACTCTTTCCTGCTGCTCCTTTGTCGGTTTAGCTGTTCCTATATCCATGCCTTTGTATAGCTGGCGTGAATCAACATTCAGGATGCTTATTTGAAGTTTTTCGGCTAAATCAATTGCCAATTCGGTTTTGCCACTAGCAGTAGGACCTAGCAGGGCAATCACTAATGGTTTCCTAGGAGAATCAGTATTTGTCAGCAGTGCCATTTGATTGACGGGGTGCATCCCTTGGGGAAATTAGATCTCAGTGACCTCTATGAGCCTCTCTGGCGTACCAGTGTTAGATTATTGCTGCCCAGTCGAGGGATCTCGCTCATGGGGCCGCTTAGAACAGCCCTGTCTGGCTCTGCATTTTTAGAATGAGTGAAGATTCCAAGATCAAGAGCGCTTATGGCGCCGAACAAATCCAGGTTCTCGAAGGACTTGAGCCAGTTAGAAAGCGCCCTGGAATGTACATTGGCTCTACTGGGCCAAGAGGACTTCATCATCTTGTTTATGAGGTAGTAGATAACTCTGTCGATGAAGCTCTGGCGGGCCACTGTGATGAGATTGTTGTGGTGCTTTGTGAGGATGGTTCTGCCTCTATTGCTGACAATGGAAGAGGTATCCCAACGGATGTTCACCCAAGGACCGGAAAGAGTGCTCTCGAAACAGTACTGACAGTTCTTCATGCAGGAGGGAAGTTCGGAAGTGGGGGCTACAAGGTGTCTGGAGGTCTCCATGGGGTTGGAGTATCAGTGGTTAATGCTCTTAGTGAATATGTAGAGGTTTCAGTCCGAAGAGATGGGAAAGAGCATCATCAGCGCTTTGAGCGTGGAGTCGCAAAAGGTAGTTTGCGATCAGAGGCTCAGTTGGCTTCTCAAAAGAAAATCACTGGTACAACAGTTTGCTTTAAGCCAGATAAGGAGATTTTTACAGGTGGAATTCTTTTTGATTACGCAACTTTATCTACACGTCTTCGCGAATTAGCTTATTTGAATGGTGGAGTTCGGATTGTTTTTCGTGATGAGAGACCAGATGCATCTAGTGAATCAGGTGAACCTCATGAAGAAATCTATTTTTATGAAGGTGGAATTAAAGAATATGTTGCCTATATGAATACACAGAAGGATGCTTTGCATCCTGAGATCATCTATGTAAATTCTGAAAAAGATGGTGTTCAGGTTGAGGCTGCATTGCAATGGTGTGTTGATGCTTATTCAGATAGTATTCTTGGCTTTGCAAATAACATTCGTACTGTAGATGGGGGTACTCATATAGAGGGTTTGAAGACTGTTTTGACTCGTACACTTAATGCTTTTGCACGTAAAAGAGGTAAGCGTAAGGAGCAAGATTCTAATCTGGCTGGTGAGAATATTCGTGAAGGTTTAACCGCAGTATTATCAGTGAAAGTTCCTGACCCTGAGTTTGAGGGACAAACAAAGACAAAGCTTGGCAATACTGAGGTTAGAGGAATTGTTGACTCTCTCGTAGGAGAATCATTGGGACAGTATCTAGAGTTCAATCCTGCCGTCATTGATCTTATTTTAGAAAAGGCTATTCAGGCGTTTAATGCTGCTGAAGCTGCACGGCGAGCCAGAGAACTTGTTCGCCGTAAGAGTGTTCTTGAGAGCTCAACATTGCCTGGCAAACTGGCAGATTGCAGTTCACGAGATCCTTCAGAGTCTGAGATTTATATAGTGGAAGGTGACTCTGCTGGTGGGTCTGCTAAGCAAGGTCGAGACAGACGTTTTCAGGCTATCCTTCCATTGCGTGGAAAAATTTTGAACATTGAGAAAACTGATGATGCAAAGATATATAAAAATACAGAAATCCAATCCCTTATTACTGCTTTGGGTTTAGGTATCAAAGGGGAAGAATTTCAAACAAATAATCTTCGTTACCATCGAGTGGTAATAATGACTGATGCAGATGTAGATGGTGCTCACATTAGAACTTTACTTTTAACTTTCTTTTATCGGTACCAAAAAGAATTGGTTGAGGGTGGCTATATTTATATAGCCTGTCCTCCTCTATATAAAGTTGAGAGAGGCAAAAATCATAGATATTGCTACAACGAATCTGACTTGAAGAAAACACTTTCCGAGTTTGGCGAAAAGGCTAATTACACTATTCAGCGTTTTAAGGGCCTAGGAGAAATGATGCCTAAGCAATTGTGGGAAACGACTATGGATCCCTCAACAAGGATGATGAAACGGGTAGAGATTGAGGATGCGTTAGAGGCTGATCGTATTTTTACTATTTTGATGGGAGACAAAGTGGCACCTAGAAGAGAATTTATCGAGACACATAGTGCAGAGCTTGATATGGCTGCATTAGACATCTAGTGAGCGTGATGGGGGGCGTTCTAACTTGGTGTTGCTTGCTTGGAGTGTCTCTTTTGGCACCAACCACTCTTCCTGCAGGTGGTGGTCAGAGGCAGCAGCCTGAGATACGCAGGAGAGATGGATCTGAACCATTCCTTTCAGGAAATGGTTATTTTTTACGTTCTAGCCCTTTATCTTCGGCTCCAATTATAGGAACGTTGAAAGTAGGAACTCCTTTAAGAGTTGTTCATTGTTGGCAGAGTGAAGATGGTAGTCATTGGCTGCATGTTCGGACTCAATTAGTGCATAAAGAAAGCTTTGCTCAAACGGTAATTAGGGGCTGGTTAAATGCATGAATTTTGCATCTGGTTTTGATGAAGCGATATTTGTTGTTTTGGGCTCTGTAATAGGTTCTTGGTTGCGTTTTAAGGGCGTTATTTATTTTGATACGTTGTTTTCTAAAAAATATTGGAGTACTTGTTTCATTAACCTAATAGCATCATTTCTGGTTGGCTTTGTCTTTGCTTTGCAGTCTCAAGATAATCCTCTTTTTAACTCAATTTCTTTTATTCTTTTTGTGATTATTGGTTTTCTGGGAAGTCTTAGCACTTTTTCTTCATTTGTTATGGAATTATTTTTTCTTTTGAAATCCAAGAGAATTTATGAGTTTTTTAGATTGACTCTTTTGTCAATTTGTGGTGGACTTTTAGCAGTAATGCTTGGTTATGTTTTTGGGACTATTTAGATTGGATGAAAAAAATAGATAAGGAAATAAGGGAATGCCTGTTGATTTCTTTTGGTGCTATTCCAGCTGGTTTAATTCGTTGGCAGATTGGTAATCATTTTTTAGTAAATGTCTTGGGAGCATTGATTTTGGGCTTTTTTTTGGCAATGCCTTTTTACAAACGTTATTTCTTATTAGTTTCCATTGGCTTTTGTGGCGCACTGACTACTTTTAGTGGCTGGATAATTAGTGTTGCTGCTCTTATTGGTAAAGGCTCATTATTGAAGGCTATATATTTACTTCTGATTACTTTCTTAATGGGTATTTTCGGGATCTTCTTGGGGTATTTCTCTGGCAGATTATTTATTCAGCAAGTGCTTCCTCAATTGCGGAGATTAATTCAGGACTTTCTGGCTCTACTCCGCTTTTGAAGCGGCCCAAGACATAGGAGTCTTTGCTAATTAAAAATTTTTCAAAATTCCAAGCAACATCACCTATAGGTGGAGTTTGATTGAGTGTGGTGTAAGGCTCAGTGGTGTTGCCCATGGCATGTACTTTCTCAAATAATTGAAACTTGGCTCCATATGTTGATGAGCAAAATTCTTGGATTTCTTGCAGACTTCCTGGTTCTTGTGAGCCAAAGTCGTTGCAAGGGAAACCAAGCACTTGAAGACCCTTTGCTCCATATTTCTCTTGTAAGGCCTGGAGGCCTGTGTATTGCTTCGTGAAACCACATTTACTGGCTACATTTACGATTAAAAGAACATCACCTTGGTAGTCCCCTAATCGTTTTTGCTCTCCTGTGGAGGTTGTGACTATTACTTGGCTGACGTTCGTTTTCATTGAGCTTGGCTTCACTGTTAATGAACATAGCGGGGCTGTTCGCCATACACTTATCTCGCTCTGAGGGCGTGCCATGAACAAGGCAATTGGTGTGCCTAATCCATCTGTATCAGTAGTCAGCGATCCTCAGTTGGCTGATGTGGTGGCCCAACAGATAGAAAACCTGCTTTCAATTGGCAACTATGACGCAGTAAAGATGCTTCTTCAACCGGTTCAACCAGTTGATATTGCTGAAGCTATAGGCAGTCTTCCGCTTGTTTTTCAGGCAATGGCATTTCGATTGCTTAGCAAAGATGAGGCGATCGAGGTTTATGAGTATCTGGATCCTCTTGTCCAGCAGAGCCTGCTTGATCGGCTTCGGTCTGGAGAGGTGCTTGAGTTGGTTGAGGAGATGTCGCCAGATGAAAGAGTTCGTCTCTTTGATGAATTGCCAGCGAAAGTGGTTCGTAGGTTATTAACAGAGCTAAGTCCTTCTGAACGAAAAGTGACTGCTCAGTTGCTTGGTTATCAATCCGAGACTGCTGGCAGATTAATGACTCCAGAGTTCATCGATTTAAAAGAATTTCATAGTGCTGCACAAGCCCTGACAATTGTTAGACGTAGGGCTCCAGAAACAGAAACTATATACAGCCTTTACGTCACAGATAGGGAACGACATCTGACAGGAATCCTCTCTCTTAGAGATCTTGTTACTGCTGATCCTGAAGACTTAATTGGTGATGTAATGACTAGGGATGTCGTGAGTGTGAGGACTGATACTGATCAGGAAGAGGTCGCTAGGGCTATTCAGAGATATGACTTTCTTGCTGTACCTGTTGTTGATCTTGAACAAAGGCTGGTTGGGATAGTCACGGTTGATGATGTCATTGATGTCATTGAACAAGAGGCCACTAGAGACCTTTATGCGGCTGGTGCTGTCCAGGCTGGAGATGAAGATGATTATTTCCAGAGCAATTTATTCATCGTTGCTCGTCGTCGTGTTGTTTGGCTTGCGGTACTTGTCTTAGCGAATGGTTTAACTACACAAGTGATTGCGATGAATGATGTCGTGCTGAAAGAAGTTGTGCTGTTAGCGGCTTTTATTCCACTTTTGATTGGGACTGGTGGGAATGTTGGCGCTCAGAGCTCCACCGTTGTTATTAGAGGTCTTAGTACTCAGAGGATTCAGGCCCTTGGTCCAATGAAAGCAGTTGGCAGGGAGGCGATAGCTGGTGCTCTGTTGGGTCTTCTAATGCTTGTGGTGGTAGTCCCTTTCGCATGGTGGCGTGGAGAGGGGCCTTTGGTGGGAACAGCTGTCGGGATTAGCTTGATGGCAATTACTACATTGGCTGCTACTGCAGGAGCGGCATTGCCGTTAATGCTCGACAGAATGGGTTTTGACCCTGCTCTGATGTCAGCACCTTTTATTACTACGGCAACAGATGTCGCTGGAGTTTTGATTTATCTGAGAACTGCTTCTTGGTTACTTGAGCATATGCATGGATTAGCGCTGTAGGTATTTATGCTTAATTTTTATGCATTGCATTGGATGCCGTACCTGGCTTAATGCTTCTTAGCGATATGCTTTACATAACTCAATAAAGTTGATTTGGTCGCCTTGTCGCTTTCTGAA
>QCKM01000011.1 GCA_003215335.1 Prochlorococcus sp. AG-409-P01 | reverse complement strand
TTATGGCGGTTCTTCTCCAGAGGGCGGTTCTTATGACGAAGGTAGAAGCCGTCGTAGGCGAGGTACTGCTTCAGAAGGTGGCAGTGATTCTTCCAATAATGATGATTACGGCGGAGCAGAGGGCTGATAGTGATTAATGCCCGGCATCTTCTAGTTGTCGGGCAGCTTCTTCTAAGACATATAGATCTGCTTCGGCTTTTTGGGATTTCAAGCTGAATTCCTGTCTCCACAGACGTGCTCCAGGTATTCCTTCTACAAGTTGTACGAGATGTCTGCAGAGATCCCACATTCGACCATTTTTATTTAAGTGATTTTGCGCGTGAGGGATAAGTCCGCGAATCACTTGTGATGCTGTTAATGAATTAGCAGGTTCTCCATAGAAAATCTCGTCGATTTTTTTCCATCTAAGGGGATGGGAATATGCAGCACGTCCAATCATTGCTCCATCAAAAATTTCTAGTGCTTTTACGCAGGCATCTGGTGTTTCTAATCCCCCATTTAGTTCGATTAAGAGTTCAGGCCTTTGTTGTTTTAGATGAGCTACTCGCTCATATTGAAGTGGTGGGATCGTCCGGTTCTGTTTTGGGTCTAGCCCTTTTAGCCATGCTTTGCGTGCATGAACAGCAAATCGTTGAGCACCAGCTTCGGCTAATTGATCTACAAATTCTCTAAGAAGTTCGTCACTATCTAAGTCATCTATCCCAAGTCGGTGTTTGACCGTGACTGGAATCTTGGTTGCATTTGACATGGCCTCAATGCATTTTGCAACTAGTTCGGGGTGAGCCATTAGACATGCCCCAAAGTTCCCTGATTGCACCTTTTGACTAGGACACCCCAGATTTAGGTTGATTTCGTCATAGCCCCAGTCTTCTGCTATTCGTGCTGCTTCGGCTAAAAGGCTTGGACTATCCCCTCCGATCTGAAGAGCAATGGGATGTTCAATGGCATCGAAATCTAAAAGTCGATTTCTTCTATTGCTGTGATGCAGCGCTTTTGCGACCACCATCTCTGTATATAGGAGTGCTCTGTGTGTAATTTGTCGCATCAACACTCTGAAATGCCTATCGGTGCAATCGAGCATTGGAGCCACGCTGATTCGATATGCTCTATTAACGATTGGTAGATATTGGTTAGTCATTCTTGAGAATGTCTATATGACTGAATTGAGCTTTTAGAAATTTTTATTTGGTTTTTTTGTTTGTATGAATAACATTCCCTCTATTTTGACTCGTCGCTCAATTCTTATGGCTGGTTTTAGCAGTTTTCTTGGTTTTCTTGGATTCCCACGAATTGTGAGTGCGGAAACGAAAGGAACTGAGATTGAATGGGCTTTGTCTGAAGAAGAATGGCGCAAAAGGCTATCCCCAGAGTCTTATGTGGTTCTACGTGAAGAGGGCACAGAGAGGCCATTTTCGAGTCCTTTAAATAATGAAAAAAGAGCAGGCATTTATCATTGTGCTGCTTGTGATTTGCCATTGTTTTCTTCTGCTCAGAAGTTTGATAGTGGAACGGGATGGCCAAGCTTTTGGCAACCGTTGGACAATGCAATCGATACGAAAGTAGATTTCAAGTTGATTGTTCCTCGTACGGAGTATCACTGCAGGCGGTGTGGAGGCCATCAGGGTCATGTCTTTAACGATGGACCAAGACCTACAGGCAAGCGATATTGCAACAATGGAGTTGCTCTCTCATTCAGGCCAGCCTCTTGATTTGATTGTTGTTGGGGGGGGGGCAGCAGGTTATATGGGGGCTGTTACTGCTGCGGCTGAAGGTTGTTGTTCTGTTTTGGTTCTTGAGGCAACTAACAAGCCTTTAGAGAAGGTTCAGAGAAGTGGTGGTGGGCGTTGCAATGTCACTCATGCTTGTTGGGAACCAGAGCAATTAGCGGCTAATTATCCGAGAGGAAGCAGGCCTTTACGAGGACCATTCAGTCGTTTTGCGGTTGCTGATTCAGTTGCCTGGTTTGCTGATCATGGTGTGCCTTTAGTTGAAGAGGCCGATGGACGTATGTTTCCTCTCGCAAATTCCTCGTCAGTAGTTGTTTCTTGTCTTAAGCAGGCTGCTAAGAAAGCAGGAGTTCATATTCTTACTAAAAAAGCAGTCACTAGTTTGAAATATCAAGGTCAAAAAGGTTTTTTGGTTGGATGTCGAGATGGCTCTTTATTTGAGGCCAAAAAGGTTTTATTAGCGACAGGTGGGCATCCAAGTGGGAGGTATTTAGCTGCTTCTTTAGGGCACAAAATCGAACAGCCTGTCCCTTCTCTTTTTACATTGTCTCTTGACGCTCCTTTTATTTGTGCTTGTCCCGGGATCGCTTTGGATAATGTTTGTTTGATTCTTGAGGCCTCTGGTCAAAGTTTTAAGGAGATGGGTAGAGTTTTAATTACTCATTGGGGCTTGAGTGGTCCTGCAACTTTGCGTTTGACTGCTTTTGCTGCACGTTCGTTGCATTTGGCTGGTTATCAGACGGAGTTAATTGTGAATTGGCTGGGCAATTCTAGTAGGGAAACAGTACATTCTTTGTTAAATAGTTTTCGTTATAAGCACGCCACTCGAACTATGGGTGTGGTGAAACCTTTTAGTACTTTTCCTAAAAGATTTTGGATTGCTCTTCTCGAACAGGCAGAGTGTGACCCTAAAAAGAAATGGGCTGACTTTTCAAGATATTCTCAGAATAAACTTGCTGAAACGATTGTCTCAAGCAAGTATTTCATTAATGGTAGGGGGCCTTTTGGCGAAGAGTTTGTAACAGCTGGTGGTGTGATGTTGGGTGAAGTAAATCTTTCCAATATGGAGAGTAGAAAAATTACAGGACTTTATTTTGCAGGTGAAATTCTTGATATAGATGGTGTTACAGGCGGTTTTAATTTTCAGCATTGTTGGAGTAGTGGTTGGTTGGCTGGTAAGGCTATTATTAAATGATTGCCTTTAGAGATTTGAATGTATGATTTATGTTAAGGGAAATTAATTTAATCAACTTAAATTTCTTTATTGTTGAATTTATTTGCTTTGTACTTTTTCTTTTTAAGGCATCTCGGTTTTGAAGCTTTTAATAAAAGGTGCGGGCTTCCCCCGCTTGTCTGAATAGTGCTTTGCCCTTCAACATGATTACAACTCAATCTTCAACCTGCTCAGTATGAGTGGAGACACCCCCACACCATCCCGTGATCCAGGGCCTGAGACTTCCGAGCCGAATGAGTCTCAGGAACCTCTAATGCCAACTATTTCTGAGGAGCCTTCATCAGAGAGTGAGTCAACGTCTTCTGCTAGTAATGAAGAGCGCTTACAGCAATTAGAGCAAGAGCATGCTGGTTTGCGTCAAGAGCATGAAGCAATGAGCAGTCAATACATGCGCATTGCTGCTGATTTTGATAATTTCCGTAAACGTCAGAGTCGTGACCAGGATGATTTGCGATTACAGCTTTTATGCAGCACTCTGAGTGAGATTCTTCCAGTAGTAGATAATTTCGAACGTGCACGTCAACAGCTTGATCCTCAGGGTGAAGAATCATTGGCTTTGCATAGGAGCTATCAGGGTCTTTATAAACAACTTGTAGATGTTTTAAAGCAACTTGGAGTTGCACCGATGAAGGTTGTAGGTCAGGTTTTTGATCCAAACCTTCATGAGGCGGTTTTACGAGAACCTAGTCAGGAACAAGTTGAGGATGTCGTTATAGAGGAATTACAGCGTGGATACCATATAAACGGCAAAGTTCTTAGGCATGCTTTGGTGAAGGTTTCTATGGGACCAGGACCTCAGAATGATGATTCTGAGTCTTCTTCTTCAGAATCAACAAATGATCCTGTTGCTGAGCCTTCTTTTGAGGTTTCAGATTCTTCTGATGAGGAAAGCTGATGAAGTGGTTGACCTTTAGGGTGATGGAGTATTGAGCTCTGATGGCTGATTATTACGACTTGCTTGGTGTCAGTAGGGATGCTGATGGCGACACCCTTAAGCGCGCTTATAGGCGTATGGCACGTCAATACCATCCAGACATTAATAAAGAACCAGGGGCTGAAGAACGTTTTAAAGAGATAGGCAGAGCTTATGAGGTCTTGGGAGATCCACAAACTCGTGCTCGTTATGACCAATTTGGTGAGGCTGGCTTGGGTGGTAGTGGTGGCATGCCGGATATGGGGGATATGGGCGGCTTTGCAGATCTGTTTGAGACATTTTTTAGTGGTTTTGGTGGAGGCCCTAGTTCTGGACCTCAAAGGAGTGGTCCTCAAAAAGGGGAGGATTTGCGTTATGACTTGACCATTGATTTTATTCAGGCTGTTTTTGGCCAGGAAAGAGAAATTAAAATCCCCCATTTAGAAACTTGTGACACCTGTGATGGGTCTGGGGCAAAGCCTGGAAGTGGTCCGACTAATTGCGCAACTTGTGGTGGTGTAGGACAAGTAAGAAGGGCAACAAGAACTCCTTTTGGAAGCTTTACTCAGGTTGCCGAGTGCCCAGCTTGCAATGGGACTGGTCAAGTAATTTCTGATCCGTGTGGTTCTTGTAATGGCCAAGGTGTTAAGCAGGTGCGAAAGAAATTGAGAATTAACATTCCTGCTGGAGTCGATACTGGAACTCGTTTACGTGTCGCAGGTGAAGGAAACGCAGGACTCCGTGGAGGACCTTCTGGAGACCTTTACGTGTTTCTTAAGGTTAAAAATCATTCAAAGCTACGCCGTGATGGACTCACTGTTTTGTCAGAAGTACATGTAAGTTATTTGCAAGCAATTCTTGGAGATACGATTGAAGTTGAAACAGTTGATGGCCCAGCAAATCTTGAGATTCCTGTAGGGACCCAACCGAATTCAATACTTACTTTGGAAAATAAGGGAATTCCTAAATTAGGTAATCCTGTTGCAAGAGGTAATCAACGTATTTCTGTAAATGTAAAGCTGCCTACTCGTTTCTCTGAAGAAGAGCGTTCCTTGTTGGAGGAATTAGCAACTCATTATTCTGCGAAGGGTAAACAACATCACCATCATAATAGTGGTTTGTTTGGGCGATTATTTGGCCAAAACTGATGGATTTTGACTCGGCTGCAAGTAAGCAACTGAGTTTAAAAGGGGTCTCTTGTCCTATTAATTATGTTCGTATTTGTTTGGCATTAGAAACTTTAGAGTCAAATGAAACTCTTCAAGTGGAAATAGATAAAGGTGAGCCAGAGTCTATGGTTATACCTGGTTTAAAAGAGAAGGGTTATGTTGTTGAGGTTTTTCAGAAAAAAGCTAGTTCAATAATTTTGAAGATCACCTGTAGTGATGAATAAACCAAATTCAATTTTGGGCTTAGTTGTTGCTTTAAAGGCAAATTTTCTTGAAGTTGAAATTAATATGCCTGATTCGTCACTTTTGAAGCAAGATGATATTGGATTCAATGTTATGTCAATGCGCCTGCTTTGCACTAAGCGTCAAAGACTTCATCATCGAGGTCTATCTGTTCATGTAGGTGATAGTGTTTTAGTTGAAGCAATTAATTTAGAAGAAAAGACTGCTGTAATTAGCGATGTACTTCCTAGAAAAAGTTGGTTAAATCGTCCTTCGGTTGCAAATGTGACTGACATAATAGTTGCCATTTCTTTACGCCAGCCTTTATTTGATTTTGAACAGGCAACACGTTTTTTAATGGCGGCTGAGCAGACTGGTGCTTCTGTGAATTTATTACTTACAAAGTCTGATTTGATTAATCAAAAGGAGTTGGAATTTGAGATAGAAAGGATACAGGCTTGGGGGTATAAACCTTTGGCAATTTCAATTAAGACTGGTGAAGGTATAGAGTCTTTTGAAAGAGCCTTAAAAGTAGCAGGA
The DNA here is from genome assembly GCA_003215335.1 of Prochlorococcus sp. AG-409-P01. Lineage (GTDB taxonomy): Bacteria > Cyanobacteriota > Cyanobacteriia > PCC-6307 > Cyanobiaceae > AG-409-P01. Next base: position 42,328 of record QCKM01000011.1, on the reverse strand, counting down.
TTAGCAGTTATTTGTGGCCCCTCTGGAGTCGGAAAAACCAGTATTTTGAAACATTTTATTTCTTATGATGCCTTTAGAATTGGTAAGCTTTCTTCAAAGTTAAAGCGTGGGATGAATACAACACGTCATGTGGAACTATACAAATTTGGAAGAGATACTTTTCTGGCAGACACTCCTGGCTTTAACCGCCCTGAACTTCATGAAGACCCGCGTACGCTATCTTTTTTATTTCCAGAAATTCGCGAGCAATTAAAGGACCATTCTTGTCGATTTCGTGATTGCTTACATAGAGATGAACCTGGTTGCTGTATTAATAAAGATTGGGAAAGATATTCTTTGTATCTTAATTGTATTGAAGAAATGGTTGATTCTAATCGCCAATTCCAGGGAGGTTGAGGTCAAGCCCTCCTGTTAACTCTTCCATTTTATCTTTCATTGTTGTTGTCGATTTTTGGTATGCATCTTGGAGGGCTTGAAGTGTAGCTTCTTCTGTTAGTTCTTTACCTCCAGAAATTAGCGATTCTTCTAGGCGCACTCGAATTGGCTGTTGGTTCCCTGATAGCCAAATACTGGCACGACCATCTTCATTTGTGCCTTCAATTTCCATTGAGTCCAGTTCATCTTGCAGCTTTTGAGCGTCTTTCTGGATTTGTTGGGCTTTCTTAAATGCTTCTGCAAGTTGACTGAAATTGGGTAGTCCGAATGCTGCCATGGGATTTTTAGAATGATTTGCAGGTTAGGCGTTAACTACGAAACCAAGTTGCTTTACTTCAGGTTGCAGTATCAGACCATGGGCTTCACGCACTTTAATTTGGATGAATTCGATTAAGTTTTTGATATCTTTCGCTGTTGCATTATCGATATTTACAATGAAATTTGCATGCAGTTTGGAAATTTCTGCTCCTCCTATTCGATGGCCTTTTAGGCCTAGATTTTCTATTAATTGGCCTGCTTTTAATGGTTCTGGATTTCTAAATACGCTTCCACAGCTTGGGAGGTGATAAGGTTGAGTTGTTGTACGGTGCGTCAGATTCATATTTGTTTTGAGTGCCAAATCTTCTTTTTTGTGTCCAGGTTCAAGAAGCAAGCGTGCAGATACAACTGTTAGTTTTTCTTCTTGTAGTCGACTGTGGCGATACCCATAACAAAGTTCTTTTTTAGTTAATTCGAAAGGCTCATTGCTTTTTGGGCTTATTACTTTTACTGAATCCAGACAATCTGCAATACATCCACCTTGTGCACCAGCGTTCATGACAGCTGCTCCGCCAATTGTTCCAGGAATTCCTACAGCCCATTCAAGGCCGTGAAGCCCTTCCCTTGCAGCAATTCGGGCCAAGCTAGGGATAGGTTCTCCAGCTAATGCTTCAACAATGCCTGTGTTTCTATCTACTGTGCTTCCATTTAGCTTTCGTGTACAAAGACTTAAGCCTTTGAGGCCATCATCATGAATTAGCAGGTTGGAACCTGCGCCAATGATTTGATAATGGATTTGTTGTTCATTTGCATATGAGATAAGAGCTCGTAGTTCATGAATGCTTGTTGGCTCTGCTAGCCATTCAGCGGGTCCTCCAACGCGCCATGTTGTGAAGTTGGCGAGAGGAGTTAATGAATGGATGTTTAGGCCCTTCAAGGGGCTCATGCTGCGAGCCTTGGCTCCCATCTTTTTGAGGAGTCCTTATGGTTTAGTTTTTCCCAGAGGGTATTTATATCGCCAGCTCCCATAAAGAGAACTAAGTCATCTATAAGGCTTTCTTTTTCTAGTAAGACTGGTATCTCATTAAGCTCTGTTGCTATCGAAACAGGTAGCTTTGGATAATTTTTTTTAATCATTTCGGATAGTTTTTTGCTATCGGCTCCTTCTATTGGTTGTTCTCCAGCCGCATAAACTGGGGCTAAAAGTAATGTGTCTGCCTTGCCTAAGGCAATTGCAAATTCTTCCAAGAATTCTTTTGTTCTGCTATATCGATGAGGTTGGAAAACAACTACAAGTCGCTGGGGTTGTTTTGGCAGAGTTGTACTTGCACTGTTAATCATTAAGCGTGCAAGTGAGAGAGTTGCAGACACTTCGCTCGGATGGTGGGCATAGTCGTCCACAATTTGTCTACCTTGCCAATGACCTCGAAAATCAAATCTGCGATGTGGAGCTTGAAGCTTGGAAATTCCTTTTTGAATTTCATCAAAGGGTATTCCTTCCATTCTGCAGGCACCAATTGCTCCAATTGTGTTGCTTAGGTTGTGTAGTCCTGGCAAAGGTAAAGTGATTTGACCTATTAATTCTTCTTTCTCATAAATGTCTGCGATTGTTTGATTGCCATCTAGTGATATTGGTATTGCTGCAAAATCGACTCCTTCTACTTTCGAAATAGACCACCAAGCTGAAGGTTCGAAGTGCTTGCTGAGAATTGGACAGTCTTTATTCGCAAGTAAGTTTCTGCAGCCTTTTCCGAAGCGCTGCATTGTTTTGATCATTTCCTGAAGGTTAGAGAAATGGTTTGTGTGATCAAGCTCAAGGTTTGTAATTACTCCTAGCTCTGCTTTGAATTTGACTAGGGTTCCGTCAGATTCATCTGCTTCAGCAATCAGCAATCGCCCTCCCCCAGCATGTCCATTGCTGTTGTAGTAGGGAACTAATCCGCCGATTACAGCTGTTGGATCTTCGTTTGCAAATGCCAAAAGTGTCGTAATGATTGTGCTTGTTGTGGTTTTGCCATGACTACCAGCTATTGCGATTGAGGGTTGTTCATTAATAAGATTTGCCAAGAGATCTGATCTATGGATAATTGCCAATTTGGCCTCTTGGGCTGCTTCTAATTCAGGATTATTTTTTGGAATAGCAGTGCTGACAACAATTAGAGGTCCTGCATTGGCCCCTTTGCAAATGGTTTTGATGTTTGTACTGCTTTGTGTGGGAAATATTTTTATTCCTTTTCCAACAAGCTTGTTGATTCCTTTGGTGTGTTTGATGTCTGAGCCCGTAACCGTATGTCCTCTTTCAGCAAGGATCAGGGCTAATGCAGACATTCCAATTCCGCCTATACCTATGAAATGGATGGGTGTTTGGCGGTTTGGCAAGATTTTCAACTCATCGAACTCTTAGAAGAAAGATACGTCAGGTTCTAGAGGGGCGCCCATTATCTCCATGTTTTGGAGAGATTTTTTGCATGGGGGTTTTTGCTTTTTAAGCCTATAGCTCTGATCTCAGCGAAAAATATAGGGGCTCCCGCGTATTTCTGTATGATCAGCGGCCAATAAGCTTGCGGATTAGCCGCTTTTCTCATGACTCTGCGCGTTGCGATTAATGGATTTGGACGAATTGGTCGCAACTTTATGCGTTGCTGGTTGAGTAGAGGAGCAAATACAGGCATTGAGGTGGTTGGAATTAATGTCACCTCGGACCCAAAGACTAACGCTCATTTGCTTAAATATGATTCGATTCTTGGTCAGATAAAGGACGCTGAGATTGGATATACAGATGATACGTTTGTTATCAATGGCAAGACGATTAAATGTTTTTCTGACAGGAACCCATTGAATCTTCCATGGAAGGAATGGGGTATTGATTTAGTAATAGAATCTACTGGTGTATTTAATACTGATGTAGGTGCAAGTAAGCATATAGAAGCAGGTGCAAAGAAAGTTATTTTGACTGCACCAGGTAAAGGTGATGGAGTAGGGACATATGTTGTTGGTGTAAATGACACAGAATATAATCATGATGCTTATAACATCATTAGCAATGCAAGTTGCACAACTAATTGCCTCGCACCAATTGTTAAAGTTTTACATGAAAAGTTTGGAATCAATAAAGGCTTGATGACAACTATTCATAGCTATACAGGTGATCAAAGAATCTTAGACAATAGTCATAGAGATTTGAGGCGAGCCAGAGCAGCTGCAATGAACATTGTTCCTACTTCTACAGGAGCAGCTAAAGCAGTTGCATTGGTTTATCCAAAAATGAAAGGTAAGTTGACAGGAATCGCAATGAGAGTTCCAACTCCAAATGTTTCCGCTGTTGATTTGGTTTTTGAGTCTGGACGCCCGACTACTGCTGAAGAGGTCAATTCAGTACTAAAAGCTTCTTCTCAAGGGGCCATGAAGGGAATAATTAAGTATGGTGATTTGCCATTAGTTTCTAGCGATTATGCAGGCACAAATGAATCTACAATTGTTGATGCAGACTTGACTATGTCTATTGGAGATAATCTAATTAAGGTACTTGCCTGGTATGACAATGAATGGGGGTATAGCCAACGAGTAGTAGATCTAGCAGAGGTGGTTGCAAAAAATTGGAAATAGGGTGAAGAAGACCTAGTTATATGTTGTCGTTGAATTTTCAGTAATTAAAATATATTGATGGTTAATTTTAAAAGTGTTTAAAGTCAGACTTCACATTTATTTCTTGTGAATTATTACACCACTCTATTATTGGAGCCCCATTGGTGATCATGCCTATTTGTTTGCTATTTGGTAGTGATTGAAGTAATGCTTTTGCCCAGGATGGAGGCATGCTCAAGATGAGCTCATAGTCTTCTCCTCCATTAAGACACCAATCATCCCAGTGATTTCCTGTTGGCCAATCATGGTTTTTGGGCAGCATGAATGGATCCAGTACTGCTTTGCAGCGACTGCTTCTACATATACCTTGAATGGCTTCTAATAGGCCATCACTGCTATCAGTCCCTGCTGCTCTCCATGGGATGTCTTTAGGTTTGCACTTTTCGAGTGCTTGTAAAGCATCTAAAGGTGCGTGAGGTTTTTGATGGGCATGAATAGCTTTCGATTTCAGATCTTCACTTAATTTGTGAGTTTCTGCTAAAGGGTCGGATAGAAGTAGAGCGAGCCCAAGGCGACTAAGTCCATGAGGACCACTGGTTACTAGATAGTCGCCAGGTTTTGCATATGATCTATGAAGTCTTATTGGTCCAAGTGTTCCTATTGCAGTTACTGAGATGATTCTTGCCGTACCTTTTGAGCAGTCTCCTCCTAGTAAGTTTCCTCCATACTTGTTCATTGCCTGATCCATGCCTTTATAGACTTTTTCTACCCATTCCCAAGTCGTATCAGGTGGAGTTATAAGTCCAATAGTGACTCCTATTATTTTATTCACACCGCTACAGATAAGGTCTGAAAAGTTTGTACTAATTGCCTTCCACCCTACATCTTCTGGAGAAGTAGTTTTATCACTAAAATGCACACCTTCTACTAAGACATCTGTATTAATAAGTAAGTCTTTACCTAAAGTATTTACTTGCGCTGTATCATCATCTATTTGACCTTTGGGGACAAAAGATTTTAAGCGATTTAGAAGTTCTATTTCGCCTATTTCCCCAAGTGTTTCTTTCATTATTATTCCTCAAGCATGACTTTCTAATCGATTTTCTCCAGTTACAACTTTGATAGAGATTATTTCATCTTCCACTGTTAGCTTTTTCAAGATCTCACCCCCTTCGACTACATAGCCAAAAGCAGCATTTCTACCATCAACAAGATTGCGTCCAGCAGGATTTAGTTCTGCTTCATAGAGCAAAAAGAAGAATTGGGAGGATCCATCATCGAGGGCTTGGCTTGAATGCGCCCACCCCAATGTTCCAAATGTTGAGAATGGAAGAATGGGTGTTTCTTGATATAAGCCAAGCTCTTCAAATGTTTTGTTGTAAAAAGTTTCTTGCTCTCCTTTAACTCGAATCTCCAATGGAACATGGCGCTCTTCCTTTGTATTTGGATCTATATAACCTTTTTCAGGACCTTTAGGATCACCACTTTGTAGAATATAAAAATCTTCTGCTCTAGATATTGGTAAGCCATCATAGAAACCTTTTAAGGCTAAGTCCACAAAAGCCCCAGATGTTAGAGGTGCATTGTAACCATCAATTACAGCAGCTAAGTCACCTTTTGTTGTTTTTATTGTTACGTTTGCCCTGCCTAGAAGCCTTGGCAGATCATTAAATTCTTCTGGAATACTGTATGGAAAATCATCGCCTAGAAGCAAGGCTTCAAGATCACTTATTTTTGTGAGGCTTTTGCGCCTTTCATCTAAGAATCTTGATTTATTTTGCTCAATTGTTTCATTTTGAAGATTGTCAAGGTTTTCAGCTAATTCAGAAAGCAGCCTTTCACCTTCTTGACGGTTTTCTTTGGGTAAATCTTCAAGGATTTTTTGCTTGCTTCTGCTGAGTAAAAATTGGTCATGAGAAATGGCTTTGCTGAGTAGAGGCCATCGCTTCCCTTTGAGCGATTCGTTAGTTTCTTCAAGAGTGTGTTGGATATCTCTGATGTCCGGTTGCTCTACAGGCAATGAATTCCTCAGAATCTCATAGGGATCTTTGATCGCATTTCCAGGAGGTAACCCAGCAACAGCAGGCTCAGTCCATGTCAGCCCTAGTGTTGCGAAGATTGTTAATAGAGAAATTAGAATTTGTTTGTGGGTCATGGATAACCAACTGATGCAGGAGTTTCATACAGCCTTATGATCGCTTGATATGTGCTGTGGGAATGATCTCCAGTAACGACTTTCGCACTGGCACCACCATTGAACTTGATGGAGCTGTATGGCGAGTTGTTGAGTTTCTTCATGTCAAACCTGGAAAGGGCTCAGCATTTGTTCGAACGAAGTTGAAAGCTGTGCAGACTGGGAATGTAGTGGAAAAAACCTTTCGGGCAGGTGAGATGCTTCCTCAAGCGATCCTTGAGAAGACTATTCTTCAGCACACTTATATGGATTCAGGTGATTATGTCTTTATGGACATGTCTTCTTATGAGGAAACTAGGCTTACAGCGAAACAGATTGGAGAGAGTCGCAAGTATTTAAAAGAAGGAATGGAAGTTAATGTTGTGTCATGGAATAGCAAGCCTCTTGAAGTGGAGTTACCAAATTCAGTTGTTTTGGAAGTTACCCAGACAGATCCTGGGGTAAAGGGTGATACTGCTACAGGCGGAACTAAGCCTGCCATTCTTGAAACAGGTGCTCAGGTAATGGTCCCTTTATTTATTTCTATTGGTGAGAAGATCAAGGTTGACACTCGAAACGATAGTTACCTAGGTCGGGAGAACTAATGACTATGCAGCTTGATCACGAACAACTGCATCGTTTGCTTAAGGCACTGGGTGACAGTGACATTCAAGAGTTCCGCTTGGAGGGGGAAGATTTTCGCTTGGAAGTTAGGCGGAATCTTCCAACTACATCTGTTGTTGCTCAGTCAGTGCCTGTTCAGTCCTCAGAGACCTTGATTCAACACAGTGGTGAATTAAGGCCTGAGGCCGCTCCTCTTCCAAGCACCCCTCCTCCTGTGGTGCCTGGTTCCAGATCTGATTTGGTTGATGTGACTGCTCCAATGGTGGGGACGTTTTATAGAGCACCTTCGCCGGAGGACTCTCCGTTTGTTGAAGTTGGCAATCGCATAGCTGTTGGACAAACGGTTTGTATCCTTGAGGCAATGAAATTAATGAATGAGTTAGAAGCAGAGACGAGTGGCGAAGTAGTTGAGATCCTTGTTGAAAATGGAACCCCTGTTGAGTTTGGACAGGTTTTGATGAGAGTTAAGCCTGGTTGATAACTATCAGTTTGTGAGGTCCCACGCTGTATTGATTGCAGCCATCATGCTGTCTGGTTTGGCACAACCTGTGCCAGCTATATCAAACCCAGTTCCATGGTCTGGTGAGGTCCTCAGGAATGGCAGCCCTAAAGTGGTATTTACTGCCAAATCAAATGCCAGAAGCTTCATGGGGATTAGACCTTGGTCATGATACAAAGCCAAAATGCCATCAGGACTGTTCTTGTCAGGACCCTTTTGCCAAGCTTGAGCGGCTGAAAGCCAACATATGTCAGGAGAGGTGGGACCAATGAGTTTGATATTGGTATGGTCCTTTCTCCATTGATTTATGAGCGGAATGATCCAGTTGATCTCTTCTTTTCCAAGTTGCCCATTTTCTCCGGAATGTGGATTTAACCCAGCAATTGCAAGTTGAGGATATTCCTTGAATTGCCTACAGAAGTTCAAAAGTGTATTGAGTTTTGCTGTTAATAATGTTGGAGATAGTGTTTTAGGTACCGATTCCAGAGGGATGTGCGTTGTGGCCAAGAGAGTATTCATGCGCCAGCCATTTTGGGGTGAGACAGCAGTAAACATCATGGATGCTTCTTTGACCCCTGAGAGCTCAGCTAGTCGCTCTGTTTGTCCTGGGTAGTTATGTCCTGATGCATGCCAGGCATGCTTCGCTATCGGTGCAGTGACTAGTGCTCTAGCTTTTCTTTCTGTGACCAATTGAGTGGCTTTTGTTAACCACTTAAAGCTTGCAGCTCCAGTCTTTGCGCTTGAGATGCCTGGTTGTAGTTGTCCTTCCAAAGGAATATCGACGATTTCTAGATCGTCTGGATCAGCTAAAGCATTAATACCTTTTTTTTTCAAAAGAGCATGGGTGTTTTTTAGGCTCTTGCGGCAACCTACAAGTATTGGATAAATTTTTGATTGGAAATCTACGGAGTCCAGAGCTTTCAGTGTGACCTCCATTCCAATTCCTGCGGGATCTCCTAGGGAGATCACGATTCGCTGATTGGGTTTGGGAAATTTATTTGTTATTGACATGCTCCGTTTATTGCTACTTGGTTTGTTGCTCTTTGGATTGATGACTGGTCTGCGACGAGGCTGGTTGGTAATCCAGTGGGCTCAATTATTTCATGATGCAGGGTTTACACAGATTCAACCTGATCAGCCTTTTGATTGGAAGGATCTCATTTTTGAAGATCAGGACAATTCAACTGCTCAATAGAAATAGTGGTTGAAACCTAAAGTCCATCTTTTAGTAAACAGTCCTTTAATCCTGATTGATAGTCAGGATGGATGAGCGTGTAGCCAAGATCTTTGCAAAGTAACTTGTTGCTTATTCTTCGATTTTCTTGCCAGAAGGAAAGAGCCATTGGACTCATTTTTGTCGCTGCGCTTTCAAATGGTTCAACTGGAGGAAGTGAACGTCCAAGCAATTTGGATGCATAGCGAATAACTTCTGTATTTGCAATTGGGATGTCATCTGCCACATTGATCACAGTTGGACGTTGACCTATTTTTGCTTGGTGGATGAGATGCAGAGTGGCACAAGCAATATCGTCTAAATGGATTCTCGAAAAGACTTGGCCAGGCTTATCTATCATTTTACTGTTGCCATTAAGGACGCTTTGAAGCACTGATCGTCCTGGGCCATAGATACCAGGCAGTCTTAGGATTTGAAGAGGTAGGCCAGTTGCTTTCCAGGCTTCTTCACAAGCGAGCCGCCGCTTACTTCTGAGAAGTGTTGGTCGCGGATGATCCTTCTCTGTGACCCAATCCCCTTTGGAGTCTCCATATACCCCTGTTGTTGATAGATATCCAACCCACTCCAGGGGCATCACTTTGAGGTGTTCGATTAGGTTCGTTATTACGGGATCTGTTCCGTCTTCTGAAGGTGGGATGCAGCTCACTAAATGGGTTACTCCTTCAAGCGCTTCTTTGGGAGGTAACTGTTGAGTTCTACTGTCGAAAATGATATCGGCTCCGGGCTTGCTTGCTTCTCGACGGGTACATAAAACATTGTTCCCTAATGCTTTCGTTAGTGCAGCAATTCGCTGACCACTGAATCCTCCGCCTAGGATCAAAAGCTTTGAATTAGACGGCAGAGGCTTTGATCTCTTGACAAGCGCTGTCAACATGAGTACAAATGTATTACTTGCGGTAGTTGGTCATGGTTGCTTCTTTTGTTCCGGTTTCGGCTCCTGCTCGAGCTATGGTCTCGAACAATTCATTTCGCTGCCTTATTAGGGATAAGCAAATTGGCAACATGTGTTCTGCCTTGGTCGCTTCAGTTCTGGTTGGCTGTGTAATTGTATTTGTTCCGGAGAGTCCTCAACAGTTAGCTTCTATTTGTGAAAAACACAATTCTGTTGTGGCTTGTCAGGTTTTTTGAGTCAGTTTTAAGCCACTTGTAAGGACCAGTCTGGCTTTATGACTTCAGCGTCATGATTCTTTTCTTGTAGATCATTAATCGATTTGTTTTCTTGATGGGGTTGTGCCCATTGAAGAAGTCTCAATGCAAGGCGTAGATCTCCATCTATCCAGGCTCGTATTGCCATAGCTCTTCGAGGGTCATAAAAACGTTGACGCCTGTACCAATCGAAAGCATCTGCATCGGACTTATGTCCGTTGCAGGATAGACAGGCCGGCACACAGTTTTCTGTCACACTTAAGCCTCCTCGACTCCTTGGAAGGACGTGATCAATGGATTCAGAGGGTTTGCCGCAGTAAATGCAACTTTGCCCAGTAAAGGAATGCAATGACTGTCTCCATCGTCGGACACGTAATTTTGGACAGAGATCTTCTAGAAATACTGCATCTCTGTTATGCATCCGAGTGAATCGGTTGCTCGCAGTTTGCCGTGATTGCTATTCCAGTCAATATGGTTGAGAAATTAATTTTGCTAAGAGGGCGGCGCTTTGATTAGTGGACGATATTGCTATTGCAATAAAGGTGGAATTAAGTAAGTTTAAATTCGTCTGATTAGGGGAACTGTCTTTCCATCTAGTTGTTCTTTAGGGTTAACCCCAGAAGGTCTGATCAAGGTTTCTTTTCCTTTTGATGCAGTCACTCATGCCCATTTGAGAAAGATTAGACCTAGAGGTTTTTGGTCTGCCAATCGGAAAGTTTGGGAATTCCCTTTAGGGGCTTGGTTGAATTTAAAGCAGGAGCTTGGCTCTCGTTTTGTAGTTCAAGATGATTTGGCTAATTGGTTGAATTGTTTAGAAAACCCATTGCCACCTTTGCCAATACATCGTGTGTTGGTGGAGAAAGCAGAGTTGCATACTCAGTTGAGTGATGGTCGAATCCCATTTCTGCATCAATGTTCTGGAGCTCGGTGGTTGCTAGCTCGGCGAGGAGCAGTTCTAGCTGATGAGATGGGATTAGGTAAAACACTTACAGCTCTTTTGGCTGCACGTGGGATGGTTCGTTCGTCTCATGTAAAGGTCTTGGTTGTTGCTCCTGTGGGTTTGCATGCCCATTGGTGGAGTGAGGCAAAAAGTTTGGATTTAATAATTGAATTACATAGCTGGGCAAGCCTTCCAGTGGAGTTGTTATCTTCTACAGGAACACTTTTAATTGTGGATGAGGCGCATTTTGCGCAATCTTTAAACGCAAAACGCACTAAGGCTCTTTTGCGACTTGCACGTCATCCTCGTTTGCAGGCTATATGGATGCTGACTGGGACTCCTATGAAAAATGGACGACCAGCACAGCTATATCCTCTTTTGGCGGCTATTGATCATCCTTTAGCTCGTGATCAGCGCAAATTTGAAGAATATTTTTGCCAAGATCACTGCAGTATTCATTCTGGCCAAAGAAAATGGTCTTCTTTTGACGTTACTAATTTAGAAGATCTTAGAAATCACACTCGTCAATTTATTTTACATAGGAAAAAGAAGGCTTTAATTGGATTACGACCAAAAAATCGCAAGTTTCATCAGATTAAGTTAAAAGGTTTAGAGGCTATTGGTTTTCAACATCGAATTTCTTTGGTTGTTGAGGATTATCGATATAGGGTTCAGCAAGGCTTAGTTCGTTCAGAGACTGAATCCTTAGCTGTTTTAACTGCTATGCGGCAAATTAGTTCAGAATTTAAATTGCCTGTAGTTAGTAGTTTCTTGACTGATTTAATTGTTGGTGGACAACAAGTTGTACTTTTTAGTAATTTTATTCAACCATTACTTCTTTTACAGCAAAAGATAGGTGGTGAACTACTGACTGGGTTACAAACTATTAATCAGCGGTTGGAAATTGTTCAGAGGTTTCAGAAAGGGCTTAATCCTTTGTTATTAGCATCATACGGGGTTGGTGGATTAGGTTTCTCTTTGCAGACTGCCAAGCATGTAGTGCTTTTGGAAAGGCCTTGGACTCCAGGTGATGTTGAGCAGGCTGAGGATCGTTGCCATAGAATTGGCATGCAAGACTCACTTACAAGCCATTGGTTTCAATTGGGTTTAGCAGATCAGTTAGTAGATGGAATATTGGAATCAAAAGCTAAGCAAATAGACATTCTATTAGGCAATCGCCGTATAACTATTGAACGTCAATCTATGCCAAGCATGTTTACTCGTTTTATGCAAGAGTCTTTTCGTACAATTAACTCGTGACGGACTAAAGGGTCTGCTTCACTGACTTTAGTGTCAAGCAATTTTAATGCTTGATTGACATCATTGCAAGCAGAATTCATATCACCCATCAAGGTATAAATTAGTGAGCGGTCGTTTAGAGGCTCAGGATTATTTGGATATTGAGTGATTACTTCATTGCAATCTTTTAGAGCTTTTTCCAAAAAGGCTAGGTTGAGCTCTTCGAGACAAGCTTGTGATGAAACGCTTATTGTGTTTAATTGATCTTTTGTTGTTGCAGGCATTCTGCAGCCAAAAATGGAAAGCAAGACCCCACAAATAAGAAATCTTCCAATCACTATTTTAGCTTTAATAACTATATCGATCTTCACTCCTTATCTCTTCAGTAGTATTGCTATAGGAAGTGTTTTTGATTCTAGAATTCTTCAAATTTGATTTATCAATAGCAGCTCTTTCTATTGGTTGGAATAGATCTCCTAGATATTTACCACAGTTCGCAAAACTATTTGGCTCTTTGACTACAGCTTCAGTGATCATTACTGCAGCGTGGCGAGGAGAAGTTTTAAACAGACTGCTTGCTTGACGCTTAATAAGTTCATAGGAAGCTTTCCAGCTCACTTCATGCTCATTGCCATTTGAGCGCATAAAGCAGTAAATCTTTGCTCCTTTGCTGCCAGGTTCATTACTAGCTGCTTTTACTTCCTCTATTTGGAGGCAAGTACCCCCAAGGCAAATCGCTATTAGCGGAAGAACCATCCAATTTCGATTCTTGGACATGATTTGACTAGCAACTAAGCACAACTCAAATTATCGACTTTTAGGCTTCTGTCCAGACCTCTTCAGGAACTGATTTGTCTCATAGTGGCGAAAAATTGGATAGTTATTGGCAGAACCATGAGAACAGTAATTAATCGGACTGTTTGCACAGCCGCGAAAACTGCACCAACTCCAAATTCTGATCTAACAATGTTCATCCCACTTGTTCCTCCAGGAGCTGCACCTAATAACGAAATGATTGGATAGATATCAAGTAATCTGCTATTCCAAAGTTCAAGGATAAGCCCAATTATAATAAGAGTTAGTGTTATTAAAACTGTTGTTTGCCATAGTACTTGCAGTTGCTCTAACGATTCTTTAGTTAGACCTATTCCCATTCCAATCACGAGTACTGTTCTTGTTCCTTGAGGCCATTCAGCAAAATTTAGGTGACCACTCATAATTACAAATCTGGCTTCTAAAAGAGCTCCGGCAAGTAGAGCTGCTGTGATTTTGGTTAGAAGAGTGAGCAGCCCAACAATTGTCCCTGCAAAAGTGTATATAAAAAGATTAGCCAGCGCATTCATGGCTTAACGAGCAATTTTTTCAGCCTGATTGTCTGGGGCTTTTTGAGCAGATACTGCATTTAGGCTTGAGCAGATTGTTTCTATGTGTTGTTATCTGCTAAAGGTATTTTTCAACATGACTTCTTCTTGTTCCTTTCGTATTACTCGTACGGCAGAAGACCTTGCTCAGACTATTAATGCATTGTCTCAACGTTTGGTAAAACTTGAGCAACGTCAAGAGGCCCTTGAGTTGCATTCTCGAAATTTGTCTCAAGAAACTTCTGCTGAAGAAATAGCCATGCTTGATGGTGTCGAGCAGATCCTTCGTGAATGTAAAGAGTTGCTTGATGGTTCAGATCATCAACAAACTGATGCTCAGCCATGGTCTGAGGAACAAGACAACCTTGCCGCTTAATATTTCTAGCTTCTCAAAACCAATCTTTTGGTGCAGATCATTAAAGTTTTTAGCGTTTTTGCATAAGCATGTTCGTTTTAAACAAATTGCATGAGCTTGAGAGGATTTTTGAGAATTGCCATTTTTTACAAAACTAGAATTTGCTCAGGACACTTTTTAATTCATGTTTTAATTCATGGGATTAATTCGCTGAGACTTACTTCCAGATCAGATCGCAGATATGGCAGGGAATATGGTGGAACCTTGTTCTAGAAAGACCACAAGATTTAATTGGTCAGTTTCATTGTTTTTATAGGAATAATTTAGTAATTTGTTCCAATTAGCGTTTATTTAGGCAATTCACGTTAAAATTTAATGAAAGGTCATCATATGATTGACCCGTCATCACCTTCATATCATCTTTACTACAATGCATGCCGCGCAGAATAAACGTGAAATTTGTTTGCAGACATCAGTAAGTTATTTTCATTCAGCTTCTCAACAAGCAGAAGCTGGTGACCTTGAGGCTGCAGGAACTTTGATTTTGAAGGCATTAGATCAAGAACGTCGGGCTGGTGCTCTTGGACCACAGATTTTACAATTGATCAAACCTAGAAATTGATAGCTTATCAATATTAGAATCTTATCTATACCTTGGACTTAAGTTATATTGGAACTTTAAGCGAATAGCAATAATGAAGAATTTATTTATAAGATAAAAAACATACATTCAAGCGGGTGACCGGACTCGAACCGGCGACGTTCAGCTTGGGAAGCTGACATTCTACCACTGAATTACACCCGCACTTTTATATTTTAGTTTACCTTAGTCTTTGTAATCACCATTGGATTATTGTGCTTGATTAAGAAGTTTTGTAGCAGCAGAAACACCTGCTCCGATTGTGGTGGGATGTTTTCCCATTGATTCAAGTGTCGCTTCAATTGCTGCGATTACTGTCAGCATATCGCGATCACATACGTACCCTAGATGACCGATTCTGAAAACTTTTCCTTTTAGATGATCTTGTCCACCCGCAAGCAATATGTCGAATCGCTCTTTTACTGATTTTCGGAGGTCTTCTGCATCAAGATTTTGTGGAGCTATTGCTGTAATCGCTGGGCTGCCATGACCATCAGCAGCAAAGAGATTGAGTCCAATTGCTTTCATTGCAGCCACTACTGCATCCCTATGAAGGCTGTGACGAGCGAAGATTTGTGGTAGACCTTCTTTTTTCATTATTTGTAGTGAAGATTCAAGTGCAAAATAAAGATTTACTGCTGGTGTAAACGGATTACTATTTTTTGACGACGCTTTTCTGTATTGCTTTAAATCTAGATAGAACTTTGGCAAGTCAGAATCTTGATTTGCGGCCCAAGCTTTATCGCTCATGGCTACAAAGCTTAATCCTGGTGGCATCATGTAACCCTTTTGGGAGCCTGATGCGACAACATCTATTCCCCATTTGTCCATTGGGACATCGCAAGCTCCAAGACTTGTTACGCAATCGGCAATGGTCAATGCTTTTTCATGCCTTTTTACATGCTTAGTAATTGATTCCAGGTCATTTATCACCCCTGTTGAAGTTTCTGAATGCGTAACAATTACTGCTTTGATCTTTTTCTCTTTGTCTGTTTCAAGTGCATTCCCAATTGCTTCTATGTCAAGGGGTTGACCCCATTCTGATTTCACTACTTCAACATCTAACCCATAGGCCTTTGCGACTTTTACCCATCTTTCACCAAATTTTCCATTTTCTCCACATAGAACTTTCTCTCCTTTACTAAGGGTATTGATTATTCCAGCCTCCATGGCTGCCGTGCCACTCCCTGTTATTGCCAAGACTTCGTTTTTTGTTTGGTGAAGCCATTGCAGATGCTCTGTTGTTGTTCTAACTATTGATTGAAATTCTGCACTCCTATGGCCTATTGGATGTTTCCCTAATGCATGGAGCACGCTTTCAGGAACCGGAGTAGGACCGGGGATCATCAGAGTTAGTTTCTCCTGCACGGTCTAATGGTTAAGAATTTGTCATCCTAAAAATACCGAATCAGGGGCTTTGAGCAGAAATTTTCGTAGAGGTTCTAAGGAGTGGATTTTGCCTCTTTGGGTAACTGCCGCAGCTTGTGCTGCTACAAAAACTTTGCGTGGCTCTTCTTTTGAAGCTCAGCAGTCACTTGTTGTTCCAGAAGAGGACATGTCAATTAATGTTCCTGTTACTTCAGCTGCTTTATTGGCTCATGGCGATAGAGCAATGGCTATAAGTCATTGTGAGTCAGGTGCGGTTTTAGATCTCACACGAGGGCTAGAAATTTGGGTTTATGTTCAATGGCTTGAGCCTATTCACTCATCCGAGAAGGATCTCAGAACTGATTCAAAAGCTTGGTTAAAAATTGACGCGGGAATGGGTGTAGGGACTTATGGCGCTGGTGGAGCAATTTGTATTTCTGCATTTGCTCGTGAACTATTAGAAGAAAATTTGAGGCCTCTAGTAGCTAAAGATAAACAGCTCAAACTTGAAGTTGTTTTTCCTCGAGGTAAAGAATTGGCAGAGCGGACTAGCAATTCTGCTTTTGGCGTTGTTGATGGATTAGCGCTGCTTGGTACTCAGGCTGAGGTGCAACGCAGTGCTTCCCCTGAGCAGCTTGAGAAGACTCTTCATGAGTTGCGAAGGCTATGTAGGTCGCCTGCTTTTAGAGGGACTCTTGCATTGGTTATTGGTGCCAATGGTTTTGATTTGGCTCATAATCTTGGGTTAGATGCGTGCCCTTTGATAAAGACTGGCAATTGGTTGGGCCCTTTAATGGTTGCTGCTGCAGAGGAAAGGGTTGGCCGTTTACTTGTTTTTGGATATCACGGCAAATTGGTGAAATTAGCGGGAGGCATTTTTCACACTCATCATCATTTGGCAGATGGTCGTTTGGAGATACTTACTGCTTTAGCTGTTCAGGAGGGGTTGCCATTGCAATTCATCAATGCCCTCATGGAATTTGACACGATTGAATCCGCATTGATCTTTTTAGAAGGCAGAGATTTTGAGCTTGCTAGAAGACTTTGGAAACGTTTGGTTCTGAGAGTTGAAGAACGCAGTGCTGCTTATATTCAGCGTTATGGCACTTGGACAATGTTGATAGGAGCTGCAGCATTTGATCGAAAGAGGCGATTGAGGTGGGCAGGCCCGAATGGCGTGAAATTGTTAGATCAATTTGGTTTGAAACTTTATGGCTCTTCATGACTGCTTCTCTAATCTGAATTATCTGAGCATGTTTGAGATTTCAATTTTTTGGTGATATGTCCAATCTTCAGCCCGATGATCAACGAAAACCTTCCATTCTCATACTTGACTTTGGGTCTCAATATTCTGAGCTGATCGCTAGGAGGGTTAGGGAAACCGAGGTTTTTTCCTTGGTCATGAGTTATCAAACACCAGCTGAAGAACTTCTTCGCATTGCCCCCAAAGGGATCATTTTGAGTGGTGGTCCCAGCTCGGTTTATGACGTAGGAGCCCCTGTTTGTGATCCTTCGATTTGGAATCTTGGCATTCCAATCTTGGGTGTTTGTTATGGAATGCAGTTAATGGTTCAACAGCTAGGAGGTCGAGTTGAGCCTGCAATTGGTAAAGCTGAATATGGCAAGGCACCTTTACTAGTAGATGATCCGAAACAACTTCTTATCAATGTTGAAAGTGGATCGACTATGTGGATGAGTCATGGGGACTCTGTCCAATCTTTGCCTAATGGATTTGTCCGCTTAGCTCATACTTTAAATACATCTGAGGCTGCTATTGCTGATCATCAACGCCATTTATATGGCGTGCAATTTCATCCAGAGGTTGTTCACTCTGAGCATGGCATGGCTTTAATAAGAAATTTTGTATATCACATTTGCACTTGTGAGCCAGATTGGACGACTAGCACTTTTGTTGAGGAGGCAATTGGTAATGTGCGAGAACAAGTTGGTGATAAAAAAGTCTTACTTGCATTATCAGGAGGAGTTGACTCTTCAACCCTGGCTTTTTTATTAAATAAAGCAATTGGAAATCAATTGACTTGTATGTTTATTGATCAAGGGTTTATGCGTAAGGGTGAGCCTGAATTCTTAATGAACTTCTTTGATCAGAAGTTTCATATTAATGTTGAATATATTAATGCCAGAGAAAGATTCATATCTAAGCTAAAAGGAGTAATCGACCCAGAAGAGAAACGTAAAATTATTGGAGCAGAGTTTATTCGAGTTTTCGAGGAGGAAAGTATCCGTTTGGGACCTTTTGATTATCTGGCCCAGGGCACTTTGTATCCAGATGTTATTGAAAGTGCAGGTACTAATGTTGATCCCCAGACTGGTGAGCGTGTGGCTGTGAAAATCAAGAGTCATCATAATGTTGGCGGGTTGCCAAAGGATTTACAATTTAAATTAGTTGAACCTTTGCGTAGATTATTTAAAGATGAGGTTCGCAAGGTTGGACAATCATTAGGTCTTCCAGATGAGATTGTGAGAAGGCATCCATTTCCAGGCCCTGGATTAGCAATTCGTATTCTTGGTGAGGTGACTAATCAAAAGCTAAATTGTTTGCGTGATGCAGACTTGATAGTGCGAGAGGAGATTCAAAATAGTGGTTTGTATCACAATGTTTGGCAGGCTTTTGCTGTCTTATTACCAGTTTGTTCAGTAGGGGTTATGGGTGACAAGCGTACATATGCTTGGCCGATTGTTTTGAGGTGTGTATCCAGTGAGGATGGCATGACAGCTGATTGGTCTAGATTGCCTTATGATTTATTGGAATGTATATCGAATCGAATAGTGAATGAAGTCGAAGGTGTTAACAGGGTTATCTACGACATTACAAGTAAACCACCAGGAACAATAGAATGGGAATAGGTGAGATAAAGCCATGATTTGCTTTATAATATTTCATCACTATTTATGATCAAATAGGTCACCTATCTTTTTCTTAAATGCAAATAATTGTTGTGATTACTTGTCCGCAGGAATTGGGAAATATTCAAAAGACTAATTTCTAGTTTTCCTGATTTCTCTTAGTGTATTGATTACTAGATTAATTTTTATTTGATTTTATTCAGTCACTTGTCTTTGTAGAGATGTTGTTGATAGAGGCTTTTCCTATGACATTGACTAAGGTATGAGTAGCAGATGGTGTCTTTTGAAATCTCGTCGCATTGCTGCTTTTGCCGCTGCGTTGTCCTTAAGCCCTTTTGGACATTCGCTTACGATAGGAACTGTGGCTGTTGTTAGTACTGCTTTTGAGGTTCTTTCTCCTTTGAAGGCAACAGCTCAAACTTCTGAATTTTATGTAAAGAGAGGAATTGACAAGGCAAAGCGTGGGGATATCAGGGGTGCAATAGCTGATTACAAGAAGGCAATAGAGTTAAATCCAAAAAATGCAGATGCCTACTATAATCGTGCTTACGATAAAGCTGCAATTGGTGACTTTCAAGGATCAATTGATGATTATACCAAAGCTATTAAATATAGTCCAAGAGATGCAGATGCGTATTACAATCGAGCCAATTCCAAAAAAACTTTAGGTGATTTCCAAGGATCAATAGATGATTATCTTCAGGCTCTCAAGATAAATTCTAAGTATTTAGATGCATATTATCAATTGGGAAATGCGTTCAGTGGTAAAGGAGATTTTGAGGCATCACTGGAACCATATGACAAGGTTCTCAAAATTGACCCTGAGTATATTAAGGCTTATACAAATCGTGGTATCTCAAAACAGAAGATAGGTGATAAGGAGGGGGCTTGTGAAGACTATAAGATTGCTGTTTCCAAAGGAGATGCATCTACAAGTGAATGGTTAGATAGTAGTGGAGGAGCCTGGTGTAGAGGTATGTAGTAGAAATAAGTTGACCAGTATATTGATCTTGTGTTTACCTATTTGTTTGCAAATTGCTTTAATAATTTAATTTAAGGCATCAAATCTTCTTTCTGAACTTACTTTTTGTTTGATGATAAAGTTTTTGTAATTTGAAGGTTTCTTTTATTGCTCTGAACTTTTACATTGAATAAAATTGATTGGCATTAAATATCATTCTTAATGATAAAGAGCTTGTGTTCTTTAGATCTATAGATTATTTATTTTTGTATTCAGGGGTTTTGCCTTAAATCGATGATTTTAAGGATATGCATAGTGTTCTTTCTAGACCTTGAAAATGCTGAGAAATTTTTTAGTGACTGAATTTGAGATAGGGCTGGTTCTTCTGAGCTGATCTAGATAATCTGGTCTACTGGCGGTAGTCCATTGACAGTTTCGCAACAGCAGGACGTGCAACTACAGCGTCGTTTGCAGCAAGACAGTATTGAGGTTGCTGGAAAGTCCATCTTTATCAACCCTTTTCTTTATTGGAGACGGTTTGATAGCAACACTGATCGATGGTTGAGAGAGCCAGGGCAATTAGGTGAAGATCAAATCACCCTTAATAGGACACGCTTTTACCCAGAACTTGATTGGACCTTCTTGGATGATGACCAACGAGTCATTAAAGATGCCGCTGTTGAGATGTTTCTGAAGACTCTTGAGTTGATCGGGACATTTCACCCTGAACTGACCGCAGGCCAGCTTCTTGAAGTTGAGAGAAAAATGGCTGTCACTAAGAAACGTGCTTTTGAGCGCTGGGTTGAAAAATCATTTCGGCGTCGAGATCGAGTTGAAATGAGCGAAAGGCGGCGCTTTGCTCGAGAACGATTTTGGCGAAGGTGGAAAGAATGGATGGCTTTAGAAACTACGCATCAAGCTTTTGGACCCTTAATTGCTTTGGTTTTACTTGCTGGAGTTGGAGGTTGGTCAATGGGAGTTTCTCAAGTCTCATCGTCTACATACTTGATGCCTTCCGAGCAGACTAGGGTCAGATAACTTCTGAGGCTGAAATGGCTGAGGATCCTTTAGAAAGTATTCGTTTGACTTTTATGCAGGAATTTCTTCCTGTTGGCTTGGCAATGGTCGAAAGGGTGAGAAAAGGTGGACCCGGAAAGGTTGCTGAAGCTTTTAACGAATCAACGGATCCTTTCGACAGTCTTAAGAAAGAGGGGGACTCAGCAGCAAGATATTTACGTGATTATTTGGATCAAATTCACCCAGGCCTTGGTAACCCGGTGATGGAAGTGAGGGTCGATATTGCCAATGATTTTGATAAAGAACCAGACCTGGAAGAACAAAAGGCTTTAGAGAATGCTCTTCAACGTATTGAAGGGCGTTTGGATTCTTTTAGGAAGCAGTTGGATCATTCTTCTTGTGATTCATCCAATACTCTCAATCAAAGCGATTGATTTGATGGAACATAAGCCGAATTTACCTACAACAGAGCGGAAAAGCGGTTTAAGTAATCAGCCCACCTTATTCATCACTTTGGTGATGGGGTTATGTTTTGTGATGGTGGGAAGGCTTTTTTGGCTGCAAGTTTGGCAAGGTTCCCGTTATCGAGAACTTGCAGATGAGAATCGTATTCGATTGATTGCTCGTTCACCACTTCGGGGAAGACTTTTAGACCGTAAGGGTGAAGTACTTGCTACTAGCAGACTCACTTATAACCTCTATCTACAACCTCGACTTGTAAGTGTTGAGAGATGGGATGCTCTTTCGGAAAGTCTTTCTAGGTTATTAAACATTCCTCGGGATGCTCTTAATAAAAGACGTAAAGAAGGTCTTGAAAAGCAATTGTATCGAATCACTTTGGCTACCGATTTAAAGATCAATCAAGTTTTACGTTTTGAAGAGCAAAGGTCTACTTTTAAAGGTGTTCAAGTAGATGTTGATTTCCTTCGTTATTATCCTCATGCAACTCTAGCCTCTCATGTTCTTGGTTATACTCAGTTGATTACCAAAGATGAATATAAATGGTTGTCTAAAAAGGGTTATTTGATCAGAGATCGAATTGGCAGAAGAGGTATTGAAGCAGCTTTTGAGGATCATTTAAGAGGTCAATGGGGTGGGCAAATGCTAGAGGTAGATGCCATGGGAATGGTTCAACGTAACCTTGGCGAAAAAACGGCTATTTCTGGCAGGGATCTTACTTTAACCCTTGATTTTGAATTGCAGTTAGCTGCTGAGAAGGCTTTGTCAGATAAAAAAGCTGGAGCCATAGTTGCTTTGGATCCGCGTGATGGCTCTATCCTTGCCATGGCGAGTAGACCTACATTTAACCCTAATTTCTTTTCAAGATTTGTTCTTAACCAGAAGGAATATAATAACCTTTTCTTTTCATCTAAGAAACCATTATTGAGTCGAGCTATTAATGCGTATGATCCTGGAAGCACTTTTAAATTAGTAACTGGTATGGCTGGAATGGAGACAGGTAAGTTTCCTCCAGAAGTCCTTTTGACTACAAAGAAATGTATAACTTATGGGAGTCATTGTTTTCCTGACCATAACGGTAAGGGTTTTGGAACTATTGGGTATGAGGATGCATTACGTTTTTCTAGTAATACTTTTTTTTATCAGGTAGGGGTAGGCGTTGGTTCTAATGCGCTTTATGAGGCTGCGGTAAAACTTGGATTTGATTCACCCACTGGGAGTGAGCTTGCTTATGAGGAAAACAACGGATTAGTCGGCCATGAGAAATGGGCTGCACAAGGAAGAGACTGGAGCGCCCCAGGAAGTACTCCATGGATGCTTGAAGACATGGCCAGTGCTTCGATAGGCCAGTCTGTTGTTCAGGTCACTCCTTTGCAGCTCGCACGTGCTTATGCGGTGTTTGCCAATGGTGGCTACCTTGTTACACCTCATTTGGTGAATGGGAATACTGATTGGCTTTCTCCAAAAAAGAAAAAGAAAGTTGTGATCAAGCACACTACATATGAAACTTTGAGACGAGGACTGCTGAAAGTTGTTCAAGCGGGTACTGGCTATGCGATTAATGTCTCTACGCTTCCACCAGTTGCAGGAAAATCAGGGACTGCCGAAGACAGTTCTGGAGGATTGGATCACGCTTGGTTTGTTTGTTTTGCTCCTTTTCAAGCAAGTGAAATAGTTGTTGTTGCTTTTGCACAGAACACTCCTGGGGGAGGGTCTGTTCATGCTTTACCTATGGCTAGAAGTGTCCTTGAGGTATGGAATGCGAATCGAACAAATTGATAGTTTCTGGATGGATTCTTGCTCAGTTCTTAAGCCACTAGCTTCAATGAATCAGTTATGACCTTTTGGTAATAGCCTCTTAGTTGTTCTGTAGCACTTGCCCACCCCCATCTCTCTGCTTCTTCACGAGCTGCGTTGCGCATTGCCTTGCGTTCGACTTCATTACCTAAAAGTCTTTTTGTTGCTTTGATTAGGCTTTTGGAACCGTCATTTGGGTCATCAGGTTCGTATAAACAACCATTTTCTCCATCAGTGATGATGTCAGGAATTCCACCACGGTTGGCACCTACGACAGGGCAACCAGCTGCCATTGCTTCCAGCAGAACTAGTCCTAATGTTTCTGTACTGGATGGGAAAAGAAAGGCATCTCCAGTTGCATATGCACTAGATAATTCTTGGCCACTTAGGTAGCCCACGAATGTTGTTGCTGTATTTTCAAAGGTTTTTTCTAATTGTTGTCGGTGTGGTCCATCTCCAACGAGAGCCAATCTTGTTTGAGGAAGTGCATCTAATACGGGTTTGATGCGCTCAATTTGCTTCTCGGCTGACAGTCTTCCTACATAGAGCAAGAGTGCTCCTTGATCATCGTGTTTTCCTAAAAGACGTTTCCTCATTTCATTACTGCGGAGCTCAGGCCTAAAAATTTCTGTGTCTACTCCTCTTTGCCAAAGCGCGGTATGTTGAATCCCTTTCTCACTAAGTTCAGCCACCATCGCAGTAGAAGTGCATAGATTGAGTTCTGCTTGGTTGTGGGCTGCTTTTAGCAATTCCCAAAGCAATGGCTCTAGCATCCCCATGCCGTAATGCTCTAGATATTTAGGGAGATGAGTGTGATAGCTAGCTAATAGAGGGATGCCATTTGTTTTAGCTAGCCAAATCCCACCTAATCCCAGAACTGCTGGGTTTACTACGTGAACTAGATCTGGTTGGAAAGATTCAAGAGCTTCAGAAACTGCAGGTCTTGGAAGAGCAAGTTTGAGTTCTGGGTATAGAGGTAATGGCATTGCTGGGACCCCGATAACCGAGGCACCCATGTAATTGGTAGGGGCGCCTTCTGGGCAGAAAACCAACACTTCATCACCTGCTTTTATGAGGTGTTGCAATGTTTTAGTCAGCCGAGTGACGATGCCATCAACTTTTGGAAGGAAAGTTTCTGTGAAAAAGGCAATCTTCACTGGGACACCATTGATAAATCAGACGTTTAGGGATTCTGCTTGATCGCTTGAGCTTGTGTTGAGGTCCATGCTGACATGCATGGGATACGACTTTGGTCACAACGATCAGCCCAACGTCGTGCAACTTCTACAACTTCAGTAAGTAATCCATCGTCGAGTGTGGTTGGTTTGAGACCCAACTCAATAAAACAACGATTGTCGACAATTAAATCGTTTTCGATAGCTTCATTTCTGGGATTGGGGAGGTAATTCAGTTTTGCGCCAGTTAGTCCTGCTATTTTTTTCGCAAGTTCGCCTATTTGGTGACTTTCTGTCATTTGGTTGAAGATTTTGACTCTTTCACCTTGTTTTGGTGGATTTTCTAGAGCTAGTTGTACGCATCTAACAGAATCTTGGATATGTATAAATGCACGAGTTTGCCCTCCTGTGCCATGCACGCTGAGGGGGTAACCAATAGCGGCTTGCATTAGGAAACGATTTAGGACTGTCCCGTAATCCCCGTCGTAATCAAAACGGTTAGTGAGCCTTAGATCGCGGTTTGTTGCATTTGTATTTGTTCCCCAGACAATGCCTTGGTGAAGGTCAGTAATGCGAATTTGGTCGTTTTTGTTGTAATAGAGGAATAGCAATTGATCTAGCGTTTTGGTCATGTGATAAACGCTGCCAGGATTGGCTGGATGAAGAATTTCTTCTTTGAAGCGACTTCCATCTGGTTGAGGAACTTCGACTTTTAAATATCCTTCAGGAATAGTTGCGCCTCTATGGGATCCATAGCCATAAACCCCCATAGTCCCTAAGTGAACAACGTGAATATCAAGACCGCTTTCAACAATTGCTGCTAAGAGATTGTGAGTTCCATTGACGTTGTTGTCGACTGTGTAGCGCTTGGTTGCACTTGTCTTCATTGAGTAGGGAGCTGCCCTTTGTTCTGCAAAATGAATAACTGCATTGGGCTTTTCTTTCTGTAGGAGTGCAACTAGCCGGTCGTATTCACGGGCAATATCGATGTGCTCGAATTGCATCGGATTACCACCTATTTCTTCCCAGGCTTGTAGGCGAGTTTTGATGTTTGTTATTGGGGTGAGAGATTCAACCTCTAGGTCGATATCTATCTTGCGGCGACTGAGGTTGTCTACGATCAAAACATCGTGCCCTTGGTCGGCAAGGTTTACAGCACAAGGCCAGCCACAAAAGCCATCTCCACCTAGAACGAGAACTTTCAACCCAAACTCCTGTAGGAAAGAGCTATTTGCTCACTAGGCTCAAGCTACTACAGCGTTTTCAGCTAGTGGTAACTCTGAAAGTGATTAGTGCCGTTATAAGCAATATGCCAAATATAAGCAGTAGACGAAAACCACTGCCAGAACTCGACCCTGTTTCAATCACCTCTATTTCAGGTTCTTGTGCAAAAGAGTTGAGCCGTCCACCGCCTTCTTCGGTAATCGGCATTTTGTAAATACAGCTCGGCGGACCTTATGGAGTCAATCGTCTTTTGAGTCAGTTCCGTTACCTTCCTTTATGCGGCTTCATCAATTGTTGCTAATTAATGATGCCTTGCACGGGCGAACTGGGGGATGCCGTTGGACTTTCTATTAGACGGCCTGCAAGAAATGCTTTGCGCCCTGCTTCAACTGCATATGCCATTGCTTTAGCCATCTCACTGGGTTTTTGGGCAAGAGCAATCGCACTATTTATTAAGACTGCGGACGCACCCATTTCTAGAGCAAGTGCTGCATCGCTAGGTACACCAATACCTGCATCAACAACTACAGGTACGTTTGCGTTTTCGATAATTAATGCAATATTTGCTTCATTTCTAATTCCTTGAGCCGAGCCTATTGGTGATCCCAATGGCATGACAGTGGCGCATCCAACTTCCTCGAGCCGCTTGGCAAGTATTGGATCGCAATTTATGTAAGGCAAAACGATGAACTTTTCTTTTACAAGTTGTTCGGCGGCTGCAAGCGTTCCAATTGGATCGGGTAATAAGTGATTGTTCTTTGGAATAACTTCTAGCTTCACGAAATTGTTGTCTTCTTGGCCAGCTAATTTTGCAAGTTCTCGACCTAATCTTGCAACGCGAATAGCTTCTTCTGAATTGGTGCAGCCTGCTGTATTAGGCAGCATCCAGAATTTTGACCAGTCAATTGCTTCGAGTAGCCCTTGATGGCCTGCCTGCCCTGATTGGACTCTACGCACCGCTACCGTGACCATCTCTGAGCCTGAGTTAAGTAAGCTTTCTTGCATTGTTTCAACAGTTGGATATTTCCCTGTACCAGTCAAAAGCCGACTATGAAAAATCTTGTTCCCAATAGTTAGAGGATCATTAGTATTTTTATCCATGAGTGCATTTAAAGGTCGTTTTGAAAATGATATCTCAGGTGTGTTTTTTTATGTTTCAAATGTTTGACGGGCAGGAATTAATCTTAAGACAGATTTCATGGAATGATTTTTCTAAATTCCTTTTTAGTGAACTATTTCTCTTAATTTAAAATCCTTTATCCTCAGCTTTTAGAATATTTTCATTGACTTTCCCTTGATTTTTTTCTAATCGCTTTAGTTGTTTGGCAGCGGTTTTATTGTTGGGTTCGATTGTTAAAACTTTTTTATAGAGCTCTAATGCTTCGTTAGGTTTATTTAGACGCTGTTGGGCATAAGCAAGGTTATTAAGTGCAACTGGATAATCTTCTTTTGCTGATAAGGCAGCTCGGTAGTGAATCACTGCTGCTTCAAAGTCATCTTGCGCTGCTATTGCAAAACCAAGCGCATTTTCTATAAGTGCTTTCGCTTCGTCTGGTTCATCTTTGAGCTTTCTCAATGCTTGACGGAGAGTCCCAGTGGCTTGCGTATAAAGACGCTTTTTCAATTGAACTGATGCTAGTTCGTATAAATCGGCAGCCTCTTTGGATGAAGAAGCTCCAGCTTTTTCGAGACGAAGAAGCTTCATCTCGTCTTTCCTGACTCGAAGAAGTTGCCGTCCTACTAGTACTGCAACAATAGCTAGCAAGCCAATCAGGCCGATTAGATAGGTCTGAGGCTGGAGAATGTTCATGGCTAATGAGCAGATCTAGAAACTGGTATGCGTTTGGGACTTTCAAGCATAAGGTTTGAAGCTCTTCAATTTGATTTCAATTCATAAGTGTAGTGACTGAAATAAAATAATCTATATACTTCAAAAAGTTGAGATTTAATTTATAAGTTTTAGACTATCTCTTCATGAATTTTGGCTTAAGACAGAAATAATCTCAATACTCTTTTATTTGACATTGAGAAAGCAATTTAATAGTTGCTTTCTTTATAGATGTATTTAGTAAAATGTTATCCTTTTGCTGAAGCAACGACTTGGCTGAAGCTTTTAGGATCAATTACAGCTAGCTGGGATAACATTTTACGGTTCAGGCGCACATCGGCTTTTTTTAGCCCGCCTATTAGGCGGCTATAGCTCAAGCCATTAATCCTTGCTGCAGCATTAATTCTTGCGATCCAAAGACGGCGGAAGTCACGCTTTCTGCGTCTTCGGTCTCTATAGGCATTGCAAAGCGCTTTCATCACGCGTTGATTGGCTGTGCGAAAAAGCCTGCTATTGCTTCCTTGGAAACCACGAGCGAGTTTGAGAATCTTATTGCGACGTTTGCGGGCTACATTGCCTCTCTTTACGCGGGACATGGGAACGAATTGATAAGTGGGGAATCAGCTAAAAGTGAACGATCTTCTCAGAGCGGACCTTACCTTAGGAGTAAGGGAGCATTAGACGCACATTGTCCTCATCACGTTCATCTACTACTGCTTTAGTAGCCAAATGGCGCTTGAGTTTTGGGCTCTTGTGGTCAAGAAGGTGGTTGCGGAATGCTCTGCGGCGCATAAATTTGCCAGTGCCTGTTGCCTTGAACCGCTTTGCAGCAGCTTTGCGGGTCTTTAGCTTAGGCATGTCTGACAGCTTGCACAATTGACAAGATTACGACCTAGACCTGCCAGTCGCCAAATTTTTGATTTATGTATGTATTCCTATATGGACTTTTTGAGATTGAGATCAAGTAGATACTGGTGCATATTTCTTCTAAGTGGTTTGAGCTTTGGGTGTCAATTCCAAAAGGTAAAAACCCCGAATCGAGAAATTTTCTCAACCCATTTAGAAGTCTCTGAAGCACCAGAACTTTATGGCAGAAATCCAACTTTGTTCGTTGCTTTGGAATCTCATTTGGGAAAAGAGAAGGGGTTTGGGGTTTCATCGCCAGTGCTTCTTCAAAGTGCTGGTAAACCTTTGTTATTGAGGGATTTACATAGTCAGAAAGAATATAAGGAAGTAGCGTTTTTTCTTAATTGGAAAAGGATTCCTCTGGACATTACTTATAATATAAGTAGGCAGGTGATAGGCCCTTTTGCAAGTTTTGAATCGGCGGAAAAAATTGCTCTTAAATTAAGAATGTTGGGGTTGCAATCTTTAATTGCACGTCCGAATAGTTGGCAGGTTTGGCTTCCAGAAGGTGTACCGATTCCAGATGGCTTTCAATCTTTTTCATGGAAGAAAAAGGTTCATTCAATAATTAAACCAGTTATTAATAGCCTTAATGGTGAAACTACTCTGATGGGTCCAATCAAAATTGAGGCTCCTGATGGATTGAAATGGAATGGTGGTGTTTATCGCGGGACTTTTATCTTGCAGCCTGATGCTTATGGAACTTGGACTTTAATTCAAGAAGTTCCTTTGGAGGAGTATTTGGAGGGCGTTGTGCCTCATGAGATTGGATCATCATCACCTCCAGCTGCATTAGCAGCTCAAAGTGTTTTGGCTCGTACTTGGGCTTTAGCGAATAGTCATAGATTTGCTGTCGATGGATATCATTTATGCAGTGATACTCAATGCCAGGTATATAAAGATCCACGGAAAGCTAGTGCTCAAGTTAGGCAGGCAATAGTTAATACATCAGGCAATGTTCTCAGTTGGAAAGGAAAGCCAATTCATGCTGTATATCATGCAAGTAATGGTGGTGTTATGGCTTCTGGGCAAGAGGCTTGGGATATGGCACCTGTGCCTTATTTGAGGGCGCAATTAGATGGAACAAAGCAATGGATTGATCGCTTTAAGTTGCCTATTAAGAATAATTTTGCTGTAAAAGAACTTTTGAGTTCGCAAGAAGGAGTTTATGGAAGGAAACATAGTCGTTTTAGGTGGGTTCGCACTTTGACTTCTGCTCAATTACAGAAAGCCTTACTTTCTTATGTTCCTGATTTT
Organism: Prochlorococcus sp. AG-409-P01; assembly: GCA_003215335.1. Classification (GTDB taxonomy): domain Bacteria; phylum Cyanobacteriota; class Cyanobacteriia; order PCC-6307; family Cyanobiaceae; genus AG-409-P01. The sequence continues at coordinate 12,979 of QCKM01000011.1, read as the reverse complement.
GGCTTGCCAAAGAGTGTTTCAGTGATTGAACGCGGAGTTAGCGGAAGAGCGATTGCTTTGGAGGTTGTAGGTAGAAAGAATGAGCCTTCAGTTGTATTGCGCTTGGACAATATTCGTAGAACCTTGCGTCAATTGCCGAGCACTTTGTTTGTCGTCGAACCTATTGCTCAAGGAATCTGGAGTTTTTCTGGAGGTGGTTTTGGTCATGGTGCTGGCTTATCACAGGCTGGGGCAATTGATTTAGCCCGAAATTATTGGACTACTGAAGAAATACTTAATCACTATTACCCAGGAACAATTTATGGACCTTTGCCTGACTAGCGGAAAGCCTCCTAGAGTCGAGGAACTAAGGTTTGTACATGGTCGCCGCTTCAGTTACTGCTGATCACAGACGCGGCAAAACAGCCCTGTTCTTACTTGCTTGTGGTTGGGCAGGTGCAGCGCCACACTGGTTGGAAGTTGGTAAAAGTCTTTTCCCTGCCATAACTCTGGCGTTTTTGTTGGGAGGTTATGGATTAAGAACTGTATTGCAAGATCGCACTAAGCCTAATCTCCAGGATGCTTCCATAAAGCCAGAAACCTTTCCAGGGACATGGCCTTCAGTGGATGTTTTGGTGGCCGCTAGAGATGAAGAAGCCGTTGTGGGCAGATTGGTGAAACGTCTAGGGACTCTTAGATACCCTCAAGACAAACTTGCTCTATGGATTGTTGATGATGGAAGTGAGGATCGCACACCAGTTTTATTAGAGGAGTTGAAGCAACAGTTTCCTCAGCTTCAAGTGCTTCGTCGTGAAAGGGGTGCAGGAGGTGGGAAGTCGGGCGCATTGAATCTTGTGCTTCATCAGTCAAAGGGAGATTGGCTTTTGATTCTTGATGCTGATGCTCAGTTTGAGGAGGATCTACTTCAGCGGTTGGTTCTTTTTGCCAGGAGTGGTGGATGGTCAGCTGTCCAATTGCGAAAAGCAGTTGTGAATGCTCAGCATAATTTTCTCACTAGGTTGCAGGCGATGGAGATGGCAATGGATGCGCTTATTCAGCAAGGTCGTTTGGCAGGAGGGGGTGTCGCTGAGTTGCGAGGCAATGGTCAGCTTCTAAAACGCAGTGTTCTTGAATCTTGTGGTGGATTTAATGAAGAGACAGTGACTGATGATCTTGACCTGAGTTTTCGTTTTCTCGCTGCTGGAGCTCTTATTGGCATACTTTGGGATCCTCCTGTTCAGGAGGAGGGAGTGTCGAATGTTTCAGCATTGTGGAGACAACGCCAACGTTGGGCTGAGGGTGGATTGCAGCGATTTTTTGATTATTGGCCTACTTTGATATCCGGTCAGTTGACGTTTGGTCAACGTCGTGACTTGGCATGTTTCTTTCTTCTTCAATATGCACTTCCTGTGGTCTCTTTTTGGGATTTAGTCACTAGTGCTTTAACGAAAACCATCCCTACATATTGGCCTCTTTCTATTGTGGCTTTTAGTATTTCAGGCTTGGCTTATTGGCGCGGCTGTAGAAGTAGTAGTGCGGGTCCACCTTTGCCTAGACCAACTCCATGGAGGCTCTTTTTAGCAATTGTTTATTTGATCCATTGGTTTGTAGTAATTCCATGGGTAACTTTAAGAATGGCAATTATGCCAAAGCGTTTAGTTTGGGCTAAGACTGCTCATAGTGGTGAGGGATAGATTGAAATTTTCAAAGTTCAATATCTAATACTTTCCCATTAAAAAAATCAGCTAAATTTTTTGCTTGATTATCTATCTGTTCTAATTCTTGTGCAGAATTTGGTGCTTGTGAGTCTCGTTCTTGTGAAGACATATTTGCTTGGGGTTTTATATCTTTTTTCTTTTCTGAAGATTGATTTGGAGTATTTATAGTTTGCGAATTAAAAGATGAATGACTTTGTTTTTTTGTCTGCTCAATTGCAATAGAATTTTCTGGCAAAGGTTTTTCTGATGCTTTTTTTTCATTTTGCATTTCAAGAATGATTTGTTTGTGAGTCCCCAAGGCTTTTTGAACAGCTTCTTCTAAAAGGTTGACTCGGCTTTGAACCATTCCCATCCAATTGCTTGCGACCTGAATAACTGCTCGGTCTGACGTAATACGGACCAGCTTGGCTTGTTGTGATAACAACATTCTGGTAGAGGGTAATTCAAGACTGCCCAGTATTTGTTTCCATAATTCGTTAAGATCTTTTTTTTCTGAATCTAATTTGGGCGTAAGATCTGATTGAGGGGGGGTGAAAGATAATTCTTGATTATTATTTTTAATAAGTAAATCTTTCCCATTGTTGTTCACTTTTGAATTGATTGATGTCATACTTGCTTTGATTTCTTGTTGCTTCAAATCCTTGTCTTTTGAATCGCTTGATTCGAATTGATTTTTATTTTTTGCCAGTAGGCCTAGAAGTAGAACTTCTAGCCAAAGTCTTGGTTGGAGGCTGTGGCGGAGTTGACTTTCAGTACCTTTTAATTGTGATTGCCATTCCAAGAGTTGTTGAGGATCAACCTGGCTTGCAAGTGAGATCAGTTCACCATGACAATCTTGTGACAGGCTGCAAAGCTCTGGCTTATCAGGAGCTGCATTAACTAGTACTAGATCTCTAAGGATTGTTGCGAATCCTTGAAGGATGGCGCCGGGGTCACTCCCTTGATCTAGCAGGCTTCTACAGGTTTCTAATAACAAGACAGGATTTTTAGTAGACAAGAAATTAACTAGTTTCAGAAGCTCTTGTTCCGGAACTGTTCCAAGCAATTCCCATACAGCAGTGGTTTTTATTGGTTGCGGAAGAAGACTTAGCTGGTCGAGCAAGCTTTCTGCATCACGAAGTCCTCCTTGCGCTCTTTCTGCGATTAAACGCAATGCTTCTGGTTGTATTGAAATCTCTTCATGGGACGCGATCATTTTGAGGCGATCTTCTAAAGCTTTTGAAGGGATTCGCCGGAAATCAAAGCGCTGACATCTGCTCAGAATTGTTGGAAGGACTCTTTGGGGATCTGTAGTTGCCATGACGAAAACTACTTTTGGCGGTGGTTCTTCCAATGTTTTCAATAGAGCATTGAATGCGGCTGTGGACAGCATGTGGCATTCGTCGATGACATAAACCTTCCATCTTGCTTTTACTGGGGCAAATCTTGATCTTTCAATAAGCTCGCGAATATTTTCTACGCCTGTATTCGACGCTGCGTCTATTTCGATTATGTCTAGAGCGGTTCCTGTGGCAATTGATGTGCATATTGCACAAGTTCCGCAGGGTGTGGGTGTTGGCTCTTCACTATTTAGACAATTTAGAGATCGTGCAAAGATTCTTGCGCTTGAGGTTTTACCAGTTCCTCTGGGGCCACTAAAGAGATATGCCGGTGCAATTCGATTGGTGATTATTGCTTGAGTCAGTGTTGCCGCAATTGCTTCTTGCCCCACCAGATCACTGAAACGTTGTGGTCTGTATTTGTGATGCAGCGGTTGATATGGCTGGCTCATTCGCTGCTGTCGGGGTATTGAGAATACTTAGCTTTTGGACTTCGATGATTTATTAGTGAATTTATACGTTCTTCGAGATCTTCTACAGCATTTAGTTCATCAGCGATCCTGTGTCCTGTGTTTAAAAGGTTAGTGGATGCAGTCTTGTTTTCATTAAAAGAAGTCTTGCTTGAATTGGCTTCTGTCCAAGTTTCTATTTCACTAAGAACCTCTTCCAGTTTGTTTTGTAAGAGCAACCTTAGTTTTGTTAATTGTTTAAGTCCTTTCAAAGCTTTTTGCTTGGCGCTTTCATCTGTGAGGCCTTCACGAAGTAGCAGTCTCAAGCCTCCTAGTAGAGCTGCTGGCATTAGCTGTCCAAGGGCAAGAGCTCCCATGCTGGAGGTTTGAAGCCATTCCTCCATTTGAAGGCTGCGATGCAGACCGGTCTTACACCAGTTAGCAAAATGCTCACAGTTGTTGAATAGGAGGTTGTATTTTTGTTCCCCAATTCTCCCCATGGCTCGTCGAAGAGTCACGCCAGCAGTAGAGGAATTTTGATGTTCAACAACTGTTACTGTTTCTCCACAACAAAACTCTTCTAAAGAACTGCGAAGAATTTCTTTGCCTTCTAAATAATGCGCAACTGTGCCATCACCAAGATCTATTCCATGGTGCATAAAGAGGCCATGCTGCCTTGGCACCGTAAGGTGATCGGCAGCTGTCATTTCGTTAGGCCGATTCCTTCTCTGATGGAGAGGAGTCTTTTTTATCAGGTAATGAGAGAATTTTCCCATGTGTGTGGTTATCGACCATCTCTTTTGTAATCGTGTATTTTTTGACACTTTTTTGAGACGGCAAGTCGTACATCAAGTCGAGCATTAACTCTTCCACAATTCCTCTTAGTGCTCTTGCACCGGTCTTTCTTCGATGTGCTTCTTGAGCGATTGCTTCGATTGCAGAGGTTTCAAATTCCAATTGCACATCGTCCATGCTTAGTAGTGTGCGGAATTGTTTTACAAGTGCATCTCTTGGTTCAGTCAGAATTGATTGCAGTGCTTCTGCGTCTAAAGGTTCTAGTACGGCACTAACTGGCATACGACCAATGAACTCAGGAATCAAGCCATATCTAACAAGGTCATCGGGTTCAAGATTATGAAGAACTTGGGCAGTTTTTAGGTCTTTTGTGATGTTAGTTCTGCCACGATTGTCAGTTGGCATAAAGCCAATTGAATTTCTTCCCAGCCTTCTTTGCACTACATCTTCAAGACCTACAAATGCTCCCCCGCAGACAAATAATATTTGACTTGTATCTATTTGAATGCAGTCGTGGTAAGGATGCTTTCTCCCACCTTGGGGAGGCACATTTGCAACTGTACCTTCTAGCATCTTTAACAATGCTTGTTGAACCCCTTCTCCAGAAACATCTCTAGTAATTGATGGGTTTTCACTTTTGCGCGCGATTTTGTCAATTTCATCGATATAAATAATTCCCCGTTGAGCAAGTTCTACATCCATGTCCGCTTTTTGTAATAACCGCAGCAGAATGTTTTCAACATCTTCGCCTACATAGCCCGCTTCAGTAAGAGTTGTGGCATCAGCTACAGCAAAAGGTACATCTAGAAGCTCTGCCAAGGTCTGAGCCAGGAGGGTTTTTCCACATCCTGTAGGTCCGATTAGAAGAATATTTGATTTTTGCAGCTTTGTTGCCGTTTGATTGGTTTCTCCTTTGCCATCTCCTTGCCATGCAAGACGTTTGTAGTGGTTGTAAACCGCAACTGAGAGAACTTTTTTGGCTGATTCTTGCCCAACTACTTGTTGGTCTAAGAAGCTTTTGATTTCAAGTGGTTTAGGTATTGAGGCAAGTGTTGGTGCAGGTTTGCCACTGTTTTTGGTCGCCCCTGTTGCTTTTCGAGTTGATTCGTGGGCATGGCGTGAGTTTCCTTGGCTATCTATGAGCTCTTCATCCAAAATTTCGTTGCATAGATCTATGCATTCATCACAGATGTAAACGCCTGGTCCGGCGATTAGTTTTCGTACCTGGTCCTGGGACTTGCCGCAGAATGAGCACTTCAGATGGGCGTCGAACTTTGCCATCGGGCGCTGATCACTTAAATGTGGTTCACAGATCTGACTGAATTGGTCAGCCTTAATTCATAGGATCGTTGGAGAAAAGCTTTTAGTCAGCTTTCCGTAACTATTCCTTCTGACTAGAGGCTGTCCACTACTTTGTCGATCAGGCCGTATTCAACCGCTTCTTGCGGGGAAAGGAAGTGGTCTCGGTCAGTGTCTTCAGCAATTTTTGTGAGGGATTGGCCAGTGTGCTCTGATAAAAGGCTGTTTAAGGTTTCTTTCAGATAAAGAATTTCTTTTGCTTGTATTTCTATATCCACTGCCTGGCCTTGTGCTCCCCCTAAGGGTTGATGAATCATGATCCTTGAATTTGGAAGTGCTAGACGTTTGCCTTTGGTGCCTGCTGATAGCAAAAAAGCTCCCATGCTGGCGGCGAGGCCATAACAGATTGTCACTACATCAGGATTTACTTGCTGCATCGTGTCGTAAATAGCCAGACCGGCTGTTACAGACCCTCCAGGCGAATTTATGTAGATCTGAATGTCTTTTTCGGGATCTTCTGCTTCTAGAAAAAGCATTTGCGCTACGAGTGCATCTGCTACTTGGTCATTTACATCGGTACCGAGAAAAATGATTCTTTCTCGTAAGAGACGGGAATAGATGTCGAAAGCTCTTTCGCCACGACCAGATTGTTCTATGACGGTAGGCAATACGCCTGGTCCTGAAATGGGAAGAGCTCCTTCCCATTGGTTTTTGATTTGATGATTGCGAGTGGCTTCTATCACACGAATTACTTTTGACGGTGTTTTAAACAATCTATGAGTGGTATTCATTCTTTGGGTTTCTTAGATGAAGGGCTCTTGGTATTGCCTTTGCTTTTTTGTGACTGAGAGGAGGTAGCTTTTCCCCTTGAGCTTTTAGCAGAAGATTGTTTGTTTTCAATGCTCTTTATCGGTTCTGTCTCGGTAATTGTGCTATTTGTCTCAAGCCATTCAAGTACCTCTTTTCGAAGTAGATCTTCTATTACTGCTTCTCTCAACTTTTGATGATCGATTTTGCTTTCTCCACTTAGTTGCTGTTTAACTTCTTTGTATTTGTTTTCTATATCTTCTTCTTTTGGTTTGATGCCTTCTGCTTCAGCAAGGGCGCTTACAGCTAAGGTTTTACGAAGATTTTCTTCTGCCTCAGGCCTGGAAGACTCCATTAATGATTTGACAAGTTCAGGTGTAAACATTGATTTGACATCCATTCCTTGCTGAGCAAAATTGGTTGCCGTTTGCTCAATAAGGGTTCGTACTTCTTGTTGGATAAGAGTTTCTGGTAATTCAACGATTAATTGTTCAGCTAATGTCTTTAAAAGTGCCTCCTGACGATTGCTGCTGTTTCTTCGACTTGCATCTTCTCTGAGCCTTTCTTCTAGATCTTTTCGTAGCTCTTTTAAATTCTTTTTGTCACTGGCTTGTTGAGCAAATGTATCATCTAATGCAGGTAACTCTCGTGTTTTGAGGTCATTGAGGGTTATTTCAAAGTTAGCTTTACGACCCCGTGCCTCTTCATTTGTGTAATCCTCTGGGAATAGGCACTCTACTGTTTTTTGATCGTTTAATTTCATTCCAATAATCCCTTCTATGAAGCCAGGGATCATTCGGCCTTTTTCTAGATCAATATCCATTGAGTCTGAACTTCCACCTTCAATAGCATTGCCATTGTCTGCATAAGTTCCTTGGAAGTTGATAACAGCAATATCTCCCATTTTTGCAGGTCTATCTTCTACTGGGACAATCGTTGCAAGTTGTTTTCTTGATTGTTCTATTAGTTCATCAACTTTGGCAGGGTCATATTCAATTGATTCAATTTCTGCTGTTAAACCTTTAGTTACTTTTAATTTTGGAAGAGGGGCTATATCTGTTTCGAAAGTAAGGCTGAGCTCTTCATCTGGCTTGAAATTTTCTAGTAAGGCTTCAAAGCCTCCGCATATTTCCGGTTCACACAAGGGTTCTAAGGATTCTTGGTTGATGGATTCTCTCCAGATGCCATCAACAAGACTTTCAAGGGCAGTTGCTTTGATTTGAATGAGGCCAACTCTTTGTAACAGGACAGCTTTGGGAACTTTCCCTTTGCGAAATCCAGGAAGCTTGACTGATCGGCTCAGTCTTGAAAGCGCATCTTCAAAACTGGCCTTACATCTTTCGGCTGGAACGGCTACTTCTACTGAGATGCGACTCTTAGGGCGTTTCTCAGTTTTTAACTTCAGGTTTGCGGCACTCATGTTGGGCTAGGACAGGCCGCTGAACACCTTAAGAAATGGCGAGGCCACCGTGGAGGCTTATTGTGGCAGCAATGTTTTGTTTAACAAGGCTGTAGCGCTTTTTCCCAGCGGGTCAAAGTCCTTCGGTCAAGTCATCCTTCTCCTTTTAGATCTATACCTGTTCAAAACGCTTGTTAAACCCTCCTTTTTTTTCTGACCGTCCTCTCAAAGTTGCAGTACTTGGTGCCAGTGGTGCAGTAGGACAAGAGCTTCTTCATTTATTGGAGGAGCGGTTATTTCCTGTTGAAGAGTTGAGGCTGCTTGGTTCCAGTCGATCTTCTGGAAGTATTCACAATTGGAAGGGCAAAGCTCATACCATTACAGAGGTGAATGACAAGGCGTTTGAAGGGGTCGATTTAGTTTTTGCTTCAGCAGGGGGAGCTGTTTCTCGTAACTGGCGCCCTGTTATCTCTCGAGAAGGGGCATTGATGATTGATAATTCCAATGCTTTTCGTATGGCACCAGATGTTCCACTTGTTGTGCCAGAGGTAAATCCAGAGGCTGCGTTGAAACATCAAGGAGTTATTGCCAATCCCAATTGCACAACGATTTTGTTGAATTTAGTGCTTGCACCTTTGTCGAATCATTCGGAAATCAAAAGGGTTGTTGTGAGTACTTATCAATCAGCCAGTGGAGCAGGAGCTAGAGCTATGGAAGAACTTAAATCTCTTAGCAAAGATGTACTAGAAGGCAGAATTCCTGAAAGTAAGGTTTTGCCACATTCTTTGGCATTTAATCTTTTTCTTCATAATTCACCCTTGGAATCTAATTGTTATTGCGAAGAGGAAATGAAAATGTTGAATGAAACTAGAAAAATAATGGATAAGCCTGATTTTCGTCTGACTGCAACTTGTGTCAGAGTTCCAGTCTTAAGGGCACATTCTGAGTCTGTCAATATTGAATTTAACGAGCCTCTTTCAGTTGACCTGGCTAAGCAAATTATCTCTACGGCACCAGGTGTTGAGTTGATTGAAGATGTTGAGGAAAATCGTTTTCCTATGCCAGTAGATGTCACTGGTCGTGATCAAGTTGCTGTGGGTCGAATCAGACAGGATATCAGCGATTCAAATGCATTGGAATTATGGCTTTGTGGTGATCAGATTCGCAAAGGGGCAGCTTTAAACGCTATTCAAATCGCTGAATTATTGCTTAGTCCCTCATGAGTTCCTTATCAGTGTTATCCCCTATTCCTTTTGGCCGATTGCTTACTGCAATGGTTACTCCTTTTGATGCTGAAGGCCGCGTTGATCTTGCTTTGGCAGGAAGACTTGCCCGTTATCTTGTTGAACAGGGATCTGATGGTTTAGTCGTTTGTGGCACGACTGGCGAGTCGCCTACCCTTAGCTGGGATGAGCAGCATCAATTGTTTGAGGCTGTACGTCAAGCAGTAGGTCCAGGAGTAAAGGTTCTTGCTGGTACAGGAAGTAACAGCACTGCTGAAGCAGTTGAAGCTACCCGTGAGGCAGCGTCAGCAGGAGCTGATGGTGCTCTAGTAGTTGTTCCTTATTACAACAAGCCGCCTCAAGAGGGTCTTGAGACTCATTTTCGAGCAGTTGCTAATGCTGCTCCTTCCTTGCCTTTAATGCTTTACAACATTCCAGGTCGAACTGGCTGCTCGATTTCTCCAAAGACTGTTGCACGTTTAATGGAATGTACGAATGTGGTTAGCTTTAAGGCCGCAAGTGGTACTACTGATGAAGTTACGCAGTTGAGGCTGCAGTGCGGTCCAAACTTGGCTGTTTATAGCGGTGATGATGGCTTGCTTTTGCCAATGTTGTCAGTAGGGGCGGTTGGGGTTGTGAGTGTGGCTAGTCATTTGGTTGGTCGCAGATTGAAGGCGATGATTGAGGCTTATTTAAAAGGCCAAATTGCAGACGCATTAGTCCTACATGAGCAGTTGCAACCACTTTTTAAGGCTTTATTTGCTACAACAAACCCAATTCCAGTTAAAGCAGCTCTTGAACTTAGTGGCTGGCCAGTTGGGCCTCCTCGAAGTCCTTTGCTCCCTCTCTCTAATGAAATGCGGTTTGAACTTTCTCAGACTCTCAATGCCTTATGTCACACCTGACTAAACGGCTTCAACTTGTTCTTTAAGTTAGTGCACTCTCTTTTTTGATAGCTAGCTTTTATACCCTTTTTCCCATGACTCCCATTACAAACAGTTCAGTGAATTCCAAAAGTGTTCCAAGTGTGGATGGCAATTCCAAGCAGGCTTGCCTTCGCGTAATACCTCTTGGAGGTTTACATGAGATTGGTAAGAACACTTGTGTTTTTGAATATGGCAACGACATCATGCTTGTCGATGCTGGTCTTGCATTTCCAAGTGATGGAATGCATGGCGTCAATGTTGTAATGCCTGACACCAGTTATCTCCGCGATAACCAGGAACGAATTCGCGGGATGATTGTTACCCATGGCCATGAAGATCATATTGGTGGAATATCTCACCATCTAAAACATTTCAATATTCCTGTCATCCATGGACCACGATTGGCCATGTCAATGCTCCAAGGAAAAATGGAAGAAGCAGGAGTTACAGATAGGACAACTATTCAGACAGTTGGGCCTAGAGATGTTGTCAAGGTTGGGCAACATTTTTCTGTAGAGTTTATAAGGAATACTCACTCCATGGCTGATAGTTTTTCACTTGCCATTACTACTCCAGTTGGCACGATAATATTTACTGGTGACTTTAAGTTTGACCATACTCCTGTTGATGGGGAGCATTTTGATCTCGCCCGTTTAGCCCATCATGGTGAACAGGGCGTTTTGTGTCTTTTTAGTGATTCGACAAACGCAGAAGTCCCTGGCTTTTGTCCGCCTGAACGTTCAGTTTTCCCCTCTTTAGATAGACACATTTCGCAAGCTGATGGACGCGTAATTGTTACTACTTTTGCAAGCTCTATTCATAGAGTTTCTATGATTTTGGAATTAGCTCTTAAGAACGGTAGAAAGGTTGGCTTGCTAGGTAGATCAATGCTGAATGTGATAGCTAAAGCTAGAGAGCTTGGTTATATGCGTGCACCAGATGAGTTATTTGTTCCTATTAAACAGATTCGTGATTTACCAGACCGTGAGACGTTATTACTTATGACTGGAAGTCAAGGTGAGCCTCTAGCCGCTTTAAGTCGAATCTCTCGAGGCGAGCATCCTCATGTGCAGGTTAAAACTAGTGACACGATTATTTTTTCTGCTAGTCCAATACCAGGCAACACTATTTCAGTAGTAAATACTATTGATCGCTTGATGATGCTTGGTGCAAAGGTTGTTTATGGGAAAGGTGAGGGTATTCATGTTTCTGGACATGGCTTCCAAGAGGATCAGAAGTTGATGTTGGCTCTTACAAAGCCAAAGTTCTTTGTTCCAGTCCATGGTGAGCATCGCATGCTCATTTGTCATAGTAAGAGTGCGCAGTCGATGGGTGTTCCATCAGACAATATTTTGATTTTGGATAATGGAGATGTTGTTCAATTAACACCTGATTCCATTGCCAAAGGAGAACCTGTAAAGGCTGGGATTGAATTGCTTGATGCTTCACGCAATGGGATTGTTGATACACGTGTTTTAAAGGAGCGTCAACAACTTGCTGAAGATGGTGTAGTCACAGTTTTGGCGGCCATCAGTACGGATGGGGTGATGGTTGCTCCTCCTAGGGTCAATTTGAGAGGAGTTGTAACTACTATTGATGCGCGCAAAATGTCTCTTTGGACAGAAAGGGAAATTAGTTGGGTTCTTGAGAATCGTTGGAAGCAATTAGCGAGAAGTACTGGTGGTAGTGCTCCAGAGGTTGATTGGATGGGTGTCCAGAGAGAAGTTGAAGTAGGTTTGTCGCGACGCATGCGTCGCGAATTGCAGGTTGAACCATTGATTCTTTGTCTTGTTCAGCCTGCTCCAGGTGGTACTCCTGCTTATAAAGGACGAGTTGAAGAAGAGCCTGATTCACAAGCAACCAAGTCTTCTCGACAGTCCAGTCGAATAGGCCGTACAACTGGAGCACCGGCGCCAGTAAAAATTGGAGCAAAAGGTTCATCAAGTGCTGTTGCTACTTCCAAAACCTCCAATAATCCTGAGAAGTCAGCCCAAGATGAATCTCTCGGTGACAAAACCGCTCCTGGCAGGACGCGACGTCGTCGTTCGGCTGCTGCTTAAATGAATAATTGCTGTTTTGTTGTTTTCTGAAGGGGTGAGACTTTTCGAAAACAAGCAAAGGAACCTTTTGGATAACTGCTTTTTGCTGGTTATTCCTTTAGGTTTGGCTGTTTGATTTGCACTGAATCTTTACACCAATGAATCTTCCATTTGTTTGGAAGGTCTCTTAGGCCAGGTTTTTTGTTTGGTCCAATGCTTTGGCTTAGCTCTTCAAGTTGTGCGGCTGATATGACTGGAGCGCCTGAACGTTGCATCCATGCTGCCAATAGAGTAGCTCTGGTTGAAATTGACAATTCTGCAAGTGTTTGACGACACAGGCCTTTTTGATGAGTAATCGAACTAAGGGCTAGGGATATTAATTGATTTCTTTCATCAGAACTTTTGCTTAGTCTCTCAGCTAATGCGGAAATGCGTAAAGTTGAGCCTGGGTGAAGTGTTTCAAGTATTGGCAAGACTTTTTGCCGGATTTTATTGCGACTAATAGCTTGATTACTATTTGAAGGATCAAGCCATATTGGCAGCTGCATTTTTAAACAGATATCAAGAGTTTCTTCTCGACTGAAATTCAGTAGGGGCCTAATTAGGTGAATATTTGGATGATTAGTCTTATTTAGTTTTCGTGAAGCGCGCAGACTGCCAAGTCCAGCAAGATCTGTTCCTCTAGCCAAATTAAGCAGCACAGTTTCTGCACGATCGGTTCCTGTGTGGCCTGTTAGGACATGATTGCAAGACTTATTTTTGTTGGTAGTGGACCAGCTTGTAGCTTGCATCGCTAATTGTTCATATCGCCAATTTCGAGCATCTGCTTCAGTTTTTGTTTCTTCTGGTTTTGCAGTTGAACAGAAGAAGGTCAGATTTTTTGTTTTGCACCAACCCTTTAATTCATTCGACCATTCATGCGATTTTGGGTGCCATCCATGGTCTCCATGCCAGATAAGAAGTTTCCAGTGATGTAAATGTTTCATGCCAAGCAATAGTCCTAGAAGGGCCATTGAGTCTTGGCCT
>QCKM01000010.1 GCA_003215335.1 Prochlorococcus sp. AG-409-P01 | reverse complement strand
CAAAATCTTGCCTGGCTATTTCGAGATCAGTTTTTGCCGCCTTATCAAATTCAGTCGTATAAAAACGAGGAGTCAGAAGGTTCTCGTCAAGATGTGGGGGGAGCTCATTCCTCCCAAAAGAAGGGGCTTTAGAAGCAGTTGCTGTCATTGCCTTTCTCTAACCGATGAGTGATTCTAGGCCTTTGATTAGCAATTCAGAGCTTTTGCTTCAGCAATTAATAGAACTGAACTGTTTTTTTACGGTAAATCCCATAAGAGCTAGTACTCCTTAGGTAAACCTCGAAGCTTTAAACGACTAAAACTTTTTTAATAAAGCAAGATCAGGAATTTCAAAAAGAATTCTCTTGGCGAATAAGAAAAGGCTGAGAGATACTGCAATGCATGAGCCCTACAAGCTTTAAAGGCCTAATGCTTAAAGACCTAGCCAAACCATGGTTGAGTCCAGCCTTTTCCCTAACAGGCTTAATCCTGCTAGGAGCCTTTGGCTATCGCCTTACCGAAAACTGGGACTGGGGCGATTGTATTTGGATGGTGCTCATAACAATAAGCACCATTGGTTTCGGAGAAGTAGAACCCCTTAGCGCAGCAGGGAGAGTAGTAACAGTATTGATAATTAGTGGCGGGCTAATCGTTGTACAGCTAACACTGCAACGTGTCCTTCGCCTATCGGAATCTGGCTACTTCCGCAAAATGCGAGAGCTAAGATTTCGCCGCTTACTTCGCAACATGAAAGATCACGTAATCATTTGTGGATACGGAAGAATCGGGGAAGAGATTGCTGAGCAGCTGCAATTCGAACAAGTACCTATTCTTGTTGTCGAATTGGATCTAAAGCGAAAAAGTGCAGCTGAAGAAAGGAATTTACAAGTATTAGCAGCTGATGCAACTTTGGATGAGACATTACTGCTTGCAGGAATAACTCAATGCAGGAGCCTTGTTGTGACGTTGCCTAGTGATGCGTCAAACCTTTATGTAGTGCTAAGTGCAAAAGGTCTTTGTTCTGAATGCCGTTTAATCGCTAGAGCAGAAAGCGAAGAAGCATCTAACAAGCTAAAACTAGCCGGTGCGACTGTTGTCGTGAGCCCATATGTTGCAGCAGGAAGGACTATGGCGGCAACCGCCTTACGCCCAATCGCAGTGGATTTCATGGATCTATTGGCAGGATCTCAATGTGAAATCGAAGAGTTTGTCCTCACAAAAGATCTCAAAAAATTTCAACCAATTAGACATCGGAGCCTGGAGGAATTGCAATTGGGCCATAAAAGCGGAGCAATGGTATTAGCCATCCGAGACGGGACAAAATTAATCACCAACCCTGGAGGAGATGTAGAAATCGCCCCTGGACAAATGCTTATTGCTCTAGGCAGCAAAACTGAGCTTGGACGACTAAGGGGGCTGCTTGGAGAGACATTATTGAATGTAGAGAAGGTGAACGGTTGAGAAAGAGCTATTGCAAATCGCAGCAACTCATAGCTGTTGTTTTGCAATCGCGAGTCCCGCAGTATTAGTTGGGTAGACCAGCAGTACTGGATTGATTTCCCAAAGAGATCTTCCTCACTAGCATCTTTCCCTCACCAAAGATTTTGTAACGATCTCCAGCTAAAGCCAACTTCATTGATTAGTGCCGCATTAAGCTTCGCTGCTATTGATAATGAGGTTTACCCTATTAATGATTGATTTAACCTCCATCATTGATTTCGCGACTCAGCTTCCACACCCATCAGATATCGGTTTGGTAAAACCTCTAGGTGGGCTAGCGATCGTTCCAGCCATTTTTGGTCTAATAGCCATTTTTCAAGTTGCCAATTTCTTTTGGTTTGGAACAGAGCAAAATGAGCCCAAAGAAGGCTGGGGACTTAGTTCTGATTCGACATTGCTTTCCTATAGATGGAAACAATTCATAGGAGTCCAATTGTTAGCCGTATTAATTGGTTCATGTGTATTCCTCGCTGGTCCAGAAAAAATATTCTGGCCTTTTGGAGTTGGTTAAAGAAAAACAAATTTTTTTCAGACGAATCAATCTCAATATCCTGCCTAAATTATATAATTTAGGCAGGATATTTTATTTTCAGATCTAATAGAATCAAATGCATCATTTATATTAAATTGAGGATTAAATCATCTATAGCTTATAACAAATATTCTACAAATACTTTTATTAATTTAATGTCCTTTTTATTAACTTAGGCCTGCCCTTGCAAGATCCTCCTGCAATCTGACTTCACAGGCAAGAACTCTTGGCCAAGAAGGTAGATGTTGAGTGACTGGACATTTTAAGAATTTTTCAATCTCAGGTCTAAGCAAAGAGGGAAATTGTTGAGCTGCAAGCTCCTCTACATGTCGATCATATGGGAGTTTATTTACTAATGAATCTACTCCAAATTGTTTTACACTTTCCTCGCCAATCCTCCTATATATAACCTCTAATGTTGAAAGCTGAGCATTAGACACAGTGTGAGCTTGATGCTCAATAAGCCCTCGCAAAACAGTTGAAAAGACTTCGGAAAACATGCGTTGAAGTCCTTCATTTGGAGATATGCCAATTTCTTTATGCTTATGGTCAAAAATCCCTAAATCAACTTGAACCATACGAGTCATTGAAACATGACGGAAAACCTCCGACAAAAAACCAATCTCAAGTCCCCAATCACAAGGAATCCTCAGATTAGTCGAAAGGTCTTTAGTAAATGCAAATTCACCCGCCAGAGGATATCAAAAGGCTTGTAAGTATCGGAGAAACGGGTCAGTTCCAAAGAGCTGGTCAAAACTTGCCAATAGAGGTCCAACAACCAATCTTGCGACTCTCCCCTGTAATGAATTATTTTCCAAGGAGAGTCGACTAAAAAAAGCCTTTACATACGAAATTCCATTTGCAGGGTAAAGGATTGGGCTTAACATCCGAACTGGATATGAAGGACTAAAGTTTCTTACATATTCATCAAAAAGAGCTAATAGCTCTTTTTGATGAATAAAACAAATTTGAACTTGCACCAGCCCCACATAGTGCTGGCTGGACAGCAGCGATTCAAAATTGTATCGATCAAATGGAAACCTTATAAAAGGTATGAATAACATGAATACAAGAAACTTAGAATCCGAAGGACCTCTTGATTCAGGATCGCAGCCTGAAGGTCTTGATATCAATTTTTCTCTTTCCAGAATTAAAAATCTTTTATTTTTTCTAGGATGGCCAAGCACCAAAGATTGGCTCGATCATTGGTTCAAGCGTGGTGGTTCGAACATAGCTCATTCAAGCTGGCCAACTAGTACCAGCTCTGATTGGATTTGGGGTATAGGCCTACCATTTTTAACTGATATTGAAAGATTTATAGAGAAAAAAAATAAAAGGTGCGTAATAGGGATATCAGGATTACCTGGTTGTGGAAAGAGCAGCTTGGGGAAATGGATAGAAGCTGCTGCTGAAGAATTGAAATGGGCAGTCAGTGTTGTATCAATGGATGACTTCTATCTTCCTGCAAATGAGCTTGATCTCGTAATGAGTGACAACCCTTGGAAAGTCCCTAGAGGGTTGCCAGGGAGTCATGATTTAAATCTCTTCAAAAGCTCAATTGACTCCTGGAAAGAAACTGGAGAATTAAAAGTTCCTCAATTTGATAAATCTCTTAGAAATGGGCTTGGCGATCGAAGCGGTTGGAGAGATTGCAAGCCAAATGTTCTTATAGTGGAAGGTTGGTTTTTAGCTTGCAAGTCAAAAGATACCCCAAATTCAAGTAACTTATCAGAAGACAAATTGAAGCCTCCTCTAACTGAGGAAGAAATCTTTTATCGAGGTCATGTTCAAGTTTTACTTAAAAAGTATGAACCCATATGGGAACAACTGGATCACATTTGGCACCTAAAAGCAACTGATTTTAAATCTACAGAGTCATGGAAAATGCAGCAAGAGGAAAACATGGAAAAAATGAGAGGAGCATCTCTTAAGGGTAAAGCGCTTGAATCCTTTATTCGAATGATCAACGCCTCAATTCCTCAAAGCAGCCTGATGTCTATAAATGCAGATATTATAGCAGAAATAAATAGTTCTAGAGAGCTAATGTGGATTGACAAAGCATAGGTAAAGACTCAAAATCAATCAGACCAATTTTATCAAAATTCTTGAAATATCTAAAGGTAGTACCTTTCGTCTCATTAAATAATTCCAATAGAGTAATCATGTATTATATAGAAATGTTGCTTTGATTTTAATGAGTAACGAGCATCCAAGTGTTCTGATAGCAGGGAGGAAAATTGGAAAGAGTCACAAGCCATATATCATCGCAGAGATGTCGGGCAACCATAATGGTGATATTGAAAGAGCCTATAAGATTATCGATGCCGCAAAAGAAGCTGGAGCTGATGCAGTTAAAATTCAAACATATACTCCTGATACAATAACGATTGATCATGATGGTCCCGAATTCTTTATAGAAGAAGGATTGTGGAAAGGCAGAAGACTGTATGAGCTATACGATGAAGCTCATACACCTTGGGATTGGCATGAAAAGATTATTAACCATGGCAAAAAAGTAGGCATTACAATCTTCTCATCACCTTTTGATTCAACAGCTATTGATATGCTGGAAGATTTAAATGTACCTGCCTATAAAATCGCCTCTCCAGAATTAATTGATCATGAGCTAATTAAAAAAGTATCGGCCACTGGAAAGCCCGTAATACTTTCAACCGGGATGGCTACGTTAATTGAAATTGAAGAAGCAATAGAAGCCGCAAGGTCAACCGGATGTAAAGATATTGTTGTTCTACATTGTACTTCTGCATATCCAACACCGATTGAAGAGTCAAACCTTTCAACAATCAAAGATATTGAAAAAAAATTTGATCTCGTCACTGGACTTTCTGATCACACAATGGGAACCGCGGTTTCCACAATCTCGATTGCCATGGGTGCTTCGGTAATAGAAAAACATTTCACATTAGACAGAAACGAAGGTGGTGTAGATAGTAATTTTTCACTAGAGCCCAAGGAACTTAAGCAACTTGTAATTGACACAAATATGGCATGGGTTGCCATTGGGAATCCATGCTATACGCCGACTAAATCTGAGAGTTCTGTATTGAAAAATAGGAGATCGTTGTATGTAGTTAAGAATATCAAATCAGGTGAAGATATCACTCGGAAAAATATTAGATCAATCAGACCAGGGAATGGAATGCATCCTAAATTTATAGATAGTATTATAGGCATGAAAGCAAGTAGAGATTTAAAATTTGGAGAGCCTTTAGATGATTCAATGATTGAGAGAAAATAAAATGAATGAGATATCAATAGATCCAAACACCTCTAAGTACATTGATTGCTATACTTAAAATGAATAATATTTTTGGCGAAGGAAAATATACTGTCTTAGGGAAAAGTCTCTATAAGCATTCTAATTTGACTCTTAGGTCAATTCAACCGGGCGACATTGAAAGTATACGAAAATGGCGCAATGAACAGATGGTGATTCTTAGGCAAGACTCAATAATAAGTTTCGATGAGCAAATTGAATACTATAAGAATAATATTTGGCCTGAAAAAAATAAGAAAAGACCATCACAAATTCTTCTAAGCATTGTTTCCTGCAAAGAACTCATAGGCTACGGTGGATTAGTCAATATATCCTGGGTTGATAGAAATGCGGAAATCTCTTTTCTCCTGTCACCTGAACATGAAAAAGATATTGAACTGCGGACAAATATCCTTTTGGATTTCTTACATATTATAGAAACAATAGCATTTAAAGAGCTTAAGTTTAGACATTTGTGGTCAGAGACATATGAGAATAGAATCAAGCATATTGAAACACTTGAAAAATATGGCCTAAAAAAGAAAACTATTTTAAATAATCATGTCATCATAAATGGCATAAAAATCAACTCGCTAATACATGTACTAACAAATAAATAATCATAGATTTTTCAACTACTTTTCAAAAGGTCATGAAGGAATCACTTGTCTTTGTCGAAGTCAAAAAGAATTTACTTCTATGGTGAATATTTTGAATTACATCATGCCTTTAAAATCAATTTCCCCATCTGCCCAGCAGCCAAAGGAAAGTGACTAGCCTTAGTAAAGCCTACTTCCAAAGCAAGCTTTACTTGAGACGCGCCATCTGGGAAACACCTCAAGCTATTTTCTAGATAAGAATAGTGCTCGCGAAGTCCGAGCTTTGCCGCAATAGGGACAACTAACTTTCGCAAATAAAAACTTTGAAAAGCTGCGCCTTTTGAGCTCTCTTCTAATCGATTGAAATCCAATACCCCCGCAAGTGCACCAGGTTTCAAAACACGGTGAAGCTCTTGCAGAGCTTTGGAATGGTCTTCCAAATTTCGTAATCCATAAGCCATAACTGCTCCATCAAAGAGAGATGGAGCCAATCCTGTTTCTAAGGCATTGCCTTGAACCCATGATATTTGTGTCCAAGGTCCTTTCTTTGCTCTTTGGTTCGCAATCTGGAGGGGTGCTCTTGCAGAGTCAATACCTAAAACAGCTCCACCAGGACTTACCCGTCTAGCCAAAACAAAAGCCAGGTCTCCTGTTCCACAACATAAATCCAACCAATATTGACCACTTTTAGGCTTCAAAGATTTCAACAACTGCCTCTTCCAGACTCGATGCAAACCTAGGCTTAGCAAATCGTTTAAAAGGTCGTAAGTAGGTGCAGCCTCATCAAAAAGCTGCTTGATGGCTATCGGATCTCCAGGCTTCACTGAGCAATAATTTTCTATACATTTTAAGGTCCTCCACAAAAAAAGGCCTCAATCGATCCGTAAAGAATCTATAAATCCTATATTTAGATTAACTTAGAGAAGTTCAGAATGGTTAGATTCATAAAGATTTAATCTCAAAAATAATTAATCTAAGTTCATTAGATCTACAGGTCTAGCTATACATAATCAACTCAAAAAGCTCAAGATAAGTATACTTATAATCCAATTTCTTGTTCAAGAGGTCTAACAGGAAGGTTTCGCCTAATCAAGTCAACTTTTATCTGCTCAACAGTAAGCATTCCATCATGAAGTAAAGAAGCCAATAATGCCGCTGAGGCTTTCCCCTTAGTTAAAGCCTCAGCTATGTGGTCTATACAACCTGCTCCTCCTGAAGCTATTACAGGAATAGGAACAACATCTGCGACTGCACTAGTAAGAGCCAAGTCATATCCAGACTGTGTTCCATCACCATCCATAGAAGTCAAAAGGATTTCTCCAGCACCCATTTCAGCCACATGCTTAGCCCAGGCAACAACATCTAAGCCTGTATTTTTTCGACCACCTTGAACATATACATCCCAACCTTGAGTTCCATCTGATCTTTTGCGTGCATCAATTGCAACCACGATGCATTGCCTGCCAAAACGATCTGCTCCTCGACGAACCAATTGTGGGTCTCTAACAGCTGAAGAATTAAGACTGACCTTATCTGCCCCAGCTCGCAACAACTCAGTTATTCCATCTATAGAACTAATTCCACCACCAACAGTAAAAGGAATAGTCACCTCACTTGCAGTACGTCTTACAAGTTCAACAAGAGTTGCTCGGCCCTCATGGGTAGCTGCAATATCAAGAAACACAAGCTCGTCAGCTCCAGCCTTGCTGTATCGACAAGCCAATTCAACAGGGTCGCCAGCATCACGAAGGTCAACAAAATTAACGCCTTTGACCACGCGACCTCTAGCCACATCAAGACAAGGGACCAATCGAAGTGCGACCATTAGGAAGAATTAAGTGGCGACTGTTAAGGTTGCGCAATTACTAAGCCTTGCAGGCCATGTCACAGGCTGTCACCAATTTAAGAATCGGTTCCAAAATCAGAGTTGATTTTGACAAGTTACGTGATCGCATCCCAGGAGCTCTCAAGAAAAAGCTCTTACAAGATCCCAGAGGAACTCTCGTGAACTACAAAATGACAGATGGCAAAGGTATTGGGGTGGTCATGGAACTAAGTGATGGCTCGACCAGCTGGTTCTTTGAAGACGAAATAGCACGCAACTGAGAATATTCAAGTGAGCGATGCACGCCAACTCCTTGGCATAAAAGATGCCTCAGGAACAACCAATATTTGGAAGCTGCGCTTGCAGCTAATGAAACCAGTTACCTGGATACCACTCTTATGGGGGGTCATATGTGGTGCTGCCGCAAGCGGACATTACGTATGGCGCCTCCAAGACGTATTAGCGGCATTAGCCTGCATGGCCATGAGTGGACCACTTTTAACTGGTTACACGCAAACCATCAACGATTACTACGACCGTGAGATAGACGCAATCAATGAACCATATAGGCCCATCCCATCAGGCGCTATTTCATTAATTCAGGTTGTTTTGCAAATATGGGTTCTTCTTATCGGAGGATTAGCAGTTGCCTATGGGCTTGATATTTGGGCAGGTCATAAAACACCCGTCTTGCTATTACTGGCATTAGGAGGTTCGTTTGTAAGTTTTATCTATTCAGCTCCTCCATTAAAACTCAAGCAGAATGGTTGGATTGGCAACTATGCCCTAGGCGCAAGTTACATCGCACTTCCATGGTGGGCAGGCCAAGCCTTATTCGGCCAACTCACATGGCAAACATCTTTTTTAACTCTTGCTTATAGCTTGTCTGGTCTTGGCATTGCAGTTATCAACGATTTCAAAAGCGTAGAAGGAGATAAGGCTCTTGGATTGAACTCTTTACCAGTCGCTTTTGGTATCAAGAAAGCCAGTCTTATTAGTGCAGCAATGATAGATATTTTCCAACTTGCAATGGTTGTAGTTCTAATTGCCATTGGCCAACATCTCGCATCGGTCATTTTGGTGCTGTTAATTATTCCTCAAATCACTTTTCAAGATATCTGGCTGCTTAGAGACCCACTGGCATTTGACGTGAAGTATCAAGCTAGCGCTCAACCTTTCCTAATTCTTGGCATGCTCGTAACAGCTTTAGCAATTGGTCATAGTCCCCTTACTCAGGGGTTGTGAATCGCAAAAGCACAAGAAATTGGCTTTTACTAATTTCTTCGGCCTTAGCAATTGGATCTGGAGCTTCAATAGCAGAAAGATTTATCAGCAATGCAATTGATTCCTTTCTGCCTGATGCACGAGGTATTACAAACTTCAATAGGCCTGGGACCATAACACTTCTCTCTACAAACGGAGAAGTTCTTCAGAAGCTTGGGCCTGCAACCCGAGAAAAATTAGAATCCGGGCAGATGCCTAAACTTGTCAAACAGGCTTTTATTGCTGCAGAAGATAGACGTTTCTACTCTCACAAGGGTGTTGACCTTTGGGGAATTGGCAGGGCACTTTTTAGAAATATTCAAGAAGGCTATGTAACTGAAGGAGGCAGCACTATTACCCAACAATTAGCTAGAACAACTTTTTTAAGTCAAGACCGAACATTCACTCGCAAGATCAAAGAAGCTGCTCTTGCTTACAAACTTGAGCGACAATTGAATAAAAATCAAATTCTTGAGCAATATTTAAACAACGTATATCTTGGCTCAGGTGCCTATGGAGTCTCCGATGCTGCATGGGTTTACTTTGCAAAAAGTCCTGACCTTTTAACTCTTCAAGAAATAGCATTAATTGCTGGTCTTCCTCCAGCACCTTCACTCTACTCTCCTCTTGTTCGGCCTGATTTATCCCTGAAACGTCGTTCAATAGTTCTTAAAAAGATGCTTCAAGCAGGATTCATATCAAACAAGCAATTCTCATCAGCTCATAAAAGTGCTATTCATCTCACGCCCACAATTCCTAAATACTTTAATAGTGAAGCACCTTTCTTTACTAGTTGGGTTGCCACAAAGCTACCACTAATACTTACCAAAGAACAACTTGAAGTTGGAGGACTAAGTATTAGAACGAGTTTGAATCTTGCATGGCAAAAACAAGCTCAAGAAACTATTAAAAATTTCAGCCCAGAAGGAACTGAAGGTGCTTTAGTCTCTATAAGTCCTAATTCGGGCTTAGTCAGAGTAATGGTAGGAGGAAAAGATTTTAAGGAAAGTCAGTTTAATAGAGCCACACAAGCCCTTCGTTCTCCAGGATCAACATTCAAAATTTTTCCTTATTTAGCTGCTATCAATGCTGGATATGAACCAAATGATAAGTTTACAGATGTACCCACATGCTGGCGAGGATATTGTCCCAAAAATTTTGGAAGTAGGTATATGGGTGAAATTACTTTGGCTGATGCTTTAAAAGAGTCTCTAAACACTGTTGCTGTAAAGCTATTAGATAAAGTTGGTTTTAATGAGGTCATCTCTACCGCCAATTCTCTTGGAATAGGCACTACACGAAAACTAGGTACCTATTACCCTCTTGCGATTGGAGCATATGAACAGACTGTATTAGATATGACGGCTGCATATGCTGCAATAACTAATCGGGGTTGGTATCAAAAACCTTCCCCTTTTGAAGAGATAAGAGGCCCTGAAAATAAACTAATATGGAGCAAGTCATTAAATGGGAGCAAAAAGGTAAAAGCTCTAAATCAAGATGTTGCAGATACTGTCAATTGGATGCTTCAAAGAGTTGTCAGTAGTGGTACTGGTGTTGAAGCAGACCTTAAATCTAGGCCAGTAGCAGGGAAGACAGGAACTTCTGAAGGAAGTCGCGATCTTTGGTTTATAGGGTCGATTCCACAACTAACTACTGGCATCTGGTTCGGACACGACAACAACAATCAAACAAAAAGTGGAAGCAGTCAGGCTGCATTGGCATGGAAAAATTACATGCTCAAAATCGAAGATAGCTTCCAAGTAATTGAATTTCCTAAGCCTCCAAATTTAAAAGCTAATTTAAAAAGGCAGAAAAAGAGGAAAGCATTGAAAAAAGATAGTCCTCTTCCTCCCAATTGGGCAGTCGACAAACAATAAAAGACCAGTAATTGTAATGCTAATTAATATCAGAAGTCAAAAATCTATCTAATAATTAATCAAGCCAAAAGCTTTTATATTAGATCTAATATCGCCACATAAAACCCATCTCCAGATTTTTCAGGGTCGGGCCAGCGTTGCTCTTCTTTGCCCAATTTCAATTCTGGGTGACCTTCTAAAAACTTCTTTATCTGTGAGAAATTCTCATCCGGATGAATTGTGCAGGTCGAATAAACCAATCGACCTCCTGGACTTAAAAGGGGCAAAACACTTTCAAGCAAGATCCCTTGCAAAGCTACAAGATCTTTGATTTGTGAAGGTTCCATGCGCCATCTCGCATCAGGATGCCTTGCCAAAGTACCTAAGCCCGAACAAGGTGCATCTAATAAAATCCTTTGAAAGTATTTATACCAAGACGGTTTTAAATTCAAAATTTTGGTTGCATCCGCAACTAATGCATTAATACAATTTGCTCTTAAGCGTTCAGCGTTAATCTTCATACGGTTCAACCGACTTTGCGAACGATCAACACCCCAAACTTCTCCTCTATTTCCTAATAGCTCAGCAATATGAGTTGTCTTCCCCCCAGGTGCTGCGCATGCATCAAGTACACGATCGCCAGGTTGTAGATCTAAAAGTGGTGCCACCCACTGTGCAGATCTATCCTGCAGGCACCAAAATCCTTCTGAATAGCCAGGCCAACTACGGACATCTCCTGATCCCGAAGCGATTTGAAGACCATCTGGACAGCCATCAATCAAAAAAGTCTCAAAACCTTTAGAAGAGAATGCTTCCCGTAAATCTTCAACATTTGTACGGAGGCGGTTAACTCTTAAATCCAACTTTGGTGGCTTATTAGAAGCCCTAGCAAAATCCTCTGCACCAGCCTCTCCTCTCCATCGAAGTAGCTTGTCAGTCAACCAAAGAGGGAGAGAGTAAGTTTGTGCCAATCGTGCTTCTACATCATTAGGAGCAACTAATCCTTCTCCAGAGTCTTGAGCTCGAATAGCAGCCCTCAAAAGACCATTTACTACAGGAGCTAGTTTTGCCAATTTTCCGCTTTTTGCTAATTGAACCGATGTATTTACTGCTGCAGAACATGGAATTCTCTTCATGAAAAAAATTTGATAGAGACCAAGATGTAGAAGCCAACGAAGTAATGGAGGTTGCTTTTTTGCCGGAATTTTGCCCAAAGAATCAAGCCAACAATCAAGTAAATATCGCTGCCGAATAGATCCATAAGCCAATTCTTGGACCAAAGCCCTATCTTGGGGATTCAAGTTTTGCTTACGAAGGGAGCGATCCAAGGCAGAGTCCGCATAAGCACCCGCCGCAACAGCTTGAAGCACCTCCCAAGCAATTCTTCGTGCATCTAAACCAGGTGCTTGGCCCTCAGAAGATGATGAGTAAAAGACTGAATTAGTCACCAAAAAAGTGTGTATTTAAGAAAACAAAGAATTAATCTTCTAACTGCCCCAAAAGAAGATCTCTAATTTCTGGCCGCCAAAGATACTGCTTAAGAGATACGCGACTATTAATATCAAATTGAATTCCTTCGGACAAAAGCAAATCTCTTTGAATCCAATCTGAGCCTTCTCTACGAAGGCTCATTGAAATCTGGCCTCTTGCATTAACTACACGATGCCAAGGAATACTGGACGGAAGAGGCAATCGTGACAAAGACCACCCCACTTGCCTGGCATAACCATACGAACCTATCAGTTCAGCAATTTGCCCATAAGTAGCCAACTTGCCAGATGGGATTCGTGATACCAACTCTCTTACCTTCCAATCAAACGAACTCTTTTGAAACATGCCTGTTTTACCTCGAAGATTTGAACGTTTGAAAGCTGTTCTTGATTACCGAATGTCTGACCTAACAGTTGTACTTGAAAAAGTAGAAAAGCCTCATAACCTTTCTGCGATTTTGCGTAGCTGCGATGCAGCAGGAGTCCTAGAAGCTCACGCTGTTAGCGACTTAAAACAGCCTATAACCTTCAATAGCACAGCTCAAGGAAGTCAAAAATGGGTTGATTTACACCACCATTCAAAAATAGATACAGCTATCACATCCCTTAAGAAAAAAGGGTTTTCAATCTATGGAACAAAGCTTTCAGAAAATGCAAGAGACTATCGAGAATACAATTTCTGTGGCCCCACTGCCTTTGTATTAGGTACTGAAAAATGGGGGCTAAGTGAACACGCTAAAAATTTGATGGATCATTCAATTTTTATTCCCATGAGAGGAATGGTTCAATCATTAAACGTTTCTGTTGCAGCAGCAACGCTTTTATTTGAAGCCCTTAGGCAAAGAGAACAAGCAGGCATCACTCCTAAATCCGGAGAAGGTTTAGATCCAGAAATATATGACCAAAGACTTTTCGAGTGGGCCTACCCAGAAGTAGCTAAATGGTGCCAATCAGAAGGAAGGCCTTATCCTCAAATCAACGAATTGGGAGAAATAATAGAGACTCTTCCACGCAACCTAAAGATGAAATATTAAACAATAATGAACAAATAGCTGCTATACACTGATCTCTTAGTCAAATTAAATATCTATAACACACATATGAAACAAGAAAAACTTCTGTTGTTTTTAATCAACCTTACTAATCCAAGCCTCTAAGCCTTCACCTAAAAAAGAAAGGGCTAGAACCATTGTAAACATTGCCAAGCCTGGATAAAGAGCAGTCCACCATATACCTGTAGGAACAGCAGCCAATGCAAGATGTAAATCACTACCCCATTCCGGTACATTTTCTGGCAAGCCAAGTCCTAAAAAGCCAAGGCCACCTAAGACCAAAACTGCATCAGCTGCATTCAAAGTAATCAGAACTGGAACTGAAGAAACCACATTGCGAAACAAGTACTTACTAAGGATCCAAGAAGAGCTAGCCCCTAGCGACTGAGCCGCCTCGACAAATGTTTCTGCTTTAACTTGCGCAGTCTGATTACGAACAACTCTGAAGTACTGAGGTACATAAACAACACAAAGAGCAACTGCCGCATTAGGTATCCCTCTACCAAGAAGAAAGGCAAGGACAACAGAAAGCAAAAGCACTGGCAAGGTGTAAAGAGTATCCATTATTAAGACCAATATCCGATCAACGATCCCTCCCAAGTATCCACTGATCATCCCCAAAGGCACCCCAAAAAGCAAAGCCAGGCTCAGGGCTAGAAAAACAACCTGCAAAGCCACACCACTCCCTTGCAAAGTGCGCACACAAACATCTCTACCTAAGCGATCTGTACCACAAAGGTGCTCCAAAGAAGGCGGTGCATAAATCGGGTTGTCTATTCCCGCGTTCGGTTGAGGGAAGATCCCAGTGGACACCAAAACAGGAGTAATTAAAGCCAAGAAAAGATAAATTCCAAATATGACCAACCCCCAACATGCCATTCGATTAGAAAGGCTCATAGGCACCGAAAAGCGTTCTTTAGAGAAGATTGACAACAGGCCACTCAAAGCTATTAAAGGTAAATGCAGAGTAGAAAAAATGCATGAATAGCGCTTAGATGGAAAGATAAAGCAATTTCAACATGAACTCAAAGGAAAATGGACTAACAGTCGGAGAACTGACTATTGGAATTGCTGTCTTAATAATTGCAGGTCTGATATGGACTACTTTCAATAAGGAAAAAAACTCAGAACAAAGCAACCTATCAAGAGAGGTTCTTGAATTAACCCATCATTCGTGAGAGACAATTAACATACTCATTATAACAAGGGTTTAAAAATAAGAAATTTAAAATTTCACCAAAATCATTGTCAATTTTTAAAGATAAATTGCAAAGACTCTCTACTGATTAAGTTTTAGAACCGCCATAAATGCCTCCTGGGGGACATCAACCTTACCCATTGCCTTCATGCGCTTCTTACCCTTTGCTTGTTTTTGTAGCAACTTCTTCTTTCTAGATATATCTCCACCATAACATTTAGCCAAAACATCTTTTCTCATGGCGCTTATGCTTTCACTTGCTATTATTCGACTACCAATTGAAGCTTGCAAAGGAATTTTAAATTGTTGTCTAGGAATTAATTCTTTTAATTTCTCAACCAAACCCTTGCCTACATCATAAGCTTTTTCCCTATGGACAATAGTAGTAAGTGGGTCAGCCTTCTCGCTATTAATTAGAATATCTAATCTTACTAATTCATTAGAACGGTAACCAA
Source organism: Prochlorococcus sp. AG-409-P01 (assembly GCA_003215335.1). Taxonomy (GTDB): domain Bacteria; phylum Cyanobacteriota; class Cyanobacteriia; order PCC-6307; family Cyanobiaceae; genus AG-409-P01. The sequence goes on along the minus strand of QCKM01000010.1, from coordinate 39,499 downwards.
CAAGATGATATTCCATTGATGCATAGCCCTTAGTTCTACTCTTCATTTGATCAAAGAAATCAGTAACCACTTCTGCCAATGGCAATTCATAAATAAGCGTAACTCTCTCTGTAGTGATGTATTTCATGTCAACAAATTCTCCACGGCGATCCTGGCAAAGTCCCATCAAAGTTCCGTTATATTCATGAGGCGCATAAATCTCCATACGCACATATGGCTCTTCAATAGAATCTCTCTTCTGCGGATCAGGCAATGTTGCAGGGTTATCCACCATCAAGATGTCTCCATCAATCAAATTAACTTTGTAAACAACGGAAGGTGCCGTGACAATCAAATCCAAATCATATTCACGTTCCAATCTCTCTTGAACAATTTCCATATGAAGAAGACCTAAAAAACCACAACGAAAACCAAAGCCCATAGCACTACTATTTTCTGGCTCGTATCTCAATGCAGCATCTGAAAGCTGAAGTTTCTCAAGGGCCTCACGTAAATCCGGATAGCGATCTGCATCAGTTGGAAACAATCCACAAAATACCATTGGCTTAGCTTCGGTATATCCAGGAAGGGGTTCAGAAGCTGGTGAATTAAACAATGTAATTGTGTCGCCAACTCTTGCATCAGCAACAGCCTTGATAGATGCCGCTAAATAACCAACTTCTCCAGCATGTAGTTGATCAACTTTAGATTGATCTGGAGCCATTATCCCTATCTCATCCAACTCATAACTCTTTTTGCTCGCCATAAGTAAGACTTTGTCCTTAACACTTATCTTTCCACTAATTACTCTAAAGTAAACAATTACACCTCTATAAGGATCATAATAAGAATCAAAGATTAGTGCTTTTGTCTGTTCATTAATATCATCCTTAGGAGGCGGGATGCGTTCAACTACAGCCTGTAAGATTTCATTTACACCTAACCCAGTTTTCGCAGAGCAAGAAATTGCATTTGATGTATCAAGACCAATTATTGCCTCTATCTCATCCTTAATTCTCTCTGGGTCAGATCCTGGTAAATCGATCTTATTTAAAACTGGAATAATTTCTAAATCATTCTCCAAAGCAAGATATACATTAGCCAAAGTCTGAGCTTCTACGCCTTGGCTGGCATCAACAACTAGTAGAGCACCCTCACAAGCCTGAAGTGACCTGCTCACTTCATATGAAAAGTCCACGTGGCCTGGGGTGTCAATCAGATTAAGAACATATTTCTCCTTATCAGAAGCCACATAATTCATTCTTGCCGCCTGAAGTTTGATTGTTATACCTCTCTCACGTTCTAAATCCATATTGTCTAGGAACTGTTCCTGCATATCCCTAGATGAAACTGTTCCAGTCTCCTGAAGCAGCCTGTCAGCAAGGGTGGACTTCCCATGGTCAATATGAGCAATTATGCAAAAGTTCCTCAGGCGATTAACAGGGACATTGGTCATGCGAAAGCTATTGCCCTGGGGGACTCTGTGGATTGCGTGATTGGATCCTAAGTAGTTGGCTGCTTAAGGACCATCAAAACCAGAAAAGTCAAATATCAATTCAGTTCAAGCAATTGATCGATTCTTTCACGCACATCTACCACTGGCTGAGGTTTTGTTAATAGGTCCATCTCATAGCTAGGGAAAATCTCCCTCAATCGCTTTTGCCAAGAGTCACTAGCCATCTGTTCTCTCCAGCATTTATCAAGGATTTCCAACATGATCGATACCGCTGTGCTCGCCCCTGGAGAAGCACCCATCAAGGCAGCCAAAGATCCATCTGAGGCTGAAACCACCTCAGTACCCATTTGTAACCGACCGCCTTCAGGAGTGCATTTGATGATCTGTACACGCTGACCTGCTATAGATAATTTCCAGTCTCCACCTCTGGCCTTCGGGAAAAATTGTTTTAACTCTTCAAAACGGTCTGACTGGCTCTGGAGAAGTTGGCTAACGAGGTAATTAATCAAATCAACATTCTTCGCTCCAACTTCGAGCATTGGCAAAAGATTAAAAAAATTGACTGAGCGGGGCAAATCCATCAATGAACCCCTCTTAAGGAACTTCGAAGTAAATCCTGCAAAAGGTCCAAACAAAAGTGAACGCTTCCCTTGGATCCATCGACTATCTAGATGAGGTACTGACATGGGCGGTGCCCCTACTTTTGCCTTTCCATATATCTTCGCGTTGTGCCTTTGTGTCAGTTCTGAATTGGAGCAAACCAACCATTGACCACTAACTGGAAACCCCGCATAAAGACGAGACTGAGGTATCCCTGATTTTTGCAAAAGAGGAAGAGATCCACCTCCTGCTCCAAGAAAGACAAATGGTGTCTCTACAGAACTTTGCACGTCAGGTCCTTGAAGATCTACCTGCCATAAAGACTTCCCACAACGACGAAGATCAACAACATCAGTCTCAAAACATAAATCCACCGCACCTCTTACTTTTAAGTAATCCAAATAAGAGCGTGTCAGCTCCCCAAAATCAATATCAGTGCCACGCTCAAAACGAGTTGCGGCCATTTTTGTAAATCTTGAACGTCCCTCCATCACCAGAGGCATCCATTCCTTAAGTTCTTCGAGATCAGTACTGAACTTCATAGAACTAAAAGCCTCTTGATAACTAAGTTTTTCAAACCTTTTTCGTAAAAATTCCACATCAGCCTCGCCCCAAACAACGCTCATATGAGGCACTAAATGCAAAAACCTCTTGGGTTGAAGCTTCCCTTGAGAAGTCAATTCAGCAAAAAACTCCAGACTCTTCTCGAAAGCAGCATTGATTTCCAAAGCCTTGGAAATCTGAACCTTTCCCTTGGAATCAAGAGGGGTGTAATTGAGCTCGCAATTAGCCGCATGACCAGTTCCAGCATTATTGTCAGCTGAACTACTCTCAAGAGCAGGCCCACTTAAGCGTTCAACAATTAAAAATTTCAACTTCGGATCTAACTCGTAAAGCAAAGCAGCCAAAGTGGAGCTCATAATGCCGGCTCCAACCAAGACGGCGTCATACTGTTTGCCTGATCTAATTTGTGCTGAGATAGTCAAAGGTCATTAGCCAACCCTCTCACAGGTTATGAGGCAATTAAGTAGTTTTATTGTTCCAAAAACTAACTAACTTCCATGAGCAACGACAATCTTCCACTTACAGAGGCAAACGTAGAAAGTGTCCTGGACGAACTTCGGCCTTTTCTCCTGGCAGATGGAGGCAATGTTGAAATAGCTGAAATTGATGGTCCTGTAGTGAAGGTTAGGCTGCAAGGTGCCTGCGGCAGTTGTCCCAGCAGCACCATGACTCTCAAAATGGGTATTGAACGCAAACTGAGGGAAGCTATCCCTGAAGTCAGCGAAGTAATCCAAGTCCTCTAACCAAACTGACTAGAATTACTCAGAAAGAGACTCCTTCAGAAAGAAGAATCTTTCAAATCAACATGCAAGATTTTCTCACTCCTTAGGAGATATTAACTCGTCTTGAATATTCAACGGCTATATGATCTACAACCTCACTCAAGTTCAATGAATATTGATCGGTTATCACACCATCAAAATGACTAGTTCAAATTGCGAAAAAATGTATAAATTGAATGCATGCCTAAAATGGAGACATACTATGAAAGATGCTTCTAATGCACCCAATGCAATAAGTCACAAACAACTTAATAATTTTCTAAGTCAGGCACATAAAACATCTACTAGCAAGGATCATTTTGAAGCTTCTATTAGCAACAACTCTCTCAAAGAATTCAAATCATTGATTAAAGAATGGGGCAAATTAACTGACCAACTTCTAATAACACTCAACCAGAAGCAGCCAGAGCTGCTTAAGACTCTCGAATCAAAGCAAATTATGGTTCTTGGAGCTTTAGAGGCTCATCTGACAATGGCCATGAATGCAAAAAAAGCCAGTGGAATTGATTGAATTGAATGCTTGAATTTATACTATTCTTATCTGCTGATGAAAAGGAGATTCTAGCTCTAATAAAAAAAGCAAACTTCACATTCGAAGAAAACTCTGCTATTTGCTTAATAGGAGATAAATTTTTCGGATTTCTAAATAAAAGGCGAAGAGCTGTGATCATATGTACTCAAAATGCAAAGAAAGTAACTGGGTTCTCCATACCTAGGGCCTATGATGAAGAGCCATATCATACTCAATTTCACATCAGACGAACCCTAAGACATGAAGCCGTACATGTAGCACAGGCATGCAACAAAAATAGGCCACTTAATTTATTTAATTTAAAAACAAAAAAACTAAGTTCTTTCAAGCTAAAGGCCTTTGAAGGCTCAACATTGATATCAGGAAATGCGGAGAAAGAGCTTGAGGCCTACTTAATGGAAGAAAAGCCAGGACTTATAAAAAAGGCACTCAAAGAATATTGTTTTTAATTGAATTCGAGCCAAGGTGTTATGTTAAGAAAATTATCTCGACATGGTTATTCCTAATTTATAAGCTATATTTTTAATCTATAGTTTTTATCTTATGGGCTGAGCACTAGTCCAATAAGTTTAAAGTAATACTTTTGAAAGCCTCTCAGAAATAAGTCAGTATTAACAGTAAGCATTTAAATGTAATCCCACAATCAAATTGTTTATTTACTTACTTAGCAAATTAGCACCTGCTTTGATTTTGCCTTTAGGCCTAAGCCTTCTACTGTTGATTGCGCATATGTACTGGAAGAAAAGATTTCTTATATCAGGAATCTTTATTCTCCTTACAAGTCTAAGTTTAAAAGTCGTATCTCAAACCCTTTGGCGGTTAGTCGAGTCTCCATGGATAAGAATCCCTGTGGAATTAGCACCTGAAGCAGATGCAATCGTTGTACTTAGCGGAGGAGGTATTAATCCAGCACCAGGAGCAGCAGAAATAATTGAATGGCGAGATCCAGATCGTTTTTTGGCAGGGGTAAATCTATTTAAAAAAAGAAAAGCATCAAAAATTTTATTCACAGGAGGAACAAGTCCCTTTACGCCAAGAATGCCAAAAGAAGGTCAATTCTATATTAAAGAAGCAATTAAATTTGGAATACCAATTGAAGCAATGAGCAGCACAGGGGCAGTACAAAATACTGCTGAAGAAGCTTATGCTGTTCGAGAGATGCTTAAACTTTCAGAGAAAAAATCAAGGCCAAAGATTCTGCTTGTAACAAGTGCATTTCATATGAAAAGAGCAAAAAAGCTATTTGAACGCCAAGGACACATTGTTTTTCCATTTCCTGTAGATTTCAAAGCCCAAGGAAGATGGGCAATGAACACTGTGAAAGACCCTAGTGCATGGCTCCCAAATGCAAAGTGCCTTTCCGATAGCTCTTCAGCAATAAGAGAGTTCCTAGGTCGTATAGTTTATAAGATATGGTGAATCTATCAAACAGACAAATATACTCTTGCCATGGCAAATGAACATTTGAAATAAACTTAAAATAGAGGTAGTTCATGAAATCAATGAAAAATACTAGCTAACTTTAAATACGAATTTCAGAAAACTTTTACCACGCAACCAGGACACTTGGAACAAAAAAGGCCTCAAAATCTAAGGGCATTAATGCCTGCCCTTCAAAACAAGAGCTACTTCAACTATGGAGGACAAGGTCCCCTGCCTGAACCGTCTCTTAAAGCAATCACAACCAGTTGGCTCAAAATCCAAGAACTAGGACCATTCGCTAGCAAAGTTTGGCCATACGTCGCAAGCGAGATCCAATCCACTCGGCTAATGCTTGCAAATATTTGCGGTGTAACTCCAAATCGTATTGCTCTTACTGAAAACGTAACTACTGGATGTGTATTACCTCTTTGGGGCCTCCCATTTAAACCAGGTGAAAGGATACTCATCAGCGACTGTGAGCATCCAGGAATTGTGGCAGCCTGCCGAGAGTTAGCTCGACGCCACCAGCTAGGCATAGATATCCTTCCTGTTAAACAACTGAGGGAAGGGTTTAGTAATCGAAGTGAAACTAAGGCTTCCGTGCTTACAAGCTTTGAGCAATATCTCAGTCCAAAAACTCGCCTAGTAGTTGTCTCTCACATCCTTTGGAATACTGGACAACTAATCCCAATCAAGGCAATTGCAGATCTTCTCGAAGAGCATCCACAAAAACCCTTTTTACTTGTTGATGCAGCCCAAAGCTTTGGGCAACTTCCGATTGGTTCAGAAGCTTCTAGTGCAGATATTTTTGCTTTTACTGGACACAAATGGGCTTGTGGACCAGAGGGACTTGGAGCCGTCGTCCTCTCTGAAAGAGTTTTAAGCAAGGCAAGTCCAACAATTATTGGATGGAAGAGCCTGCAACACGAAGGATCCTTTAAGCAAAATGCGAACTTAAATTGTTATAACGATAGTCGCCGTTTTGAAGTCGCAACGTCATGTGTTCCACTCTTAGCAGGGCTACGTTGTTCTCTAGAGCTTTTAGAACAAGAAGGTACGAATAAAGAAAGAATAAAAAAAATTCGGCATTTCAGTTCTGAAGTATGGGAAGAGCTAAAAAACCTGAAAGGACTAGACCCAATACTGAATGGCTATCCTCCTGCAGGACTAGTTAGCTTTAGCCTCACTAATAAAGATCAGTCTAAGGAAACAGTTAAATGCCTTAGCAGATTAGGAGTATGTATAAGAGATCTAGAAGATCCTGTTTGTCTAAGAGCTTGCTTTCATATAACTACCAACAACAAAGATATGAAAGCTTTAAAAGAAGCCCTCATATCAATTTCAAAGTAGAATTATTCCAAACATTAACTACTCAAACGCAATCGCAAAGCATTTCTAGCCTCTACACGATCATCAAAATCATTTTTTTGAGTGCCAATAATCTGATAATTCTCATGTCCCTTGCCTGCAATAAGCACAAGATCTTCTGGGTCAGCCATTGCAATAGCCATTGCAATGGCTATTGCCCTATCCACTTCAACATTCTTCAAAATATTTGAAGGTATACCACTAACAATATCATTCAAAATCTGCTGAGGGTCTTCTGTACGAGGGTTATCTGAAGTCACAACCACTCGATCTGCCAAGGCAGACGCAATTGCCCCCATCTGTGGCCTTTTACCACGATCGCGATCTCCACCACATCCAAAAACACATATCAATTCCCTACGTGTAAAAGGTCTTGAAGCAGCAAGCGCATTCTCTAAGCCATCAGGGGTGTGAGCATAATCAACCAAAACAGTAGGCAACTTGCAAGAATCGGATCCCTCCGAGAGTTGAATCAACTCCATCCTGCCTGGCACTCCCTGAAAATTCTTAACGGCTTTCAAAAGTAATGGCAATGCCAATCCTTGTTGCAAAAGAGCTCCAACAGCCTGAAGAAAATTCATTAAATTAAATTGACCAATAAGTGGCGATACAAAATGTCCCTCTCCCATTGGACTAATCAATCTTCCTTTGACCCCTAAAGAAGTCATTTCAACGTCCGTAATAATCAGATCAGCTCTAGCTCCTTTAAATTTCTTCTCCGACAAGGAACTTCGCCAACAAGCTTGGCCCAAATCACTAGCCAACTTTGCTCCCCAAGGATCATCGACATTTACAACTGCTCTGCTTTTTAGCGAATTGGAAAAAAGAGGTGGTTTAAACAATTTAGTTTTGGCTTCGAAATATGCCTCCATGGTTGAGTGATAGTCAAGATGGTCTTGAGTCAAATTGGTAAACACTGCTCCTGAAAATCGACATCCAGCAACTCGATGCTGGATAAGAGCATGTGAACTCACCTCCATTACACCGATCTGAGCACCTGCTTGAAGTGCTTTAAAAATTTGAGCCTGCAGAGTATCTGCAAAATCAGTTGTGTGAGTTGCTGCCATGCTTTGGCTTGGCCAGCGATTAAATAACGTTCCCCAAAGACCTGTTGGCCGTCCCAATGAACTGCTTAGATGTTCGATCAAATAAGCAGTGGTCGTTTTGCCATTAGTGCCTGTCACTCCAATGAGATCAATCCCGGAAGAAGGGAAGTCCCAAAAAGCCGCTGCAATCTCTCCCATATATTGACGAACTGGCTCTGGCAAAACCACTATTGGATCTAATGGTCCAGGTGGATTTTCGAATGCTGCTGAAGCACTAATAACACCCGCAACAGAGCCAGCAGAAAAAGCCTCTTTCCAATATCTTCCCCCATCTACAGTCTCACCAGGCAAACCCAAAAACAAACTTTCAGCAGCTGCCTTGCGAGAGTCACAAGTGAGCCTCCCAATCAAGGGATTAGACATTCCAGAAGGCACATCCAAACCAACTGCGCTTAGGAGTGAGTGAAACCTTTTTGGCATCAAAACTAAGCTAAAAAATGGAACATTTTCAGTTCAAGCCAAGAACCTTAGTGCAATTTCTTTGCAACCATCGGGAGAGGCCTTCCTCTTTTAATCTCGGTGAAACCCTTGGCAGCACACTCGAATGGTTCTGATCAATTGTCAAAAGCACCAACACTGGCACTTCATTATCAAAGCTTGCTCTTAAATGACCAGGTACAGCATGATCGTCAATATCAATAACTTGAAGCTGCAAAGGGGGTGATAACTGGTCAAGAGAAAGACTCTTTAACCGCTTTTCCAGTCCCTCACATAAACAGCACCCTCGTCGAGTGTATAAAATCAATTGAAAATCAGACATTATTCAGGGACTGGGTCACAACCACATGGCGTAAAAGGATGACAACGAGAAAGGCGTCGAACAGTTAGCCAACCGCCTCGCCAAGGCCCATGTCGACTAATAGCCTCCAAACCATATTCACTACAAGTAGGAATAAAGCGACAGCGAGGTCCTATCAAAGGAGACACCCATCTTCTATAAAGACCTATAAGGGTTAAAAGAAAAGAACTCAAGGCTTGATTGACTTTTTTTTGTATGCCGCGAGATAGAGTAATTAGTTCGTGCATTGTTGCCGTCATTCTGAACCTTCTGTTACAGCATGACTGGTCACCGTCACGTTTGTCCTTTCTTTAGGTTCCCTTATGTCTCGATACCGCGGCCCTCGTTTGAGGATCACGCGGCGCTTGGGAGACCTGCCAGGTCTCACCCGGAAGGCCGCAAAGCGGTCCCATCCGCCAGGTCAGCACGGCCAAGCCCGTCGCAAGCGTTCCGAATATGCGATCCGTCTAGAAGAAAAGCAGAAGCTACGATTCAATTATGGAATTTCGGAGCGACAACTAGTTCGCTACGTAAAAAAAGCTAGGTCCCAAGAAGGTTCCACTGGAACCAATCTCCTAAAGCTTCTTGAAAATCGGCTAGACAATGTTTGTTTCCGACTAGGTTTCGGTCCAACAGTCCCAGGAGCTCGTCAACTCGTCAACCATGGACATGTAACTGTCAATGGCAAAGTTTTGGACATTGCCAGCTACCAATGCAAAGCAGGTGATGTAGTGGCAGTTCGTGAACGCAAAGCGAGCAAAAAACTTGCAGAGGCAAATTTGGAATTCCCAGGCCTAGCAAACGTCCCACCCCATCTTGATCTAGACAAATCAAAAATGTCAGCAAAGGTGGGAGGAAAGTGCGAACGCGAATGGGTTGCGCTCGAGATCAATGAGCTGCTAGTTGTTGAGTACTACTCACGTAAGGTCTGACGGCTCAGTTATTGCAACGAATCTCGGAGAATTTCAATACTACTACTCCAACCGCATTACAACCCCTGCTCAAGCAGGGGTTTTTTATGCAAGTGATTTGCAGCTCAACGCCAAATCCCTAAAAACTTAAAGAAACTAATAGTCCACGCGTCCCATCTTGTCTTACCTGAACTATCTCCTTGATAACGCAGGTTTTCATCACCCAAATTCACAAGAGCTTCTTTATTTTTCCACCAAATCCAATCACGAATTGGTGGATTCTGCGTCAAATCATCTGTAGTAAGTCCAAGTCCCAACTTAGAGGAGATATCAAGAAGAACATCGAGCATTGCTTCTGAATCCTTACACCTAGATAAGCTCTCATTAGTTTTTTCGTCACCATCAAGTGACTCCACAAGTAATTTGAGCCTTTCCTGGACTGATAAATTCTTAAGGTCCATATCACCTAACTTAAGTAAATTCAATCCAATTAAATGACTTCCATTAACAACTTACCACTGAAAGCAAAAAAGCTATTGACACCACTCGATTAAAAGGAATCCAAAAAACTTTTCCAACTTTTCACTATAAAAAGAAATGCGCAGAAAAATGTCCCCAAGAAGAGCTCTTCTTACTGCAGGTCTAATGGCAGTTGTGCCAAATCTTCTCTTTGCTACTTGCTCTAAAGAATTTCCAGCAATCACAATTTTAATTGCCTCCATCCTGATTAATTGGCCAATAATTCGCTGGCTTGACGATCGCCAGTGGTATAGAGAATGGATAAGAGAGGAATCAAAATAGCAACGCTCAAAAACAAATTCCTGCTAGCTGTTCTGAGAAATAGTCCAAAATTATTTACTTTTGCTTCCTTAAGATCACAATTATCCTTTTAAATAAAAAACTCTCCTCTCAATCTGTACCAAGCCATTGAGAAACTCTGTTATTGCCAATAAAAATCTAAATAAATACTTTGTGAAACATCTATGGTTGCCAAACAGAATAGAGACTCTTGGCCACCTCCAACTATCGGACAATGCGTCTATACCAGTTCTCGACAATAATTAACAAATAGAAATATCCAGATAATCTATAAGCGATAAACGGTTAAAATATCATAAGATTCGATTCATCACTCATTAAATATTGCGGAATTTCACATAGGCAAGCCAACATACTGGTAGACATAAAAGTCTATTATTTTGATCTAAGTTACAAGCAGATGCTTATATTTAAGCTAAAATATCAAAAATTTATTAATATTTATAAGAAGAAAGTAATATCAATTCTTAAGATTAGTAAATGGTTAGATCCATTTCTGAACAATCCTTCTAGAGGAGTTTTCTTAATTAACTAAGCCAATACGGCAAGCCGAACCGTCACACTACGTAACATATTTGTTATAGTTCTTAACAGCTTGCTTCTGTGCGGCTTACTTCTTTCTTTTAATTCAATGGAAAAATCTCCACAACTTGAAGCAATTGCTTCACCGCGTCTGGCTGAACGTATGAATGGATGGGCAGCAATGATAGGTTTTTGGGCCTTGATAGGTGCCTATGTATCAACAGGACAAGTTGTACCTGGAATTATTTAACACCCCTCACTAAATAATCAACAAAACAATGAACGAAAAAGCTGAGCTTCAAAACGGTAGGTGGGCAATGATCGGCATATTTGCTGCTCTAGGAACCTACGCATTCACTGGACAAATCGTTCCCGGAGTTTTCTAGAGTCATGGAATTAAATCCTTTCAAACCTATAAGTCAATTTATTCAAGGGATCTATAAAAGCTCCTCTGAGTTTTCAAATTGAGAGGTCCTTACTAATGGCTATTGGCAAACTCTTTCTATCTTCAATATCAAGTGGAATCGTCACCTTGGAAGAATTGAGATGGGTAGCTGTCAATCAACTAAGTTTCTCAAAATGTGAGCAAGAGGCTGCATTAAGACTGGGGGAACTTATTGATTCCGGTCAGATTCGGCTTGGATGCAGAATCTAACATGATTGGCGTCTATCTCTAACTCATTTTGCTTCTAATGGATCATGGCAACATCAACTATTATTTCTCATCAAAATCACAATAGAGAAAGTCAATTATTTCTAGCTGGATTCTTGATTAGCAGTTCATTGCTCTTCTCGTTTCTGATCGTGGAATTTCACAATCAGTATCTTCACAATCCAGCTGTTCATATATTCTTTCAATCAAAAGGTATTTACCTTTTTTGAATTTACCAAACCCAATAGAATCAGTTCTTATGAAGTTTAAATAAAAGCACACTTTCCAATTAGTTAATCCTCCTTTTTTCAGTTGTCTATTGATGTATCACAATGTCTAAAAAGATTGCTAATGCTCTAAATTCACCATTTAGAGAGTTGCTTGAGTTTGCTTTTTTCTGTATCACAGGTTTAGCGGCTGGCTCGGCAGGTGTCTTGTGAATTTCTCCTCAATACTTCTATTAACATCACTTGCTGCTTTGTTTTACATAGGAGCTTCACTCTTCAGAGAGTTGTCAAGAAATAGATCAACTAACTGAAGATACTTATTTAACAATTCAAAGACATTTACCTTCTCTTTTTCCTTCCATGTCACTAAATGAACTACAAGTATCAACGGATAGTTTTTCAATCTGGAAAGCAATCCTTTGGTGTTATTATCCAATAGGCATAGTAGTTGTACTTGAGCTTCTTGCTAGGGCTTTTGATGACGACGATGATCAGGATGGTGGGAAAATGATTCCAGCTATGCAAGTTACACAGTAGACAATCATTTTAAGCCTAACTACTTAGTTATTCAAGAGTCTTTCAATAGAGAAAAATAGCTAATTTGTACTCGGTCTAAACCCCAGGATAAATAACTATACAAATACTAAGAATAGAAGATTGATTGCTATTAACAATTACTTTGCAATCATCTTAAAACCAGAGCCGCATGTACTCCTTTGGGCACCTTCTGGGGTGCTAATCATAAAACCTCCGCCACTCAAATCTCCGTAATAATCAAGACTTAACCCTTCTAATAAACTAAGTTGATCAGAAGGCGCAAATAAGGTGATCCCATCTGTTCTTGCAATAGGACTGCCCTCTTCTTTTCCACATCTCAACCGAATAAACAACCAACCTTCATCAAACCCATCTGGCACCAAATCAATATACATTTCACCAGGAGTCCCTCCAAATGCAGATTGTCTTATTAATTCAGCTGCAGCAGGTTGGGAAATAGCGAAGTTACAAGCCATCTAGCAGTTGTCTTATTGATAGTGATTTTAGATTGATCGGCTCATAACAAGCCTGCGGACCATCCTTTTTATCCTATATAGGAAAGATGTTTACCTATATGCACCTATTCTATTCAGACTTTGGTCACACGGTACTATTAACGCAAATAAGTTGGCATGACTGACATCTCAAGCTTCCTAATGAGCAGAGATTAAACGGTGTTCGTCAGCGATCGCTGAGAGTTGGGAATTTGTCTTCAAACTTGTAGAACACAATCTGATCAGCCATTCTCGCGCTCTTTGAATGACAAGAATCAACTTAGTAAATCCGTGTGAATTATCTGATCAGCACCTAATTGCAGAATATAGAGAAATTTTCATGATTGGCTCAGCTCTACAACGCTCAATCAATTCAAAACGTTGGCACGAAACAAAAGAAAATCTGCCTAAAGAGTTCACCTTAAATACTGGGCACGTTAGATTTTTTTATAACAAGGGTAAATACCTTCATAAAAGATATTTAAAGCTAGTAAAGGAAATGAAAAATCGTGGTATGGATCCAAATCCAGGGAGACAGTTTAAAAAAGAACAATGGCCTAATGACCTATATCAAGACTGGGAGCCTCAAGAGAAAGACTTTAAACTTATAAGAGAAAGAATTAAAGAAAAAATTGATCAAAAGCCAACTTGGTATCGCTGGAGCAAGAAACAAATAAATCCTTAAAGTCTAGTTCAATCAATAAGGCCAAATAATTATAAAGCAAATTTCGTTAAAAGACTTGGATGAGAAGTCTTCTTAAATCAAAGGTAATTGTCGTCTTCAAAGCCATAAAAATCATAGAAATAACTTCATAAATACATATAGGCATAAAGCTATTAGATATTTAGAATATCATCCATTAGTGAATACTGATTGAAACGCTTCTTTTTCTAGGGCCATCAAGCTCAACTAGGATTACATCTTGATATTCACCTAACCGAAGCCTACCATCTACAAAAGGCAGGTTCACATCATTACCAAGCAATAAAGCTTGCATGTGGGAATGAGCATTCTTTGGCTCGTCTTGTGGAATGTTATCTCTAAGATGTAAATCATCATGCTTATATCCCTGCAATGGAGGCGCTAATTCCTTTAACCATTTTTCCAGGTCAAGGATCAACCTCTCTTCCATTTCATTGACAATCAAGGCAGTGGTAGTGTGCATGGTAGAGACGCATGCAATGCCATCTGACTGTTTGCAATTCTCGATAATTCCCTCAATCTGATTAGTGATTGCGTGGCAAGAGAATGATGATCTGGTCTCAATTAAAATCGTTTTAATGAGCATAAGGATGCCTCTATGTTAAAAAGGATTCTCCTAAGAGAACTAATAATTATTGCGTCGACTATCCCTTTATCCCTGGAGACAAAAAAGAAGTTATCTAAATGAAAATATTGACATGGGTTTTCATGCAAGCAGTCTCTTCTCCACCAGTTTGTTTTACCACCTTGAGCAAGAAGGCATTTCATTTATACGAAATCTTATGCCTAGATAGATCAATGGAAGATTTTGGACGAGATCTATTCTGTGAATTGTCTCCTGCCAGGCCAGCCTTTACCGCATCAAGCCTTTATAAATCTCTTCTCCTTCAAGCTTGATTAGGAGAAAATAAAGCAAGTGAAAGCCTGTACTACATTATGAATACCATACTCAGTCCTTGAGACTTAGGATTAGATGTCGTTATTTTAACTCCCTTTGTCAGCTGGGTCTGGATGATTTATTTAAGGCAGAAAAAGTGACCGCAATTATCGGGATTGTTTTGTGTGTTTTGTGGCTTTTGGGTCATGCAGGGTTCACATTTTGGGCAGGAGGATTTGAACCAGACAGCCCAACAGCAAACCTTTTTGTAATTGCTGATTCCGTAGTCTCAATCGCCTTGGCTTTTTTTATCTTCAATAGAAAACCATAGCCACCTAATACTAGATTCGATGTATGCCTTTCAAAAGACCAATCCCTGATGCTGTTATGCGCCTATGGAGGCGTGTGCGCAAATTTGAATTGACACGCACTCTTCGTGTCACTGAAAAAAGAATGGAATATGTCAAAAAATCATTGGCTTATCTCGACCGAGTCGAAGGCAGAAATAAGTATTAATAGAGACCTCACCACAAAAAACACTTTTGAGAAAATGAGCTTTGGGATTCCAATAGATCAATCCTCACAAGGCTTCTAGAAGAATCTTCCAAAGAAACTTTAGGAAGTTGGCAAGGGATCGGAGCTTCAAAATTTCCACCTCTGGCAAGCTCGAAATATTCTGGATTAGATGACGGCCTGACCAAGAATATTCAATGGCGCAAAAGGCAAAGAGCAAAAAGAAGGGGCTCGACCTCCAAGGGGCCAAAGAAGCAAATCATTCAAAAGAACTAACCTCGACAGCGAAAATCCTTACCTCGGTTTTTAGCGAGATTGAAAGTCGTTCCCTTGGAACTTCTGTAGCTGGAATCCCCGTCAATTTCTACGACTTTGATGCGATGACGCAAGGCCTACAAAGAGGGCCGCAGATTGTTATCGGTGGCAAACCAACAATGGGGAAAACATCCATCTCCCTCAACATGGCGAAGAATATTGACCAATTGCATGACCTCCCTGTTTGGATCTGGTTTGGAGATGAGCCAAGAGGGCTACACCTATCGTCTTCTTTCTATGGAAGTTGGAATTGAAACAGGACGACTACAACAAGAAGAATGCCAAATCCTTGGGCAAGGAATCAACAGACTTAGTCGCCTACCGATTTTCATCAACAGTAGGCCCACAATCACAGTCAAAGAGCTGCTGGCCAAATGCCAGCAGCTCCAGAATGAAGAGACAAAGTCTGTAGGACTATTTGTTGTCGACTATGTACAACTAATGATAGGCAAACCTTTCGAATGTAAGGAATCACGACAAGACAAGCTTTCCAGGATCAGTATTGGTCTCAAGAGTATGGCCACCAACTTAGAAGCACCAATCCTTTTGATGTCGCAACTCAATCGACATCCTGAATTTCGCAGGAACAAAAGTCCAATACTTAGTGAGTTGCGAGAAACAGATTCTCTAGAAAGTCACACAGACATGGTGGTGATGAGTACTACAAACCTAATTCGGAAGATCAAGAGATCACTGAATTGATCTCTTGCAAGCACAGAAATGACCCACTAGGAACTGTGAAACTTCTATTTGAACCTGAGTACGCACGGTTTAGGCACTTGGCCGCTTAGAAGCAAGACAAAACAAACATCAGCCTAAAAACAAAAAAAGAGTGACCCTACTGGCATCACTCTCTTTTCTAACGATGTCTTGGGGACAAATCGCTTTTACCTTTCTAAAGAGGCTGCGACTTGATGGAAACACAAAGTTCTTATGCCCTGACAAGTAAAAGCAGTGCCCTTAAATCATCAATTACCCCAAAGGAAGGGTGGCACTTAAGACTCGACATACTCTTGGCATTAGCGCAAAAGGATCAGTCCTGTTCCTCAAAAGAAAAGTTAGCGAAGCAGAGGCTCCGTAATGCCGTTTTGAGTGGCTACTCCTAAGAGCTCCTCAAAACTCATCTCTGAAAAGTAACTCCGAAGACACATCAAAGAGCTACAGCTATCAAGTCTTCCCCCACCCTCTTTGAGGAGCAAAGCTTTAGCCAATCTCTTGGCAAGTTCTTGCCTATTCATGCTGCAGCCTCCTCGAGGCAATCAGGTATAGGAGGTTCACCAAATTGATTCGATAGCTTTTGCCACCCGTCAAGCAGCATCTGACCACACAATTCAAGTGCGTCCTCCAAAGGTAACTTTCTTCTACCAAGCATCTGGAAAGGAGTGCCATCAGACTGCGCACTCCACTTGTCAACAAAGACAAACGGATAGCGCTTCCAGGATTTTGGATCTCGATGAAAGCGATAGCACCAGTCCCCTTCGGGACTAATCAACCATCCGCTGACTTCTTGGGCTGAACGTCGCTGCATCACGTAATTGCGAGTACATATGTACTAGCAACCCTTCTTGCTTATGTCAATCTGGTCTTATTGGCTCAATCGAGCCATAGCAATCAAAGAAACCAATCTGGGCGAGAAAGTCTAAGGTTGCACTAATTGCAGTATGTGCTCTTCTCGAAAGATAAAAATTTCATCACTTAGGCATCTGCCAAGCAGAAACTCAACTTGCTCTCCTCATCAATCCAAACAGCCAAAAGGTCATAATCTGCATGAATGGCCAAACTTACGCCTACCAAGCCTGACAAAGATCAACCCTGGAGAGTTTGAGCATTTGTCGCTGGCTTAAACCTTGTCGCTTGGATTGGTTGGTATTTCATGCATGATGCTCCTTCTACATGGTAAATAATCGATGGCTCATTTTTAGCCCTTACATAAAAGCGTCTAAAACATCACCTGAGCTGGGACAAATCTATATTGAAAAGCATCAGAGAAAAGCATTTTTAGATTTAATTGGCTTGTCCTATGGGCAGATAATCAGACAGCTTAAGAATCTCGGCTTGCCACTACACTTGTCTCCTGATTGACGTGAAAACACATGCTGAGAAGCCCCTATAAAGAAAGCCAATTGCTAGGAGTCAATAGGTGTTGCAAGGTAATTGGGTATCAATGAACATCGTCCTGATGCAAAAAAAACATTCGACATCCCAAGAAAATATCTCTTCCGAAGTAGTCGATCAGTAGGCAAAGTACTACCAATATGCTAGATGTATATAGCTAGCAATGAATGAGCCAATGTCTCAACTAAGCATAAAAGTGAGTGCTAAGGCAGATGCCATGATCGCTCAACTACAAAAAGAAATCTTCAATCGTCGCCGCAAGAAAGTGACAGCTCAAGGCGTTGTCGAAACTCTTGTGGAGAGTGGCGCCAAGTCCCAATCAGACAAGCGCTTTGCGACTTCTTGGAAAAACCTTATTAAGGACATCGAAAAAGCAGCAAAGCAATCTGAAGTCCACGGCAACAAACCAGCGAACATTAGTGCTGAAGAATGGGCTTTAATCCTTTCTCACCGCAACCGTAAAGGAACTACCGCCAAAAAAGCCCCTGCAAAAAAGGCTGCTAAGTCAACAAAAGTTAGCACCACAAAAAAAGCCTCAACAGCTAAGAAAGTTGTCAAAAAAGCAGTTGCCAAAAAGGCACCAGCCAAAAAGGCACCGGCCAAAAAGGCTGTGGCTCAAAATGCTGTAACAAAAGCAGCTACTCCAAGGCGAGCTAGACGTGCAAGGAGAGCGACTGCGACAGCGGCCAAGTAGGGCTTCAGTCAGACCCGTAAAAGCGGCAGAGAGGTGCAATGCCTCTCTCTGACTATTTAAATCAACTCAAAAGGCCGCTTCAGAGCCAGAGAGGCATGTTTTTGCCTGGCTTTTAGAATGGACAACACAAGCAAGTAGCCTGCTTTGGCTAACAGCAAATACTTGATCAGTTACTGAAAAAGCTGCTAAATACATGTAGAAAGATGTAGGTCACCTATCTAAAAACGACTTAAAGTCACCAAACGACAGCATCACAAGCGACATTCTGTTCAAGCCTTGCGCAGGTCCTAAAAAGGCTCAAACTCCAATCCAGATCTCAAGGTGACAACTACGCAAGAAAGGCCAAGAAGGTCATTCACCCATCCTTCAACAGAAATCGGGCCAAGCCAGGGGTTTCAATCCCAATTACCTAGCCTTACTAAAAGCCTTTTATAAATCTTGGCTTCAGCTAAACCAAACAAGCAAAATCCTGGGCTTAGCACCCGTGCTATCCACCATGGGGAAAGCTTTGCAGCTAATACAGGCACAGTGATGCCACCTATATTCCCAAGCGTCACTTATCAGCACGGGAACCCAGAGGGGTTTGACTACACCCGTTCAGGAAACCCAAACTTTCGAATATTAGAATCTGTCCTCTCTTCAATAGAAGACTGTAATTACGCAACAGTCTTTGCTTCTGGGGTCAGTGCTATCACCGCAGTCACTTCATGCCTAAAGGCTGGTGAGCTTGTTTTGTGCGAAGAAAATCTCTATGGATGCACAGTGCGCTTATTTGAACAAGTTTTCAATCGATTTGGAATAAAAACAGCTTGGGTTGATTTCACTGATCCTTCCGCACTCGCTCGAATCAAAAGCCACAACCCAGCAATGGTGTGGTTGGAAAGTCCTACCAATCCGATGCTGAAAGTTATTGACCTCAAAGCCGTCTGTGGCTCAGCCTCACTTCACAACATCCCTGTTGTAGTAGACAACACTTTTGCTACTCCACTTTTGCAATCCCCCTTAGAGCTTGGAGCAACAATCTCTCTAACTAGTACAACCAAATACATAAATGGACATTCAGATGCACTTGGAGGTTCTGTATGTACAAACAGTTCGGAGTGGAATAGTCGAATGATATTTGCTCAGAAATCTCTGGGCCTACAACCATCTCCTTTTGATTGTTGGCTAATCACACGCGGAATCAAAACCTTGCCCCTTCGCTTAGAAAAGCAAGTAAACAATGCTAAGGACTTCGCTGATCAATTAGCAAAACACAAAGCGGTGAAATGGGTTCGCTACCCATTTCGATCTGATCATCCTCAACAAGCAATCGCCCGCAAACAAATGAAAGGAGGTGGTGCGATCGTAACAGCCAGTATTCAAGGAGATAAAGACCAAATTTACTCTTTTTGCAAAAGCCTCCGTTATTTCACAATGGCAGAAAGTCTTGGGGGAATCGAAAGTCTCGTCTGTCATCCGGCAACGATGACCCATGCTTCCCTAGATCCATCAATGAGATCTCGACTAGGAATAGATGATGGCCTAGTTAGATTCTCGATAGGATGTGAAGACGTAGTGGATCTAACGGCTGATATCAACAACTCTCTCGATCAACTGCAGTGAGTCCGCGCGACCTATTAATAGATCCATGCTGGAGTTCCACTGACCTAGGTCAAGCTCTACCTGACAGCCCACATGCTGTATCTGTAGCTTTACCCCTCTGGGAGGATGTCATTGCGTATGAAGAAAAAGATCCGAAATGCCTCAACTCGCTACAAGCAATATATCCACGTTTCGGAATGAATCCATTAATTGCCGAAGTGGCAAGCCTTGCACTATCCAACGAAAGCAATATCTACTCAACAGCTTGGCCCTACCCAACAACTGCTGCCGCAGAAGCAGCTCAACAACACTGCAAGCGATTAGAGCCTCTTTCTAAAACAAAAGTCAGTAAAGTCTTAGGGCTTGACTGCCTTTACGCAGATGTAAAAGCCACAGATCCTGCAAAGGCATTCTGGCAACACACTGGAATTGGAGCATCCTCAAGGCAAGCAGCCATTGCTCTTAACAAAGAACCGAAGCCATCTAAACGAGCTGGCCAACAAGCAAAAGCCACTCTCAAAGGCAGATTAGCCGACATATATCAATGCGACCAAAAGGCAATTCAACTTCATCCGTCTGGAATGGCAGCTCTGAATAGGGCACTCCAGCTAATCAGAGAAATCCATCCAGGAAGAGCCACTCTCCAACTTGGCTTCCCCTACGTAGATGTACTCAAACTTCCTGAAGTTATTTTTGAAGGCAGCAGGCTTCTTCTCAAAGCAACACCAAATGAACTGGCTGATGCTCTAGACAGGATTCAACCATCTGCCGTAATCGTCGAGTTACCAAGCAATCCAATGCTTGAATGCGTCGACCTTCCAACTGTGGCCAAATTGGCCCATGCTCGGGGGATCCCAGTAATAGCAGACGACACAATCGGAACAGCGCTAAATATTGATGTACTCCCCTATGCAGACCTTGTATTTAGTTCTTTAACTAAAAGCTTTGCCGGTAGAGGCGACATCCTTGCAGGATGCCTTGTGATAAGTCCTTTCTCAACCTGGCGACAAGTTCTACAAAACACATTTAATTCAACTATCGCTCCATTATCTGATGCAGATTCAATTGCCCTAGAAGAAGCTAGTAGGGATGTAAAAGAAAGAGTCTCACAACTAAATAATGCTTGCCTGGAACTTGTCAAACGTCTAGCCAAACATCCTTCGGTTTCAAGAGTGATGCATCCAAATCAATGTGCAAACTTCCATTCTTTAATGAGGCCTAATGCAGGGTATGGCTGTCTGGTTTCCTTAGAGCTCAAAGGTGGCTTACCTCAAGCGAAAAAATTTTATAACGCCTTAGAAGTTTGCAAAGGTCCAAGTCTTGGGACAAATTTCACTCTGGTTTGTCCATATGTACTTCTAGCCCACTACAACGAACTCAAATGGGCCGAAAGTTGTGGCGTCCCATCTCACTTGATAAGAATTTCAGTGGGACTTGAAGACTCTCAAAAACTTTGGAAGAGATTTAAGTTTGCATTGGAAACTTGAGCCAAAATGCTCACAGCTGGTCTTTAAATCCAATCACCTACGTGCAAGCGGCTTAAATTCCAGCTATTGAAAAGATCACATCAATCACTCGCATGTCACGCATCTACGAAGACAACAGCCTTGCTATAGGCAACACCCCTTTGGTGAGACTAAACTCTGTCACTAAAAACTCCAAGGCCACTGTCCTCGCAAAGATAGAAGGCAGAAATCCCGCTTACAGCGTCAAATGCAGAATCGGCGCAAATATGATTTGGGATGCTGAAAAACGTGGCGCACTCAGCAAGGGACAAACAATTATTGAGCCCACTTCTGGCAACACAGGTATTGCTCTCGCTTTTACAGCAGCTGCTAGAGGATACAAACTGATCCTCACGATGCCTGAATCAATGTCTCTAGAGCGCCGCAGAGTGATGGCAGTACTAGGCGCAGAGTTAATCCTTACAGAGGCCGCCAAGGGAATGCCCGGAGCCATCGCAAAAGCCAAAGAAATTGCCGAAAGCAATCCTCAGAAATATTTCATGCCAGGACAATTCGAAAATCCTGCCAATCCAGATATTCACTTCAAAACAACTGGTCCAGAAATATGGAATGATTGTGATGGATCCATTGATGTGCTGGTGGCAGGGGTAGGTACCGGTGGAACAATTACTGGAGTGTCTCGTTTCATCAAGCAAGAGAAAGGGAAGTCCATCCTTTCAGTTGCGGTAGAGCCATCACATAGTCCTGTGATAACACAAACCCTCAACAGTGAAGAGATCAAGCCAGGCCCACACAAAATCCAAGGAATTGGAGCAGGCTTCATTCCTAAGAATCTTGACCTTTCAGTCGTCGACAGGGTAGAGCAAGTCACCAACGAAGAATCCGTAGCCATGGCGCTGCGATTGTCTCAAGAAGAGGGTCTGCTTGTTGGGATCTCATGCGGTGCTGCAACTGCAGCGGCCATTCGTCTCGCTGAACAGGAGGAATTTGCCGGGAAAACAATCGTTGTTATCCTGCCAGACATGGCAGAGAGATATCTCTCCTCCGTGATGTTTGAGACTGTTCCAACAGGCATTATCGAAGAACCTAAAACCGCCTAAACTCTTGCCTCTTGACGAACTGATTCTGGAGGGATCCACATGGCATCCCCATAAGAGAAAAATCGGTACTTGCGCTCTTGAGCTTCTGCATAGAGCGCAAGCAACCTTTCTCTTCCAATCAAGGCACTAACTAACAGGAGCAAGGAACTTTTGGGCAAGTGAAAGTTTGTCAACAATCCATCAACTACTGCAAAGCGGTAACCAGGCTTGATAACCAAGTCCACATACCCACGAAAAGGCTGAATCTGTCCATTCCCAGCCAAGGCTGCCGCTTCGAGAGCCCTGATACTTGTTGTCCCTACAGCAATAATCCTTCCTCCTCTCAATCGACATTTTTTCACCTCCTCAACCAACTCTTCTTTCACTTCAATCCATTCACTATGGAGCTTTAACTTCGTAAGGTCTTCATGCTGAAGAGGCTTAAAGGTCCCTAGCCCCACATGAAGAGTCACACGGGCTTGACTGACCCCTCTAGAAAGTATCGCCTCTAAAAGCTCATCACTCAAATGAAGGCCTGCCGTAGGTGCTGCAACGGCCCCTGGAGAAGATGCATAACGTGTTTGATAACGCTCATCATCACAAGGAGTCATGCGTTCGATATAAGGAGGCAAGGGAACTTCGCCATAGCGTTCCAACAACCTCTCGATTTTCTCGGCGTCGTCATAAGAAGCTGGAAACTGAACTAATCGAGCCCCTTCAACAGAATCATTGGCCAATACTTGCAAGGCTATAGGTTCTTGCTCTAGAGCCTCTAACCAAACCAAATCACCTGGGCGTATACGCTTGGCAGGTTTAGCCAAGCACAGCCAACGCCCTTGTCCACGTGGCTCTAAAACTAACAACTCAGCCAACCCTCCTCCTGAACGTCTTACTCTCAATCTCGCCTTCAAAACACGAGTGTCATTTAGGACAATCAAATCACCTGCTCGCAATTCCTTCTGCCAATCCCATATCTGAGCATGCCTAGACGAAGCCAGTTCTGCTTCATCTGGTTCAACAATCATCATTCGAGCAGCATGACGAGGTTCCGCGGGGATCTGAGCTATGCGTTGCGAATCCAGCGCATAGTCATAGGAACTAAGTAGAAAGTCTCGTTGATCAAACACTCCTATTTGCAATTAAAAGACAATCAATTGACTTAGAAAGGCAGCATATCGATTGAACTCCTTGCTTTAAGAAGCAAGAGAATCTGTTCGATTCTCAATCAAATCTGCGAAGTCCTTAAGAAAAGCCGCCCCATCAGCCCCATAAACGACTCGATGATCCGCAGTCAAGTTGACCTGCATCTGTCGTTTAACAGATATAGCTCCATTCTTATCGGCAACAACAACTTTGCGAGATGCCGCAACTGCAAGAATTGCCCCTGTCCCTGGAGGCAATATTGCATCGAAGCGATCCACTCCGAACATCCCAAGATTAGAAAGCGTAAAAGTACCTGAACTGTATTCATCTGGCTGAAGCTGCTTACTTCGAGAACGTTTCACAAGATCTCGCCAAAGGCGAGAAAGCTCATAAAGATCGGTTCGATCTGCATTTTGCAATACAGGTGTTATCAAACCACCATCTTCCATTGCTACTGCAACAGCAACATTCACTTGAGATGGGTAGTCCATACCTTTCAAGCTGCACGCAGCATTTACCTGCGGATGCCTTGCAAGAGTTAAACCCACAGCTTTAGCCAGTAGAGCTGTCATGGTTACACCGTTAGGTTTTACATGTTTATAAAGTTCATCCAAATTGTCAGTAGTAATTGTGTACCCAACTCTGAAGCAAGGGACATTCAAACTTGCCTCCATATTGCGATTGACTGCCTGTTGAAGAGTATTGAACCCAATGGTCTCCCCAGGTGATCCAAAGCTCTTACCAACCAATGACTCAGGAGCCTTAGAGGCCTCAACATTAAACTTGGTTGTCACAAGAGGCAGGTTGCCTAGAGAGGCTGGCGAATCACTTTCTGCTACCCAAGGAACACTTACTGGCTGGCCAGTAGCAAGCTTGACATCTTCTGCCTGAATACGGCCATGAGGGCCACTCCCTGCGACCGTGGCGAGATCAACCCCCATCTGAGAAGCAAGTTTCCTTGCTCGAGGTGAAGCAACAATTCGTCCTCCTGAAATAGGCTTCGCACTTGTAGGCAGGGGATTTGCAGCAAAAGAAGTCTCTAAAGATTGCAAAGATTCAGCTGTTTTTTTTGATTCCAGTGGTGGCTCAACAGGAACTTTTGACTCCTGAGGTGGCGCAGGTGGAACTTTTGACTCCTGAGGTGGCGCAGGTGGAGCTTTTGACTGGACCGAAGCAATCTCTGCCTCAGTTTCAACAATTAATCCAATAGTTTCACCAACCGGTGCAGTACTTCCAGCTGGCATTAAGACAGCAGCCAAGTAACCATCTTGAAAAGATTCAACATCCATATCAGCCTTGTCCGATTCCACGACAAGCACAGATTCCCCTCTAACAACTTTGTCGCCAGGTTGCTTCAGCCAGTCAACTATCTTGCCCTCAGTCATTGTGGAACTAAGAGCTGGCATAAAAATGTCGTGCGTCGCCAAGGTGCTTTTCCTTCAAATCATTTTGGGTTGAGCCCCAACGAGATTCCAACTTTTCTCCAATAATGGGAAATGGTCGGGCATTGGGATATCTAATTTTAAGTCGCAGTCTCCGATTAACCACAACAAAAACAGGGGCTTTTGCCTACTGACGCAATCCCTTCTAGCACCTAGAAAGGGATTATCAGACCAAGGACGCAGAATTCCCGAAAATCAGTCCTCGGCTCAAGGGCGTCCCTGTCAGGCGCCCTATTTTTTTGGGGAATCTAATAATCAAGCATTTTCTTTTCAAAATCTAAATTGTAAAAACAAACTATCCCTGTTCAATTGCCTCAACCAGACCATCCCGAACAACTATCGCAACTTGCATCTTGCTCATTAAATTATCACCTACTTTTAAATCGCAATAGCTTTCTATTTGTCCCTGTTCAACTATTTGCTCCATTTCTAATTCACGAACCTGAGATTGTTGTTGAAGCAAGTTTCTTTTTTGTTCTTCCAACTCAGCTCGCTTTGAAGCCACTTGCTGCTGAACTTGTGCAACTTGTTCCTGTACTCGAGGATCGAGCGGATTCGCACTCTGATTGCGAACCTCATCAACAACTTGCTGCCCCTCCTTCTCCAACTGAGCAAGCTGCTGATCAGTTGTGGAGATTGCATTACTAATCTCCCTTTCGGCTTCCTCCTTCCAAGCAGGAGTAACTACAGCTCTAACAGTGATTGAACGCTTAACTGACAAATGATTGCCGTCTAACATGGGGCCCAGCTAATTACAACAAGGCTCTCAGGGAGGGCCCCTAAGGTCAACCAATTAATTCGCTCTCAAAATTTAACGCCCATAAATTTCCTCAATGCAATCTTGGTCTCTGGCTGAAATTCTTTCTCGCCTCTGCTTAAGAGTCTGAGTAAGGAGTCCATTCTCAATCGTAAATGGCTCAACAAGAGCAACACCTAAAACCCGCTCATCTGGCCTGGATCCCTTCCTTTGTGCCAACAAACTATTTAATTCAGTACGAAGGGTCTTCCTTAAAGCATTTTCTCCAGGTGGACTAGCAAACGTCTCTGGCAAACGAAGACCCTTTTCAGCAGCAAAAGACTTAATAGCTTCAACTTTTGGTACAACCAAGGCTCCTAGCTGCTTCTCATCTTGGCCTACTAGCATCACCTGTTCGACAAGTGGGCTCGACACCAAAGTCTCCTCAAGAGGTCCAGGTTCAATATTTTCTCCACTACTTAGAACAATGGTGTCCTTAGCACGGCCAGTAAGAACAAGTGACCCATCCTCTAACAAGAGGCCCAGATCACCAGTATCAAACCATCCATGATCATTTAGAACCTTCTTTGAAGCATCAGGCTTTCCAAGATAACCAGACATAACTTGGGGGCCTTTAACCAATACACGACCCTGCTGATAAAAATTTTTTAGCAGCCCAGTCTCAACATCAACAATTCGAAACTGAGTTTCAGGCAAAGGGGGGCCTGAGCTACCACGAATATTTCGCCAAGGTCGTCGACAACAAACAACTGGACTGGTTTCAGTAAGTCCATACCCAACAAGCATTTCTACCCCCAAAGCCTCGAAAAAGGCATCAACATGAGGGGCAATCGCACCTCCTCCATTAATAGGAAATCGCAACCTTCCACCACAAAGTGGCATCAAAACTTTTGGCCAGAGCAAAACTGCTGATACACCATGAAATGGCCAACGAATGCAAGCAAGAACAAATCCCGAAAGCCTCCCAATTGGCGAGACAGGCTCTAACAAAATATTTCTACATTTGCGCCAAGCGAATCTTTGAGCACCGCTATTAGCCAAAGCCACCTTCAACAATCCTTGGCGCCATTTCGGCATTCCCTTAAGAGCATCATCAAAACCTGCCTTAACCGCCTCCCAAAGCCTTGGGACTGTAACCATCACAACTGGGCGAACTCTTGGGAGATCCTTCTTCAGCTGTTTGATATTGGTATAAGTTTGAGTACAAGCACAAGAGAAAAAGTAATACTCAGCACTCCGCTCATACGCATGCCAAATGGGCAAAACACTTAGCACAGGGGCTCCTACAGGAGGATGGGCAATACAGGCCAAAGACCTCATCTGATGCAAAAGATTTGCGTGACTAAGAGGAACGCCTTTAGGCCTTCCAGTTGTTCCTGATGTATAGAGAATCGTGGCAGTTGTAGAAGCGGCTGTATCAACCCCACGATCTTTCATTGAATCAACTTTTTTCTTGCCAATACCTTTCTGAACCAACTCTTTCCAACTCAAGACTCCATCTAAAGGAGTCCCCTCAAGTTGAACAACTAATTTAAGAGATTTGATTTGAGCTTCACTTAAATCAAGCTGAGTCCATAAATCAGCATTTTGAACAACCAGAGCAACAGCACCCGAATCTTCAAGTATGTAACGGAGCTCCTCGACTGGAGCAGAAGCACCGCGAACAGCATCTGATGCTCCTATTCGCATAAGAGCCTGATCTGCAATTAACCAGCGAGGACTATTTTCGGCAAACAAAGCCACCACATCACCTTGACTTACTCCTAAATCAAAAAAAGAAGAAGCAGTAGTTGCAATCAACTCAGACAATTGAGCAAAAGAATATTGCTCAGGGTGGGCCACATGAGGAGCATCCACTGCTAAAACTTGCCCATGGTGCTTTTCTAGCCAAGGCCAAATCTGATCAACGCGTCCAAATTGATTTAAATAATTGCGTTGGCTAAGTGCCTTCTTTTCCTTGAGATGAGGTCGCCAAAAAGAAGTTGCAAGGGAAGAGACCTTCCGCCCCAAGTTATTTTCGTTGTCTAAGTCCACAAGTGTCCTGCATCTATTTTTATAGGCATATCAGCCTTAAGGAGGAACATCAAATTATTCAGGATTTTCTATAGGGTCTTGAAACTCCCAAGAAAGACGAAAGTGTTTACTGAGAGCCATACGAATCAATGGTTGCACCTCAGAGACCTTAAGACCAGGAATCCAGTGATTCAAAGCTCCTACTTGATGCCCATGAAGGCCACATGGGATGACTGAATTAAACCCATCCAAATCACAATCAATATTTAAAGCCAAACCATGCTGAGTAATCCAACGTCGACAGCCCACTCCAATCGCACCAACTTTTCTTCGTTGAATCCATATACCAGTCAAACCAGCTATCCGCTCGCCTATTAAGCCCAATTCAAGCAAAACATCTAGAAGGACCTCCTCAAGCTCTCTTAAATACCAATGCAAATCAGCCTGGTAATTACGTAGATCTAATACCGGATATGCAACAAGCTGTCCAGGAAGATGATGAGTCACTTCGCCACCTCGACCGATTCGATACAAAGGAGCAGGAGGGTTAAGTGGGTCAAAAAGCAAATTAGACTCAGATGAACCCTTGCCAAGGGTGTAACACTTGGGATGCTGCAAAAGCCAAACGGCTTGCAAAACGCTTGAATCATCAAGCATGTTGTGCTGCCATTCACGCTGCCATCGCAGCGCCTTTGCGAAAGGAACAGCTTCTCTTGGCTCAACAAGAAAAGCGGACAAGGAGTTTTCCAAGGGCGATGTTGTTACTAGCTTTGCGATATCAACCGACATCAGAGGAATCAAATGAAGCTACTTATCCATGGTCGCAACCTTGAGCTGACTCCTGCTCTACGTGAATACACGCAATCAAAACTAGAGAGAGCTGTACAGCACTTTGCAGACATGGTTAAGGAGGCTGATGTGCATCTATCAGTGGCACGCAATCCGAGAGTTCCTCAACAAACAGCCGAAGTGACAATTTTTGCAAATGGAACTGTGATCCGTGCTCAAGAAAGAAGCGAGAACTTATATGCAAGCATTGATCTAGTAGCAAGCAAGCTACACAGACAACTACGTCGTTATAAAGAGCGTCATAGCGATCACCATCACAGTCCTGGACATAGCGCATCTCATACGCGAACCACAGATGAGGTTATTGAAGAAGCCTCCATTGATGGGTCTCTCATAGATGGAAAAGAGGCACATCTTCCAAATCCAGGAGTGCGCCGCAAATACTTTCCAATGGAGCCAACCAGCATCCAAGAAGCACGACATCAACTAGATCTAATTGACCACGATTTTTATCTCTTCAGAGAAAAAGAAAGTGGCGAGTTACAAGTTATATATCGTCGAAAACATGGTGGTTATGGATTAATTCAAGCCAAGCAATAATTTCGAAAGGTCTTCATGACAGACACTTCAATCAAAGTTGAGCTCCAGGAATTAGCGCCTCTTATTCATCAAGCTCTATTAAGCCCTCATATCAATGAACAAGATCTAAAAGAAGCCTGCCAACTAGCTCGCCACTATTGCTTTGGAGGTTTATGCACAACTCTGAACTGTCTGGCTAAAGCTCGTGAACACTTAGGGGCCAAAGGATCCACAAAGCTTATTGCCGTAATCGCTTTCCCATTCGGCGCAATACCTAAGGAACTGAAAATAGCTGAATCAGAATACGCAGCAGCTCAAGGCGCGGAAGAGTTTGATGTTGTCCCAAACTTCTCAGCACTTAGTCAAGGGAAACATGAAATCTTTGCTGAAGAAATTGCATCCTTATGTGATTTAGGACTGCCAACTCGCATAATCCTTGACGTAAATCAGCTTTCTTCTGAAAAACTAAAGATGGCTATAGAAGCTGCTATCGACGCTGGTGCATATGGACTGCAAACTGGAAATGGTTTTGGGAAAGCAGCTACGACTGAGCATGTTCGACAAGTCAAAGGCATAACCAAAGGGAGGTGCTCCATAAAAGCTGTAGGAGGGATCCACACGCTCCCACACGCACTGGAACTAATCAACGAAGGGGCAAATTTACTCGGCACTAGCAATGGCCATGAACTAATTAAGGCCTTTCACCATGGGAATAGATGACTGGAGAACGACGCATTGAAGGGCTATCTTTAAAAATTGGACCGCTAGGAGAAAAAGATCGGCTTTTAACTGTTCTTAGCGAGCAAGAAGGGATAACAAGACTTGCTGTCCCAGGAGCAAGAAAGCCAAGCAGCAGTCTTGCTGCTGCAGTCCCCTTGACTTTCCTAGAGCTCCAGGTTGGAGGAAGGAATGGCTTAGGAAGAGTACGTCAACTAAAAGTCTTAAGAAGCTTTAATGGATTAGGTAAAGAATTAGAGACTCTGGCTGCTGCTCAGGCACTTTCTGAAATCAGCATGATGTTAGTACCTGCGAATGATTCAATCCCAGGACTGCTTACTACTTTGTTGATGCATCTTGAAAGGCTAGAAACCTACAGCGATTCCACTGAATCACAAATAGAAAAGACCTTGGCAACAAGCGTGCAAGCTTGCATACATCTTCTAGCCCTAGGAGGTTATGGCCTTCCTATGCAGCAATGTTGCCGCACTGGCTTATCTCTTAATCCACCTCTTGGTCAGTGGGATTGGCGCTGCAGCCTTATCCCTCAAGAAGGATTTGCAATTGGATCCTTTCCAGAGGCATCAATTGAATTAAACCCTTCCGAGCTTGCACTCCTACAACGATTGCCAAGTGCAACACTCCCACTAAGAAAAGATGGCAATCTGCTGGGCCCTAAAGATGTTTGGCTAAGACTGCTAACAGTTGTAGAAAGCTGGGCTAACTATCATCTTGTTCACAGCGTCAGAGCCTTATCGATGTTGCGCGAAGTACTTATCACCTTATGAATTATGAACGATGGGGCATCATGAAAAAGTTAAGACCTTTAGGCCAAGACGGAAAGCATCTTGGCAGGTCTAATTCTGAACAACCCTGAAACTGCTTTGCAAAAAGGTGCCGAAACAAAAAGCAATCGTGGATTACTTGCAGTTATTGAACTGGAAGGATTTCGAAGACTTTGGGTTGGCCAAATCTTCTCCCAATTAGCTGACAAGTTCTACATCGTTCTAATGGTTTATCTGATTGCCCAATATTGGGTAATTAGTGCACCTCAGGACAACTTCGCTTTAACAGAAATAGCCGCTGCCATACAAATTGATTTAAAAACACAGGCTCAGATGATCACCCTTCTGGCAACGGGTATCTATGTCGCCAACACCATTCCAGCAATGTTGTTGGGAACATTGGCAGGAGTATGGGCTGATCGCTGGCCTAAACGCCGCGTAATGGTTGCCTCTAACGCACTCAGAGCACTATTAGTACTTTTGACACCTCTCTGTCTTTTTCCAGGACCAAATTTCATGGGTCTTAGTTGGGGCTATTGGGCGCTCCTTCTAATGACTCTTCTGGAATCAGTACTCACTCAATTCTTTGCTCCAGCAGAACAAGCCGCAATCCCTTTGCTAGTTCCCAAAGACCATCTTTTGGCAGCTAATTCTCTTTATCAGGCAACCAGCATGGGAGCAACAATTGTGGGATTTGCCTTAGGGGATCCAATCCTTCGGTTACTTAAACAAACCTTCTTGCAAGTTGGAATAACAGGCGGAGAGTTCTTTCTACTTCCATTTTGCTATGGAATGGCTGCAATTAGCATTGGCATGATTCGTCTTAAAGAACAGCCGCGTACTCGCTCAGCTAACACAGTGTGGAAGGAAATTGGAGAAGGGCTGAAGGTCATAAAAGCAAGACCAACAGTTAGAAATGCAATGCTCAATCTTGTTCTGCTTTATAGCCTTCTTGCAGCTTTATATGTATTAGCAATAAGCCTCGCCTCCTCAATAACTACTTTAGGCCCAACAAGATTTGGAACACTCTTAGCCATGACTGGCCTAGGCATGGTGTGTGGGGCTGTTGTACTCGCCCAGACTGGACACAAGTTAAGACGCAACAGACTGGCCGCTTTTGGTCTTGGACTAATCACTTGGAGCTTGGTCCTACTAGGCCAAGTCACTGGGGAGCTAATTCTTACATTGTTGTTATGCGGAGTCCTGGGAATTGGGGCATCCTTAGTTGCAATACCAGCACAAACAACCCTTCAAGAAGACACACCAGAAGAACAACGAGGGAAAGTGTTTGGATTGCAAAATAATCTGATCAATCTTTCCCTAAGCCTTCCATTAGTAATTGCAGGTGCACTAGTAAGCCAATGGGGGCTTATTCCAGTTCTCTGGTTAATAGCAACGGTTGCCTTAATAGCAGCAATATGCGAGAAACCTTGGAGTAACTGCTAGGTTTCATCTCATGCAGAAGGACAAGAACAGGTGGCACACATTGCCTGGCTAGGCAAAAAATCACCGTTCTGCGGCAATGTCACTTATGGCCTAAGCACAACTGAGGCCTTGAGACAGCGTGGACATATAACTAGCTTTATCCACTTCGATAACCCTGGAAACCCTGGAGGCAGTGAAACTTCATTACTAGCGAATGACCCTGAAGTGAGTTTGCCCTATCTGATTAAATCTCAGGTTTACACAATTCCATCCCCAGGGGCCCAGCGTGAACTTCGTGAATCGTTAACACGCCTTAAACCAGATCTTGTACACGCAAGCCTTACACTCTCGCCACTTGACTTTCGGCTACCTGAACTTTGCCAGCAAATTGGTGTTCCACTCGTCGCGACCTTCCACCCACCTTTTGACGCAGAGATTAGGAACTTAACAGCAGGAACTCAACAGCTCACATATCAGTTATATGCACCTGCTTTGGCCCGTTTTGACAGGGTAATTGTCTTTTCTGAAGTTCAAGCTGAAGTGCTTGCAAGGCTGGGAGTCCAAGAACATCGTCTTGCGGTGATCCCAAATGGTGTAGATCCCGAATGTTGGACACCAGCTAGCCCTCAATGCAACAGCCCTAAAAGAAGAGAAGTCAGGGATCGTCTAGGTAAGAAAAGGATCTTTCTATATATGGGACGAATTGCTACTGAAAAAAATGTTGAAGCACTTCTAAAAGCATGGAAGCTAGTCAAACCAAAAGGATGTCTACTCGTCATCGTGGGCGACGGTCCACTTCGCACAACACTTCAAAACAAAATGGGCTTGCCCCCAAACAATGATGTCCTCTGGTGGGGGTATGAGAAAGATTTAAATACAAAGATTGCCTTGCTGCAATGTGCAGAAGTCTTTCTTCTCCCAAGCCTTGTAGAAGGCCTCTCTCTCTCTTTATTAGAAGCAATGGCAACAGGTACCGCATGCGTAGCCACTGATGCGGGAGCCGATGGAGAAGTTCTTGAAGAAGGGGCCGGAATAGTTCTAAGCACCCAAGGTGTAACCACTCAATTACGGACTCTGCTCCCTGTCCTTAGAGATCAACCTGTACTAACAAATGAGCTTGGTAGGCGTGCAAGAGTAAGAGTTTTAGAGAGATACACCCTCACTCGCAACATTGATGCTCTTGAAAACCTTTATGGAAATCTCCTTGGTGCAGAGCCTTTGATCGCCGCATAAAACAGAACTTAAGCAAATTCACGACTACGTTCAGCAGCAGCAACAACTGCCTCAATAAAAGCAGATCGAACACCAGCACTTTCTAAATGCCTTAATGCACATATGGTTGTTCCACCAGGTGAGGCAACCATATCTTTTAATTCGCCAGGATGCAGTTCCTTTTCTTTCAGCAAAGCGGCAGTACCAGCAATCGTTCGATGAGCTATATGATTAGCCAACTTTCTTGGCAAGCCTGCCGCGACTGCTCCATCTGCTAGTGCTTCAGCAATCAAAGCTATATACGCCGGCCCGGAAGAAGCGAGCGCCAAGAAAGCATCCAATTGAGACTCTGGTAACTCAATCACCTCACTCAGTGCAGTAAAAAATTTCTTGATAGAAACACGCTGCTGACTATCTACATCTCCGGCCCAAGACAAGCCTGTCAAACCAGCCCCAACCAGCGCAGGTGTGTTTGGTACAGCTCTCACACAAGTATGGTTAGGGAATAATTTCTGTAGGCGTTTAAGAGATACACCCGCAAGAAGAGAGACTAAAACAGGTCTTTTAACAAGAGTAAAATCTAGATTTTTCGCCTGGTTCGAAACTACGTCTAAGTGATTTGGCTTGACTGCCAAAAGCTGCAAAGAAGGCTTCCAAACCTCAACTGCAGCAGGGTCATTAGAAGAAAAAACTTTTAAGGTTTTCGGAACTCTACTCACCAAGCCTTGAGCGCTTAATTCAGTTCCTACTACTGCAATTACCTTGTCAGGAGAAAAGTCTCCTCGCTCAAGCAAAGGGAGCACAAGAGCCTGAGCCATTTGGCCTAGGCCTATAACTCCCAAAGAAAACGACACGAGAGGTTAAAGCGCTACGGCCGTCGATTCTCCCCAAGCAGGCGGAGGCGCTGCACTAGATGCTTGTGGGGTTGGCTCATGTTCCTTAGTTACAACAGCTGGAGATGTCGACTCATCATTTGCCGAATTTGTAACCGTGACGCAACTAGGAGCAAACAGAAAAATACTCTCTCCAACCCTTTCCTGGTGGCCATCAATAGCGAAAGTTCCGCCTGCCACAAAGTCAACTGCTCTCTGAGCCTGATCAGGCTCCATCATTGTGAGGTTAAGGATAACAGTCTTACGCTCTCTAAGTGCTTGAATTGCATTAGGCATTTCATCAAAGCTCCTTGGTTCCATCAAATTAACCTCTGAAGCCCCTTTTGATAGCCCAGGCATTCCAATTACTTTTGACCCCGATAAGCCATCGCTAAAATCAAAAGATGTCGCCTCAGAAAGAGGCGCTAGTTCACTACCAATAGAACGTGGCCTAAGTTGATCGTCCTCAAATTCATCTCCAGTTTCATAATCGAGTTCGTCATAATCACTGTCGAGATAATCATCACCTGCGACAACAGAACGAAGACGGGAAATAAGAGACAATGTAGGAATCCTCTCGTTGAATGGCGTTAAATTGGATCAGGTCATTAAGGACCCTAGGCTTGTCTCCTTTTTGGGAAACTTCTAAACCTAACCTTAAATAGCGCTCTAAACAGGTTGGGGCAAGGGTTCCAGCAGGTTTTTATTTGGTTTAGAGAAACTTTTAGTCATAACGACGATTACCAAATAAGGCAGAACCAACTCGAACCCAAGTCGCACCAGCCGCTACGGCCTGTTGCCAATCTCCACTCATCCCCATTGAACAATGAAACAGTCCTAGTGCATCTGCCAATTCACGACACTCCTGAAAAACGATTTTCCTCTCTTGAAGAGGGAGGGTTGCTGGGGCCATTGTCATTAAGCCAACAGGCTTGATATCTGATAAATCAAGAATATTTGGCCACACTTTCTTCAACTCACTGGGTTCAAATCCACCTTTCGAAGGGTCCTCTCTAAATTTCACTTGCATCATCACCTGAGGGCAGCGACGCTCCTCCCCGGCGACTCTCGAAATCCTTTCCGCCAAAGGAAGTGAATCTACAGAATGTATTACATCAAAAGTCTTGACAATCCGCCTTGCCTTATTGGACTGCAAGTGACCAATAAAATGCCAACACAAAAACTCAAGGTCATTAAGCTCTTCCAACTTTGGCAAAGCTTCTTGCAAACGACTCTCGCCAAAATCAAGTTGACCAATGCCTGCGAGCTCACGAATCGATGAAGACGTTTGTCCCTTGCTCACTGCAAGCAAGTTGACCTTTTGAGGCAAGCGATCTCTTAATTTCCGCAAGCGAGCGGACATCATTTCAAAAAGCTAAATAAAGGTTTGGTGAAAAATCTCTTTCCAGCGATCTTGATCATCAGATCCATCTCGCCTACACCTGGAGAGATTTACCTCAGCATGATGTCTAGCATCCTGATAAGGGATAACTTCAAACTGAGCACCTCTAGGCTGCAATGTCACTAGAAAGAACATTCGTTGAGCATATAAAGTTGCATAAACATCTCTACCTTCTCCAGCAGGGGCAACCAGATAGAGCATTCCAAAAGTGGGGTGATTTAAATAATGCTCGGAAAACACCTTAAAGGAAAAGTCATCTACTTAAGGCACCGTACTTCCCTCTCAAGGTCAAAACCACTACAAGCAGAATTCCCGAGCAAATATTTAGCCAGCGTGACTCGCTATACATACGCATCCTTGGCCTAAACCGTTCTGGGTTAAGCAAAAAACCTCCTCGTGCCAAAAATGCTTCTGCTCCCTGCTCAGCCCTCAAAAGAATATTTGCCAAAAGACGTTCCCCAACCGAAAGAATTAATCCAATAGAAGCTTTCAATCCAAGCCGTCTAAAGTCAACGGCTCTGCTTGCCATTGCTCTCAAAAGGTTCTGAAACTCCTCCTGAACTAAAGGTAAAAAACGCAAAGACAACAACAACTGAAAACAAAGTCGATCAACTGGAAACCCCAAACAAGACAAAGGAGATAAGAACCAGCTCATGGCCCAGACCAGCTCTTCTGGCGGGGTTGTAAGCAACATCAAGTTCACACTATGTACAACCGTGAATATCAGCGTGGAAGTATTAAGAGCCAGCTGGGCAGAACGTCTGACAACAACGATTGGGCCGAAAGAAACGAAGCCCAGTCGAAGTGGGCCCAGCCGAAACATCTCCCATGAACTTGTGTTCAAATTCACTCCAGATATTTCGTCTGGGGAACGAACTGGTAGAACAGCAGATGCATCACCTGTAGGCAAAAGAATCGACAAGATCCCCAAAACAGCAGCCAAAAGCACAACCAAAACAAAAGATCGCCACCACATCCGAACTGGCAAACCACTTGTTAGCGTCAGTGATATCAATGCCGCTACGAGAGCAATCCTCCAAGAGGAGCTAGCCAACACAGGTGTGAGGAGAAACATCAACACCCAAAGAAGCTTGACTCTTGGGTCAAGGAAACGAAGCCACCCTGAGCCACTCGAAACATACTGTCCTATCGGAATCTGACGCAACCAATCCATGACCTAATCAGAACCGGGCTCTTGTCTTGCAAAATCTCGTTCGGCATCACGCTGTTTCTTCCCTCGCCAAAACAACTTCAAAGGAGTGCCTTCAAAACCAAGACCTTCCCTCAACTGTCTTTCCAAATATCGGCGATAAGTTTCTCCAAATAACTTTGGGTCATTTACAAAAAGGGTGAAACTTGGAGGCTTACTTGCCACTTGAGTTCCGTAATACAAACGGCCTTGACGACCACCACGTGTTGTGGGGGGGCTACGCCAACTGAGAGCTTCAGTTAATACCTCATTAACTACTGAAGTAGTCACTCGTCGACGATGCTGTTCAACAGCTAAAGAAGCCAATGCAAATATACTTTCCACTCTCTGACCAGTAATTGCTGAAGTGAATAACATTGTTGCCCAATCAAGGAAATAAAGCTTTTTACGTAGTTCTTTTTCCATCCTTGACAAGGTATGGCTGTCTTTCTCAATCAAATCCCATTTATTGATCACTACCACACAAGCTCTTCCATCCTCTTCAATCCTGCCGGCCAAGCGTTGATCTTGTTCTGTTACTCCGTCAAGGGCATCAATTACTAATACACATACATCACATCTTTGAATTGCCTTAAAACTTCGATTTATCCCAAAAAACTCCGGCCCATAATTCACACTGCGTCGTCTTCGAATGCCAGCAGTATCAATAAGCTTCCAGAATCGGCCCTCACGCTCAATCAGCGTATCAATAGTGTCTCGAGTAGTGCCTCTAATTGGACTGACTATTGCCCTAGGCTCTCCACAAATTGTATTTAACAGGCTTGACTTACCGACATTAGGCCTGCCAACAATTGCCATCTCTATTGGATCATCCACCTCCGATTCCAAATGCTTTGGAGGGAGCAATGAAAGGACCTGGTCCAACAAATCACCAGTACCAGCTCCATGAATTGCTGATATGGGATGGGGTTCACCCAAACCAAGACGCCAAAATTCTGCAGCCATAGCAAGGCCCTGTTCAGGCGACTCACACTTATTGACTGCCAGCAAAGTTTTACAAGGATGAGCCCTCAACCATTGAGCAATTGCCTCATCAGAAG
This sequence comes from Prochlorococcus sp. AG-409-P01, assembly GCA_003215335.1. Lineage (GTDB taxonomy): Bacteria > Cyanobacteriota > Cyanobacteriia > PCC-6307 > Cyanobiaceae > AG-409-P01. The sequence goes on along the minus strand of QCKM01000010.1, from coordinate 2,018 downwards.
CAGTAATACCCTGTTGTCCGTCAACAACAACTAATGCCACAGAGGCTTCTGCCAAAGCCAAAATGGCCTGTTCACGAATCTCAGGCAAAAACTCACTGTCATCATCAAAAACCAAACCTCCAGTATCAACAACTTTGAACTCACGATCACCCCAAAAACCATCTTGATAGGTGCGGTCACGTGTCACTCCCGGTTGGTCATGAACGATCGCTTCACGACTAAGACAAAGCCGGTTGACAAGCGTGGACTTACCTACGTTAGGGCGCCCGATGATTGCAACTATCGGACGTGCCACCTAATCAACCCTCCATTTTTCTCGACCCTACAGAAGTAAGGATTGCCAAACAATCTTTCGAGATACCTGCCATCAAACTGAATCCCAAAAAGACCTTCCTTTTGAAGCAATAGGCCAATCCCAAAAAGGTTGTCCTGAAAGGACTCTGCTAAAAAGTCTTTCCAAAACATCATCTAAAAAAGATTTCGTTGAAAGATCTTCATTCCACCAAAGGATCCCCTGGATGACCAGAGTTAGGTTCTAAAGGTGGTTCCATCAAAGGAGGAAGAGGACCTTCTTCAGGAAGGCGTGCACCTTGCACTTCTAACCAAGCCAAAAGCCAATTTATTGCAGTAGCTCGCCTAGTTCGCCTTGGATAAAGCTCATCAATTGAATAACCAGCAAAATCCATTTTTTTCTTCAGAAGCTGCTTGTACTCCTTAGGGATTGATCGAGTCAACTGCACAGAAGCTGGCCTGTTAGCAATAACTTCAGGAGCTCGAGGGAAAGTCTCTAACCATTCTTCTGGTGTAGTTGGCCCCGCTTGCCAAGACTGTCCAAAATTTAAATAACCAAGCCTTTCCCAAACCAACTCTGCAAGGAAAGAATCACTTATTCGATCATTCAAAATCTCTCTAAATAGTCTCCTACTTAGAGGCCAGTAAGATTGAGCTCCCTTTAAACGGCTTTTAGACAAAAAATCTCATAAGAACTAATTGAAATTAAGGCATATCAAAATAGTGAAATGGCACCAACTCAAACAGCCCTAACCCTTCATGGCAAAGGTGTGAAAAGGCTACTCCAATGCCGAGTACTTCAATCTCCACTAGCAGGTGTAAGTGACAGGATTTTTCGCGATTTAGTCAGACGGTGGGCCCCAGACGCCTTGCTCTTCACAGAGATGGTTAACGCCACCAGTCTTGAGCTTGGTCATGGGCTATGCAAGCTGGAGGAAATTGCCCAAGAAAAAGGACCGATTGGCGTTCAACTTTTTGACCATCGTCCGAAAGCCATGGCTGATGCAGCACGAAAAGCAGAGGACGCAGGTGCTTTTCTAATTGACATCAACATGGGATGCCCTGTCCGCAAAATCGCCAGGAAAGGAGGGGGTAGCGGTTTACTAAGAGATCCCAACCTTGCGGCGGAAATCGTCGCCGCAGTTGCAGGAGCTGTTCAAATCCCAATCACAGTAAAAACACGTCTTGGATGGTGCGAAAAATCATCCCAACCAGTGAAATTTGCTCAAATGATTGAGAGTGCTGGAGCAAAATTATTGACCTTACATGGGAGAACAAGAGAACAAGCCTTTTCTGGAAAAGCAAGCTGGGAAGACATCGCAAAAGTAAAAAAATCACTAACCATTCCATTGATTGCAAATGGAGACATCAATGATGCCGATGATGCCCTTAAATGCCTAGCTATTACTTCTGCAGACGGAGTGATGGTAGGGAGAGGGAGCTTAGGTGCTCCTTGGTTAGTAGGCCAAATCGATTCAGCCCTTAAAGGTGGCCCGATTCTCAAAACTCCAGAGCCTAAAGAACGCGTCAGCCTTGCTCGTGAACAATTAAAATCTTTACTTAATGCCAAAGGTGAGCAAGGTCTTCTCATTGCTAGAAAACATCTGAACTGGACCTGTAAAGGTTTCCAAGGGGCATCACAACTTCGGTATGACTTAATGCGTGCAAAAACCCCCCAAGATGCGATAGCACTGCTTGATCATCAACTAATGAAGCTCGAATAAGTA
>QCKM01000009.1 GCA_003215335.1 Prochlorococcus sp. AG-409-P01 | reverse complement strand
GAAACATTCCCTGACCCTGTTCAGCTTGCATATCACCTCCCCGGAGGACTAGAGCTAGCTGTGGATAGGGACTACAACAAATTCATCAATGACCTCACAGCTCTTTTTCCACACGAAGCAAAAGGTATTCGAAGTTTCTATGACATTTGCTGGGAAGTTTTTAATTGTCTAGATTCGATGCCACTTTTATCTATTGAAGATCCAGCCTATTTAGCAAAGGTTTTTTTTAAATCACCACTCTCGTGTTTAGGCCTTGCTCGATGGTTACCAATCAATGTTGGAGATTTAGCCCGTCGTCTCATAAAAGATCCGGAGCTCTTAAGGTTTATTGATATTGAATGTTTTTGTTGGTCTGTAATGCCAGCCAACGAAACACCCATGATTAACGCAGGCATGGTTTTCTCAGATCGTCATGCTGGCGGAATCAACTACCCAAGAGGAGGAGTGGGAATTATTGCCGAAAAACTTGTACGCGGTCTAAAAAACAATGGCGGCCAAATCCGCTACAAGGCAAGAGTTGTAAAAGTCTTGTTAGAAGACAAAAAAGCTATTGGCGTAAAGCTTTCTACTGGTGAAGAGATTCATTCGAGAAGAGTGATCTCCAATGCCACTCGTTGGGATACTTTTGGAGGAGAAGGTTCAAAAAATCCACTAATAGATGCGGATTATGTGCCAGAAAAAGAAAAGACCTGGCTTCGTAGATACAGGCCCTCTCCATCATTTTTATCGCTCCATCTTGGTGTAAAAAGCGAAGGGATAGCAGCACAAAAGCATTGTCATCACCTTCTTTTAGAGCAATGGAATGAAATGAATTCTGAGCAAGGAGTTGCTTTCGTCTCTATGCCCACCTTGCTTGATCCAAGCTTAGCTCCTGATGGGCATCATATTGTTCATACATTTACACCTTCTTCAATAAATGAATGGAAAGGGTTGAGCCCTTCTGAATATGCAAACAAAAAGCAAAATGACGCAAATATTCTTATTTCGAGGCTAGAAAAGATTATTCCAGGGCTTCAAAGTTCAATCACTCATAAGGAAATAGGCACTCCTAGAAGTCATCGACGGTTTTTAGGAAGATTCCAAGGAAGTTATGGTCCAATACCTTCAATGCGTCTCCCTGGCTTATTAACAATGCCCTTTAACAGCACTGGAATTAAAGGCCTTTTTTGTGTTGGAGACTCATGCTTCCCTGGACAAGGTCTTAATGCTGTGGCCTTCAGCGGATATGCTTGTGCTCATAAAATTGGAGCTGAGCTAGGGATCAACAAATGGAGTCTTCCAAAGTAAACAAATCATCCTTAAATCAACCAAATTTAAATAAGATTTCCAAGCAAGAATAAATAAGATTATGAAGGTAGGTTATCTAAACTAAATCGATATCCTTGCTGACGAACAGTTGTAATACCTCCTCCTTCACCAAGTCCGGCTTGCTCAAGTTTTCGTCTAAGTGTTAACACTTGTGTGTCAACTGATCGTGGACCTCCACTAAAAGGAGGCCAAGCCATTCTGAGAAGCTCCTGACGACTACGAACCATGCCAGGAGGCATCAATAGAGCACAGAGAAGCGCAAATTCCCTTGGACTTAACTCAACAGGCTTCTCACGAAGAGTGACTTGCCTCAAAAGCAAATGAACTTCAAGTGGCCCTACAGATACACATTCTTGAAGACCACTTCGACCACGCTTTAACAATGTTCTGGAGCGTGCTGCCAGCTCTTCAAGACCAAATGGTTTTCTAAGTACATCATCAGCACCTTCGTTCAAGAGTCCAACTACTGGCTCGACACCAGTTCGAGCAGTGAGAACTATGACCTGACAGCCAAGTTGCTGAGCCAGACGTAATGCAGAACTTTTTTCAAGTATTTCTGAACTCACAAGAAGATCAGGTGCTTCATCTCGGCAAAGATTGATTGCTTCAGCTGCCGAATGAACCGCAGCAGTCAAATGTCCATCCTGTCTTAAACGCTGCACCAAGACAGTTCGAAGAGTCGGATGAGGTTCAACCACCAAAACCCTTGAAGGGCCATTAGGTGAACCTGAGGCCAAATCGGAAGAACCCATTGGGGATTGATTTTGCTCCGCTGAGAGTAGATCTTGAGATGGAAAAGTCACTTGTAAATACAGAGCCCCCTTACGCTAACCAAATTCAATGCCAGTCTGTTAGGAAAGGCCTCCTTACTAGAAGACAATGACATCAATTGATCACCCTGAGGCAATAAGGCACTTCCAATCAATTTGTGATGCATGCCAAGAACTAACTACGAGAAATCACAGTCCTTTTGAATTGCGACTATATGCCGATGGGTACTTACACGCCCTAAGACGTTGCAACCGGTTAGATCAGAAAGAGCAGGCCAAGCTTGAATCACTTATAGAAAGATGGATTCTTGACCCTTCTAGCTTCATCGGACCAGATGGTGACATAAGTACGCTCTTTCAACAAAAGGAAAAAGGGTGGTAAGAAAACAAAGGAAGTCTTATGAAGCTAAAGAAACCTCTAGTTTCTCTTGAAGTTCTCCTGAGTTATACATCTCAATCAAAATATCAGACCCACCAATAAATTCCCCCTTTACATAAACCTGAGGAATAGTTGGCCAGTTTGAAAATTCCTTAATGCCTTCACGAATTTCCATATCTGTCAGGACGTCAAAAGTCTCAAAGTTCATTCCAAGAGCATTGAGAATCTGAACAACATTATTTGAAAAGCCGCACTGTGGCATTAGTTTCGTGCCCTTCATAAAAACCATAATTGGACTTGACTGAAGCAATGTCTCAATTCGATTAAGAGTCTTGGGATCCATAGGAAAGGAAGAAGTCTTAGTTAGGGGTTGATGTATTTAAGGCAAGAGCATGTATAGCCTCACTGGCCAACTCATCCTTAAGAGCGCCATAGACCATTTGATGCTGACGGATTAAAGACATGCCAACAAACGCACTGGAAACAACCTTTACATGAAGGTGATCTCCTCCGCCGTTGATGTCTTCAACAATGACCTCAGCATCTGGCATTGCTCTTTTAATTGCACTGCAAACATCGTCAAATTGAACCATTTAAAAAAGTGCGAAATCAAATGAAATACTGACAGAAAACATCCAGACCAATTAATCAGTCAAGAGAACTACCTCTAGCAGCAGCATAGGGAGTATCAACAAAGCCCAATTCCAAAAGCCTTTGATAAGCCTGCTGACCTTCTCGCGCAGCGGGAGTGACAAGCCTTACTACCTCAACCAAAAGAGGAACTGCAACCTCAGGCTGATTTTTTCGGCGCCAAACAGCAGCAAGGTTGAGATTGACTTTCGCCAATAGGACCAATGCCTCTCGACCTTTGGAGTCCATTTCCCTAGGAATCCGTGCATCTAGGCCCCTAAATGAGCCGGCCAAACTCTGGTAAAAAGAAAGCAATTCCCTGGAAGCTTTTTTGGCTTTTTCGTAATGTTTTCGGGCTTTTTCAAGGTTTCCTCTTGCCGCCTCTGCATCTCCTTTAATCAAAAGGTCCTTAACTGAAGAGACATTGAAGCCCCCTGTCTTTTTAGCCAAAACTTTGTAACTTGCTTGTGAAGAAGATTCAGCGAATGTGGCAATAGGACAAAAAAACAGACCAGCAAGAAGAGCAAACACGGTCATCTGACGTTGACAACGCATAGACATAATCAAAAAGGGGCATATGAGCGGAACTTTAAAGGGCTATCTAATAACGGCCAACGGCCATAAGGGCCGCTTGTTCAGCTGCGTGCATTCTTTCGCAAAGCTCATTGTTGAAACTTCTTGTTCCATCTCTGCTGAACTGAGGAACTGTCATAGGCTCCGAGAAACAAATTGCAGCCTTACCAAACAATTCAGGAATCGCCTCGCTATAGCCCAAACCAACTGGAACCACTTGCACATTTACCCCCTTACGCAAAGCCATTTGAGCCAGTCGAGCCAAGCCCTGTTGAATAGTGATAGGCCCCCTAGACCGATTAATCTTTCCCTCTGGGAAAACAACCAATTGTTGGCCGTCAACCATCAAATCAATTGAATATCTAAGAGCCTTTAAAGATGGTCGAGATTGATCTACAGGAAAACATCCCAATCGATGTAAAAACCAGCCTTGCAAGCCTTTCATCTCCGTAACAGTAACCATAAATCTGCAATCTCTTCCAGTCACCCTCCTACCTGCAGCCATGGGAAGCATGAGGGCATCCCAACGGGCACGATGTGTTGGAGCAAGTAGTACTGGGCCATCCTTAGGCAAATACTCTTGACCTAAGACAATCCTCTCCCGAAAAAAATTTCTTAGCACAAGGTCCTGAGTAGTAACCATTGCCAATGGACTCCAAAAAGGATCAACCCCCAAACACAAGCTCGTTTCACGGGTAGCCAGATCCAAGGGGGGCCTTCACGAAATCATCCAATTATCTGAACTTAAAACTTATCAACTGCTTTCTACTATTTGCATTGGGCAGTTGATTCGGCGGCTAAGGAGACAAAGCAAGTCAAGTTCACCAAGCCGGAATAGGATTAAACCTAATGGAATCCAGTCATGGCAAGCCTTGGGGTGAACATTGACCACATTGCAAATGTACGTGAAGCCCGCCAAACAAACGAACCCGATCCGGTGCCTATGGCATTACTTGCTGAACTTGGTGGGGCAGATGGAATCACTGTCCATCTCAGAGAAGATCGTCGTCACATCCAAGACCGTGATGTGGAGCTTCTAAGAGCGACTTTGCAAACACGACTCAATCTAGAAATTGCAGCAACTCCTGAGATGGTTCAGATGGCAATTAAGACCCGCCCAGACATGGTTACATTTGTTCCAGAAAGGCGAGAAGAAGTCACAACTGAAGGAGGACTAGATGTTTTAAATCAACAAAAACCTCTCACAACCATGATCAACCAGCTTCAAACAGCCAATATTCCGGTGAGCTTGTTCGTAGATCCTGATGGACGTCAAATTGAAGCCTGCTCAAAAAGCCAAGCAAATTGGATAGAACTCCACACTGGCAAATATGCCCTGGCACCCGCCAAAGCCAAATATGTTGAATTAGCAAAGCTAATAGAAGCAACAACAAGAGCCAAAAGTCTTGGACTAAGAGTTAACGCGGGGCATGGACTGACTTATCAAAATGTAGAGCCAATAGCTGCAATACAAGATATGGAGGAGCTAAATATCGGACACACCATTGTCACAAGAGCTCTATCTATTGGACTTCAGGAAGCTGTCAGAGAGATGAAGAAGCTTATCCAATATCCTCGAACTGATCCTCTTTTTGGAATACAAGAAAAGAGATAACTGCTTTCAAACCAATCAAATATCAATAGTCCCAATCACTTAATGCTTTAGCGAAGCCTCAGAGCAAAGAGAAAGAATATTTCCAAAACTCAAAATCCACAAAGCATTCCAACTATAAAAAGAAGTGCTATCACAAGACCGCCACCAATAAAGCGAAGACTCGTAGAATTTTTGTCTTGCTGATATCGGGGAACTCCATCGCCAACAGTCAATAGAGCACCACCATTTTTGTACCAGATCCAATCACGGATAGGCGGTTTATCAATTAAGTCATCTCTAGTAAGTCCTAGTCCAAGCTTTTCAGAGGCTCCTAGCAACACTCCAACCATTGCCTCCCCATCCTCACATCTAGAAAGAGCTTCATTAGTTCTTTCTGCACCATCAAGTGCCTCGACTAAAAGTTTGACCCTCTCATTAACAGGCAAAGTTTTTGCATCCATAGCAACCACTTGAAGCAGTTTCAAACTAGATAATAGAGATAGATAGCTACAACTGGTCCATGAAAGTCTTCAGGGGTCTGCTTTAGACAATATGACCATCCCTCATAAAAGAGATTGCTCGCTTGAGGGTGAGCCTCGATAAAAGGTCGACTTATTCGTTTATTTGAGTTTTTACCTTGCTGACTGTCTATCGAAGCAACCGGGCGGAATGGTTAGCTCAATTATTAGCTGAAGAGCTCAAGGCAATGCCACCAGGGCCCTTCGAAAATGTAGATATAATCGTGAATACATGGCCAACAAGTCGTTGGCTAGGCGAGCAGATTTGTTTATCAAATGGAATAAGTTCCTTAGTTCGCTTCCCGTTCCCAGGAGCCCACCTCAGGAGGCTTGTACGAATCTTGCTGGAAATGGACCCGGATCAACTAGATCCGTGGAAAGCAAATCATCTTGTATGGCCAATACTTGAATTATTACCAAAACTTCTAGATAACGGAGAAATAGATTATTTGAGTCAATGGATACAACAGCAAAACTTTGTATCTGGGCAAGTAAATAAGGAGCAGTGGCAATTAGCAAAAAGCATCGCAAATGCTTTTGATGATTATATTCTCTATCGGCCAGATATGGTTGAATCTTGGCTAAGTACTAGCCATTCATCTTCTAAAACAAACAAAAACGTCCCACAGAAAATTCAATGGCAAATATCACTTATGCGTTTATTGGCACACGAGCTTGGGGTTGAGCCTTTTTGCATTCAAGCAAAAAAAGCCATTTCAAAAATACAATCTGACAAGGCTCAACTAAAGGACTTGCCAAAACAACTTTATGTATTTGGCATTAGCAGTCTAGCTCCTATTCAGGTGGAATTGATTCAAGCAATCTCAGGTGCGATTGATATAAAAATGTTTCTAATAACTAGCTGTCCCAATCTTTGGCAACGCTGCCAAAGCAGACGAGAAAGTATTGGGATCAATTGGAATACAACAGCTGATAGCCAATGGTTAATTGAATCCCCTCGACTAGAAGGTTTTCTCGGTCGTATGGGTGCTGAATTTCAACAATTAGTTGAAGGGTCAGGTGAATATCAGTTAGGTCAACTGCATGAAGAGAACCTATTTGCCGCACCAGTAACCATCGCATCCAGTTACGGGAGAGACTCAACTCTGCTTGAAAAGCTTCAACAAAAACTTGCCTCTCAAGAAGAAAAGGATGTGCCACTTCTACGTGATCAAAAAGACAACTCTCTAATATTCATTTCATGCCCGGGGAAATGGCGCGAAGTTCAGTTAGTCCGTGATCAGATTCTGCAATGGCTAGCTATTGACACGAGTCTCGAACCACGAGACGTATTGATCATGACTCCACAGGTTGAAAAATTTGCACCTCTTATAGCCTCAGTTTTCAACGATAATGACTCTACTGGAGTGAACATTCCCTGGAGGATCACTGACCGTAGTCAACAAAAAAAGCCTGGATTGACGAGTGGATTAATCGAACTACTCGAGCTCGCATCTAACAGGGTGAATGCAACATCTTTGGAAAGGTTATTAACAAACAAAGCGATCCAAAATCAACAAGGTTTTACACAAGTAGATGCCGATGAAATCAACCGATATCTTCAATTAACAGGTTTTCGATGGGGACTAGATGCAAAGGAAAGAGGTGGGGACGAAACCCATAGCTTGAACTGGTGTATTGAACGTTGGTTGCTTGGTTTAGTCCTACCCAACCGACAAGGACTTTCCTTCCAAGGAGTTGCTCCTTTCTCAGATGGACTAGAGCCCCAAAAAATTGCTGAATGGGGGCAATTACTTTCGATGCTTAGCAAGCAATTAAAGCAACTGCGTTCACCACGACCGTGTCAAGAATGGGTGAAAGTCCTCACAACACTTGTCGAAGAGATTTTTGGGGATGGCGGCATATGGGCTTGGGAGAAGCAACAACTTCTTTCAATAATTGAAGACTGGAGAGAGCGCGCTGGCAGATGCAATTTTTCTCTTGAGGCATCTGTAGTCGCGGAAGTTCTTAATCAAGCAATCTCACAAGAAAGTGGAAGATTTGGACATCGCACTGGGGTCCTTACTGTGAGTGCTTTAGAGCCAATGAGAGCAATTCCACATCGAGTAATTATTCTAATGGGACTCGATGCTGAATCGTTTCCTCGCAATAAAGAGCGCCCAGGTTTTCATCTACTAGAACAAGAACATCGACTTGGCGACAACAGACGCAGCGATCAAGACCGTTATGTGCTCCTTGAAGCATTGATGTCTTCAAGACAACATCTACTCATTACCTGGAATGGACGAGATGAACGGACAGGAGAACCGCTTCCGCCCTCAAGACCTGTTCAACAAATGTTAGGTCAACTAAAAGATGATCTAGGGGAAGATGGCTTCAAAGGACTCCTTAGGGAACCCCCTCCCAACCCTCTTGATCGAAACAACTTCTTGCCTAACAACGGCCTTCCCCCCAACAGCTGTGACAATCGAAACCTTAAAGCGCGCCTTTGGATTGAAAAAGGTCTGGTGACTTCTCCAATTTCACTGGCGTTGCCATTGGATTGGAGCAATATTTCATCAACAACATCAACTCCAATTTCTTATGAAATCATGCTCAATTGGATGATCTCTCCTCAACTGGCTTGGTTAAAGCAACTTCAACTTTCACCAAGAGAATGGATAGACCCTTTAAAAAATCTAGAAGAACTTGAATTAGAAGAAAAGCATCGTCATAAACTTCTCTCAAAGCAAATAAATGAACTCCTTGTCAACCTTGAGAGACAGCCAGAAAAGACAATTCAAGGTCAATTTATAACAGCTTGGGAGAATAATTATTCTGGCCAAGGAATATTTCCTCCCAAGGCCGCCGGCACACTTGAGAGTGAAAAGATCGAAAATCGTTGGCAGAATATTATAAGCATTTTAACTAAGTTAGGTCCATGTTCAAGCAACTATCTTTTAGGAGCGGAAAGGACTAAACCAATTCTCTGGGCGGGCAAAACAGTTGTATTAATCCAAGCAGGACTTCTTAACTCAAAAGGTGTTATGGAAGGTTGGTTAACCCATCTTGAAGTCTGCGCGAACCACCAATTTCCAATTCAAACAGTCGTAATAGCAAGGAATCCGAGAACCACAAATAAAGACAAATTTGAGATAGTACTTCGTTGGAATTCACTCCAACCATATCAAGCCAAGGAACACTTAAAAACGATTAAAAGCTTGGCATCCCAAGGCTTGGTAAGTTGTTGGCCCATACCTCCAGAAAGCGGATGGTCTAGAGCAAAAATAAATCTCAAATCAAGTGTAAAAGGTGATCTCGCTTTTCAAAAGACCTGGGATGGAAGCTTCAAAAAACCTGGGGAACGCAAACAAAATGAAATGCAACTCTGTTTCGGAACAGACTATGAGGCTAAAGATCTACTTAAAAGTCCAGGATTTGAAGATGCATTTTCTAAACTCTATGAGCCAATCGTCAATTCTTTAACTAAATAACTTGTCAGTCTATAATCAATAAATTAAAGGTTGAACAAAAAAGAAATCCATTATCAATGTAATTTAATGTTATTCAGATGATTTCTTGCTAGCTAACGAATTGCTCTTTACTTATGAAACCTTCGACAAGCCAAAGCCATAAACGTCTGGAACTAGCATTCTCAAACTGGGGAATGTCTTGGGGTGGCTGGATAGACAACCGTCATGGTGAATGGTGGTTGGCCGGCCAAGCATTACTAATCTCAGCCCATCTATTACCAACATGGCCAACGAAACCAATTTTTTTTGGCCAATGGCAATTACCTGTCTTCGGCTGGGCAATTTTCATAGCAGGAATATTTCTTGCAATTAAAGCCTTCTGGGGACTAGGCCCAAGCCTTTCGCCACTACCAGATCCAAAGCCAGGAGCTTCATTGATCACATCAGGCGAATATTTTCGTTGTCGACATCCTCTTTATCAATCCATTTTAATTTGTTCTGTAGGGGTTCTTTTTGCAAAAGCAAGTCTACTCCATTTATTATTATTAATATGTTTATGTATTCTGCTCATCGGAAAGGCAAAAAGAGAAGAGCTTCAACTAAAGGAAATACATAAGAATTACACTTCTTATATGGCCAGTACACCAGCTATAATTCCAAAGTTAATATTTTTTGATTGGCGTAAATAATGATAGAAAAAGTCTATTTCCTAAAAAAAAATAAAAGCATCACAAAACCTGTCGGCAATCTTAAAAACCTTTTCCATGGTGAATAATAAAGAATGAATTCGTCAAATAAAAAAATTGAGTTACGTTTTGAGGCCAACAGTTATCCACTTGAAACAGGCCTCAGGTTAATAGAAGCTAGTGCTGGAACTGGGAAAACGTTTGCTCTAGCCCACCTTGTGTTGAGGCTAGTAACTGAAGGCAAGTACAAACTCAAAGACCTATTGGTGATCACCTTTACTGAAGCTGCCGCTTCAGAACTTGGGGCAAGGATCTGCAATCGTCTAGAAGCCGCCCTTAAAGGAATAGAAGCACTAGAAAAAAAAAGTAACTATGAATCTCCAGACATAATTCTCAAAGAATGGCTTGAATTGCAAGCTACGAATAAATCACAACTCCACAAATGGAAATATTCATTATTAGAAGCACTAGAAGACCTTGACCGAGCAGATATCACAACTATTCACGGTTTCTGTAGACGAACCTTACGGAGAGAAGCTCTTGCCAATGGATCTCCAATTGAACCAAGGCTTGAAGAGAAAGGAGAGGAGCTAATTAATCAAATAGCGCACAAATATTGGGAGCAACAAGTTCTTGAACTAGATGCTCAAGATGTCAAAGGACTTCTGAGTGCAGGGCTAAGCTCTGATCAATTAGCAGCATCACTACAGAAAACAGATAATGATCCAAGTTTAAGTCTCAAAATTGAAGAGAAAAGCTTTGATTCTTTTCAGCCTCTCAAAGAGCAGTTTAAAAATAGACAACTTCAGCTATGGAATATCTTCGTTGAGAACTGGATACTTGAAGGCAGAGAGCTTGAATTGCAATTAAGAGAGAAAGCCAAAGAATGGAGAACACTAGGGTTAGAAAAGACAACGCCATACAGTCCAAAGCCAACAAAAAATCGTTTTGATATTGTTAATCAATGGATCAACAACTTACTTCTACTTCAAGAAAGATCAAAAGAAAGACCTTCTTATGGCGAAATAAGAAATCAAATAATTTTAGGAAACTATTTCCATCCGGCGATTTTCGAGAAAGTATCTAAACTTTCAGGACTGGAGCACTCTCCTCTTTTAAAACCTGGGTTACAAAAAGCCATTGCAGATATTTGGGATAGTCCAGCCGAACAAGTTTTAAGTCATGGATTGCGATGGGGCATCAAAGAAATAGAAGCAAGGAGACTTAAAAGTGGAGAAATGAGCTATGGAGGTCTTATCACAGCTATGGATCCTGCAAGTAATCTCAAAAACAATCACGATTCTTTAGAAGCAGAATCACACTTGCTAGCTGGGCTAAGACAGCGTTACAAAGCCGTCCTAATTGATGAGTTTCAAGACACAGATCCAATTCAATGGCGCATTCTTGATCATGCGTTTGGGAAAAGCAAAGGTCATCTTCTTTTGGTAGTTGGCGATCCCAAACAAGCTATCTACAAATTCCGAGGTGGAGACTTAAACACATATTTGAAGGTACGTGATCAAGTTAATCGCACAGATGTGTTACTAGACAATTTTCGTACAACAGCTCGATTAATGGAGGGGTTAAACCAATTAATGTCTCCCGGCCTGAGAAGATCGGAACTAGAAGTGCGCTGCCTAATCTCTCACAAGCAAGAAATAGAGCTTGCATTCCCTAAGGGAATGCATCCATTACAGCTCTTAGAACTCAACCCGGCCAATGATTCAAGCAACGAATGTTCAAACACATTAATGACGAAAAGTGATTTAGAGAAGCAAATTCCTTCTGCAGTTGCGAATGCAATTGTGGAAGCGTTGGAGGTCCATAAAAATAAATTGCAACCTTCAGAGATATGTATTTTAGTTAATCGACATGATCAAGCTGCAAGCATTCGGGAAGGACTTGCATTAGTTGGTTTGTCAAGTCGACTTGTCAGTCAAGGTGATGTGCTCAAGAGTGATTCCTCACAAATATTGCAGCGTTTTATCAATTGTCTAGCCAACCCAGGAGATTCAAAGAGCTTAAGACTTTTAGCCTGTTCTGCACTTTTGCAGTGGAACGCAAAACAATTAGCGGAAGCTGAGAGCAATGGTGAAATTGACCGCCTAGCCCTCCGTTTTCAAGATTGGGCAAACAGGCTATCTAGCGTAGGACTTCTTGGTTGCCTTGGAGAACTACTTGAAGGTCGCAACTTGGCCGACCTGTCCGAAAGAGGGAGGCTTCTTGGAGATATGCAGCAATGTGCTCAATTAGTGCAAGAGGCTATTCATCAACAAGGACTAGATGCTACGAATGCTGCAAGGTGGCTCAAGCGGCAAAGACTTCAATCAGATGAATTCCTCGTAGACAACCGTCAACCTCATAGTGATGTAGAAGAAAATGCCATTAATGTTTTAACTGTTCATCGGAGCAAAGGTCTTGAATTCAAAGCCGTAGTTTGCCCATATTTATGGCAATCACCTCCTACACCAAATGGACCTCTATGGCGATTATCACCAGAACCATTTTGGCAAATTTCTCTCGGAAACTTATGGGGGGAAGCAAAAAAATTAGCCGACCAAGCTGAGGCGTCAACTCTTCAGGAAGCCGAAAGACTTGCATATGTAGCACTTACTCGAGCCAAAAGTCTTCTAATGATTGTTTGGGCTAGAGGTGTAAACCAAGAAGGCAACCCATTAACACCTCTGCTATTTGGCCCTCAAGCAATGCAAGCAAGGATGGAAGAGCTCACTCCAAATAGAATGAACAAATGGCTTAAGGGTAACAATGTAGAGATAAGCATATTAAAAGCAAATCATCGAAAATCTCTCAAACGTTGGAAAAGGCCTTCTCCCAAAGGCGACTTAAGATTAGGTCCCACACCAAAACATCGACTAAATACAAGTTGGGGGAGAAGTAGTTACTCAGCGTGGATCTCTGCTTCTTTTATCAATGATGAAAATGCACCTTCAGACCCTTCTAGTCTTGAAGAAGGTCGAGAACGAGAACAACAAAATCACCTGAGTTGGCTAAGTGCGAAGAATGAAACAAATCAACTTCCCATATTAGAAACATTTTGGTCAAAGCAAAATCCTCTTGGACAATTCCCACGTGGTCCCACTGCAGGTGAATGCTTACACAGAATCCTTGAACGAATTGATTTTTCAACTCAACTTACAGAAGTCAAGTCAATAGCAATTATCGAGCAGGAGCTAAGGAGAGCCGGCCTAGAAAGTAACTTATTGAGTTCCATTCAAGAAGGTCTGACTAGAGTGTTTAATACTCCTTTGCGAGGTCCACTTGGAAGTCTGAGCCTTAATCAACTTACCAAAGTGCGTCGTATACATGAGCTCAGCTTCGACATGCCAATTGCCTATAGAGGCAAAGAAATACGAGCAGAAGATCTAGTAAATATATTCAAGAAAGATCCACAATCTCGCTTTGCTGAAGATTATGCAAAACAGTTGATGAACTTAGATTTTTCCAGCAAAGGTTTCTTCACTGGCTCTATTGATCTGGTTTTTACTGATCACAAAGACCCATCCAAAGCACAGTGGTGGGTTGCTGACTGGAAAAGCAACTGGATTGGCAAATGTGACTCAAATGGTAAAAGTATTGAATGTGGACCATTCCACTACAACATTGAGGCAATGGAGCAGCAAATGATTTTGCACCACTATCCTCTTCAATCACACCTATACCTATTAGCACTTCACCGCTTTCTCCAATGGCGACTAAAAGACTATGATCCAGAAAAACATTTGGGCGGGTACGTCTACGTTTTCCTTAGAGGTATTCCTGATTTAGAAGAGGTAAAGAACCAGCCAAAAACAAACTTTATACCAGGCCTAATCATCGATTCAGCACCAATAGAACGAATAAAAAGTCTAGATCAACTACTTCAACAGGGAGGTCAATGACAAACAAAAACAACGCTGACTGGGGGCCTGATTTACGCGAGAAATTATTCCAAACCCTAGCAAGATGCATACCTCCCAAAGAGTATTCTCCTCATCTACAAGATCTAGTTAATGCATTAACAGATGCTCTTTCTAGAGGAGAGATATCTATAAATCTAGATAGCAATTCATCTGATCATAAAATAACAGCCAAGGATTGGCCTCAATCACATATTCATGCACTAACCAAAAGTGGTTGGTTGGATGGCGACAGTAGTCCAATGATTTTAATTGGCAATGAGCTGAGCTGGCGTCGTTGGTATGAAGAGATGAATTCAGTGACAAACGAACTTCTTACCAGGTCAAAAGCAACTAATCAAAATTCCTCCCCAAAAAAGCTAAGCACTCATTACTCACATATCAAAGGACTGAATCAAGAACAAGAAACTGCTGTAAAGGCATTAGACGATCACAGGGTGGTTTTAATAAGTGGCGGGCCAGGGACAGGAAAAACCAGCACAATAACTATGCTCCTTGAAAGAGCCCTGACATTCGAACCGGAAATCAGAGTCGGGTTGTCTGCACCAACTGGAAAAGCCGCACGAAGACTTCAAGAATCTCTGCTAAAGAATTCTCAAAATCCAAATTTAGATAAGGGACAACAAATAGCGGCCCTTCCGTGTAACACGTTGCATCGTTGGCTAAAAGCTAGTCATGGAGAATTTGGTCACAACAAGCAAAATCAATTACCAATTGATCTAATTGTCGTTGATGAGATGTCGATGGTAGACCTAACTCTAATGAAAGCATTGCTAAATGCCTTGCCTTACACCTGCAAATTAGTGCTGGTAGGCGATGCTGATCAATTGCCTCCTGTTGGGCTCGGAGCGATATGGCGCGAACTCCAACAAGAACACATTAAAAACAAGTTTGGCACAAGTGCTGTACATCTTCATCAGCTTTACAGGAATAGAGGAGATCTTGCTGTACTCAGTAAGATCCTGCGTGATCACGGCCCATGCGAATTCTGGAAACAACTTTCAGTACTCCCACAATCCTCAAATCTTCAGAAACATTGCCATAAAACAAAAGCGATACCTCAGTCATTAAAAATTCATATGACAACTCATCTCAAGAGGCTTGCCCTATTGACTAAGCAACTAATGTCAAGTCACTTTGAAGATGTGAATGAGTTAAACAATCAAAATAGTGACTTCATTTTGTCAGCAGAAAAGCTCTTAAGTCAGTTAAACAACTTAATGGTACTTTGTCCTATGCGTCGTGGTCAGTGGGGAATAGATGATGTGCATAAATCCCTGCTAGGTCCTAACTTCCAAGAAGATATAGCAAGTTGGCCTGAAGGGACTCCAGTGATTTGTGGTGAAAACCAACCTGAGCTAGGGCTGTCAAATGGTGACATAGGGCTAATTATTGGCCAAGGGAATAATCTACGCCTACTTTTCCAAGTCGTCTCAGAGGAGAACGACAATCAAATCAGATTAATTCACCCTGCGAGATTAAAACTACTTCAACCAGCACTAGCACTCACTGTTCACAAATCACAAGGAAGTGAAGCAAAACATGTGATTTTACTTTGGCCAGATGAAATTTTAAAGTCTGATCAAACTGATCAACTCAGAAAACAAAGTCAAGAATACAGTGCAAAGTTGCTATACACAGCAATCACAAGAGCAACTGAAAAAGTAGATATCTTAACTACAAGCGATGGAAACAATCTCTTTTACTAAGAGAAGATCCTTCCTTCTTCACCTAAACAAAATCTCCAACTCATACAAACAGGTCCTTACTTCTTCACAAAAGCATCAAAAGATTCTCAATGTCTATTCGACTTAGCATCAAACAAAGCACTCTCATTCAATAAAAAGCCTTTTAGACATTCATATTGCCTCCTTGAGACGAGAACAATCCACTCTCAACTAAGTTAATCAAGAGGAACGTCAGCATCGAATGATAAGTTAATGAGACAACCTTTGAAGTAAAGGCAAGGCAACACAGCGCGGTTATCTGCGGATGGAGAGTTGCAGGCCTGATTTAAAGGATCAATCAGACCAGTGTCTTTACCTTGATGTCACAGAGAAAGTCTCACGAGGATTTCTCGTGTTCAGAAGAGTTAATTGCCAATGAGAGCAATTCTTCCAAAGAGAAAGAATCTTTAAAAGCATCAGTTAGCCCTGAAGATTTGAGCTCACAAAAAGAGATTTCAAATTCAGCCGAAGGTTTTGAAGGTTTTGAAGGTTTTGGCTTCAGTACAAATTTAGTAAAAACCCTCGCAGAGAAAGGGTACAAAGAGCCCTCCCCTATCCAAAAAGCTGCTTTCCCTGAACTAATGCTAGGGAGAGATTTGGTAGGCCAAGCCCAAACGGGCACGGGTAAAACTGCTGCCTTCGCTCTCCCACTCCTCGAACGCCTTGAAGACAACCATGGAAAACCTCAGGTACTAGTTCTTGCCCCAACTCGAGAACTCGCCATGCAAGTGGCAGACTCTTTTAGAGCATATGCAGCCGGACACCCACACCTCAAAGTTCTCGCTGTGTATGGAGGAGCTGATTTTCGTTCGCAAATCACTTCCCTTAGGAGAGGCGTGGATGTGGTCGTAGGCACTCCTGGTCGAGTTATGGATCACATGCGGCAAGGCACATTCAATACTTCTGGCCTACGCAGTCTTGTGCTCGATGAAGCAGATGAAATGCTTCGAATGGGTTTTATCGACGACGTCGAATGGATACTTGAGCAATTGCCAAAGGATCGTCAGATGATCTTATTCTCGGCAACCATGCCTTCAGAAATACGAAGGCTCTCTAAACGATATCTTCACGAACCTGCTGAAATAACCATTAGAACAACTAAACAAAGTCCACGACTAATTCGTCAACGCTTTATTACGCTTCATAGCAGTCGCAAAATCGAAGCCCTCAAAAGAGTTCTCGAAGCAGTTTCCGATGAAGGTGTAATTATCTTTGCCCGAACAAAAGTAATCACTATCTCATTAGCTGAATCTCTGGAAGCAGCAGGACATGATGTGGCAGTACTTAATGGCGATGTTCCTCAAACGCAACGAGAACGAACTGTTGAACGTCTCAGGAAGGGCAAAGTAAATATATTAGTCGCCACAGATGTTGCAGCTAGAGGATTAGACGTTGAAAGAATTGGTCTCGTCATAAATTACGATATACCGTCTGATAGTGAAGCGTATATTCATCGAATAGGGAGAACAGGTAGAGCCGGTCGGAATGGTGAGGCTATTTTATTTGTAAATCCAAGAGAACGACGCTTTGTAAGTAGTCTTGAACGTGCGGTGGGGCAACAAATGGAGCCCATGGACATCCCAAACAATACAGAAGTAAATAAAAGTCGTTTAGATCGACTCCACAAACGTCTCACAACAGTTGCGATGGAAGAGCGTAAAAACAAGGAAGAAACTGAGCTACTCCAAAACTTACTAACTAGACTTACGACTGAACTGAGCCTAAGCCATGAACAAATGGCTTTGGCATCATTAAGCCTTGCTATAGGTCCTGAAAGTCTTCTTTTAGAAGCAGATGAAAGTTGGGTAGACGAATCAAATAATCGTAATCGAAGGAATAGCCGACAAGAAAGTCAATTTGTATCAAGCAGGCGATCTGAACGGTCATCAAGAGTGATGGAAGAGGATATGGAACGCTTCCGTGTGGAGGTTGGCCACCGTGACCGCGTAAAACCCGGAAATCTAGTGGGTGCAATAGCTAATGAATCTGGTTTAAAAGGAAGAATGATCGGACGCATCCAAATCTTTGAGTCCTACAGCTTGATAGATCTACCGAAAGGTATGCCCAAAGATATTTTCGAATGCCTCAAGCGACTAAAAGTAATGAACAAGGAGTTGCGAATCCAACGTTCTCCTTAGAGATTAAATTCGAATCGCTGGCAATAAAACGTAGTATCTAACTAAGGCATTATCAACGAACAAGAAGACCTTTGTTCCAAACAAACCACTAAGGGGTGTCCTCGCCAAGCATTTATTCAAAGACAAATAACTGGACCAGCCCAGTAAAGCCAATAAGGTTAAGAAATCCAAAATGCATAAGGTTGATCAAAAAAACTTGACAATTTCAGACACTTTTTAAGGATTAATCCATTAACAGAGTAATCAAAACAAACAGGTGAAGGGTGATTCACTTCGCGTTTCTATGACGTTTTAACGCCCTCCCTGTAACTTAGTTAGGCATCAGCATCAGCTCACAGGACCCAAACGGCTCGCTCCCCAGGCTTCAGCTTTCCCGCTACAGCATTAAAGGACTTTCCTTTTTGGACCAAAGCTTCACTGAGCACATCCCATCAGTCCATTTAGGAATGACCATTTACATCGGAAACTTATCTTTCCAGGCAGAACAAGAAGACCTGCTTGACCTATTCAGCCAATACGGTGAAGTCAAGCAATGCAGTCTCCCCCTCGACCGCGAAACTGGGAGGAAGCGTGGTTTCGCTTTCGTCGAAATGAGCAACGATGCAGACGAACAAAAAGCAATTGACGACTTACAAGATGTTGAATGGATGGGTCGAATGATCCGAGTTAACAAAGCAACCCCAAGAGAACGCTCTGGAGGCGGAGGTGGTGGACGCGGCGGATATGGCGGCGGTGGCGGCGGTGGCGGCAACCGCTGGTAAATATTTCTTTTACGAGCCCCCAAAGGAAGGCCTCTACTTAAATGGCCTTCCAAAAATCACTGGGAGTGGGTCTTGAAATTACGACTCCAAAAAGTCCAACAGAGAGTCTTTTCTTAGTTTTTCAGTTCGTAAGGTTTTAAAGGCTTTGAATGATTCTTTTATTTGCTTATCTTGATTTTCTTCGCCTTGCAAAACTATTCGAGAAGATCTAATAGCGCGTCGATGCCTTTTTGCATTAAGGCGATTAAATCGATTCAAAGCTCGAGATCGTTCCATCAATGCTCCTCCGAATAAAGAGATTGTTGAACCTTTAACAATTCATAGTCTCTATTAATTCTAGTGATTCAACTAAATTTCAACATCAACAAGACGGCACTACTTTGATGGAAAGCCTCACAAAGGGGATAGTGACAAGAAAAAATTCAGCCCCCCCCCCCCTTAGTAAGGCTAATAAGCAATTTAAGTAAGGATCGGAATCTGATTATCGCGGCTAGTACTTGCTCGATTCTCAACAAAGTTTTTGATCTAGCCCCACCAGTACTAATAGGCCTGGCAGTTGATGTTGTCGCCAAAGAGAAAGCCTCCTGGCTAGCCGGCTTAGGTGTCAAAGAAGTACCAAGCCAATTATTTTTCTTAGCTTTGCTCTCATTCTTTATTTGGAGCGCAGAATCCTTATTCGAATATTTATATGGCTTCTTATGGAGAAACTTAGCTCAAACCACACAACATAATTTACGTCTAAAGGCCTATGACCATCTACAAAAGCTAGAAATGGCTTTCTTCGAGTCCGATAGCAGTGGCCGACTACTTTCCGTGATGAATGACGATATAAACCAACTCGAAAGATTTCTAAATCATGGTGCTAATCAGATTCTTCAGCTAATAGTCACAGTCTCTCTTGTGGGAGGAGCAATGGCCTTTGTAGCGCCCAGGATTGCATTGCTTGCCTTTTTACCAATACCAATAATCCTCTTGGGATCACTTAACTTTCAAAGACTTCTAGCACCTCGCTATCGAGAAGTAAGAGAAAGGGCTGGCAACATCTCAGCAAGGCTCAGCAATAATCTTGGTGGAATCCTGACAATAAAAAGTTTCACCACTGAGAAGTGGGAGCTGGATCGTTTACGAATCGAAAGTGAAGCTTATAGACAAAGCAATAAACGGGCTATCAAACTTGCAGCGGCATTTATTCCACTAATACGTTTCGCAATTTTATTTGCATTCCTTGCAATCCTGATACTTGGAGGCCTTCAAACCTGGCAAGGGGGAATGGCCATAGGAACATATAGCTTTCTTGTATTCATTACACAAAGACTTCTCTGGCCCCTAACAACCCTTGGGCAAACACTAGACGATTACCAACGCTCAATGGCATCAACAAATAGAGTTTTAGATCTAATAGACACTCCTATTCAAATTGCTAGTGGATCAAAAAAACTCGCGATAAACCAAATAAATGGTCAAGTCAAATTTGAAAATGTTTGCTTCGGATACGAAGATAGGCCCGCTTTATTTAAAAACTTCACTCTCGTTATTCCTTCGGGTCAAACAATTGGAATAGTAGGTGCAACTGGCTCTGGCAAAAGCTCTATAATAAAGCTTCTACTGAGGCTCTATCCACTTAATAGCGGAAAGATATATCTTGACGGGCATTCAATTGATACATTAAGGCTAAAAGACCTTCGCAATTGCATTGCATTAGTAAGTCAAGAAGTTTATCTATTTCATGGAACAGTGGCTGAAAATATTGCTTATGGTAGCAACAAATCAACCAAAAATGACATTGTAGAAGCAGCAAGAATATCTGAAGCACTTGATTTCATAAAACTGCTCCCAAATGGCTTTGAGACTGTTGTTGGGGAAAGAGGACAACGCCTATCAGGAGGTCAACGTCAAAGAATCGCACTAGCAAGAGCAATCCTAAAAAATGCCCCAATTCTTATACTTGACGAAGCAACTGCAGCAGTTGACAACGAGACTGAGGCAGCAATACAGCGCTCCTTAAATTACTTAACAAGAAACAGGACCACAATTGTGATTGCGCATAGGCTCAGCACTGTAAGAAATGCAGATCAGATTGTTGTAATGGACAGAGGTCAAATCATTCAAAAAGGTAGTCACAGCTCCCTCGCAAAAGTAACAGGTCCATACCAAGATCTATGGAGAGTACAATCAGGGGAAAACCAATAAATTAGAATCAGTTTTTTTGCACATAATGAGTATTTAGATTAATAATATCAATCATTAAATATAGAAATAGAAACTCAGGCAGTAATTATATGTTCTCAATCTGGATGCTAAGTCGGGAAGCTAAATGATTTGACAACCTTCTCAAATACACCTTTCACTTTAGGCCATCGGCTTTCATTCGTACTAGTTGCAAGTGTATATAAAGACCCTCTATCAATAACTACTGTAGCCAACTCATGCCTATCACGATCTGTCAGATGAACTACATACTCCAAATCATAAAAGGTATGTCCTGTCGACTCACGAGCTTCAGCATCAACTAACTCAACAGTTCTGCCTGTACCTTTTGGCGCAATAACATCATTAATCAACCTTTCCCCTACAGAAACAGGACTACCTAAAGATTGGAGGTCATCATCTTTATCGATCTTAGAAACAACCAAACTTAGAGTTTCATCACTATTGATAAGGTCGTGATATACGACTTGAGGGCCATTATTAACAGCCACCCTAGTCCAGCCAGTCGGATAGAAGAAAGCATATCGACCGTCAGGACTCTGAAAAGAATTTAAACCTGCTGAGGTCGAACTACATGCAGTAACGAGAAAAGCCAGTAAACATGCCAAAAAGACACGAAATGGGAACCGCACGAGTTGGGACATAAATAGGAACCTGCACCTAAGTACATTCTGCCGAAGGTTAGAAAATAAGTAATCAACAGCAAAACAGTTCTAGATTTCCATTATCTGCTACGGAACTCTGAGCGGCTTTACCCGACCCCTCTCGCGTCTCATTGACCATTTCGAGGCACTCCCTGGCATTGGTCCAAGAACGGCACAAAGACTTGCTTTACATCTGCTTAGACAGCCAGAGGGACGAATTCGCAGCTTTGCTGATGCACTCCTAGAAGCCAAGTCAAAAGTTGGGCAATGTCAGAAATGCTTTCATCTAAGTGCTGAGACTTTCTGCGAAATCTGTCAAAACACATCACGCCTGACTGACATCATCTGTGTAGTTGCTGACTCACGGGACTTAATTGCACTTGAACGTACAAGGGAATACAAAGGGAAATATCACGTTCTAGGAGGTTTAATTTCTCCTATGGATGGGATTGGGCCAGAAATGCTTCAAATCTCCAGTTTGGTCAACCGAGTTGACCAAGAAGAAATCAAAGAAGTCATTCTTGCCCTTACTCCAAGTGTTGAAGGTGATACCACAAGTCTTTATCTTGCGAGACTTCTCAAGCCATTCACATCAGTAAGTCGTATTGCATATGGATTGCCTATGGGAAGCGAACTGGAATATGCAGATGAAGTAACTCTGAGTCGCGCACTTGAAGGACGAAGAGCCATGCAATAAATATCATGGACAAATGACCACATCCCCTCGCAAATCCAAGTACAGCAATATCAAGCCAAAAGAGCGGCTTCCCTCTTGGCTTACCCGTCCTATTGGGAACGTCTCCCAAATTGAACTAGTCCAAAGTGTTGTCAAACGATCGAAATTACACACAATCTGCGAAGAAGGTCGATGCCCAAATCGTGGAGAATGCTACGCATCCGGTACAGCAACATTTCTTCTTGGAGGATCTATCTGCACTAGAAGTTGTGCTTTCTGCCAAGTAGACAAAGGGAAAGCGCCTAACTCTATCGACCCTTTAGAAGCTCAACGTGTAGCAGAAGCAGTACATCTACTAAAACTTCGCTATGTAGTAATCACATCTGTTGCGAGGGACGACTTAGATGACCACGGAGCAAGTCTTTTCACAAAAGCAATGGAGGCAATTCGCCAAAAAAGTCCATCTATTGCGATAGAGGTTTTAACGCCAGATTTTTGGGGCGGCTTTTCTGATTTACACAAAAACAAGCAAGCCCAATCAGAACGTCTATCGAAAGTTCTTCAAGCCAGACCAATATGCTTCAATCACAATATTGAAACAGTAAAACGCCTTCAAAAGGAAGTTCGACGAGGTGCTACTTACGAAAGGTCCTTAGAGCTTCTTAAAAAAGCACGGCGACTTGCCCCAAGCATCCCAACAAAATCAGGCCTAATGCTAGGGCTAGGAGAATCCTGTCAAGAAATTGTTGAGACCTTAAAAGATTTGCGCAAAGTTGATTGTCAACAAATAACTCTCGGACAATATCTTCGTCCTTCTTTAGCTCATATACCTGTTCAAAAATATTGGACACCAAAAGAGTTTGAGGGTTTCAGGAAGTTAGCCAATGATCTTGGTTTCATTAAAGTTAGAAGTGGACCTTTGGTAAGAAGTAGCTTCCATGCTGAGAAAGATTAATTAATTAATTAATTCCTGTCTAAACAAGAACTCCTCCAAAGCAAATAACTTTTTTCTAATACTTCTTGGCAGTTGGCAATCATTAGTGAACCAGAGCCTCCCCAAACCATTCTCAAGGGGAGATCCTTCGGAGCAGCTCCTACCTCCCTAACAAGATGGAATCCTCTCAGCCGAAAATATCGCGAAAGTGCAATGTGCCTACGATCTTCATCATGGATCGCTAGTAATCGTGCCTCTTTGCAAGGCGTGCAATCCAATGCCCATGCCATAGTTGCAGCCCAAATCAAATGACTGACCCCTTCAGGTTTCCTAGGATTTACCCGCATCGTGTCAAGTTGCAACCCTTTTTTACCGCCATAAGCCCAAGCCTTCATTTCGCCCCACATTTGAATCCTTGTTGGCGAAAGATTTTCAGCAACAACCAGTCTTAATGTCCAGCAATTCAATGGTCTTCTGACTTGAAGTCTCAACAACAAGCCCATTCTTGCTGCTTCCTGTTCCAACATTTTCAAATCAGGTCTAGACAAGGCGTTCGTATTTATAAAGAATTTCTCCTCAAGGTAGATGACTCCTTTTGGCGTTGCCTTTCAGCAAAGCGCTTACGGTCCTCATCACTGAAAAGTTTCACGCAATTTCCACATTGCACACCAACTATGTAGTCAGGACTTTCCCTCTCTTTTGGGGAAAGAGGAAGACCACATGCATAGCAAAGGCTGTGAACGCCAGGCTGAAGGGCATGGTTCAAAGCGACACGTTTGTCAAAAACAAAACACTCACCTTCCCAACGAGTATCAGAATTAGGAACTTCCTCTAAATAACGAAGAATGCCTCCATGTAAATGATGCACATCCTCAATACCCTTTTGTTTTAAAAATGAGGTCGCCTTCTCACATCTAATTCCACCAGTGCAGAACATAGCGATCCTCTTTGGTTTCTTTTTCTCAAGAATTGGAATTAGAGATTTCTTTACCCATATAGGGAAATCACGAAAACAGCGAATATTCGGATTCAAAGCACCACGAAAGCTGCCAATTGCTACCTCATAGTCATTACGAGTGTCAATCAGAAGTGTTTTTTCATCGTCAATAAAGGAGTTCCATTGACAAGGCTCTATGTATTCTCCCACTCTTATTAAAGGATTAACATCGGGGACGCCCATTGTCACAATTTCGTTTTTTAGACGTGCTTTAAATCTTTCAAAAGCTTGTTGTTTTGACCAGCTAAATTTAACTTCTAAATCAATACCTGAAAGAACAGAACCCAACAATTCAAGTAAAATATTCACACCACTAGATGGACCACAAATAGTTCCATTAATCCCTTCTTTAGCAAGTAAAATAGTTCCCATTAATTGATAGTTTTTAGCAGTCGTAGTAAGTTCACCTTGCAAATTCTTTATTACTTCCTCCAGGAGGGGTGTAAAACAATAAAAAGCTGCTATCTGAAATTGTTTATCTGCAGAATAGTTGAAACTTGATTGCATTATTGAGCTTGCCCCCAACTAACTTGAACACCTGCTTCAGATAACAATTCACGATCTTCAGCAACAGCTGGATTGGCAGTGGTCAACAAAGTATCTCCATAAAAAATTGAATCGGCTCCTGCTTGTAGGCAAAGGATTTGCGCTGCTCTTCCAAGCTGTTCTCGCCCTGCACTAAGACGTACTCGACTCTTAGGCATAATGATCCTGGCCGTGGCAACCATCCGAACCATCTCAATAGGGTCTATACAAGAGAGATCTTCAAGTGGAGTTCCTTCGACAGCAACAAGAGCATTAATAGGAACACTTTCAGGATGAGGGTCAAGATTGGCTAATACTGTTAACAATGAAGCCCTGTCAGCAATTGACTCTCCCATTCCAATAATTCCGCCACAACAAAGGGTGATTCCTGCAGCTCGAACACGTTGAAGAGTTTCCAAACGATCCTGATAAGTTCTAGTTGAAATTATTTGTCCATAGTTTTCTGGACTTGTATCAAGGTTGTGGTTATAAGCCGTCAATCCAGCCTCTGCAAGTCGACAAGCCTGCTTATCGGTAAGCATCCCAGCAGTAACACAAGCTTCCAGACCCAATTCCCTAACACCCTTTACCATCAAAAGCATGGCTTCAAAATCTTTACCTTCTCGAATCTCACGCCAAGCCCATCCCATGCAAAAACGATCGGCACCAGCATCTTTCGCAGCCTTAGCCCTTTGAAGAACTGTTTTCACTTCCAGTTCCGGATACATATTGACATCACTACTGTTATGCATCGACTGTGGGCAATAAGCGCAATCCTCTTCACATCCTCCTGTCTTCACGCTCAAAAGAGATGCCAATTGGACCTTGTAGCCTGGGTTCGCAATACGGTGAACATGTTGGGCTTGCCAAAGAAGTTCGATCAAAGGCTTTTCCAAAATTAATCGCACTTCAGCCGATGTCCAATCATGGCGAAAAACAATTAATTCAGAGATGGATGTTTTTTTAGAAAGGCGGGTCATAAAAGATTGCTAACAAATTCAGTTGTGCAATTGATCTTCATTAACAGGATCCAAACCACCAAAACGACGGCATCTTGACTGATAATCAACCAGTGCACTTTTCAGTGCACTTTCATCGAAATCAGGCCAAAGCACATCCGTAACATGAATCTCAGCGTAAGCAAGTTGCCATAGCAAAAAATTACTAATGCGTCTCTCTCCACTAGTTCGAATCAATAGGTCAGGATCTGCTTCTCCTGCAGTAAAAAGTTCAGCAGCAAAAATATTCTCATCGATCAATGCAGGATCTAAATCACCTTTTGCAGCGCGCTCTGCAAGCTTCTGAGCAGCAAGAACAAGTTCTCTTCTCCCTCCATAATTTGTGCATACATTGAAATGAATACCTGTATTGTCAATAGTGCGTTCAGTCGCCTCAGATATCAAATCCTGCAAACGAATTGGAAGAGCTTCTAAATCACCCAAAAACCTTATATGAACCTGCTCTCGTTCTAATGATTCCAATTCCCTCTGAAGAACCCGCTCAAAAAGAGTCATCAAAAAACTTACTTCATCTCCAGGTCTGGCCCAATTTTCAGTGGAAAATGCATACGCAGTAAGGGCGCTAATTCCCCAGTCACTACAAAGGCGCAAGGTTGTCTTTAAAGCCTCTACACCAGCTCTGTGCCCCATTGCCCTAGGCAGACCTCTTCTCTTAGCCCACCTCCCATTACCGTCCATGATGACTGCAATATGTGCAGGCATGCGTTGTGGGTCTAGTCCCGAGATATGAGCACAGGCCTTGGATTGGTCTGAACTGATGGTCGAGAGGCGGCTCACTGAGGCGGATCGTTAGTAGAAGAATTGCTTAGGCTACGCCTAGATGTGACTTCAGAAGAATCAGAATTTGCATTCGACTTGGAAGTAACAACAGTACCTTTAGCAGATGCCTGGCCAACAGTGCCCCCAATCAAATCTTTTAACAATTCGCCCAACCTGCTACTGGTAATAGGCCTTTCAAGCCTTCCCTGACTAGCCAATGACAAGGTTCCTGTCTCTTCAGAGACCACAACACAGATACAACGATCAAATCGTTCAGTTATACCAAGAGCAGCCAGATGTCGTGTTCCATAGCGACTAATACCCTGCCTAGACAAAGGAAGTATCACACCAGCTGAAATGATTCGATTACCTTTCACCAAAACTGCCCCATCATGAAGAGGAGTATCAGAGGCGAAAAGATTTAAAAGAAGCTCATTACTTAGCTGAGCATCAATTGGAATCCCTGCATATAGAAAATCTTCTGGACGCAGGTCACTCCCCATGTCAACCACCACTAGCGCACCTCTACGACTCTGAGAAAGACGACCGGCAGCTTCGGTTAATTGTGAAATTGTATTTGCAGTTGCACTGAATTCATTGTCAGGGTTGCCCATTAAAGCTGCAAGACGGCCTGTGCCAAGTAATTCCATAAGTCTCCTCAATTCCCCCTGCCAAAGAATTGCCAAAGACAAGGAGCATGCAAGGACTAATGCGTCAATCAACTTAGAAGTCAGAGGCAGCTTCTCAAATCTCTGAACAAACCACGCAAGTGATACAAGAAATAGATATCCCCTTAGCAACCAAAGGGTTCTCGGCTCATTGACTCTTGCAAAAAGCAATGTACCAATACCAGAAGCAAACAAAACATCTAGGAGCAGGCGAGTGTCTACCAGCCCCCATAGATTCACTTATCAACCCCTTTGATTATTTTTACTACTTTAACTCTTTAAAGCGCTCTGGGAGAAGGTCATATCTCAATATCTCCTCTGGCTGCTCTCTTCTCTGAACAACTTCAGCATGTCCAGCCTGAACAAGAACCGTTGCAGGCCGTGGAATTCGATTGTAATTAGAACTCATTGAAGAGTTATAAGCTCCTGTGGAGAAAACAACCAAGATTTCTCCAGTGCTTGCATATGGCAAATCAATTTCTTTAATAATCACATCTCCTGATTCACAATGCTTCCCGGCAAGAGTAACCCTCTCTTCGGGTTTCACAAGTGGTCTATCTGCCAGACAAGCTGTATACAATGATTGATAAGTAATAGGGCGTGGGTTATCACTCATACCCCCATCTAAAGAAAGGTAAGTGCGAATACCTGGAATATTTTTTCTAGCTCCAACTCTATAAAGAGTTACTCCAGCAGTAGCAACTAAAGAGCGCCCTGGCTCACAAAGCAAACGAGGCAAAGGCATGTTTCTTGATCTGAATGCAGAAATTACAGCCTCAGAAATTACTTTTACCCAGCTCTCAATAGAAGGCGGGTCGTCTGAATGGACATACCTAATTCCTAGTCCTCCTCCAATATTTAGATCTTGAACTGGATGGCCAAATTTTCTAGCCATAAGCATTGCATCTGCCATTACTGGCACCAAGTCTTGATGAGGACCTAACTCAAAAATTTGTGAGCCTATATGGGCATGAATACCAATAAGTTTTGCCCATTTGCAAGATCTTAATTGCCGAAAAATATTTTCCAGTTGTTCAGGGTCAAAGCCAAATTTGCTATCAAGATGTCCTGTTCGAATATATTCATGTGTATGGCATTCAATCCCAGGAGTAAACCGCAACATGATATTTACTGGCGGTAATTCTGAGGGTATCAATTCAGAAAGCCTGTCAATATCATGTTGGTTATCAATGACAATTGTCACATTATTTTTATAGGCAAGAATTAGCTCTTGATCAGATTTATTATTTCCATGTAAAAGAATTCTATCTCCTGAAACACCTCCCTCAAGGCCTGTTATCAACTCACCAGCAGATACAACGTCAAGGCCGAACCCTTCAGAAGAAATCAAACAGCTCATCATTAATGAGCTGTTTGCCTTTGAAGCATAGACAGTCAAGAATTTACCTGGATAATGTCTTTCAAAAGCTTGTCTATAGGCAAAACAAGACTGCCTCAAAGTGGCTTCATCAAGAACATATAGAGGAGTGCCGTAATGGTCAGCAAGTTCACTCAATCGGCAACCTCCAACCATCAATCTTCCATTTTCATCCAATTCAGTAGAAATTGGAGAGAGGTTTCGATTAGGACTGAGAAGATCAGTCCCAGTTTCATATGGAGCGCGTGTTTCCATTTAATTCTGCAATTAGGAAATGAAGAGTAAGTCTTCCAAGAGGAATCCCACTCAAACGTGGGCTACTCATGTCTGATGCAACCTCATAACAGAAATCAACTTATGAAGCTAATCGAGCTTGGTCTTGACCATATAAATGCCTGCTTAGAACTTGATCAGTTAGCACTTAATGGCCTTTGGAGCCAACAGCAATGGGAGAAAGAACTTAGCGACCCACTACGGATATGCATAGGCATCCAGGGCTCGCCAAATCTTGTCGCATTCGCATGTGGGTGGCTTGTCTTAGACGAACTACATGTGACAACAGTGGCTGTTCACCCTCATCATCGTCGAAAGGAATTGGGAAAGTTAGTTTTATCAAAACTCCTTGAAAAATCTCAAGTCAATGGAGCATTAAATGCAACTCTTGAAGTAAACACTAAAAACATTCCTGGCATAGCGCTTTATCAAAGTTGCGGCTTCAAAACTGCAGGATGTAGACCTAATTACTATAAGGATGGTGGGGATGCACTTATTCAATGGAGAAATCTGAAATAATAGAGCTTCCAAATAGAAAGAAATTGAATTAGTGCGGATTACCGGCATGTAACTACAAATAGAGTCTAGATCTTTAGTCCTTCGTTATCACTTTTTTATGCTTGACAAACCACTTCATGACTGGGCTATACCAGAATGAGCAATGGTGCCACAAACCCTTCCTAATCCTGATAGGTTAGATAGACATGCACGTGGCTTAGACCATGTTCGAGCGGTTTACTGAAAAGGCCATCAAGGTGATCATGCTGGCCCAAGAAGAGGCACGCCGCCTAGGGCACAACTTTGTAGGTACTGAACAGATCCTTTTAGGTCTTATTGGTGAAGGTACTGGAGTTGCAGCAAAAGTCCTTAAATCAATGGGTGTGAACCTTAAGGATGCTCGGGTTGAGGTCGAAAAAATTATTGGGAGAGGATCTGGTTTTGTAGCAGTGGAGATTCCTTTCACCCCTAGAGCAAAGCGTGTACTAGAACTTTCCTTAGAAGAAGCGCGACAGCTAGGACACAATTACATAGGAACAGAACATCTTTTATTGGGACTCATTCGAGAAGGAGAAGGAGTAGCAGCTCGAGTTCTTGAGAACTTAGGGGTTGATTTAGCAAAAGTACGTACTCAAGTCATAAGAATGCTTGGCGAGACTGCAGAAGTCACAGCTGGTGGAGGTGGTGGCCGAGGCTCAGCAAAAACTGCAACACTTGATGAATTCGGCACAAACCTCACACAACTGGCAAGCGAATCAAAATTGGATCCTGTTGTTGGTAGACATCATGAAATTGATCGTGTAATCCAAATACTTGGACGACGAACTAAAAACAATCCTGTATTAATTGGGGAACCAGGTGTAGGGAAGACAGCTATCGCTGAAGGTCTCGCTCAAAGAATTCAGCAAGGCGATATACCAGATATTCTTGAAGAAAAAAGAGTACTAACACTTGACATAGGACTCCTAGTTGCTGGCACGAAATACAGAGGTGAGTTCGAAGAACGTTTAAAAAAAATCATGGAAGAAATTAAATCAGCAGGAAACGTAATTCTTGTTATCGATGAATTGCATACACTTATAGGGGCAGGAGCAGCTGAAGGAGCTATTGATGCAGCCAACATTCTTAAGCCAGCGTTAGCAAGAGGTGAGCTTCAGTGCATTGGTGCAACAACCCTCGATGAATATCGGAAACATATCGAACGAGATGCAGCTCTAGAGAGGCGCTTCCAACCCGTCATGGTAGGGGAGCCTTCTATAGAAGACACAATTGAAATTTTACGTGGGCTAAGAGAACGCTATGAGCAACATCATCGCCTCAAAATTACCGACGAAGCTCTTGAAGCAGCTGCGACACTAGGTGATCGATATATCTCTGACAGGTTCCTCCCTGATAAGGCTATTGATTTAATAGATGAGGCAGGAAGTCGTGTACGTCTACTTAATTCAAAGCTACCCCCTTCCGCCAAAGAAGTAGACAAAGAACTCCGCAAAGTCCAAAAGGAGAAAGAGGAAGCCGTGCGAGATCAAGACTTCACTAAAGCGGGTGAATTACGTGAGCAAGAAGTCCAGCTCCGAGAGAAAATACGCAATCTTCTCCAAAGCACTAGTCAAGAAAAAAACGAGCCTCTCCAATCAGGAGTCATTGAAACAGAGTCCGTCTCAAAACAGGAAGCTCAGCCCGGAGAAAAATCAAGTGCTGCCACAACAAATAGTCCTTCTCAATTGATTACGCCCGTTGTGGATGAAGAGGATATCGCTCACATTGTCGCTTCTTGGACTGGTGTACCTGTTCAAAAATTAACTGAAAGCGAGTCAGTGAAGCTGCTGAATATGGAAGAAACATTGCACAAAAGATTAATCGGACAAGACGAAGCAGTTAAGGCTGTCTCGAAGGCAATTCGCCGTGCACGAGTTGGATTAAAAAACCCAAATCGTCCAATTGCAAGTTTTATTTTTTCAGGTCCTACTGGAGTAGGCAAAACCGAACTAACTAAAGCTCTAGCGACATATTTCTTTGGCAGTGAAGACGCCATGATTCGCCTTGATATGTCGGAATTCATGGAACGTCATACCGTAAGTAAATTGATCGGGTCCCCTCCTGGGTACGTTGGCTTCAATGAAGGGGGGCAGCTAACTGAAGCAGTAAGACGCAGGCCCTACACAGTAGTTCTTTTTGATGAAATAGAAAAAGCTCATCCTGACGTTTTCAATCTCCTACTTCAATTACTTGAAGATGGTCGACTCACAGATTCGAAGGGAAGAACTGTAGATTTCAAAAATACTTTGATCATCATGACTTCCAATATTGGATCAAAGGTTATTGAGAAAGGTGGTGGTGGTCTTGGTTTTGAATTCTCAGGAGAAAGCTCCGAAGATAGCCAATATCACCGAATCAGATCCCTAGTCAATGAAGAACTAAAGCAATATTTCCGTCCAGAATTCCTGAACAGACTCGACGAAATCATCGTTTTCCGTCAACTCACCCGAGATGAAGTAAAGGAAATTGCAGAAATTATGCTCAAAGAAGTTTTTTCAAGGATGGTGGACAAAGGAATTACTCTTTCTGTTACTGACTCTTTCAAAGAAAGACTTGTCGAGGAAGGCTACAACCCTTCATATGGTGCAAGACCACTAAGACGTGCCGTAATGAGGCTTTTAGAAGACAGCCTGGCAGAAGAGGTGCTCTCGGGACGAATTAAAGAAGGTGATAATGCCGTAGTAGATGTTGATGAGAACAAGCAAGTTGTTGTGAGTCATAAAAGCAGGAACGACTCAAAGCCAGAACTCGCTAGTGCAGGCGTTTAGAAGTCACAAAAGATAGTTTTCTCATTAACAATGTTCACCTATGCCAAACACTCTATAGCTCCTGAGCGGGTGATTCGTGGAGAACATGCTTGGGAAGAAAGCCTCTTGTTCATACCCAAGATTTGTCGTAGTCCACTACTAATAGGCAGAAGTCAGCGCACAAAACAAATACGGAGCAAGTTGTTTAAAGACCTCCAATCTCTTGAATTAAATTCTGCTTCTGTAGAAATCAAAAATGACTGCTGCGAAGAAGACTTACAACAACTAGAAATCATTGCAAGGGAGGCTGGATGTGATGGAGTAATTGCCGCAGGTGGGGGCAAAGTACTTGATTCCGGAAAGCTTTTAGCGAATCGACTAAAGATTCCTTGTATTACGGTTCCGCTCAGTGCCGCAACCTGCGCAGGCTGGACAGCTCTTTCTAATATTTATTCTTCTAAAGGAAAGTTCCAAAGGGATGAGTTACTTGATCGTTGTCCTGAACTTATGATTTTTGACCATAGCTTTGTACGGACAGCTCCTGTCCGTACACTTGCAAGTGGCATAGCAGATGCACTTGCAAAGTGGTATGAATCCTCCGTAAGTAGTCGTGAAAGCACTGATGGTCTAGTTCAACAAGCTGTTCAACTTGCAAGGGTCTTACGTGATCAACTGCTAATCGACAGTATTGAAGCTCTTCAAGATTCGACTAGTGATGCATGGATACGTGTAGCAGAGGGATGTGCCATAACAGCCGGTCTAATTGGCGGGATAGGAGGAGCGCAATGTAGAACTGTAGCCGCCCATGCAATTCACAACGGGCTCACCCAACTTGAAGCCTGCCATGGAAGTCTTCATGGAGAAAAGGTTGGCTACGGGATACTTGTACAGCTGCGTTTAGAAGAGATAGTTGGTCAAGATCAACTATCTGGTCAAGCTAGACGTCAACTCATATCATTTCTGAATGAACTTGGTCTGCCTACAACCCTTAATGATCTTGGATTGTCACAGGCAACATTGAAAGAGATACAACAAGTCTGTGAATATGCATGCTTACGCACCTCAGATATAAAACGTCTACCATTTGTAGTCAATCCTTGCACAATGCTAGAAGCCTTTTTCAGTGCAAATGAAGACTGCAAACGTATTGAATACAAAGCAACAAACAAACTTAAATCAACTTGAGTCTCATTACTAATAAAAAAACAAAAGCCATCTCTTCCTCCAAAGAGTTGCTGCTGAAGCTAACACCAAATATTTTGGATCCTTTAGGCCGAGATATTGCGCAAAAAGTCGAGTGGTGGTCTTTGCCAAATTGCAGTACATCATCAAGCAAAGAATCTACTTGCTTCCCAGTTGCTGTTGTAGGCAAAGGACCGCCAATAATTTGTCTACATGGGTTTGACAGCAGCTTTCTTGAATTTAGGCGCCTTGCACCTTTATTAAAAAATCATCATCAGCTAATCATTCCAGATTTATTTGGATTTGGTTTCTGTCCACGTTTTGACGACATTGATTGCAATTCAGAAATGGTTATAACCCACCTCGAGGCAATACTTAATGAAGTTCCCAATCAGCCAAAAGTAGGCCTGATAGGAGCATCCATGGGTGGAGCTGTTGCCATGGAGTTGGCTAGAAGAAATCCACAAAAAATTAATAAGGTTTTATTATTGGCCCCTGCAGGTTTAACAGGAAAACCAATGCCAATGCCTAAACTCCTTAGTGAGATAGGCGTATGGTTTCTTAGTAGGCCCTTGGTTAGAAGAAACTTGTGCCGACAGGCCTTTGCTAGTCCAGAAACATGCGTAGGCGATTGCGAAGAACAAATCGCCTCATTGCATTTACAAGTGCCTGGATGGAGTGACTCCCTAGCTTCCTTTGCTCATAATGGTGGCTTTATAGGTTTTGGCTCCCCAGTGCCAAAACAAGAACTTCACGTTATCTGGGGGAAAGGAGACAGGATTCTAAGCAACAGTCAAAAGAAAGAAGTGCTCAACTTGTTAGGAAAGAGAGTTGAAGAGATCGCAAACTGTGGACACCTCCCACATTTAGACCATCCCGAAATTGTTGCTGCAAGATGGCTGAAAGGGTTCAATTTGAGATGACCAATAAGACTTCCAATAATGGTCCGCTACTTCAATTAATTGCAACAGGACTAAAATTTTGGCTTAAGAATCAATTAGACGAGGTTCACGATCTAACACTTGAATTAAATGGTTCTGCGTTAGAGCTTATAAAAGGTCACCTAAATGGCATAAGTATCACTGCAA
The DNA here is from genome assembly GCA_003215335.1 of Prochlorococcus sp. AG-409-P01. GTDB lineage: Bacteria > Cyanobacteriota > Cyanobacteriia > PCC-6307 > Cyanobiaceae > AG-409-P01. The sequence goes on along the minus strand of QCKM01000009.1, from coordinate 29,064 downwards.
AGAAAATCAAATATCAAGGGTTCGAATTTGACTTTGCAAAATTAAAGGCTGGACCTTTAAAGATAAAAATCAATCTCAACAAATTAAATGATTCAATAAGTCTCGAACAAAGTTTTCAGGTCAATGGCACCGTTGCAATGAATGGGAATGCTCTCAGTCAAACCCTTCAATCAACAAGGTGGAGCTGGCTAGGTGATATGCTTTTCGAGAATCTTTTGGGTCAGTCAAAATTTGGAGCCCTTGATATAAACGATGACATTCTTGAATTAAATGATCTCTCTCTAGACAATCAAGTCTCAAAAAAAGAAACATTTATACTCAATGCAAATTCAGGATCCATTCTTATAAGTCATAAAAATCTGCCTATAAGAACCCTAATCCCAATGGACAAAGATATTTACATTGAAAAGGCATATCTACAAAAAGGGATGGTTCATATAACTGGCCATGCATTAGTTCAGCCTTGAATTTGTCCACTTATCAAAGGGATCACCAGTGTGACAACGTAATAAATAACTGCTGGTGTAAATAAATAGCTGTCAATCCTATCCAAAATCCCTCCATGACCAGGAATCGCATCTCCAGAATCCTTTAACCCTGCATTCCTTTTCATCATTGACTCGGTCAAATCGCCAACCAATGCAAATAAAGCCACCAATGCCCCTAACACTCCTCCTAACAACCAGCCCAATCCCCACCCCAATAGCACGCCTGCTAACGCACCAACACACATTGCACAAAGAACTCCTCCTATAGCGCCCTCAATGGTCTTACCGGGTGAAATTGGGGAAAGAGGAATACGCCCAAAAGTCCTTCCTAAGCAATAGGAACCAATATCACTAGCAACAATCATTAAACACGCGACTAGTGTTATTGCCATGCCAGGGGAAAGCAAATCAGCCCAACGATCAGAGAGCACAGATAAACCAGGCGCAATATCAAAATCCATAAGGTTTCGTAATCGCAGCCAATGACTGGGCAAAAAGCCTAAATAAAACAAACCAAAAATAGATGCTGCAATATCAGCGATCGAACCAGTAATCGGCTGCAACAACAACCAGCCACATATAGCTGCTCCTGACAAGGGAAGAACTGCTGCAGCCATATCAGCAGGGAGGCCACCATATACATCCCATTGAGTGCTTACCAACAAAAGCTGACACGCAACAAGAGTAGTTTTTGTCGCAGGTCTAATGCCCGTGAACTGGGCCATACGAAAAAACTCTAATAACGCAAAATGGACAATGATTCCCAAGGCAATGGTGAACCACCAGCCACCCAGACCAACCACAAAAAGACCAATCAGGCCAGCAGCAATACCACTGATCAACCTTTTTTTTGAGAAACCTGACGTCATCAAGTCCCAAATCTAAGCAGATTCACTAAAGCACTATGCCTACTAGATCTCATAAATCCAATATCTTGAAGAAACCCACGATCACCTGTATCGATTCCACTCATTGAATGGACGGCTGAATTAATTCACCAGTCTCGATGTTCTGCAAAAAAGCAGTTGCCTCATCAAAATCATTGCAAAACTTACATCTACCCAAATAGCATCCAAGGAAACGACTAAAAGAACGCTTGCCACCGCTTAATGGGTAGCTGTGAATAGTGCCTCCTTTAGAGGATGAATGAAGTAGGACTGGATGATCAGACATCTAAAACAACAACGATCACATAAAAAATGCAATACAGAAGGTTTTCCTGCCATAGGTGCAAGTACTACAAATCCATAAATCGCCCTCCTATGGTCAGACTCAGCACCACAAACCTGTAGGAAATCCACTGACACTGACTTAAAGCTCTTTTAGCAACTGCACCTCTCTGGCCTTTGTACTCAACATAAGGACCATTGAGGCCCCATTCCCCACAAGACCTGTCTGATAGCGGACTAAATCAACACTAACTAAACCCATTCCGCACGTCTCAACAAGTAGAACAGCAAGGGTTTCACTATGGCCTTGCATACTCTGAAGATCTAAAGCCTGGCGAACTGCACGTGCAGATTTCTGGACACCAAATCTCTCAACGAAATCAGGCCATAAGTGATTAACTGAATTACAACCAGAAAAGTCAAAAGGAAATGAGTCACTCATTAGCAATCCTCAAAATGCATTTCATCTATAAATGCTCAGTCCAAAAGTCCTTTAAGAGCTTCTTCAATCATGTCTGGTCTGATAGTTATTACCTCCAAAGGGTCGGCATTATCTAAAAATTCATCAAATGTCCTGTAGCGATCAATGTGAGGATTAGCTCCAGGCTTAGCACAAGCTGCTGCCCATTCAAGGTCCTCAACCTTGACAACAAGATAAGACTGCAATGCCTCCTGCAAATCAGCACCATCGCCTATACCTTTACCATGCCAGAAAGCTTCGTAGAAGCTCATAGATTTAAAGCCTGCCAACAATAGTGTAATAACTAAGTAAGCAAAATCAGATTAAAGACCTAAGCCATATAGACAAGCTGATTCAAACTTCTGCTTGTTAAATAAAATCAATAGTCAGGCTGAAACAACATTTATATCATCGAAGCCAGCACAACGTTGCCGGTCTAAATGAACTATATGCTTGCGTTCAGAATAATAAAGCTCTTGAAAACGAAGCGCATCAGAATTTAACTCCTCAAACATTGCATCAATACGAGTTTCCATATCAAATAATTCCTCAGGGTTTTTACGCTCTTCCTCAATCAATGCAGCTATACACCGCTCAAGAGTCTCCAGTCTCTGCCCTCCCCACGCCTCAAGCAAATGTCGACATCTCTTTAGGCTCTTTTGTCGCTCTAAGGCTGCCGCAATGCCACGGAGTTGAAGGATTGGTTGAGAAAGGGCCGCAAGCTGAACCTCTCCTGGTTCTAGCAAGGGAGTAAGACGAGTAATCAAAGGACTATTTTCCACAAGCAAATGATCTGTAAGCAATCTCGGTAAATCAATGTCTTGAAGCTCCTCGCCTTGATCAGAGCCCCGAATAATTGACTCCAATCGACTTGAACCCAGATTCCCTTCTTCAAGATCAGTAATGGATGCCCAAAGCAAACGATGGTGCTGAAGAGCAAATTCTTCAAGCTCTCTTTGATGCAACTCTCTACGTATAGCTACACGATGGCTGGGACAATGGAGATACAAGCGAATAATCTCAGCTTCACTCCGTTCTCGCTGACTGATCTCTCCAGGCTGTTCATGTCGACTAGATCTTCCATGCCATCGCTGTCCCTTTACCTGCTGGCGAAGATCTTCCTCAAGCTGAAGTGCCAAACGCCCCTGTCCACCACTCAAAAGTCCAGAAACCTTTTGGAGATAGTGAGTTCTTAAAGCTGTCTGTGGAAGCTTGCCTAGAAGCTCTACCAAAGACGCTACAGCCTTTTGAAACTGATCAGCCCGACTCAAATCACGTCCTACCAAAACCTGTTCAATCTGCCAATCGAGCCAAATTGGGGCCTTGTCGATAAGTGCTAGATAATCTCCAGGTCCATTCTCCTGAAGGTATTCATCTGGATCCTTCCCAGAAGGCAAGTGAAGCACTCTTAGATCCAGTTGACCTTGCATTGCCAACTGTTCGACTTCACCAATAGCCCGATTCGCTGCGCGCACACCAGCAGTGTCTGCATCAAAATTAAGGACAATGCGCTTACTCTCACTACTCCGACACAATTGAGTAATTTGCTGACTACTAAGTGCAGTACCTAAAGAAGCAACTGAATTAGTAATTCCTTTGCTATGCAAAGCAATTACATCAAAATATCCTTCTACAACTACTGCCCTATCTTCCTTTCGGATCGCAGAGGCCGCACGGTCAAGACCAAACAGATGCTTGCCTTTCTCAAAAACCTCCGTCTCTGGAGAGTTCAAATACTTAGGTTCTGAGCCATCCAGACTGCGACCACCAAAACCAATTACACGTCCCTGCCTATCTTTGATCGGAACAATAATTCGATTTCTAAACCTGTCATAAAAACCTCCTCCTCCCTTTCGAGCGACAACCAAACCAGCGTTTTCAATCAATTCTGAATTAAGGCTCTCAACCTCTTGGAGATAGTTCAACAAACCATCCCATTGTTCAGGAGCAAACCCCAATTCAAAACCATCAATAATTGACTCACTTAATCCTCTTTTAATTTTGAGATAGTCAAGGGCTGCCAGCCCTTCTGGAGAACGCAACTGGGAACGGAACCAACCTGCCGCAAGAGAAAGGACCCGATACAGCGTCTCTCTACGAGAAAGCTGTTGTCGAAATCGTTCCTGCTGAGGGCCCTCAACTGTTTCTACGGGAAGTTGATACTTGCGGGCTAAATCAAGAACAACATCACCAAAACTCTGACGCTGAAATTCCATCAAAAACTTGATGGAATTTCCCCCTGCCCCACAGGAAAAGCAGTAATAAAACTGCTTAGCAGGTGAAACCGTCATCGACGGTTTGCTGTCGTCATGAAAAGGACATATCCCAACAAACTCTCGTCCTTTCTTTTTAAGTACTACGTGCTCCCCAACAACATCAACAATGTCCGCACGCTCTTTAACGGCCTCGATCGTTCTGGGATGTAGACGTGGGAATGGCATCTAACCATTTTGAAGGTCAAGCCTAGATTGGTCCACAGATTTTCATGCCAATCAACAACCTAAGAAAGGGTCCATGCCTTCAAATCAAACCAAAAGCCATATAGATAATGAAATCCCAATGGCATCTTTGGATTAAAGGCTCCACAGATCACGGCAAGGGAAGCAGGTCGTTACTGGCTAGTGCATTTGCTTTCAGCCTCATGACTGTTTGCGTCAAGCAACTGAAAGGTCGAATACCAATAGCAGAGATCTTGCTCGCAAGAGCTCTTTTTAGCCTTTTAATCACACAAATACTACTAAAGCGTCTACAGATTTCTCCTTGGGGTATAAACAAGAGACTCCTTTTACTTAGAGGCTGCCTTGGAACAGGAGCACTATTTTGTGTCTTCTATGCAATATCAACTCTGCCCTTAAATGTATCAACTGTTCTTCAATACACCTATCCAACCTTTACAGCAATTGCTGGTTGGATTTTTTTAAAAGAAAAAATGAATAACCAAATCTTTTTGGCGGTTATTCTCGGATGGATTGGTGTCACATTAGTAGTTCAGCCAAACTGGATAGAAAGCAATAGTTCATTTTTAGAGAAACTGCTTCCTATAACTATAGGTCTCACTGGAGCCTTGTTAACCGCACTCGCATATATATGCGTAAGGCAGCTATCAAGAAAAGAGCATCAACTTGTAATCATTTATTACTTTCCATTGGTCTCTATACCAATAACCATTCCATTTCTCTTTTATCAATCAGTTATACCAACTGGCCTTGACTGGGCATGGCTACTTGGCGTTGGAGTCTTTACCCAATTAGGGCAAATATGGGTTACTCAGGGTCTCTCAAAACTACCAGCCTCCAGAGCAGGTTCAATAAATTACATACAAGTTTTATTTGCAAGCCTATGGGGCCTAATTTTATTCAAAGAGTCACTTAATAGCATAGTAATGCTAGGAGCACTTTTTGTTTTAGCGGCAACCATGATCAGTCTACAAAAAAATAATCAAGACCTTATTAGTAATGGTTAAAATAAACTATATTGCCTAGCATTACTTAAATCAACTAAAAAATAACTCTATTGATTCAAAACAAACCAAAGCATCTGCATAGCCCCTCATGCTTCTTCACAAAGGGTTGCCTATAAAGCAGTAAATAGATCACAATAAAAGAGTCTTTAAAGAATGGTGTTAGCTCAAAAATCACTGTCATTAATTTAGGAAAATCTAAGCAGGGCAACTAAATCCATGAAAATCCTCCTAGCCACTCTGATCGCACTTGGATCGTCAGCTCCATTACAAGCGGAAGAGTATCAACCTGGCTACACGACTATTCGCACCTGCACGCGAAGTGAATACAGAGAAGAATATGTTCCAGGGACACAGCAGAATCCAGGCTATGTAAGGTCATGGACTGAATCTGTTGAAGTCCCATGCAACTCACCTGGAGCAGTATCAGTTAATAGAAGAGTCCCAGTCACAGAAGTAGATACCAATGACTGCTCACAAGGAACAATTATTGGGGGGCTACTAGGGGCAGGCCTGGCTGGCATGGGAACCAGAGGAAAAGACCGTTGGTTAACCGTGCCAGCAGGTGGTGTGGCAGGTGCAATGATTGGATGCCAGGTAGATGGAGGTTAAAAGCCAAGGTTTATTCACAATTATCTCCAAAAATTAACTGGAGATCTTCATATTATTACCCACTAATTATAAACAGTAAGTGGGAAAGTTATCCACGATAAGGTGTTTGAGCCTATAGAATGTATAGGAAGTGCCAAAAGCCAATTCCCCTTTTGACTTCTCTTCAAAAACAAAACAAAAGGCCTGTCAAGTTTTTCTCTATCACCTTCTAACTTCAAGTCACAGCGCCCGGTCAATCGCAGTATCTGCTTTTTATTGTCTTCTAAAAGAATTCCATCTTGAGCTCCCAATCTATAGCGCATTACTTGAGCCAAGTTTTTAGGTTTAGATCCTAAAGATATTGCTATTGCTCCATCCGTGAGTTCAAGCTGAAGAGCAAGCGCATTCAACACAATTGATTGTTCTGGCAGTGGTGGTCTTGTGCATCCATAGATTCCTAAGGAAAGCAATAAGCTAAGAACAATCGAGAAAAATCTCTTCCAAGGAAAACATGAAAAAAAAGAGCTCAATAAAAGTTTCGTGAAATCAGGCAGCATGGATTCACCAAAAGCAACCTTATGATTGGCTGGCTCCAAGGACAGAAGATAGAAACCTGGCAGCAAGGTACTCGCCAAGGAGTCTTGCTGGCCTGTGGAGGTGTTGGATATGAAGTCCAGATGCCTCCTCGTCAGCTGAAAGAAATACGACCTGAAGTAACGATCTCCCTCTGGGTTCATCAAATACAGCGTGAAGACGGTTTCAACATATTTGGCTTTATCAAACAGGAAGAGAGGGATCTATTTAGAACGCTTATCACTGTTAGTGGGGTAGGGCCTCAAGTTGGGGTAGCACTAATAGAAGAGTTCAAATTAAAAGAACTAATTGAAGCAATAGTGCAAGGCAACTTAAAAAAGCTCACTCAGGCCCAAGGGGTTGGCAAAAGGACTGCGGAGAGACTTGCTGTGGAATTGCGTGAAAAGCTATCAGAATTAAGCACCCATGGACCTAGCAGATCACTTGTAGAGGCCATCGGCCCAAGCTCTTCAAAAATCGACGCTTCAAATCTAGAAGAACTTCAATCGATCCTAAGCTCTCTAGGCTATGAGGATCTTGAAATTCGCCGCGCCATAGGGGCAATAACAAGTACCGCAAGCGAGTCCCAAAACAGCCTAAGCAAAGCACCTTCCCCTGACGATATAGAAGGATGGCTAAGAGCCAGCTTGCTATGGCTTACTAAGAGTCCTGACTAAAAGGGCACATAAAGAGTTAAATTAACTTTTCGAACTGATACTCAAACATTAAGCATGTCGCTTGATACTGCCCAGAAACAAGAACTCATCAACACCCACCAGACCCATGGTACTGATACTGGATCAGTAGAAGTTCAAGTTGCAATGCTGAGCGAGCGCATTTCAAAGCTCAGTGAGCACCTTCAAGGAAACAAGCACGACTTTTCCTCTCGGCAAGGGCTACTCAAAATGATTGGACGTAGAAAGCGACTTTTAACTTATGTACGTGAAAAAAGTGAGCAGCGCTACACCCAACTTGTCGCCAAACTTGGAATAAGAGGCTAATAAATTTTGAAATTCACCTCTAGCTTCCCTCATTTTCATGATGGCCGAACCTCATAACCCAGAGCCCATAGATCAAAAAGGGAGTGGATTTAAAAAAAAGCAAGAAGCAGCGCATAACAAAAAACCGACTGCCAAAAAAAATCAAATAAAATCAACTCAAAAGTCTGCAATTCCAAAGAATGTAGCCAATAGAATGGCAAGGAGAGTTGCATTAACAACTGGATTACCAACTATTAGTGGGATGGGGGTTTTTATAGCAAGTTATTTATTAGTGAGCAAAGGCATATTTGACATTCCTCCTTTTATAACTTTGCTTACCTCTGCAGCATTCTTCCTTACTGGCCTAGTTGGTCTTAGCTATGGAATCCTTTCAGCAAGTTGGGAGAGTTCTCCCGGAACTTTTCTAGGGTTAGAGAACATTCAGCCAAACATTAGACGAGTAAAAGATGCTTTTAAAACAGATAATTCTAAAGAAGAATAAAAGCCCTTAGATCATTGACTCAAACTAAAAGTCTTTCGCTACAACTAGCAGCAAAAGACTCTTGCTTCAATGAAGTCACCGCAGCAGATGCATCTTTAACGCAAAATTGATGTCCTAATCGCACGTAACGAACATTAGATCCATCTCTAACTGAAGCCACTACAGGTACTTTCAAACCAAAATCATTTTGACTAACTCGATGCTGATTCAAGCATTCTCTAAGTCGATGCTGAACAGCAATATCGCTCGCTTGATCAGCGAGAAGGTCAATCAACAAAATCCTTAGGTCATCGATAGCTCTACAGTCATTAACAATTAATTGGACACGATCGTCTCTCAAGTCGACTGATGCCCATATCAAAAGGCGGGCCTCAGCAACGAGATGCTCTGAAAGACGGGGGTAACTTTTTGGGAAAACAACAGCTTCACAGCTTCCAGTCAAATCATCGAGCTTTAGCACTGCCATTTGATCACCCTTGCGAGTTGTCACTTGGCGAACATCTGAAAGCATTGCGATCACAGTCACCTTAGCCCTGTCTGATTGCTCTTGAAGACATCCCAATCCAATTGGAGCAAGAAGCTTGGCCGGTGAAGTGAGCTGCTTTAAAGGATGATCGGACAAATAGAAACCCACAAGTTCTTTCTCAAGGCGAAGCTTTTCAGTGGGGGGATAATCAGCCACAGGAGAAGACTTTGGAGCTTCATTCATTTCCAAGGGGGCTTGGTCAGAAGAAACGCCTGACAATTGATCAAATAGATTTCCCTGACCACTAATCCTGTCCCGAGCACGAGAGGCCGCCCAATCAACAAGCAAATCTAAGTCCGCAATCATTTGAGCTCTATTACCATCAGGCTCAAGATTGTCTAGAGCCCCACAGTGAATAAGGGATTCCAATCCCCTTCGATTAAGAATATTTGAGGGGACTCGATCACAAAGATTGGACAAAGATTTAAATGGTCCATCTTTTAATCGGTTGTCAATTAGCTGCCTAACAGCTCCTTCTCCAAGGTTTCTCACAGCAGAAAGTCCAAAGAGTATTCGATTATTAGTCGGAGTAAAGTCTGTAAAAGAAGCATTTATATCTGGAGGCATAACTTCAATCCCTATGGAATTACAATTAGATATATAACGTTGAACTTTTTCAGTTGATCCAGAGTTCACTGTAAGTAAGGCTGCCATATATGCGACTGGATAATGAGCCTTTAAATAAGCGGTCTGATATGTAACTGCTCCATATGCAGTCGAATGACTCTTGTTAAAGCAATACTCAGCAAATAAGACCATCTGGTCGAAAAGTTCATGTGCTAAAGATGAATCAACTCCACGTTTTACCGAACCATTAACAAAAATATCGCGATGTTTTTGCATCTCCGAGACCTTTTTCTTGCCCATAGCTCTTCGCAATAAGTCCGCCTCTCCCAATGAATAACCCGCCAGATCTTGAGCGATCTTCATTATCTGCTCTTGATAAACCATAATTCCGTAGGTCTCAGAAAGTATTGGCTCAAGAACTTGATGTGCGAAATCAATTTTCTCTCTTCCATGTTTGCGGTTGATAAATTTTGGGATAAGTCCAGCATCCAATGGACCAGGTCTATACAAGGCTAAAATTGAAGAAATATCCTCTAGAGATGAAGGCCTTAGATCTCTAACTATCTGCCGCATTCCACTGGATTCGAGCTGGAATATACCCTCCAAATCACCTCTGGAAAGCAAATCAAAAGTTTCCGAATCATTTTCAGGTAATAGATCAGGGTCTATTTTTTTACCCGTACTCGCTTGCACAAGTTCAACGGCCTTTTCAATCATCGTAAGATTCTTCAAGCCAAGAAAATCCATCTTCAAAAGTCCCATCGACTCAACATCCTCCATGAAATATTGAGTAATGACTTGACCTTCATTGTTACGTTGAAGAGGAACAAGATCATCAAGAGGTTCTGCTGCAATAACAACACCGGCAGCATGAACCCCAAATGTTTTATTTGTTCCTTCAATCCTTATCGCCATATCCACCCATTTTCTGACTATTTGGTCGTTCTCATACTTATCTCGAAATTCACTATTAGGGGATTCTTGACTAATCATCACTGAGAGTCTTGTTGGCTTTCCCCTTACTACTGGAATCAACTTTGCAAGTCGATCAGCTTCTCCATAAGGAATATCCAAAACCCTTGCAACATCTTTAAGCACGGCTTTTGAAGTCATTCTGTTAAAAGTAATTATTTGTGCCACCTTGTCTTCTCCATATCGTCGAGTCACATAATCAATAACTTCACCTCTACGCTCAATGCAGAAATCAGTATCAATATCTGGCATAGATTTACGCTGAGGGTTTAGGAACCTTTCAAACAACAATCCATGTTCAACAGGGTCAATATTTGTTATAGAAAGTGCATATGCAACTAATGATCCGGCGGCAGAGCCTCGACCAGGCCCAACCGGAATTCCTTTATCTCTGGCAAAACGAATATAATCCCAAACCACCAAGAAGTATGTAGAGAATCCCATCTCCTCCATCACTCCAAGCTCATAAAGAAGTCTATCCACATATACTTTTTCAATTTCTTCATTCTCTTTCAAACCCAATCTTTTCCGAAGTCCATTCTCAGAAACTTCTCGCAAGTAGCTCACATGTGTATACCCACCCGGAATAGGAAATCTTGGCATCTGTTGTTTACCAAGAATTGAATATTCCTCCACCTTTTCAGCAACAACTGCTGTATTAGCAACAGCAACTCTCACCACTTCTGGTTCAATGTGATCTGCAAATAAATTAATCATCTCCTCTTCAGGTTTAATATATTCAGTACCTGTGTAGCGAAGTCTTTTCTGATCACTGATCAACTTTCCAGTCAGTACACAAAGGAGGGCATCATGAGCCTCAACATCATATTTAGTGAGATAATGTGCATCATTAGTAGCTATAAGTTCTATGCCCAACTCTTTCGAAATACGAACCATCTCAACGTTGACAATTCGATCTTCTGGTGAGCCATGGTCTTGAATTTCTAAATAAAAATCTTCACCGAAAACTTCCTTATACCAAGCCGCAATATCCCTTGCTACATCTGTTCTTCCACGAAGAATCGCCTGGGGAATCTCACCCCCAAGGCAAGCTGTGGCAACAATCAAGCCTTCCCTATATTGCTTAAGAAGAGCTTTATCTATACAAGCGCGGGCAAAAATACCTCGACCACGCATACCTCTCAAATGACTAATACTTGTAAGCTTTACCAAATTGCGATATCCGACTGAATTCTTAGCAAGTACTACTAAGTGATAACGGCGTTCCTTCTTTGGCTGCGGGTCATCTATAGAACCATTTACCACATACATCTCATTACCAATAATTGGCTTCACACCAGCAGACTTGCAAAGCTTTAAAAGCTCTATCGCTCCATACATCACCCCATGATCAGTAAGAGCTAAAGCAGGAAGGCCAAGATCCTTAGCCCTCTCTACCATTTTCGGAAGCTGACTAGCTCCATCAAGAAGGCTGTAGTCGCTGTGATTGTGGAGAGGGACAAATGACATGACCACAACCTAACGCCAGGCTCAATATAAAGGGTGCATCAAGTCACAACACCCCATATATAGGGTTCTTTAGAACCTAGGGGACTAAATTGGCTTTAGGACGATTTGCCATAACTTCTGCTGCCTGCTCATATTGATGAGCAACATTGAGTAACCGAGACTCTTCCAGAACATTGCTGATCAACTGAACGCCAATTGGCAAGCCTGAGCCGTCAAAGCCACAGGGAAGACTTAAGGCAGGAAGACCAGCAAGATTCGCAGGAATAGTCAAAAGATCGGCCAAATACATTGAAAGGGGATCGTTGGCATGTTTTCCTGCACTAAATGCGGTTGTGGGAGAGGTTGGCGTCAATAAAATATCCACTGAATCGAAAGCCTTCTCGAAATCTCTACGAATAAGAGTCCTAACCTGCTGAGCCTTCTTGTAATAAGCCTCACCATATCCAGCAGATAGCGCATAAGTGCCTATGAGTATTCTCCGTTGCACTTCGCTCCCAAAGCCTTCAGCGCGACTTCGAGAGGTCATCTCGGCTAAGTTATTAGCTCCTTCTGAGCGGTAGCCATATTTAACCCCGTCATAACGTGCCAAATTTGCTGATGCTTCTGAGGGAGCAATGACGTAATAAGTGGCAATCCCATCATTAAAACGCGGACAACTAACTTCTAGTAATTCAGCCCCAAGAGATTGCAGCAGGTTTGCAGCAGTCATTACAGAAGTCTTCACTTCAGAAGACAATCCTTTTTGTTCAAAACACTCCTTTATCAATCCGATCCGCAAACCCTGAACAGAGTTGGACAACGATGAACAGTAATCAGGAACTGATGCATTGATAGATGTCGAATCAAGAGGGTCATGTCCGGATATGACCTTCAAAATTTCTGCAGCATCCGCAACATTTGTAGCGAAGGGACCAACCTGATCCAATGAGCTAGCGAAGGCCACCAATCCCCAGCGACTTACTCGTCCATAAGTAGGCTTGACCCCAACAACTCCACAAAAAGATGCTGGCTGTCTTATCGAACCTCCAGTGTCTGAGCCCAAAGCAGCAATACATTCCCCTGCCGCGACTGCAGCCGCACTCCCACCAGAACTACCGCCAGGAACCCTAGATGGGTCCCATGGGTTAGAAGTCGCTCCAAACGCCGAAGTCTCCGTAGAGCTGCCCATGGCGAATTCATCAAGATTAGTTTTTCCAAGCAGTACTGCACCAGCTTCCCAAAGTCTTTTAGTAACGGTTGACTCGTAAGGAGGAACAAACTTTTCAAGCATTTTGCTTGAGCAACTGGTGCGTATCCCTTGGGTACAAAGGTTGTCTTTAACAGCAATAGGAACGCCTGCAAGAGGGGGCAGAGGCTTCCCTTCAGCCCTCATTTGATCAATCAGATCAGCCTCGGCAAGAGCCCTTTCTGCAGTGACTTCCAAATAAGCATGAAGAGTATTTTCAACTGATTCAATTCGACCAAGATAATGCTCAATAAGCTCCCTGGCCGAGATCTCGCCCCCCTTTAATTGCTGGCGTAATTCGGCAATAAACATCTGTTTATGGAGCTATACAAAACGACGCTATCAGTTGCCTGTCAATCATCGATTAATTTGTAAGTGGTTCTCCTCGGCGGCAACGCAACAATCGATGATCAATAGAGTCAGGTCCTTCTAAAGAGAGATCATCAAGGAAAACATTCAAATTTGCCTTAAGACTCTTCCTAGTGAGGAAAGGACCAAACCAATAAATGACATTAGGTCGACAAGTTTCAACACGAGCCCACCAAGCCAATCCAAAACTATTCCCAAGGCTGCGAATCGCCCTAAAAAGAGGGCCCATGATTACCAAGCAATTGTTTTTATATTGCCTTCTCATGAGGAATATTGCTTCTTAAAAGAAAGCTTTCCCTGACTTTTATTAGGCAATTTATAAATTAGAGGTGAATGCTCTTGTCAAAATTTGAGTCTTTTGAATTCATGTCAAGGTCAAGTCGCATATCACTAGAGAACTTTCCTGACAAAGGTTCTCCACCATTTTCCTCAACAGATGTTGAGCTTGCATTCTTAAAATCCTCTCTCAACTGACCTTGTTTGGAGGTGGTCAGTTCTTCGTCTTTTTTAGAACTTGTAAGAGGGGAACACTTAGGCCGAACCATCCTTGGAGAAGGTGCTTGACCACTCAACCCCTTCATCCAGCCACGTCTGGCAGCTTCATAAAGAACAATCGCAGTAGCAACTGAAGCATTCAAGCTAGGCGTTAAACCACGCAAAGGAATTCGCACCAGCTGATCGCAATGCCGTCTAGTAAGCAATGAAAGACCTTGAGCCTCAGACCCAGTAACTACAACCAATGGCCCCTCAAGATCGACTTCAGAGATAGTTAAATCACCCTCCTCGGCAAGTCCAATTACTCGATAGCCCTCGTCTTTGAGAGCAACTAAAGAGCGATTCAAATTGACCACTCTTGCTACAGGGATATGCTCGAGAGCACCTGCTGCAACTTTCGCTACAGAACCTGTCAAACCAGCACTTCGCCTCTGGGGGACAACCAAACCATGAGCACCAAGTGCTTCTGCAGATCGAACAATCGCCCCAAGATTTTGGGGATCAGTCAAACCATCTACAGCCAAAAGCAAGGGAGATTCTTCGATTTGATTACATCCCTGTATCAAACTCTTTAGGTCTAATGTTTCTGCAGCAGCAGTCTGAAGAGCAATCCCTTGATGAACAGCACCTCCAGTTATCTGTCCCAAACGAGCCCAACTAACCTCCTCAACAAGTACCCCAGAAGCCTTTGACTCCCTTAATAATTGAAGAAACTTAGAAGAAGTTCTTAATTCAGCAGTACACCAAATCCTATGAATTGGTCTTCCTGCCTCTAAAACAGCTTGTGTAGCGTGTCTCCCCCAAACCAAATCATCTGGAAGGTTCGCTCCAAATCTGTTTGCCTCTGAAGAAGGAATTTCTTGATCCTTGGAAGATCGTGAAGATAAGACTTCATTGGCTTCTGAGCGCCTCAACCTTGACTGAGATTCATACCTTTGAACTGAAGATGCTCGTTTTCTATTAAATGAACGTGAGTCAGATCGCGATCTTGCCGAGCGAAAATTCTTTCCCCCTTCTTCAGATCGCACTCTTCTATAACTGCCGCGATCGGAGCTATCTCCTTTCGAAAAAAAAGAAGCATCACCACCACCGCTATCTTTATCCCCTCTAGAACGAGCGTCCCCAAAATCCCTTGTATTAGTTGAACGTCTGCCGGAAGATCTCCTCGCATCCTTTCCCCGTCCACCAACAAAACGGCCCTGCCGAGAAGAATTACTGGAACGACGATCAAAACGTTGGCTCATGGTGGTTATTTTTGTTATTGAGGATCGGGTGATGTCTCCTCCAGCTGATCCAAGAGCTGCGCAAGCCGCACTGGATTCTTCAAAAAGAGCCAGCCAATCATTGTCTCAAACCCTGTGGCTTTTCCATAGGTGGCCGGGGTTGTTCGACGAGGTCCTTGGCCAGACTTATTTCGTCCACGACGGACCAAATCCATTTCAAACTCTGACAAGTAGGGTTCTAAACGGCTTAATGCTTCTGCCTGAGCTGCTGCCTTTACCTCTGAAACAACAGCCCGATGCAAATCAGCAGAGCGGCCGGCTTTATGACAATGGCGCAACCGATGATGCAATTCCCATACGGAATCTCCTAACCAAGCCAGTTGCTGCGGCCCCAAATCATCGGAGCCGCAATGAGGCTTTTGAACGCGAACCCAATCACTCAAGCTGATAACTGACTAAGGGCTGTTGGCAGGTCATCCACCAAATGAAGAAATTCTTCTAGTCGTACCAGCTTTACAGTCTGAACAACGCGGGCATTGCCAACTACCAAAAAATTACGCTTGGCTTTGTTGCATTGCTTTGCCGTTTGAACCAAAGCACCAAGACCAGAAGAGTCAATAAAATCGACCTTGCTCAGATCTAAAACTGTTGAAGATGAGTTTGTTTTAAAAACATCCTCCACATAAGTAAGAAAATGCTTTTCTGAGTAAGCATCAAGCTGGCCAGTGAAGTGGAAAACCAAGCAGCCGCTTCGCCTCTCAAACCCACCTCTAAGTGAAACTGTCAATCGCTGCAATTCGGTGATGTGCTTAGTCCCCCGGAACGCAATCGCCCGAAGTGTAATGATCTAAGCCGATAAGGACCACGATTCAACGGCGTTCTGCCATCAGACCAACAAAACGAGAGAAATGATGATCAGCATCATGAGGCCCGGGACTTGCCTCAGGGTGATACTGAACGCCGAAAACAGGCCTGTTTCGGAGAGAGATCGCGGCAACTGTACGGTCATTAAGATTTAGATGTGTCACATCAACATTTGTATCGAGCAAAGAATCTGCATCCAATGCGAAGCCATGGTTTTGGCTAGTTATCTCAATTTGTCCTGAAGTTCCACAAGGATGATTCAACCCCCGATGTCCATATCTCAACTTAAAAGTCCTTCCTCCTAGTGCAAGGCCCAGAATTTGATGGCCAAGGCAAATGCCAAACACAGGGAGGTCTGTCTCTGAAATCAAGCGCTTCACAAGCTTTTTTCCACCTCCCACGGTTGAGGGATCTCCCGGTCCATTGGACAAGAAAACTCCTTCAGGGGAAGAACCAATTACTTCTTCAAAATCTGAAGAAGCAGGCAAGACAGTCACCTCACAACCATGGGCAACCAAACGATCAAGGATTGACCGTTTAATCCCAAAGTCAATTGCCACAACTTGAAAAGGCTTCTTATGTGATTTCTTAATCCTTCTATCAAAAGCGACTGAGCAAAAAGAGTCCACTTTGTAAGAAGTCTTTGTAGACACTTGTCCAATCAAATTCAAGCCTTCCATCGGAGGGATCTTTTTCAACCTTCTATAGAGCTCCTCAGGAGCACTTCCATCGCTTGAGATAATCCCATTCATTGCCCCCTTCTCTCTTAAGTGTTTGACCAGTGCCCTGGTATCAACTCCGCTAATGCCAACTACCTTGTTTTGCTCTAACCAACTATCAAGAGGCTGCTCACTTCGCCAATTGCTTGGAACAGGTGAAAGTTGTCGTGCAATTACCCCTTTAACATGTGGCAATGGCGCCTCTTGATCATTTCTGTTAACTCCTGTATTTCCCAGCTCTGGATAAGTAAAAGTGACAAGTTGTCCACAATAACTGGGGTCAGTCAAAACCTCTTGATAGCCAGTCATACCAGTATTAAAAACCACTTCCCCAACTACGGTGCCTTTACAACCAAAAGGCACCCCCTCAAGGAACAGGCCATCTGAGAGCACTAAAAAAGCTTTCGAGGTATTGAATCGAGTCATTTGTGTTGACAAGGCGATGAATTGAAAGGAGTAAGTTCTCAAGTCATTTAAGAGGGCTCATCTAAGGCGTCTCTAAGAGCCTCCAAATGTTTCCAAGGATGACCTTCTTCCAAAGATTTTCTGGCCATGAACAACCCCTCTCTTAAGTCTTCCTGAATACCAGCAGCCCAAAGGACCAAAGAAGTATTCAGAGCAACCACATTGCGCTGCGAGGAAGTGCCACCACCTTGGAGCACTGAAGAAAGAATTTGCTGATTCACTTCTAGATCTCCTCCCTTAAGAGAATCCAAAGGCGCATTTGGAAGGCCTAAGTCATAAGGATCAATCATCAAATTCTTGATATGACCGTTTTCAATCATCCTGACTGGATTGGGGCCTTCCAAAGAAGCCTCATCTAATCCACCAGCACCATAAACAACAACAGCCCTTTTCAAGCCTAGTCTTCTCAAAGCTTCAGCCATAGGGTCAAGAAGCTCAAATCTTGCCACTCCAAGAACCTGCGACTGTGGTCGTAGAGGGTTTACAAGAGGTCCTAAAAGATTAAAAACCGTTCGAATACCTAGGCTTTTCCGCAAAGGTGCCAAATTAACCAAAGCCGGATGCCAAGCTGGGGCGAACAAAAATGTGACTTTTGTTTTAGGAAGAGCATCCACAACCCTGACAAGAGAAGCTTTAAGGCGAATTCCAAGTGCTTCTAGGACATCTGCAGAACCAACCTTGCCACTTGCACTTCGATTTCCGTGTTTTGCAACATTGGCCCCACATGCAGCAGCAGTAAATGCCACTGCTGTGGAAATGTTGAAAGTATCAGCGCCATCTCCTCCTGTTCCACAAGTATCAACCATAGGAATCTGAGGCAAAGCACAAGGCAAAGGACATGCCTCATGCAAAACACGAGCCATTGCAGCCAACTCACCTCCATCAACTTGTTTGGATCTAAGCGCTGTAAGAAAAGCTCCAGTCTGAACCTCTGTGAGGGTCTCAGCAAGCCAGGCATTCATAAGTGCACTGGCCTCGACCTCAGAGAGATTCTTCCCCTCGATCAAATTCTCGAGGATGTTTGGCCAAGATTCTTTAGAAATGGACATCTGATCAGAAAAAAACCCGGGTGCGCTGCACTCCGGGCCAGGTGATGGGGACAACTCCAATATCACCTAAAAAAGCTCAACTGGCGAGCAACAATTAAGAATCAAATGAATCTTGGCTCAAACCGTCTCATTATCTTCTGTATCAAAGCCTGAGCCTACTGACTCTTCCACGTCAGAACCAGGTCGATAACCCTCGTTCCAGATTTTTCGTGTCTTCAAGTTCAGTTTTTCTCTTGTAAGCCCCCACAAGCTTAGGATTTTCATCATGTCCGATTGAATATCTAAAGAACCAGGAAACCCTTCATAACGAAGCAATAAGCGAGCCAAATCAACCAAATCCCCATCAGCAGGGACCTTTTTGGCTAAAAGTTTGTCAACAAGATCACGGTCAGTTGAATAAAGGGGATGACTTTGCTCCTGCTTCGAATGAGTGCCTTTCATCAAATCAATTTGGCATACCCCTACACTCGCGCACTTTGGATGACTAAGTTGATGCCGTCCCCAACAAAAATATGGCGTCACTTCGCCTAGATCTGATCGGCCGATACCTGAGGCCGCATCGAAAAACTTTGCTTTTAGGAGCGATATCACTTGTGGTGGTAAACGTTCTCAGCGTTGCCATCCCAATGGAAGTACGGAAGGTGATAGATGAACTTCAAGAAGGGTTCTTATTTAGAGATGTTCTGCAACAAGCGATATGGATCGTGGCCTTGGCAACCTCGATGGGAATGGTCCGACTTATTTCAAGGCAACTTGTCTTTGGCGTTGGAAGACAGGTCGAAGTAACTCTTCGTCAACGCTTGTTTGATCACATGCTCAAACAAGACCCAGGCTGGGTCCAAGAGATTGGAAGCGGTGAAGTTATTAGTCGAGCAACAAGCGACGTCGAAAACATTCGTCGATTACTTGGCTTTACAGTTCTTAGTCTCACAAACACATTGCTGGCTTATAGCTTCACTATCCCCGCAATGCTGGCTATTGATCCTTGGCTAACTCTTGCAGCTGTTGCTTTATATCCTTTGATGCTCGGGACAGTAGGCCTATTTGGCGGGAGAATGGTCCGACAAAGAAAACGCCAACAGGAAGCTTTAGCAAGCCTAAGCGAACTAATTCAAGAAGACCTTTCTGGAATTAGTGCCATAAAAATCTATGGTCAAGAGAATGCTGAGCAGGCAGCTTTTGCTAGCAGGAACACAACCTATAGAGACTCGGCAATCAATCTGGCAAAAACAGCCAGCACATTGTTCCCACTTTTACAGGGGATTTCGTCTATCTCACTTTTACTTCTTTTAGCTCTTGGCAGTGGTCAACTAGAACGAGAATCACTAAGTATTGGAGGTCTTGTTGCACTAATACTTTATGTAGAAAGACTTGTTTTCCCAACAGCTCTTCTAGGGTTCACTCTTAATACCTTTCAAGTTGGACAAGTAAGTCTAGAGCGCGTTGAAGAACTTTTAAAAAAAGTTCCAACCATTAGAGATTCAAGCAAGCCATTAATACTTAAGGAGCCAATTACTGGACGTTTAGAAGCACGTGATCTGAAAATTCAATACGAGAAAAATAAAAGCAGAGAAATCCTTTCTGGAATAAACTTCATCATTGAACCAGGGGAACTCGTTGCAGTCGTCGGTCCAGTCGGCTGTGGGAAAACAACTTTAGCAAGAGCATTGGGACGAATGATTGATGTCCCAAAAGGCCAATTATTTCTTGATAGTCACGATATAAATGATCTTCGCTTAGAGGACCTAAGAAAAAATATTTCACTGGTCCCCCAAGAGGGATATCTCTTTACTAGCAGCCTTGCTGACAATCTTCGTTATGGGGATCCAGCCGCAAGCATGAAAAAAGTAGAGCTATCAGCCACTCAAGCCCACATTATTGAAGATATAAAAGGATTCCCAGATGGGTACGAGACTCTTGTAGGGGAGAGAGGAATCACCCTTAGTGGAGGGCAACGTCAAAGAACCGCTCTTGGAAGAGCCCTAATAATTAGTTCTCCAATACTTGTACTTGATGACGCTCTCGCAAGTGTCGATAACAAGACTGCTTCGGGAATACTTGAATCGATAAGGTCACAACAAAAAAGAACCGTGTTGATGATTAGCCATCAATTATCAGCAGCTGCAGGATGTGATCGAATCTTGGTAATGGAAGAAGGTCGAATAGTTCAACAAGGTTGCCATAAGGAGCTGATCAACATAGCGGGGACTTATCGAAGACTTTGGGAAAGAGAAAAAGCAGCTGAAGAATTCAAAGGAGTTGTCAACTAAAGCATCTTTCTCAACAATGAGAGGTTGAGAAAAAGTTAAAGCCAGTCAAACTTATAAAGGCACCCTGTATAAGAGTATTTACGCGGAAGAGCTTATGAACCCAGTTACACCATTCGCTGTGCGATGCAACTTATCGTTTGGCGATATTTATGCACAGGTTCTTGCATGGATGGCCGTGATCTTTGTAAGCCTTGCTGCTGGACTTGGCCTAATGGGTTCTTCTAGACCAATATTTGCACTCGTAGGGGTTGGGTTGATCTTGGTATTAAGTCTTCCTTTCTTACTTTTTGCATTTGTCACAACCCTCCTTAACCACATTGAACTTGAACCAATTCAACCCCAATAGGTCTAACTCTTTAAAAATTTGTCATGGCAATCAAATGGTTTAGCAAAAACCTTACTAAGAAAAGAGCAATGATTCCAAACGATACAAAACATGCTGTGCTGGGCACTCTGCTCCAAAGCCCAATTAATGAAATTGAAGAAGAAGCATTATTTGCTTGTGGTTGTTTCTGGGGAGCAGAAAAAAGCTTTTGGAAATTACCAGGAGTTGTTTCCACCGCAGTTGGATATGCAGGAGGACATTTGGAAAACCCCAATTATCAACAAGTCTGTTCAGGTCAAACAGGACATACAGAAGTAGTAAGAGTGATTTGGAAAAAGTCTGATATTGATTTCAGTGATCTACTTAAAATGTTTTGGGAATGTCATGATCCAACCCAAGGCAATGGTCAAGGCAATGATCGTGGAACACAGTACAGATCTGCAATTTATATCAAAACAGAAAATCATTTGAATTTAGCAACTGCAAGTCTTGACTCCTTTCAAAAAGAACTGAATCAAAAAGGTTTTGGCACAATTACAACTGAGATAAAAGAAAATCAAAAATTTTATTTTGCTGAGGAGTATCATCAACAATATCTTGCCAAGCCAGGTAGCAGGCCTTATTGCTCTGCGATGCCAACTACAGCAATATTAAAAGATTTTCAAGGGGCAAATTATAAGCTCACAGAAGAGACTTGGTCTCATTTTGACTGGTCAGAGCGCCACTGTGTACTTCGAAGCAGCAATACACCTATTAAGCAAGTTCCTTGCTGAATTAACTTTTTAAATCAATTTCAAAAAAGAAGTTCCAAATCAATTTTTAATCAATAAGAATAAAAATCACTAAAGATCCACAACCAAATGAATGAAGACAAGCTCCCCGACAACATAACTATTCTTGTTATATTCGCTACTTTATTGTTAGTCTTCAGCTTGGCATTCAGCTTCAGTCCAAATAAAGGAAAGCAGCAACCTTCTATTCTATGGAAAGAGTCTTCTCCGACAAATCCAAACTCATTGCAAATATAGATTTGTTTATTAGTAGGCTTTTCAAAATACATTTAAAAAATCAAGGGTTCTAAATTTTAATATCTAGCAAAAGCCTCACAGTCAACAATAAGGTCAAGAATATTCAACTCAATGCCGTTGGTTTCCTTCCAAAAGATTTCCAAAGAGAAACAGTAGCCAAATGTCCTAATAAAGACAATTTTAGATTGGGCAAAGGAATGGCTTGTGATAGTTTTCTTTTGCGGGGCGTGGCGCAGTTTGGTAGCGCACCACTTTGGGGTAGTGGGGGTCGTGGGTTCAAATCCCGCCGCTCCGATTTTTTTAAGATGCCTTCCTGAGCATTTCTGGATTATCAGTACTGAGAAAAGCTCATCATGGCTTCAAAAAGGATTTTTTTGAAGCCATGATGAGCACAACCCCAAGTCACTGACACTCCAAATCCTCCAAGTCTTTATAGGAATCTTCAGAGGCTTCTCTTTCAAAACGGGTTACTACTGCATAGCCGTCTAACCAACGATTAACCCTAGAGCGCTGACAAGGAGGGACTTCTTGCAAGAGCTGGGACAACTCCAATGCCCCAAGACGTCTCAACTCCCTAACATCAACATGCCAAAGAGATTCCGCCTCGCGAATCAACCTTGCCCATGTTCTTACCTGCTGCCAATGGCGAAGGCGTCTTCTCAAAGGGTCACATAGAACCTTGCGTCGAGAGGACCAACCGTGATACTGAAATTTCTCAGTTTGAAGTCCAGCCATAACACTAGGGTGCCAAGCCGATTAGCAACACGCCAGAATCACCCGTCTTACTTCGGACTGCTAAAGGAAATATGACCTTGATTTATAAAAAACCAAGCAGATTCTTCATTAGGTCTCAATCAAGACAACAGGAAATCCCAAAGCTTGAGCCTCTCTCTCACTTAAGCGTCTTGTCCATGCCCCTTTAATAGGGTCATTCCAACGAAAACCTGCATCGCGTGCCAAATGGCGTTCCTCATAGGACACCTGAGCACGCATCAACCTACGTGGTTCCAAACCACGCTTCAAAAGGAATTCCAAATCATCACAACGAGAAAAAACTTCAGCTAAATAAATACAGTCCGTCAAAGCTCTATGCGCAGACCAAACAGGAATCCCATAAGCCAAAGCCAAATCCCTAACTGAAGGCCTAGAGCGAAGTTGGCGCTCTTCCGGCCAAGAGATATCTTCCATTGTGCATAGCCATGATTTCTCGACAAAAGGCAATGGATAACTTCCAAACCACTGCTTATCAAAAGCAGCATTATGAGCCACCAACAAATCCGATACATCTATTAGAGCTTGCAAGTAATCCAATCCGTTTTGCCAAGGCTGAACCAGTCTTGTTATTTCTGCAGGTATATGATTTATTGCTTCTGCTTCATTTGTTTCTACAGGCATTAAGAAAGATTGTTGAGCCAAAACAGACCGGCTTGCTACATGAAAAAGAATTGCACCTACTTCTAAGCAATGATCACGTATAGGATCAAGTCCAGTAGTTTCTGTATCAATAATCAAGAGCATGCTGGGCATTGAGCTCTCGATCTGACCGTCCTGACTGGAAACAGGTAATGCTCCAGGTTGTTTCACCGAAATAAGTTTATCTGGACCAGAAGCCACAGACGAAGAACATAGATCTCCAAGAAAATCCATTTGATCTGTACTCAAGGGATTCTCCTTCTCAGCCTGCACACCTAGTAAATTTGATTGCCAGAATCATTGTCCCGCAAGGATCAAGTGCCTGCAGATTTTTATTGCAGGCCCGGACATATACAAGCAAGGCTCAAAGTTGAAGAAAATCAAATATTTTCCAGCGCAAACAGACAACCATTATCAAGCCAACGATCTTTCAAAAAAACTTATCTCTGCCATCGATCATCATCAAGAAGTATTTGGAATTTAAAAACAATGCCAGTTGGGGATAACCATCCTTCTATAAACTTAAATTCCGAACTGCACAAAAAAGGAAAAAAGACAAAGATTTATTATCTGCATAGATCCACAAAAACTTGTAGTCACTTCCTCTTCTCCTCTACTAAAAAAAGTAAAGTCAGGCTTTTTCTGAAAAACCCTTTCAAGGGATCATCCTCTTATAGAGAAGCTCCTCTTAATGCAAATTTTCCCAACTAAATCATGAACAGATGGAGGCGAATAGGTCCGGTCTGGGCTATTTGGCCAGCCAAGCCATTGGCCCTTATAGAGATGATCGGAGGAAGTTACCTTGCAATAAATCCACAGCTCAGTTACAAACTTCTACTTGAATCTCTTGCATTAGAAAGCATTGCCATTCATGCATGGAGTTATGTCCCAGGATTTGACCATCAAGCTCAAGCAAATGAAGCATGGAAAAGTCTGCGCTCATGTAGACAAATGCTTGAATCTCGGATTGGCTATCTACCAACTGTTCTTCGTCTAGGCCATAGTCTTGGAAGCAAATTGCACTTACTAGCACCTGATGGTGGCAGAAACTCTCGGGCATTAATTTCTATGAGTTTCAACAATTTTGGTGCTGAGCAATCAATTCCAATGTTGCGAAAAATAGCCCCGAAACTTGGATTCTTCTCAGAGTTCAGTCCTAGCCCCAATGAGACCCTAAAGTTAATCCGCAAACATTATCTACAACCTAAAAATCTTCTAATTAGTTTTGGAGAAGACCAGCTAGATCAAAGTTCAAGTCTCCTGGAATGCCTAACCCAACGAGATGAAGACGCCTCTAGAGCAATCCATCTTCCAGGAGATCACCTAACACCAGCAAGCGCTGGCCTTCGTCAAACTATCCTCAAAGAATGGGGAGGGGGTTCTGCTAAATCCAAGTCACAAAAACAATTAATCAAACTCGTATGTACTTGCTCAAGGGAAGACATTTAACCCTTGAGCTTGTCAAGTACTGAGCGATCTTCAAGGGTACTGGTGTCACCCCGCACCTCCTCTCCAGCTGCCAATGCTCTAAGGATTCTTCTCATGATTTTCCCACTACGAGTTTTTGGCAGTGCATCACTGCATCGAATCTCATCTGGTCGGGCAATTGGACCTATTTCACTTCCTACATGGGAACGCAATTCCTTTACGAGTTGTTCTGTCGCTTCCCTTCCACTCTCAAGAGTCACAAAAGCCACTATTGCCTCTCCTTTGACCTCATCTGGACGACCTACAACAGCAGCTTCAGATACAGCTGGATGACTAACTAGCGCAGATTCAATCTCCATAGTGCCAAGTCGATGACCAGACGCATTTATGACATCATCTACTCGACCCATAACCCAAAAATACCCATCAGCATCGCGACGAGCACCGTCTCCAGCAAAATAAATAAAACTACCGTCACTTGGACGTAGATATTCCCAATAACTTTCTCTAAAGCGCGTTGGATTCCCATGGACAGTGCGCATCATCCCAGGCCAAGGTTTGCGAATGACCAAAAATCCACCTTGATCAGGTCCGACTGCTTCACCGCGATCATCAACGATATCGGCTTCAATTCCTGGAAGAGGAAGTGTTGCCGAACCTGGCTTAGTAGGAGTGGCTCCAGGCAAAGGACTAATCATCACTCCGCCCGTTTCTGTTTGCCACCATGTATCAACAATTGGACAACGTTCCCCTCCAATAACATCTCGATACCACATCCAAGCCTCGGGATTAATTGGTTCACCTACTGTGCCCAAAAGCCTCAAGCTACTCATGTCATACTGATCAGGGACATCCCTACCACTCTTCATAAAAGCGCGAATTGCAGTAGGAGCTGTATAAAAAATAGTAATTCCATGCTTCTCAATCAATTCCCAGAAAGCACCAGGTTTTGAAGGCCTAGGCGCACCTTCATACATAACAGTTGTAGCCCCATTTGAAAGCGGCCCATAAACGATATAGCTGTGGCCGGTAATCCAACCAACATCAGCGGTACACCAGTAGACATCATCTTCGCGAATATCGAAAATCCACTTGAATGTCAAATGGGCCCAAAGGTTATAACCAGCTGTTGTATGAACAACCCCTTTTGGCTTTCCAGTTGAGCCAGAGGTATACAAGACAAATAAGCGATCCTCACTCGCCATAGGCTCTGCTTGACAAGTCTCACTTTGAGAGGGCACCAAGTCATGCCACCAAACATCTCTCCCTGGCAGCATTTCAACAGGTTCTTTTGTCCGTTGGACGACGACTACAGACTTAAGACTGGTGCAAGATCCATCAGCCAAAGCAGCATCCACAGCCGCTTTCAACGGAACTGACTTATCTTTACGAAACCCTCCGTCTGCAGTGATAACTGCTTTAGCGTCACCATCTACCAATCGATCGCGCAAAGCTTCAGACGAAAACCCTCCAAAAACAACTGAATGAGGAGCTCCAATACGAGCACAAGCCAACATGGCAATTGCCGCTTCTGGAACCATGGGCATATAAAGAGCAACCAAGTCACCTTTCCCTATTCCAAGCGATTTCAAAGCATTCGCCGCTCGACAAACTTCTACGTGTAATTCTTTATATGTAAATCTGCGAACATCACCTGGCTCGCCTTCCCAAATCAAAGCTTCCTTATCAGCTCTTTCACCATCTAAATGTCGATCCAAGCAATTAAAAGAAAGATTTGTCGTTCCTCCCTCAAACCATCTAGCAAAAGGTGGCTTACTCCAATCCAACACAGTATGAAAAGGTTCAAACCATTTCAGTTCACTACGAGCAGCTTCTCCCCAAAAACTTTCTGGATCAGCCTTTGCGGCCTCAACCATCTCCTTATAAGCATCGAGGCTACCAATTCTTGAAGAGGAAGCACTCTCTAAAGGTGGTTGAAAGACTCGCTGCTCATGAAGAACCGACTCAATAGTCTTAGAAGAATTGGAGGTCATCTGTAGAAAAGAAGCAAACTCTCTGTTGGAGCATTCAAGCCAGTAGAGCCATCTACTCGCAGTCGGGTGACACGCTTGTTTAAAAGAAAAAGTTCAAACCCTTTCTATGAAGATCCCAAAAGCCTGCCTCTTTGACCTCGATGGACTTCTTCTGGACACCGAGACTCTCCATGGGAAAGCATGGTTTGAGGCATCTGCAGCCTTTGGAAAAGAACTAAGCAATGATCAATTACTTAGCTTAAGAGGAAAAAGAAGAATTGACTGTGCACAACAAGTAGAAAAATGGATTGGGACTCAAATCGGAACAGATCAAATTATTTCAATACAACAGCCAATAGCAAAAAAACTTCTTAAAAACTCCAAACCAATGCCGGGCGCAGAGACTCTTGTCAGATGGTGCCATGAGCACGAAATACCAATGGCGCTAGTGACAAGTAGTACAAAAGAATCAATCGCCATAAAGAGTGCTCCCCACCCTTGGCTATCACTAATTAAAACAAGAGTCCTAGGAGACGACCCATCTCTCTTAGCAGGCAAACCATCCCCAGAGCCTTTCCTATTAGCTGCAAAATACCTTGATGTAGAAGCTAATGCTTGCTGGGCCATGGAAGATTCCACTGCTGGCACTGCAGCGGCCCTAGCAGCAGGATGTCAAGTATGGGTCTTGCAAGAAAACTCAGTCAGTCAAGAATCTGAACCCAGAATTGAGGGTCACAACCCAATTAAGATAAACAATCTGGGCACAATCACCAAGCTTCTACAAATGGAATGGGATTCATTAAAGGCAAATCAATAAAGTCTGCTTAAAACAAATTCCGGAAGTTCTAACAGGGCTCTTTTACATGGCGACTCAGCTAACCAAGCAAGGGATTCTCTTGATTCCCTGGAGAAGTCCTCAGCTAACTTTCTTGATCTTTCAATAGCTTTTGAGTCACGAACAAGATCAAATGCCTTTTCTAAATCATCTTTCTCGCTAAATCCCCTTTCAATCAAACCGGCAAGTGAAGGGTGCTCTTCAAGCGCATAAAGAGCTGGCGCAGTCAAATAGCCACTAGCAAGATCACTGGCTGCTGGTTTCCCTAATTGCTGGTCACTTGCTGTGAAATCAAGAATGTCATCTACTACCTGAAAAGCGAGACCCAACTGTCTACCAAAATAATGGAGTGCCTGAAGATGTTCTTTACTCTCGCCACTCAAGACACCTGCCGCTTGAGAACTATTAGCCATCAATGAAGCCGTCTTGCAATAGCTCTTCTGCAAATAAGTAGCAAAAGACTGACCTGAGTCATATCGATAAAGACCTTGTTTCACTTCACCATCAGCAAGATCCATAATCACCCTGCTCAGAAGTTTTACTACATCTAAGTTCTCCAAATTCGCTAAATGCCAACTTGCTTGAGCGAATAGAAAATCACCTGCTAGAACTGCAACTCGATGATTAAATCGGCTATGAACAGTAGCAACACCTCTTCGCGTTGCTGCCTCATCTACAACATCATCATGAACAAGTGAGGCAGTGTGAATCATTTCTGTGATCTCTGCAAGCCTTCTATGTCTTGCAGAAAGCTCTCCATCTGGAGATAGCGCCCTAGAAAGCAACAAAACTATCCCTGGGCGGATACGCTTGCCTCCAGCACTAAAAAGATGTTCAGCCGCCGCTTGAAGAATTGGATGCCCTGCTCCAATAAGACTCCGCAAATCATTGAGCAGGGTCTCAAGATCCAGCTCTACCGGCATCAGCAGCTCAGTGACTGTAGCCATGTACCCCCTCTCTAGTGAGATCCTAGAAGAAACAGGCCTTAGATCGCAGATTTATCTGCTCAACGTCAGGATGCGCTCCTAAAAATCTTGACGCACGAGAAGCGAACCCAGAGGGATCAGAAGTAACACAAATCCTTGTCCCATCAAGAGAAAAGGGTCTTTTCTCAAAGCCAATCGGCCTACCCAAAAGAAAATCAAGTTTGGTTGCTAAAACAATTGAAGGATCAATTAGTCGAACATTTTCCGGGAGGAACTGCCGCAAAAGAGGGGACAAGATTGGGTAATGCGTACAACCCAAAACCACTTCTTCAACCTTTGCAGCCAAAAGCGGCTTCAAATATTCACCAGCCCTGTAATGCAATTGCTCAGAAGAAAAGTCACCAGCCTCAATTAAGGGCACAAAATCCGGACAAGCCTTTTCCAAAACGAACGTGCCAGGCCTTGAAGCCTGAATATGTTTGCGATATGAACCAGAACTCACTGTCGCTGAGGTTGCAAGAACGCCCACTCTTGATTTGGTAACCATTTCAGTAGCTGCATCTATCAAACCAAATACAGGGACGCGAGAACACCTATGAACAACATCAAAAGCCAATGAATTAGTTGTATTACAAGCCATAACTAATGCAGAAACCTCTTGAGCACACAACCAATTAACAACCTCTTCTGCTATTTCTC
>QCKM01000008.1 GCA_003215335.1 Prochlorococcus sp. AG-409-P01 | reverse complement strand
TGTAGAAATCTGGTTTTCATCTGATTTGAGATCGGATGTAGTATATGTTCGCGATGCGTTTCTGTCAGTCATTGAATATTTTTTCGCTCCTGAAACTATAGTTTCACTTTTAGACCCTATATTTTTATCATTATTTGGATCGACGCTTTCGGAATCTAAATGAATGCGTTCAATATCTCGATTGCTAACTATGTCAGATTGATGTCCTGAAAGATTTATAGAGGAAGTTGAGATGGATTTTTCTAAAGGAGTAATTGACTTGCAAATGCCTTCTAATACCAGATCGAGAGTTTTATCTACAATCTTATAATTTTCTTTATATCGGTCTGCAAAATGCATCAAGCGGGAGAAAAAGCTCATAATCAATCCCTGAGCTAAGTCCAACATAGCCGAAATCTGGCTGACTAGCCAGTAGCAAAAGAAAACAAAGGAAACCAGTCAAATCAAGAGAATACTCCTGATTATCCAGTAAAGCTAAGGCAACAATAGAAATGTCTGCCAAAGGCCATAAAGAAAAGAATGTCAAGTGTTGGGATAATAAAATGATTTGTTTGTTTAAATATTCTTGCTAAAATAAAAAAGGTAAAATCATTTCAAACTAAATAAAAAAATGCCAATTGCGCCAAATGGTCTATTAAATGCCTGTTCAAGTGAATCAAATTGCGCAACTTCTGAATGGGATTTTCCAAATGTAAATAAAAAGTTTGGCGAGTTAATATCAATATTAGAAAGTCTGCCAAGGACTAAGCTACTAGAGCAAACTCAGAACTACTGGCATGGAGTATGTTATAGCTTAATATTTAGATTTCCAGATGATTTAGAAATACTAAAAGTGCCACAAAAAGGAATAATACAAATACGTTCTGCATCGAGGGTAGGGATGTCTGACTTGGGGGTTAACAAAAGGAGAATTAATAATCTATATAAAAAATTAATTGCAATCTCTAAATAATAAATTAATTACTCAATGATATTGCGTTAAAAGTTGAGAATTAATTAATCAAGAAGATAATTGAAGAGCTGTTTTGTAGAATGAGGGTATATAGGCTCTAAGCAAATCCGTTTAGCCAGATGAAACACGAGCATGACGCTTAACTCGCTTATAAGTCACTTGAAATCATCCTCACTTACACGAGAAGTGGTGGATAGAATCAAGAGAGAAGATCGCCTCACTATCAGAGGAGGCAATAGAGGGACTAAAGCAATAATTAGTACCGCTATGGCTCGCCTTGAAGATAAGCCGCTTCTATTAATAGCACCTACCCTAGAAGAGGCAGGAAGATGGTTAAATTTACTTGAAATGGTTGGCTGGGGGACGGCGCTTCTTTATCCAACTAGCGAAGGGTCTCCATATGATCAATTTGATCCGACCAGTGAAATTGTATGGGGGCAACTACAAGTTCTTAGTGAGATACTAATAAAGTCTAATAATTCGAATATAGCAATTGTTTCAACAGAAAGATGCCTACAACCTCATTTGCCTCCAAAAGACGTACTAAAGAAACAATGCCTAACAATAAAGAAAGGGGAATATATAGATCTTACAAAGTTAGGAAGTACGCTAACAAGTCTTGGTTATGAGAGAGTTTCAGCAATTGAAGAAGAAGGAAGTTGGAGTAGAAGAGGAGATATTATAGATATATTTCCAGTCAACAACGAACTACCGGTAAGACTGGAGCTATTTGGTGATGAAATTGAAAAAATCAAAGAATTTGATACATCATCACAAAAATCATTGGATCAGATTAACGAGATTTGTTTAACTCCTACTAGTATAAGTAATATGATTAGTAATGAATTAAGAGAATACAATCAAAAAAAAATAGAAGTACTACTGGGACAAAAAGCTTATGAAGAGTTAAAAGAAGGTCTTACACCAGAAGGTATGAAAAGATTTATAAGCCTCGCTTGGGAATGTCCAGCTAATTTATTAGATTACATCTCAAAAGATTACTATGTTGTTGTTGATGAAAGAAGTCAATGCAATACACATTGCACTAAATGGACAGAACATGCTAATGAACATTACAATGAAATAAGTGAAAAAAGTGATAATGAAGAACTAGATTTGAAAACTATTTTACCTAACAATCTTATTAGAACAGCTGAGGAGTGTAACAAACAAATAAATAGTTTTCATGGCTTTGACCTAACTGAACTAGAAAATGATTTCATAGGAGAAAACCATTTCAACCTATCAACTAATGCAGTTGAGACGTATGCGAATCAATTTGGTAAAACAGCACAAAAAATAAAAGACTATCAAAAAGAAAATCAACACATTTGGATTATCTCATCTCAACCCAGTAGAGCTTGTGCACTATTAGAAGAACATGACTGTTTCGCGAAATTTATACCAAACAACAATGATTTGAATTCTATAAACAAGCTACTGGAACAGAAGACTCCAGTAGCATTAAAAATAAATAGCAACATAGACTTTGAAGGACTGCATCTTAAACCATGGAAAATTGTCGTAATAACCGATAGGGAGTTCTTTGGTAGGTTATCTCTAGAGTCGACTGGATATATTAGAAGAAGGAACAAGAGTTCTAGTAAAACACTTAATCCAAATAAGATAAACCCAGGAGATTTCATTGTTCATCGAACACATGGTATAGGAAGATTTATAAAAATGGAAAAATTTGCTATAAGCAATCAATACAGAGACTATTTAGTTGTTGAATATCTAGATGGACTTCTAAGGGTGGCAGCTGATCAATTAGGAAGCTTAGGTAGATACAGAAGTAATGAAACTACGAGTCCAAAAATCAATAAGATGGGAGGTGCTTCCTGGCTAAAAGCCAAAGAACGGGCTTCGAAAGCCATTAAAAAAGTTGCAGCTGATCTGATAAGGCTTTACGCGGAAAGGCTAAAAACCAAAGGATATGCATTCCCCCCAGATGGACCTTGGCAAAGAGAACTAGAAGACTCTTTTCCCTATGAAACAACACCTGACCAAAAAAAAGCTGCAGATGATGTGAAGAATGACATGGAAAAAAATCTTCCAATGGATAGATTAATATGTGGAGATGTTGGTTTTGGAAAGACTGAAGTAGCTATACGTGCAATATTTAAAGCAATTACATCTGGAAAACAGGTTGCTTTTTTGGCTCCTACAACAATATTATCTCAACAACATTGGAGAACATTATCTGATAGATTCTCGGCATACCCAATAAAACTTAGTCTACTTAATAGGTTTCGCACATCTAAAGAAAAAGAAGACATATCGAATGGCTTAAGGCAAGGCAAAGTAGATCTTTTAATAGGGACACATCTACTCTTAAATAAGAAAATACAATTTAAAGATCTAGGCCTGCTAGTAGTAGATGAAGAGCAAAGGTTTGGTGTAAAGCAGAAAGAAAAGATAAAAAGCATAAAAAGCAACGTAGATGTACTTACATTATCGGCAACACCTATTCCAAGAACATTATATATGAGCTTATCAGGTGTAAGAGAAATGAGTTTGATTACAACTCCACCTCCTTCAAGAAGACCAATCAAAACACACTTAGCCGAATTAGATAGCGAGGTCGTCAGGAGTGCAATTAGGCAGGAGATTGATCGAGGTGGCCAAGTTTTCTATGTTGTGCCAAGAATACAAAGTATCGAAAGAGTAGCTACAGATTTAAGACAAATGCTTCCAACCCTAAAATTAATAGTAGCTCATGGTCAAATGCATGAAGGAGAATTAGAAAATGCAATGGTAGCTTTTAATGCAGGTGAAGCAGATTTGATGTTATGCACCACAATTGTTGAAAGTGGTTTGGATATACCAAGAGTCAATACAATTCTGATTGAAGATGCACATAAATTTGGTTTAGCACAGCTGTATCAATTAAGAGGAAGGGTTGGAAGAAGTGGTGTTCAAGCACATGCATGGTTGTTTTATCCAACACAAGAAAAATTAAGTGCTAATGCAAGACAGAGGTTAAGGGCAATCCAAGAGTTCACACAACTGGGCAGTGGATATCAATTAGCAATGAGAGATATGGAAATAAGAGGAGTTGGAAATTTACTTGGTGTAGAACAAAGTGGACAGATGGAGTTAATAGGCTTTGATTTATATATGGAGATGCTACAAGAAGAATTAGCAAATGTTCAGGGTGAGAAAATAACACCTGTAGATGATACACAGATAGATCTACCTATAACAGCATTTATTCCAGCGGATTGGATAACAGATAGCGAAGAAAAAATATCAGCCTATAGAGCAGCATCAGATTGTAAGAGTATGGATGAGTTGTTTGATCTTGCTGCTGTCTGGACAGATCGATACGGATCGTTGCCAAAAGCAGTTGAATCTCTAATAGTGCTGATGAAATTAAAATTACTAGCAAAGGCCAATGGCTTCTCAAGAATCAGAAGAAATGAAGCAAACATAATTATGGATACACAAATGGAAGAATCTGCATTTAGATATTTGAGGAAAGGGTTGCCCAGTCATTTACATGGAAGGCTGATATATCAGAAAGAATCAGGACTAAAAGCCAAAGTACTAGTACGGGGACTTACAAATTTGCCAATTGACAAACAATTAGAACAACTTATTGACTGGTTTTCACAAATGAGTTCAACTATGCAGGCAACAAATGATTTACAAAATGGATAATCATTAATATTATTTATTCTTGGCTGATTCTACTAATTCAGTAAGCTTGTTTCGAAAATCACCTTTAGGCATCCCTCCCTTAATCTCACCATATATAGTGAATTCTCCAAGTGGATCAGTAACGAGAAGATAGGTAGGCCATCCCATACCTTCTTTTGTAGGGTATTTAGAAAGAAGGATCTTACGGTATTGCCTGTATGATTGAACATCTTGCAGGATTACACTGATAAATTCACATCCAACTTCCTGTGAAACCTTAGAGTCGTAGTGACTCATTTTGTGACAGGTTCCACAATCCTCAGAGCTAAATTTAATAAGTGATAGATTTTCCATAAGGAGCAAAGTAGGCAATCATAATAATATCAGGAGCGATATGAATTGGCCATACGAATAGCTAATAATTAATAAGAGTGGTCAGTTAATGAGATAGAAATTGAATAGAGCCGAGAATCTTAAAACAAGGTAAATAATTACAAAGAAGTTTGCTAGAGAGAAAACTGCCAATAGAGAATCAGGTGATGTTGAGGATTTAGAGGGCGTTAGCAACAAAAAGGGGAATTGGACTATCTTTGGTACTATTGCTAGCAAAAGAAAGATGAATATAGATATGTGTGAACTAATTAGATTAAGATTAGAAAGAATTGAATTATTTTGATCTAAAATGTCAACAATAAAAAATGTATCTGATCCAGTTGCCAACTTGAATGTTGCCAGTGGGAAAAAAATAACAGCTAAATAATCAAGCTTGAAAAGATTGCTTATACTATTAGACAATTTGAATTCATCCGTCAATATGCCATTCATGAAGTATGTTGGTATAGCTAAGGCTACATAGACTATGGTTAATTGATATATATCTGCTAATCCAAACATTAAATAAACAAGACCAAAATAAAGGCCTGCTAGAATAACAAATGGAACATACACTTTTTTTCCTGAAAGGAACCTTTGCGCGAAAAAAAGAAAAATCAATGAGAGTGTAGTTAAAACACTAAGAGAATAAAAAAATATAGAGTCAAGGTGAAAAGCGATGTCGAATGAATGGTCTAATATTTCTAAGTCAGAAAACAAATGAGTGGTTAAGTTTAAATGTTCATTTATAGAGGTAAGCGTTAGCCATATACTTAATAAAGCTGAAAGGGTCAAAAACAAAAGAGTGAGAGCAGAAACAGGCTTGCCAAGCCTTTTGACAGTCTTTGGAAACAACAAAAGAAGGAATCCAAGCAGAGTAGATGAAAGGAATGGTAAAGATGGGACAAGGTATGCGAGCATAAAACGAAGTTCCATTATTTGACTGGCTATGAATTAAATTTCCTACATAATTATACTAACGCCTATGAGAAAAGTACTAGTATTAATATTAATACTAAATTAATACTAAATTTAGTATTAATATTGGGCTCATCAAATTTGTTTATTACAGATAACAGTTTATTTAATTCTATGTGTCCTTTTATAACCTCGTCTATATTTTAAATATGGTTTAGGTCTAGTTTTCATTTGATAATTGACTTCAGCCCTATAAAAACGATAACCAATAAAAGAAATGATGCTTATAAATAAAAACAAAAGAAGATATCCTGTCATGGCTCGTTTAAAGAGGTGCTATTAAGAATTGAGATTTTATTATATGCTATTGAAGAAATGAATGTTCTGAATTGCTAATAAAATAAACAAACAGGATTAGAAGATATTTTACTTCATATTCTAGTTACCTGAATAAGGCTTAAAATTGCACCAGAGAAAATGCAAGCCATTATAATAATAGGAAAAGCCATTACACTTTTATCATTAATCGGAACATGCCAAAGTGTAAATATCATACCATGCATAGATGAGAAGAAATAAATAAAAGCAGATATTCTAAGAAGGATCTTTGATGGTGAAAAATTAAGTCCAGGTATAAAAAATAGTTTATTAACAAAATAAGGACCCTTAAATATACATAAGAGTATTATTAGCAGTGATACACCGGTTGGAATCCATAGCAATATGCCATTTAAATAGAAATTAAACCAGGATATAAAAGAAAAAATACAAGAGAAAGTTATTGTAATTTTAAAAAAAATTGTATTTGACATCACTAATGAGATAGGTAAATCAGTATTTAAATGAGAAGTACATACAACGTT
Source organism: Prochlorococcus sp. AG-409-P01 (assembly GCA_003215335.1). GTDB lineage: Bacteria > Cyanobacteriota > Cyanobacteriia > PCC-6307 > Cyanobiaceae > AG-409-P01. The sequence goes on along the minus strand of QCKM01000008.1, from coordinate 59,058 downwards.
AATGATTGTAATAGGGTAATCAATCTAAAATTAGTGTTGAACCTAACACGTAGAAGCTTGCTAATCCAGAGAATAACGGTATTTATAAGAAAAATCATGTCCGTAATGAGCAACCACCGCTGGGGCACAGCAGATGATGCTTGTCGACACTTGAATGTAGATGTAAAAACCCTTCAGACCTGGAGAAGAGCTGGCTACCTAAAACAAGGTACTCATTGGCGTTCCACCCAGTCAAATGGCAGTGAAACTGTGATTTACCAATTACAGTGGAGTAAAGAAGAAATGGAATACTGGAGATCTCATGATGCAAATATAATTTCCGAAGCGGCCTAAGCAAAAAGTCCCTAGAAAAAGCGGTAGCTCGCCTCAGCAATCACTATTCACGAAAACCGGCAAACCTTTAGCAATAGTAAAGAAAATAACGCTTATATATCCTGTACCGAACAAAGGCCATGTATTTAAAACAATCTTGTAAAGGTAGACGGCAGATGCAAATAAGTTGGCGATAATTCAAAAAAATCATTGCATGCATCATGAGTGAAGAGGTAACTTGTCCACTTTCAGCAGCCATGTCGGCAATCAAAGAAGAACTAGCAAAAGATCTAGCTGACGCAGTTCTACGTACAAATGAGAATAGTCAAGAGGTCAGTGTCGCTGCAAGGACCCTGGAATTAGAATAAAAATCAAATCCAAGTGAGAAGTACATTGGCTAGGAAAATGAGGAATTTATTTATCCCAAGATTTAGGAAGAGACTATTAAGGTTAATTGATTATATTATGGATACTGACCTTGAGATACTAGCCCAAAAACATGGCAAGTCCCTGTACAATTTAATACTTATAATATCAGTAGTTTCTATTGCATATTCGATTACAGGAATCAATAACTCCCTAAAGGATATCAATAAAGATGTTTTAACTATACACACCAAATCAGATACAAATTAAAAATCAAATATAATATCCATTAAATTAGTTTGTTCAATTATTCATTCTAGTGAGTTGGAAATAGTAGATTGCTTACAAGTCCAATTACTTGAACCTAGTTGGCGAATATCCAATACTGCAGACATTTCTATGATTGGTTCAGACTTGGATGTGTACCATTGGCTCATTTTGATATGCGTATGACAAGTAAGCATTTCACCAGAAGTTTCAATGGATATGTTTGGTCTATTTTCTAGAATTATTATAGATTTTTTCTTATCAGAGTGAGGATAGAAATCAATGCTTAAAGTCTTTGCCATAGAAACTCTGAGCCTCCAATACATAGTTTGTTTTGGTTGATAAATTAATGCCTGGAAGCATGTTTGGTTGAATGAAATGAAACTAGGTGATTGAAACGTATGGTCATTAATAGGAACTAAATCATCAAAATCGGATTTACGGGTAGATCTAAAGCTAAAGTCTAGTGTTAGGTCGCCACCATATTTCCAAACATATGCTGAATTACCGATAATATTATTACCAATTGCCATGTCATCTGATTCCAATACGTGAATATTATTAGTAGATATAGCAAGCCTTGCCATAAATTATTGAATTAAATCATTTAGTATTGAAATGATACTATGCTTTTGACTTAATATACTTTTATATAGTAGAAACTGAACATATGCACGATCTAAATTCTGAGAAGGATAATTTGTCTTAAAATTAGTATTACCACATAAGTAATCTGTAAAGAAACGCACTCCAAGTTCAAATGGCAGTAATTGAACAGCCTCAGATATAGGTTCAATATCAGAGACGGAAATAAAGCTACCATATGTTGAAAGATAACCCTTAAACAACAGTTCGAATGAATTTATATCAAATTCAACATCACTAAATAGTTGTGTATCCTCTCCTAGCAGATTACAACATGACCTTACACAGTCACCGAGATCAAAATAAATCAAACCTGGTGATACTGTATCCAAATCAATCAAGGAAAGAAAACGATCAGACATACTATCAAAAATAAAATTGCTTATTTTTGGGTCTCCATGTACAACGGATTTATGTATTGCGCCTATAGAGAGAGCGTGCTCAAAATAATAAAAATCTGAACGGTAATGATGAATAACATGTGAACAAAACTCGATTTTATGATTATCTTCTAGAAGAGTTGAGTTGAGGATGCTGTCATAAGAGGCTAAATATTTAGACAAGACGTGAAAGTCATTAATTGTTTCTTCGAGAAAATAATGTGAAAGATCATGTGTATAAAAATGAAATGTTCCCAGACCGTATCCTATCTGAAATACTAAGTCTGATGAATTGCACATTTCAGTAATACAATATCCTTCTATATAATTCATCATCCTCCAGATTGATTCATCCTTCGTTAGATAAGAGGATTCACTTTGTTTAGGTTGAAGTAGACATATAGGCTTGAATTCAAATACTGGCTTCTCAAATTCGAGGTTTAGTTTATTCACAAGATGATCTGAAACCACTGAATAATTATTCATAAGCTTTTGAATAGAAGGAAAAATATTCATATTTAATCTTTGTAGAATGTATTTATTTGTATGAAGTTTATTTGTGAATGTAACTAAATATGTATCATTAATATTGCCTATCTGAATTTCTATTATTTCTCTAATACAAGACTTCTCGAGAAAATGAGAGGCTATATCTATCAATTGCATCTGGGTAAAATGTGGCTTGTGTTGATAATTGCTGTTCGGCGTATCCATATGAAATCATGTTAGAGAACGTAAGTTAAAATGATCAAGTTTAGTTAAATAATACTTATTTGTATTCGCAATAGTATCGTCAAATTGATTCTTGAAAGATATTTTCAATATAGCTCATAGCCTTAATATAAGCTGGAAAGACTGGTGAAGAGATATTATTGGTGGATAGATATGGGTCTTTTCGTTCTGTAAATTGTAGAGAGTTAATAGATTGAACAGCACCAATTAGTAAGTCCATAGATTCACTCTTATCAAGGTTATCTAAAGCTTCTGAATAAATACGACTATGAGTAGGTCTAACAGACTCCTGACAGAAATTAGTTAATTCTCTACTATCAGTTAGAACGTTATAGGTATTTTGCTTGATCTGATTTTTACCATAAATGGTGATATAGAGTAGGTTGATCATAGAGCAATCATGTAAAGGTATTTGATACTTTTTCGATATATCTGGCCAAAATCGCAATGATTTAAGCCCCTCTAAACCACCTGATGTAAGACCAGCATCTATACATTCATTTGTAAATTCATCAATATCTAGAGGACATCTCTTATTATCTGCTACAAATTTGGCTAACACTTGACCTGCTTGAAAGTTTCTAGTTGGCTTACCATTGATAGGTAACATTAAACTACCTTTTACATCAGCAACCATTGCGGTCAATTGTGAAAAAGTATGATCTCTGACCAACTCATAGTCGCCATCCTTTACCAAAGAAGCCTCAATTTTTTGAACACCATAACCTAGCTCGGTCAGAGGAAATGGCTGCTCGCTATAGATTTTTTTACGGTCTGACCTTAGCATTGAAACACTTGCCGCTTGATCTAGACATTGGTCTAACAAAAGGGTAAGTAAGGTTGTCAGAAGAGCTGGCTTGTCTGAATGGTAACTGTATGCAAATCCAGCAAATATTGAAGACATGTTCTTAACAGCTTTAATATATTGTCCTTCTAAATTATGAATACCAGATGAAACTTGAATGTTGGGTGAGAGTTTATCAAGCATTTTTGCTCCTAAAAGAGCAGACAAAGCATCGGGGTGAGTAAAATTAGCTGTAAAGCTATCTAATGGATTACATAAAGCTCCGTGCCTATGAAAACCAGAAAAGAAAGCTATGTTAGGTTCCTTTTCACAAAGTATATATGAATCGTGTGAATTATCATCATGACAAAAGGAACCAGCTAAGCATGCCAAGACAACATTTTCACGCCCAAGTTTCTTCCTGATCTCCTTAGCTTCAACTAGATCCTTTTCAATATGATTGCTGTTAGCACTTAATACAACCAGCTCACATTTTTCAATTAAATAAGTAAGAGTATTAGGTAGAGAGGATGAATTCTTGGTGTGAAAAGCTAGTGATTCTATTGTCTCAATATGATTAGGACTCATCCTAGCTAAATCGGAATCAGATAATGCTCCAAATAATTCTCGATTTGGTCTAGTTGCCAACAACAGTTTTAAGCTTTTAGTTTGCATTACACAGTTATATGCCAAGGACAAAGGATATAAACCTATGCTATAAAAACCTATAAAACCAGAATCAATCTCTAAAAGACGTCTTCTTATTTGGTTGGCATCTAGTAGATGTTGAAAAAAACTGTTTTGCATCAGAACTCCAAAATCTTCAAATCAAAAAAATGGAATCTCCTTTAGGCAAAAAATATCTTAAGGAGAAAACCCATCCCAACTTATTCATTATATATGATTACTCAAAAAGTTCATTGAATCCTGTATTTTTATTTTGCTATAAAGAGGTTTTTATCGATATATTCAGCTAAAATCAATTAGCAGTAGTCTATCATATTTTTAATTAAGCGAAATAATATGTTTTAATGGTAAAAGTCAATTTTGGGTTGAGATGGAAATTGCCAAGAGTAACTTGATACAGGAGCTAAAAGTAAAGCATAATGACTTCCTCATTATTCAGGACATGGATGGAGTATGTATGCAATTAGTTAATGATCCGCTTACTCGATTACTAAGCCCTGATTATGTTTATGCTGCTGATAATTTGGGGGATCGTTTAAAAGTACTTACGAACGGTGAATTCGAAGGTGCTAGGGGTCTTAACAAATTGGTTGAGAAAGCAATGAATTCCAATCTAATCTCTTCGAAAGCCAAAGAAATATATTTATCTGGCCTAGCTGCAGGAGGTGTTCAAAGACAAAACATAAAAGGTATAATTGATCTTCCTGGTATAAAGCAGAGCGAAATAGTATTTCTTCAGTCGAGGCCAAGTGAAATGCAAAGTATGCTAAGGACAAAATTGAAGAAACTATTTGTAAAACTAACTGATGAAAAGCTTGATGAACTTACAAGTAAATCAATACTGGATACTGAGCTTTCGCCTACCATAAATTTAAACAACCTTTTTGCATTTATCAATTGGGACTTAGATGTAATGAGAAAACTACAATTGGTAATAGAAGATGTTATGGAATGTCAATTGCAATCCGCCAAGAATAGTGGGCTTGATAACTCATTTTTTCTACATAAGGCTCCTAATCTAGGGGTTAATAATGGGAAAGAAGTAATAAAATATGCAGATCAAAATGATATTGGCACAACAGATATCCAATTCATGCTAAAAGGTGCAATAAAAGAAGCTGGGTTACTGGTTTTAATAAATGATCACATAGAGCAAAAGCATGGATATCATCCACTAGGAAATGAATTTAATGCAAGGAACGCACCAAGTACACAAAAAGAAATGGTACGACTTTGCATAGAGGAAATCAAGCCAGAGCATATGCCACTGCTAATTGGAGTCGGAGATACCATTACATCAACCTTTTGTACCAACAAGAACATGTGGCTAAGAGGAGGAAGTGACAGGGGCTTTCTAACATTGATTCAAGAGTTAGGCAGGCAATATAAGAAAGAGAATCAAGTGCTGGTTGTAGATAGTAGTGGTGGGGAAGTCAATAGACCTAGCTTTAATAATAAAGAATTAAAAGGAATCACTGACGCTGATGACACACTAAAGTTTAATTTGCTATTTCCTGGAGGTCCCGACGAATATATACGCTGGTTCTGCAATCTTAGCCGAGCCATAAACCAAAGATAAATATTATCAAAATATAAAATTCAAGCAGCAAAAACTTGAATAAGAAGATAAAGATATGGTACATGTTAATGTATAGGGATATTATACAACAAATTATAAATACTACTGAAATGTTTCCAGATCTAAAAAGAGAGTCATTTTCAATCCTTCAATTGAATCTAGGATACCGATGTAATCAAAGTTGTTCTCACTGCCATGTTGATGCTAGCCCATACAGAGAAGAAATGATGAGTCAAAAAAATATAGATCTTGTAATTGAAGTCATGGATAAATATCATTTGTCATGTATTGATCTCACAGGCGGAGCTCCTGAGCTACATGATAAATTCAGATATTTAGTTAAAGAAGCTAGACATAGAGATATTGAAGTTATAGATAGATGTAATCTCACAATATTAAGTGAAACAGGTCAAGGGGATTTAGCAAGTTTCTTAGCCAATAACAATGTAACTATTATTGCTTCTCTTCCTTGTTATGAAAAAGAAAATGTAGATAAACAAAGAGGAAAGGGTGTTTTTGAAAAGAGTATAAAAGGATTGGTCGATCTCAACAAATTGGGGTATGGAAAATCTGATGGGAAGCTAAAACTTAATTTAGTCTACAATCCTCAAGGTGCGAGCCTGCCAGCACCTCAAGCCGAATTAGAAAAGGCATACCACAAAATTCTGCAAGAAAGATATGGCATTGAGTTTAACCATTTATATACTATTACTAATATGCCAATACAAAGATTCGAGAAGCAATTGAGATTAAACAATGAATTTGAAGCCTATATGAAACTTCTGAAGCATTCACATAATCCAATAAATCTAAACAATGTAATGTGTAAAGAGATTATAAGTGTCAATTGGAAAGGTGAATTATACGATTGTGATTTCAATCAAATGCTTAGCATAGAAATAGGTGCCTCAGTAAAGACGTTAGAGAGTCTGGTTAAACATCAATATCAGTTTTTGGGGGAAAGAATTGCAGTCGGAGATCATTGCTATGGCTGCACAGCCGGTTCAGGGTCCAGTTGTGGGGGGGCACTTATTAACGAATAGAACTTCAAGCAAACTTGTTTATATTGTTTTTGAGTTCAAGAACTAATGTTCATATCCTGCTTTTGGCAAGAAGGACACAATGCTCTTACATTTAATGTTGATTCGATTAGTTTAAAGCCTATGTTTTCAGCAGCATTGCGTCCAGCCTCTAATACAGAATCACTCTCAAATTCTTCAGTTCTTCCACAACCAATGCACACTAAATGGTGGTGGTCAGGTTGATCATGGCTAGCCAGCTCAAAACGATGACCACCTTCACTTAACTCTAATTCATGCAGCAAGCCAAGACTTACCAGCAATCTAAGCGTCCGATAAATAGTGGCCAAGGAGACCTTAGAATTAGCTTGTAATAAATGATGGTGTACATCTTCAGCACTAAGATGCTTGCCTGAACCTACACTTTCAAATAATTGAAGTACTATTCTCCTTTGAGGAGTAAGACGACGTCCATCTTGATGCAAGCCTAAAGCAAGTGTTCGATCAGAACCAGCAAAAGACGAGGAGGACAACGACAGATCACGAGTTTCTGTTCAACAGTAACCTCTATAGCCAATAAATGCATGTAAACAGTGAAAAAGGATAATTAAAAAAACATTTTAAGTGATGCATCATGAATGACTTAAGAACTATTAATTGATATAGAGACAATTAAAGGTAATTATACATTAGTGAAATGGACTGATGAACCAAAAGAAAAAGCAACCTCAAAAACCTAATAAATTGCTAATATAATTAAAAGTAGATCAAGAGATCAATGGGAAATAATCAAAACAAACAAATCCAAACATCTACTACCAGCATTCTGGTAGTAGATGTTCAAGAACGATTAATAAGTCAAATAGACCAGAAATCTCTTGTACTTTGGAACATACAAAGACTCATAAAGGCAGCTAAATGTCTTGATGTAAGAATTGGCGCGACAGAGCAAGTCCCATCAAAACTAGGGTCTACGCTTAAACCAATTGCAAACCTCATAACCTCATTTCATGCCAAGGAAAGCTTTAGTTGTGAAGGCTGCAAGGAGTTAATGAGTTCATATACTAATCAAAACATACAACGTGTTGTTTTAGTTGGCATAGAAACCCATATATGTATATTGCAATCATGCCTATATTTACTAGCTAAGGATTACGATGTCTATGTTGTATCTGATGCAGTTGGTAGCAGATATCCTCATGACCATGAAGTGTCAATTGCGAGAATGAGACAATCAGGAGCTGTCATAACAACAACAGAGTCACTAATGTTTGAATGGTGTAAGAGAGCCTCAAACCCACAATTCAAATCAATAAGCAATTTAGCGAAAGAAAAAATGACAAATAATGGAATTTAGTCGAAAAATAGCTATTTTTATTAAAGACCGTTCTATTTCTGAAAATGCAGATTTGGTATACCGCGTTAATCCAGTCTGCCGTATTGCTTATCTCGGGAATAATCATATCAACAATCATAAAAAGAATATCCAAGGTAGCACTAGTAAAGATTACGTCTAAAACAAAAAAGCCAAACCGATGACTATATAGTTGAAATCTTTGTCAATTCAATTAAACCTATAGGATTTGTATTAAGTTGTACTCTGGCATGGCAGTTGTTGCCAGTAAATTCAGAGATAGATGTTTTTGTCGTTGGTTTTGCGAAGCTAATTCTTCTAATTCTAATTGTTAGGTTGATCAATAAAACCCTCCTAAGAATAATCAGTAGATGGTCATATCGTATTGATGACAATGCGTTTAGTGGAATGCTGCTCTCATTAAAACCTATGGTCAGGGCAACTATATGGATCATCGGATCAATTTTCTACCTCCAAAACATGGGAGTTCAAATGGCTGCAATATGGGCTCTATTAAGTGCAGGTGGAATAGGAGCTGGCCTTGCATTAAAGGAGCCAGTTCAGGAATTCTTTGAATACATAACAATTTTACTAGACAAGCCATTTCAAGATGGAGAGTTTATTAATGTTGAGAATGTATGGGCGACAGTAGAAAGGGTAGGTGTTAGGTCAACAAGATTGAGAAGCATAAATGGAGAGGCTATAGTAATGAGCAATAGTCTTCTAACTAAAAGTGTAATATCAAATTATGCTGAAATGAAAAAGCGAAGACTTGTACATAAGTTAGGTGTTGTATATGATACGTCGTTGGATAAATTAAAGGGAATTCCAAACATAATTAAGAAAATTGTTGAAGATAATGATGGTGCAGAGTTTGACAGATGTCACTTTATAGAGTTTGGTGATAGCAGTCTAGATTTCGAAATCGCATATTATGTTTCTAGCAACGACTATATAAAAGCCATGACTATACAAGAAAATATTAATTTAAATATTATTAAAGATTTCGAAAAAGAAGGGATCGGCTTTGCCTTTCCTACAAGAACAATACACGTTAATAGTCAACAGTCAAATAACCTTGCTTCAGAAATCAAAGCTGTTAATCTAAGTTCCTAATGTCAATTTGCTTCAAATCTGATATAGTCAACCAATGAATGAAGATCTAGAGATACAGATTTATCGACTACGTTCTCGGATATCGGAGCTTGAGGCGAGACTTGATCAACCTAAAAACTGGACTAACGGAGAACTAGGCATATTTAGACAACAAATTTATTCATTACGGGCTAAATTAAAATTGCATCAAGCAGAGCTTCATGATTAAGACTAATTAAACTTATATTAATCAGAATAAATCTATATAACTGATACAACGTTGATTACATTACAACTTAGATCCCATAATTTTTTCGCAAGATTATCATTAGAAGCTTCCAAGCTAACTTCCGTCTCTTCGAATTTAAACAAACCAGGACCAACTAATTTGTTACTATAAAATCTGAATCCTTCTTTTTTATATAAATCATCATCGCACAAATTCGCTAGAAGCTCTCCTGCATGCTGAGGAGTAACACTAAATCGAAATATATCTCGAGCAAACAAAGAAAATAGTAAATATCCCAACTCATTATATTTTCGACTATAACGAAAGAAACCTGATCTAGTTCTAGGGATTACTAAACCAGGTGCCCAAGCTATAACAGGAATATTGTCAGCAAAAATTGAAAGCCTTCTTGATAATTCTCTTGCGAATAGAATATTACACAATTTACTATCTTTGTATGCCTTGTCAGCACTAAATGGTGATACTCCATCGAGCATATCAAAATCATATCCTTTTGCCAGTCCATCTAACTTACCCAAACAAGCTTTCTCACCTATACGTCCACCAGGGCTTAATGGATTATGCACTTCTGAAGAAGTAATAATGATTCGAGGATTCTTTGAAAATTTAAGTAAAGGGAGTATTTTATTGATGAGGTAAACATTGCTCAAATGGTTAACAGCTATAGTAAGCTCAATTCCTTGAGCCGATCTTATAGGAGATGATCTACCTGTATATTGCAAACCCGCATTAAGTACAAGACAATCAATATGGGTATATTTAGATAGAAGCTCATTGGAAAACGATTTAATACTATCTAAATCCGACAAGTCAAGTAATGGACTCAGAAGATCTTCTGATGAAAAATATTTATCTGAAATTCCCTGTTCTAACGAATGCAAAGTCTTAGCTGAAGTTGAAGTGTCTCGACAAGGAATAATAAGTTTATACCCTTTCTGAACAAGATTGGCTGATGCTTGATATCCTATTCCAGAACTGGCTCCAGTCATAAGTATTGTATTCTTAGGCATTTCTATTTATGAGCATATTTATTATTATAAGCTAAATATGATGCATTATACTATGCTATATTCGTGCATATTATATTGAAGGATTCTTTTAGAATCTTATCTATTAGTCCATATCAAATAAATTAGCCAACCCAATAATATAAGACTTAAAAGCATTAAGTAAAATCAGCTTATCTTTTAAAAAACAACTTAGAAATGGTGATGTTTTTTGATTTTCAAAGAATGATTTGTTAAAAAGCTTAGCCATATCAAGGTCAATTTAGATTTTGATGTAATAAAACAAACGGCTAAGTAGACAGAAAGACAAGTCAAAACGGGGTAATCTCAATATCAGAAATAGGAGGTGCTAAGCGTGGGCATGGGGAAATGCTGCCCAGGTCACATGATCAAAGACGATCGGTGTTTAACCAAAAAATCAGCAACGCCAATTGTTTTGATGCAAATTCTTCTATGACAGGAGCATCGACTGATGCAATAGTGCTTGGTTCAGGTCCAGGCGCCTTAGCCATTGCTGCAGCTATGGCTAAGGAAAGTCTTCGTATAGAAATTCTGACTGGTTCAGACCCTAAAGATCCCTGGCCATTTACTTATGGGATATGGGGAGAGGAAGTAGATGATCTCGGTTTAAGCCATCTGCTTGAACATAGATGGAAAAATACAGTGAGTTTTTTTGGAAGTGGTGATAAAAACCCTAATTCTCCAGAGAATAAACCGACTAATCATGGCAGAGATTATGGTCTATTCAACAAAATAAAGCTGCAACACTACTGGATAGATATTTGCAATGATTATGGAGTCACTTGGCACAGGGGATTTGCCGTTAACCTTTCAATAGGAGACAAGGAAAGTGTAGTTACAACCAAAGATGGAAAGGAATTAACAGCCAGATTAGTAATTGACGCAACTGGATATGAACCAGTATTTCTCAAACATAAAAAACAAAACTCATTAGCTGTTCAAACTTGCTATGGGGTAGTTGGCAAATTCAATACTCCACCAGTTGATACAGGTCAGTTTGTTTTGATGGATTATCGAAGTGATCATTTGAGTCTATCTGAACAAAAAGAGCCTCCGACATTTTTATATGCTATGGATATGGGTGGAGGAAGTTATTTTTTAGAAGAGACTTCACTTGGACTAGCCCCACCACTGTCATTAGAAACTTTGCAGGCAAGGTTAGAAAGTCGATTAGCGCACCGTGGTTTACAAATAACAAGACTTGAGCATGAGGAGATCGGTCTATTTCTTCCTATGAACATACCTATTCCAGATTTAGATCAGCCAGTACTTGGGTTTGGTGGTTCAGCTGGAATGGTTCATCCAGCTTCTGGTTATATGGTTGGTGCATTACTGAGAAGATCAACAGGAGTTGCAAAAGTAATTGCTGAAAGAATGAATGATAAAAATGCTTCACCAGCGGAATTGGCAAAAGCAGGTTGGAAAGAATTGTGGCCTCGAGAACTTAGAAGAAAACAAGCACTATACCAATTTGGTTTAGAAAAGTTGATGAGGTTTACAGAACCTCAACTAAGAGAGTTCTTCAAAAGTTTCTTCAAGTTAGAAAATCCACAGTGGTTCGGTTTCTTGACTAACACTTTGACATTAAAAGATCTAGTAAAAGCAATGGTTGATATGTTTATAAAAGCCCCTTGGAGCGTAAAATGGGGCCTAATGGGAATGCAAGGACGAGAATTAAAACTTTTGTGGAACTTTATACGTCCATCTATGTAATATTCCAAGTGAAAACTACTAAATTGGAATTCAGCTCACCAAGATCTCAATGATGAAGAGTAATTCACAATTACATTGCATCTTATGAAAAGAACAATCCTGATAAGTGGCGGCAATAGAGGTATTGGAAAGTCTATAGCCATAAAAGCACTTAAAGATGGGCACAGAATAAGTCTTGGAGTAAGAAATCCCAGTCACTTATATGGGAGTATTTTAGATCCAGAAGTCAGCGGAGTGGAAAGAATACTCCTAAATAAATATGAAGCAAATGATGAACTATCGGCGACAAATTGGATTAAAAACTCTATAAATAGATTTGGTAATTTTGATACATTAGTAAATTGTGCGGGGATATTTAACAATGTAGGTCTAAACTTTAATAATGAAGAGCGTAAAGACATAGATAAGCTCATTCAAGTTAATTTAATGGGGCCATGGTTACTAACTAGATTGGCTTGGAGTGAACTGGCTAAACACGGGCAAGGAAGAATAATAGTATTAGTTTCGATGAGTGGGAAAAGGTCAAAAAGCAATCTGGCAGGATATACGGTAAGTAAATTTGCATTAATGGGGTTGTGTGAAACCATGAGAAACGAGGGTTGGAGCTCAGGCATACGGGTTACAGCAATATGTCCTAGTTGGGTCAACACTGACATGGCAGCGAACATAAATATGGTTTCTAAGCAGTCAATGACTCAACCAGAAGACATTGGATCTGTATGCTCAAAACTATTAGAATTGCCTAATTCATGCATCCCATTCGAACTGAAGTTAAACTGCAACCTGGAAATATAATTTTGAGATTCTTTTTTCTGGGATGATTATTCTATTTTAAAAGACGTATTAATAAATAAACATGGCAAGACGCTTTCTAATCTGTTAGAAATAGGAAGTTATCTTTGTAGTGATCCAACCATGCCAGCGAGCCTAAAGCATAATAAAGCTCACTCAAAGAATTCACAAGAAGCCAATCCTAATTGTCTTTGCACACATTCCGAAGGTATTCGCTTTCAACAGAACGAAAGTGAAAAGATCTGGATTAATGAACATAGGTCATTTGACCGGTAGTAATTTTATAAAAGCCAGATTCAAGCAGAATTAATGTCTCTAGTCAGATTCAAGCTTAATTACTTCTATTGAATTGGGATGGTTGTGTAAATACTCATTGATTTCTATAGCCAGCAGTCTCGCATCATAAGAATCCTTAGCGTATGTACAGAATTCATGGCGATGAGAGAGATGGTCTCTGTAACTCACTGTATATGGCTTCCTAAGCATTACTGTAGATGTAACTCACAATCATTATTGTCATTAAAAACAGTAAATGGTTAATTTAGAAAGCTTGGTGTGGAAATCCTGATGCGTTTATAGGGTATACAGCATAAGAAAGACAGCTATACCTTGATTTGGACCATTTTTTTGTTTACTTTCAAAGTACCAAAAAAACTGCTAGATCTTTAGTAAATATCAACCAAATATAAAGCCAAGTTTAATTTTATTTACTGAAGAGAGCGTTTATAAGGCACTTAAATTTACCCAAGAGAGACTTGCTGTTAATAGATGAGGGTGTATGGTTTCAATTCTGAATAATGAATATTTAGAAAATCTAAACAGATAAAGGGTAAAGCATCCGAACATATATGCACCCATAAATAGCAATTGGTTAATTTCTATAGACGAACATTAAAGAGTTTGCTACAAAAAAAGAGCATAATATTGGACTACTGATGAACGATCAAATCATTGTGGTGCAACTTGCTGCAATACTTGCCGCATCCACCTATGACAGAAACCAGCCAGTAGTGAAATGGGGTGGCCTCTTGGTGGCAGTAGTAACACTCGTAGTTGGAGTCCTTCAGGGCGCCTAACAATAAGAAGCACCAGACCAAGCCATTGCTTATGGGTAAATCGCCTATAAGGAGTGGCTTTTTTGTGAACACTCAGAACATCCACTTTTGTCCATAAGTGGCAGAACTACTAAAAAATCATAAATCAAAGAAATCAAATTAATGCTCATCGCAAAGACCCAAAAGGGTTCAATATAGTTTTCGACATAGTTTCCTTTCTTGGTCTCCTGAAAATGCTGTGAAATCTCAAAAGCACAGGTTTTAAAAAGGGCCTTATTGTACTTCTATAAAACGAACCAAATGCTTGGCCAGTAGCATAAGTCCTTTGTATAAGGCCTGCCAAGAAATTCAAAAACCAGAGGGCAAATATTGCAGTAATAATTCCAGAAGTCATTGAATATATCCTACTAATATTCTCTTGGGCTGGTTCCAGGAAAGGTAAGTAATTGACCATCAGCTGAATTTAAAGGGTTTTCAAGTGTCCCCACAACGAAGTAGGAGCACTAAGTATATTTATGCCTACGATTTTTAAAATTGCAATAGCTAGTCAAGAAGGTGTCACGATTTATACTAATCAATGACATGATGTCAAAAAGAGAAGAAATAGCATATTAAATCACAAAAAATCTTTTATATTTGCTCTATACTTGTTTTTTGCTTACTAAAGACTAATAAAAAATTATTGGAAGGCATATGATATGAGTTTTCAAGAATAAAGAGTTTAGAACTAGCAAAAGTTACAATATCATCTATATCACGTAATCCCCATTCTGGTCTTTCATTACGAAGCTTCCTGTCGAATATCATATTACTTTTGCTGGTATGATTGCAATGGATTTTAAATGGTCCGTATATAATCAGGTTTAAGTTTGGTCTCAATAATTTGCTTGTATTTTTAAACAATGAGACAACTGATCTCCAAGGACTAACATGCAATAAGTTAATGCATACAATAACTGCAAGTTCTTTCCTTATGCTTGAATTTAAATTACATCTATCAGAATCAACATCAAGGTATATTGGTCCAGGCATAATTGATTTAAGATTCTCGTGAACAATCCAAGATTCAATACTTAGTAAATGTGCATAGTTATTTCACTCGATTGCCATTTAATATTAGGAAACCTTTTTTAATAAATAACTGCATGCTCGCCGCTACCACTGGCGAGCTCTAATACAGTCCCAGAATTAGGTAATAATTCTTCTAGCTTATCTCCAATAGGCTGAGAATTACGTCCTACAGCATGAAAAAACAGCCTATTACTTTCTTCCAATAACTAATCACAAAACTCTGTTAAGCATATACTACCAATAAGGATCAACGAAACTCTTGACTATAATTCGTCCCGTTGTATTTGACTCTACAGTGCTTATACATGCTCTAATAACCGAGCCATTCACATCAATTTCACATGCTCCACAACTGCCTCCTAGACAACCAGTTGGTATATTAAACCCGGCTGATGCTGCGACATCAATCCAATCACTACCAGATGGGACTAACGAGCAATTGCCATTTGGCCATTCGATTTTCACCTCTTTTTGGCTCATTCTCCTAACAAGGGAGCTAGCTCTACATTATCTTCAAATACATCAGCTAGGCTATTAATTAATTTTTCTCTATGTTCATAATGATTTGTGATTTCGATTGGTAAATTTGCTAGCCCTTTCATCTTTCTGACTTGATTAAGCCAAGATCTTCTCCAGCTACCATTATCAAAAATACCATGTAAATATGTTCCTGAGATAGTTCCTCTTGGGGTATTCTCAACATACCACCCAAGAGATGAATCATCAGTTAATGGTTTGATAAGTAATGAATTACCTTTGATAATATTGGTAATTCCATAATGTATTTCAAATCCTTTAATGGGAAAAAGGCCTGGCCATTGTGAGATCAACTTTCGTTTTCTTGAAATCTTTTTTTCCTCAAAAACTGTGTGCAAAGGGAGCAAATCAAGTCCTTGAATTCGACATGAATTTACCCCACCCAAATCCCCTTCTAATCGAAGAGGGTCTTCTAAAGTTCTACCTAGCATCTGCAAGCCTCCGCAAATACCAAAAACGATACCTCCTTGTTTTGTATAAGACTTCAATTGATCACTTAATCCACTCTTATTAAGAATAGAAAGATCACGTATTGTTTGCTTGCTTCCAGGGAGTATTACTGCATCAGGTTTACCCAAGTAAGCACCTGGTTCTACCCATCTAACTTTTACTGAAGGTTCAGTCTCTAAAGGGTCAAAATCTGAAAAGTTACTAAGAGAAGGTAATCTAATAACAGCTATTTCAATTTCTGCATAAGGTTTAAGAGTGTTACGTTCAAGAAGGTCAAGAGAATCTTCTGGAGGAAAGCAATCATTCAACCATGGGACCACTCCTAAAATAGGGATGCCAGTTTGTTTTTCCAGCCAAGCTATACCTTCATCAAAAAGTTCTTGTCGTCCACGAAATCGGTTTATTAATAAGCCTTTGATTAAAGATTTTTCAACAGGTCTCAATAATGAAAGTGTGCCCACTATTTGAGCAAAAACACCACCTCTTTCTATATCAGCAACTAAGATACAATTTGCTCGTAAAAACTGAGCCAGTCTCAAATTAGTCAGATCTCGTCGCTGAAGGTTAACTTCCACTGGACTACCAGCCCCTTCAAGAATTAAACGTCCTGCTTGATTAATAGATTGAAGCTCAAGCAGACCCTGTTTTATGGCAAACCAACCAGGACGGAACCATTTTTCGTAGTAGGTTTCTGAAACTGCAGTTCCAACTGCATGACCCAAATGAATAACTTCACTAGTACTATCTCCTTTTGGCTTAAGAAGAACAGGGTTCATGTAACTCATGGGCTCTAAACCTGAAGCCCAAGCCTGAACTGCCTGCGAGTAAGCCATTTCCCCCCCGTTTTCATCTACCCAAGCGTTATTACTCATATTTTGCCCCTTAAATGGTAATGGGAATTCACCGCGACGCTTTAATACCCTGCATAAAGCTGTAGTCATTAAAGATTTACCTGCACCACTAGAGGTACCCAAAATCATCAAAGGAGTAGGCAAGTGGTGGGAGCTCATCAAAAGGGCCAAAAACGATAAAGCGAAAAGGATAAATGTTCCCAGACTGCAACTTTTTCTAAAAACAACTTAGGTCGACTCTCAAGAAGCTTTCTTCCCATTGGAGTCAATCTGATCTTTGACGTTAGGCCCTGTCCATCAACTTCTCTTCGCAAGACACCTATTTTGATTAATAAGCGGAAGGCATCCTCAACTGAGTTTTCACTTTTAAACCAACTTCGAGGATTGACACAATATTTGGACGAATCCTCAAAAACCATTTCAGAACTAAGACCGGTATCCTTTAATGCTTCATAAAAAGATGAACCGAATGGCAAACAACGAATTATCCAGGATGCACGTTTAAAGCTTTGTTTATTTATGTAATCCATCAAAAACAATAAGAAGAAGTTGAAAACTGGTTTTTCAATGGCAGCCTAAGTACTAAGTTTCCCAATGAATTTGTTGTGTTAATTCTTGCCTCTGCCTCAAAGGCCAGAAGAACACTTCTAGATAATGCTGGCATCTCATATAAAGCAATCATAAGTGGGTACAACGAAGAATTAATTTCAAAAGTCGATGCCCAGGAAACTGTACAGTTACTATCTAAAGCTAAGGCAGATGTTGTTGTCAGCAAAATATCTTCGAAGTTCAAACAGAACTCTTCAAAAAGCAATGAATCAATGGTTCTGGGATGTGATTCAATATTCGAGTTCAGAGGTGAAGCATTTGGAAAGCCAAAAAGCAAAAACGAAGCTGTTGAGAGATTAACCAGAATGGCTGGCAATTTTGGAATATTGCATACTGGTCATGCCCTGAGGTTCTCCAGTAAATCTGAAAAGGATTTTCCTGTAATTACATACGATGGTCTATTGGAGGGAATAGTTAGCACTAAGGTGCACTTTGTCAAAGCGAGCAAAAAAGATATAGAAAATTATGTAAATACTGGCGAACCAATGCAATGTGCTGGTTGCTTTGCATTGGAAGGAAAAGGATCACTATTTATAGAAAAAATAGATGGCTGTTTCAGCAATGTAATTGGACTCAGCTTGCCATGGCTGAGAGAAGCAATGAAAAAAACTATTATTTGCCAAAATATCATTTGAAAATCATTTATCTGATTTGATATATGTGGACAAGCAATTAGTTCAAAAGAATATAGGCCTTTTTATATACAGATTTAAATATTCCCACGAAAAAAGCCCTTCCAAATAAAGAGGAAGAGCTTTTATCTTAGAAGTTATAAAAATAGAGGTTTAAATGTCTAAATCTCTATTTTCTTACTCAGTCAAGGTCAGGCATAGACAATGCAGGCTCGATCTTACGATCGATACCTTTTTCGAAGCCTGCCGCAGCTGCCCTTGCTCGTCCTGCATGCCAAAGATGTCCAACAAAAGTAAACCATCCAAGGAAGAAGTGAGCAGAAGCCAACCATTGACGCAAGTTTACAAAGTTAACTGCGTTAGGTTCAGTGATAATGCCACCAACAGAGTTGATAGAAGCATTAGGTGCGTGAGTCATATATTCAGCAGCACGACGAACTTGCCATGGCTGAACATCATTTTGGAGTTTATCCAGACTCAAACCATTAGGTCCTCTAAGAGGTTCTAGCCAAGGGCCACGGAAGTCCCAAAAACGCATGGTTTCTCCACCAAAGATGATTTCACCTGTTGGAGATCGCATTAGGTACTTGCCCAATCCAGTTGGGCCCATCTCAGAACCAATATTCGCTCCTATTCGTTGGTCACGAACAAGGAAAGTGAAGCTTTGAGCCTGAGATGCCTCGGCATTAGTTGGTCCATAGAACTCAGAAGGATAGGCAGTGTTGTTGAACCAAACAAATGTAGAAGCTACAAAGCTTGCAACACATAGGCCACCTAAGGCGTATGCCAAAAGTGCCTCACCATTCCAAATAAATGCACGACGTGCCCAACCAAATGGCTTGGTAAGGATATGGAAATGTCCACCAATGAGTTGAACAACACCTAAATAGATGTGCCCACCGACAATGTCTTCCATTGAGTTGACACCTACCATCCAACCACCACCACCCCATGGGGTATTAGATAGCCAATAGTGGATTTTTACTGGGTCAAGAGTTGGTCTAATTAAATGAACTGAACCTCCACCTGGTGCCCATGTGTCATAAGCACCACCAAGGAACATCCAATTCAATGAAAAAGCCAGTGAACCAAGGCCAAGGACACAAAGGTGGTATCCAAGGATTTTGGTCATTTGATCCTTGTCTCGCCAATCCTGAGAAAAGAATGGAGAGATTTCTTCTAAGCGAGCTGGACCATATAGGGAATGGAAAACTCCACCTAATCCCAATACAGCAGAAGCTACAAGGTGAACAACGCCAGCGGCAAAGAAAGGATAAACATCAACTATTTCTCCTCCTGTGCCTACGCCATAACCAAAAGTGGCTACGTGGGGCATAAGGATTAATCCTTGTTCCCACATTGGCTTATCAAAAGTGAAGTGACTCACTTCAAAAAGCAACATGGCACCTGCCCAGAAGACCATGAGGCCAGCATGAGCAATGTGGGCTCCTAAGAGTCGTCCTGACAAGTTGATTAGACGAGCATTACCTGCATACCAGGCATACCCAGACTCTTCGAAACTTGCGTTCTCGAGGCGGAATAGATTGCTATTAGAGGGCGTTTCCACGGGGCAGTACCTCCTCAGGGAATACAAAGTTTTCGTGCGGCTGGTCTGCGGAAGACATCCATGCACGCATACCCTCATTCAAAAGAACATTCTTTGTGTAGAAAGTCTCAAATTCTGGGTCCTCTGCAGCACGAATTTCTTGGCTGACGAAGTCATAGGCCCGCAGGTTTACTGCAAGTCCGACAATGCCGATTGATGGTGCCCACATGCCCATTACAGGCACAAAAAGCATGAAGAAGTGAAGCCAACGCTTGTTAGAGAAGGCGATTCCGAAGATCTGACTCCAGAAACGATTCGCAGTAACCATTGAATAGGTCTCCTCTTCCTGCGTTGGATCAAAAGCCCTAAAGGTAGTGCTCTGATCACCATCCTGATAAAGAGTGTTCTGAACAGTTGCTCCATGAATGGCACACAAAAGTGCACCTCCAAGAATGCCTGCAACACCCATCATGTGGAATGGGTTCAAAGTCCAGTTATGGAAGCCTTGAATAAAGAGAATGAAGCGGAATATCGCTGCCACTCCGAAAGAGGGAGCAAAAAACCAGCTGTGTTGACCTAATGGATACATCAGGAAAACACTGGTAAAAACCGCAATTGGAGCAGAGAATGCAAGTGCGTTGTATGGGCGAATGCCAATCAAACGAGCAATCTCAAACTGACGAAGCATGAAGCCAATCAGTGAGAAAACGCCGTGCAATGCAACAAAGTTCCAAAGTCCGCCTAGTTGAAACCAGCGAACGAAATCGCCTTGAGCCTCGGGGCCCCAGAGCAGTAGAAGGCTGTGACCTAATGCATCAGCAGGAGTACTTACTGCAGCAGTAAGGAAATTGCAGCCTTCTAAATAAGAACTGGCTACACCATGGGTGTACCAGGAAGTGACAAAGGTGGTGCCGACGAACCAGCCACCAATTGCCAAGTAGGCAGTTGGGAATAGAAGAAGGCCGGACCAACCGACAAAAACGAAGCGGTCGCGCTTTAACCAGTCATCGAGGATGTCGAACCATCCGCGCTGAGGTGCGCTTCCAACAGCGATCGTCATGGGAGTAAACGGTGCGGGTGTTCCGCTAGCTGTGGGATACCGCATGACCTTAACAATCAATAAGGGTTTATTGGGCTAAATAATCCCGATATGAAACCCCTTGTATTGCTTGTAGCATTTAAAAGTCCCTGAACGTTGCCCCAATTGAGGTAAATAATTAGAAAATAAAAGTTCTTACCATGCCCACATGACCGCAAATATTCAAGAAAACTCACCACCAGGGAATCCTTCCAAAACCTTGTTAGAGCAATCGATTCAGGGTTCTAGAAGGGCATCAAACCTCATTATCGCTAGTGCAGTTACGATCGGCGGTTCTGGTTTTCTTCTTGCTGCAATTTCAAGTTTTCAAGGGAAAGATCTTCTTCCTCTTGGTAATCCCTCAACACTAATTTTTGTTCCGCAGGGCCTCTTGATGGGTGTCTATGGACTAGCTGCGGCATTACTGGCTACATATCTTTGGACTCTTATCGCAGTCAACTTTGGGTCAGGCGTAAACAGCTTCAACAAAGCTTCTGGCTATATAACCATCGCCAGACGAGGTTTTTTTAAAGAAATAAAAGTGGATATACCTCTCAAAGATGTAAAAGCAGTAAAGCTTGATGTAAAAGAAGGAATAAACCCTAGAAGAAGGCTTTCATTAAGGATTCAAGGCCGTAAAGACGTTCCCATTTCCAAAGTAGGAAACCCACCACCCCTTATTCAATTAGAAAAAGAAGGAGCACAGCTCGCCAGATTTTTAGAAATAGCGCTAGAAGGTCTATAAGAATGAACGATTTAGCAAGGCAGCTAAAGTCAATAAAGTTCTTGAGTACATTAATATTAATTTTATTGGCTGCTGGTTGCGTTAATTCTAAGCGTCAAATTACAAGTAATATCTGTACAGGTGAAAATTATATATGTCACCAAGGGAAAGCATTGGTTGATGTAAAAACTACAAAGGGAAGCTTCACCATTGAACTTTATGGAAATAGTGCTCCATTAACAGTAGGTAATTTCTTAAATATAGTCAAAAAAGGGATATATAACGGGACTGCATTTCATCGAGTAATCAGGAGTCCTATGCCGTTTATTATTCAAGGCGGGGATCCAACGTCAAAAGATCCAAATACTCCGTCAAAGCTAATAGGCTTAGGAAATTATATTGACAACGAAACCGGCCAAATAAGTCTTATTCCAATAGAATTAAAATTACAATCAGAAGCAATTCCAAGGTATAGCCAATTAATAATCAATCCAAATGAGTTGATTCAACTAGAGCTTATCCATCAAAGAGGCTCAGTCGCAATGGCCAGATCACAAGCTATTGACTCTGCTAGTTCACAATTCTATATAGCTCTCCGTGCATTACCAGAACTTGATGGTCGTTATGCAGTTTTTGGAAAAGTCGTTAAAGGTATGGCAATAATTGATAAAATTGAACAAGGAGACAAGATTATTTCAGCTAAATCAAAATAAAACAAAGTTAATAAATTAAACCTTTCAAGTGGGCAATCGATTAGTACTAGTTGAACTCTTCAAAAGTTCCGTGTTTATGCCCGAAGCCCGCTCTAGTGCCACACGTCCGGTGCGAGCGATTTCATTAATGCCATATGGCGCAAGAAGCTTTTCTAGTGCAACAAGCTTTCCAGGATCTCCAACCACTTCAAGAGTGAGCGACTCATCAGCAACATCAACAACTTTTGCCCTGAAAACTTGAACAAGTTCCAAAATTGCGCCTCTCTGAAGAGGAGGAGCAGAAACCTTCAGGAGCATCAACTCACGTTCCACAGCAGGCCTCTTAGATAAATCCAATACCTGAAGAACGTTTACCAATTTGTCTAACTGTTTAGTCATCTGCTGCAAGGTGTGATCATCACCTTCAACAACCATCGTCAAACGAGATTGCCCTTCAACTTCAGCAGTCCCTACAGCAAGGCTATCGATATTGAAGCCTCGCCTTGCAAATAAACCTGCAATCCGGCTTAGCGCCCCGGATTCATCTTCAACAAGCACTGAAAGAGTGTGCTTCATGCTCTTTTCCGATCCATAACCAAACTACGGCTTAACCAGCTCAAAAGGTGCTTATTAAATTCTTTTGGATATTCATCATGAGGGCAATGTCCTGAATTTTCAATCACTTCTAAAGTAATCCATGGGTACTGCGATTTAATCAATTCCCCAAGATCCAAAGGGACCAATCGATCGTGCCTTCCCCATAAAAGCAAAACTGGAGGTCTCGAAGCAATTTGAGCAAGTTGCTTAAGCAACTCAGGTCCAGTAACTGCGCTTTTACGTAGAGACATACCAATAGACATTGCCCTTAGGGCACTACCTGCATTAGACCTTCTTGCTGGCTGAAAAACCAAATCAAATAATTCCTTGTCTGTATTAATCGTTCTGTAATAAGCAGCCTGAAGACCAATTCGAAGCAAAGGTGTGCTGGTAACAAGAAAAAGTAATAGTTCAAAAGGAAAAAATCGAAAAAGAATATTTATAACTTGATTCTTTAACTTAATGATCCAGTCTCTTCTAATAGAAGATTTAGGCCTAAGAAATGCAGGATCAGGAAGAGGCGCTGCTACAACAGCCGAAACCAATTCAGGCCTCATAGCAGCTGTTGTAAGCCCTACGAGACCTCCCAAAGAATTTCCTACTAAGACAGCTTTACCAAATCTCTGAGTATCAACAATTTGTTCTAGAAATGCAACTAATTGCATTGCCCAGAATTGATTGTCAAACCTAATGTGCTTGTCAGCAGAGATTTGATCAGAGTATCCAAAACCAATCAAATCAAGCGCATAAACCTTAAAACCTGCTTCTACAAGATCCGCTGCATTTTTTCTCCAATGAGAACTACTTGCACCAAAGCCATGAATAAGTACAAGTGGAGGATGTTTATCTTGTCCCAAATGTCTCCAGTGACATTTGAATCCTTTCCAAATCCATTGTCCTGAAATCCCCCAATGCCGTCCTTGTTGAAGGATTGGTGAGTCAATAGGCTCTAAAAAAGTTACTTCCAAAGTGAACTGAACAAACCTCTATCCCACTATCGCGAAGGTGCCGCCTCTTTGGAGCTTGGAGAAGGATTTTTTCGTCCGGCGGCAAGAGCCTCAAGAGATCTTTCGGTCCTGATTGCATGCGATCAGTTCAATGGAGGGCTGACAAGTATCTCTGAGCTTCGCTGGTTAGAACTCATGTCAGGTTATGGGATAAGACCTATTCGGTGGGGGTTGGAAGCAATCGCGTCAAAACAAAACACCAAAAAAAAACCTAGATCTCTTGAGATGTGGATAAATGATGCAAATTCTGATTGTTTAGACCTCTTAGAAAAAAACCTGAGACAAATTACAAACAAAAGGATTTCACTAAGAATCAGCAACTCACTTGCACAAGATTTATTAGCTAGAGCCTTTTTTGAAAAACAAACTTTCCACTTTGTTGATCTTGATTGTTTCGGATCTCCAAATATTTTTCTCCAACCCGTAATACAAGTCCTCCAACCAGAAGGCATTCTTTTGCTTTCCAGTACAGATGCTCGTTCAATAACTGGCCATGATCGATCTAGCGCAATAAGGACTTCATTTGTATCAGCTCGCTCTAATCCATCAAATTGGGAAATTGCACTAAGAATTCAACTTGGAGTTATTGCTAGGCAAGCGTGGCTGTTACGACGCGGAATAGAGCCTCTTTGCTGCTTTTGTGATGGGAGAGCATTTCGAATTGCAGTTCGCATTAATCGTCTTATACCTACTCACCAAGAATCTCTAATAGGAATACTTGGCCGATGCCAATTTTGTGGAGCTCAAAGCAGTCAAACGCTCTTGTCTCTAAAGAGCTGGCAAGAATGTTCATGCAATTCAAGGAAAGGGTCTTGGCTATTCAACGGTCCCCTTTGGCTAGGGCCTCTTCAAGAAAAAATTTTTATTTCCAAATTATTAGCCCTGGAGAAGGTGCACCCAGTGCACATAGATGAACAAAGCAAAAAGCTTTTTGAACGCTTAAAGCTTGATTCCGGCCTACCTCTTTTCAGCTGGGACACCAATGAACTCTCAAAGAACCTTGGCCTAAAAGGCCCTCCACCGTTAAATCACCTCATCGAGGCCCTAAGGAAAAAAAATTTCAAAGCGCACCAAAGCGCAATAATGCAAGGACAACTACGGACAGATGCACCTTTTTCTCAGCTCTCAAAAATTTGCCATGAATGCAGCTGAAGAGGCTTTAAATTAGTAAGACAATTCAAATAACTAAAAATGGCCTCTGAAATTTTTGGGATTGCAGCAGTTTTTTGGGTACTGATTCCAGTAGGTCTCGCAGGAGGAGCCCTCTTACTGAAGTTCCAAGGAGATTAAAAACCAAATAAAACTCTTATGACTATGTACGTTTAGGGTCAAAGTTTTGACGAATCTTCCTATGCAGGTTCTGGTGGTTGGTGGGACCGGCACCGTTGGCAGACAAATTGCCAAGCGGGCCATTGATGCAGGGTATCAAGTGCGTTGCATGGTTAGAAACCCTCGCAAAGCCGCCTTCTTACAGGAATGGGGGTGTGAATTAACCAAAGGAGATTTACTTGAACCGAAGGATATTGCTTATGCGTTAGATGGAGTCAACGCTTTAATTGATGCCTCCACAAGCAGGCCTGACGATCCTAAAAGTGTCTATGAAACAGATTGGGAAGGCAAGCTGAATCTTTTCAGAAGCTGCGAAAAGGCTGGCGTTAAACGAATCATTTTCCTGTCCTTATTAGGGGCTGATCGATTCAGGAACGTACCCCTAATGGACATCAAATTCTGTACAGAAAAGCTATTAGTGGATTCTAATTTTGACTACACAATCCTCCAAGGAGTAGCTTTTATGCAGGGAGTAATTGGTCAGTTTGCAATACCCATTTTGGATAGCCAAACGGTTTGGATAAGTGGAAGTCCTACAGAAATTGCCTATATGAATACTCAAGACATGGCCCGTTTTGCTGTAGCGGCATTGAAGAGACCGCAAACAATTAAACACAGCTATCCAGTTGTAGGACCAAAGGCATGGAGTCCAGAAGAAGTAATGAAAATATGCGAAAAAGAAAGTGGTAAGACAGCCAAGGTGATAAGGGTTTCACCTTTTCTAATTGGTGTCGCACAAAACCTAGTTTCCTTCTTTGAACCAACCCTCAATGTGGCAGATAGACTTGCCTTTGCTGAGGTGACTGGTGGCGGCGAAAAACTAGACGCTGAAATGGAAGAGACTTATGCCGATTTCGACTTAGACCCTTCCTCAACAACAACATTGCAAAGCTACATTCGCGAGTACTACGAAATGATCCTCAAGCGACTCCGTGAAATGGAAGCCGATCTTGATAAAGATGCCAAGAAAAAACTGCCTTTTTAGCCAATCCCAAAACAGCACTGGCAAATTTGTAGTCTATATGTACTATTAACTTGATATAAGCCTAGCGTTTCGACTCTCATGTCTATTGCCCAAATCAAAAACCTCCGTAGAAGACTAGAAAATTTGTCCATGGAGGCTACTAATGAACTAGACAAAGTCTGCGGCAATACTCTTTGGCAGAGTTATGGATTTGATGCATTTGATGGCCTTGAAGACATAGAGCTAAGAGCTAAAGCAAATTATTACTTCGGACAATTGCAAACAGTTAATGAGCTCAAATCACTCTTCTGACAATTGATTTCGAGCTCAAGCCAATTAGATTTAAGTGTTCATCTATTAAATCCAGCTCATTATTCGTAATGCCCTTGCTGGTCCGACTCAATCATGCACCCTAAAGTGGTTTAAGTGATGCAAAAGGCAAAAGACGATGATCGAGACCTCGGGAGTGATAGAGAAGGAACAAGGCAATGGCTTCTATCTAGTAACACTCGAGCAACCTGCTGGACATCAATGCCTTTGCAGAGCAGCCGGCAAACTTACAAAATTCAGAATTAAGTTGTTAGCTGGAGACAAAGTCCTTGTTGAGATAAGCCCCTATGACTTAACTCGTGGAAGGATTACCTATAGAGAGCGCAATACTGGAGCCCCAGGAGGGCGTCCAGGTGGAAACAGACCCGGAGGTCCAAAACGTCGTTAAGACTACTAATAAACTATTTCAAATATGGTGATTAATCTCTTCACGAAACTCGCTGCGCTGTTTAACTCCCTGCCATTGTTTTTTCAATGCTTTTAATTTAAAAAGTTGAACAGTAGGAGTACCAGTAATACCCGCCTGACTAGCAATAGCCTCATCGACTTCAATATTTATTTCTACGCCCTGTACTGCACCATCAAATTCTGAAATAAGTCTTTTGAGTTGAGGCTTAAGTACATGACAAGGGCCACAACTAGGAGAGCTGTAAACAACAAGCAAAGGCTTTTCACTTTCGTGGTAAAGCTTTCGCAATGCATAACTACCTAGTTGCCAAAGCCCGTTTGGGTCAAATTCAGGGGGAGATGTTGCGTGGCTAGCCTCAGGTGATTCCGCTGATTCAGGCTCAACAGATTTTCTGATCACTCGCTTTGCCAGCCCTTTATGACTCAACCAACGTTCGGCGGCCAATGCTGCCTTACAGCCACTGCTAGCAGCTGTAATACCCTGTCTCCATTCTGAATCCGCAACATCACCCGCAGCAAAGACGCCTTCCAATGATGTCTCCGGCCTACCAGGCCGAGTAAGCAGATACCCATTCAGATCACATTCGAGCTGATTTTTTATCAAATCGGTGTTAGGGGTATGGCCTATCGCATAAAAAAGACCTTTGACTGGAAGAAGTCTTTCATTAGAGCTATTAGAAGATTTCAATCGTATTGCCGAAAGCCATTCACTTCCTTCAACATCCACTACATCAGTATTCCAATGCACAGTTATCTCATGATTGGCAATTACACGATCCGCCATCGCAGCACTTGCACGCAGCCGATCAGATCGAACAAGGAGGTGAACATGGCTCCCATATTTAGTTAGATAGACCGCTTCCTCGCAAGCAGAATCTCCACCACCAACTACAGCTAACTCTTCAGAGCGAAACTGTGGTGTGGCTCCATCACAAATTGCACAGGCACTAATCCCTTTACTCCAAAAGACATCCTCATGCGGAACTCCCAGGCGATTGGCGCTGGCACCAGTAGCAATGATCAAAGTATTTGTCTTATAAAAATCCCCATTTGCTTTCACGACAAAAGGGTGACTACTCAAATCAATTGATTCAGCATCTGCTTCAAGAAAGTGAGTGCCCCATCGCAGAGCCTGGGCTTTAAACAAGTCCATCAAATCTGGTCCCAAGACTCCATTGGGGAAACCAGGAAAATTCTCGACGTGGGTTGTCGTCATCAATTGCCCGCCAGGAATGCCTCCCCGGCTAAAACCAGTAATCAAAAGAGGCTGCAAATTTGCCCTTGCTGCATATATTGCTGCCGTATAACCAGCAGGTCCCGAACCAATAATCAAAACATTCTCTATGGGTAGTGATTCACGAGGGTCTTCCGCACCCATGTTCAAAAAAACAAATAAAGCTAAAACTAAAGGGTAAAGCTAAAAGAATTCAAAAATGCAATTGCTTAAATCTAAAAAAGGAAACTTATCCGGCTCAAATATAAAAAGAAAATAAAGATTTAATCTTTTCTTTAGATTTCAAGAGGTTCGTCTATGCCTCTTGTTTTGTCGTCATCAAGATATGAATGATTGCTTGGCACAGTCAAAATTGACCTCTTAAGAAGTTCAGAATGATCGTCATCACAAGTAATCCACTCGCAGAATTCCTGTGTAATGGCGTAGCTGTCTTCATACCTCTCTTTGGTATCTAAAAAAGCTATTCGAGTAGTTGCCCAACAAGTAGCAACGCTCACTCGTCTTTCGATAGCAGCATCCATGATTTGTCCCCGATGCCGACCAGATTTACATATTGCAGTGCCAAAAGCTTGTAGAAATTCGCACAAATCTGTTTTTCTCTACAAAAAGAATTATCCCGAAAGAAAACTTGGTAATTCAGGTGCGGCAAAAGTGATTACTTCTCTAGCCTTGTCATTCATTGCTTCATCAGGAAGATTTGGTCCTTGACGCCTTTCTTGTGGACATGCGAAAGACTGGGTTGGATCTGGATTCTTAATTAAATAAGGCTTGTTAATTGACCAACTCCTCGCATATCGCATGAGAAGAGGATCGGCAGGTGCAAAAACGAATGAAGGGAATCGAGGTAGAGGCTCAAGTGCGCATGTTGTTGAATTGATCCGTATAGCCCTTGTTATTGATTGTAGAAATCTTGTTTCAGTAACAACAGTTGTCAAATAGCTAATTACTCGAATCCTTGCCGCATCAAAACCTTCTGAACACATATCCACACTTACCAGCCAATCTGCTTGACTTGACTGAAATTTGGCCAGGCGATCAGTAGAAGCAGCGTCCTGAGAATGGACTAATTCAACGTTATTTCCATCTTCTCGAAGAAACTGCGCAATAGCTTTCGCATGACAGATATCCCTAGCTATTACAAGTCCAGCTGCGTTTGACTGCTGTAAACGAACTTGTTCTAATTTCTGAGATGCTCTTAAAAGAATATGAGAGGCGATACCACTTGGATCTGAAAGCCGAATCACTCGCCGAAGATTACGAGCGCGCCAACATTCACGTTGCTCAGTAGAAATAGATGAGTGCTTTTCAATTGAAATCCCCTTAGAAAAATGCTCTACCGAACCGTCTTGAAAATGAAATTCCAAAGGGCGGACATCACCAGAGGCAATTAATTCCCTTGGTTCTACTGATAAGTCTGGACTAATCTGCTGCACGAATCTTCCTTCTTCATCTTTTACCCAAATTCTTCTTGCTGAACAAAAAGCCAAATTGTCTGCCCTGAAAGGAGTACCAGTAAGGCCTATTCGAAGTCTGCTTCCTAATGTTAAATCCGAAAAAGTTGCCCCCCATACCGAAGCTTCTGGTTCAGAAGGATCAACACCTAGATGATGTGCTTCATCTGCAATCGCTAAGAGCCTGACAGGAGACAAACTATCAAGATTTTGTTGAAGAAACTTTTGGTTCCTTGAAGCCGCTTGATAAGTAACAACCCAGCCATCTGCTTTATTAAATGATGCACTTTGATTTAGAGAGGACTCCAAATCCATAAGGCTCAAACCAAGTCTTAGTGCAGAATTTCGCCATTGAGTCAAGATTGAAGCTCTATGACAAAAAACAATAAATGCATCTATAAGACCTTCTTTCTTAAGGCAATTAAAACTAATTAATGCGCCTAATGTTTTTCCAGCACCTGGGCCTGCATGAACAAGTACATCCCTATCTTGATTTCCATCGACAACTAAACGTCTACGCAACATTTGTGTCAAATGTTGCTGCCATTTGCGAGGACGTATCCCACCAGGAGGAGACTCTAGCTTGATTTGAAAAGATTGCTTAGAAATAAAAAGAGATTGGATTTATGCCTTTCTAACTAATCTGTTTAAAACTGGCATCCTTTAACACTAAATAAAGTTCTCGCTAACAAGACAAAATTGATTGCAAATAGGTTGTAAATAAAAATTATAATTTTAGAAAATCTTTTGTACAAAGAAAAAATCCATAGATTCAAAGAGCTTCTGTGTGATTTACAAGAAGCCTCTCTATCTCCCGAACGCCTTCGTTAGCTGCATTGTGAGCCAATTCAAAGTCACCTTGAGCATCATTCATTAAATCTGCTGCAAGCCTGTCTAAAAGATCGTCCTTTTGCTCAGTAATGATCTTTAATAGCTCATTTTCAATAAGCTTTCGAACAGCTTTTACACGAAGAGAATCGGCCGTTGCTTCTGCAAATGTTCCTTGTACAAGTTCCTGGATAAATAGTCTATGAACTTCACTACTACGCAAAAAGCTCTCTGTAGCATTAATAATTCCATCAACCAAAGTCTTATCAGGTTCTGAATCTCCTTTGTCTAGCTTGAACTCCCAGTCAAGATGTCGTCTCTGCCATCCAGAAGAGTGGAGACTGGGCATTACTTCCTCAGAAAAAGTATCTACTGATATCTCGTAAATCCTTTCGGCAAGCCTCTCACACCATTCACGTCCATGCCCTTGAAGGTTATGTTGCATCGTGGTCCGATCTACAGCATGGCCACCATGATGGCTGTGACATACCCCATCAGGGCATTCGATCGCAGTGAGGCCCATCGAAATTTGTTAAAGGAACTTCTTTTTATTAGCTAAAAATTCAAATTAGAGGCAACTTCTTCAAGAAAATCTCCCGTTTTGGCACCTTGACCCCGTAATGTCACTTTAGAGTAAGACTCCTTCCATCTTGCTAAGACTTTTAATACCAATTGAATCTGCTGAAGGGGAAACACGCGTAGCAGCGACCCCAGAAACAGTAAAGAAATTCGTATCCCATGGCTGTTTTGTCAGCTTTGAGAAGGGAGCTGGCCTTAAAGCAGGTTTTAAAGATACAGAATATTTAAGTGCTGGAGCGGAACTATTTACTCCAGAAGACACGGAAAATTGGAAGCAAGCAAACGTTGTTCTCTGTGTTCAAAGTCCCACAAAAGAAAATCTTGCGAGGCTGAGCCCAAATACTCTTTTAGTTGGACTTTTAAATCCCTATAAAAATCAACCACTTTCCAAGGCACTTCAAGAAAACAAACTATCCGCAATAGCTCTTGAATTGCTTCCAAGAATTAGCCGTGCACAATCAGCAGATGCACTTTCATCACAAGCAAATATCGCTGGTTATAAAGCAGTACTAATAGCAGCGGCTGCTCTTGATCGATACTTCCCAATGCTTATGACAGCTGCAGGGACAGTCCAACCATCCAGAGTCATAGTCCTTGGTGCTGGTGTAGCAGGCCTTCAGGCTGTCGCCACAGCCAGGCGCCTAGGAGCAGTGGTCTATGTGAGTGACATCCGACCAGCAGTCAAAGAACAAGTTGAATCTCTAGGAGCAAAATTCATCTCCCCTCCTGAATCAGAAGAAAAACCCAAAGAATCAGGAGGATATGCAAAACAAGCTTCTGAGTCTTTCCTTAATGCTCAGCGAAAACAGCTTTCAGATCAATTGGCAGAAGCAGATGTGGCTATATGTACAGCACAAGTTCCTGGTAAAAGAGCTCCACTCTTAATCAATGAGGAAATGCTAGATCGAATGAGAGTAGGGTCTGTAGTCGTGGATCTAGCAGTGAGCCAAGGAGGGAACTGCGCAGGTAGCTGTATTGGAAAAACGATACTTAGAAAGGGAGTAAAGCTAATAGGTGCATCAAACCTTCCTTGCACATTGGCAAACCATGCAAGCTCTCTTTACGCACGTAACATATTGGCTCTTTTAGGACCACTAATGAAGGAAGAGACGCTCCTCTTAGATACTGAGGATGAGCTGCTTGCAGGAAGCTTAATTAGTGAAAAAGGTTTAATCCGCTTCAGTGAAGTATTAAGCAATGGAGAACTCAACTGATGTCTTTTCTAAGTGAAGCCATTTGGGTCCTGCTCCTAGGAAGTCTGCTTGGCTTGGAATTAATAGGAAAAGTACCACCCACTCTCCACACTCCTCTAATGAGTGGAGCAAATGCCATTTCAGGCATAACAATTCTCGCAGCTTTAACCCTAATAATTAAGGCAGAGAACAACACGACTCTTTTATTAATGGGGTCAATAGCTCTTGGCTTTGCTTTGTTCAATGTTGTGGGTGGTTTTCTTGTTACAGACAGAATGCTCGCAATGTTCAGCCGCAAACCTTCCCGCCGCAAATAACAAATCCAATGAATATCTCTTACATCATTAAATTTGCAATCGATCTGATCGCAGTATTACTACTTGCACTTGGGCTAAAGGGGCTTTCAAAAGTACGTTCAGCAAGACAGGCAAATCGACTTGCAGCTATTGCAATGGGACTGGCTGTGGCTGGAGTATTAATCAATTATCTAAGTACTTCTGGGATAAGCATTGCAGCCTGGACTTGGATAGTTTTAGGGACAGCAATAGGAGGCTTACTTGGCTTATTAACTGCAATTCAAGTGCCTATGACATCTATGCCTGAAACAGTTGCTTTGTTCAACGGCTGTGGAGGGATGTCATCTTTACTTGTGGCAATTGCAGTTTTCCTTTTCCCATTAACAAATAGAAGTGCGGATTTAAGCAATGGAAAAGTAGAGCTAGCCTCGATTGTCGTATCAGTGTTTGTAGGTGCAATTACATTCAGTGGTTCAATCGTGGCGATGGCGAAGCTCCAGGGATGGCTATCAACCCCTATTTGGACACAAAGCAAATTAAGACATCTTTTCAATATCGTATTTGCAAGTTTGTCGTTAATCGCAGCAATTGAATTAATTAGAGGGGGGCAACAAGGATTGTGGCTACTTGTAGTCGGCTCAAGTCTGCTGGGAATCGGAGTGACTCTGCCTATTGGTGGAGCAGATATGCCAGTAGTTATCTCTTTACTGAATAGCTACTCAGGAGTTGCTGCTGCTGCTGCTGGCTTCGTTGTAGGGAGTCAACTTTTGATTGTTGCTGGCGCAATGGTTGGAGCTGCAGGATTAATCCTTACTCAAGTGATGTGCAATGGAATGAACCGTTCTCTAGTTTCAGTGCTTTTTGGAGGAGCGCTTGGAGCTAATAGTTCTTCTAAACAAGCTTCTGGTGAATACAAAAACATAACCAGTTGCAGTGTTGAAGAATGTGCACTTACCCTTGAAGCAGCTGAACGAGTAGTAATAGTCCCAGGATACGGACTAGCTGTAGCACAAGCCCAGCACACTCTTAGAGAGGTAACACGAGCACTTGAGGCAGGAGGAATAGAAGTCAATTACGCGATACACCCTGTGGCAGGAAGAATGCCAGGGCATATGAATGTTTTACTTGCTGAAGCAGATGTTCCATATGAGCAGCTCAAAGAAATGGATGCCATCAATCCAGAGTTCCCAGCAACAGATGTAGTTCTTGTTCTTGGTGCAAATGATGTAGTAAATCCCCAAGCGAAAAGTGATTCAAACTCTCCCCTATATGGGATGCCAGTTCTTGATGTACAAGAAGCTCGCACTGTATTTGTGGTTAAGCGAGGAATGAATGCTGGTTACTCCGGAATAAAAAATGATTTATTTGAATTAACAAATACCTCCATGATTTTTGGCGATGCCAAAAAAGTTCTTGGTGATCTTTTAGTTGAATTAAAAGAACTCGGTGTTGGCAAAAAAAACTAATCTCAATACCAAAATAATCAACTCTGTGGATATAGACCAATTCATAGAAAGGCCTCCTTGGATTGGTGGTGACCTGCAAACTCTTAGAGATACTTTACGTCCTGAAAAATTACCACCGGATAAAGGACAGGAGCTAAAAATAGAAGTACCTGGGTATGGAATAAATAAAAAAGCCAATGGAAAACTATTAGCTTTTTTAGACCTTCCCGAAAAAGCTAAAAATCCCCTTGGGCTAATAGTGATTCTTCATGGTCTTGGTGGATCAAGCAAACGGGTCGGACTTAGAAGAATGGCACTCTCTTTTCAAGCAGCTGGCTACGCGGTATTGAGATTGAATCTCAGAGGTGCAGATCCAGGGAGGCATCTAGCTCCAGGTACATATGCAGCGAAATGCAACAGCGATCTGATACCTGTACTAGTTAAAGCCAGGGAGGTATGTAAAAGGTTGAGTCAAAGTTCAAACGACAGTTCTCAATGTTCAATCCCACTCCTTGGTGCAGGGATATCGCTAGGCGGAACAATTCTTTTAAACGCATGTCTAGGGATAAATAAGATTCACGAATCAAATAAACCTTTGTTAGATGGGTTGGTTTGCACAAGCAGTCCTCTAGATCTAGCAGTATGTAGCGACAAAATTGAACAGCCAAGAAACAAATTTTATCAGCAGTGGATCTTACAAAGACTTATCCGTCAAACACTGGAAGACCCTTTCAAGGTTAGTCAAGAAGAATTAAAAGCCTTATCTAATAAATTAAAAGCAAAATCTACACAATTGACAATCCGTTCATTTGATTCACTTATAACAGCACCCCGCTGGGGATATCTCGACGTAGAAGACTATTACTTAAATGCCTCACCTTTACCAAAATTACTTAACAGCCAATACAGAAAATTATTGCCACCAACCCTATTTCTACAGTCTCTTGATGATCCATGGGTTCCCGCTATATCAGCTCAGAAATTAGGTGAATTACTTGATTCAACTAGCGAAAGCCACCTAAAGGTTGTCATCACAAAAAAAGGAGGACATAACGGATTCCATGGAAGAGATGGTTGCTGGGGGGACAAATTAGTTAACAAATGGTTTGCATATTTAACTGGCTAAACACAAAGAATGTAAGCAACTATTGAGCTTGAGGAGTCCTCCTGAGAATCCATTTTTCTATTGGAGTGCGACCTATCAAGTGTTCACGAACAATCACATCGACCCGTTCAGGGGTGACACCGCCATACCAGATACCATCAGGCCAAATCAGCAAAATAGGTCCATCACTGCAGATACGTAGGCAATCAACCTTGCTTCGCAAAACAACACCACCTGGCCTTTCCAAATTCTCCAAATCAAAATCCTTAAGGATTCTCTTTAAGCGAGTCCAAGTAGCCAAACCAATGGAAGGATCACAACATGCTCCATTACATGAGGTTGCACAAAGAAGCAGGTGATGACTCACACTAAAACTCATGCTGCAGTATCTGATTTTCCAATAAGGTTGGACGCACGACTAACTTCTTCTTTAACCGCCATACGTGACCATTTGTCTACTGCAAGTACTTCATCAAGATCTGGCTGAATGTTGTGATCAGATTTATGACGTTCACATGCAGCTTCAATCAACTTTGGAATGTCTAAAAAATGAATTCGCTCTTGAAGGAATTGAGATACAGCTTCTTCATTAGCAGCATTAAGTACAGCGGTCATACTTCCGCCAGCCCGCCCAGCAGAATAAGCAATTTGCATACATGGATATTTCTTAGTGTCTGGAGATTGAAAAGTTAGCTGACCAAGCTCAGCGAGACTTAGGCGGCGCCAAGGGGTTTCTAGGCGGTTAGGCCAACTTAAACAATAAAGAATTGGCAACTTCATGTCAGGCCAACCCAACTGGGCCAATACAGAAGAATCTGCAAGCTCAATCATTGAATGAATGATGCTCTGTGGATGAATAACTATCTCTATGTGGTCGTAATCCAATCCGAATAAATAGTGAGCTTCAATGACCTCAAGCCCTTTATTCATAAGGGTTGCAGAATCAACTGTAATTTTTCTACCCATACTCCAATTGGGATGGCTAGTGGCATCTTCAATAGTCGCGTTTTTTAGATCCTCTGAAGACCAATCCCGAAAGGCCCCTCCTGACGCTGTGAGTTGAATTCGACGAAGGCCTGGAGTTGGTACGCCTGTTGAAAGCCTTGCGTTTTCTTGCCAAGGAGTCCCTTGAAGGCATTGAAAAATCGCAGAGTGTTCCGAATCTGCTGGCAGTAAGCGACTTCCAGTTCGTTCTAGTTCAGGTATAACCACTGGGCCAGCTGCAATAAGGGTCTCTTTATTAGCTAAAGCAAGGTCTTTACCAGCCTTAATCGCAGCAAGCGTAGGAAGCAAACCAGCGCAACCAACAATTCCAGTAACAACCAATTCGGCACTGTCCCACGATGCAACAGTATTGAGTCCTTCAGGGCCAGCAAATAGATTTGGTAATTTGAAAGATTCCTCTTCAGAAGAAACCTCACCAAGGCGCTCCTTTAGTTCTGGAAGCAATGAATCATCAGCGAGCGCTACTGCTTCAGGCTGATGTCGCTGGATTTGCTGTACTAAAAGTGAAAGGTTGCTTCCAGCACTTAGTGCAACAACACGAAAGTGCCCAGGAAACTCCTCAGCGATCTGAAGAGTCTGAGTACCAATTGAACCTGTGGAGCCCAGAACACTTATTGCCTTCACTATGTTCATTCAGCTAAAGATAGTCTCCCATTAAATGCATTAATGGTTCATGCTTGGAGCAAATCAAAGGAGCAAATCAGAGGATGACAGGTAAAGAACGTTGGGGATCAAACCTCGGCTTTGTCTTAGCAGCCGCTGGAAGTGCCGTTGGTTTGGGCAATCTCTGGGGTTTTGCATATAGAGCGTCTCAAGGAGGTGGGGGAGCATTTGTTTTGCTTTACATAGCCATTGTTTTATTGGTATGCCTTCCCTTGTTAGTTGCCGAGATGGTCCTTGGTCGGAACACGGGCAACTCACCTCTAATCGCACCAAGAAGAGCAGGAGGAAAAGCTTGGGCGCCTCTCGGTTGGCTATTCCTATTGGTGTCGGTAGGGATACTCTCTTATTACATAGTTTTAATGGGATATGCAGGAACAACACTTCTGAAATCAGTTCTTGGAAATCTCCCATTAGACAAAACCGAAGCAAGCAACTATTTCTCTTCTATTAGTACTGGAGAGGTCTCCTTACGAGGCCAAATGTTTAGTCTTGCAATCACTGGGGGAGTAGTTGCAGCAGGTATCCGGGGAGGGATTGAGCGACTAACAAAATGGGGGATGCCTCTACTTTTCCTAATGTTGATTTGCCTTGCTTTATGGGCCTCATTTCAACCAAATGCACATGAAGGCTATGCATTCTTATTTGGCTGGGATGCCAGCAAGCTAACTGATCCGGAAACAATAAGTAATGCATTCAAGCAGGCATTCTTTTCAATTGGAACAGGAATCGGAGCAATTTTGGCTTATTCAGTTTATTTAGATAGCCGCAGTGCAATTCCAGAAGAAGCAGTTGCAGTAGTAACACTAGATACAGCTGTGGGATTAATCGCAGGCTGTGTCACCTTTCCATTGGTTGCAATACTTGGCCTAGGAGATCTTGTAGGCGAAGGTTCTATCGGGACTCTTTTTTCCACTCTTCCACATGGCCTAGCAGGTCCTTCAATGAACTTGACTGGATGGTTGGTAAGTGTGCTCTTTTTTGCCCTTATATATATAGCTGCTATAACATCCGCAATTTCCTTGTTGGAAGTTCCGGTTAGTTCACTAATGGATCAAATAGGACTTAGTAGAAGCAAAGCAGTTTGGATTTCGATAGTGATCACAGCATTATTAGGACTGCCTTCTGCAATTGACGTGAATTTTCTGGCACAAGCTGATTCAATAATGAATGCTCTGCTAATTACTTCAGGCTTACTGCTTGCAATACTGATGGGGTGGTCTGTTCCAAGCCGCTTCAAAAATGAATTGGAAGATTCAAAAACATCCAAACTAAAAATCAATGGATTGTTATGGACACTTCGGTGGATATCTACGCCGATTATCACGATTGGACTTACAGTTGTTCTTGAAGAAACTTTTAGAAATTGGCAGTTTTAATTTCAAGAAGGATCTTTACAACTTATCACTTAGATTAGCTACAATTCAATCCATTCAGTAACTCCATTTGGCTTATCAATCAATTGAATGCCAAGCTCTTTTAATTCTTCTCGTATTTTATCTGCCTGCTCAAAGTCTTTAACAGATTTAGCTTTACTTCTTGCAGAAATCGCTTGTTCAATATTACTTTTATCTATTGCATGATTTTTGCTTTCCAAATAATCTTTTTTTATGTCTGGTTTAAGCCCAACAACACTTGAAAGTTCAACTAAAACTTTCCAACGGATAAATAGACTTGATATATTTTCATCATTCAAAGCACCAAAGTCATCACGAGCCAAACGATTTGAAATTACTTTTAGAGGGCGTGCAAGATCAAAAAGTACTGACAATGCGCCAGATGTGTTTAGGTCGTCATCCATAAAGGCTATAAATCTACTTAGCAGCCGAGAGATATCTCCTTTTGGCAAAGTATTAATATTATCCATGATTGACTTACCTATAGGATCCCAACTTGGCCAACCAAGCTGCTCCGAATACTTAAACCCCAAAGTCAGTGCACTATCAAGTCCTTTCCAGCCAATTTTTGCGGCATTAAGAGCATCATCAGTAAAATCTATAGGCTTCCGATAATGAGCTTGAAGTACAAATAGTCTTACTGCCATAGGAGATATATTTGTTTTTAACAAGTCTCTAATTGTGGTGAAATTACCGAGAGACTTGCTCATCTTTTGTCCACCAACATTTACCATTCCATTATGAAGCCAATATCTTGAAAGTTGCTTTCCATTGGCCACCTCAGATTGAGCAATCTCATTTTCGTGATGAGGGAAAATGAGATCTGCACCACCAAGATGAATATCGATGGTTAGTCCCAACTCTTTACGTACCATTGCAGAGCATTCGATATGCCATCCTGGACGACCCGCCCCCCAAGGCGAGGGAAAGCTAGGTTCACCTTCTTTGGCTGCTTTCCAAAGAGCAAAATCAAAAGGATGTCTTTTCTTAGCTTCCTGAAAGTCACTTACTCTGCCATCAGCATTCTTTTGTTGAGCATTTAGATCCCTACCACTTAACTTCCCATAATCAGCATGTTTCTTTACCGCAAAATAGACATCTCCATCGACTGAATATGCCGCACCTTTTACCTCTAGTTCTTTGATAAGTAATCGAATACCTTCCAGGGATTGAGTGGCTCGTGGCATCCGATCAGGCCGAATAATACCCAAAGCATCCATGTCATTATGGAATTCATTGATATTTCTCTCGCTGACTTCTTGCATAGAAGAGCCATCGTTGGCTGCTCTATTCAAAATCTTGTCGTCTATATCAGTAAAATTCTGAACAAAAGTGACCTTGTAATCAGACCAAGTTAAATAACGCCTAAGCACATCCCAAACGATATAGCTACGTGCGTGACCCAAATGGCAAAGGTCATAGACCGTGACGCCACAGCAGTAGATATTGACCTGCTTAGGAACTAAAGGCCGGAAGGTTTCCGTCCTTCGAGAAAGGGTATTAAAGAGTCGCAGAGACAATTTCTGAAAGTGACCTCTACAAGAGGCTAAAGCCAAAGTGATCCAATTTATTTAACATCCATCCAATTAATTCCAACACCAGTATCGACAACTAGTGGAACAAGCAAGTTAACTGCGCTCTCCATAGTTCTAACTACCAGTTGGTGGACGGTTTCCAATACAGAAGAATCCACTTCTAAAACAAGTTCGTCATGTACCTGCAAAAGTAAACGAGCCGGCAATTCGGCGTCTTTAAGTTTTTTCTGTAATTGGACCATTGCAACCTTAATGATGTCTGCACAAGAACCCTGAATAGGTGCATTTGCGGCTGCTCTTAGTTGTTGGGCCTCAATCCCTCCTCTTCGTGCAATGTCAAGATCAATATCAAGTGGATCTTTTCCTAAAAGTCTCCCTAGCCCGTTTTTATCAAATAAGAATGGTCGGCGGCGTCCCAAAATAGTTTCTACATAGCCTTGGCTCAAAGCAAGCCTTTCTTGCATCTCTAGGAAAGAAAAAACCTTTGGATAACGTTCTCTATATCTCTTAAGAAATTCCTTTGCCTCCTGTTGACTAACCCCTGTCGAACGAGCAAAACGTTGAGCCCCCATCCCGTAGATAACACCAAAATTAATAGTTTTACCAAGACGACGTTCCTCAGAATTGATCTGATCTTTTTCAAATAAAAGCCTAGCTGTCAACTTATGTACATCATCTCCTTTGCGATAAGCCTCTAGCAGAGCTTTCTCTTCAGATAAATGAGCAAGAATACGCAACTCTATTTGAGAATAATCTGCACTTAGAAGTTTCCAGTTTTCTTGTGGCAAAAATGCCTTACGAATTCGTTTACTTAATTCGGTTCTTATTGGAATATTTTGAAGGTTAGGGTTACTACTGCTTAGTCTTCCTGTTGCTGTTACAGCTTGATTAAAATCAGTATGAACTCTACCGGTCTCTGATTCAACCAACTGTGGCAAAGCATCAACATAAGTATTAAGTAGCTTGCTTACAGTACGATGCTCCAAGACAAGTGGGACTAGTGGGTGATCATCTTCAAGCTTTTCTAAAACGGATGCATTAGTGCTCCATCCAGTTTTAGTTCTTCGAGATTTTCTTTTATCTAGATTCAACTTTTCAAAAAGGATTTCTCCTAATTGCTTAGGGGAAGAAAGATTAAACTCAGACCCTGCAAGTTCTGCGGACTCTTTCTCAAGGCGCACAAGATTGGAACTTAAGTCAAGAGAGAGCCTTTGCAAATATTCCAAATCAATCTTTATACCTGTTGCTTCCATCAAGGCAAGTACAGGCTCCAATGGCTGTTCAACTTGCTCTAGAAGAAATATTAACTTTGAATTCATATTCAGGAGTTGATCCTTCAAAATAAAAGAAAGTTTTCTTGTTAAATAAACATCCATAGAACAATATAGACTCGCATCCTTAATGGGAACATCTGCAAAGGTCTCACCTTTCCCTACAAGTTCACTAAAAGATTTCGGTGTAAAATTAAACTCTCTTTGAGACATTGCATCTAAACTATGTTTAGCCATTGGGTCGCGCAGATAATCCGCCAAAAGAGTATCTACTACAACACCAGACAACTCACAACCGTGCCTTAAAAGAATAAGTCGATCATATTTTGCATTCTGCAAAACCTTAGGGTGATTCGAACTGGAAAACCACAAAGACAAAGAATTCAAGACAACTTCTACAGAAAGCTGTTTGCAATTAATAGATTCTGTAGACTCATCTAGCGAATTATGGCCGATAGGTACATAAGCAATTTCGTCAGCTTTGTCTCCCCAGCAGAAACCCAATCCAACTAATTCAGCATTAAAAGGATTGAGATCAGTAGTCTCTGTATCTAATGCAACTGGTTTATCTTTATCCTTAAAGCTCATAAGTCTAATAACTAAATCGTCTAGATCCTTAGATTCAGTTATAATTTTTGGATCAAGCTCTGGAATATCAGAACAACTTGATGGTTTATCAGATAACATGAACTCAGACTTAGAATGATGTTGAGAATTCGAATTAACTTGATCACTTGCTGTGTTAAAAGAAAATCTACTGTCCGAAAAAACAGAAACAAAGGCATCAACTTGGCGAGATAAACTACTTAGCTCCAATTCTTCTAAACAATTAGACAGCCCATCCCGGTCAACCTTACCTAAGTATAGATCTAGCTCTTGAGGAAGAGAAACGTTAACCATTATTTCAGCCAAAAAACGCGACAAATATGCATTATCACGATCATTAATTAACTTATTTTTAACAGCTCCCTTTATTGATCCACGAGATGCATTGGGGCCTTCACTAGTCAATTGATTCAAGACAGCATAGACACCATCAAGATCTTCATTTTCATTGAGAAGATTAATGGCAGTCTTTGGACCTACACCTTTAACTCCAGGAATATTGTCCGAGCTGTCACCTGTGAGGGCTTTTAAATCAACTACCCTTTTTGGAAGAACTCCTAACTTATTCAATACACCACT
This sequence comes from Prochlorococcus sp. AG-409-P01, assembly GCA_003215335.1. Classification (GTDB taxonomy): domain Bacteria; phylum Cyanobacteriota; class Cyanobacteriia; order PCC-6307; family Cyanobiaceae; genus AG-409-P01. The sequence continues at coordinate 16,991 of QCKM01000008.1, read as the reverse complement.
TTCATCAATAAGTATTGGACCACTCCTCTTTGAATAAGGTCCGCCTCCCATATACAAAACAGCAACATCTCTTTTGTCGTCTACAAGTTGAAAGAGATCTCTGTCACCTGAGAGTATTCTAACTGTCCAACCTTCTCGTGAAGTTGTGTCAGCAATAGTGCCAAGTACATCATCTGCTTCATAACCAGGTGCCATAACTAAAGGCAATCCAAGCTCATTCTTGAGGATGCTCTGCAGTTGCTCTAAGTCTTGGAAAAAAATATCAGGTGCAACATCTCTATTGGCCTTGTAATTCTTATCAGCTTTATGGCGAAAGGTAGGTACAGCAGTATCAAAGGCAATTGCTACACCATCAGGTTTTAATTCCTTACAGTTGTCTAATAGTGATTTCAAAAAACCATAAGTAACACTTGTAGGAAGACCTTCTTTTGTAGAAAGTCCACCCTCTCCATTCTTACTAAATGCATAAAAACTTCTGAATGCAAGGGAATGACCATCTACCAAAAGTAATATTGGTTTTTGACGTTCGAGGTTCATTTGCAACTAAAAATGTCTTTGCCCTAATGGATTAATCGCGTTTCCGTTTAGCCCAAGGTGGCAAGTCAATAAATACCAGTTCTCCAGGATCAACACCCTCAAGTATTGAAGTCTGACTTCCGCTACTTGTACCAAGATCAACTTCTTGAAAAGTAGGTTGACGATCCTTGCCAACAACTAAAACACCTGGCCGCCCATTCTCTGTAACAATCGCAACTGTTGGAACCAAAGTTCTTATCTCAGTACTTTCAGTTTGAAAATCAACATCTGCAGTCATACCTATTCTTAGTTTTTTAGGTTCATTTATAAGAAGAAGTTTCACTTCAAAAGAAGTAACGTTGTCTTTCTTAGCTGCTCTCGGAGCAATTTCATCAACAATAGACTCAAACCTTTGATCAGGAAAAGCATCTACCCTAACGCTCGCTTTTTGACCAACACGGATTCGACCAATATCGCTTTCTGGTACTTTTGCTGAGACTTCGATTCCTTGAGAAAGTTCAACTATCGAGGTACTTGTTGAGCCTGCACTTGAAGAAGCTCTTGTTGTAGGAGTAACAAATGCTCCAGGCTCTGCATACCGTGATGTAATCAAACCACTAAATGGGGCTCGAATAAGAAGTTCATCTCCCTCTACCTCTCTTTGAAGAAGGCGAGCTTTCCTGGTCAGAAAGCGGTTGCGATAATCGTCCAGTTCGTCAGCACTAATAGCTCCTTCATTGAAAAGTTCTTTTCTACGTTCAAAAGCAGCCTTATGGGTTTTGTATTCTTCTTGAACTTCTTCAAGTCGATATTGATAGTCCCCACTATTCATTTTTGCAAGAACTTGGCCCTCGATAACTTTGTCTCCCTCCTCGACATAAAGAGAATCAAGAAGTCCTTGTCGATCTGGACTGACATTTACAGTTCTTTGAGCCTGTAATTCTCCACTTGCAGTTATTAGTCCAGGTAAAGATCCACTCCTCGCCTGGATTGTATAAAGGCTTAAATCCCTCTCTCCACCTTTCCCCTCGAAAATTCTTGTAAAAACCCCAGTAGTAGAAAGAACAATCAAGAAAACTCCAGCTCCGAACAAATATCGACGTTTCATGCGAGTAGAAGCAAAGCTTTTCAAGCGGATCGTAATCAGCTGCAGGTTTTTGAATTTAGATTGGAGCGATATTCTGCCCATTGGGCCAAGCTAATTAGAACTAGTCTCTCTTGCTGCAGAGACATCTATCACTTGGCACCTTAACGGTTCGTATTCCCTAGTGTTTTAACTCTTGAAAAAATTGTGTCCCAATTCGAAAACTTGAAAAAACCAACACACAGTTAGAGCTAGATTCCTCGTCATGCTTAAAGCCGGAATTGTTGGCCTTCCCAACGTGGGCAAGTCAACCTTATTCAATGCATTGGTAGCTAATGCTCAAGCACAAGCTGCCAACTTTCCCTTCTGCACTATTGAACCAAATGTAGGCACAGTTTCTGTGCCTGATAATAGATTGAACTTGCTAAGCAATCTAAGTAAAAGCAAGCAAATAATACCTACGCGAATAGAGTTTGTTGATATTGCCGGTCTAGTAAAAGGTGCTAGCACTGGGGAAGGACTAGGCAACAAATTCCTAGCAAATATTCGTGAAGTCGATGCAATCGTCCACGTAGTTCGTTGTTTTCAAGATGATGAAGTGATTCACGTATCAGGTTCATTGGGACCTCTAAGAGATGTGGAAGTGATAAACCTTGAATTAGGTTTTGCAGATTTAAATCAGATCGAAAAGAGACGAGAAAGAATAAAGAAACAACTTCGCAATAACAAAGAGTCCCAAACAGAAGAAGCAGCTCTTGAAAGAATTCAATTGAGAATTGAAGAAGGAGGTGCTGCAAGGGATATAGAACTTAACGAAGAAGAAGTTGCGATAATAAAACCACTTGGACTTTTAACCGCAAAACCAATCATATATGCTACAAACTTAAGTGAGGATGAACTCGCCAGTGGTAACAACTTAAGCAAAGAAGTGGAAATGCTAGCCAATAAACAAGGGTCACAAAGTATCCGCATCTCAGCTCAAGTAGAGGCAGAATTAATTGAACTCGGCGAAAAAGAGCGTACCGACTATCTTGAAGGTTTAGGAGTGAATGAAGCTGGGCTAACAAGTCTAATTAGAGCGACCTATCAGTTACTTGGGCTGAGGACATATTTCACAACAGGGGAAAAGGAAACGAGAGCATGGACAATCAAATCAGGCATGACTGCACCGCAAGCGGCAGGCGTCATTCACACTGACTTCGAAAGAGGTTTTATAAGAGCACAAACAATAAGCTATGAAAAACTACTGAAGGCAGGCTCTCTTTCAGAGGCAAGAAGCAAAGGGTGGCTTCGAAGTGAAGGCAAAGAGTATGTAGTAGATGAAGGAGATGTAATGGAATTCTTATTTAATGTGTGAGCATTCATTACTAGCACATAATTTACGGCCTTAAATTATGTAGTCAATAGTATTGTTGATAGATTATCTAAACGAATCATGAGCTGGCAACTTCCACCCCTTGGAGCTTGCATAGGACTTTTACTGATTTCAATTGGAATAGTTGTCGGATTTGATATCCGCTTCAAATTAGAAGATGAAAAAAATAGCTCAGAATGACTACAACAAAATAAGACCATACAGAGAAGTCCATTTATCAAAATGCCAATAGACAGTCATCACAAGAGCTTCAAGCGTACAAACAAAGAGCCTGATTATTCATGATATGCAATAGCAAAGCAAATGAATGCTCATAGGTAAATACAATAGATGAGACTTGCCTTGAGCAAGAGAGAAACAAATAGAGAAAATAAAGAATATAGATAATAAATAAAAGTGCAATATATTTAAATTATATAAAGAATAATGCCTGTTATTGATTTCATGCCAGTCATTTTAGACTTTAGAGATAAGAGCGAATAGCAAAAGGTTCGGTTTTCCTTCACATTGCGCAACATTACGTGTTACATTTATTAACAGGTCGGCAGTCGTTGGCCTTTTACATCTATCAGGCTATTAAAGCCTTCTATCAATGAAGCAATCAACAAACAATCAAAAATTAGAACCAGAAAAGGTTCTTGCTGAACGCATCAATGGATGGGCAGCAATGATGGGATTTTGGGCTGCGGTAGGTGCATACCTAACTACAGGTCAAATCATCCCAGGCGTCATTTAAAGGAGTAACAAAATGACAGGCTCTTCTTACGTTATTCAAGAAGGTAATGGGCGTCAAAATACATTTGCGGCAGAACCCCGTATGTATGTAGACCCCGAATACAAAGGCTATGCAAAAGAAGCCGAACTAGCGAATGCTCGCTGGGCAATGATTGGTTTTATTGCAGCTATTGGTGCATACGCAACTACTGGTCAAATCATTCCAGGCATTATCTAGTGACAACAACTAACTCAAAAATTCCAAATTTTTGGAATCAAGCTGAGTTAACGAATGCTCGCTTAGCAATGATTGGATTCTTTGCTCTAGTTCACAACTACTCAATCACTGGCTGGGTAATCCCTGGCATTTTTTAAACCACCCAATTCTTATTACGACATCAAAATGAACGAAAAAGCAGAAATCCAAAATGGTCGTTGGGCAATGATCGGCATTTTTGCCGCTCTAGGAACCTACGCATTTACTGGACAGATCATTCCTGGAATTTTCTAAAGTTGTGGAATTAAATCCATTCACTCCTTTAAAACAGATTGCTCAAAGGATCTTTTTTAGATCCTTTGAGCATATAATATATATTTCAAAATGAAGCCAGAACAAGTTTGGCAAATTCATGATCATCAGTCAAAGGCCGAAAAGAAGTTTGACTGACTCAAAGTTATTTAGCTTAAAAAATAGAGTTTTTTCCTATTAGAACTAAATTTAAAAAGACAGTTTATAACTAGCCTTATGGGCAATTCATAGTGAAATTATAATTAACTGATTCAAAAGCGACAAGCTATAGATCGATCAGATTAATCTTTTTAAATAGCCAATGAAAACTAAAAATTTGTATCTTGCATAATAACAAAATGCATAATCCGCCATAGGATAAAGATAATTACATTAAAAAGATATTTTTGAAGATATTTAGATTGATTATCAAGATTATTTAATTCTATAGAGTATCAATGAAAATAAAATCTAAGCATGAAAGGTTATTGATTTCTTACTTGATTTTTCCTGTAGGAGATATTTTATCGAACATTGTGCGGTGAGATTAACGCAATAATAATTCAAAAAACCCTGTCAGGGACATAATTTTAGCAATCTTTTACTGCCGCTTATTTCTGTTCATTAATAGCATCTTTGGGGCAGCGGGGAAAACCCTTATGCCGCAGACCTTTACGGATGCTGAACCGCTTTGCCATGCGAGCCCAAATGAGTGTAGTCTCAGTGCGTATTTCCGCCTTGGCCTCTTAGTAATTATGTCTCTGCAGACGTATGGAAATCCAAATCCCACATACAACTTCTGGGCTGGGAACGCCTCTGTAACCGAGCGTTCAGGCCGATTCATTGCGTCGCATGCTGCGCATACTGGAATGATTAGCTTCGCAGCTGGTGCAGCTACTCTTTCTGAGCTAGCTCGGTATGACCCATCAATACCTATGGGTCACCAGAGCTCTCTTTTTATTGGGCATTTAGCTTCTATAGGCATTGGCTTTGACGAAGCTGGGGTCTGGACTGGGGCAGGCGTTGCAACAATAGCCATACTCCACCTTGTCTTTTCAATGGTCTATGGAGCAGGTGGGCTTTTGCACGCTGTTCTTTTTGAAGCTGATATCCAAGACAGCGAGGTTCTCCAGGCCAAGAAATTTAAACTTGAATGGGATAACCCCGACAACCAGACATTCATCCTTGGTCACCATCTGATTTTCATGGGTGTAGCTTGCATTTGGTTTGTTGAGTGGGCCAGGATCCATGGAATTTATGACCCAGCGATAGGAGCAATTCGCCAAGTTAATTACAACCTTGATTTGACTCAAATTTGGGCGCATCAATTTGATTTCCTTCAAATAGACAGCCTTGAGGATGTAATGGGTGGTCACGCTTTCTTGGCATTCTTTGAGATTGGTGGTGGGGCATTCCACATTGCGACCAAGCAAATTGGTACATACACCAAATTCAAGGGTGCAGGCTTGCTTTCTGCTGAGGCAATACTTTCCTGGTCTTTAGCTGGTATCGGTTGGATGGCTATTGTTGCTGCCTTCTGGGCTTCTACAAATACAACTGTTTATCCAATTGAATGGTTTGGTGAGCCACTTCTCTTGAAGTTCAGCTTCGCTCCATATTGGGTTGATTCTGTAGATCTAACTGATGGAGCCTTCTTTGGTCACACAACGCGTATGGCATTAGTTAACGTCCATTACGGTCTTGGATTCTTTGCAATTCAAGGTCACCTATGGCATGCCTTACGTGCAATGGGCTTTGACTTCAGGCGTCTTACTACCCCAGAAGGAACCAAATTTGGACCATTTGGTAAGCAAGCCTCTCTTAACTAAGTAATAAGAGAATCTTTTCATTCTCTTCGGCTCGATTGAGCCTTTACAAAAAAACTTCTAAAGCCTCGTCTTAATGACGAGGCTTTTTTTTCGGAATTGTCTTCTTTTATTTCGGTGTATATAGAAAGTTTTTCAACCTGGTCGAATCAAGTGAGTCCTGTTTCCAAAGACTGATACCAACGAAAACCCAGTCAGGGAGGGATAATACGAGTTTTCAATCAAGCTAAGTTAGTGCTCCCATTAAAGGGGATTAAAGGCAGTGGGGAAAACCCTTGTGCCGCAGACCTTTACGGATGCTGAACCGCTTTGCCATGCGAGCCCAAATGAGTGTAGTCTTCAGAGCGTATTTCCGCCTTGCGCTCTTAGAAATTATGCAGACCTATGGAAATCCAGACGTCTCCTACGGGTGGTGGGCTGGAAATTCTGTGGTTACCAACCGCTCTGGACGATTCATTTCCTCACATGCTGCGCATACAGGTTTGATTTGTTTTGCTGCTGGTGCCTCAACTATTTGGGAGTTCGCTCGCTTTGACCCTTCCATCCCAATGGGTCACCAGAGCTCAATCTTCCTAGCCCATTTAGCGTCGATCGGCATTGGCTTCGATGACGCTGGAGCTTGGACAGGAGTAGGAGTTGTCACAATAGGCATACTCCACCTTGTCTTTTCAATGGTCTATGGAGCCGGTGGACTTTTACATGCTGTCTTGTTTGATGAAGACATCCAGGACAGCGAGGTCCTCCAAGCAAGAAAATTCAAACTTGAATGGGATAACCCTGACAACCAGACATTCATCCTTGGCCACCATCTGATCTTCTTTGGTGTTGCATGTGTTTGGTTTGTTGAATGGGCCAGGATCCATGGCATCTATGACCCAGCAGTAGGTGCAATACGCCAAGTTAATTACAATCTCGATCTATCGATGATTTGGCAACGCCAATTTGACTTCCTCAGCATTGATAGCCTTGAGGATGTTATGGGTGGGCATGCATTCTTGGCTTTTGCAGAAATAACAGGTGGCGCATTCCATGTCATAGCTGGATCTACACCTTGGGAAAAGAAACGTCTTGGTGAATACAGCAAATTCAAAGGTGCTGACTTGCTTTCTGCTGAGGCAATACTTTCCTGGTCTTTAGCTGGTATCGGTTGGATGGCTATTGTGGCTGCCTTCTGGTGCGCTACTAACACCACCGTTTATCCAATCGAATGGTTTGGTGAGCCATTGCAACTCAAATTTGGGATATCGCCCTATTGGATCGATTCAGTTGATCTAACAGATGGTGGGTCTACTGCATTCTTAGGTCACACCACACGTGCGGCTCTTTCAAATGTCCACTATTACTTAGGATTCTTCTACATCCAAGGTCACCTTTGGCACGCATTACGTGCTTTGGGTATTGACTTCAAGAAGGTAGTGAGTTCAGTTGGTAACTCTGATACATCTACAATTGTTCTGAATGACTGAATTCTCTAAATATATATTTAGAGAATTTCAAAAGAGCTCCAATTAGATAAAAAAAGCCTCGCCTAATTGGCGAGGCTTTTTTATTAATGGCAACAATCAATACATTCCCAAATACATAATGAAGTTGATTTTAATAGATTATACATAGAGTTGATTGTCTTCAAAAGTCCCTCATTACAATGGAACAGAGAGATTCATACAGCCTGCTATCAAAGAAATTTAAATCTTTTTTCTATCACTAAACTAAGCTATAGATAAATATCTAAATATCAACCTTATCTTCTAAATGCATAAAAAAGCAGTGGTCAAACCACTGCTTTTTTATAGGAAATTTTGTTCTATAAAAAATAATTCTCAATCAGGCTTGGCCCAAGGGTCTACCCTCTTTGAATCATCTGAATAATAGAAGAATTGAGAAGCACCAAAGACTGCTCCCAAGCCGCAAAGAGCAGCTGCAATATTGAAACCACCGGATGGCTTTATTAAACCTATGTCAGATGGATGAGGCAGCTGGGTGGCGAAATCAATAATGTGGTGTAAATCAATCATTAATAAATGGGCCTTTTGATGGCCGAAGTTTGATTGTGAGGGTATTTATAAACCAGAAGCGTGCCAGCAAGGGAGTCTCTGTTGCATCTTGAAAACAGATAAACCCAATTTATTGAACAAGTTCAACCTCTTCAAGATTTTCGTGAGCTCAGATCCAAGACAGGGCAAGAGTATTCAAAGAACGCTCGTAAGACCCATTCATTTTGATTCAAAGCCTTTCTCCTCTATCTCAAGCGAGGAGGTAGCAGCATTCTTCTTCCTCTTGTCTAAGTAAATCCTTATGGGTATTTCTATAGATCTGAAAATTACAGCAACAAATCCCAAACAACCGATGAATAGTGCAATGGACAAAAGGGCTCTGCCCAAATCAAGTTTTGACAATGATTCAATCAGTTCAGCCATTCTTCAAAAAAATCACGATTAAATTTGCATCTTCAAAAGCGAAGCTCATAAATGTTTCAAAAGCCTTTAGAGATAGTTCTTTGCGGGACACCAGCTTGGCCAGTTCTCTTGCTGTAATCAAGACGAAGCTTTATAGATGCTGAAACAGCAAGTATCAGAACTATCAAACCAACTAGCATTGCCCAAATGATTCCAGCACTGACTGGTGGCAGCTCGTTGAAGGGGAGTGACTTTTGTTGAAAAATTTTGTCCCAATGATTGTTCATACGCTTCGAGAGACAGAAAAACTACCAACAGTATTGATTAGGCATCTACCACCATTTAAATCGAAAAAAACCAATCTATAAGAAATCAGTTGGTTGAAAATACAAGAATTTCAGCCCTCACTGGTTTTTTGGATCAGAACAGAAAATGATCTTACGTGCAAAAGCGAGAAAAAATGATTGAAATTACTAGTGAGGCAATTGTGGCAGCAAATCAATGGTTTAGGAAAACCCTACCTGAGCCATATAGCTCGTAATAACGGAAAATAGGATGTTTATGGGTACCTAAATCCTGAGGAGGCAGAAGCATTAGTGGTGAAATGTCGAAAAAAAAGACAAGTTATTGCATTCTTCTAAAGGTTGTTAAACAGGATTAACGATCTTGCCAAAAACAATTGATATAGAAATGGATGACCATGAACTCTTTAAAACGCCAGTGAGGGAGTGGTGATAAGGGTTTTAACGAATGGCATGACCCGAATATCTGACAAATCCCTGAGTCTCTGAGGGCAAAACCCTTGTGCCGCAGACCTTTACGGATGCTGAACCGCTTTGCCATGCGAGCCCAATTGAGTGTAGTCTTCGAAGCGTATTTCCGCCTTGCACTCTTAGAAATTATGCAGACCTATGGAAATCCAAACCCCAGCTACGGGTGGTGGGTTGGTAATTCTGTAGTGACCAACAAGGCAGGCCGTTTTATTGGCTCTCATGTTGGACACACAGGATTAATTTGTTTCGCTACGGGTGCAAGCACCCTTTGGGAGCTTGGACGATATGACCCATCAATCGCAATGGGGCATCAGAGTTCAATCTACTTGGCCCATTTGGCCTCAATGGGAATTGGATTCGACAGTGCTGGAGTTTGGACTGGTGAAAATGTTGGCTTCATAGCTATTTTTCACTTGATCTGCTCAATGGTCTACGCGGGCGCAGCACTTTTGCACTCACTTTTCTTTGATGCTGACTTACAGCAAGGTCCTCTTCCAAATACTCCAAAGTTCAAACTTGAATGGGACAACCCAGACAACCTGACCTTTATCCTTGGCCATCACCTGATCTTCTTAGGTGTTGCTTCTATATGGTTTGTCGAATGGGCAAGGGTTCATGGAATCTATGACCCTGCAATCGGAGCTGTCCGACAAGTCTTCCCAGGATATGGTGACTTCGCGCGGATATTTAGTCACCAAACTGACTTCTTCTCAATCAACAGTCTTGAAGATGTAATGGAAGGTCATGCCTTCTTGGCATTCCTTGAGATAACCGGAGGTGCTTTCCACATTGCAACCAGGCAAGTTGGTGAATACACCAAATTCAAAGGATCAGGCCTTTTGTCCGCTGAGGCAGTTCTTTCTTGGTCTCTAGCTGGGCTTGGCTGGATGGGCATCATTGCTGCCTTCTGGTGCGCTACTAACACCACTGTTTTTCCAGTCGAATTTTACGGAGAGCCATTAGAACTCAAATTTGGCATCTCTCCTTACTGGTCTGACACAGGCAACCTATCTGACTGCAACTACTTCCTAGGTCACACAACACGTGCGGCTCTAACAAATGTTCAGTATTACTTTGGATTCTTCTGCATCCAAGGACACCTGTGGCATGCACTGCGTGCAATGGGCTTTGACTTCCGCCGGATAGCAAAAGCTATAGGTGGACTCACAGCAGCCACATCAGAAGGCTAAACACAAATCCTATTGAGGATTTGAATAATGCAAATCCTTTGCATATCTCATAAAAGCCTCGTCAAATGACGAGGCTTTTTTTGACTAATTTTTTCTAATTACGTTAATGATGATTATTGGATCAGACAAATGCTGTCATACCAAGGCTTCACTTGAATCAGAGTCGCATTAAGTAAAGGTTGTTAAAAATGGGTTTATAGCTTTGGAACCAAAATTGATTGCAAGAGTCATTAAAGAGGTATCCAACAAGCAGATCTCCTTAACCCAAACCAGCAACATCGAAGAAATCTTGGTCTAAGAAGAAACCTTTCTACTGTAATTAAGGTGAAAGATTATTCAAAAACAATTTTTCAAGAAGGGTTTGTGGAGTGAGATGTAAAAAAATGATTTAGAAAGTAAAAATTCTCAGCTGATAAATTTTGAGTTGTTCAGGCTCATAGCTTTGCGAACATTCGTCTAGAACCCAGTCAGGCAGTGACAATATTGGTTTTTACAGAAGCCTTGACGGCTCCTATAAAAAAGCCGCTTTATGACAGAGGGTAAAACCCTTGTGCCGCAGACCTTTACGGATGCTGAACCGCTTTGCCATGCGAGCCCAATTGAGTGTAGTCTTCGAAGCGTATTTCCGCCTTGCACTCTTAAATTATGCAAACCTATGGAAATCCAGACCCCACCTACGGGTGGTGGGTTGGTAATTCTGTAGTGACCAACCGCTCAAGCCGTTTCATTGGCTCGCACGTTGCTCATACAGGAATAATTAGCTTCACAGCTGGCGCAAACACCCTTTGGGAGCTTGCTCGCTATGACCCTTCGGTTCCAATGGGGCACCAAGGAATGGTTAGCATTAACCATCTGGCGTCTATAGGCATTGGCTTCGACGAAGCTGGAGTCTGGACCGGGGCAGGAGTTGCCACAATAGGTATTTTCCACTTGATCTTCTCCATGGTCTATGGAGGAGCTGCACTATTGCATTCCTTGGTCTTCAGCGAAGACACTCAAAACAGCTCAGGACTTTTTGCAGCTGATCGCCCAGAACATAGGCAAGCCGCAAGGTACAAACTTGAATGGGATAACCCCGACAACCAGACTTTCATTCTTGGTCATCACCTGATTTTCTTTGGTGTTGCGAATATCTGGTTTGTTGAATGGGCCAGAGTTCACGGCATCTACGACCCTGCAATCGAAGCTATCCGTCAGGTTAATTACAACCTCGACTTGACTCAAATTTGGAACCACCAGTTTGACTTCCTTACCATCGATAGCCTTGAGGACGTAATGGGAGGACATGCATTCTTGGCTTTCTTCCAAATAGGTGGTGGTGCATTCCACATTGCAACCAAGCAAATTGGTGAATACACCGAGTTCAAAGGGAAAAATGTTCTCTCAGCTGAAGCTGTTCTTTCCTGGTCGCTAGCTGGTATTGGCTGGATGGCAATTGTTGCTGCTTTCTGGTGCGCAACTAACACCACTGTTTATCCAGAGGCCTGGTATGGCGAACCATTGGCTCTCAAATTTGGCATCTCTCCATATTGGATAGATACTGGAAACATGGATGGAGTGGTGACTGGTCACACCTCCAGAGCTTGGCTAACAAATGTTCATTACTACCTTGGATTCTTCTTTATTCAAGGTCACCTATGGCACGCCATTCGTGCAATGGGCTTTGACTTCAAGAGGATTGCAACAGCTGTTCAAAACTTAGATAGCACAGCCGTTACCCTTAATGACTGATACTTTTTCAATTACTCTATTGACTAATAAATAGAGTATAAGTAAACAGTCAAAAAAGCCTCGCCTTTCTGGCGAGGCTTTTTTTTGCTATAAGTTGATTTTAATTAATGAGAAATAATGCCTCTATTAGATAGGCAATTATTATTCAAATTCAAAAAAGGTTGTTATAGAATTTATTTTTCAATCTAAATTAAAAATAGAGCATTCAGCTTATCAAATCCTTTCTAATAAATTAATTTGTTAGTCTAATCCCCTTGTCCAGCTGCACCTTTTAAAAGTTGCTCAGCTGTGGCCTCATAAACCATACGAGCATCATAAGGGCTATGACCAATACAAGTCATTCCAAGCTTGCCAAATTCACTAAGGCAACCTAGGAGATGAAAAAGACTCCCTCGACGTTGAGCAGGGTCAAAATGCAATCCTGCTCGCGCAACAATATCTAATAGATCAAAGGGCAATAATCCTCGCAACCTCGGATCACAAAGATTGTCTGTCGCCTCATAAAAAAGTTCTTGGCCATTTGGAGCCAAGAAAAGCCCATTACTTGGATTTAGATGTCCACTAGTGGTGTGGCAAAGAGCCATATATGGATGAGTTGTCCCACCTTGCCGAAGGTTAATTTCAATGGCTTGCAAATTCCATTTATCATTTTCTACATAAGCGACAAAATCAATCGCGTAATGGCCCAAAGCACCCTCCGAAGCTAGTGCCTGACCAATGGATTCTCCATAATGCATCAAGTCCTTTCGATATGGTTCATCAGCTGGGAATCTGCATCCCTGATAGGTCTGTCCGTGGGGTCCAGCTAATACCTGTTCATGAGTCGAGAGAATCGCAACTTGAGGAGAATCCCCTGGGCGAATCGTGCCCTGAACACTTGGAGAGCAAACCTTTTTTGAGGAAGCAAGTGACTTTGGACCAACCCATGCTTCAACCAAAGCACCTTGGGCAACAAGCAAATCCAACCAACATTCAGTTGGCATAGCTATTTGCTCAAGAGCTTGTTGCAGTTTTCTCCTTCGCTGGCTTGAAGAGAAATCATTCAATTTCAATTGAGATAGATCTAATATTGCATTGCCTTCGCCACTAAACCCTTCATTAAGCTTGACCACTACTTTCTCAATAGTTGGCTCCGATTCCCAAAGGTCTGCTGAAACCTCTGCTAAATCCGTAAGGCTAAAAACTAAATTTGTCCCAGGAGGATGAGGGACATCTAATCGTTTAAATAAATCACGACTTCCTGCTTTAGTACCTAAATAGGACAAATCAGTAGAAGAGCCAAGAATAGGTATTTGAAGTTTTTCTGAAAGTTCTTGCTCCAAAGGGGTAACGTTAAAACAAGTAATGAAGCTCTTATTTGGGCGAAGATGGTCCCGCAATCTGCGAAGCAAGGCGGGCCTTTCAAGCAGTTTTGCAGTCAGAGGTTTAGGAGAAGCATCGTCAGTATCAAATAGTCTGAGCCTTTGACGAGCATGAGCTGTCGGAACCCCAGGCAAAAGTTCCAAAACAGCATCCACCACCAAATCAGGGAGAAGGGTACTTGTAACCACAACCATTCGCACCCCTGGGAAGCGTAATCTTGTAAGAGCAAATAATTGGCGTTCCTCGTAATGGTGGACCCCTCGAACTAATTCCATTTCACGTTGCTCCAAACTCAAGGAAGGAACAACCAACAAGTCGTACTCGCTATTAGAAGTAGTACAACCTTCAGCCCAATCTTGCTGGAGTTGCTGCTGCAACTCTCGAAAGTTGAGGCCCATCTCAAGAGTGGCAATTACTAACTACATGCTGATTCGAATTAGAGAGAGAGCAATTTCACAAGAAACATATTTAATAGATTTGCCCTTTCTGAGAAGAGTGCCCTCAAAGAAACTCCTTGAATCGTGCCGCAATGGGTTAACAAAAGCACTATGGGTATGTGGCGTTCAAGTTTTTAACCCTTAGAAGCAAAAACAAGGTATAGGCTTTTAAGGAAAACACTTCATCTACTAAGAAGAAGTGCTCATAGGAATGTTTCACCTTGGAACGAGTCTAATGAAGTGGAAGTTTTGGATTGATCGAGGTGGAACGTTCACTGACTTGATCGGAGTGAATTCACATGGTGAATATATAGTTCGAAAAGTACTATCTGAACAAGAAGGTCATAGCAAAGACCCAGCAATAAATGCGATTAAAGAAATCCTGGGAATCAATCAAACTGATGCCATCCCAATTGGTCTTATAACCGAATTGCGCCTTGGAACAACTGTGGCTACAAACGCCTTATTAGAAGGAAGTGGAAAACCTGTTGTCCTTTTTTGCAATCATGGCCTAGGAGATCTATTACGAATTGGTGACCAGCACAGACCAGATTTATTCGAACTAAATATTCATCGTTCATCATTTATTGCAAATACGATCATAGAAGTCCCAGGACGAATAGATGCAGATGGCATAGAAATAGAGCCTATAAAAATCAACAATAACAGCCTATCTAAATCACTAAAAGAATTTATTGAAACCAATCATTCATGTGCAATTGCTTTTCTAAATTCATACAAAAATCCTAATCATGAGCTCCATTTAAAAGAATCCTTAGCTGAAATCGGATTTAAAACGATAATTTGTTCTCATGAGATTACTCCGCTCCCTCGCCTTATCCCTAGAGGACAAACCACATTGGTAGAAGCAACAGTTAATCCTGTATTGATGGACTACTTATCACAAGTAGTCAATTCAATAGGAACGTCAACACAAATGCATGTTATGTCTTCAAGTGGCTCGCTAGTGAAGCCAAACATTCTTCTTGCCAAAGATACAATTCTTTCAGGACCGGCAGGAGGCATGATTGGAGCCATATCAACTGCAGAAGCCTCAGGCCTTACTAAAAAAGCATTAGTGGGGTTTGATATGGGAGGAACGTCTACAGATGTATTTTGTCTGCCTGGTAATCAAGGCATGCACTGGGAAAGGGATTCAGAGACTGATGTGTCAGGACACAAATTGCTGGCAAAAAGAATGCCAATTCATACAGTTGCAGCTGGAGGTGGATCGATAATTCATACAAGTGGTGGGCGACTTCAAGTAGGCCCTCGTTCTGCAGGAGCTAATCCTGGGCCCGCGTCATATCGACGAGGAGGACCATTGACCATTACCGATGCGAATCTATTGCTTGGCCGACTACAGTCCAACACATTTCCAGCAGTATTAGGAGAACATTCAAATCAAAAGCTAGACATTTCGATTGTTAGAAAAAAGTTTAAAACCCTAGCCAACGCTTTAGGAAGTTCACCAGAAGAGATGGCAGAAGGTGCTTTATCAATTGCTGAACAGCACATGTCCGATGCAATTAAACAAGTTTCTTTACTCTGTGGCCATGACATACGAGGAGGGACACTTGTTTCATATGGAGGTGCAGGAGGACAACATGCTTGTCGTCTAGCAAGCCAATTAGGCCTTGACAAAATATTGGTACACCCATTGGCAAGCGTGCTTTCAGCATTTGGAATTGGAATTGCACGTGAAAATCAATTCCAAACCACAAATATACGTAAAGAACTTTCTCAGGAACTACTTATAAGTCTTGAAAATTTACGCCAAGAACAAGAGACAAAGGCAACAAAACTACTAGTAAAAAGTAGTTATTCCTCAAACGTAGAAAAAAATGGCAAGGTTGAGTGCATTTCAAGAATAGAAATTCGATACAAATCAAGTGAAAATGGTCTGATGATCAAATTTGAATATGGCATGGAGGTAAATCATTTAATAAAGCTATTCGAAGCTGCGCATAAAGAACGATTTGGTTATATTTCACCACGCAATGAGTCGTTAGTAGTTGATAGAATTGAAGTAGAAGTATTGGCTCCTCAAGGTATTGGACTTGAAACAACGGCAAAACCAATAAGCAGGAATGTTGGCAAGCCTAGTTACGTAAAGGTGCATTGGCCAAAACATGGTTGGGAAACAGTTCCTTGCTACAAGCGTGAATGCCTTCCCATAAATCTCCCAGTTGAAGGGCCTGCTCTTATTGTAGAAGCAACAAGTACAGTTGTTTTAGATCCCGGTTGGATTGCATCAATAGATGCCGATAAAAATGTCCTATTACAAAAAATAAGATCAAGCCAAGAAAAGAGAATTCGGCCAATCTCATTTCTCAAAAGTGAACCAGACCCTATTTTGCTTGAATTGTTTCACCACAGATTTAGTGGAATCGCAAAAAGGATGGGGGAACGACTACGGCAAACAAGTCGTTCAGTAAATATTCGCGAACGACTGGATTTCTCCTGTGCAATTTTTGATGCAAGAGGTGAGTTAGTTGCCAACGCTCCTCACATACCCGTGCATTTGGGCTCTATGGGTGAATCTGTAATCGACCTACTAGA
The DNA here is from genome assembly GCA_003215335.1 of Prochlorococcus sp. AG-409-P01. Classification (GTDB taxonomy): domain Bacteria; phylum Cyanobacteriota; class Cyanobacteriia; order PCC-6307; family Cyanobiaceae; genus AG-409-P01. Next base: position 517 of record QCKM01000008.1, on the reverse strand, counting down.
TCAAATAAACAACTCTGAAAGGACTGCACTTCGTCCTTTAGAAACAGTCCTTTCAAATGACCCATTTCATGGCGGCACCCATCTACCGGATATCACAGCAATTACACCTGTTTTTGCAGGTTTAGAGACTCCTCAATATTTCATAGCCTGCCGAGGGCATCATGCCGATGTCGGTGGGATAACCCCTGGTTCTATGCCACCATTTAGTAGAACTATTGAAGACGAAGGCCTCCTCCTTAGGAATGAAACATTTGTAATAGATGGTAGCCATGACCTCTCGGCCTGGGAAAGGCATATATCGAACAATGAAAACCCCCCTCGCAATCCCTCTGAGTTATTTGCTGATCTTCATGCTCAAGTCGCAGCAAATCTATTAGGAGTAAATGAGCTTGAAAAACTAGCTCACATCAACGGAAATCAACAAGTAACAGAATATATGTCTCATCTTCAGACAAATGCTTCCAATGCAATAAAACAAGTAATCAAAAATCTCAAAAACAACTCTTTTTCCATTGGA
>QCKM01000007.1 GCA_003215335.1 Prochlorococcus sp. AG-409-P01 | reverse complement strand
CTGCCACTTTTGTCCTTGGCGCCAACGTATATGACGGTGATGCACATGACGCCGCCAGTGAGAGCAAGGCTACTCTGGCTCGTCAAAATGATGGTGCTTCAACCTTCAACTATGACTACAAGATAGATCTTGACACCAGCTTTACTGGTGATGACCTTCTCAAGACTCGCTTGAGAGCAGGCAACTTCAATGATTCTGCTTGGAGTGGAAGTGCTTCTGTTGCTCTTGCTGCCCTGGAAGTTGCTAACGGAACTACTAAGGACACACTTCAAGTTGACAGGATTTGGTATTCCTTCCCTGTTGGCGATGACATCACTATCACCGCTGGTCCAAAAGTTCGTCAGGATGACATGCTTGCCGTTTGGCCTAGCACATACCCAGGCGATTCCATCCTTGACTTCTTCACCTACGCAGGCGCACCTGGTGCTTACAACCTGACCAATGGTGGCGGTGCTGGTGCATCTTGGACAACAGGCGACTTCAGCCTTTCTGCTAACTACGTCTCTAACAACGCTGACAACGCTCAGAGTTCATCAGGCGGCGGCGGCATCATGGGAGAAGAGTCTGGTAACAGCACTACTGTTCAGCTTGCTTACACCCAGGAAAACTGGGGTGGTGCACTTGCTTGGAACTATGCTGCTTCCGATGACAATGGCACTGGCGTACCTGCTGGTGGTGCAACTCCTTTGGCTAATGCAGTCCAGGATATGGGTGTTACCAGTTCTTGGGGTTTAAGTGCATGGTGGTCTCCTGATGAGACAGGTTGGATTCCTAGTGTTAGTACAGGTTGGGGTATCAATCGTTCTGAAGACGAAGATGATTCCAACACTACCTATGACAGTGCTACTTCTCAGTCCTGGTACATAGGTTTGCATTGGGAAGATGCTTTTATCGATGGCAACACCTTCGGCATGGCAGTTGGTCAGCCTACTTTCGTAACTGACATTGATTACGACGCTGCTGGCACTGGTGATGATGCTGACTCTGATCCAAACTACGCTTTAGAGTTCTGGTATCAGATTCAGGTTTCAGACAACATCACTGTTACCCCTGCTCTCTACTACTTGACTAACCCACTGGGTGACGACAGGTCAGACATTGAGAATGGTGGCAGTGCTGGTTCTGGTGCTTGGGGAGATGACAAGGGCGACATGGACTTCAGAAATGTAGGTGCGTTGATTAAGACCACCTTTAAGTTCTGATCTCAAGCTTGTAGTAATACTCTTGCTTGACACAATTTCCCCTCATCGCATTTGTGATGAGGGGTTTTTTCTTTACGCTATCTTTTGTTTGGATAGTTAGGCGGTCTGTCTTGCGTTATAAACATGCCCATTGCCTCAGATATAACAGCTTTGGTTGGCCATACTCCTATGGTCCGTTTAAATCGCTTGCCGGAACTAAGTGGTTGCAATGTGGAGATACTGGCCAAATTAGAAAGCTTTAATCCCACTGCCTCGGTTAAAGATCGAATTGCAGGTGCAATGGTTCAGGCGGCTGAAGATGCAGGGACAATTGTGCCTGGCAGTACTGTTTTAGTGGAACCCACAAGTGGTAATACAGGAATTGCTCTTGCCATGGTGGCTGCAGCTAAGGGCTATAGATTGATTCTGACCATGCCGGACACTATGAGCACTGAGCGAAGGTCAATGCTCAGAGCATATGGTGCAGAACTTCAATTGACTGCGGGCAGTGATGGGATACAAGGTGCTATTGATTTAGCGAGGGAATTAGTAGTTAAGTTGCCGGATGCTTATCTTTTACAGCAATTCGACAATACTTCTAATCCTTATGTTCATGAACTCACAACAGCAGAAGAAATATGGACAGATTGTGAAGGCCAGTTGGATGCTTTGATTTGTGGAGTAGGTACAGGAGGAACACTTACAGGCTGTGCTCGAGTCTTGAAAAACCGTCTTCCTCATTTAAAGGTTGTTGCGGTTGAACCAGCGGCAAGTCCTGTTTTATCGGGCGGAAGTCCAGGGACCCATTTAATTCAAGGTATTGGTGCAGGATTTGTCCCAAGTGTTTTAGATGCTTCTTTAATTGATGAGATTGTTGCTATCTCTGATGAAGAGGCGATGGAGTTTGGCCGAAGATTGGCTCGACAGGAGGGCTTGCTAAGTGGTGTCAGTAGTGGTGCAGTTGTTGCGGCTGCAATTCATCTAGGCGATAGACCAGAGATGGAAGGAAAACGATTGGTTGTTGTATTGGCAAGCTTTGGCGAGCGTTATCTTTCTACACCAATGTTCAGCTCTGCTTCAGGAGTTTTGCCAAGAGGAGATGGACATTTGTGATGAGGTTTGTGCAGTTAAATCGCAATGTCTAAAGATCTTTATGCAGTACTTGGTGTAAGCACTAAGGCTACAAAAAGTGAGATAAAAGCTGCTTATCGAGAGCTAGTTAAACAGCATCACCCTGATGCAGGAGGAGATGAATTGCACATCCTTGAATTAAATGCCGCTTGGGAAGTTCTAAGGGATTCTGAAAATCGACGTGCATATGATCTTAAGAGAAAAGAACTTATTGTTTTAACTGGTGAAACAGAAAAAAGGACTGCTCGAAATGCAAGAGCAAGTGCTGCTGCTAATGCTGCAAAGGGTAGTTCAGCAGATGTTGATGATTTATTGGCAAGATGGCTAATAGAGGTATATAGCCCAATTGATAGATTGCTTGGTCAAGTGATTAATCCTTTTCAGAGTGAGTTGCGTGCTTTGTCAGCTGACCCTTATGACGATGAACTAATGGAGGCTTTTTCCTGTTATTTAGAAAAAAGTCGAAAGCGATTGGATAAAGTAAATAATTTATATCGCTCTTTGGCTATCCCATCTACTGCTCGAGGATTTGGTTTGAGTCTTTACCATTGCTTGTCTCAATTAGAGGACGCTATTAACGAGTTGGAACGCTACACAATGGGGTATGTGGATAGTTATCTTCATGATGGTCAACAGATGTTACGTGAAGCTAAACAGCGTCGCTCTCTACTGCATGAGGAACGCCGTCGAATAAAGATTTAGTGAAAAACACTTGGCGATTTTGGTCTGTTGTCTTTTTGGTGTGGCTTGTAGCCACAGCCATTGACCGTCTTTGGTGGGAACACTTTGCAGGACTTCCTTCCTGGGATCAAGCTGATTACTTGAATAGTGCTCTCGATCATGGAAGAGCACTTGGTGTATTGCATGGTGGTCAATGGCAGGGATGGAAGGCTTTGCTTGACCTGTCGCCGAAGATACCTCCGCTTGCTTCCTTGGTGAATGGAAGTGTGATGGCTTTTGCAGGGGACTTGCCAGGGGAGGCAGCCTGGAGCCTTAGTTTGTGGAATGGCCTACTTATTTTTGGTGTTGCGGCTTGGGCACTTTCTTTGGGCGGGCAGTGGGTGGCTTTGCTTGCTGTGGTTTTTGTGTCAATGGCACCAGCTTTGGTGGAGTTACGTTCTGACTTCGTCTTGGAGATGCCTTTGACGGCTGTTACGACTTTGGCTCTATGGAGACTTGGCTGTTGGTGGCATCCCAAAAAGGGAGGAAGTTGGAGTCAAGCGTTAATTGCGGCAGTTTGTTGTACTGCTGCAGTATTAGTTAAACAAAGTGCACTTTTGGTTCTTATTCCAGCAGTGTTCTGGATATGTTTTACGGCGCTTAAACGAGGCAAGAAATCATTTTTTCAGTTACTCACTTGCCTAATTATTGTCTTGGTTGGAGTTGCTCCTTGGTTGCACCACAATTGGATTACAACTATTGGGGGTACTAATAGAGCAGTTATTGAATCTGCTGCTAGGGAAGGAGATCCTTCTATCTTTACTCTGGAAAGTTGGTTGTGGTATCCAAGAATTTTGCCAGGCCAATTGGGAGCTGGTTTGTTAATTGTTGGTTTAAGTGGTGTTTCTCTTTGGGTTTTGATGCGCTGGTCGAAAGGTCAAACTCAAGCAGATTTCTTCTTTTTTAGAGATGACCTACTTGATTGGCGTTGGTTAGTTGTCACTCTTTTTTGTGGTTGGTTGTTTACCAGCCTCAGTCCAAATAAAGGCGATCGTTATATCGCTCCTTTGCTTCCTTTACTGATCATTCTTTTATCTAGAGGTTGGTTCCAATGGGGTCTTTGGTTTCATCGCTACTGCCGAGTCAGCTCAAGCTTTTTATTGCCATGGACATTTATTGCTGGTTCTTTAACGACCATGCCTTTCGCTTTGTCAGCCCAGGTGAATCGTTTCTCCAATCGTCACGAAGGCCCATTACAGGAGGTAGTTCAGACTGCTCGAGGGGCAGATCCAAGTGGTGCAAAAAAAACCTTAATTGTTGTTCCGAGTACCCCTGATCTCAATCAACATAATGTGAGTTTTTTTGGTCGAATATCTGGTGGCCATCTGGTTGGACGTCAGTTGGGAAGTAGTGCGAATGATGTGGAGCCTGTTCTAAAGCAAGCTGAATGGGTGGTATTAGCTGAAGGAGATCAAGGCTCTGTTCGTGAGTCTGCATTGATCCTTGATCAAGCTGTGCGAACCAGTAATTCTTTTGAGCAGATAGGTAGATTTCCAAGAAGAAGAGGTGGTAGCTATTCACTTTGGAAGAGGAAGATCAACGTATTAAAAGGAAAAAGTTTTTCGGAAAGATTTCCCTCCCTCGCGGTTGGATTAGCTCGAGGTCCTAAGGGGCTTGAATTGATCTTTTCAGAGGTGGCTGTGCAACATATGTTGGACGGTCATTTTATGTATCGAGAAAAAGTACGCATAGCTGCTTTGAAACGCTTGGCTATCAACTCTAATGACAATCAAGCTCATTGGACACTTGGATTGCTTGCTGTATTGGCCAATCGTCCTGATGAAGCGGCAATACATTTTGCAGTTTTGGAGAGACTTATTCCAGAAAATCCATGGCCAAGTGTGTATCTCAGTGTGGTGAATCTTGCAGACTGGAAGCCTTGGAATTCAGCCAAAATAATTGACCGTGCCAAAAATCGCCATGAAAATGTCGTTTTGAATGGACTTGGAGATCTGAGTAAAGTTTTAGGAGGAGCAGTGTGGAAAATCCCAGCTGCTTCAAGATCGATTCCAGAGAGCGTGAAGCGGGTTGAGAAGGCTCTAAAGAAATCTGATGATTAATTAAAGATATTCTCTAAGACCATGGTTCTAATAAATCTGACTTTAGCCAAACGTCTGGCACAGGTCTGCGCCATCGTATCTGGCAAAAGCTTTCTTTGATTAAAAGAATTTCTCCAGGTCCGTCGAAAATGTATTCGGGTGGAGAGGGATCGTTCTCTAATGCTTGATTTTCCTCTAAATACAGTTTGCGGTTGACTTTCACTAAGGCTCCTTTCCTAAAGGTTTTGATTGCTTTCTTAGGGGTAGCTTCTTCAACAGTGGGGGTTTTGTTTTCAACCATGGGATTTGTTTTTCCTTGCATCACTCATCTGCAGTGAACCTTAGGTTAGAGCCTTAATGTAATTAGTTTTGCTTTAGGTGCTTGGGCTCTCAGCTTTTTTGAGTGAGAATATTTTCGTTGTGTTTCAGAGTTCTATACATGCGCCTGCTCCTACTTGGTTGTTCAGGCTTTGTTGGTCGGGAATTGGTTCCACAGTTGTTAAAAGCTGGACATCAGTTGACTGTGGTAAGTCGCAAGCCAATTGCTTCTCTGGAGAAATCCCTCCCTACAGCTGACGTTGATTTTGTCCAAATTGACCCAGCATTACCATCTAGTTGGGAGCAAGGTACTTTGTTTGACATATTGAAGAATGTTGAAGGGGTAGTCAATTTGGTTGGGGAGCCTATCGCTGAAAAGAGGTGGACATCCCAGCATCTAGCAAAACTTAGATTCAGCCGTCTAAGCACCACAACTGCATTGGTTGCAGCTATGGACAAATTAAGGGTGCCTCCAAAAGTGCTTGTAAATGCTTCGGCTGTTGGCTATTACGGGACTAGTGCAGATGAATCTTTTACTGAATCGAGTAAGTGTGGAGAAGACTTTTTGGCTGACCTTTGTCGTAGTTGGGAGGCTGCTGCTGCGGCAAAACCATCTCGCACAAGACTTTTGTTGATTCGCATAGGAATTGTATTGGAAGCTGATGGAGGAGCCCTTGGGAAGATGCTTCCAGTTTTTCGAGCTGGCTTTGGCGGCCCTTTAGGAAATGGTCGTCAATGGATGAGTTGGATTCATCGAACAGACCTATGTCGACTTATAGGACAGGGAATTGAAGGTCGAAATTGGTCAGGCATAGTGAACGCTGTTGCTCCAGAAACAGTTTTTATGATGGGTTTTGCAAAGTTATTGGGACAATGCTTGGGGAGGCCAAGCCTTTTGCCAGTACCTGCTCCAATCCTCAAAGTTTTACTTGGTGACGGAGCTCGAGTTGTGCTTGAAGGTCAAAATGTTTCCTCAGAGCGATTGGATCGCTTAGGTTTTAAGTTTCAGTACCCTTCTCTAGATTTTGCTCTGAAAGCAATCACAAAGAAGTAATTTAATTTGAGCAATTAATGTAAGCTTGAAAGTCCATCAATATGCGAATGTCTTTTGAAAAGAGCTTTATTTGAAGGGCAAATAATCATTTTGCGCAAGTAATTCTGAGATCGCTTTAGCTAATCGCTCTCCTCCTCCAGAGATCCCGAGTCGTTTTTTGGCTTGTAATTCGCACTCTTTCTGAAAAAGCCTATCCTCTTTGATTCGTTGGAGTAGGTTTACCGCTACTTTGGCTGTGTTCTTGAAAAGATCAGCTTCTGTAGAATTTTTGCTTGCGCAGAAAATGGTTGGTCCTAGTAGTCGTCTCTGCGCTTCCGCAAAGGAGGCTGTGAATTGAGGACCATTGCCTGGCATTTGAAGAACTGGTTTTGCTAACCCAATCGCTTGCTCTGCAGCTGTGCCAGCCATGCAAAGAAGTAAATCACTACTTTGAAGAACTTTGCTAAAAGAGCCTCTTCTTACTGAGATGGAGTATCGACCACGCACTATTTTTTTAGGTCCTTCATCGGTATCAGTCGAAATTTGCCAGCCATGCCTAGATATCAAGGTCTCTAGCTCATTGTCGTTTAGCGATTTCACCAGGGCTAGATCAGTTTTTAATGATTGGGTTTCAAATAGTTCTTCTGGTAAGAAATTCACTACTTTTAGCATCATTATTAGATTGTCTTCGAGCTCAGGTCGACGACTACCTGGTAGTAGGCCTATACGAAATTTGCATTTAGGGAATTGTTCTTGCTTGTTAAGCACTGGATCCATAAATGGATTTCCTAGGAAGCTCACATGGCGATTTAATTGAATGGTGAGATCATCTGCAGTGAGTTGATCTCTGCAAAAGATTCCTAGTAGATGTCGACTTTTTAGGCAGATTTTTGATGGCCAGGGCAGTTTTAATCGACCCTCGTAGTGACTTGAATAAGCTACTAAATAAGCAACTGTTGGCCTTCCACTTAAACGGGCAGCCAATATTGGAATTACATCTCCAATTACAACTATTAAATCGTATTGGTTAGCTGTTAATAACAGCAGCCATATCTTTTTAAGTAGATATATTATTTGACCTTGAAATAATTCCGTTATTCGACCCTTAATGCTGGTATAACCTAGACCACCAGTACTGAACTCTTGCCCTTTTGAGAGTAGCTTGATTTCGGCGTCCTTGTATGGGATGCCGAGACCAACTAAAGGCAGAGCCTCGACTTGATGTTCAAGTTTGCGAAGAGCTTCACCAATCAGGGCGCCAGAGAGATCTTCTCCATGCCCATTGCTTAGAAGAAGAACTTTAGTCAAATCAAAGCCCCAGCCATTCTTTGACTTTTTTTAGTGCTTCCCAATCTGGTTTGCGTCGCAAACCATCTGCGATTGATTCTTTTAATTCTTCTTCTAATTCATTGACTGCAAAAAGGATTCTTTTGACTATTTCAATTTGTTCTCTCACTCCTTTAGATTTTGTTTCCAATAAAGCAAGACTAAGGTTGAGCCTGGCTTGTGGATCTTGTCCGTTCAGCTTTACAGCAGTGCGTGCAGAACGTAAAGCTGCATCTGATTGGTTAGAGAGCAATTGCAGCCATGCCAAGCATATCCATCCAGCAGCTTGGTTTGGTAAAGCCCTGGTAATGGACTCAAAGTCATTGATTAGGTCAATGGCTTTGGCTCCAGCTTTATATTTAGTCATGGCCTTATTGAAAAGGCTCTCTTCGGTTGACTCCATTAGATGTAGTAAGAACTTTTAAAGACTATTAAATTCGATTTGATATAGCGTTTAACTTTAAACGGCAAAAGAGCTCCCACATCCGCATGTTTGGGTGGCATTTGGATTAGTGAAATTAAAACCACCACCGATTAGCTCTTTGCTGAAATCCAATTGCATTCCGTAGATATAAAGAAGGCTTTTGGGATCACAGATGACTTTGAAATGAGCCCCATCAGGAGCTTGATATTGATAAACCTCATCTGCTTCTTGGATTTCAGAAGTGGAGACGAAATCCATGGTGTAGCTCATGCCACTACAACCACCAGAACGAACCCCAACACGCAAAACCTGATCATTTCCCTGTTCAAGGCAGAGCTTGGCCAACTGCTGCATTGCACTTGCAGTGATTTGAATACCCTTGCCGTCTTTAGCAGTGTGGCTTCCACTACTAGTAATGGAGCTAGTCATGGATGCATATGTAGATCTTGGTATCACTGTATTGAGGCATTGCTTGTTTTGCTTTCTTGGATTTTGACCGCCTTGTTCATAGAGTCATAGGGTTCTTCTCTCCAAAGCATGTGCGTGTCGCAATCGTGGGCGCAGGGCTCGCTGGACTTACGGCAGCGGTTGATCTTGTTGATGCAGGTCATAAAGTGGATCTGTACGAAGCCAGACCTTTCTTTGGTGGGAAAGTTGGCAGCTGGGAAGATCCAGATGGTAACCACATTGAGATGGGGCTCCATGTTTTCTTTTTTAATTACGCCAATCTTTTTGCGCTCATGCGCAAAGTTGGTGCTATTGACAATTTGCTGCCTAAGGACCACACCCATTTATTTGTAAATCGTGGAGGTGATGTTCGACCTTTGGATTTTCGATTTGCTTTGGGAGCGCCTTTTAATGGTTTAAAGGCTTTTTTTACTACAGCTCAGTTGTCATGGATTGATAAATTGCGCAATGCACTTGCTTTAGGAACTAGTCCCATTGTTAAGGGGTTGGTGGATTATGAATCTGCAATGAAGACAATTAGAGAACTTGACGCAGTGAGCTTTCAGAAATGGTTTTTGAGTCATGGTGGCAGCCTTAAAAGTATTCAGCGGATGTGGAATCCGATTGCATATGCACTTGGCTTTATTGATTGTGAGGCTATCTCTGCAAGATGCATGCTCACAATTTTTATGATGTTTGCTGCACGTACTGAAGCCTCCAAATTAAACCTGTTAAAAGGATCTCCGCATCGTTGGTTGACTGCTCCAATTTTTGATTACATCAAAGCCAGGGGTGGTAATTTGCATTTGCGTCATCGGGTTCGTGAGATTCATTTTGAGGATCATGAATCGCCTGTGGTAACTGGTTTGACTCTTGGAACTCCCGATGGGGATAAAACTGTTCATGCAGATACTTATTTGGCGGCATGTGATGTTCCCGGCATTCAGAAATTGCTTCCAAAAGAATGGCGCCGCTTCTCTCAATTTGCTGCGATAGATAATCTTCAGGCCGTCCCAGTCGCAACGGTGCAATTGAGATATGACGGTTGGGTGACTGAATTGGACAATGATTCGGCTAGAGAAAATCTTCAGAGACCTAGTGGTCTAGATAATTTGCTGTATACAGCAGATGCTGATTTCAGCTGCTTTGCAGACCTTGCCTTGACCAGTCCAGAGGATTACCGCAGAGAAGGCTTAGGTTCGCTTCTCCAATGTGTTTTAACTCCTGGAGATCCTTGGATACCCAAAACTGTGGATCAGATTGTGGCTCATACTGATGGACAGGTTCGAGAGCTCTTTCCATCTTCTCGTAACCTTAAGTTGATCTGGAGCAACGTTGTCAAACTTGCGCAGTCTTTATATAGAGAGTCCCCAGGGATGGAGCCTAATCGTCCTATGCAATCCACACCTATTAGCAATTTTTTCTTGGCTGGAAGCTATACCCGCCAGGATTATATTGATTCTATGGAAGGCGCCACGATGAGTGGACACCTTGCAGCAGCAGCAATTCTTTGTAAGCCAGCTGGTTTGGCTACTAATAAATCGGTGGCTTAGCAATGGGACGGTGGTTAGAACACACAGTGACTAGTAATGTCCGAGCATCTGTTGGACATGTTTGGGAAGTTTGGAGTGATTTGGAGGCGATGCCTCTTTGGATGAGTTGGATTGAGTCGGTTAAAACAGTTGAAGAAGAGACGACAACGCTTCCTGATTTAACTGAATGGACTTTGGCTGCAAATGGGTTTCGTTTTAAATGGAAGGCCAGGATTATTGAACGGGTTGATGCTCAGAAGTTGAAATGGGAATCAGTAGGAGGTTTGCCTACAAAAGGCTCAGTTCACTTTTATTCTGAACAAGAGCAAGTGACATCTGTAAAATTGAGCGTCACTTATGAACTTCCGAAAGTTTTAGCTCCATTAATGGAGCCAAGTATTTTAGGGGGAATGGTAACTAAAGAATTGCAGGCCAATCTCGATAGGTTTAGAGATTTGGTTGAAAGCGGCTATGGACTCGCGCCTAAAAATTAATGCTCTCAAAATATTAATCACAGATAGATACTATCTTGGCTTAATTTTTCTTCGCTTGAAGAATCTTTGACATTAAGTATCAAGCTGCAAGGCCTTGATGCATTCATTTGTAAGTCCTTCTAGATCATGAGGGTCTGCTTCTCCGTCAAGTCTTTCAAAGTATTTCTTGCAGCTGAGAGTTGTTTGTGGGCCAATGGAAATTATTTTTACTTGTTGGATTTGATCTTTCCAATTGTTACCTAGACTTTTCTTTAACAATTTGGCTGTGTGTTTTGCAGTTTTGCCACTGCAAAAAGAGATTAAATCAACTTCACCTTTCTTGAGGGCCATTGCAGTTTCAGTAGGGATTGTTTCTGGACAGCAAGACTGATAGGCGGCTACTTCAATTACATGAGCGCCAGCAGACCTAAACGCTTCTGGTAGAAATTCTCTACCTCCACTTTGTACCCTTGGTAAAAGCATTTTTAAGCCCCAACCAGAAACAGGGAAATGTTCGACAAGGCTGTCAGCCACATAGTTTGGAGGGATGAAATCTGCACGAGCCCCTATTTGTTCAAGATAACCAGCGGTTTTTTTTCCAACAGCCGCGATTCTTAGTGAACTTGGTCGATTCGCCAGGCTTTTGTTGAGTCGACCTAATCTTGCTTCTACAGCTTTAACCCCATTTCCACTAGAGAAAACAATCCAGTGGAAGCTCTCGAGTTCTTGAAGTGCATCATCTAGTGGTCCCCATTGATCTGGATCTGTAATCACTAGAGCTGGGAGTCCAAGAACAGTAGCTCCGAGCTCTTCAAGCAGCCTATAACCTTCAAATTGTTGTTCCTGGGCACGTGTTAAGACAATAGTTTTGCCAGTGAGGGAAAAGTTTCTATTGTTGCTCATGCTTAAACCTCATCTAGATTTATGATCCCATCAAGTTGGTTGCGAAGATTATTTGCTTCTTCATTTCGCTTTTGATTAGCTAATAGAGCAAGCGATCTTTGGAAACTAATCCGAGCGCCATTTATGTCTCCTGCTAAAAGTCTTGCAGATGCATAGTTTTGATGTGTTTCAGGGTGAGTAGGCTGGAGCTTTACGGCTTGTTTATAAGCAGTAAGTGAAGCTTTGATGTCTCCTCGATGACGTTGAATTAGTCCTAGGTTGTACCAGCTTAAGGAGACCTCAGGAGCCATTTCAATTATTGAGGTAGTCAATGCAAGTGCTTGATCAATCTCCCCTTGAGCAAATAGTAAAGCTGCTAAGTTCAGACGAGCACCAATTGTCAATCGGATGTTGAGAGGTAGCTGAAGAGCTTTTTGATAGGACTTAATTGAATCCTCAGGTTGACTTTTGGCTAATGCAATACCTTGATTGAGAAGTAGCTCATAGCGTTCACTTGGGGTGGAGTTGTTTTCTTGAGCCAACCCATCTTTGAGGAGTTCTAGACCTCGATCGATGTTTCCTTCTTCTACTTCCAGAGCGCCTAGCTTGGCACAGGCATATGGATCTCTAGGCTTTTGAGACAACCAATTTTCCATTGCCTCCCTCAGCCGTTTAGACTTGTTTTTGATTTTAATCGTGTTTGCTTGATAGCCTTTGTGGAGTAATGCTGGTTGAAGACAATCTTGTATGCGCCATTTTGGTTCGCTTTTCAGTAAATCCATTACGCTTTCGTCAATCATGGAATGATATGGACGACTCCATTTGATTTTTGGGTGTCGACGGAATAAGCGACTTACATTCGAATAAGGAGACATTTTTGCATTGAGCTCGTAGCGCAGCAAATTCACTACTAGAAGATCGGTTTGTGATATGAGGGATTGGAGCTCTGGTATACATTCAGGAACCAGCTCTTCGTCTGCATCAAGGACAAGTATCCAGTCGCCTTTGACAAGTTCCAAAGCGGCATTACGTGCTGGCGCAAAGTCTCCAGGCCAAGGTATGGATTGGACAATTGCTCCTGCCGCCTTGGCTATCGATACGGTGTTATCAGTCGACCCTGTATCTACAACCACTATTTCATCAACGAAGTTTTGGACAGAAGTCAGACAAGCTTCAATAGAAGCCTCCTCGTTGAGAACGATCATTGAAAGGCTCACAAATGTCATTTATGGCAAAAAATAAGGTGCTGAGTATTTAATCTGTGAATTGTTTCCATGGCTCTACTTGGGAGTCTTTATCAAAAATTTTATCTTCTAATAAGTTTGTTAAAACTTGACTCTGTGCTTCTTGCATTTGACCTGGGCTGTAAGCAGCCGGAATATTCGGATCAAGGCATCGACTTAGCTCAAGCCATAGATAGGGGTTTCCATAGACAACTAGACCTGCTAATCGTTGTTGATTTTGTAATTGTTCAATGGTTTCGAGCCAAGGCTCCATACTATTGCTATTTCCAACAAATGGATTCCCTCTAATAAATAGTTGTATAAGGACAGGGCCGATTCCAATTCTGTTCAAGTTCAATGAACCATCTGGCCTCTTTTCCCATGGAGTGATACTTAGTTTGTGGCATAAGACGGTGCTATAGCCCGCCTCTGTAGGTAGTTGGAGTGCAGGTGCATTTTGACTTAGTACTTGGCAAGGGAGGACATCATCAACTCGAATCAAATTGATTGCTTCTTTTTGGGTTTGCAGTGTACCTGGATTGCGGATTTGCAATGACAATCTGACTAATTCTTCTGCTAGTTGACTACTCTGCTCACTTTCGATTCCGTTGTGATTTATAGATGCTGTTTTGGAACTAACTTTGCATTCAAAAGATTGTAGTTTTCGAAGAGCTTTTCTTCTACGGTTAAGGGCCTGTTCAAGACGCTCCATAGGAATTTTTTTTGATGTCAAGGCATGACATATTGCTTTGATTGCTTCGTCTGGATTTTGAGGCATAAGTATCAGATCGGCTCCTGCAGCAAAAGCAAGTACAGCAGCTTCTCCTGATGAGTAGCTTTTTGTAATTGCCTCCATCACTAGAGCATCGGTTACTACTAGACCTTGAAAGTTGAGTTTTTGTCGAAGTAAAGATGAGATGATTTTTTTTGAAAGAGTTGCAGGGTATTTAGGGTCGATCTGTTTTAAGAGCACATGAGCTGTCATGACGCTATTGACTCCGGCTTCAATAGCTGCTTCAAACGGGATTAATTCACATAACTCAAGTTGTTGAATGTCTTGGCCAAGTAAGGGTAAATCAAGGTGGGAATCAATCTCAGTATCTCCGTGACCTGGGAAATGTTTGGCACAGCTCAACACACCTTCGCTCGCCAAACCTTGCTGAAAGGCAGAAACAAGTTTTGAGACAGTTTGAGGATCTTCTCCCCAAGCGCGCACATTAATTACTGGGTTGCGTGGGTTGCTATTGACATCACATACAGGCCCAAGTACCCAGTTCAATCCACAAAGCTTTGCTTGCATGCCTATGCACTCACCATATTTCTTGGCAAGAGCCATCGCTCGTTGTGGTTCTTTTAGATAGAGTTGAGCGAGAGCCATAGGGGGGACTAGCCATGTTCCACCTTTAAATCGTTGGCCGACACCTTCCTCGATATCTGCACATAGGAGCAATGGTTTGATGGCCCATTGATTTAGTCGATGACAGCGCCTTTGTATTTCCGTACAACTTCCCCCGAACAGAATTACACCACCAATGCCTACTTTTAGGAGGCGCTGCAACTCATGGTTGGGCAACTCCCAATTTGGGTAATCTCTTTGGTTGTCATTTTCATGCCCACTAGCTCGTACTACTAATAACTCTGAGACTTGTTCCGTCAGCCTCAGAGACTCATGCGTTTGATGATTCATTTTGATTCTCAGGGGGAATCCCTTCGCGTGCTTTCCTTTCGACTTCCAGTTTTCCTAGAAGATTTAGAACAGAACTACCTTTCTCGATGCCTTGGTCAATCTGGAATATGACTTCAGGAGCACGTCGCATGTTCATTCTGCGGCCTAGTTCACCTCGTAGAAAACCACTGGCTGCTTTCAGTCCATCTAGTACTTCATTTTTTTGCTGCTCTTCCCCATAAATGCTGACAAATATTTTGCAGTGTTGTAAATCTCTTGACACTTCTACTTCAGTAATGGTCACCATCCCTTGGTGTATGCGTTCGTCACGTACTCCATTTAAAAGTAATTCGCTGACTTCACGGCGAATCAGCGAAGCTACTCGTTCAACTCTGCGCCCTTGTGCCATGTCTACATCATTGATGGTGTGTACAACATCTCACGAAGTACGAAAAACAGGGTAATAAGCCCACTGATCAATGCTCCGATTAAAGAAACTGCTGTAAATGGATTGCTTCTACTGAGATTTATTAGAGGTGCCAAGATGAAGGCAAACACTCCGAGAATGATTGTGATTAGGTATTTTGGATACCTAAAAACGTTTGAAAAGAACTCACCCATTGATTTGATTAATTTTTGAATGTGTTGGCTACTCTGTTTTTCTTTTGACGGTTGAGATCATGCTCGAATTGCATCAATTCCGTCATTCGCCTTTTTGCCTGAAGGTAAGGATGGCTTTGAAGGCTAAGGGCCTTAGTTTTAGTGTTCATGAGGTTTTGCCTGGGTTGGGTCAAGTGGCTTTGTTCAAGTTGTCTGGACAAAGGCAGGTCCCTGTTTTGGTTGATGGGGATCACGTGGTTGTTGATTCGAGTGCAATCATTCGTCATTTAGATAGTTTGCATCCAGACTTACGTTTGATCCCAGAAGATGCGAAAGAAGCAGCACAAATTCATTTGATCGAGGACTGGGCGGACAATACCTTGGCTAATGCAGTTAGAACTGCCCTGATAAAGGCTGCTGCTGAAAACAAAGATTTAAGAATGGCGCTTTTCCCAAAAGCTTTGCCTAATCCTTTGCGAAATGCCATTGGTAATTTTCCAGGTCATTGGTTAAGTGGTGCTACTGAAATTGCTTGCCAAGGGGAATATTCAGATCTCTTAGGAAGTTTGGAACAGCTGTCATGTCTTTTGGCAAGCAATCCTTGGATTATTGGCAATTCGATGAGTGTTGCTGACCTTGCAGTAGCTGCGCAACTTTCTTTACTGAGATTCCCTGCATCATCAGGGGATGAATTGGCTGGTAAAGGTTGTCTAGGAATAAGTGATCATCCTAAATTGCAACCACTTTTTCAATGGCGAGATCAGATTGAAGAGTCATTGCGAGAAACTGACCCTTTAGTGATTTAGTACAAGGGGGTGCAGTACAACACTTTATAAGAGATTTAAAATGTCTGACCCATTAATAAGAGCTTGCGAGGACTATGTAGTGCTTGTGCCAGGGGCGCCAGAACGTTTGCTCAGCGAAAGAGATACAAGGCTTTGGCTTTATGAATGGTTGGAGAGGATGGAATCAATGCCCAGGGATCTTCAGAGTCAACCTTCGCTAGAAGCTGCAGTTGATCATTTAATAGATACTGCTTGTGAATTAGAAGTCAAACCTGGTTTTGTATTGCAGTGGTTTGCGGTCCGGCTTGAGCCTCCAATGCAGTGAGCTTGGATGGCAGTAACTCCAGAATTTTCTGGGCAACTTCATTGGCATTTTCATTTTCAACTACTAATTGAAGATCCGCTTCGGAATAGAGAGATTGACGCTTCTTTAAAAGACATTCGAGTTCACTTGTCCATTCGGAGTTGTCCAGAAGAGGACGTTTCAGAGGGTCTGACTGCAATCGGTCCGTGAGTGTTTGCAAGGGTGGGTTGAGCCAAATAACGATTCCTTGATGAAGTGTTCCCCAGTTTTCGGGACGAATTACAACTCCACCTCCAGTAGCTACAACTAAAGAGTGCCTTTCTCCTATAGCTCTAATGACTTGACTTTCAATATCTCTGAAACCTTCTTCACCCTCTTCTATGAAAATCTTGTCAATGGACTTTTTTGTTACTTCCTCAATAACGGCATCTGAATCTACAAAGCTATAACCAAGCTGCTTAGCTAGTGGCCTGGCCGTGCTGCTTTTTCCACTTCCCATCATTCCAATTAGATAAAGGTTGCATCCTTTAAGGAGCTTTGTGATTGGATGAGAGGCTGAGGAATCGTTCATAGGGTCATAATGATGCTGAATTAATTAGGATTGTTCTTGGTTACAGCATTTCATGACTGAGATATTTACCAAGGCACCTCATGGTCAGGGCCGCAGGTGTGTGGTGACTCGTAGGGCATGCTTTAGTGCAAGTCATCGTTACTGGTTGCCTGAGCTTTCTCCAGAGGACAACAATGCCCGCTTTGGTTTGTGCGCACTTGCACCTGGACATGGTCACAATTATGAACTAATTGTCTCCATGGTTGGTGATCTTGATGCTGATGGCATGGTTGTAAATCTCTCGGATGTAAAACATGCCATACGCTCTGAAGTGACTTCTCAGCTTGACTTTCATTTTCTCAATGAATCTTGGCCCGATTTTGATCTTTCTAGACCCGAAGCTTCGTTACCAACAACTGAGGCACTTGCTAGAAGTATTTGGAGAAGGCTTGTTCCACATTTGCCACTTGTTTCAATCCGTCTTTACGAACAGCCTTCGTTGTGGGCTGATTATTTAGGTAATTCTATGGATGCTTATTTGACAGCTCGGTCTCATTTCTCAGCGGCTCATCGTCTTGCGAGACCAGAGCTTAGCCAACAGGAAAATGAAACTATCTACGGCAAATGTGCTCGTCCTCATGGCCATGGACATAACTATTTAATTGATGTAACTGTTCGTGGTTCGATCGATCCTCGTACAGGAATGGTTTGCGATCTTTCGGCTCTGCAACGTTTAGTTGATGAATTAGTTACTGAGCCTTTTGATCACACTTTTCTGAACAAGGATATTCCTCACTTTGCTAACTGTGTCCCTACTGCAGAAAACATCGCTTTACATATTGCCGACCGTATTAAAGAGCCTATAAAGGAGATTGGAGCTGAGTTGCATAAAGTTCGTTTGCAAGAAAGTCCTAACAATGCAGCCGAGGTTTATACAGAGGCTCCCAACCTTGGAGTCATGCCTGACAGTTTGCAGGCACTGGGCTCTCCATAATTAATACTTTGAACTGTCCTGTGGTGCGAATTGTGCTAGCAATTAGCCTTGATGGACGCTTGGCTATGTCTTCTGGTGGTAAAGCAATGCTTGGTGGAGGCGGTGATAAACGAGCTTTGGAAAAGGCTCTTGCGTGGTCTGATGCGACTCTGATGGGAGGAGGGACATTACGTGCTCACCGCAGCACATGCTTGATTCATGATTCTGATCTAGTTAGGAAGAGGGTTCAGGAAGGTCGTACGGAACAGCCTATTTCCCTTTTGGTTAGTCGCGAAAGGCGTTATCAACTGGATTGGCGTTTTTTTGATCAACCTATACAGCGTTGGCTATTAAGTCCTTTAGAAGTGAGACAAGGGGCCTCTCATGAGAGGGATACGCCAATTGGATTTTCTCGGCAGCTTCCTTTATGTGGCGACTGGAAAAAAACTATTTTTGAGCTTGCAGATTTTGGGTTGTCTCGCCTTGTTCTACTAGGCGGTGCGCAGTTAATTGCATCCTTTTTGAAAGCTGATGTAGTTGATGAGCTACAACTCACTATCTCTCCAAGGCTTTTGGGTGGAACTTATACATGGGTCCCTACCGCACTAGAAAATTTGCCTAATGAACTTCAATCTCCAGAAGCCTGGCTTTTAAAAGGTACTGAAATGCTTGGAGGCAATGAATTGATTTTGAGATATTTCCGAAATCGCTCTGTCAATCTGAGTATGAGTTAACAAGTTTTTTGAATTGCGATGATTTCGTCTTGCGTGGATATCTATTTTTTGTGCTTTAGGAAATTTTGAATGGAATGGCCAAGCTTGACCCCCGTTGGCACACATCAATTAGAGAGATTCCTGAGCATCAATGGCAATTTCTAGTAGGCGATCAAGCTATTCCTTTTTATCGGTGGAGGTGGCTTGCAGCTCTAGAAGACTCTTCAAGTATCTCTCCTTTGAATGGTTGGCAGCCTTGGCATTTAGCTGTTTGGAGAGGGCAAGTGCCTGTTGCAGTTGCTCCTCTATATCTAAAATCTCATAGTTTTGGTGAGTTTGTTTTTGACCAAGCCTTTGCACGCTTGGCCATGGATTTAGGCCTTAATTATTACCCGAAATTAATTGGGATGAGTCCTTTGAGTCCTGTCGAGGGGTATCGCTTTTACGTTGCCGATGACGAAGATGAGGAGGAGATGACTACTTTGATGATTAAGGTTATTGATAATTTTGCTCTTAAAAATGGAATCCTCAGCACTAATTTTTTATATGTCGACGATCAATGGTGCAAGCTTGCTGAAAAAGTTGGTTGTGCCGCTTGGTTGAATCAGCAGAGCCTTTGGTCTGCTGAAGGACAGTCTGATTTTTCGGATTATCTTAGTAAGTTCAATGCCAACCAGCGACGCAATATCAAGAGAGAACGCAAGGCAGTTAAGGAAGCTGGATTAATAGTTTCTGCGATTAGTGGTTCGGATATTGATGTCAATTTGCTTCGAAGAATGCACAGTTTTTATGAGCAGCATTGCGCTAAATGGGGGGAATGGGGAAGCAAGTATCTCTCAGAAACCTTTTTTGATTTTCTATTTGACCCTCAGCAACTTGAACAATTGGTTTTGTTTAGTGCACATAGAGGTATTCCCAAAGACCCATTGGCTATGTCTTTATGTGTCACGGATGGCTCCATGTTATGGGGACGTTATTGGGGAACTGAGTTGGATATTCCTAGCCTTCACTTTGAGGTTTGTTATTACTCTCCTATTTCATGGGCTTTGACAAATGGCATAAAGAGGTTTGATCCAGGGGCTGGCGGAAGTCATAAGAGAAGAAGGGGCTTTTTGGCCAAATCTCATACAAGTTTGCATCGCTGGTATAACCGCAGAATGGATAAAGTTATTAGAGATTGGCTCCCTAATGCCAACTCAATGATGATTGATCAGATTGAGACCTTAAATGCTGACATGCCTTTTCATCCCAAGAATTGATTACTTGAATTTTTGAATTCCAGAAATGACCTCACTTTTTAAGCAACAAACTTCAGATGCTATTCATGAATTGGATGAAAAATTGTCTCAGCGTTTTATAGCGCTTGATCCGAGTGGATATTTTTTGATAAGAATTGACTCTGTGGCTGATGAATTGATCATCGAGCATTTCACGAATGATGTAAATGAGGAAGGGCTAGCAACAAACCCTGAGACAGGCGAGCCTATTGGCTGCAGAGGAGGTGAATCACGCAAGCCTTCTCATGTTTATCGGGCTCGGAGCGCTAAGGAATTAGGGATTCAACTTACAGAAGGAGTAGGTCCTTTCCCCTTAAGCCGTCTTGACCATGCTCTTTATTTGGGAAGGGAATTGCAGAGGGCTGAAGCTTGTTTGATCAGTGGAGAGCCTTATATACAAGATTGAGACTTAATTATCTATAATCGAATTTGACCTTAAGGTCTGATCTAATAGTCCTTAGTTCTCCCTAAAGATATGGGCATCCTTTTTTACGTTCTGTTGATTGGTGGTGGGATTGTTACAGCATTTCTTTTGAACACCTTGCTTAGATCGGCGAAACTGATCTGAGGAAGTCCAGTTTTGCTGTCAATCATTCAAGTGACTTGTCATTTTGATAAGCCGTTTCTTTTGCAGATGAAGCGCAATTATTTAGTTTTTTGAATTCTCTCGCAAGGGACTTTTTAGGTTGGTCACCATGTGCTTAGCACCAACTATTTCCCCTGTCAGGTCATACAGATCGGCTCCAGTGATCAGAACGGGCTCCATTGTTCCAGCCTCAATCTTCTTACTTTGTTCGAGATGTACTTCTCCATCCACTTCAGGAGCAAATCTGGCACAGCGACCTAGCACTTCCCCAGTTTGTGGGTTTTGTTTTTCAATTAAAACATCAACAGTTCGACCAATCCAAGAGCTGTTGCATGCAGCCGATATTGGTTGTTGAAGCGCCATTAATTTGTCTTTGCGTGCCAGTGCGATTGCAGGAGGGACATGATTTGGGAGACTTGATGCTGCTGTTCCTTCTTCAGATGAGAAAGTAAATATTCCTACGTGATCAAAGCGCTGCTCTTCGATAAATGAGGCAAGATGATCAAAATGCATCTCGGTTTCCCCTGGAAATCCAACTATGAGGCTTGTACGAAGAATGGCGTCGGGAAGCTGGTCTCGTATTCGGCTCATTAGATCAGAAGTAATTGTTTTTTGCCAGGGACGATTCATCGCTTTGAGAACCTCTGGATGACTGTGCTGCAAGGGAAGGTCAAGGTATGGCAAAACGTTAGGGACCTCCCTATATGCATCTAATACTTCAGAAGTCAAACCAGTCGGATATGCATAGTGAATACGTATCCAGGGAATCGGAACTTCTCCAAGTGCTCGAAGTAATTCTGCGAGGCAGGGTTTTCCGTAAAGGTCTAATCCGTAGTTAGTCGTGATTTGGCTGATTAAGATCAGCTCCTTAACTCCTTGAAGAGCTAGTTGCTGTGCCTCAGCAACTATTGATTCGATTGGTCTGCTTCTTTGTATGCCTCTCAGCTTTGGAATGATGCAGAAGGAACATTTATAGTCACAACCTTCTGCAACTTTTAGGTAAGCGACTGCTTGATTAGTTGTTCGCAGACGTGGAAGATTCTCGTCACCTACGAACGAGGGAGTGGTACTGACCTTGTTGACTCTTTCTCCAGCTTCAACTTTTTGAAGAACTTCCACAATGTGTTGATAGTCGCCTGTCCCAACAATTGCTTTGGCTTCAGGGAGTGATTCCAGAAGTTCTCCCTTGAAGTGTTGGGCTAGACAGCCTGCAATTATGAGTTCTTTCCCTTCATTTGCTAGTTCTACAAGAGTGCGCACAGACTCCTCTCTTGCATCTTGGATAAAACTGCACGTATTTACAACAACAACAGCAGCATCTGCTTTGTTGCTGCTGACTTTGTAACCAGCTTGCTTTAGTAGACCCAACATATGTTCAGTGTCTATTCGATTCTTTTCGCAGCCAAGATGCGTAAAAGCTACAGATGGTTTGCTATTGGAATCCAATTGCCCTTTCTCAGGAGTGATTTTTGATTGAGACTGGTTTTGGTGCATTGATTTTCTCGCTAAAACTGCTTTCCCGCTAATAGTTGGATCCATAAATCACATTAGTGAAAGACCTTTTCCTCAAGAACTGTAAGAATCATCAAAAATATTCCCTGGTAATGGGTTCATCTCGCCTTTTTAGTCGTCGCCGCCAGGATCTTGGATCCAAATGGGCAAGGATTGTCATGGCAATCCTTGCAACAGTAGGCCTTATTGATACTGGCTCAATTACCTTGCATAGATGGGGTTGGCTAGGAACCCTCTCATGTCCTGGCGGCTCGGATGGATGTGACAAGGTACTGAACAGTGCATGGGGAACAGTCCCCTTAGGCGATGCTCTATTGCTTCCATTGTCATTTTTTGGGGCGATTGCTTATTTCGCTGTGCTTGGAATGGCAATCATTCCTTTTTTGCCTGGAATAGCGGAGCGCAAGTTGGAGATAACACGCCGAACTTGGTGGGGAATGTTTTTGTCTTCGTGTTGCATGGCTGTTTTTAGCTTGCTTTTGATCGGTCTAATGGTTTTTAGGATTGATGCATTTTGCTTTTTTTGTGTTCTCTCAGCTTGTATTTCCATTGCTCTTTTGATTGTTTCTGTTATTGGTGGCGGGTGGGATGATCTTGGCCAATTGTTTTTTAGGGGCTTTTTGCTTTCTCTAGGAACTCTCCTCGCTGGATTTATTTGGGTTTCAGCTGTTGATCCGAAATCTCCTGATGATTTTCAGGTGGGCAAGGGGGTACCGCCAGTTGTTGAGAGTATTAGTACTTCATATGAAATTAATCTTGCCCAGCATTTGTCAAAACAAGGTGTAGTTATGTATAGCGCATATTGGTGTCCTCATTGTCATGACCAGAAGGAAATGTTTGGGAAGCAAGCTACTTCTCAACTTCGTGTTATTGAGTGTGCTGAAGATGGCCAGAATAGTCAAAGAGCTCTTTGCTTAAGTAAAGAAATTGAAGGCTTCCCTACATGGGAAATTAATGGTGAACTTTTTTCTGGGGTTAAATCACTTGAGAGACTTGCAGATTTAAGTGGATATAACGGCAAGAGGAGGTTTTGAGAAGTCTTATTCCTTTACAGGTCTAGTAGAAAGACCCTCTCCAATTTTTTGACGGGTGTGACATTTCCATTGGGGAAGGGTTGTTGGCACATCTGACCTGAAATGTCCTCCTCGACTTTCACCTCTGAATAAGCATGCTTCTAAAAGTAATGAACTTGTTAGTTGACGATGACTGAGATCTAAAAGCAAATTGAGATTCTTGCGACCAATATTGTCAAGCCTATGGCAAATATCTTTGCTCTGATTATTAAGCAAGTTGAGTAATGGTTGTGAGCGAATTGCCTGTAGATCTTGCTGAATCTCCTTAAGAGCTTGTTGCATGCCTTTGGCAGTTCTGTTTACTCCTACTTCACGCCAGCAAAGTCCTCTAAGAGATTCGATTGCCTTTGCTAGAGATGCATCTGTTTCAATCCCATGCAGCTTTTCTGAACAAGGCTGTGGATTCATCTCAATGTTATTGACTAGGCCTGGTTTTCCGCTGCCTAATTCGATTGAGGCCATTTGTCTTGCAAATACAAGACATTCCATTAAAGAGTTACTGGCCAGACGGTTGGCTCCATGAAGCCCTGTGCAGGCTACTTCCCCTACTGCGTAGAGCCCTTTGAGAGTAGTTGCGGCTTGCAAGTTTGTTGCTACTCCTCCCATGCAGTAGTGCGCTGCTGGTGCAACTGGTATGGGCTCTTTCGGAAGATCGAGACCGAACTCTTTACATCTTTCAAGGATGTTTGGGAATCGCGCTTCCAATCTTTTTTGAGGGATTTTTGTGAGATCCAACCCAAGATGTTGAACTTTTTGTGCCCTCATTGTTTCTACCAAAGCTCTGCTTACTTGATCACGCGGGGCAAGATCACCTCCTTTTAATTTGGAAACCGGGCTATCCCCATTCGCATCAACTAAGACTGCTCCTTCTCCACGTAACGCTTCCGTTAGGAGGAAAGAAGGGGCTCCTTCTAGCATTAATGCTGTGGGGTGGAATTGAATGAATTCAAGATCTTCGATGGCTGCCCCTGCTTTCCATGCAAGTGCAAGGCCTTCTCCACATGCTTGTGCAGGGTTAGTTGTATTTGCAAATAAATGTCCACCGCCGCCGCTTGCCAGCACAACTGCTCTTGATGAAATCCAATGAAGGAGTGGCCCATCTAAAACTTGCACGCCATAGCATCGATTGTTCTCAACCCAGAGTTGCGTTACTCGTACACCTCTTCGATGAAGAAGATTTGCCCGTTGGTCGACTTGATCTTGAAGTACTTCTATTAGTGCACGCCCTGTTCTGTCTTGAACATGAAGTACTCGTCTATGACTATGAGCGGCTTCAAGAGTTGTTGCCAAAGAATCTCCCTCTCGATCAAATTCCATCCCAAGCTTTTGCAATCTGTGAACACAGCGAGGTGCTTCTTGAACCATCTGACGTACTGAGTCCCCATCGCATAGTCCACACCCTGCTTTAAAAGTGTCTTCGGCATGACTCTCTGGGCTGTCTTCTGAACGAGTGACAGCTGCAATACCTCCTTGAGCCCACCGACTAGATGAACGACGACTAGTGTTGCGATTAAGCAAAAGCACCTTGAGTTGTGATGGCAGTTCGAGACATGTCATTAGACCTGCCGCTCCAGCTCCAATGACAATCACATCCCATTGGAGTTGAGGAATAGAACTTGTTGGTGGGGTAATCCTCATGAAACCTGCAAAAAGTCGTTTACTTCATCGACTGCTTGCGGTTGGGTTGATTGTGAAAATAGCAGTGAAATAAGCGTATTGTCTGTTGCTGAGAGTTTTAATCCATTGGTTTAAGTCAATTGGTGTAGAAGTGTCTTTGATAAATGGCTTTATTGGAACTCAAAGCTTTTAAAGAAGCCTTGATTCAAATTTTACAATTTAGGAGAAGGAGTATTTAGATGAATGTGCTCAGCTTTTGCAGTTTGTTTCAGATCAGACCACTGAGTTTGGGTTGAAAGAGGGCAGAAAGAAAGAAAAGTCCATCGATCCATAAAGTTGTTGTTAGTGCTGCGCTAGCTACAAGCCAAGTTTGATTTGGGCTATGTCCAAGCGCGGCTTTTTTATTCATCTCACGGGCAAGCAACAAGATTATGGCTCCTGCAGCAATAAGGCAGCCAAAAGGTATTGGATGAAGAAGTTCTATTGCTGTTTTATGTAAAACGGTTGGAGCTTCTTGCATGGAAGCTTTTACAACTACAGGCCAGCTATGCATTACTCCAGTGATGACCATCATTAGATCGGTGAAGGCTGTACCCAATAAGCAAGCTAAATAGAAGGATGAACCAATTCGCCAGCGTGTATTTAGTCCACCTAATGCAAGTGGAAGAGCTATAGCTTCTACTGGAAGATGAAGCAGAGGATGTCCACGAAGCCATCCCCAAAAAAGGCACCCTCCCAACCAGCTGCCGCTAACGCCAACTAGTAGTGAGCCTGGATTGCCCCATCTTTGATGCTTGCTTTCAACTAAGTAAATGCCTATCCCAAGAATTATTGATGTAAAAAGGCATGCAGAGAAGGGATGTAAGTGAACCCATGGAGCCTGCAAAAACACAGGTAGTACCACCATGGCACTTGACCAAAACTGGAGGCTCCTAGGCTTTGAAAGATAAGCTTCACTAACCTTTTGAGGTGCCTGTGATGGGGTTGAATTACTCAGGATTTGATCTTTAGCGATTGGTTCTTGTTCTCCGACTGGTGTTTTGGTTTCCGCTATTTAATGCACATAAGTGATTTCTCAATCAAACCAAAGAACCTTAGAAGACTATCCAGAAGCTGCTGATCCAAGAAAGAGTATTCATTCTTGGCAATGGCTTTCTTTTGTATGGTCCACATGCAGTTAATGATTTTCCTGACTGAAACATCGAATTTGCTTGAAGACTGTTTGAGGTACTTGGTTCTTGGGGCAATTCAAGGACTTACAGAATTCTTGCCTATTAGCAGTACAGCTCATCTGAAGGTTGTACCTATTGCACTCGGTTGGGGTGACCCCGGTGTTTCTGTGACGGCTGTATTGCAACTGGGAAGTATTTTCGCGGTAATTGCATATTTTCGCAGAGATATTCAGGGTGTTTTGAAGGGCATTGGTTTAGGTATTAGGCAAAGCCAGTGGAGGGAACCTCAAGCTCAGTTAGGCCTCGCATTATTTGTTGGAACTTTGCCCATTATTTTCGGTGGGATGGCCGTCAAGCTTTTTTGGACTGGTTATGAAACTTCTTTTTTAAGAGGTATTCCTGCTATTGCGTCGGTTTCGATTTTGATGGCATTGTTGCTTGCATTGGCCGAGCGGTTTGGGCCACGTTTAAAGACCTTGAGAATGGTCAAAGGAAGAGATGGTTTAGTTGTTGGTTTGGGACAGGTTTTGGCTTTAATTCCTGGTGTCTCACGCTCTGGAATTACCTTGACTGCATCTTTGCTGGATGGATGGGAGCGCAAGGAGGCTGCAAGATTTTCTTTTCTTCTTGGCATCCCCGCAATCACTCTTGCGGGTTTAGTAGAGCTTAAAGATGCTTTTGAGGTCTCTTCGACTCATGGTTTCTTGCCTATTGTTTTGGGGATTGCTTCTGCAACTGTGGTTTCATGGCTTTCCATTGATTGGCTTTTGAGTTATTTAGAACGACATAGCGCTTGGATATTTGTAGCTTATAGATTGTTCTTTGGAATGGTTCTTTTGGTCTGGTGGAGATCTGTGCTATCAAATTGAGAAAAAGCGCTCTTTTCGACTGTGTGGAATGAGCTTTCATCAGGTGTCGAGTCGACACCATTGGAAATTGAAGGTTTGGCTACTTGCCCAATACCTGCAGTGGTGGAATCTGTTGAGAAGGGATCAATTGGGGAAGAGTTGGGCTTTCAAGCTGGGGACCAATTGCTCACTATTAATGGAGTTCGGCCACGAGACCTTATTGATTATCGTTATTTGATTGTTGAGGAAGAGTTGCAACTTGAAGTTATTGATGCAGAGGGGAAGATTCATATAGTTGATCTCGAGAAAGATCTTGATGATGGACTGGGATTGGTTTTTACAGAAGCTTTATTTGATGGCTTGAAGCAGTGCAACAATCATTGTCCTTTTTGCTTTATTGATCAACAACCACCTGGAAAAAGGTCAACTCTTTATTTAAAGGACGATGATTTTCGTTTGAGTTTTCTTTATGGATCATATTTGACATTGACAAATCTCAAACAGTCAGACTGGCAGAGAATAAAGGCTCAGCGTCTTAGCCCTCTTTACGTTTCGGTACATGCAACTGAACCTTCTTTGAGGGCTAAATTATTAAAGAATCCCAGGGCCGGTCTAATCGTGGACCAGCTCAACTGGTTTTCCAGAAATGGCCTCCAAATTCACGCACAAGTTGTTGTCTGCCCGGGGCTTAATGATGGAAAGGCTTTAGAAAAAACGCTTGTAGATTTAGCTGAGTTTGCAAAAGCCGATTGGCCCGCGGTGCTTTCAGTCGCGGTGGTTCCGGTTGGGTTGACTCGTTTTCGACCTGAAGAAGATGGATTAGTGCCAGTTGATCAAGCTTCTGCAAAGAAAGTGATATCAATTGTCGAGCATTTTCAGAGACATTTTTTCAGCCTTTTAGGGACCCGTTTTGCTTGGCTTGCTGATGAGTGGTATTTGATTGCGAAAAAAACTTTGCCTCAAAGGCCTTCTTATGAAGATCTGCCTCAACAAGAGAATGGAGTTGGCACAATCAGAGCTTTTTTAGAAGCTATGAACCATGCCACGATTGATCTTCCTAAACGATTGACCTGCCCAAGAGACTGCAGTTGGGTGGTTGGAAATTTAGTAGTAGAAGCTTTGAGGCCAGCCTCTTTTAGGTTCAATTCCATTGAAGGCTTGACATTCAGATTGTATGGGTTGTCAAGTCCATATTGGGGGCAAGACCAAGTTGTGACGGGCCTTCTGACGGGTCATGACCTTATTGACGGACTGAGAGATAAGAACCTTGGTGAGGAGCTGCTTTTGCCGTCAATGATGTTGCATCCTGAAAAGGCACTCTTTTTAGATGACATGACTGTTGATGCTGTTGGATTGGCTCTAAACGTCCCAATCAGGATTGTGAATGGGGTTGCTGATATCGTTACCGCCGCAATAGGAGTTAGTGAGGGGACTCACTAAGCTTCATCGAGTATCTGAATCACTGTGTCTAGGACGAACGTAAGAATTGTTTTTCTTGCAGCATTGCTTGCTCAAGGAGTTTCTGAGGCCTCTGCAAAGCAGTTACCTCCTTCTCATGAGTCTTTAAGACCTTTTCCTTCAGAAAATCTGTCCAAGTCCAAGCTTTCTTCTCTTGGCTTAGGAAGCTTGGCTTTGCCTAATCAACCTTCTGAGGTAGAGGTGACTGAGTTTCGACCAATATCAATACTTGAGATAGAGAAATTGATTAAGACTAATAATTACAGCTTAAAAGCATCTGCTATGCAGGTTGCCCAGGCGAAATCAAAATTACTGGCTTCCATTTCATCTTGGTATCCATCATTGGATTTATCGTCCAATGGCTTGCCCCAATATCTTTCTGCAGATCATCACAGCAACTCAAAATATTCAACAACTCCTGATTTAACTAGTAGCCAGTGGAAAAGAGATTTCTCAGCAAAGATTAAGTGGAATTTAATTGATCCAGCTCGTGTTCCTCAGATTGCTTTGGCAAGAGCTAATTATGAAAGAGCTAGAGATTCTTATTTGATTCAATTAAGGGACTTAGTTCTCGAAGGGACAATACAGTACTTTCAATTACAAAGAGCCGATGAAGGAGTTCAAATATCAGAAAATTCAGTTAAATCTTCAGCTACGAGTTTGAAAGATGCTGAAGTTCGTTTTAATGCAGGTATTGCTAGTAAGTTTGAGGTTTTACAGGCGGAAACACAGCTTCTTAGAGACAAAAGTATCTTAAGTAGATCTATTTTAGAGCAAAAAAATGCTAGAAGTCATTTGGCGTCAATAGTCAATCTCCCTCAGAATGTTGCACCAATTACTGAGTCTCCTCTTAAGGTTTTTGGTGAATGGGAGCCTACATTGCAGGAAAGTTTGATTGGAGCTTATACATATAGAGAAGAGTTGGATCGTTTAATTCTTGATGTTTCTATAAACAATAGTAAGGCCAATGAAGCCCTTGCAGCGACTCAGCCAGTAATCAGTATTTTTAATACTTTGAGTACATATCGGACTGATGGGCAAGTTAATGTAGTTGCGCCAGTAGAGCCAAAAGATTATAGTTGGAATACAACTAATACTGTAGGAATAACTGCGACCTGGAAACTATTTGATGGTGGAAATGCTAGAGCAATGTACCGTTATAATAAGGAGAAGGCGAAGGAAAGTGAGTACGCATTTATCGCAGAAAGAAACCGGATTAGAAAAGATGTTGAAGATAGTTTTTTTAACCTTTCTTCTGCTACTCAAAATATAGAAACTACATCTATGGAGGTTATGGCTCAAAGAGAGGCTCTTCGATTGGCTCGTTTGAGGGTTGATGCTGGTATCTCAACACAACGGGAAGTGATTAATAATCAGCGTGATCTGACACAAGCTGAATTGAATCATGCAGATGCAATTGCGAATTACAATAAAAGTCTTCTTCAATTACGTCGTAGGACGGGCTTAGATAAGATTAATCTGTGCGGCAGTATTGACTTGCTTTTAGATAAAATGACACCAACCAGCCAACCCTCAGATTTGCCTAATACTCAGGCTCCACCAAATTCTGTTTGTTTCGTTTCTCGAAATGATGATCAGGCTTGAGTGGAAGATCTGTGTCTGAATCTTTAAAACCTTCTCAGATTGATGCAGTACATACACTATTAGATAGGGTTGCTGATAGACAGCGCCATGACTTTGGTCAGATTGCTTCTGACGTTAAAGAGGATGGAACATTGATAACTTCTTGTGATCGATGGAGTGATCTCACAATTGTGAGAGGGCTTGAGGATATAGCTTCCAAAGAGGGAGTCTTAAGTGAGGAGGGTTCGCAAATAGTCCCTAGTTCAAGTGCTTACTGGGTTGTTGATCCATTAGATGGGACTACTAATTTTGCTGCTGGTATTCCTCATTGGGCTATATCTGTTGCTCGCTTTGTTGGGGGTAGGCCAGAGAGTGCTTTTTTGGACATACCTCCACTTAGGCAGAGATTTGTTGCTATTCGAGGCCAGGGGGTTTGGCGTAATGGGGAGCCACTTACTGAAAAGGCTCGTTTAAACTCGGGAAGTCAATGTGTATCTTTTTGCAGTCGTTCGATTCGAGTTTTGCAACGAAGGCCCACTCAGCCTTTTCCTGGGAAGATTCGACTATTAGGAGTGGCTAGTTTGAATATGGTTGGTGTCGCTACTGGACAAACAACGGCTGCTTTAGAAGCTACCCCGAAAATATGGGACCTTGCTTCGGCTTGGCTTGTCTTGAGTGAGCTTGGCTGCCCTATTAAATGGCTCGAAGAAGATCCTTCTAGACTTGCCCCTGGGCAAAATTTAAGCTCCAAAGCATTTCCTGTTTTAACAGCTAGTTCAAGAGAAGAATTGCACCGTCTTTTGTCATGGGGAGAGGCTCTAACAAGGAAGTAATCAATCTAAAATCTTCATCGATTTTACGCAGACTTGCGGAGATTTCCAATGCAATGGACTGACAAAATTGTTCTCAACATGCATTACTAATTAAAGCTAATCTTTAATACAGGAGCTAGCGTTTTAGCCAACCGATTGAGCCAAGAGTGGGACTTCGTTGGAGGCGTAGAGCGAGCTGGTTGATAGGGACTTTATGGCGGGCCTATGAGCGTTGGAATCGCCTTGATTGTGTAGACCTTAGTGCTGCTTTTGCCTATTACACGCTGCAATCATTTTTCCCAATCCTGCTGATATCTCTTTCTGTGGCTTCATGGTTTTTAGGAAGACAGAATGGTTTGGATCAGCAGATTATTAATTTTGCGGCTCAAGTGTTGCCTCCATCTGTTGTTGGTTTGGTTGAGGCAACTCTTGTCAAGCTTGTTCAACAGGGATTTGGAGCTGGTTTGCTTGGCGCAATCTTTTTAATGGTTACTGCTGGAAATGCTTACTTAACTTTGCAAAGGGGTGCAGATCGTCTTTGGGCAGATGTCCTGCCCATGCCCACATCACCTGCTCCATGGAAAAGTCAAGCTTTCCGTTTTTTGCGAACACGGATTGAAGCTTTTGTAGTGGTAATTGTTGT
Source organism: Prochlorococcus sp. AG-409-P01 (assembly GCA_003215335.1). Taxonomy (GTDB): domain Bacteria; phylum Cyanobacteriota; class Cyanobacteriia; order PCC-6307; family Cyanobiaceae; genus AG-409-P01. Next base: position 53,412 of record QCKM01000007.1, on the reverse strand, counting down.
TGGACTGTTGGTTGTTTTGGATCAGATTAGTGCAAATGTCCGAATGATTCCTGGTGCTTTGTTAGACCAATTGGTTGTGACAATTCCTTGGCTAGGTGATTGGTTGGTACATATTCCAGTTTTACAAGTAGGCAAGTTCGTGATTCCTTGGCTTGGTTTGTCTTGCATGGCCTTGTTATTGCAAGTATTTCTGCCAAGTCGCCGTGTTCCTTTAAGACCCTTGATCCCAGGTGCTTTGATGATCGGTATTTTGCTAACGACCCTTAATTTGACTGTTAGTAGAAGTATCCTTTCTCTTGGATCTCGTTTCCAAGCATATGGTTTCATTGGTGGAGTTTTGGTTTTAACTCTTTGGGTTTGGATGATTGGCGTGATTCTTTATTACGGGCAGTGTTGGAGTGTTGTTTTGGCAAGTATGAGGATTCAGCATCGAAGAGATCAAGACCTTTTGAAAGCATGAGATCTATTAGTGAGATACTCTGCAAACCCTTCTTATTGTTCCTATAGGCGTTGATTTTTCAGAGTAATTTTACTCTAAGTAATGTGGTTACAGACCTTGTTCTTATTTGGATATAATTAATTCAGCTAGTTGATAATCATATTGACTTCTTCAACTGTTAATTTGCTCAATATGGTTCGATTTATGGATGCATTCATTAGGACTGCATTTTTGGGTACTCAGGTTTTATAGAGGGAACACCATGTTGGCAAAAATTAAATGAATAGGCCATCACCTCTTTTCTTTTTGGGAGTTTTACTTCTTTTTTTGCTGCCAACAGCAGCTGGGAGGTTTTTGCTGGATCTTGCTGGGGGCTTGTTGCTTGCGGCTTTGGTCCTTCCACTTTTATTGACAGGGGTTGGTTGGATTGGTTGGCGAGTAATTCAGTCCCGCATGGTTGTTTGTGAAGTGTGTGGTATGCGTACTTTTGGATCGGCAGGTCAATGCCCTGTCTGCGGATCAGGGCTTAATCGATCATCCGATTCTGGCGGGTCCTCCCAGAGTTCATCTGATGCCAGTTCGGCAACTATTGATGTTATCGCTAAGGATGAAGGCTCTGAATCGTAAGTGTTCTTTGCATCTATCTTGAACTTGCGGGACTTTTAAGCGACTTCCTTGAAAGTTTTCTAGGTAAATACTAGTTTTTTGGGGAAGGATTCTATACATTAATTTGTTTTAGTAATCTAATTCCATTGCTTCTGGATTCATTTCCAGAACCTCCTGCTCAATATTATTGAGGAGTTCTTCGCAATGTTCAACATATACCTTGCCTTTTAAATAGCTATGTTGGATTTCGTGGATTGGTATATTCTCGTTTTGTAATTCAGTAAGAAGAAGATCTAGTGCACAAATAGTTTCTTCATAGCTCAATACTTCGACATCTTGGCGTAATTTGATTAAAAGCTTTTTTTGCGTGTTTTCATGATCTTTGCGGTTAGGCTTTGTATTATTGGCTTTATTGCTTTTTGGTAATTTATTCGAAGCTGACATTTTTAGTTTAAATGATCTTTCTTTGAGAGGATTTTTGTAGCCTTTGCTTCGATTTCTCCGTCAATAAGTTCTGCATTGATTATTTCAGAAATGGAAACATCTTTGATGCTTGTTATACAAATTCCTTTTTGATTTTTTAAGATTACGAAACCTCTTTTGAGCCAAAGGGTTGGTGAAAGAGCCTTGAGAAAATCATGTTTCTTTTGGAGTGAATGTCTCTGATTTGCTATTAACAATATTGGTGAAGCTTCTTTTAATTTGCTTTTGCGCTCCGACAGTTGTTTGCGCTCTTTTCGAACTAACCATTTGGAATGGTCTGCGAGCCTTTTTTTTCGTTCTTTTAACTGGCTAAGTGCTGCTTTTCGGCTAGGAAGAAGTGCCAATATCGCCGCTGTTGGAGTCGCTGCACGGTAATCAGCTACTAAATCTGCAACAGTCAGGTCATCTTCATGACCAATTCCAGTGACTACTGGCAATGGAAATTTTGACAGTTTCAAACAAAGGCTTTTGTTATCGAAAACCATTAGATCTTCTCGTGATCCTCCTCCTCTAGCGAGCACAATTGCTTCAAATCCAAGTTCCTTATGTTTTTGAGCAAGATAATGCAAACAGCGCTCAATCTTAATGGCCACATTGCCTTGTACTGGAATGGGAACGATAATTAATTTGGTCAATGGCCAAAGCTCTTTTGAAGTTCTCAAGACGTCTGCTAGAGCAGAACTGGGACTGCTTGTGAGGATTGCTACCGAGTTGGGGTAAGGAGGGAGGAGTCTTTTGTTTGCTTCGTCAATAATCCCTTCATCGAGAAGTTCTGACCTGACTTGTTCAAATTGTCTCAGAACCGTGGAGCGCTTAGGACGCATGTCCAAAACTTGCACGGCAAGACTAGCTCTCGCGGCCCAAAAATTGATCTTGCCGACGACAATCACTCCATCATCTTCTTTGGGGATATAAGCAATTTGCTTAAGCCTGGATGCCCAAACGACTGCTGTGATGCTTGCCTTCCCGTCACTTAAGGTCATCCAAAGATGGCCTTTTTTGAGTTGTGCTTTCGAGATGGAGGCTTCAACAAGAAAACGCGGTGCAAAACCTCTTTCCAGCAGATTCCCAATTGCTACTACTAGTTCACTGACTGAATAGGTTTTGATCGCTTCAGTGGTCAAGGCGTCTGTAGGAGATTCCCCAATAGATAGAGATAGCGCATGCAACTACGGCTAGTAATTTGCCCCAAGAATGAGCTAGTTGCGTAAATGAGATTGCAACAATAACCAGGGACATACTTAGAAGCCTGGCTCCATCTCGTCGATTGTTCACGTAAAAAGGAGCCAAATGATTGAGGTAACTACTAACCACTTTCGCTTATTTGAAAGTCAATTGGATGTTGTTCACCTAGAGATGCATCGGAATGGTCCGAAAAACAAGACAAGGACCTTATTTACAAGCTTTATTTAGCCAATGCCTAATTGCACAAGTATTCCCTGTCCGGTTAAGAGCTCAGTGCTTAGTCCAATAAGTATGCCGATCATTGCTAGGCGCCCATTCCATGTTTCAGCAAAATTGACGAATCCAAAGCGGGGCTGTGTGGGGTCTGACATGAAAACCTCAGATCAAAGCTAAGTTAAAGAAGAATTTGTCCATCGCAAGTAATTTCCCTTTAGGTTTTCTTTTTGGTTTTTGAAGGATGAACTATACCTAGCGAATGCAAAAAATGCTTCATGTCACCGGACATGTTTGGTGCCGTCAACAGGATGGTATTCGTCTCCAGTTAGCTCTTCGTAGATGATTGCTGGAAGACCAGTCTCAAACATGGTCTGAAGAGCTTCTTTTAGGTATGGATTCCAGCCACCTGTGCTTACCTTGCCATGACGGACTGTCCAATCCCATGTGCCTTGAAGGTCTCGTGGGATTCGTCCTTCCCGATCTCGCCTCGCTACAAGATCGAGTGACTCGACTAAACCAACTTGAATTGGCTTTTTCCCATAGGCAGGAGTAAGACTTAGTTCTAGCCTCACAGGCTCTTCTTTTAAGAGGCGCAGTCGAAATCTGGGAGGTAATTTCACAGATTTGATTACTGCTGCAACGATTCGCGTTCTTTGATCCACAAAGGCATCCTCCTTTGATTCCTATTCAGTACCGCCCTTGGGCATACTCCTTATAACTTATTAAGCCGGGGGGTTAGGTGGATGGGGTGGCTCATTGTCTCCTGAGAAACGAACCGTGAGTAATTCTTCATCCGTAATCCTTCCATCTTGGTCGAGTAGTTCGGGGTGAATAGTTAGTCGTCCAGTGCGGTCTTCACTTGAGTTTTGAGGGTCATATTTACTTTTGTTAGGCGAATTTGCAGAGCTATATCCCTTTGCCATTACACGGAACGCTTGCAATAGCAAGACAAATAAAACTGTGGCGTAGAGCAGTGGGAATAGAGAGCTCAGCATTGATTCACTATGCTCCCTAAGAGGACTTTTTGTCTGTAAAAAAGGTTTTTTTCAGATTGCTTCTCTTTGTTTCTTTTGTGTTCAATGAAATGTCTTGTCAAAACAGGCAATTCAAGCAAGTTGAGGCAAGATCGGACCATCACAAGCAAGATTTACATTTGTCACAATACTTAAATTATGCCAGGCATTGATCAATTCCATTGATTCTATTGCTTTGAGTTGGGTGCTATGCCATTAAATGGTTCTTTTGCATAGGGTTTTGCTCCTAGATGAAGAGGACTCCTTCATTCTTGATTTTGTTGCTTTCTTGTCGCATGAGCGTGACTTCTGAGGAGGATTCAACGGGAATATGCAGTCTTGGATGGAGATCCAAGCAACATGGCAAGCCATGGAGCACATCTTTGGCAATTGGAGTGGGTCTGTTATGTCTTCCTTTCTTCCAAGGAACATTTGTTGGCTCCTTAAGTGCGTCTCCTCTAGGAAAGCCTTTGGCTGAGAAATCTTTTGTTGCTGCTGCGGTTGCACGAAGTGGACCAGCGGTTGTGACAGTCGACACTCAGAGAACGGTCCGTAGTAGAAGCTCACGCTCTTTGCCACCTGGATTGTTAATGGACCCTGCGCTCGAACGTTTTTTTGGGATGAGAGGTCTGGGAACTCCGCGTTCAAGAATTGAAAGAGGACAGGGTAGTGGTGTCATCTTCTCTGTAGATGGGTTGGTCCTTACTAATGCACATGTTGTAGAGAAAATGGATCGATTAACGGTTGGCCTTTCAGATGGTCGAAGGTTCTCGGGAAGAGTGGTTGGACAGGATTCTCTTACTGATCTCGCAGTAGTTCGTCTTGATGGACCTGGTCCTTGGCCTACAGCGCCAATGGGTGACTCCGATCAACTGAGTGTCGGAGACTGGGCTATAGCAGTTGGGAATCCGTTTGGCCTTGAAAACACTGTGACACTTGGAATTATTAGCAATCTCAATCGAAATGTTTCCCAATTAGGTATTTCGGGTAAGCGTTTGGATTTGATCCAAACAGATGCTGCTATTAATCCAGGAAATTCAGGAGGCCCTTTATTAAATGCGAATGGTGAGGTTATTGGCATTAATACTCTTGTGCGTTCTGGTCCAGGGGCTGGACTTGGTTTTGCAATACCCATTAACCGCGCGAGGACAATCGCAAAGCAGCTTGTAGAGCGAGGACGTGCTAGTCATCCTGTGGTAGGGATAAGTCTCTCTAGAGTCCCGTCATCTGAGCCAGGAGGAGCGGTTTTGCCTGGGGCAATGATTAGGTATGTGGCACCTGGTGGACCTGCTGAAATTGGCGGTTTGAGGGAGGGAGATGTAATTATTTCTATTGGCAGAAAACCAATGGATGATCCAGCTGCTGTAGTTACTGCTATTAATCGTCATGGGGTTGGGAAACCTCTTAGTTTTGGTATTCGAAGAAAAAAAAGGATTCTTGAATTTTTGATTAAACCAATCGAAATGAATAAAATAGGTACTAGATAGTTCATTTGACCCAAAGAAATATTTAGTCGAAATCTTTTTGCTACTTATAACAGCCTATTTATAAATTAGCTATATAAATCTCAAGGTGTACTCTTTATGGTCAAATATTGACTTCAATAATTATTCACTCGAGGTGCTTTCATCTTTGTTTTTTGCTGTTGAAAATATTTTTCTTGAGCAGTTTTACTTATATAGGGTTGTTGTCTATTGGTCTTCTGACTCTCTTAGTTCTTGAACACACTTTGTGATGCATTCACCGTCATCGAGAGAACAAGTTGTTATGCACTCAAAGTAGGTTTCTACTGCATCCCAAGTTTGCGAGTGGCTCTGGCCATGTTCGCCTGAAAGCGGTGCAGAGTTCATTAGAAACTATTAAATGGGTTCTGTCAGCCTATGCACATTTTTGCCACTGGTAAAGAAAAATGAGTCTTCCTGCCTAAGCCTTTGTGAAGTTTTTTGGGCGAATAGGGAGCATCTTTAATCAGTTTCAGCCTTTTTTCGTGCTTTTCGCTTCCTTTGTCGATCTCGATTAGCAAGTCTTTTGGCTTCTCGCTCAGCAAGTGCGATTTCTTCAGCAGCTAAAGCGTCTTCTTCTTTTTTCTTCTCCTGGTAGTAGGCATAGTCTCCTCGATAAAGAACAAGCTCTCCATCTTTGATTTCAACAATATGGTTTGCGACTCTAGAAATGAAGTAGCGGTCATGAGAAACGATTAAGGCTGCACCTGCATAGTCTCTCAATGCGTTCTCAAGCATTTCCTTGGCTGGAATGTCTAGATGATTTGTCGGTTCGTCTAGCACCAGTAAATTACATGGCTTGATTAGCATCAGGGCGAGTGCAAGCCGTGCTTTTTCACCTCCGCTTAATTGGCTAACTTCTTTAAAAACTGCGTCATCGCTTAGACAAAAGCTTCCAAGTAGTGTTCTCACTTGAGTTTGTGTCCAAGTTGGTACAGCTGAGAACATAGTTTCCAGAACGGTTTTGTTTAGGTCTAAGGCTTCTGCTTGGTTTTGTTCAAAGTAACCAGGTATTACGTTGTGGGCGCCGAGCTCTGCTTTTCCTTCGTCAGGTGATTCAAGTCCAACAATTAACCTTAAAAGTGTTGATTTGCCACAGCCATTTGGTCCAATAAACGCAATTTTGTTGCCAGGTTCTATCTCTAGATTGGCTCCTAAAAATAGAATTTTGTCTCCATAACTATGAGTTAGGTCATCAATTTTGACCACCTGACTACCTGATCTCGGTGCAGTTGGGAAACGAAACTTTGGACTTCGAATACTTTCTATTGGCGCTTCTATTCGATCTACTTTTTCAAGAAGCTTCTCTCTGCTTTTTGCTTGGGTGCTTCTGGTAGCACTTGCCCTAAAACGATCTATATAGCTCTGTTGAGAAGCAAGCTCTTTTTGTTGACGGTCAAAAGCAGCTTGATTTGATGCGATTTCAAGGTTCTTTTGCTCTATATAAGCGCTGTAATTTCCAAGATAAGTTCGTGATAAGCCTCTTTCTGTACTTACTATTTGTGTACAGACTCGATCCAAAAATGCTCGATCATGGCTGATCAAAACCATTGCTGCATTTTGTTTGATTAGATATCCTTCAAGCCATTGAATTGTTTCAATATCTAGATGATTTGTTGGCTCATCCAGCAGTAGCAGATCTGGTTCTTGTAGAAGTATCTTTCCTAGTCCAATTCGCATTTGCCAGCCGCCCGAATATTCTTTGACAAGTTGATTGGCAGAATGGGAGTTGAAGCCAATATTAGGGAGAAGTTTTTCTACTTGAGCTTCAAGTTCGTAGCCTTGCAAGGCTTCGAACTGACTTTGCAAGTTGCCTAGCTTTTTAATAAGTGTGTCCAAATATTGTGAGTCGGTAGACGCTTTTTCAGAAGCCATTGCTTCTTCTATTTCGCGTTGTTGGTTAAGTATGTTTGCTGCATCCGCAAACGCCTGGAAAAGTTCTTCGCGGACAGAATTATTGGGGTTAACATCAAATTCTTGTTGTAGGTAGGCAATCCTTGGGTTGCCCTGTCGCAAGACTTCTCCGCTGGTAGCTTCTTCAAGTCCAGCAATTATTTTTAGTTGAGTTGATTTGCCAGCTCCATTAACTCCTACAAGTCCTATACGGTCTCCTGGTTTGACTTCCCAGGTGACATCTTTGAGGACTTCGCTCGTAGGGTAAACCTTGCTAACGCGCTCAAGTCGGAGCACTAGTTGATTCCAACCTAAAGACCATTATGTTGTTTTTAGCTAGGGCAGACTTGATTCAACCCTTTCCAGAGCGTAGTTATGGTGAAACTGGAACAACTTACGGCTCTGGTTTTGGCCGCTGCATTGGCTATTCCTAGCTATTGGTTCTTTTGGAGTTTGGCTGGGGGTGGTGGTTACGATCGACGCGGGCATAAAGAGCAGACTCATATTGAAGAGTTGAATGAGTCGACTAAACGAGAAAAATAACGTGAGCCCCTAAAGCCCGCCTCGGGCTTTAATCACCCATTGTTTGGTTTGTTCATCATCAATTGTTTCCAGATGAGCTTTGACCTCTTCTGCGGTCACTGGTAATTCAAGGTTTCTTCCTAGATCACAGATTGCTTCAAGTGCTCCATGGGGATCCTGAAGTGCTTGTCTGAATAAGGCTTGAGAATGCTCAGGATTGTTTTTGATGTATTGGTAGAGCTTTGAGGCATTGCTACTCATTTGAAAAAAAGAGGTTCAGGAAACGTGAATCAGTTATGCAGCATTTGACTCGTTTGGTTGGCCATGGATTTGATTTAAATCTGAATCCAATGTCCCTACTGCCGAGGCATCCTCCATGCTGCGGGCATCCATGCAGAGTACTTTCCTTAGTTGAGCAAAGTTAGCTGCTTGGGATTGGTGCCCTTTTTTGGTGGCCCCATATTCTGCATTTTGGAGAATATGGTGGAGATGTGTAAGCAGATAACTACTTATCACAGCTGAAACAAGCACATCACTTTTCTCTGGGTTTCGTCGAAGCATTCTTCGTCTATTACGACTTTTGTAATTGCTACGAATATTTTCCTGAGACCTTGGTGGGTTTGGAAGAGTTGGCTTTTTCATAGGACGCTCCAGGTGAACTTCTGGGTGGGGGTGAGCTCTGATGCTCTCCATCAGACAGGAGAGCGGGCGGTTTACTAAGAGCATACTCCTGGATACTATCCTTGCACATCTCTGTACACTATCTAATATCAGTTACTTTTTTAGAGTTGTGGCTACCCGCCAAATATCCACAAGCGGTAAGGCCAAATCTCCAAGGGTGCAGGTAGTTCTTCCTGAAGACTTGTGTGAAAGGCTCGCTACTTTGGCGGAGACCGAATCTCGTACAGTTAGCAATATGGCGAAGGTTTTGATTCAGGAAGGAATATTGCGTTATGAGCAGCGAAATAACACAGCGGCTCCAACTGATCAGATGACTACTACTGAAGGCTTTCGGTCTGTTTTGGAAGCGCAACAGACGAAGCGCTTGAGAGGGGCTCCGCGTCGTTTTCGCTTCTATCGCCCTTAGTTAGTGATCAAACTGTCTAGTAGTAATTAGCTTTAACCCCAAGGACTGTCTTACGTTTAGCACCCGTGATTTCGGGTGCGTTTCCTGGATGCTTCAAAACATGCCACCAAGCCAATAGTGCAAATGCCAATGCTTCTCGTGCTTGCGATGGGATTCCGCGTTCTTCAATTTGCAGCACTTGAATCCCTTTGCACCGCCTAGTTAGTTCATGGACCATTGTTTGATTTTTGCTTCCTCCTCCTGCGATAAAAAGATTAATAGGTTTAATTGAGCGCATTTCATAAAGGGTTTCTAGGTCTTGCGCGACTGTGGCAGCTGTAAAGGCAGTTAAGGTGGCAATCAGATTTTCTTTTGCCAAAGTAGGCGTTGTTTTTAATAGGCGTTCTAAATAATTCATGCCGAATTCTTCACGGCCCGTAGATTTTGGTGGGAGTTGCTGGAAGAAGGATTCTTTTAGCCAGGATTTGATTGATTCATTGTCTGGAATTCCGTTTGCTGCCATTACTCCATCACGATCAAAAGAAAGTTGGCCACCGCTTATTGTTTGCATGGCTAGATCAACAAGGGTGTTGCCTGGTCCACAATCCCATCCGATAACAGATTTGGATCTATCCGGACCTTTTAGCGGTGGAATAAGTGTCAGGTTTGCAATCCCTCCAAGATTTAGGACTGCCTGCCACCCATTTGTTTTGCCAAGCAAAGCAGCATCTGGCATGGGGACTAAAGGAGCCCCTTGTCCTCCAAGTGCCATGTCTGCGGCTCGAAAGTCATGAACTACTGGTTGTTGCAATAGCTTGGCTAGAAGTGGCGCTCGAAGCATTTGCCAGCTTGCACCGTATTTATTGTTCTTTGGTGGACGGTGCCAAACAGTTTGGCCATGACAGCCAACTAGTTGACTTTTACTTTGTGGATCACATTCTTTTGCTGCTTGTGCGTGTATTTCGGTAATAGTTTCAGCTAGTTCCAGCCAATCTTTACTACTTAGAGTCATCCCTTGCCCTAATCCGATAACAGTTGCTCTGAGGTCATCTGGGTAGGGAATAGAGACAAGATTTAGGAGTGACCATTTGGGTTGATCAGCGGGGCCATGGAATTCAGTAAGTACCGCATCAACACCATCAGCACTAGTCCCACTCATTAGACCCAATACAAGCATTCGCTTCAGGTCTCAGGAAGTTTCTGCAGGTCTTCTATTAATCCCATTACTACTAGAACGTGATCTTTCTCAAGCACATAGGTTGCTGGTGGGTTCACAGTTAGGCCTTGAGTAGGCCCTGCTGCAAGAACATTGACAAGGTAGTTTTTTCGAAGATTGAGATCGCGAAGAGAGCGACCAACAAATAATTCAGGGACTTTGATTTCATCGATACAAGTCTGGTCATCTAATTCCAGACGTTCCATGAGATTGGGTCGAACCAATTCCAGCCCAAGTCTTTCCCCTTGCATTCTTGATGGGAACACAACTCGATCAGCTCCGACTCTTTTCAACATCTTTTCGTGCAGATCACTAGTCGCTCGAGCAATGACTTGTTCCACACGACTGCCATCACTGTCTTTAGCAATTAGTGTTGTGGTAATACTTGCTTCAATTGGCTCACTAATTCCTACAACCACTGTGCCCATTTCAAGGACACCTGCTTCACGCATTGATTCTTCATCAGTTGAGTCGACTACTCTCGCTTCAATGGAAGGCTCCATTTGGCGAAGCTCTTCGATTGCTTTTTCCGAGGAGTCCACTGCAAGTACATCGACTCCATTGCGAAGAAGCTCTTTGCAAACTGCACTGCCAAATCGGCCTACCCCAATTACTGCAAAACCCATTTGATTGGATGTTTGTTTGGGCAACCATTTCCACCATTGATTCATGATTTCTCCTCAGTAGATATTTGTTCAGACATAGAGATCCTCTCGTGGATATCCAATGCGATTTTGATGGTGAAGTCTCTCATGATTAATTGCTTCCCAGATTGCACTTAGTAGTAGAAGAATGCCCAGCCTTCCAACAAACATTCCAACAATTAGAACTAATTGACCGAAATGGCCAAGTTTTTCAGTTACTCCGACGTCGAAGCCCACTGTCGCAAATGCTGAAATACACGTGAATAGCATTTCAAGAAATGAAAAGGGCTCTTTACCTCCGAGGTTTGTTGTCATGCCTAGAAGTAAAGCCATTCCTAAAACGAAAAGTAATGAGCCAACGGTTATCCCGACAGCTTTAAGAACCACTTTGTCTGAAATTTGACGATTTCTAATAACCACATCGTTCTGTCCACGAAGGGTTGAACGAGTTGCGGCCATTAATGCGGCCAAAGTAGTCGTTTTAATTCCTCCACCTGTGCCACCTGGACTAGCTCCTATAAACATCAATGCCATCAAGAGTAGTAGCCCTGAATCAGAAATGCTTTCAAGCGACAAAGGCATTGTGCTGAATCCAGCTGTTCTTGCACTTACCGATCCGAAAAGTGAACTTGTAAGACGTTCAGGCCAACTGATGGTTGAAAAGAAATCTCCGTTGCTTAGTGACTCTGTTATTACGAGGCCAACTGTCCCAACGATAAGAAGAACTAGAGATGTCCTTAGCACGAGGCGTGTGTGCAGGCTGAGATTTCGACGTGAACGCTTGCTGAAAAGCTCTTTCCTATGAGTCCATAGATCACTAGTAACTCTCCAGCCCAAACCACCAAGCACAATCAACATGATTATTACGACATTTACCACCCAATTGGTTCTGTATTGCTGCATGCTGTCGGACCAAAGGCTGAAGCCTGCGTTGTTGTAAGCAGAGATACTGTGAAATAAAGCAGCCCAAAGCCTTTCCATATGGTTAGGAATGTCATTGAAGCCGAAGTAATAAAGGATTACTGCTCCTATAAGAATCAAAATTGCTGCTGTCAGGGCTATCCCTCGAAAGGTTCTGCCTACTCCGCCCACCCCAAATTCATCAAGGGTTTTGCCTCGATCAAGCCTGCATCTGAGTTCTGTTCCTCTTACTACGAAACCTTGGAGGAAGGTGGTGATAGCCATCAAGCCCAGCCCTCCAACCAGCAACATTATTGCTAGGACACTTTGTCCAAAAGCAGTTAGATCACTTCCAATATCAATGATTGTTAGCCCCGTGACTGTGACTGCAGAAGTGGCTGTAAAAAGAGCTTCCCATAAGCCAACTTCAGGGGTTGAGCAGATAGGAGTTGCGAGTAGCAATGTGCCTGAAATGATAACTAATAAACCAGTGATCACAGTGAATTGTGGAACCGTAAGGCGCCGGTTCCACTCTTGTGAGCGATTTAGTGCTTTAGATAAGGGCACCACAGGGTTCCAGTTTTTGCGATCTGACGGTCAAAGACCTTGCTGTTAGTGAGCTTTGTATGAACTCAATTATTAGCTTTGATGTTGACATGGCTTTCTTTTAAGAGTTTCCAAAGTGCCAAATAATTAGAGCGGGGACCATCAAGGTCATTAAGGCAGTTAGACCTGCACCGTAACGGGTGACATCAAGAAAACGATAGCGACCTGGTCCAAAAACCATGAGGTTGGTTTGATAACCCATTGGTGTAAGAAAAGATTGGCTTGCTCCAAACAAAACAGTTATGAGAAGAGCTGTGGGCGGCAATTGCATTCCAGTAGATAGTTGAATGGCAACTGGAGCTAGTAGTGCAACAGAGGCGGCGTTGCTAATTACCTGAGTCAACATTGTGGTTGCAAGAAAGATCACTAGCAATGCCAGATATGTTGGCCATCCATCCAAAGAATTCTGAAGACTTGTTGCTAAAGCATCGGCCAGTCCAGATTTCTGCATAGCCACACTGAAGCTGGACAATGATCCCAGGAGGAGAATTACATCTAGGCGAATAGATCGTTGCAATTCTCCTGGCCTTAGACAGCCACTCACTACCATTCCAATTGCTGCTAGTAGTACTGCGGATACAAGAGGGATTGGCGATATGGTTGGCACAATTAGCATGGCAATTGCAATGCTAATTGCTAGAGGCTTTCTTCTAACTGTTGGCAAATCGTTTTCTAACTGGTCAAGTACAAGTAAGTCATTACTGGCTTGTAGTCCGCGAACTGAATCCAACGGGGCTTGAAGCAGTAATACATCTCCTTCTCTTAAGACAGCTTGACCTAATCGCTCTTGTACGGTTTGTTGCCCACGTCTTAGGGCAAGAACCGTTGCATTGTGTCGTTGACGAAACCGTAACTCACGAAGGCTGGCCCCTGCCAGGGTTGAGCCTGCTGGAAGAAGTACCTCAACAGTTTTCTGACCTTCCTCTGGTTTGGTTTTAGATAAGGAAAAGTCTCTTGAACTTTTGAATTCTTTGGCGGCTAGTTGAACAGTATGTTCCTGTTGAAGTCGCAGTAAGTCAGCACGTGTCACTCGAAGCAATAATCGATCATCAGGCTCAAGTTTGCGGTCTGCTAGTGGTGGCAAGAGCCTCTCGGCACCTCTTTGAAGTTCGAGGACATCAACATCAAAACGTCGTTGCAAGCGACTATTCCTAATTGATTGTCCAACTAGGTGAGAGTCGGCTGGGATGGTTACTTCAGTGAAGTAACTGGTTTGGTCCTTGCTGCTGGTCAACAAATTGCTATTTCTTCCACGATCTGGCAAAAGTGACTGAGGTGCCAGTAAAAGGTAGGCAGTTCCAGCGAGCCAGATAGGAATTCCTATCGCGGTGAAACTGAAAAGTTCCAAAGAGCCATAGCCAAGCTGTTCGCTGATATCACTGACTAATAGATTTACTGAACTTCCCAGCAGAGTTAGTGTCCCTCCTAGGACTGTTGCGAATGACAGAGGTAATAGGACTCTTGAAGGCGATATTCGTCGTTTATTACACCAAGCTTCAATGACTGGTAATAGCGATGCCACTACTGGAGTGTTTGGCACTACTCCCGAAATGGGTGCGACAACCAAGGCGAGCAGACCGATTAAGCGCCGTGGTGTTTTGATGCGTTCTGAGGCGATAAGTTCTCGAAGACGATCTAAGGCACCACTCCTAAACAGAGCTGCTGACACTGCAAACAGTCCCATCAGTGTTATCAGTGCAGGGCTGCCAAATCCAGCAAGTGCAGTTTGAGGAGTCAAGACTCCTGATGCCATTAGCAGCGAGACACTTAATAATCCTGTTAGCTCTGGTGCAAGCGCTCCAGTAATGAACAGCACCACGGCCAGCAATAAAATTGCGAGGGTGATGAGTGCCTGGGGGTTTTGAAGAGCGTCGCTTAGCTCATTCATAAGTTGATTTCGTTTTGATGCTCAAGATTGGTTTTGTTTGTTTCTTGGCAAGGTTGTTTTTCTCGAGAAAATTCACTTGGTAGGACCTTTTAACTGTCTAGTAACCAGGCACTAGCGGATTTCAACCCTAGGGAAAGCACAGGAAGCCTAGTTAAATAGGCCATTCTTCGAATTTGAAAAGCTAGAGGCCCAGAGATAGTTAAACCCATTCCTGTAATTGTTGCTTCTCCCAAACCAAGGCTGAGCATTTCTCCAAGATCATTAAATTTAAATGATGATGGGACTTTGCCTGCGCGTAATGCCATGACGGTTTGAGCGGCCGACTCTCCTTGTTGAATAGCTACTTGAGCCGTTAAAGGCCAGTCATTCTCTTTATTCAAGGCGGCATCTCCAAGGGCAAGAATATTTTTGAATCCTTGGACTTGTAGGCAGGAATTAATACTAATTCGATTTTTTTGACTAACAGATAAATTGGTAAATAACGGAACCACTGGCTTAGTACCTGCTGTCCATATGACTCCATTATGGATAAACGATGAGACCACCTTTTTGTATGAAGAATTGGATTCTACTTTTATTTCATTCGCCGTTATTTCGATTACTTTAGTATATAGATTAACCATTATAGATCTTTTTGTCAAAGCTTTTTCTGCTTGCTCTCTATTGAAAGCTTTTGAGCTTGCAAGAATCTTTCCTCCAAGCTCTATAAGTTGAATTTTTGCAGCACCTTTTAAAAGATCTGCAAGTTTGCATGCAAGCTCCACGCCGGTAGGCCCTGCGCCGACCACTGTAAGAACTTTTGAAGACTCTGTTGATTGTTTTAGGCTTGTGACCAGTTTTCTTAGAGTGCAAACATCTTCAAGAGATTGAAACTTTAAAGCATATTCTTTGACTCCTTTTATGCCAAAATCTTCTAATTCTGATCCAGTACCTATGATTAGGTATGAGAAGGCGACTTTAAGCCCTGAGCTGGTTTCGACGGTTTGTGAGCTTGGATCAATTTTGGTCACTCTTTCTTGTATTAGGGCTATTCCCTTTGGGGTTAGTAAAGATTCATAAGTTGGAGCTATTTCCCATTTTTTAAGTTCACCACTTAAGAGTTCGTATAGCAGTGGTGAAAAAACAAATTTCCGTCTTGGTTCTATTACCAAAATCGGAGGTCTATTTTTGAAGCGGCTAAGTGCTAAGGCTGTGGTAAGTCCTGAAAACCCTCCTCCTATAAGAATTACAGGAGCAGAGTTTGAAAGGTTTCTGGCCATAGGGGAAGGCCCTGTCATTATTTTTGGAACTGAAACAAATCGCCTTCACCTATGGCTTCGGATGATTTGGACATGATTGATTGTATTTTCATCTACGTAGATTGCGGCAGATTTTTGCCAGGGACTCAAGATGACTTCTAGTAGTGATTTTTCGATTGAAGAAGCAAGATCTTATTTAGCCAGTCTGAGTCCTCAGGATCGACTTGGTTGGGCATATAAGACATTTGACTCGAGCTTTGCTTTGACTACGAGTTTTGGCATTCAATCTGCTGTTTTGTTGCATATGGCCCATACTGCGAAAATCGCTATTCCCGTGATTTGGGTTGACACTGGATATCTTCCGCCTGAGACTTATTGCTATGCCGATCAGTTGATCAACAAGTTTGATTTAGACATAAAGGTTGTGCAGAGTTCTTTATCTCCTGCAAGGATGGAGGCACTATATGGACGTTTATGGGAGACAAATTCCGCTAAGGATTTAGAGAAATATCACTTAATTAGAAAAGTTAGACCACTTGATCAGGCTTTAGATGGTCTAAAGGTGAGTTGTTGGGCTAGTGGGGTTAGAGGGAATCAAACCAATCATCGACGTACTATGACTTGGCTTGACCCTATACGGGAGCGCTTTTCATTAAGACCTCTACTGGAATGGACAGTTAAGGATGTTTTTTATTACATGCAGGAGAATCAACTGCCGCAACATCCTCTTTTTGAAAAGGGCTATTCAACGGTTGGGGATTGGCATTCAAGTGCACCTGATGATGGGGATGTGAAAGGAAGAGACACAAGATTTGGAGGGCTCAAACAGGAATGCGGAATACATCTCTCTGGGACGATGGGAGAGGGAATTTAAAAGTGACCAGTACTAGGCGATGTCTATTGATAGGTAACACACATTGGCATTGGGCCGAATTTGTTGGACAAAAATGGAAATTTAGCCATACTTCTCCAGATTCGAAAAGACTTGCCTCTCTGGATAATCCCCTCAAGGCTTGGGCCGCTGTAGGACCTTTGCCTGAAGAATCAAATTTAGATCCTTCACTTCGTGTTGCTCTTAAGCATATTCCCCTTAGAAAATCTCCTCCATGGCTTGGTATAGATCGTGCGTTAGGAGCTTGGGGTGCTTTGAGAAGAGCAAAGCAAATTGATAATGCATTCGCTGGCTTACTGCTTGCGGATGCTGGAACAGTCTTAAGTCTTACTAAAGTTAATGAGGAAGGTGCATTTGCCGGTGGTCAGCTAGTTCCAGGATTGAGATTGCAGCTTTCTGCAATGTCCCTTGGAGCTAAAGATTTGGATGATCCAGGCTTGGGGCCTTCTCCTCAAGAAGCTTTCCCTTCCAGGACAGCTGATGCCATGAGGAAAGGGGCAATTCAGTCTTTAATAGGAACCCTGGTAGTGGCTCAACGTGAAGCAAAGCTCCCCCTTTGGTTATGTGGCGGGGATGCCCCTGTTCTTGCTGAGCCACTTCGTGACTTAGATGTTGATGTAAATCATTTCCCTCACTTGGCTCTTGAAGGATTGGTGGATGTTGAGGGCCTTATCAATCGAGACCTAGATCATTGATGATTTGTGTGCCCATAGTGGCGGCTTTGACCTTCGTATAAATCAATTCCAAATTGCCACTGGGGTCAATTACAAAGGTATGGCGCATCATTCCCATGTATTCACGCCCCATGAATTTTTTTAGCCCATAGCTTTCATAAGAACTTGCCACTGGGCAAGGCTCGGGATCACTTAATAAAGTGAAGGGTAGTTGGTGCTTGTTAATGAACTTGGTGTGAGAAGTGCCATTGTCCTTACTGATGCCAATGACAGCAATTTTATTTGTTTTGAAGAGTTCCCAATGATCTCGGAAGTTACACGCCTCTTTAGTGCATCCCGGTGTGTCGTCTTTGGGGTAAAAGTAAATAACAACTCGTTGCCCTTTAAAAGAGGCAAGTTTGACAAGTTCCCCATCTTGATTTGGGAGTGCGAAATCAGGCGCTCGATCACCGATTTGTAAAGTCATTGATTGATTTAGAAGTTCCTGGATCAAGAGTAATGGCGTTCTGGTTGTTTTCCACGGACGCTCCTATTCAGTCAATTACTCAGCATGAGGAGGACATAGCAGCTAGCTTGCCCAAAATGCGTTCCAGGCAATTCCGCCACTCTCGAGGTTATGCGAGACAGGCATTGTCTGATTTGTGGAATGTACCAGCTTTAGATATTCCTCTTAAGGCCAATCCAGGGAAGCCGCCTGAACTGGAAGAAGGTTGGGGCTACATCAGTTTTAGTCATTGTCGAGATGCATTGCTCATTGGATGGTCTCAACAGAAATTGGGAGTTGATCTAGAGCGAACAGACAGGGCTTTTTCTGCCAGTGCACTGGCAGATCGTTATTACTCTGAGGAGGAGAACATTGCTCTTGTGTCCTTGCAAGGAGAAGCTCTGAGGAAAGCAGTTTTAGATAGATGGTTGTGTAAGGAAGCTGCAATTAAGTGGCAACGAGGAAGCCTTGCTGAGGACCTAGTTAATTGGTGCTGTAGTTCAGATGCGTTATTGATTCGCCATAAGATTTTGGGTTATGAGCTTAGTGTTAATAGACTTCATTGTAGAAATTGGAGTATTGCAGTAGTGGCTATGAAGTCAGAATTGGCAAATAGCCCCATAATTTGCCTGGCTTGATTGACAATGCTTGTAATTATTAGAAGGCTCTTGCAAATGCCACGGTTGCCTTTTCCTAGGCCTGTTCGAATTACAGTTAGTTGGATAATGTTTATACCTTTTTTGAGTTATTTTGCTTCTTTTGAGGTAAGTGCTAAGCAAGCTCTATATCATCAAAGGAGCTCAATCCTGTATCTTGCTCAATCAAGTCCTTTAGATGAATTCTTTGATTCAGGTGAAACTAGAAACTCTGACTTGAACTCAGCAATTTTAAACTCTGGTTGGAGTGGGAAAGAAATTCGCAAAAGTATGCTTAAGCTATATAAAGTTGATCCAATTAGGCTTGCAAGATTCCTGTATTCATCAGAAGGTACTGCTTTGCTAAAGAAGAATACTAAACCTTATTACCCTGTAAATATCTTTGGAGATAGGGTTTGGATGGCATTAAGATCTGCAATTATTTTAGATTCTGCTAATGGGACTATCTCTTCGCGTGGGATTTTAAAGCGCATGGAAACAGGTTCACTTAACTTTGATAAATGTGAGCAAATGAATTGCAATAAGATTTTTTCCGTGTTTATATTTTTGCCAGCATGCCTTCAGGCTGGCCAAAAGGATATTCCTGATAGAAGTAATGCCTTTCGAAAGTTTTGTTGATCTTTGATTGACGAAATCTTCATGTAAGTTGTCTTATTTTTATTATAAAAGTTGATTTTCCTTAGTTGGAATTTTGACTGTGATTGTTTTTATTGCCAATAAGGAGTTGATGTATAAGATTTTGAGGTAGGTGTTTACCTCGATTTCGCTTAAGAAGCTTATGAAGACCTTCTAGGAACTCTGAGCCACCATTTTTAGATAGCAATTGGCGATATGGCCTGCCTTCTGCGAGTAACCGATCCTCAAAACTCTCGTCAATGAGATAAGAGAGTGATTCGTTCCATTGCTTTAATCTTGTGTTCCATTTTAGTTCCATGAGCTTTTGTTTTAGTTTTGCTTCATGCTGTTGATCGCTTAGCCATTTGGATTCAAGCGCAACAAGCTTGTTGAGAAGAGTACGCTCTTTGGTAGTGGTTTCTTCTGTATTGACTAATTTAAGTAGACTTGTTGCTGGACCAGCTTCTGCTCGTGTGATTAGGAGTCTTAACTCTGCATGAGATGTGCAGCGATGACTGATCTTTGCCCAAAGCCCGTCTATTTCTAGATTGGTAAGGTCTTGGTTGGATATACGACCTCCTACCCACTCAAAGTTGTGATCAGATGGCAATTTGTCGAGTGATTTTTCGTCCCATTTTAGAAGTTTTGGTCGTATTAGTGGATCTAGAAGATTGATTTCCGCTGTTAGACGACCTTGTTCTTGAGATGTTCTATATAGGATAGTCACTCCGCCCTCGGGGACTTCTTCTAATGGGTCGATGGACCATAAGAGTGATTGCGCACCTATTACCAATACTCGATGGTGACGTTGCCATGAGACTTCCGACCAAAGTCTTCTTCGAAGTTCAAGCAGTCTTTCACCTTCTTGATTGAGTTGGCGTTGTAACCACCTTTCTAGTTGAGGGGTGGTTGGGCCATGGCTGACAACTAGCGGATGTTCTTGAGTTGATTCTGTCAATGAAGCAAGTTGTGCAGCTCTTCTTTTGAATAGGCTGGATCTTCGTTCCCCTTCCCACCCATTAAGACTGGGCTTCCAAAAAACTTCTCCCTGCAATTCGTTCGGCAAATACTGTTGCGCAACCCAGTGATTTTCATAGGCATGGGGATATCGGTATCCAAGGCCATCTCCCATTGCTTCTTTATCACGATGGGAGTCACGTATATGACTGGGTATTTCTTGGCGTTCGCTATCTCGTACAACCGTTAATGCATCAAAGAATCCCATTACACTATTGCTTTTGTCTGCGCAGGCCAGGTAAAGGGCTGCTTGAGCGAGAGGATAAAGCCCTTCAGGTAGGCCGATTCGCTCGTAGGCTGAAGCGCAGGCTTCGACTATTACGATCGCCTGAGGGTCAGCAAGACCAACGTCTTCTCCAGCTGCAATAAGCATGCGCCGAAAGATAAATCTCGGACTTTCTCCCGCTGCTACCATCCTTGCCAGCCAAAACATTGCAGCATCAGCATCTGAACCACGAAGTGACTTGATAAATGCACTGATGGTGTCGAAATGTGCATCACCTTGCTTGTCATAGAGAACAGCGCGCTCTTGTATCGATTCTTCTGCAATAGATAGGTTGATTTCTATTTCTCCTGCTTCATTAGCAGGTGTACTTTCTACCGCGAGCTCTAAGGCATTAAGAAGACTTCTTGCATCCCCATTGGCTACGTTAACTAGATGGTTGGCGGCATCATTAGAGATGTCTACCTGCAGGTCTCCATAACCTCTTGCACGATCTTTTAATGCACGTGAAAGGAGCTGATGTAGATCATTAGTTTGAAGTGCTTGCAGTCTGAAGACTCGTGAGCGACTAACTAAAGCTTTGTTTACTTCGAAATATGGATTTTCTGTTGTAGCACCTATAAGTGTCACGGTCCCATTCTCGACCCATGGCAAGAGAGCATCTTGCTGGGCACTGTTGAATCGATGTACTTCGTCGATGAAAAGAATAGTGCGCAGACTATGTTGCTCCAGCCTTTTCCTTGCATCGGCCACTTCCTGTCGGAGTTCTTTGACTCCTGCAAGAACAGCATTTAGACAGCTGAAATGTGCACGTGTATGTCTGGCAATGATTCTGGCTAAAGTCGTTTTGCCAATCCCTGGTGGTCCATGTAAAAGTAAGTTGCCAATCCTATCGGTTGTAATCGCTCTGCGAAGTAGACGACCTTCTGCAAGAATTGCACTCTGCCCAACAAACTCGTCTAAGGTTTCAGGTCGAAGTCGATCTGCCAGAGGAGCGTGACGTTGGATCTCTTGATCGCCATGAAAACTAAAAAGATCTTGACTCACGTTCTTCACTACCTTCTAAATGATTCTCTCTTGATTGAATGGTGAATTTTGAAAAGCATTGATAGAAGCAATCAAAACTTCTATTGAGTTCTTTTATAAGAGGTGTTAGGCCTTTTGCATAGTGCATCGAAGAAGGAATGCTTGGTTAAGTAATTACTGTTGGCCTGCTCATCCCAGTGCGTTGTTTGATTTCTGCAAGGTTATTGATCCCAGTTATTAAGTTTGAAAGAGCTCGCTGAGGATCTTGGGTGAGATCCCCTGTTTTGGGAACGTACCTTTCTAGGTATACGCGTAAGGTTGCCCCTTTTGTCCCTGTCCCTGAGAGGCGCATGATTACACGGCTGCCATCTTTTAAAATAAGCCTTAAGCCTTGATTTGTTGTAATAGAGTTATCTACTGGATCGTTATAGCTGAAGTCATCGGCCAGACTGACTTCGCTCCCGGCGAATGCTTGCCCTACAAGTGTAGGCAACATTTTTTTGAGACGGGCATAAAGATCATTCGCTGCTTCTGATTTTATTTCCTCATAGTCATGACGAGAGTAGTAGTGTCTTCCATAATGACTCCAGTGCATTGTCATTAACTCTGAGACTGAGCAACCTTTCTCTGCAAGTATTTGGAGCCAAAATAATACGGCCCAGAGACCATCTTTTTCTCTTACATGATTGCTTCCTGTCCCAAAACTTTCTTCACCGCAAAGTGTTATTAGATTTTCGTCGAGTAGATTTCCAAAGAATTTCCAACCAGTAGGTGTCTCAAAGCAATTGATGCCAAGATCTTTTGCCACTACATCTACAGCAGCACTTGTAGGCATAGAACGTGCGACACCCGTTAGACCATTGGCATAAGCAGGAACTAGGTGGGCGTTAGCTGTGAGAACTGCGAGGCTATCACTTGGATTTACGAAGCAACCTTTACCTAGAATCATATTCCTATCACCATCACCATCACAAGCTGCTCCAAAGCAATATTTATTACTATCTAATAGAAGACTTGCTAACTCATGCGCGTATGTGAGGTTGGGATCTGGATGTCCACCACCGAAGTCTTCAAGTGGGATGCCATTTCGGACTGTGCCGGTTGAGGCACCCAATAGACCTTCTAAAATTCGTTTGGCATATGGACCAGTTACCGCATGAAGTGCGTCAAAAATAATAGGAAAATCATTTTTGATTAAGGTCTCTATGCGGTCGAAGTCAAATATTCTCTGCATCAATGTTGTGTAATCTTCAATGCCATCAATTACCTCAACAGCCATAGCATTGATGTAATGCATTCCAGGAATCTTTAAAGAGATTGATGGCCCCTCTAATAAGAAGTATTCCTCTAGTTCTTTTGTGCATTCAAATATCGCGTTCGTTAGTGATTCTGGAGCAGGGCCACCATTAGCACCGTTTATTTTGACTCCAAAGTCGCCGTCTGGACCTCCGGCGTTATGGCTTGCTGAGAGGATTATCCCTCCAATGGCTTTATGTGTACGAATCAGATGAGAGGCTGCTGGTGTTGAGAGAATCCCACTCGTAGTGGTGATAACACGCTTTAGCCCATGGGCAGCTCCCATCTTCAGGATGACATCAATTGCAGGTAAGTTGCCGTAGCGTCCGTCTCCGCCAACGATTAGCGTTCCTCCAGAAACATTAGGTAAGGTTCGAAGAACAGCTTCGATAAAGCTTTCTAGATATTGAGGTTGTTCGAATTCTTTGCTGCTTTTTCTAAGACCTGACGTGCCAGGTTTTTGGTCGGTAAAGGTTTTATTTAAACGCACTTTGCGTCTAATGGATTCTGAATGATTTGACGGAGTCATTAGAAAAGAGTTCTTCTAAAGCGAACTCAAAGATTCAATATAATGAATATCATTCTTCATCAAGCAACTGCTAATAAGAAATTTGGTCCAGTCGATAATGTGGATGCATTTGGACCTTCGAATCTTTTCTTATGCATCAAGAGGTTGAATAGGAAGATTTCTTTTCGGAATTTATATGAAATCATTGCATGTTTTTTGTTGTTTATCGCTTTATTTCTATAAAGCTATTCCTTTTTGGCAATAAGAGATTAATTCAAAATTAGTTATATTTGACGTCTGCTCGCTGATGTATTCTTCATCATGGCAGGAGATGATGGCTTGATTCGCTTTATACAAACCACTGCAATTCTTCTTGCTGGTAGATCTATAGCATCTCTACGAATGTAATTATTATTCTCTGCTTTTTTTGAGCTTTGGAGTAATTGCCAAACCGTGTCTTTGCATATACTGGGCAATCTGGGGTGATCCATTAGGGGATCGGCTAATTGTCGAGTCCTTTCGCAAGACTGTGCATTGTTTTCACGTGAGCAAATATAAGCTTCTAGTTGTATCGCTTGAAGTTCACTCTTTGTTGGCATTGGAATGTTGTACCAATCGCTCCTTGCCGCAGGTGCGGGCAGAACGCAAAGGCTGATGACAGCCAATATGGAATGAACTTTGTTGATGCTCATAGGAACCTCTATTCTGATTCTTATGAATTGATCGCCAAATCCTTTGTTTTTTAATTATTGCTGAACTTTTTTCTATAAATTTCTAAAAATTTGACTTTTGGCAGCTAATGGGGCATCTCTGAGGTGCTGAGCATGGCAACGAACCAAACAGTGCTAAGTGCCAAGGCGATTAATACACCACTAGAAATTCCAAGCCAGGTCATTACAAGTGGTACTACTAGGGGAAATATCAAAGCTCCTGCAACTGGTGTGATTGCCACGAAAAAGCGCAATCTGCTTAAAGACTGTGAGTTTTGATCAGAACCATTCAGAGTTGGCATGTTGCTTGGTGATGGTGTTGTCTTCTGGAGTGTTGCGTTCAAAGTTAAGAGTGATGTTGCGCTTTTGTTCTCCATCTGAAGAGATTGCTGTTATTGGATATTTTTGTTGACCATCTCTAAATGGGACTTGTAGACGAAAGGTACCGTCCTTGGAAAGGGGGACTTCTTCTCCACCAATGGTTAGGCGAGCGGCGGGATCAGTTGAACCATAAACAATCAGCTCTGCATCTGCCACTAGCCAGAAGGACCTTTCGCGAGGAGCTATTCCGCCAATGCCGGACTCGTTACGACCACTTGCCCATAGACCTATGCCTGAATCGTTCAGATTCTTCTTTCTATTGGCAAGATTGTCTTGCTCTTGGAAAGCTTCTGAACCAACTCGGGTTTCCCGAAAGTGCTTTGTAGCAGTCTGATAAAGACGCTCGTGAAGTTGGTTGTCTCTTGTCTCAGGTTCGGCAACAGTGGAGGAAGTGGAGGATTGGAGCGTGGTGATAGGACTCGTAGTGGCTTCTTCCAGGCTAAAAGGAACAAATTGGTCGAGGATCTGATCGCTTGGATGTAAAGAAGGAACTAGTGCTGCCGATGAAAATGCTAGAGATTTCCACTTATTGGAAAACCTATAACCAAGCTCTACGCGATATTCTCTATCTGACAAAGGAATCGGTAGATACCATTCAGTACTGTGGCTATCAACAGGAACTTCTTGAAGAGTATGAGGATGGGCGGTGCCCGCTGTCATTCCTGTTACATCTGCTAGGCGAAGGTAAATTCGGTTAGCCCCTTGCTCTTGAGCTTTTTTACGGTCCGATTCAGAGATTTCCCAAAAGACATAAGCCCATTGCGGATCTCTTGGGAGAAAAACGACTGTGCTTCCCTCTTGGGGCTCAAAGTTACTTTCCTTGTTGTTCCTAAGTATTTGTTGATCGGCTTCTCTTTTGCTTTTGTAGAGGCCAATCGCTTTAATAAGTGATTCTTTGCTTTTTCTGCTGTAGAGCGGGACTCCCAAGTCACTTGCCATGTAACGCAGTTGACGGAGGGTGAGACGTGATAATTGGGATTGGTCTTCGATCACGTCTTAAAAACTCCGATTTTGTTTGGGATCAATCGACGGCAATTTTCACTTATTCCGGTCGTATATAACCCAAGTGGTCAGGATCTACTGACTCCAGACCCAAAAAAATTGTTTTTTGGACGTCAGCATGAGGCTTTTGAGAAGCTTTAATTTTAGGAGTTGTTTTTTAAAAACACCTGTTTTCTTCAGTTCAGTCAGGGCGTTTGATCGGATGACTGCCTTGTTGGTGATGATATTTGATGCTTGACGTAATCAAATCCTTCAATTTCAGTTCTAGAGGAGATGTGTTTGCATAGGTTGCCAGTTCTTCCAGTTGTTGCCCTGCCTTCTTTAATTGAGCTACTAAAACGGGTATAAATTCTTTATCTTTGGACAGCATGGGTTGTTCCAAGCACCATTGAATTTGTTCGCTTTCAGTTGGGAGAGGACCTTCTTTTATATCGCCTGCAATTGAATGAAAACATGCGAGGCAATGTGCCAAGAGTCTTAGATGGTGGCGTTCACGTATAGGTAGCTGGGTGTCTTCTATTTGATCAAGTTCTTTTTTAGTTAGTAGGGACTCCTCAAAAGAAGTTGAGTTATTCATAGCCTTCTTTTGGAGTGACTTGGAAGCCACAAGAGTGGCCACCATCAATCCTCCACTTGACTCGTTCTACGTGACATTCAGGAAACATGTGTCGAATGAGCTTTAACTCCTGATCGCATATAGCAGGATGCTCTTCAGCAATTCGTCTAATAGAGCAGTGGAATTCACTCAAGTACCAACCAACTTTCTCCTCCAGAGGTTTTAATTCAGCCATATAGCCTTCTAATCTGCGTAATTCAACGAGCTTCTTCAAGCGATCTTTGACACTGCCTGGCCCGATTTTTTTGTGATAGTTGGCTGCTTTTTTTTGAGCTTGCATGCTGAAAAGCGTTGTTATTGACTCTTTTGAAAAAGAGGTTTCGAGTGAGTTCAATAGCTCTATTGCAAAGTTCTCGCTGCTATTGGGAAATCGATTTTCACCTTCTTGTGTTAGTTCCCAAAGATTGAATGGCCGGCCTGGCCCTATTGACACTTGATTTGCTTTGACTAAACCATCTTCTTCAAGGCTTCTTAGATGACGCCGCATTGCTTGAACTGATATTCCCAAAGAGTTCGCAAGACTCGACGCACTACTTTCACCTTCCCTTAGCAAGAGAGTTAATGTTGCTTGGCGAGTGGGGGCTAGCACCTCTTTAAGCATTTTTTATAAGCCTGACCTAACCATGCCATGAACATAGTGCGCTTGGGGAAGAAATTGAAATTTCATCTTTCTAATTCCAATGTTGCTGCTTTTCAATTCTTTAATTGGAAAAACTAGCAACTGTGTGTTCATGCATGGATTCTTTGCTAAAGCCTAGAGGGTGACTTGCATTTAAGATTTTATGGATTGGTTTGTTCTGTAATTGGTCAGTTTGGGGAAAATTACAAGAAGCCTCTACCGATAAGGTTGTGTTCTAGGCTCTTAAATAGGAAACAACTTGGTTTCGTATTACCAAGAGTATTTCCTTGCTGCTGCTCCTGCCTATTGGTTTAGAGCATATTCCTAAGCTTGCTCCTTGCTGAGGCTTCATGCCCCAAGCTCGTAATGCGCCTTGCTAGAGCAATCAGTGCGCTTATTGAAGCGACACTAGTCAAGTTAAATTTTTGTTCCTCCTACTACAAGGTATGAGTAGTCAAAATCCAGTTCAAGAAGTTGTATCTCAGCCATATAAATATGGCTTTATTACTGATATTGAGACCGAAAAGATTGACAAAGGTATTAATGAAGATGTTATTAGATTGATCTCATCCAAAAAGGAAGAGCCAAAGTTTTTGCTTGAGTTTAGATTGCGTGCTTATCGGCAATGGTTGAAGATGAAAGAGCCTGATTGGGCTAAGTTTGGCTATAAATCTATCGATTATCAGGATATTATTTATTATGCGGCACCAAAAAAAGATCAAAAGAAAGCCAGCTTGGATGAAGTTGACCCAAAGCTGCTTGAGACCTTTGACAAGCTAGGGATACCATTAAGTGAGCAGAAGAGATTGTCTAATGTTGCCGTAGATGCAGTTTTTGATAGCGTTTCGATAGCGACTACCTATAAAGAAAAGCTTGCAGAATCTGGCGTTATATTTTGCTCAATTGGCGAAGCGGTTAATGAGTATCCAGACTTAGTTGAAAAGTATTTAGGAACTGTTGTGCCTTCAAATGACAATTTTTTTGCGGCACTAAATTCAGCTGTATTTAGTGATGGATCTTTTGTATTTATTCCCAAAGATGTTCAGTGCCCTATGGAACTATCTTCATATTTTAGAATTAATTCAGGGGATATTGGGCAATTCGAAAGGACACTAATCATTGCAGAAGAGAGGTCATCTGTCAGCTATTTGGAAGGTTGTACTGCTCCAATGTTTGATACAAACACACTTCATGCAGCAGTGGTCGAATTAGTAGCACTAGATGATTCCTCAATTAAGTATTCGACAGTGCAAAACTGGTATTCAGGTAATGAAGAAGGTATTGGAGGGATATACAACTTTGTTACTAAGCGAGGTCATTGTAGGGGAGACCGCAGCAAAATCAGTTGGTCACAGGTTGAGACTGGCTCGGCGATTACATGGAAATATCCTAGTTGTGTATTGCAAGGCCAAGATTCAGTCGGTGAATTTTATTCAGTAGCGTTAACAAATAACCTTCAAAAGGCTGACACTGGAACAAAGATGCTTCATGTTGGTCCAAGAACTCGATCAACAATTGTCAGCAAAGGTATTAGTGCAGGTAATTCAACTAATAGTTACCGGGGACTGGTTCAGATGGGCCCTAAAGCCAAAGGAGCACGTAATTACAGTCAGTGTGACTCTATGTTGATAGGTGATCAAGCCGCTGCGAATACCTACCCATATATTCGCTCACAGCAAACTGAAGCCAACATTGAGCATGAGGCTAGTACCTGCCGCATCTCAGAGGATCAATTGTTCTACCTTCAGAGTAGAGGTGTAGGCCAAGAGGAGGCTGTCTCAATGATGGTTAGTGGCTTCTGCCGTGATGTTTTTAATCAGTTGCCTATGGAATTTGCGGCAGAGGCAGACAAGCTTCTTGCTTTAAAGCTGGAAGGTTCAGTGGGCTAACCACTCAAACATTTCCTTCTTTTCTCTAAAACGCTCTCTGTTCTTCTGATGTGATTTCTAAAGACACCAAGTTGATTCTTGACATTTCCGATCTCCATGCATCTGTTGAAGATCAACCAATTCTTCAAGGGGTGAATTTGCGAGTACATTCTGGGGAAATCCACGCTTTGATGGGGCGCAATGGCTGTGGAAAAAGCACACTTGCAAAAATCCTTGCTGGTCATCCCTCCTACAAAGTGACCTCTGGGCAAGTTTTATTTTGTGGACAAGATCTTTTGGCGATGGAACCTGAAGAGCGTGCTCGCTTAGGAGTATTTCTAGGTTTCCAATATCCCATTGAGATCCCAGGAGTTAGCAACCTTGAGTTTCTTCGTGTCGCTACAAATGCCCGCCGTCAATGTCGAGGCGAGGAAGAGCTGGATTTGTTTGACTTTGAAGATTTTGTGATTGATCGCTTGAAGATTGTGCAAATGGACCCTGCTTTTCTAGAGCGAAGCGTTAATGAGGGTTTTTCTGGGGGAGAGAAAAAGCGAAATGAGATTCTTCAAATGGCCTTACTAGAACCAATAGTCTCAATTCTTGATGAGACAGACTCTGGTCTTGATATTGATGCTTTAAGGGTTGTGGCTTCTGGTGTTAAGCAACTAGCTAACCCTGATAATGCCACTTTGTTGATCACTCATTATCAAAGATTGTTGAATGAGATAACACCACATTTTGTGCATGTCATGGCTGCAGGCAGGATCCTGCGTACGGGCGGGCCAGAATTAGCATTGAAACTGGAACAAGCTGGATATGACTGGTTGGATGATCCTTCTCTTGATCAGGAGGGTGAGTGACAATGTCAGCTCCTGAATGGCTGGTTTCTTTGCCAGCTCCTTATGGGGTCCTTGAGTCAGTACAAAGGCGTGGCCGCCAGTATTTGGCAAGTTTGGGATTGCCAGATTTTGCTGAGGAGTCTTGGCGTTTATGTGATTTGGCGCGTTTAGAAGCTTTGTTGAAGTTGCCTGTTTCTTCTCAGCAAACTGATGTGCATGATTATGGACAAGATAAATGGCCTAGACCTCAAAGTGAATCTTTGAGAGTGGTGCTAGATCCATTTCGTGATCCTTTGGAGTCCATCTCTTTACCGAATGGAATTACTCCATTGACTTCAGAGGAATTGGAGCAAACTCTTGGACATACTCTTGATGTGTGTGAATGCAACGCCACATGGCCTATAGCAATAAACCATGCTTGTGCAATGAATGTTTTGGCGTTGAAAGTGGATGGTTCGGACTTGCCGCCGCTTGAGCTGGTAATCAATGCAAGACCTAGTGAGCTATCTGCAACCAGAGTGGTCCTGGTTCTAGAAGAAAATGCTCGGTTGGATCTTCTTCAGGTGGTTTTGGGCTCTAGACATTCAGCTCATAGTCATTTGCTCGAAATTCATTTAGGGCAGGAAGCCTCTCTTAATCATGGTTGGGTCGCTCTTGGAGGAGGGGATGCGAGTTTGATGGCTCATCTTGCCGTTGAGCAGGAAACGCGTAGTAACTATGAGTTGACGTCTGTTCAACAGGGGTGGTTGTTTGGCCGATTAGAACCTCGTTTAGTTCAAGTTAATGGCCAGGCCAAAACTGTTCTTCGTGGCTTACAGATTGCTAGTAAGAGTGAGCAATTGGCTACTCATTCTTTTGTTCGATTTGATGGCCCTGAAGGTGATTTGGATCAACTGCAGAAAGCTGTGGCCTCTGATAGCTCGCATTCCATATTTAATGGTGCCATTGATGTCCCTCGAGCAGCACAAAGAACTAATGCTGCACAGTTGAGTAGGAATTTGTTGCTTTCTGGTCGAGCACGGATTGACACAAAGCCTGAACTGCAAATTGTTGCTGATGATGTGCGCTGTGCTCATGGCGCAACTGTAAGTCAGTTGCAGCAGGATGAATTGTTTTATATGAGGAGTAGGGGCATCTCTTCCGACCGATCTATGAAATTACTTTTGCAGGGATATTGTCAGGAGATAATCAAATGCTTGCCTATTAATGGTGAGCGCTGGACCCTTCTTGATCAATTGGTCTCCGTTTAAAACGATGGATATGGGGACGATGACTCTGGCAGAGATAACACGTAGGGATTTCCCTATGCTTGCTTCTGATAAATCAGATGATCAGTCTTTTATCTATCTTGATCATGCAGCCACTAGTCAGAAGCCTCAAAAAGTTCTTGATGTTTTAAATAACTACTACATCAACAATAATGCAAATGTTCATCGCGGAGCTCATCAATTGAGTGCTAGAGCTACAGATGCTTTTGAGGGTGCTCGTGAAATTACGGCTGGCTTTATAAATGCAAAGACTCCAAAAGAAATTGTTTTTACGCGCAATGCTAGTGAAGGTATCAATCTTGTAGCCCGAACTTGGGGAGATTCAGTATTAAAGGAGGGCGATGAGATCTTGATTAGTTTGATGGAGCACCATAGCAATATTGTTCCTTGGCAGTTATTAGCTCAACGTACAGGCTGCGTAATTCGATATGTTGGCTTGACAACTTGCGGTGAGTTGGATCTTGATGATTTTTGTACCAAGCTTAATGAACGTACCAAGCTAGTGAGCTTGGTACACATAAGCAACACACTCGGGACTTGTAATCCTATTTCCGAGGTTGCTGCATTAGCTCATGGCAAGGGAGCATTAGTGATGGTTGACGCTTGCCAAAGTTTGGCTCATCAAGTTGTTGATGTGGCTTCTTTGGGAGTCGACTTTCTTGTGGGCTCGTCCCACAAACTTTGTGGTCCAACTGGAATAGGTTTTCTGTGGTCTCATGAAGAGGTCTTAGAGTCGATGCCTCCATTTTTGGGGGGTGGTGAAATGATTCAGGATGTATACCTTGATCAGAGTAGTTGGGCTGAATTGCCTCATAAGTTTGAAGCAGGTACTCCTGCTATTGGAGAAGCAATTGCCATGGGTGCGGCTCTTGATTATCTACAGAAGATTGGCTTGGACTCAATTAAGAACTGGGAACAGCAGTTGACGCAGCATCTTTTCCAGCGATTAGAAAGTATCAAGGGACTACAGATCTTGGGGCCGAGACCTTCACGACAACCTGACCGTGGAGTGTTGGCAACATTCAACATTAGTGACCTTCATCCTAATGACATCGCTGCACTATTAGATGCAAGTGGCATTTTTATTCGTAGTGGTCATCATTGTTGTCAACCACTTCATAGGCATTATGGTTTGGCTGGAACGGCTAGAGCGAGCCTAAGCTTTATAACCACAATTGAGGAGATTGATAACTTTGTTGATGAATTGATTTCAACAATTGCCTTTTTGCGTGAGCATAGTTAAAGCAAGAGATGCTTCTTGAAAAAGACTTCAGTTGCTTCTAGTACCTTTATTTGAACCTTGGAGTCCCGGAATCCGTGCCCCTCGTCTGGGAAGGTATAAACCTCTACAGGAATGTTGTTGTTTTTAAGTGTATTAGCCATTTTCTCCGTTTGAGCAGGAGGAACAACTTTGTCTTTTAAGCCTTGGAAAAAGATCACTGGACAAGTGATTTTGTCGGCATGCAATATTGGCGAGCGACTTTCATAGAGCTTTTTGTTTTTCGGCAAAGGTCCTATCAGGCTGTCTAGATAATGTGCTTCAAAGCGGTGCGTATCTTTCGCCATACTTGCAAGGTCGCTAACTGCATATCGACATGCACCAACCTTGAATAAATCTTGAAAGCACAAACAAGCTAGCGTTGTGAATCCACTTGCACTGCTTCCTTCGATTGCAATATGTTCCTTTTTTGCTTTGCCTAAATCTATAAGAGCTTGGGCTGCTGAAGCACAGTCTTGAACATCGACTTCACCCCATCCATATTTCAGACGCTCTCGGTATGCGCGGCCAAAGCCGGTTGAGCCTCCATAATTCACATCAACCACTCCCCATCCTCTTGATGTCCAGAATTGGATGGCAAGGTTGAGTCCATGTCGCGCCATGCTTGTAGGACCACTGTGGCTTTTTACTAATAAAGGAGCAACTAGATCCCCCCCCTTTTCTATTGGTGGGTAGTACCAAGCTTGAGTTTCTTTCCCTTGGTATCCCTTAAAAAAGAAGGGTTCTGGGATGCTGATCTGATTTGTTTTAATAACTTCAATATTTGCCGGAGAATGTCTCCAGGCTCCGCTATCGAGTTCTATCTCAAGTATTCCAGTGCCAGTGGTTGGATTGCTCGCAATAGCTAATGCGCGTCCAGGTTGTGCTTGCAAATAAGCTAAATCGTCAAAGGGTTGAGCAATCTCATTAATGCTTCCGTCACAAGAAAGTTCTTTTAGGTGCCATAGCCCTTGTTCACATGAAAGAGCCAATAAGTTGTTGCCAGACCAGGCAAATGTTCTCATTCCATATACCCATTGTGGCATTGCAGTTTCAGCATGCATTCCCCATGGCCTAGTCCAACAAGGTGTCTCCCAATTAGTTATTGGTTTAGAAGAAATCATTGGATTCCACCAACCGCTACTGTCTTCAGCAACTACTAGTTGGCCCTCGGGAGACCAAGTTGGTTGGAAGACGGAAATATCAGTGTTTTGATTATTAATGTCGCCTGCAATAAGAGCCTTTTCCTTTATCTCACCACAATTATCAAAACACCCCAACCAGAGTTGGCTCGCATCCCATGGCATACAAGGCTTTTGCCATTCCACCCATGCAAGTTGACTTTGATCTGGACTAAGGCAGGCATAACCAGCGAAATCCTCTGCGCAATGAAGAATTTTTGGCGATTGGTTTTCTTCTCTGAGCGAGAACGTCACCAAAAAATCTTTCCCACCTTGTTCCATTAATCCAATCCAGCGCTCTCTAGACAGATCAATTATTCCGTCAGCAAGTGGGGCTATCCCTGATTGGGACAGCCGCTTTGGAGGATGTTTTTGCTTAAGAACACTAGGAGAGGATCCTTTCTCTTGATCCATGCCTTTCCACCATTGTGCCCATAGACAACCATCTTGATCATCTATCCAAGTCATTATCAGCTCATTGTTTTTTTCTGCGGCGGCAAGGACTCCTCCTCCATATTCATGTACCCGTGTCTTCAAGTTTTTGGGTGAAGGGGTTAGCTCTTGTCCCTTCTGTTTCAATTCCCCCCAGGGCCTTATAAGAGCTGTTGTTCGGCCTGATTCATGAGGACGCTGTTCGAGCCACAGTACCCAGTTCCCAATCAAGTGTGGCTCTTTGATTGTGGTTGTATGGCTAAGAGCAAAATGAACTGAGAGTTCTTTTTCTATTTGGTCAGGGGGTTCAGAGCTTGTCTTATTAAATCCCATGGTGTTTTCCCCAAGGAGTGATTGCCATTGATTAAAATTAATTATTAATTCCCGAGACTCTTCCGTGCCTAGAAGCTTTGCTCAATTAGCACGAAGTGCTGAAAAGACCAAGGCTGCAATTCATGTTGCAAAGGAGGCATTGGATGTTGCTCCACTTGAGATTCATAAGTTCGGAGATAGGGTTTTGCGCCAATCATCCCGGCGCATTAGCAAAGTGGACGAGCCAATAAGAGATTTGGCTAGAGATATGCTTCGCAGTATGTATACAGCTAAGGGTATTGGCTTGGCTGCTCCACAGGTAGGAGTCCATAAACAGCTTTTAGTAATTGATATTGATCTAGAAACAGCAAGTACTCCACCAATTGTTTTGATCAATCCAGAAATCATTGGATCTAGTGCAACTCTAGAAACTTATGAAGAAGGTTGCTTGAGTATCCCAGGTGTTTATTTAAATGTCGTTCGCCCTTCAGCGATTCGGCTTAGTTTTCGTGATGAGATGGGCAGGCCTAGAAAGATGAATGCGGATGGGCTTGTCGCTCGTTGCATCCAGCATGAGATGGATCATTTAAACGGAGTACTTTTTGTTGATAGGGTTACCGATCAGGAAGATTTGACGCGCGAATTACGAGAAAATGGCTTCAA
The DNA here is from genome assembly GCA_003215335.1 of Prochlorococcus sp. AG-409-P01. Lineage (GTDB taxonomy): Bacteria > Cyanobacteriota > Cyanobacteriia > PCC-6307 > Cyanobiaceae > AG-409-P01. The sequence continues at coordinate 19,455 of QCKM01000007.1, read as the reverse complement.
TAGAGACTTTGTACAAGGGGTGTCGTGAGTTAGGCGTTTAATAATTAATTGTGGCTCTTGACTCCTGAAGTACGAATAAAACTCGATAGGGACAGATAACTTGCTAAATTCGGAGGCCGTGTAAATCATCTTTAATGACTCAGGTTACGGTTGGTGAAAATGAGGGCATTGAATCAGCCCTACGTCGCTTTAAACGACAGGTATCTAAAGCTGGCATTTTTGCTGATCTCAAGCGCTTGCGTCACCATGAGACTCCAATAGAAAAATACAAGCGCAAGGCCCAACAGCGCAGGCGTCGTCGTTAATTGCGTTGACTAAGCAGCTTTAACTTCTTTATGGCCTAGGCTCCACCTAAGCTCATCAGATTCGTCCTATTGGGTGGTTTGATTACTTTGGTAGGCGTCTTTGGATTCAGAAGCCTCTCGAAGGACTAAAACCTTGAGATATTTTTATAACTTTGGAATCCTTTAAAAGGAACAGCAGGATCATTTTATTAAGAGTCAAATCTCTATAAAAACTTTTAAAAAAGTTGGCTTGATTGCTGAATTTCTTGACTTGCTTTTCTTACCCTTGAAACGCACTCTCTTCTATTAACCGTATCTTATGCCCGGTGAAACTATCTTTGGAAAGATTCTTAAAGGGGAGATTCCTTGTGATGAGGTTTTTAGTGATGACAGATGTTTGGTTTTTCGAGATTTACAGCCCCAAGCGCCTGTGCATCTTTTGGTAATCCCTCGTAAACCAATTGAAAGTTTGATTGCAGCGAACAGAGAGGACTCAGAGTTGCTTGGACATTTGTTGTTGGTAGCAGCAGAGGTTGCACAAAAGGAGGGTTTAGAGAGTTGGAGAACCGTAATCAATAGTGGAAAGGACGCAGGTCAGACAGTCTTTCATCTACATCTGCATGTAATTGGTGGTCGTGCTTTAACCTGGCCGCCAGGCTGAACAGTAAGAACGGCTTAATCAGAATGACCCTATGAAAATCTTGCAGGCCTTTCGCAGTCAGCTAGTGAAGCTGCAGCGGCTTGCTCAGCCCTATTTTCTTCCAGTTGAGGAGACTAGTGCTTGGCAATTTTTGTTGTTGATAGTTGCACTCTTAGCAGTTGTAGTTGGCACAACTTTGCTATTGCTGACTTTTATTGTCGCGCTTAGTGGTGCTTTTATTCCGGAATTTCAGACTCGCTTTTTGCCTGGAGTTCCAGAGAGAGTGACTGGCCTTTGGAGGGGCCCGGCAGGGCCTGCAATCACTTTCTTGATGATGCTTGGTCTTTCTTGTTTTGGAGTGGTCCGTAACAAGCTTAGGAATGGAAGATGGGTCCCCTGGTTGATGCTGGGTGTGATCTTGTTGCTAATTCTTGTTATAAATGGAATAAATGTTGGAATTAGTTTTGTAGCAAGGAATGTTGAAAATGCACTAGTTGCTTATGATCCAGATGGTTTTTGGAAGATAGTAGCTATTTATGCCTTTTGCCTTGTATTGGCACTTCCTATAAGAGCTTTTCAGAGCTATTTGGTTCCTAAGTTGGGCTTGCTTTGGCGTGAGTGGTTAAGTGGAAAAATGTTAGGGAGATATCTTGAAAACAGAGCTTATTATCTTTTAAATCCTAATGATGAAGATGCTGAGGAGATAGATAATCCAGACCAAAGGATATCCCAGGACACTGCTAGTTTTACCAATACTAGCCTTAGTGTCACCGTAGAAATCCTTGCTGCATTTTTAACTTTTTTTAGTTTCATTATTGTACTTTGGAGTATAAGTTCTAAATTGGCTTTATGGCTACTAATTTATTCTTTGGGCGGAACAACTATTGTTGTCTTTGCAAGTAGAAAGCTAGTTGCATTGAATAATCAGCAGCTTAAACTTGAGGCAGATTTTCGTTATGGTTTAGTTCATATAAGAGATAATGCAGAGTCGATAGCTTTTTATAGAGGTGAAAATCAGGAGGCTAAAGAGGCAAATAGAAGACTGGGAGATGCTATTAAGAATTATGATCGTCTTATTATTTGGGAGGCACTTATCAGTGTCATTCAGAGGTCCTACGATTACTTTTCTAGGTTTTTGCCGTGGTTGGTGATTGCACCAATTTATTTCGCTAAGCAGGTTGATTTTGGAGTATTTGGCCAAGCATTTATAGCTTTTAGCCAAGTACTTGGCTCTGTTAGTTATATAGTTAACAACATTGATCGATTATCAGCTTTCTCGGCTTCAATTAGCAGGCTTGAGGCGTTTCAAGGAAAGGTTGATCAGATTGGAGAAATAGCTAATAAGCGTGATGATGTTGTCGAATCTAGAAACAATTCAATATTGTTGAATCATATTGACTTGGCGCCACCACAAAGTGATCGTCTTCTTATTAAAGATTTAAGCTTGGAAGTTGCTCCTTTGCAAAGGGTTTTGGTCGTCGGACCTAGTGGGTGTGGAAAGACTTCTTTTTTGAGAATGGTAAGTGGGTTGTGGCAACCTGTATCAGGAGAAGTACAAAGACCTGCATTCTCAGAGTTATTGTTTATCCCTCAGAAGCCTTATATGATTTTGGGCACCTTGCGAGAACAACTTTGTTATCCACAGGATTCATCTCGCTTTAGCAATCAACATCTTAGAAGTGTTTTAGAAGAAGTCAGGTTGCCAGAACTTACCAAACGGTATCCTGATTTTGATATCAAACAAGATTGGCCTCGCTTGCTCTCACTTGGTGAACAACAACGCCTTGCTTTTGCCCGCTTGCTATTAAATTCTCCAAGCTTTGTTGTGCTTGACGAAGCGACTAGTGCTCTTGATGTAAATACTGAGAAACACCTATATAATCTACTTTCTGATAGAGAAATGGCTTTTGTGAGCGTTGGCCATCGCCCCACTTTGAGAGAGTTTCACGATACTGTTCTTGAATTAGACGGTAATGGTGGGTGGAAATTAATGCCCTCCACTTCCTATGACTTCAATTATGGGGCAAATTTCTCATGACTACATCTTCTGACAACTCTGATACAGATCTTCAAGTAGAAAATCAGGTTGAGACACCATCAACTACTGCAACCACTGGAGATAAGCCTGAATTTGGATGGAGTTCTTATGCTGAAAGGGTTAATGGCAGGTTTGCAATGATCGGTTTTTTATCGATTTTGATAGTTGAACTTATAAGCAATGATTCATTCCTTCACTGGTCTGGTTTAATCAATTAATAGCCTCTATCAATTCAACATAAATCTGACTTCATTTGGATATTTCGAGTGTACTTTGGGCTGTTTAGAGTTAATTGAAGACTATGAATTGTTTAAGGCTGAGGTTGGTCTTCAGCAACATTAATTAGTTAGTGAGAAAAACATTAGCTAATCAACAACTTATTTTTCTTCTTTTTTCTAGAGCTAGGCTTTCACCTTCTAATGATTTTTGTTTTGTATTCGACCACTCAATCGTCAAACCTGGAACTATTGTCTCTAGGTTTGTATTCTCTAGAACTTTGACGATCTAATGGTGTGTTAGTAGATCGTTGATTAGGGGCTTCTTCATTAGATCTGGGGGAGGAGCTTCTGCTGCGGTTCGGTCTTGTTGAACCAGTGCGCTTAGGCATTTTTGAAGAGAAGGCAGCATCTTCCGCTTCGGTTCTTATAGGACTGCCTTTGGGGATTCCAGGATTTGGAGAGTTGGAATACTGGCTCCTTCTAGAGGGTTGAGACTTGTTCTCAGAAGAGGTCCTGGATCTGTTTTGTTCATTGATTGATGGCCGACTGCCTCTACGTTGCTCTTGACGACGGTTGCGTCTTTCTCCGAAGGATCCGCCACTATTGGACTCTTCATCTTGTCTACTAAACCTGGCCATTCTTCTAGCCCTGTCAGGGCTCTGATCCCATGAACGATTCTCATCATTTCTAGCGCGTCTACGTCTGCTTGCTGCTTGTTCTGGAATCGCGGCTCTGGAAGAACGATTTGGTTGGTAGAAGTCTTCTTCGGCTCCTTGTTCTTGATTCCTGTCCTGACTGGAAAAGCGCCGACGAAGAGGAGGGGCCTCTTCGAAACGGTCATAGTTTCCATAAGATTCATCCCAACCTCCACCCTGTCTGCCAGTAGGCATACGAGGGGCGGCAGGCTCGTCATCAAAATATGATGACCGTCTAGCTTGATCTGCGGTTATGCCCCTTAAACGGACACTTTCGTAGGCGAAAAAGACTGTTGTACCGGCCAGGAGGAATTGTCCAAATTGAAGAATTGGATCAAGACGCCAGCCTTGAAAAAATAGGATCCCTCCACAAAGGAGTCCTATAGCGGCGAAAAAGACGTCATAGTCCCTTGCAAGCGCAGGTTTGAAGCTGCGCATGAAGTACAGGCCTGCACCGCACACGGCAAGCACTATTCCAACAATGCTTGCCCAGTTCAGACTGGCATTAACCACAGTTCGCCACCTAGTGAAGTCCGGAGATGAGGCTTTTGATAAGCCTGATTGAAGTCCAGTCTAAGAAGTGCGTCAGGGGTTGTTAGGTCCTATGCAACTAATTCAGCGTGAAAGCTGATCTTTTTGGCTGACCCAAACCAGGGCAATAACGGCTGGGACCAATAAAACAATGGCTCCAACGAGACTGAGCAACAAATTTATGAGTGATGGGGTCATTAGCTGCTTACTAAGGCATGGCCAACACGATACTAATGATCTTTAGGACTTTTCTACGATGCATTGCCAGATCCTTTGAGCTTTGTGATGCCAATTCTGTTTAAGGCTTTGCCAGCCATCCATTTTTTCTTGGCCTTTGCCCTTGCGATATGGTCTGTCACATTTTTGGTTCGGATAGTGATGACTTGGTATCCAGAAGTTAATTTGCAAAAGGGTTTTTGGCCATTGGTGGCTTTGCCTACTGAGCTGCTTTTAGCTTTTACAAGAAGGTTTGTCCCTCCCATTGGGGGCGTAGATGTCACTCCTGTGATTTGGTTTGGCTTGATTAGCCTTTCTCGTGAACTCTTGGTTGGTCAACAAGGTTTAATCACTCAACTATTGACATTGACAAAGTAAAAAAAATTATTAGTTGAAGCTTTTTTAATCAAGCATTTCTTGCTCAACAAATTTGGTGTGTACGTCTCCAACTAAAAATTCTTTTCGATTGAGCAGATTCAAATGGAAATCAATAGTCGTAGGGATGCCAGTGATTGCGCATTCGTTGAGAGCCCTTTTCATTCGTTTCAGTGCTGCTTCGCGGTTATCACCCCAGACAATTAACTTTCCAATTAAAGAGTCGTAAAAAGGTGGTATGTCATAACCCGTGTACACGTGACTGTCGACTCTTACTCCTGGCCCGCCTGGAGGGAGCCATCCAGTTATTTTCCCTGGAGAGGGTCGGAAGTTACGAGTGGCATCTTCTGCATTGATTCGACATTCGATGGCATGGCCTCTTAATTGAATATCTTCTTGTTTGAAGCTGATGGATTCACCTCCAGCAATTCGCAGTTGCTCAGCAATTAGATCGACACCAGTAACCATCTCTGTGACGGGATGCTCGACTTGGATTCGAGTGTTCATCTCCATGAAATAGAAGGAACCATTGCGGTCCAAGAGGAATTCGACGGTTCCGGCTCCTTCATAGTTAATACTTTTAGCCGCAGCAACTGCAGCTTCGCCCATGCGATGTCTGAGTTTGATATCTAAAGCTGGGCTAGGTGATTCCTCAAGAAGTTTCTGATGCCTTCTTTGAATTGAACAATCACGCTCACCTAAGTGAACAACATTCCCATGCGTATCAGCTAGGACTTGCACTTCGACATGCCGCGGTCGATCAATGAATTTTTCCATGTATAGCCCAGCATTTCCAAAGGCAGCTTCAGCTTCTCCTTGAGCAGCTTTATAAAGGTTTTCTAGTTGCTCTGGCTTATTTACGAGACGCATCCCACGGCCACCGCCACCTGCTGTTGCTTTGATCATTACTGGATAGCCCATCTCTTGAGCCAACTTTCGAGCCTCTTCGATACTTTTAAGTAAGCCTTCGCTTCCAGGGACTGTCGGAACTCCTACACCCTGCATTGTTGTTTTTGCAGTTGATTTATCCCCCATAGAGCGGATCGAATGGGGCGAAGGGCCTATAAAGATCAGCCCATGGTCATGACAGATCTCTGCAAATCTGTCATTTTCTGCAAGGAAGCCATATCCAGGATGAATAGCATCTACCCCTCGGGAAGTAGCTGCTGCAAGGATATTTGGAATATTCAGATAGCTTTTGTTGCTAGGAGCATCCCCAACGCAAACGGCTTCATCTGCTAATTGAACGTGTAATGCATTTCGGTCAACAGTGCTGTAGACCGCAACAGTGGCAATGCCAAGCTCCCTGCAGCTACGAAGAATTCTTAGAGCAATTTCCCCGCGGTTAGCGATAAGAACTTTGCCAATTGGCATCCCGTATCATCCAGCCTTTCTGCGGATCGTATCAGTGATCATGCCCCCACCTTTCAGAGGAGGTATCACTCTTAGAACGTTATGATCAGTTTTCGACTCAGTCCTATAGGAGTAGTCGGGATCGCGGATGTGGTGGAATTGGTAGACACGCACGTTTGAGGGGCGTGTGGCTTCGGCCTTGCGAGTTCAAGTCTCGCCATCCGCACTTTTTTTTACAACTTGACTTCACAACCTCCAGTTGAAATGAGGGATTCTTTGTTGGGGGTTGTTTTTGTCTCCAATGGCCCTGGTGAATTGGCCACTTGGGTTAGGCCTTTAGCAGACACTTTGCATGGAAGGCTGTTGATGCGTCCTCGTGTTTCAAGCTCAGCAATCAGTTTGCATTTAGTTTTGGTTCCTTGTCCAAATGCCACTGGCAAAGAAGCTGAAGTTGCTAATGGGTGGAATCAGTTTGAGCATATTCAGCCTGCAAGTCTTTTTTGGGATCTTTTGATTAGACCAAGTAGTTATGTGGATTTGCCTAAAAAGGGTTTGGTGGTGTTTCTGGGTGGAGATCAGTTTTGGAGTGTTTTACTTTCAGCTCGGCTTGGTTATAGACACCTGACTTATGCCGAGTGGGTGGCGCGGTGGCCAGGGTGGAATGACCGCATAGCCGCCATGTCCCCAGCGGTGCGTGAAAGGCTCCCTAAGCGCCTTAGGGGGCGCTGCAAGGTGGTTGGGGACTTGATGGCTGATTTGGCTTGTTTAGCAAGGTCTAAAGAGCCACTGCCTAAAGGTGAATGGGTTGCTTTGTTGCCAGGATCCAAAAGGGCCAAGTTGAAGGTAGGGGTGCCTTTTCTTTTAGAAGTAGCAGATCGCTTATCCCAATTAAGGCCAGGCTGCCGATTCTTTTTACCAGTAGCAGCTACAACAACTCTTGAAGAAATTAGAATTTTGAGCAGTCCCTGCAACCCAATTTCCAAGAAATATTCTTCATCCGTTGCTGCCATAAGTGCCTCTCAAGATGATTGCCGATGGTATGCATTAGTCACCAATTCAGGAACAGAAATCACTCTTCAAGAGGAGCAGCCAGCTCATGGTTTTTTGAGTCAGTGTGATTTGGCTCTAACTACTGTTGGAGCTAATACCGCTGAATTGGGTGCTTTAGGAGTCCCCATGATTGTGATTCTTCCAACCCAGCATTTAGCAGTTATGCAAGCTTGGGACGGGATTTTGGGCATATTTGGCCGCTTGCCATTTTTGAGATGGTGTATTGGTCTTTTGCTAAGTGGTTGGCATCTTCGTAAGAGGAATTTTTGGGCTTGGCCCAATATCTCAGCAGGTCGGATGATTGTTCCTGAAAGGGTAGGGAAGATCTTTCCAAAAGAAATTGCAGAGGAGGCTGCCGAGTGGCTTGCTTCACCTCAACGGTTGGAAGGTCTTCGTGAGGATTTGCGCGGCTTGCGTGGAAAGCCTGGAGCTGTGGAAATGCTTGCGAAAGAGATCGAAGATCTTTTGAAAAGAGCGTAAAAAGTTATTTCGTGGGTTTGCCTAGGTAAGTTTTTAAAAAGTTTTGGTTGGTTGAATTTGATGGCTATTGAAGACCCTTCAGATGGTTGGATGCATATCCGATCAGAAGAGTGGAAGCAAAGGTTGTCTCCAGAGCAATATGAAGTTGCACGAGGTGGAGCAACTGAGAGAGCTTTTACAGGAATTTATTGGAACCATAAGGCGGTTGGTTCTTATCACTGCATCTGTTGTGATGCTCTATTATTCAGTTCTTCGGCCAAATTTGATTCAGGAACGGGATGGCCGAGTTTTTCTGATGGCAGTTCTGTAGGAGCTATTGCCACCCAAGACGATTTCAGTCATGGAATGACGCGTACAGAAATCAAGTGTGCTCGATGCGGCGCTCATTTGGGACATGTTTTTAATGATGGACCTTCTCCTACTGGAAAGAGATATTGCGTTAATAGTGCTTCTTTAAATTTCCATAAGGTGAATGAATAATTTAAATAGCGACTTCTTACCAGGGGTCTTCGACTTCTTCCCCTTTTAGACGTGGCGCTGGCGGCTGCCAATCTTTTTCTTTGCTCTCTAATTCAACAGGCTCAACATCAAGAGGAGCCTGTTGGGCTTGAACTTTTCTGCGTGATGCAGGTCTTGGACTTTCTTGGTTTGCAATTTCAACCTCTTCGAGCCCATCAAATTTTTGATCTTGTTGGGGTATATCGATATCTCTGTATCTCCCAGAATTTTGTGAGTAATCGTCAAGATAACGCTGCTGGGCTAACTCCTCTTGCCGTCTTTCATCAAGTTCGACGTATTCGAGTTCTTCTTCAGGTTGAAAAGTCTCATTAGAAGAAGCTTGAAGCAATCTTTGCTCTTGCTCGCTGGGTTGACCAGATGCAAGTTGGTTCTCAACTGGTACAAGATTCACTCGATAGCGTTCGCGTTCTTGCTCTTCCCAACTTGTGCCCCCAACGCCAAGTTTTTCAAGAAAACCACTATTGAGTTGTTTGAGCTTTTCTTCAGCTCCTTCATAAACAATTATTCGATCAGTACCACTACTGACAATTTCTTCAACAGGGATTTCCCATGTGCTTAGAACTCCTTCGCCCAGAAGTGGTACTCCCACAGCACCCATTACAAGGGTTGTGAGCTCACCAGTTTCTATGTCAAACGAAAAACCAAGAACTCGGCCTAATTGTTGGCCTGATTCGGTAACAACTTGGCAGTTGATTACACGGCTATATCTCTCAGGACTAAACCCCTCGCTAAGAGAGTCAGCTGAATCGACAAGGATTACATCTCCAACTTGTCTGATCCGATCAAGAGGCATCCATCGAGGAAGGCCTGGGAGGAAACGAGTAAGAGGGTTGTCTCGAAGTCCAAGCGCAATTACTTCACGCCGATCGATATCCACAACAACTTCTCCTACTACTCCAAGCCGCCTACCTGTATCTCGGGTAATAACTTGAGTTCCCATCAACTCTGAGCGAAGCCAAAGGCGATCACTTGGGATCGTTTGTAATGGGTCGTTGGATTGTGTAGTTGTCAAACTTAGGCCCTCAATAGTGGGCGAATCGAGCCATTTTGACGCAACGCCATGACAGCATCATCTCAAGCTGCATCAGGAAGCCCCACAACTTGTGTATGAGCTCCACGTGCTTGAGTCACACCGATTGTGCGTCCAGATGCTCCAATCATTGGGCGTCGGTGACTGACAACAAGAAATTGGGCTTCATTGGCTTGTTGGGCTATTAGCGCAGAAAGACGTTCTACGTTTACACCATCTAGGAAACTGTCCACTTCATCAAGTGCATAAAAAGGCGAAGGTCGGAAACGTTGGAGTGCAAAGAGAAAGCTCAATGCGGTAAGAGACTTTTCTCCGCCTGACATTGCCGCAAGACGTCTTACTGTTTTGCCTTTGGGATGTGCTACCAATGTAAGACCTCCTTCAAGTGGATTTTCGGGGTTATCAAGCTGAAGATGACCATCTCCTTCAGAGAGACTGGCGAATATTTCTCGAAAATGTATATCTACAGCTTCGAAGGCTTCCATAAACGCTTCTTGACGAAGAGTTCCTACATTTTCAATGCGAAGAAGGAGTTCTGCTCTCTCTTCACATAGCACATCAAGCTTTTGGCCCAAATCACCTAATCGTAGATTTAGTTCTTCAAGCTCTTCTAAAGCAAGCATATTTACAGGCTCAAGAGATTCCATGTTGTTTTGTATTCTCTGCAAGTCTTTTTGAAGTTCATCTAAACCAGCTTCACGTACCTTTTCAGGAATATTTGGAAGGGGGTTAGGCAATGCTTGTTTTAATTCTTGGAGTCGAATATTTCCATTTCTAATTTCTTCTGCTAATGACTGACGGTTTTCTTTAAGACGTTCGAGGTTCCATTGTGCTTCTTGCAGTTTTTGACGGTAGTCAGCAACTTTCGCTTCTGCTTCATCTCTGGCACGCCGTTGATTGCCAAACTTTGTTTGTAAGTCTTCTTGTTGTCTTTGAAGATCTTGGCTTTTGATGTTTAGAGACTTTTGCTGTTGACGCCGTTCTCGATGAGCAGAAGCAAGATTTTCGACAGCTAGTTTCAATCTTTCTTCTTCAACTAAGAGTGAATTTTGTTGATCTTGAAGTCTCTCAAGTGAAAGCTGGCGCTGACGTTGCTCACTGAGTAATTCATCTCTATTTTTCCTGGCCAAGATAAGTTTAGAGTCTGAGATTTCAAGATCTGTTTGTAATTGTTTCCAACTTTCAACATCTCCATCTTTATGCAGCAATCTTTCTTCTTTCTCCAACTTTTCTAGTTTCAGGATGAGTGGCTTTAACTCTTGATTGATTTCCAAGAGACGGTTTTGATCTATTTTATTTGTTTGTTCAAGAGAGCTCAATTTCTTCGAACGAGCATTATGCCTTTCTATAAGAGGACTGTTTAGGCGGCGAGCTGTATTCCTTTCTGCTTCGAGGGCTGCTTGCCTTTGTTCCAATCTCCTTAAAAGAGGTCTAGCGTTTTCAAGAAGCTTATTTTTTTGAGCTTTCTTTTGCTTAGAACTTACAAGGGCTTCTCCTATCTCTAGAAGTCTTTTGCGAAGAGGCGCTGACTCGTCATTTTCATTATTGATCCCAAAACTCAAACCATTGCTTCTCCCTGAGAAGCTCCCTCCTGTCATTGCCCCGCTTTTCTCCAAGAGTTCACCATCAAGGGTTACTAGCCTGTTTCTTCCAAGTTGCAACCTTGCTGAGTTCAAATCTGTGAAAACTAGTGTCTCGCCAAATACATAAGCGAAAACATCTGTATAGATCGCTTCGAATTCGACGAGATCTATTGCCCTTGCGATTTGCCCTTGTTCTTTCTCTGCTCCTTTTGGAGAGTGTCCTCTTTGTAAGGCGCTTCTATTAATTCCTTTATTTGATTGGATTTTATTCAGTGGTAAAAAGGTGAGCCGCCCAGCGCGTTGATTTTTGAGGATTTCAATAGCTTTTGCTGCAATTCGGTCGTTATCAACTACTACATGAGACAGCCTTGCGCCTGCGGCCACTTCTAGGGCCAGTCGATGCTCTTCGTGTACTTCGCCAAGTTGAGCTACAGCACCATGAATGCCATCAAGTCCTGCTTCTAGAAGCAGCTTGAGGGCTCGTGTTCCTCTGCTTTCTTGTAGGGCCTCTCGGCGACTTTCAATCCTCGCAATTTCACGCTCAAGTTGAGATTTTTCTAGCTCAAGCCTTTTCTGAGTTCGGTCCTGGATTGAATAATCGCCTGTGTTTCTTTCTATGTCTTCTTTTGCTTGTTTGATTTCTTTAAGTAGTCCTTGCCACTCTTTTTCTAGGTGATTTAGCTGTTCATGAACCTGCTGGTTTTCAGCCGTGTCACGGTCTTGTTCAACCTTGAGTTCATTCTGACGGAGCCCGTCTTGAAATAGGCGTTCTTGAAGTTTTTGCTGTTCTTCTTGAAGAGGCCTTAATAAGGTTTGTAGATCTTGTCGCTCAGCACTGCGTTGTTTTTGATCTTCAAGCCAAGCGCTGGAAAGACCAGCAACATCACCCAATCTTCTCCGGGATACCTCCACAGCTGCTTCAGCTTCAACGCAATTTTTCTCAGCAACAGCTAATAGTTCTTTTTTAGGATCTTTCTCTTGGTTTTGACTTTCTAGATAAAGGTCTTGGCGCTTTTGAGATAAATCTTGTCTTAATTTTTGAAGGTTTTCACCTTCATGCTGATGTTGACCGGCCTGACGTTCAAGCTCTCTAGCTTGAGTTTCTGTCTTGGCTATTTCAGCTTGGACAGCTAGGAGCTTGTCTTCGCCTAAAGCTTTAACTTCATCTTGAAGAATCTTGAGCTGGGAAGCTGCTTGACCAAGCAAGGCTTCTGCTTTGGTGAGATTTTCTGTATCTTCAACTTCCTTTTCTGCAAGTTGGTTGTTTTTGGTTCTTAAGTCCTGAAGCCCTTTGTCTGCGGTTTCAAAAGCTAAAACCATTTCTTGTTGCTTGCCAATTTGAAGTTGTTCTCTGAAATCCTTGTATTTCCTGGCTTTTTCACAGTCTTTCTCTAAGCGTTGTCTTGCACTTAGAAGCTCTTGCTCAACGATTCTGCAACGATCTTCACTTTCTTGAACATTATTTAGCTTTGTTCGAGTTTGTTCGATGCGACTATCGAAAAGAGCGACACCTGCCAATTCATCGATAAGGCCTCTGCGATCTTTATTGCTCATTGAAACTATTCTTGTCACATCCCCCTGCATCACTACATTGCTACCTTCAGGGTCGACCCTTAATCGACGCAGCTGAGTTTGCAGTTGTTGCAAGTTGCAAGGCTCACCATCAGCGGAGTAACTACTGCTATATGAGCCACCTGGCATTATTCGGAGGCGCCTGGTGACAGTCCATTCTTTTTGCCCTGGCTTGATCCATGGTCCTTCAGCAGGTAGTTCCAGGCCATCCTCTGCAGGGTCTGCCTCCCATTCGCTTAGGTCAAAACGCACACTTACAACTGTTTCGGCGGATTTTCCATCCCTAAGCACACCACTGTTAACTAGATCTGGGAGCCTGTCAGCTCTCATGCCTCTGCTTGTGGCAAGACCAAGGCAGAAAAGAACTCCGTCAAGAATATTGCTTTTACCTGAACCGTTTGGGCCAGTGACAACCGTAAATCCTTGTTCTAGGGGGATAGTCATCGCCCCCCCGAAGGACTTGAAATGCGTTAGCTCGACCTGATTGATATGAACCAACAGGACTCAGCTGTAAGAGTCCGAAGATTAGCGAAGTATCAGCCAATCTCAAGTGCCTTGACCTTTATTTGTTTAAGAAGGTTTTATTGCAGTTAATTGGCAGCTATTTAAGCGAACTTGCAAGTGCCCTTGCAGTAGAGAACCTTGAATGTATATCTCTACAGCTCTCGATTGATTATTTGGTAAGGATCCAAGGTAATTCCCTGCATCTACTTGTTCTACTTGCCCTCTTCCTTTGGAGAGTGTTGCAGTTTTGATATTTATCCAGGACAGTTTATGGATTTTCGTAGGTGTGGCTTCGACTTCTGGGCCATCGAGTGAAGGTATTGAGGCTAATCGCCACGTTCTACATCCTTGCCCATCTTCTAAAAGAAGATCGAAATGCCTCCCGACTGGGTCATCGGGAGCCCCAATATGTATTAATAAGACCCATCGCTTTGTTGTGGTTTTGCTGAGAGGCCGCAGCAGTTCATTCCCGTTTCCAAAGGATTTCATTGCTATAGGTGAATCGGATGATTTAACTTGAGCAAAGATTTGCTCGGTTAGAATTAGTCTTGCTAGAGATTTTTATGATGTTGATCTATTTTTGAAAATCAACTTTACCTTATTTGAGAAGTATTTGAATGCGATAGTTTCAAGTTTTAACCGTCTTTGTAAGTAGTCCAGAAGTCTAAATGTCTTCATTATGGTTGGTTTTCTTGCTGATGGCTCTGATCTCGGCTTCTGCAGCTCTTTTTGTTGCCCATTGAGCTATTGCGCTTTTCTTTTGGTTTAGACGCAATAATTCAAGGGCTATATCTCTAAGGATATCGATGTCATTGCACTCTAGTATTATCCTACTTAACTTTTCTGCTTCGAACTGTGTTTGAAGACTTGGTTTGATCGGATGATTTTTAGACAAATTTATAAATTACTCAGATGTACATTCACAATATAAAGCTTTTGAAGACTTTATATTTGGTTTTTAAATGAATGAAAATGACCAAAAAAATCCAATGGACCTCTTGCTAAGAGGCCCTGGCTTTCAAAACTGCTGGCTGCTTAATACAGGCCGATGAATTTGTTTGATGGCTTTACATCTTGCCCTTGTCGGATTTGGCAAATCTCAGGGCGATGAATAGCAGCCCTGCAGCACCGGCAAAAGCGACGCCGAACTGTTGATTTGTGTTGGGAAGATACGAGGATGCAAAAAACAGTGCAGACAGGCCGACGTCCATGATTACTAGGTGGAAGACTGAAAACCTTTAGAGCTTAAGCACTCAATGCATTTGCTTGGTAATAAATGTCATCAAAGGCCATGGTGTTGCAAATTTTTTGACTTTGCATTTGAGTTCAAATGACCTAAAAAAGCCTTTTGGGGTGGCTTTTTCCCTCTAATTGCGATGATTGGATCTGCTGGGGGGGTTTCGCTGATGGCAAGGTATCCCTATTCTTTGGGTAACCGTCTGGATCAAATGGAATCAGTGAATTCCGCATCCGGCGATCCACATGCGCCAGTTGAGACTGCAGAGCCATCTCTTTCTGAATCATCTGACAAGTGGTTCAGTGAACGTTTTGAAAGCCTTTTGCCCAAGATTCAAGAACGATGGCCAGATGTCGCAAGGCAAACTTTAGAAGCGACCAAAGGGAGTTTGGATGAAGTAGTCAGGGTTATATCTCAGCAATCAACTGCTGGATCCAGTTCTGGTATTCGTGAACAGCTTGAGGAGTTGTTCAATATGGCTGGGGATAGGACTAGGGACTTTGCAGAAAGCTTGGAGCCTTTGGAAAAACAGTTAGAGGATCTCCTTGATGAGTTGAATAGTTCTGTTAGACCAAGAATTGAGCGACCTGTGCGTCAAAGACCGCTTCTTTCAGTTGCTATGGCTGCAGGTATTGGAGTCCTCCTTGGAGTGATATTGGCTGGGGGGAGAAGATCTTAATGAGTGAATCACAACGGCCAAGAGGATTGGGTGCTGCGGCAAGAGTTACTGCGCTAGCCGGTTCAGTGATGGATTTGCACGTGCGTATTGCTCTTCAAGAGGTTGATCGAGAGAAAAGACGCCTTATTAGCGGAGGGGTCTTTTTGGCGATGGGCGGCACATTGATGCTTTTAGCTTTGTTGGCACTAGAGGTGACTCTTGTGCTTTGGATGAAGGATGCTTTGGGTTGGAGTTTTATTAACTCATTAATTATTTTGGCTGTGATTGATCTTCTGTTGGCAGGAATTAGTTTGCGAATTGGTGGACAATTAGCAAAGGGTCCTTATCTTCCTGAAACCTTAGAAGGCTTATCGCGAACTACTAAAGCGGTCTTGGGTAGGCCCTGAACTAATGAATTAAGTAATGCAGCCATCGACAATCGATTCCACCATTGCTTACAGGAATCCTGCGGTTACATTTCAGTCGAAGGCCCTTTGTCAGCGTTGGATTCCCGCTTAGGACCCAGAGCTGCCATCCTGAGCCGCAAGATTTCGCGAAATCTCCCAGCTCTTTATAAAGCTCATATAGATCTGCATCTTTACCTATGCGTTTCCCGTAAGGGGGATTGCAGACTATTACTCCAGGAGAGCAAGGTTTGTGGAGGTCTTTGAAATGGATCGGTTCAATTTTGATTTCTTTATAAAGGCCTGCGGCTTCAACATTTGATTGGGCCTGATTTGCAACTTCATGATTATTTTCACAACCGATGATTTTTGCGAGTGGAGTTGATCTTTTCTCTTTGCTTTTTGCTTGCTTTTGTTCTTTTTTGAAAAGATTCAGGTTGAAATCTGGCCAGTTTGTAAATAGGAAGTCTTGATTGAGCCCCGGAGCAAGCTTCAAAGCCAGACTCGCAGCCTCGATAAGCAGGGTGCCAGAGCCACACATCGGATCAATTAAGGGGACTGAGCCATTCCATTGACTTATGCGAATTAAACCTGCAGCTAGGTTTTCCTTTATAGGAGCGTCACCTACAGCAGCTTTATAACCTCTTCGATGCATGCTTTTGGCAGAGCCGTTGAAGCTCAAGATGGCGCCCTTGAGATTGAGATGAAGATGAATGCTTAGATCAGGTTCATTCAGATTTACCTGAGATCTTTCTCCAAAAAAATTTTTTTGAAAATCAACCAAGGCATTTTTTACTTGTAATGCTGTGAAGTGGCTATGGGTTAGTCCTGGACAGTGACCGCTTACATCAACTCTGAATGACATTGATGGATTGAGCCAGCGCTCCCATTCGAGACAGTTTTGTGCACCTAGATAAAGTGTCTCCGGTGAATGGCAAGAGAATCGTGCCATTTCTCTCAATATTCGAAAAGGAAGACGAGCTAAAAGATGAATTCGATAAAGGGTGGATAAGTCTGCTTCAAATGAAGCAGCTCGTTTGAGAGGGGTAACATTTTTGGCTCCTAAGGCACTTAATTCTTCGGCACCTTCTTTCTCAAGACCTGGTGGCAATACAGCTAAAACTTGCATGGTTTCCTTGAATTCATGTATATACCTTTGCCGTTGGAATTAGTGGACTAAGTGCTGTGTTCCTAAGTTCATAAACACTGCCAGAATGGGAATGTTCATCATCTGATGGACTAGGTGATCCACACCAGTGTCTCGGACAGCGGTTCGATTCCGCTCAGCTCCATTTCTCATTTATCTAGGGGCTGCAATGGTTTCGACGGGGGATGAGGAGGGTGACTGAAGCCTGCTCGGTAAGAGCAAACTCGTAACTGCGAACAACATCGTTCGTTTCTCCCGTCAGTCAGCCCCTGTTGCTGCCTGACCCTAATAAGGGAGATGGGGTCAGATCAGCCTTATCACCCAAATGATCCGTGGGGGCTGCGAGGCCCCTTCAATTCTTTGATAGCAGTAGATTTAGGGTTTCTCGTTTTTTGTCTAAATAGCATCTATGCCAAAATTTATACCAAAAAAACACTACCTGTGGTGTGATTAGTTTGCAAAAGCTCGCGATATTGCTAGTTTGTTTTCAAGTTTGACCGAGTGGCTCTGAGGGAAGGACACAACCTCGGCGCTACACAGAGACCAAACCTCCTTGTCCAAGAAAAACATCCGTTTTAGGGAGGAGTCTCATGCCAACTAAAAAAGGCAAAAATCGCTCAGTAAATAAATACGCTGATCGTCCAAAACAAATCAAGCGGGGTGACGCTCGACTGGAATTAGGCCAGCAGAATTTCGTCGATTCAAGTTGGTCTAGAGAAAAGAAGGTAGCCACTTTTGCTCTACTTTCTGTTGCATCGGAGCGGGATTACTACACAAGTGTCTCAGGAGCTTTTTGGGTAGACCCAGAGTTAGGGATTGAGGGCTCTCAACAGAAATTTTTAGGCCAAGACTGAGAAAGATATGACAACAACAAAAGATTGGATCAGCACGGCTGCCATGGCCACGCATCTTGGTATTCACCCGCAAACAATTCTCAAGCTTCGTCGAAGCGACCTCTCACCATTTCGTGAGGGAGTTGATTTCAGATGGGCAGGCCTCACCACCAATGGAAATTTGCAATGGCATTTGGCAAACGCTGAGTCGTCTTTCACGAATTTCCATCGCCTCACGAGCGATCAATTTGAGACCTATTTAGGCAAAAACAATCGTCTCCCTAGCAGGCAAAAGTCATGAAAAAAGCCACCGGGGAAACGGTGGCTGGAGCAAACATCAATAGCTACAGCTTACCGAGAGAACTCTCGATTGAAGAAGTTATTTGGCAACTTCGCATTGCGAGAGCTAAGTCACATCTAGATCACTATCTGCCCTGGTGTCAGGACGCAATTCAATCCATGGAGGAATGGATTCTGCTTCTTCCAGCTAGGAGGCTTTACCGATGAGACCAAATCAACATGGCTACATACCCGATGTAGGAAAAGTTCCCAAAGGAGTTGATCAACTGTTAGCAAATCGGCGGCCGATTCAATGGGTCGTCGATAGTTTCGGCGCAAGAGGTGCTTGCGTTTTATTGGCTGGTGATAGCGGTGCAGGTAAAACATCGTTCCTCTATCGGATGGCTGATGCAATCAGTAAAGGTCAGTTGTTTATGGATCAACTCAATACCGTTCAAAGCAAGGTGTTGATTGTTCAAGCAGATGAAAGTCAGAACAATGCTGCTGACAAGCTGCAGCTAATGGGAATCAATGCAGGCTTTGATTTTCTATTCGCTGAAGATGGTTGGAACACTCTCGATGTCAGTCGCATTAGTCAAGAGATTCAAAAAGGAGGTTATGGAGCATTGTTCCTCGACAGTCTGACGACATTGCTCACTGAAAGGGGATACTCAATGCGTGATCCTGAATTCGCGAGACCTCTCTATGACATCAACAATCTGGCCAGTCAGTTAGGTGTATTGATTGTCTGCAATGCACATCTACGTAAACCAGAGGGAACAAGACAAGAAGTCAGTATTCATGATGTGATTGGCTCGACAACACAAGTTGGTGCAGCATCAGATATTTGGGGTCTCGCTAGCGCTCCTAAGCCTGAATTTGATGATCACTACATCTTGAAATGCCTTGGGAAGCGAAACTGCGAGCACGGGCAAGTCTGGAACCTTCAAGGCTCACTAGAGGATTTCAGCTGGCAATTAAAAAGTGTTGGCAATGCTGACGTTCTCCCACAACAAAAACAAGAACTGAGCGCCCAAGTCCTGGATTTGGTTTGTTCAGAAAACGAATGGCTGACTTCTAATCAAATAGGGATGTCACTCAGTTGTAACCCTGAACATGCTCGCCGGATCTGTAAAAACCTTTATTTGACAGGTGAACTTGAGCGACAACAGCGTCCTTCAGGAGGTGGACGACCGTTGTGGGTTTATGGGGCTAAGACTTTCCCTACATAGGGTATGTAGTGATGCTTTTAATTAGACACGTCGTATTGAAATGAATAGTGCTAGTAAATCACTGCGATTCTTAGTTCCTTTGGTTTTAATTGGAATCGCTTGGGTTCAGGAGCTAATTGATCAGATCTGGTTTGGTGGGAATTGGAATCTTCTAATGGGAGGGGGGTATCCATGGTGGGGACTCTTTACCGCTCCTTTCAGTCACAGCGGATTTAGTCATTTGCTCTCAAACACACTTCTGTTTCTTCCTTTGAGTTGGCTCGTCCTTTCAAAAGGACTACGTGATTACATCTCTGTCTGGGCATGTGTTTTGTTTGTCGAAATATTCCAAGTGTTCTTTTGGGCTGCTCCAGCACATGGGATCTCAGGAGTGGTGTTTGGCCTCCTTGGATACTTGTTGATTATTGGCTTTTTAGAAAAACGTTTTCTTGCAATTGCCCTCACCGTGATTTGTTTTGGACTGTATGGCCATTTCCTTCCATCTTTGCTGCCATGGAATGTCCCTCAAGGTATTAGCTGGATAGGACATTTCAGTGGCTTTATAGGTGGACTATTAGGGGCTCTAGGCATTTATAGA
>QCKM01000006.1 GCA_003215335.1 Prochlorococcus sp. AG-409-P01 | reverse complement strand
CCTCTTATTTCACAATTGGTTCTACTGGTTACGGCGGTGATGGTAACTCTACGGCGTATAAAGCACGTAATGCGACTGACGAGCAAGATGCAACTGTCTTTGTTTATCACCACAGACTTGCTTTAAATACCAGTTTCACAGGCAAGGACAATCTTTATACACGTTTGAGCAGTGGCAACTATTCAGGCACTGACTTCAAAGGTGGCTATGTTCCTGCAGCAAAACTTGCTTCCGAAAAAGATACAGCTGATGCACTGAAAGTAGACAAGCTTTGGTACCAGTTCCCCGTTGGTGATGACTTCACTGTATGGCTTGGTCCGAAGATCGAGAACTACTACATGCTTGATTCCGCGCCTTCCTTATACAAGCCAATCTTGAAAGCATTCAAATTGGGCGGTAATTATGGAACCTATGGTGCCAGTACTGGCTCAGGCTTTGGTGTTGCTTGGAAGCAGTCCGTGGATAAACCAATGGACTCAAGAATCAGCTTCTCCACTGGCTATACCGCAGAGGAGGGGGATGTTGCTAATTCAGAAACAGGTGGCCTTTTCACTGCAGGTGCTGACAGCATTTGGCTTAATAAACTCAGTTATGGGAACCCTCAGTGGGGGGTATCTGCTGCTTTGGCTCACAAAACTGCAGGGGCAACCCAAGGGTTTGGAACACCTGATGCATCAGCAAGTGTTCTCGCTGGTGATGGATCCTCATCCAATAGCGTTGGTTTAAGGGCGTATTGGCAGCCATTGGAAACTGGCTATATTCCTTCATTCAGCGTTGGCTACGACGTCACTAACTTCAATTTGCCTGATGGGCAGGCTGATGGAACCCGTACTCAAACTATGGGCTGGTTCGCTGGCATGAATTGGAAAGATGCTTTTGTTAAGGGCAACCAGCTTGGCTTTGCTCTTGGTGGACTCGGATGGGTAACTGATCAAAAGGGTTCTTCTGATCCTGAAGATGGGAATATGGCTTTTGAGCTTTATTACGACATCAAAGTTTCAGACAACATTACTGTTACACCTGCAATCTTCTATCTGAGCAGACCATTTGGTCAGCAGACTGGTCAAAGCACTGCCTACGGTGGTGGTGGTACCGCAATTGGACCTGAAGACAGGACTTTCAGCACAGTGGGTGGTCTATTGCAAACTAAATTCAAGTTCTAAGTTGTTTTTCTAATAGCAACTTATTTGTACTCAAAGGGCATCTTGACCATAGATGCCCTTTTTTATATATATATTTTATAGTCAAATTATTTTTATGGATTCAAGAAATTTTTCGTTTTATGTAATAAATACAGATAAAGCATTTGATCATTTTAGCTACATTTTTTAAAGTAGATTTCTACCAGCAATTCTCTCCTTCTCCAATAGGGATGCAGATTCCTAGCTCTTTCCCTTTTTCTTCTTGTTCTTTTGCTGCTTGATCAGGTACAGCTTCATCATCTACAGCTTGATCTGTATTCCATTCTTTAAGTCCACCCAATCCATCTGCTTCATTTTCTGCCGCCTTTGTGAAGGTGGCCTGCAATGTGCTCGCTGCAAGCAAGGCAGAAGCAGCCATGAAAATTGCTACAGGAGTTCTGTTTGCCATTTCTAAATTAGAAGCTTCACTTATTTTTACTTCTTGGCTTTAGCTTATAAGGTTGTAATGGACACTAATCTATGTATCAAATGAACATGTCAATCACCTAAGCGCCTCAACAAGTTGGAGTAGCTCTGGAATATCAAATCAAGTTCTGGAGAGGAGCCATGCTTTGCCAAGATACTTTTTGCACCTGCTTCTAGGGAGAAAAGAATAGATCTGTCTTCATTACTCCTCACATAGCTTTGTATCCATCCAACACATACAAGGCGCTCCCCTGAATTGACTTGTTCAACAGCATGAAGACTTGTACTTGGATAGATAACTATTTGACCTGCGCCAAGTTTTATTTTTTGGCAGTCTTGAACTGATTGAATGCAAAGCTCCCCGCCTTCATAGCTATCAGGGTCACTGAGAAATAATGTAAAAGAGAGGTCACTTCTTCCTGTACTCATATAAGGATTATCAATATGAAAACCATAAGATTGACCTTGCCCTGATCTGCTAAACATTACTCCGTGGAAACGATTAGGTATAGAGAAGCTCTTAACAAGTTGGTCTGACTTCATCTTTTCTATTATCTCTTTACTGGATTGTTCAGAAGTAGAACTGCTTCTATCAAGTTGCAGATTATTTTTGACTTTTGCAGCATGTGAACCTGCTGTTTTTATGCCTTCTTGCCAAGAGTTTTTATCACTTAATAGATTTCTACGAAGTCGATAAGTGGTTGACTCGTCTAGTAATTGGTGGGTTAATAGCTCCATGAGTTTCAAGCAAAGGTTAAGTAGCAGGTTCAAGAACAAGAGGCTTGGAATGGTTCAATTGTTACTAGTATGGCTATCATATGATTTTTTTTAGATATTCAGTTGCATTCTCCTATATGGTGAGGATTAGGTTTGAACCAAAACTAATGATGTCAAGGTATCGACTAAAGTCTTTATTAATAGCAGCAACATTTTCAATTGGGGGCATTTTTTCACCTCTTGCAAGTGCTATTGCTAGAGAAGTGAGAGTTTATTCTGGTCGTCACTATAATACTGATAAGTTAATTTATAAAAGATTTTCAGAAGAGACAGGAATTAAAGTAAGACTATTTGAAACTACAGGATTATCTCTTGTGGAACGACTTAAGCGTGAAGGCTCAAGTTCTAAAGCTGACTTGATTTTATTGGTAGATGCTGCACGCTTAAATAATGCGGCAAATGCTGGCCTATTAAGAAAATATCGTTCAGAAAAATTAGATAACGAGGTCCCTAAAGAATATAGAGATCCAAAACATAGATGGTATGGACTAACACGCCGAGTAAGAGTGATTATTGCTAACCCTTCGAAAGTTGATATTTCAAAGGTTAGAACATATTCTGACCTTGCTAATCCTTCCTTGAAAGGGAAGGTTTGTTTGCGTAAGAGGAACAATGTTTACAACCAATCACTAGTTGCAGATCAATTGGTTCTTAATGGAAAGAAAGCAACAGTTAAATGGCTTGATGGAATGATATCAAATGTATCGCAACCATATTTTGCTGGTGATATCTCTCTTGCAAGGTCCGTTGCTCAAGGTGTTTGTGGAGTCGGCATAGTTAACCATTATTATATAGCAAGAATGTTGGCTGGTATAAATGGTTCTAGTGATAGGAAACTTGCCAGGAAAATTGATGTTATTACCCCTAACCCAGCACATGTAAATGTTTCCGCAGGAGGCCTAGCAAAATATTCGAAAAATACCAAAGAGGCTATTCAATTACTTGAATACCTCGCTTCTCCAGAAGGCAGCAGAGGGCTTGCAGGCCCCACCTTTGAGCACCCCTTACGAGGTTATGGTGAATCAGAGATATTGAAAAGGTTTGGAAATTTTAATTCTGATGGAGTGACAATATCTCAATTGGGATTGAACAATGCAAAGGCAA
Source organism: Prochlorococcus sp. AG-409-P01 (assembly GCA_003215335.1). Lineage (GTDB taxonomy): Bacteria > Cyanobacteriota > Cyanobacteriia > PCC-6307 > Cyanobiaceae > AG-409-P01. Next base: position 85,755 of record QCKM01000006.1, on the reverse strand, counting down.
TTCGTTTAATGTCTCAATCTGGATGGCAATAACCTAGAATTACTTTATGAGTTTCTTTTAATTTCTTAGATTACTTTTAATAAGTTTGAAGAAGTTTCAATAACTTTCCATTGGCGCCGATTCTTTATCATAAGTAACTATATCTCGATAAAATTTGAACCAAAGTTCTTAAAGCTTTAATATTTATTTGAGCTAGATGCTTTTTAGGAGAGGTGGCTGAGTGGTCGAAAGCGAACGACTCGAAATCGTTTGACGGGCAACCGTCCGTGGGTTCGAATCCCACCCTCTCCGTATTTTTAAGTCCCAGGACGTTCCAGGAAGTACCAGGGCGTCCCACTATTCCTGCAATTTAGGGAATTCACGAGATTTATACTCTTAGTTAGTTCCAGAAAGGATCAGTAGGTCCCATTTTGGTGCTAGGGGAAATGCTAGGGAATGATATTTAAGGTGCTAGGGAATAAAAAGGGTGCTAGGGAAAAGGTAGAAACTTATTTGAATAAGATGTTTTCTCTTCAATTCTGGTTTGAATTATTTATCTAATTCTTCTTCTCTAGGCACCTTCTCTTGAACACTAAGTGACTCACTAAAACCTGAAGCAAGTATTCCTGTAGGTATTGCTATTGCAGCAATACCCATAAGAGAGGTTATCGATGCAATTGTTTTCCCAAGTGCTGTAATTGGAATTGAATCGCCATATCCAACAGCACATACCGTTGTAATTGACCACCATAGACATCTTGGAATTGAACCTAATAACTCTGGTTGAACAGATGACTCGGCAAGATACATAAAGGTGCTACTAATTAGTAAGAGCAATATTGTATAAAAAGTTGAAATTTGTAGTTCTTGACTCTTTGATCGAAGGGCATAATTGAAGTGAAATATACTTTGTTTAAATTTCTCACTTCTTCCAATCTTCAATATTCGAAGTAGGCGGATGACTCTTAAGATCTTTAATTCAGCGCGAACACCAATAAAAGAAGGGACGATTGCAATTATATCTATAATTGCCATTGGCGAAATAATGTAACGCAAAACCCCTTTCAATCCTTTGCCATATTTGTCTTCAAGAGGTGCTACCCATAAGCGACAGATATATTCAATACAAAATAAACCACCAATTATCCAATCTAATAGGTCTATTTGATCACCAAATCGATAATCTATTGAATTCTCAGTAACTATTACTGCAAAAAATATCGAAATAAAGATAGTAACACCACATATTTTATTGAACAAAGAAGTTCTACCACCTGGAGTCTTGTTAATTATCTGTTCATAGATTCTCAGGCGGAGTTCATTCATCACTTACGAAAGACTTGATAAAGGATTCTCTTAATTTAGGCAGATCTTGCTGTGTTTTTTCCTTATCGCTTGTACATCATCACCAGGCGATTCTCTTGAGTGTCATGCGCAGCACTATTGAGTAGGCACAAAAAAACCTGCCAAAGGCAGGTTCTCTTGGAGATCTAGAGCGAGTGTTTCCTTGTTTCCACTGCTCGGAGGATCTCAACTCCTCACGGTGGTTATTTTTACGCATAAACCATTTTTTGGCAAGCACATGAAAAAGGGCGCCCTCATCGAGCAGCGCCCATACCGACAAACTTGTGTGAGGAGTGTCGTTCTTCTGTTCTACTCCTCCCTGGGAACTTTGGGAAGACCTGAAATGAAGTCTCAGGAGGTCCCGTTTAGGTGCTAGGGAAAATGCTAGGGAACAGACCACAAAACAACCCGAAGTTGGTTCCAGGAAGGACAATGTAGTCCCTACTTAACGGACACCCTCTCCGTTTCAATTTCAGTTCTAGTAGGTGCTGACCTTCCCAGACGGTATTAAGGATAAAACTTTTGTAGGCATAGATTGTTCCTTGACCTGCTCTCCGCATTTTTAACGTTTCAGGACTATTCTTTAAATACTGAGTATGCGGAAATCTCTCATTTTCTTTAGCATCTTTAGTGAGGGTAATTAGTCTTCTGCGTTTTCAAATTGCTTTGCTAATTTAAATGCTTTCTTGATAATTAAATACGCTCCATACAAACCAGCGATTAGTGGGAGTATAATTAATGGATTAGGACTGTAGTTTGAATAATCTTTCACTCCATCTACGTATTCAATGCCAGAACATTGCATATATAGGAAACTGGTAAAAACAACCGCCCATCCAACGATTGAGAGAAGCCCTCCTTTTTTATCTCCTTCATAAAATCTATCTAAACCCCATATCCAACCAATTCCTAGCAAAACCCCTCTGGAGACTGCATTTTTCTCTTGTTTGCGAAGCATTTTCAAGTAAATCTGAATTGTATTAGTGAAGATAGCTGATTTTTTCGAATTCTGCGTAACTGAACAAAACTACTGACTCGGCAGGGTTCATAAGTAAGCTAAGGCACTAGTGAATAGGACCAGTGCAAACAATATAAATTGGTTCCATTCGCACCATATTTATAGCTTCCAACTAGCTTGACCATCTTTTTTTAATGGCTCTAAGCATATTTACATGCATACTTTGTTGAAACAAATGCTGTATAGATAAATTTAAAGCTTGATGTAGATAAGATTTGTCAGAAGGAAATTCTCTGATACCTCTTTACGAGAAAGCTTTTAGGCTACTCTCCATCTAGTAAAATAGTTATATATTTCCTTTATTGGAGGATGATGTCAATTGAAAGCAGATTCTAATGTTGGAATGTAAACGTTGTTTTACATCCAAGCAATTGACCCTATAGTTTAAGAAATAATCTTTTTATGGAATACATAATAACTCCGCCTAAGTCTTGGGATACAAGAATCGATTCTGATCTAAAGTTGGATGTATATGAGATGATTCTGCGTCAGTATGATAGTTCAGATATCCTGTTTAAAATTATCAAAAAGGATGGCAGTATTAAGGAGCTGAATAAATCACAATGCGTTTCACTTGCTAATTCATTAGCTAGTAAGATTAATAATTTATTGCCTGCAAATAGTGACAAATCTAATCAATTAAGAGTAATGGCAATAATTGGTGCATCAGAAGAGTCAGCTATTTTTATGCTCACGAGTTTATTGATTGGAGCTCATCATTGCATCTGTTTCGAAGATTTATCTAAGGATTCAATTTATAAACGATTACATATCTTTAGGCCAGATATAGTTCTGTGTAGAAGGCCTCTTCAAGAAAAAGTACAAAGTGCCATTTTTCAATCAGAAGATAATGTACCTCTTTTAGTTATTGATTTCTCTGAAAAGGATCAAAGTTCAAGAATTGACCTTTGTAATAGCTCCTCTTCGTATTATGTAAACTCAAATCTCTTTACTCTTTTTACATCAGGTTCAACGGGACTCCCTAAAGCTATTACACATGGAGTTAAGCAATATCTAGATTATGCTAAATACACTACAAATCATTTTTTTGGAATTCACAAGGGCTCAGTAATGTTTACTGCGGTAGATGCCGGATGGATCAATGGTCATACATATGCATTTTACGGCCCACTATTATTAGGTGCCATATCAGTAATTAATGAGAAGCCCCTTTTCTTATCAATGCCAAATTTGTTGGCAAGATATTTATCTGAATTGCAACCCGATTGTTTTTATACATCTGTTACGCAGCTTAGGTTATTAATGAGTATCATTCCTCATGGTCAAATGTTAGAGGATCTCAGTGAAACAGTTGGCAATTTAGAACGTATTGGTTCGTGTGGTGAACCATTGGCAAACAATGTTGGAGAATGGGCAATAGAATTTTTTAATCCAAAACGGAAATCTATAGTAAATACATATTTCCAAACAGAGACTGGAGGAGTCCTCGTTGCACCTCGTGATGAAGATATTCCACCTTCAGATTACTCGTGTGTTGGCAAGCCAAGTCCAGAACTGGGAATGGTGATTGCAAGCGATATTCTGGATGAATCTGAAATATGGGAAGAAGGCCTGGATCCAAATGAACTATTAGTTTGTAATAGATGGGACGGTATCTTTAAGGAAGTAATTTCAGATAAGGAATCTAAATATTTTACTAAATCAGGTTATTTTAGATTATGTGATGTTGGTTATTTTGATGAAAAAGGATATTTATTTATCGGAGGAAGATCAGATGATGTAATTAATGTATCAGGCCACAGAATATCCAGTTCTGAAATCGAGAGTGTTAGCATTTGTGTAAATGATGTCAAGGAAGCTTGTGCTGTTGCTATATCTGATTCAATCTGCGGCAATAGAGTTGTCTTGTTCTTTTCATCAAAAGCTCGCGATCCACATTCAATTAGAAGTATAAAGTCAGACCTTCAAAGAATAATTACTGAAAAACTCACTCATTATCATTTGCCGAAAGAGATTTACCATTTTGACGATTTACCCAAAACTAAAAGTGGAAAAATCATGAGGCGCATCATGAGAGATCTTGCTGAAAATAAAAGTATTGATCAGTCTAGTGATTACTCTACACTTGCAAATAAAGAAGATTTTCTAGAGAGTACACGTAAATATGTAGAGGGGATATGAGGCAATGATCAACGATACTATTTATAGAGTTTCCAAAACAAACTATTTGATTACAGCTAACTATGTCAATTAAATTCAATTTATCTACACCTCTTCCAGTTGAAAAACGTGCTATTGCTGTAAAAGATGTAAGCTTAGATAGGTTTGGCACATTCAAAACTATCTTTTTTTCACTTATATTCTACTTTATAGATTTTGCATATAGGCTGTTATTAAGATCTGATTATTTGGATGGTTTTAGATTCCAAGATCATGTGGCGTTATCTACTTTTAAAATAAGGCACCTAGGATCAAACCATATTAGACGCAGCGACTTTTTTTTAACGGCATCCAAATCTTTGGTTTTTAACATACTACGTAAAAACACGTCAGAAATACAATCTTCAACTCTAAGTAAGAAGGAACCCTTTTTTATTTTCAAATCTAATTATTATCCAGTATCGACTAATTTTCACAGAGTGATATTCTCTGGAGACTCTCATGTTGAATTTTTAACAAGAGTAAACCTATCGACGTATGGTCAAAAGAAATTAAGCCCTTTAGCCTTATGGTTGGGACCAAAAACATTAACTGGATTTGTTTCTGATATTAAAAAGCAGCAATGGTTGTTAAAGACCATAAATAGAATTGAATCTACAAATCCAAGCCATAAAAGTCTGATTATTCTTTGTCTTGGAAGTATCGATATAAGAACTACAATTGGATTCCTTTTGGCTACAAAATCGATTGACTCTGCAGAGGATTGCATAGACCTTATTATAAGATCTTATATAAGTATCAATGAACATTTTCTATTTGAATTAGAAAAGTTTGGAAACCGAAAAGTTGCATTTCTGTCTATCCCTCCAGCTTCATCTTCAGAGGGAATTGACTTAAAAAAATGTAGTGTAGAACAAGCAATCAAATATCAGAAAGAAGAACCTTTTACTATTTTTGGTACTCCCCATGAAAGGAGTATGTGGACAAATGTTTTAAACCATAGATTAAAATCCATAGCAATTGAACGAGGTTGGAACTTTATCGATAATAATCAGACTTTTAAACTTGTAGAGAATCCTAATAGCGGTGCTATTGATAAAGCTAATACATTTGATGGAACGCATATTACAGCTCCAAGTATTTACCTCAAAACAGTTCTAACTGCTATAGGGGCTGCTGATAACTTCGAATGATATCTCTATTTCTCTAAAGTTTTTGAATTGATTATTAGTACTTTAATTTGAATTGTAGAGTATACTTTATACAGTCTATTATTAAATATTTCTATCTTTTATTAGTCTTTCAATTACCACTATCATTTGACCTATGTTTTCCATTTGAGATAACTCAATTGGGTCAAACTTCAGCTGAAATTCTTTCTCAATTGTTATGATCAACATTACATGCTTTAGGGAGTCCCATTCATAAATGTCATCAGCTTTTGTATTGCTAGTTAGGACGATAGAACTATCTTGAAATTTTTCGCGAAATATTGATGTGAGCCTAATTAGAATATCTTCTTTGATAGACATTATCATATCCATTTTGTTTATTTTATCCATGTAAGCCCTGATTTCAACTTATCTTTACCATCATTTATTTATGCCTTTTTGCCATTAGATAAAAACTTTATATTTTGTTCTAGGATATGAATGTTGATTTCTTGCATGTTTCTATTCCTAGGAGAACTTTCTTTTTGAGTTCGTCTATACCGCTGAATGTGTTCAATTGTTTTTTCATCATTATTTTTGTCTCAAGCAAATCAATTTGATTTCTGATTTTTTCACTAGTCCACCACTTATTTATACCTATGGTCTTTATTCTTTGTATTTCTTCATAAAGTTGTTCGACTGAAGTATGTATTATGCCTGCCATTTTTAGCGATTCAATTAATTCGATAAATGATTTGTCAAATAGATAGGAATTCTTATCATAGTAAATAAGAAAAGGTTTATTAGCAAGCAAAGCATCTATGACTGTAGTTTCTGGATAAAAAATAATGTTCAAATCATATTGACTCATTTCATGAATAATTGCAATTTCTTCTTTTCTGTAATTACTATTTATAGCCATAAACTCATTAGTTACTATTTCATTTAATCTTGAGTCCCCTGGCCCCATTCTTGAATTCACCTCACCCACTCCAGAATTTATGAGTTTTTTTTGCAACAAATAAGCAGTTTCTAGGCTAAAGATATGACCTGGTCCTCTTCCTTGACTATCACAAGAATAAGCATATTCAGTAAGAGAGGGAAGGATAAACAAGAGTCTTGGATGCTTTTTGTTATTTTGACAGCTTTTATTCCTGATTTGATTATGACCTAGATATTTTAGAGGCGGAACTTGTAGATGTTTCTTTTGATACGGTTGGCTCCAAACTAGTCTTATGTCAGAGAATTCAGTTTCAAACTCTGCTTGATGTTGATATACAGGTATGGATCCACCATGCTCAGATGTCATGATTAACTTATTGTCTAATGTTGCTTGTCCCAATCTTGCTCTTACAAATTCAGAAACCCATAATGATGTAGAAGCAACTAATGCTATTGTTTTCTTGTAGTTGATTTTTCTCTTTAGATTATTTGGTAATAGGCTTTTGTCAAATATATCTAAAGGCATTAGCTCTATGCTTTGAATCTGCAAGAAAGACTCTATATTTCTATCTTTTTCACTTGACTCTATTTCTTTAAGTACTTTAGCCTTGAATTTTGTATATAAGGATAGTCGGGTTTTATCACTATCATATTTGTGAAATGTTGAATGAACTTGTATGCCCTTGAATTGGCTAATAAACTGTAGTTTAGTAGACATGTCTATATCAAACATCGAGATTGATATCTTTTTCTGGAATCTTGCAAAAAACCAGGAAATTAATTTTAGAGTAATGTTTTTAAAGGTACTAATTAATTTATTAGTAAAGGTTTTCTTGCCACCTATCTGATTACTTTCTATTTGTAAGTAGTCACCTATCAATTTCTTTGATGAAATAATATTCCTTGGCGATCTGTGTTTTATTATCTTTGTAAAGATAATTGCATTGAATAAATGACTATATGAAATAGATTCCACAAAGTTTATATAACTACGTATATATGTTTCATTACCTTCATAACCTTCTATTTTAATGTCTGGATACTTTTCTAGTGATGTTGATAAGATCTCCCAACGATCGTATATGACAGAAACCATTGTTCCAAGCCATGGGTACAATCTTATCCTCCAGTATTTTTCAGGCAAATTCAGGCCAAAGAAATTATTTAACTTCTCTGTAAGGAAGAATGAAAGTTCTTCTGTAAGCTCTTTTACTAACTTAAAGTCAATTGCTTTTTTTTGTTGTGAAAACCAATGGTAGCCAATTAAATTGGCATCTGAATTACCAAGATTTCCATGCTTAAATCTTTTCACTACTTCCTTTTCCGGAAGTAGTGAAAAGAAGGCAAATAACTTACTTTCTTTAATATCATCAGAATTTCCAGTGTCAAATAGAAGGTATTTACGCATTGATATTTATTTAATTATTACTGATGTTCCAATAGATGGTCTAAAAAAGTTTGAATATGACTTTTCGGGTAGTTTTTCGATAAAAGTATCAACTGCTGTTTTTGCACCTGGGAATTGACTATATCCATAATCATCACAAACTATTATCCCACCTTTATTCAGCCTTTCATAGAAATACCTATGAGCAGCTAGTGTGGGTTCGTACAGGTCTACATCTATATGAACAAAAGCATATTTCCTCTCCTGCTCATTGTTTAAAATGTCGGGTATCCATCCTTTGTTAATATTAACCCTTTTAAGATTAATTGTCTTCTTAATTAGAGCTGAATAACTTGATGCAAATGATTCTCTTAACTCTATCTGTTTTTGCTCAGATATAGACCTAATACCATCTTCCTTATTTAATTTTGAAAGTCCTCCTTCAAATGAATCAAATATATGCATTGATTTGTCGGATTTGTATTTGTCTAATAGATATTTAGTAGCAAATAAAGTGTTTCCATTATAGCAACCACACTCTGCGAAGTCACCAGCTATATCTCGATTCAGTACATCTTCGATATATGAATAAAGGCTTATATATCGCAATGTCTTATATACATTATCTTTGGCTTGATCTCCAGCTAATTTTTGAGACCTTCTATAAAGAGTTAAATATTCAGTTATCCCACAGAGCTCTTGCAATATACTGAAATCAAAGACATCTATGTCATTTATACTTCCATCAGCTTGTCTCAAGCTTTTGGATGCCGCGAACACAAGCCTTTTCCTAAATGTTATAGGTATTAGCCTTAACAGAGTCATCAGCAGGACTTTTAATTGACTCCTCATTTGTTGCTGACTAGCGATTAGCTTGAAATATTATAACTATACTATAGTCTTATTATCATTCCAAACTCTGTTTGATTATGCTGTATATAGTTTTTGGGCGAAAATAATATTCTTTGTAAGCCTTCTCTATTAATGACTTCATTTGTGAATCGCTAAGGAATTTGTGTTTGTAGACCAGATTCTTTTGATTATATAAACTAAGATCTTCCTCGTCTATTAATCTTTTTTTATTCATTTCTGAAAAATATTGAGTCCCTGGATATGGAGTACATACTGCATATCGAGCCATATATGTATCTAAACCCAATGAATATTCAATCGTTTCTTTGCAGTCTTCTTCAGTCTCATCTTCCAGACCTAACATGTAAAAGGCATTGACCTTTACACCTTCTCTACTTGCTTCGGTAATAAGCTTCCTTTGCTTGTCATTCGGGGACAATTTCCGGTTGATTCTCTTGGCTGATGCCTCATTAGGTGTCTCAATACCAATATTAATACTTCTCAAGCCAGCTTTGGCCATTAATTTAATTTTATCTATGTTCAAAATTTCAACTCTTGTTTCTATTCCCCACTCAATATTTAGACTTGCTTTATTCAATTCATTACAAAACTCTTCTATAAAACCCTTTTTGAGTCCAAAAACAGGATCTCTAAATTGAAATGATTTAAAGTTGTATGTATTGATTAATTCAGCCATCATTTGCACTAATCTTACCGCTGAATAACTTCTTATTAATGGGCCCTGGTTTTCTCCATATGTACAATAATAGCTACATGAATATGGACAACCTCTTGATGACTCTATAAAACCAGTAGGTTTCTTTAACATAGGTATATAAGCAAAATTGTTTGCTTTCATTCCTAGGAAACTAGGGGTTGGCAATTCATCTAGAGACTGTAGTTTATTAGAAACAATTAATTTCTCACTTTTGTTCAACTCAGAAAGCCTTCCATTCCACTTAATGAAGAACTCTTCTGGTTCTCCTATGATTATGTGAGATGCAGCTTTATATTTTTCGGGGAATTTAGATGGGTATGTTCCAACTACTATTATTGGCAGTGTTGCTTTTTTATCTTTTATTTCTTGAATTGCTTTTTGTTCAAAATTACTCGCAACTAGAGACCCATAGACAATGCATGCCTCTATTTCAAAATTTTCTACTATTTTGATTATTTCATCGTAATCTTCACTGTAAAATGTTTGGATCCCTTTGCGAGACAGTATTTCATTTATATATGCCAAGCACATTACCGGAATTTTCACACTTCTTTTTTTCATATAACCCATAATGATAGATAATATATTTCCACCAATCACATCCCATGTTCCGTATCCACCATTCAGGTCTTTGTTGCAGGATGCAAGTGAATTTGGTATCGGATTGCATATTAACCATTTTCTATTTGACATAATGTGATTTCTTATCCTCTGCTTAATTTTATAACTTTAACAGCGTTGTCAACTAGAATCAACAACTATCTGATTGTTAACCCAGCAATTTAAAATGCGTGTTCCACTGAACCATCCCTAAGATCTGGAAAAAAGAATGTTGAAAATACATTAAATGATCCTACTCCTTCTCCTTTTATAACGTACCAGAGGTTACTAGTCGATGTATCTATTTCTCCAGCTTTGAAGCTTATTGCAAATACTTTACCAGTAAAGTTAACAGCTCTTTTTTCTACTATCCCCTTCTCATTATATATTTCTAACAAAAAATCATGATCGTGTTCATCAATACTGTATGGATTTACCCCTGAGATTGATGATTCATATATTGAAGATGATGGACTTAAAAGCCCCCAATGCCAATATGACTTAATGTCATTGTATTCTATTATATATGTACCAGTTGAGCAATCTCCTGTTATTGGTGAACTCTTCCATCTAACCCAATTGCTTCCCACCACTCTTGAAGGAAGATTGGTGCTGCTATTTATTTTAATCGAACTTAAAGGTGTTATAGATATTGGCAGCGAATTACATTTATCATTTTCAAGCGAAAGTTCTTTAAGATCATCACAAGGATAATACCTAAAACCACAATCTTTTACACCTCGTGGATAAAACGGATTATTAATATATCCCCAAGAGATTCTGCTTTTAGGTTGCTCAGCTTTGTCAAAGTCAAAGTTGGAGTGAGTTATATTTATAAATTCAAACTTATTTGATGTTGCCCTCTTCTTTTCACTTTTATTAGCAGTAGTTACAAATAGCATCCTAGGAAAGTTTCCTTTTAAGCCATTTAGCTCAACCTTTGCATCTATCTCTCCATAATTAGATTCGTCAATTTCTTTAAGTATTTCTTTTCCATCAGTTGTATTCATTAGTAACTTATTTATATCTAGCTTTAATGTTGCGAATGGACCTAATCTTTTTGGAGCTATTTCTACTTTATGAATCTCTACACCTTTTTTTATTATCATTAGTTGGCCACTGATAGTTGAGTGAAGCCTTCCTGTATGAAGGAGTGCAAAGTTGCACATTTTAGACCCTGGTGAAATTGACCAGCCTGTTTCATATGATTTTTTAAAATCTATAGCTGAATTTATCTCATTAACCTCAATTGCTCTTCCATAGGTGTGGACAGTATCTGCTGTATTTGGCGACTCTATACTCATTACAACTGCACAGAAAGGTACAGCTAGATTTTCATTTGATGTGAATTCAGTGAAAATGGCATATTCCCCATTCTCAATGGACTTTGGTAAAACTCTTGCTAATGAATAACAATAAGCTTTGGCCTGATCAATCTCTTCTATTAATTCTTTTATTAGTTGACCAGACAAATCTCTTACAGACAACCTAAGAGTAACGGATGATATTTTTCTTTTCAGTAAAAAATGATTTACGAATGATATCGATGTATCTAAATCAGCCTTTCTATCAAAAACTCCCCAGAAAACTGTAGAAGATGAGTAAAAGGTACTATTTTTCTGCTGAGCTTTGTTCTCTGCAGTGGAAATAACTTTTTGCACCATTTCAGACTAAATCCTACTTAGACTAGTTGCAAATCGATGGTTTGTTACAGCAAGCAATGCCATTTTATTACAAATGATTGCCTATATCTTAGCTTTTTTCCTATTCATTGGAATACTGATGAACAAATTTCAATCAATAATGTCTTATTTCTCTAGGGTGACAATACGTTCAACCTCAACTATTTTATGCTCTTAGCTGTGGCAATACTTTTCTTTGTGATTATCTGGTGACAACTAGCTTTGACACTGCTAATGTGCATATCAATTTAGTAATTGTACTCAAAAGGTGTCATATACTAAACTCGTAGTTGATTCTCATGACTCCCTTCTTTGAATATATAAAAAAACTCAATCATTTAAGCAGGAATATTGAGCAGAGATGTCTAACATGGAACCATGAGTGGATTAAAGCTTCATCATTACCTCATTTTCTAGATTCTGATAAGTACCTTAGATCTAAACTCTCATTAATAGTTGTATTTAAGACTATACTTGGCTTATTTGTACAAATTAATAGAGGAGTCCGTAATCCAATCTTTCTAGAAGGCCATAAGTACTTAACTTACCTGCCTAAAAGTTTGGCGGATCAAATAGTGATCATTGGGTCATACAATTCAAAGAGAATAGCGCTTAAAAATAATAGCAATCATACTTTTGCCTTTCCTATTCATGCTTCAATTATAATATCTTGTTGTACAGGAATTAGAATATTTCTTCTTCTTCAAGTACATAGATGGTATCAGCATCTTCTTTCTAAAGATTCGGTTTTGATTTTTTTAGATGAAGACACCCAGCCTGTAGGTGCGTTTTTTTCAATCATTTCCAAAACCCTTTCTAATTCTAGATCAATATGTATTCAGCACGGATATTTCAGGGATATAAATAAATCACTTCCTGTTGATGGCTCTTTGTGTGATCTTAATTTTAGTTGGGACTTAGAACAGGCTAGGCTTATTAAGCCTAATTTAAATGGCTGTCATGTATTAGGCCCATTCATTGATATCAAATATACTGACCATAAACCTATTACCAGTTTAATATTTGTAGGAACTGGAGAGAACTCATATAACCCTGATAAATATAATAGACTCCTTAATATCTTTTCTATGATAATTCGTTCTAAAGCACTTCAGGCTCTTGATTTTCCATTGATGTATAGACCGCATCCTTGGGAAATAGTATCTGGTGAACCAAAGTCATTATCCTCTAGTAATATTGAACTCATACCTAAAGACCTTTTACTTTATAAAGAGAGAAGAATATTTATTGGTCATTACTCATCTTTACTGTATGAAGCTGGTCTTTGTGGGCACGTCGTCATTAACATACTCGACCCCCATACTATTGAATCTCCTTTTAAATCACATGCTAATATCCTAATTGATTCTGTATGCATAGATGAACTTGAAAAGCTTATATTTGATTTCTTGGATACAAATCCCCCCAGACTTAACTATCACTCCAGAAAACATCCAGAATTCATTGATAGCTTTTTAGCTTGCTTGTCTGAGTCAGGGACTTTAGAAATCTAATTTTTAATAATTACTACTTCGCTTAATTTCTTTAGCTTTTAACTAGTTTTATCAGACAAATGTAATTTAGATATATAGTCAACTAAATCATAGTATCTATTAGTAGATGCCTCACTATCAAAGTATCCTTGTAAATATAATTTATTGCCACGCATCTGAATATTATCTTCCGTGAATACTGTCGAGAATGGAGTACATATATATCTATTTGAGTCGCCTACGTCAACTTTCTCTAAACCATATAAGCCCTGTAAATCCCCTCCCTTTAGTGACTGTTTAAAGCTGTCTATAAACGTCTCTTTCTTAACTTCTTTCTCTAATCCAAAACAAAAGGTTATTCCTGAGACATTGGTAAAAGGACATACTATATAGTCAACAAGAAATCTTTCTGCTGCTAGAAATTCAAGAAGTTTAGGTGCAATAACCTCTAGTGTGCACTCTTTTCTATATAGGACTTGATTTTTGCTTTGCTTTAATTTATAACCAGGGACATTATGCACAACATGTACGTCAGCATCACATATGCCAAATGTCTTGTTTATCCATTCAGCTAATGGCACAAATGCATTAACAGTACAAGACCCATATGAAATCACTAAGTCAGTGTTTAAATTAAAATCTTTGTGATTATATCCATATACCAATGTCTTGTCGGCGCCTGGAGCTGTTGCAGATATCACTAAATGCTTGGTTCTATTTGTAATAAATGTTGCTCGAGCTTCTTCACAATACTCTGCATGTGAACCTGAACACTCAAGCACTAAATCTGGCTTGCCTACCCAATTTATTTCATCAAGCTTCTTAGCACCTTGGGTTGTAAATATTATCTTTCTATTGCTTGTTGCGTGAGGAGAAGATATCAGAAGATTATCCCCTTCAACCTTAAATTTATATTGAAAGAAATTTACTGCTTCATCTCCTTTGATGATCTCGACAGCTTGATCAATAGTTAGAACTGGATCATTTATATATTCAATGTCAAAATTAGCTTTATCTCTTCGATCAAGCCAGTACTTCAACATATGTAGTCCAAACCTTCCAAATCCATTCATTCCTGCAATTAATTTCTTGCTCTGACTCAGTTTGGACATCTCTTTTCTGTCATTTCTACCTATTCTAGCTCATGTAATACTAATCCTTTGGTTTAGGTTTGGTTTTTATCTGCAAGGTCTGATGAACTTCATCTTCAATCTTACATAGTTCTTCATAAGTATCAGCTACTATAATTATATGATTGATTCGATTTGCACAGTTTCGGTAATCTTTAACTTCGTCACCTATTTTCATGGAGTGAAAAATATTTTTTACTCCTTTCATTTCTTCAAGTTCATTTAAGCCACTAATTCCTATAATTGTTCCTGGCTCAGGGAATACAGATGTCGTCTTAGACCATTTTAACCACTTTGGAATTAAATCTGTTTCATCCAATTTTTTACCTGCTGCGATATCAATTGTAGCTTTTAGAATATCCATTCCAAATGAATATGGTTTTCTATATTGTGAGTCAAACCCACCTGAAGTCCTAGCCGTGACTTCAATGATTCTTGGCTTCCCCTCCGAAATTATAAGGTCCCCCTTGAAAGCTCCATTGTCTATTCCTAACGCAGATGCTGCTTTTTCCATTAAGTCATACAGTTGTTTTTGTAACTTTTCTGACAGCAATGATGGAGTAAGAGAACCAACTTGAACTGAGTATTGTTTTATTGACCGAAACTGGCGGTCTGAGACACCAGCTGGAAATAATTTGCCATTGTAAATTACCGTATCTACACTATATTCATCGCCAGAAAAAAACTCTTCAACGATTACTTCTTTTCTTAAGAAACAATAACTCAGTGCCTCAGAATATGCATTGACAATATCTTTTATAGTTGTGCCAGCACGTAAGATTTTTACCCCTCTACTTGCTGAATTGTCCAATGGTTTAACTATACATGGAAAACCAACTCTTGTTACAGCATTAATTACATCTTCTTCTGATTTGCAAGAAGCATATTTAACATAATCTACTAGTTGTTTATTTAGTATTTCTCTCATCCTAACTTTGTCATTGCAATTTAATGCCGCTTCTGGCTTTATGCCTGGCAGTCCTGCTGCATTAGCAGCCATAGCAACTGTATACTCAACATCACAACCCTGCGTATATACAGCAGCGATCTTATTTTTTGACTTCAATTCAACTGCAAGTTTCACATGAGAATCTATATCTTTCGTACTAATTTCAAATGCTTGATCGGCCAACTTGGCAGCTTCTGAATTTATATTTTGATCAGTTATATAGACATAGTAACCAAGCTCTTTAGCTTTTCGAACAGCAGGTACTTGAAGAACTCCTGCTCCTACAATAAGAATTCCCTTTTGGCAATTATTTTTCATTCTTGGATTGTCATGAATTTATAAATACTAATTCATTTTAGCATCCTTGGAAATAAAGAATTGTTCTATCTCTTTAAATGAATGACAATGCAAGTCAATTAATTTTCTTTGTTTGGAAGATATCTTTTCGTAATTATCATTGATATCTATTAAAACTGTTTTGAAACCACTGTTTTTAGCACCTCTAAGATCAGTATCTATATCATGACTAATGTACACACAATTCTTTGGATCGGATTCTAATTTTCTTGAACATTCAAGATAGCATTTTGTACTCGGCTTTGGGTTCGTCTTTGTACAGATGATCTCTTCAAATAAACTATATATTCCAGCATTTTTAATTCTTTCTACTTGTACCACTTCTTTCCCATCTGTAATTATTCCTAGTTTATAACTCTTGAATAGTGCTTTGAGACAATATAATGCATCAGGGAAGATTTTCTCGTCGACCTTTTGTGCTAAAAAGTAATTAACAATTATCATTAACAACTTCTGATCCAACTCTAATCTTTCAAGAACATCGTTGACGTGGTATTTGTACTTAGGCCCTTTCTTATAATAGATATCCCAGAAATACTTTCCAAATTCCTTGATATTTAATTCGTCTTCAACAAATGATATTGTTTTGTGCCACCTTTCATTTATCCAATGCTCTTCATCGACCAATGCATCATCAAAATCAAAAATGATTGCTTTGATATGAGCTCTAAGCACCTTTTCTATATGTCTTGGCTTATATTCTAGCACCTTATTTTGGTCTACACTCATTTGATATTGTTCAATGGGCTTGCATTCCGGAGTTACTTGAAAGGCTGTAAATCTTAACTGATTCTATTTTATTATTTAAATCGGCAGTAGAGATAATTTGTGGATTTCAATAAAATTAAATACCCTCCGAATCAATAATTAATTCATATAAACCTCTTCGTTGTCGTTATTGCGATTATTTCTGAATCAGGTTTAAGTTCAGTCTTTAATTAACTACTGAACTCGATTTCATTCTTTTTGAGTTTTTTTAAACGACTACCTTTGCTCTAAGTTGACATGCCAGCTTGAATTGTTGTAAGCTTAATTGTCAATATTTTTACAGAATGACTACTCCCAGGTCATCTGGCTCCTCTGGCAACATTAACTCGATTGAATACTGTACTAGATGCTGCTTCCCTTCAACCATGGATGGGATTACTTTTGATGAATTAGGAATTTGTAATGCATGTAATTCCTCAGAGGATAAAATGCATATTGATTGGCAAGTTAGAGAGGTTGAATTGAGAAGGATACTAGCTGAAGCATCTGAAAAAGCTAAGATTGAGGACAATTATGATTGTATTTTACCTATATCAGGAGGAAAGGATAGTTTTTTTCAGGCACACGTCTTAAAAAAAATATACGGCATGAATCCCTTGGCAGTTACTTTCTCACATAATTGGTATTCTGAAACCGGATTCTACAATTTACAATTGTGTTTAGATACTTTTGATCTTGATCATTTACAATTTACTCCGTCTAGAAATACTGTAGGTAGATTAGCAAAAAAATCTCTTGGTCTTATTGGTGATTCTTGTTGGCATTGCCACGCTGGAGTAGGTGCCTTCCCTTTGCAAGTCGCAGTCATGTATAAAATCCCACTTTTAATTTGGGGCGAATCGGTTAATGAGAGTGATGGTCGTTCTCGGTATGGTTGCCCAGCATTGAAATTTGATAGAGATTATTTCACTAAGGTTTCGGCAAAGTTTACAGCTGAAGAGGTCGCCGATAATGAAATCCCGTTAAATACTTTAAGCGGTTTTCGATTGCCATCTTATGAGAAAATCAGTGAATCTGGTGTCTGGGGACTTCATCTTGGTGATTACATATTTTGGGATGATGAAAGGCAAACCGAGTTTATTGTAAATGAATATGGATGGAAGCAAACTGAAATGGAGGGAACGTACAAAAGATATAAAAGTGCGGAATGTATCATGTCTGGTGTTCACGACTTTACTTGTTATTTAAAAAGAGGTTTTGGCCGAGCAACATGGCAAGCTTCCATGGATGTTAGAAATGGGTTGTTGACCCGCGAGGAAGCTATGGATCTAATTTCTAAATATGATTCTTTAGAACCCGAGGCTTTAGATTATTATTTAAAGGCTACAGGCCTTACAAAAAGTGAGTTTTTCGAAGTAATAGTTTCAAAGCGTTTACCAGAACTTAATGATCATGAACTTCCTATAACAAAAAGACAGCATTCCTGTGAAGAGACTCTTATCCCTTTTACCCAACAATTAATTAATAAGCATAATCCTAAAACTACCAAAGACTTCCAATAATCATATGAACTATAAGATAGATAAATCTTCTTTATTCAGAGATAATTCTTTAGTATCAATCACTGAAAAGCTGAAGAATGGTCATTTGACACTAGATGAACTTTTAACTTGCTCACTCAAATCCTACCAGAGATATGATTGTTTATATAATTCCTTGATTCAGTTTCATATTCCCAAGCACACATCTAAGCTTGATCATGACCCACTTTTTGGAGTGCCTTTTGTAGCCAAAGACATAATGAATACAAAGGGATTTAAGACTCAGATGGGATCGTTGTTATGGAAGGATTTTGAACCAGGTAATAATGCAAGATTGGTTGACTCAATTATTAACAAAGGAGGTACACTTATTGGCAAGTCGGTTACTTCAGAATTTGCAATACACTCGCCTAATATAACTGTTAATCCCTACAATAAAAACCATAAAGTTGGCACCTCTTCTAGTGGATCAGCGGTTTCTGTTGCCACAGGTATAGTCCCATTTGCTCTTGCGACTCAAACTGGTGGGTCAATTACTCGACCGGCAAGCTTTTGCGGGGTTTTTGGAATGAAACCTACTTATGGGTTGATTCCACGTACTGGGATATTAAAAACTACTGATACATTGGATAATCCAGGTTTTATTTCTTCTCAACTATACTCCTTAAAATTATTGCTAGAATGTTCGCGTGTGCGAGGAGAAAATTACCCTTATGTCTTTAAAAATATCGACTGTATTAACTACAACAAGAATCCTAATAAATTTCGAATTGGTTTGATTAAAACTCCTGTCTGGTCATCAGCCTGTGATTATGTAAAGTTAGCTTTGTCTAAATTAATAGAAAAAATAAAAGCTCAATCAAAATATGAATTTGTTGAAATTCAGGAGATTTCGGAATTAGACTTGGCACACCAGCAACATTCAACTATATATGATAAATGTATTTCACATTATTTTGCTAGAGAATACTCAAAAAGTCCTGATCTGGTTTCAAACCCAACTAGAAATATGATAGAAAGGGGTTTATTAATCACTCCTGAAGCATATTCACAAGCAATATCTTACCAATCTTTTATTACGCAAAAAATCAATCTCTTATTATCTGAATTTGATGCTGTTTTATCAATAGCTACATCTTCCTCAGCCCCTCTGCTCTCACAAGAAGAATTGCCTGATCCATCTTTGATTTGGACTATGACTGGAGTCCCTTCAATTTGTGTCCCATTAGGCAATTGCCCTAAAGGGCTTCCTTTTGGAGTCCAATTCATCTCTTCTAAGTACTCTGACTTCCAACTTATTAACTGTTTAGAGCAGATGGCTGACGATCATCTTATTCAATCCTCGCCAGCTAAATTGCCGGATCAATTTTATTCTACATAAAATTATTTCACGGCTAAACTATATTTATGAAATCATTATTTAACGAGCTCCACTTCAAAGACCTTAGGATAATAGAATTTTCAGAGACTCATCTCACGGAGCAATATGTTCAATGGCTTAATGATCCAACTGTCGTCCTGTACTCTGAACAGCGTCATGTAAATCATACAATATCTTCTTGCAGAAATTATTATGAGTCAAAAAAAAGATCCTCTGATCTTTTTTTGGCAATTGAGATTCGTAGAGATAATAAATGGTTGCATATAGGTAATATTGGTGTTATGAATGATTTCCCAAATAGATTGTCAGACATGTCGATTCTTATTGGAAATAAATCGTATTGGGGTAATGGATATGGGTTTAAATCTTGGATGCTCACAGCACATGGCATCTTTGATAATTATCAAATTGATCTATTGACTGCAGGTACTATGCAAATAAACACTTCTATGATCAATATTTTAAAACTCTCAAACATGACTATTGATGCAGTTCTTCCTTCACGCTTTCTTTGTAAGGGTGATTCAGTATCTAAGGTAATTGCTTCTGTATCCAAATCTTCTCTTCCACCTTTGAATATACTTTACTAATTAGTATATTTTTTAGATCTTTTCAAGCCATACTTCAAGTTGTAGACAACTCGATGTTTTTTTCATTAATTTTTTTATGATCTTCTGTAGAAGTACAGGAAAGTACGGTACATAGTCATCAAAATATTTAAACTCTTTTATTTTAAAACCTATTTGTTCCCCACATTCTATTAGTGACTTCAAAGTAAATTCATAGATATGGAATGGAGAGTGCATGGGACTTACTCGGGTTGTAAATGTTGTGCCAGAAAGCTGATAAAATTTATCTACCAAAATTGATATTAACCAGTTTGCATTAGGTACTTCTAGGTGAATTATTCCTCCAGGCTTGAGCCAATTTAAAGCTTTCTCAAGACTTTCCCTTGGATCATATAAATGTTCCAATACTGCTCCAAATGTAATGAAGTCGAATGTATTGTCTTCATAGAAGGCATTCTCTAGTTCTATGCACGTAATTCTGTCTGATAATTCCGGATGGATTTTTATGGTTTCTTTATAGAATACCTCTGATCCCTCTATCCCATATGCATCATATCCGGCCTGAACTAATGATTTAAGACAATGCCCATGACCACTTCCGATATCTAATGCTTTTATTTGGTTAGAACTTTTCAAGAGTCTATTTGCTGTTATTAGCTGCCTTTTAAAGATTCCTTCGGACCAGATGTCAGATAGAGTGTATTCACTGCCTGTAATTCCTGAATAATGATCTTGCAGTGATTCTGGAACTGGCATTGGATTTGAATAAACTAACCCACAGCTTTTGCATCTCCAGACCGTTATTGCAATACCTTTTTTGCCTCGTGGATTTAGTCCCTGTGACCTGTTAAGCCTATGACCAATGAATTTTGCTTCTTTCAGTGAGCATCCGCACATATTACATGAAGATAATTCTATGAATTTATATACTTTTTCTTTATTATTTTCATCAGTCATTTTTTTTCTTCCTCCAGGATATATTGAACTAATTCTGTCTTTCTTAACCTTGAAACTCCATCTACCCCTTTTAATTTCAATTTAAGCTCCTCGTTTGTCATCATCATTAACTCCTTGCGTCTTTCACTTGTATTAAGACGGTTTTTAGCTTCACTATTATTTAGAATAACTTGTATAAGCTCATCAGTGTTAAGGCTTGAAATCACATCTATTTCTGTAAGAAGCTCTCTTAGCTCTTTGCTGCTTTTTTCTCTTAGTATATTTTCTGTTTCTTGTAGCTTGCTTTCCTCTTTATCTTGTTTTTTATTTTTGGTTCTTAGGTTCGTTATTAGTAAAAATACCTGTATTGCAGCATCAACTAGTAGCATCCCAAGCAATATAAAATGGCTTAAAATGTTGTCCGTGTTTTTGATCTTTCTATCTAATCCTTTGGACATGTCCGTTTTGGCTTATTGATTTAGCTGATTGGCTTTGGACCCATTCATCCTGTTCAGCCTTCTCTAATGCTATCAACTCATATAACCCTTATGCGATTAGGGATTCTTTCTTAGGTAAAGAAATAAGCAATCTCTGCGGCCTTAAGCCCTTCCCACCCTGCATCTAGCAAACGTTGATTCAACGTTTCTTGATCGTAGTGTTTTGACCCGACGGTAATGATCTGTCTGCGCATTTGAACTCGAACACGACAGACCCTGTCGGCTTCTTTCTGCATTACTTCTTTATAGAAGCCGACCATGTCTTTGGGAAGAGGGGATCCGTTGAGGTCTATACCATCTTTGATGGCACTCTCTATCGATTCGGGAACCGCGTCGACACCTTCAGGCCCTTCAAATTCCTCTATGCTCTTTTGGTCCATGCTTTGATGAATTCGTAAGTGGTGGAATAAAGCTATTTTGGTCCTCTTTTTCTAATCACAGAGCAACCTTTAAGCTTTTTTGCTTGGCTCCGCACACAATAATTACATTATTCAGCTGCTTTGGCCATTCTTGTAGTTCAGTTTCGGCTGTGACAGGCTTTATGTGCCTTGAAATCTGCAGTGTTGGGAATCAATTGGGTTGTGTCAGACTTTTTGAAACTGCATGTATCAAAGCTTTAGTAATAAATCACTACTTTGTGGCCTATAGCAATTTGACAAAAAAAACTGTTACAGATAACTGATTTCATTAGCAGAATCTCTGTCCATTAGTCATATGGGCTTAAGCCATAGAAAAAGGAAAACCTTAGTGAATCCTGTGGATAAAACAAGTTTGTTTTCACGCCGCATCAATTTATACAAACCTCCTCTTTCAGGGTTTATACAAATTAAGATTAAGTAAATTTTATAGATCTTTTCTATGTATGTAATTTGATTCCTATGCTTATGTCATAATGAATTTGTCGAGCAATAAAAAAGTGATAATGAAGTCTTCTTTGTTTTCTCTTAAAAACATTTTATATATTTCCAGTACAGTTGTTTTGTTGTATCTAACTAGTCTTCTTTCAGGTTCCATAGTTCTTGTGAATGAAAGATTTTGTTCTGATAGTCTTGGAATAAACAAAGATAGAAAATGGTGTATCTATACCAATGATTTCATCGGACCATCTGAGTATGTCATGAATGGAATTGTTGATTTATATAATTTGGCAAGATATAAGGATTTGTCAGGGATGGTTTCCGAAGAAAATTCGGATCAATTAAGTCAGCGTTTTCAAGACTTTAATTCAGGCTTTAATTTTAACTACCTTAAAGGGTCAAGGCCTAATGCAGGTTTTCTATTGCTCTCTGCAGGTGCTCCAGAAAAGAATGGTAAACCCAAAATTGAGCTTTGGGATTTAAACAACCAGAAGGTAATCAAGGAATGGAATCTTAAGAAGGCATTCGCAGAGATTTCTTCCAGATCTGATTTCAAAGGAAGTTATTTCTTTCACCCTATCATCCTTAGTGATGGATCCCTTGTCTTTAATACTCATCGTGGAGGTGGATATTTGATCAGAGTAAATGATAAAGGTGATGTAATTAAAATAAATGATAAATTGAATTTCCATAGAAGCATTAATAAGAATCTAGACGACCTTCTTTATGTATGCATTTCAAACAAAGAAAATAATCAGGAGGGATTTGCTGTTTTGGATCGAAATCTGAACATACTTTCGACACATTATATTTCTGATATTTATCAAAAGGTTGGCCTTCTTTCTAGATTATCTTCAAGCAGTTCGACAAACTATATTCATATTAATGATGTTGAGCCTTTGCTTCTCTCAAGTCGAAGTGATGCACAGATGTCAGATGATGATGCTATTCTAGTTGATTCTAATGTTGTTCTTATCAGCCTTAAAAGCTCTTCTTCAGTTCTTGCATATGATACTTCAGCAAGAAATATTATATGGATTTTGGATGGCTTTAGTTATCGGCAAAATGATATAGATGTTATTAGGCAAATGCCTTTAAAAATTAGTGTCTTTGATAAAGATTTATCTGGAAAACAGAATAGCAATTTCAATAGAGTGATGTTTTTCGATGGATTGCCTGATCCTCATGCAAAGTTCAATGACCCAGATGCAATTAAGGTCATAATGCCAAATACAATTCAGTTTAAATACTCTGGTATATCTATTATCAAAAAT
Source organism: Prochlorococcus sp. AG-409-P01 (assembly GCA_003215335.1). Lineage (GTDB taxonomy): Bacteria > Cyanobacteriota > Cyanobacteriia > PCC-6307 > Cyanobiaceae > AG-409-P01. The sequence goes on along the minus strand of QCKM01000006.1, from coordinate 62,269 downwards.
GACTTTTCAAATATTCCAGATACTTTAAGACCACGAGCCAATTCAGACGGTAAATCTGACTATAATGAAAAAGACGATACCCTAATTGTTGAAGAGCAGAATAATGGAAGATTGTTTGAGTACTCTATAAATGATGGCTCTATATATTGGACATTTATCAACTCAAGTAAACAAAAAGACAAGTTTTGGAGAACTAGTTGGAGCAGGTTTTACCCAGAGAATCCCTTGACAGATTTGTAATAACTTAGGCGTTTCCATGACAATCATCGCTAGCCAGGCCTCTTTATATAAGACACTTTAATTGTCAATTGTTTGATATTATTTATAACTTCCATCTCCCATTAAGTTAGAATTGATAATTAATTAACCATGACCATCAATTGCTTTCTGCAGACGCTACAGATCTACCTCATCGCATAGCGCTTGTTCATGAGTGGTTTACTCCCAGATCTGTTGGAGGTGCGGAACAGGTGGTCAAAGCGATTGACTCACTGTTTTTTTCCAAAGGCTTTACTCCAGACTTGGTAGCACTTGTTGATGGCGAAAGTTCCATTCCAGATAGTTGGATTCATGGCAGAGCTGTTAAGACAAGTTTTATACAAAATCTTCCTTTTGGAAAAAGTCATGTCCAGCAATACCTTCCACTCCTGCCACTTGCCATTGAGCAGTTTGATTTACACGAATATCCACTTGTAATAAGTAGCAGTCATCTTGTAGCAAAGGGTGTCCTTACTTCACCTGAGCAATTTCATGTTAGCTATGTGCATACACCTGTTCGCTATGCCTGGGACCAGATGCATGCTTACTTAAATGGATCACTTCTTGCACGAAGAGGTTTCGGTCCATTTATTCGTTGGCAACTTCATTCCTTGAGACAATGGGATCAATTAAGTAGTGCTCGTCCTGATCTTCTTTTGGCCAATTCGAGGTTTACAGCAAGGCGTATCGCGAGGTTTTGGAAACGTGAAGCAAAGATTGTCCATCCTCCAGTAGAGGTTGAACGCTTTAAATGGGATCAATTACGGGACGATTTTTATTTATCTGTCTGTCGACTTGTCCCTTATAAACGTGTCGACCTTTTGGTTAAAGCTTTTAACAGACTTGGATTGCCTCTTTTAGTTGTTGGCGATGGTCCTCAACGTCATTTGCTCGAGAAGATTGCTGGACCAACGGTCAAGATTTTGGGACATCAGAGTTCATCTGCGGTTGATGATTTGCTCTCTCGTTGTAGAGCATTTGTTTATTCAGGAATAGAGGATTTTGGAATTGCCCCTGTAGAGGCTATGGCAGCGGGGGCACCAGTTATAGGTCTCGGTAAGGGAGGTTTGTTAGATACTGTTCGTTGTGTTCGTGCTTGCAACTCTTCTCCAACTGGAGTTTTGTTCCCTGACCAGACAGTTGCTTCCATTCAGGAAGCAGTTGCTTGGTTTCATGAGTCCAGGTTGTGGAGTCAGTTCACCTCTGAATCAATACGTATGTGGGCAGAACAATTTTCTGTTAAATCCTTTGAATTACGATTTTTCAATGCATTGATTCATGCATATGCTGCACATAAAAGCAATTGTGCCGTTGAGGTGAGTGACCCCGCTCAGTTATTTGGTTTCAGAAGCTGAGATTGAGTGGTATAACAAACAGGGAGGCATCATGAGTTCAAACTCCCGGCGGCTTAATTCCTCTTCAGCAGGTAGAGACCTTTTAAAAGGTGGCAATACTAACCATCTGGCTAGTAATGATGATTTGCCATCAGGGCTTTCTGCCAAGGTTTTGATATGTCAGCAAAATCTGTTTGGCCGCTTCTTAAAACGTTCTGGGGATTTAATTTTCTCCCTACTAGTAATAATTCTTGGCATACCTCTTTTCCTTTTAATAGCAATTTCGATCAAGTTAAGTTCACCTGGGCCTATTTTTTATATTCAGAGTCGTGTAGGTAGAAACTATGAAAAATTTGGTTGTATTAAATTTCGAACAATGCGAGCAGATGCAGATGACATCTTGTCGAATGTTCTTGCAAAATCCCCATCTATGAGAACTGAGTTTGAGCGTGACTTTAAGATTCGCAAGGATCCTCGTATAACATTTATAGGTAGATTTTTGCGGCGTTCTAGTCTTGATGAGCTACCTCAATTCATAAATATCATTAGAGGTCAGATGAGTGTTGTTGGCCCCAGGCCGATAGTTGATAAAGAGCTGGAACGTTATGGAGACTTTATGGATGAAGTGGCTTCTGTAAGGCCAGGTTTGACTGGTCTTTGGCAAGTAAGTGGACGTAACAACCTCAGCTATGCAAAGAGAGTAAGTCTTGACCTTGCCTATGCAAGAGGTAGATCTTTGGGCTTGGATTTGGCGATTATTTTTCGCACTTTTGGAGTTTTATTGTTCCCGAGGGATCGAGGTGCTTATTAAGTTTTTATTGTTTCAATTGCCAAAGCCATAAGAATACTTCCAGTAAGCCAAGCTATTTGAAGCTGCAGACTCATTTTTAAAAGTCTTTTTACTCCACGATGGCTCGCAATAGGAGTTTCTGCTGCAAGTATTGGTTTAGTGATTGAGTGACCTTTGTAGTTATTTATTCCTCCCATTTGAACTTTGCCGCAATTAGCAAAAATGGCTTGCGACATGCCTGAATTAGGAGAAGAATCATGAGAGCCTTCTTCCCAAACTTTACATAAAAGTTGAGGAATAAGCTTCCAAGGCTGAGTTAAAAGTGGAAGAGTGATTACTACGATTCTGCATGGGATCCAAGTGAGCATGTCGTCTAATCGAGCTCCTGCTGTTCCGAGCCATCTCAGACTCCCATTGCGATATCCAATCATTGAATCAAGTGTGCTGGATGCTTTGAAGATCCACACCAATGCAAGTGGTCCAGGTGCTTGAGGCAAGATTTCCCAAAGAGTTGCCCCTATAAGCATCCAAAAGAGTGGAGCGAAAATCCCGTCGACAGAATTTTCACTTGTTGTTTCAGCTGCTGCGCGAAGGATTTCGTGTTTATCAAGATTATGGACATCTCTGCCAACTATTAAGCTCAGTTTTTCTCTGGCGGAAAAAAGAGAAGGGTTTTTGCTATTTAAAGGAATTTCGTTTAAGACCGCTTGTACTCCTTCTTGGAGGCTTCGTGCTGCGAGGCCACTTGCCAAAGCTATTAATAGTATTGCGATGCCCAGTTCTTGTGGTATCAAAGAATTCGGCATCGCAAGCCGTTCAATAATCCATCCACTTAAGCCACTTACTAATACAAGAGATGCTGTTATAAGAAAACCGCAAAGACGAAGCGCCCACAAACGATTGTTTGACCATTTTTCTGCCCAGCTTCTTAGCCTTGATATAAGAAGACCCATCATTTCTACTGGATGAGGTAACCATCGTGGATCCCCTATCAGCAGATCTAATCCTGCTGCAGTAATTACCAGGGTGATTGAGAAAATCAGCCTGCTTTCAGCCAGCTGAACATTGAACGAAGACCTTTCCCAACTTGCTCTATAGGAAGAGCAGCATCGCGAGCTCTAAATCTTTTCATTTCTGGCTTGCCTGCTTGGCATTCCTCTACGAAGTTCTTTGCGAATGTCCCATCTTGAATTTCAGCTAGGATTTTCCTCATCTCAGCCTTGGTTGCATCAGTAATAAGTCTTGGCCCACTTACGTAGTCACCATATTCTGCTGTGTTTGATATGGAGTCCCTCATGGCGCTTAGCCCACCTTTGACCATTAGATCGACGATTAGTTTGACTTCGTGCAGACATTCGAAATAGGCCAACTCTGGTTGGTATCCAGCTTCAACAAGTGTTTCGAAACCCGCTTTTACAAGTTCTGAAAGACCACCGCAAAGGACAGCTTGTTCTCCAAACAAATCTGTTTCAGTTTCTTCCTTGAAATTTGTCTCCAAGATGCCAGCTCTTGTTCCACCTATACCTTTTGCATAAGCCATTGCTAATGGTCGAGCCTTGCCAGAAGAGTCTTGCTCAATTGCAAATAAAGCAGGGACGCCTTGGCCATTTTGGTATTCCCATCTGACTGTATGGCCTGGGCCCTTAGGGGCAATCATTACTACATCTACAAAAGGTGGTGGGTTTATTAGTCCAAATCTGATATTGAAGCCATGAGCAAAACTAAGTACTTTTCCTTCACTTAAATGTGGTGCTATTTGGGAGTCATATACCTCTTTTTGGAATTCATCAGGAAGTAAAACCATGATCCAATCTGCTTTTGCAGATGCATCAGCAACACTCAAAACTTCTAATCCGTCGGACTTAGCCTTGGCCGCAGATCTGCTGCCTTCATAAAGCCCTACAAGCACATGAATGCCACTGTCTTTTAGGTTTAGTGCGTGGGCGTGGCCTTGCGAGCCATATCCAATGATTGCCACTGTTTTGTTTGTTAGCAGAGTGAGGTCTGCGTCTGTGTCGTAGAAGAGCTCGGCCATTCTGGCTGTATTTCTGATCGGGATAATGCTTGAGCTTAGGCAATAGGCCAGAAGGTGTTCCAAGCTTTATGTCAATTGCAAAGCCGACTCTTTTCAGGAACCCTTTAAGGCATGGTTTCTGACACGGGAGTAATTGGCCTTGATCCTGTGTGATTTGTTTGAAAATCTGCAATCCTTTGGTTTTTAATTCTTAAGCTTCATTTGGATGAGAAATTACTCTGTCAATGAGGCCATATTCTTTAGCTTCTGACGCACTCAGGAAGTAATCCCGGTCAGTGTCTTTTTCTATTTTCTCGAAACTTTGCCCGGTCATTTTGGCCATTGAATTATTAAGCATTTCTTTGATTCTTAATATCTCACGAGCTTCTATTTCTATGTCACTAGCTTGCCTTTGACTGGTTCCTCCCAGAGGTTGATGGATCATGATTCTGCTATGAGGTAGTGCAAGGCGTTTGTTTTTGGTTCCCGCGGCTAACAAAAAGGCACCCATCGAAGCGGCTAGTCCAACACATATTGTTACTACATCACACTTCACATATTTCATGGTGTCAAATATGGCCAGGCCTGCTGTAACTGAGCCTCCAGGTGAATTTATATATAGATAAATTGGCTTTGAACTATCTTCTGAATCCAGATAAAGCATCTGTGCAACTAGACTATTTGCGATGCCATCATTAATTTCTTGGCCTAGAAAAAGTATTCTTTCTGCTCCAAGTCTTGTATAAATATCAACCCATCGCTCTAGTTGGCTGCCGGGAAGACGATATGGAACACTGGGAGTACCGATTGGCATTTTTGAAATGTTGAGAAGGGATTAATAAAAAGAATTGAAAAAGTTAGAATAAATGGCTCATTTTTATTTTACAGGCCTTTTATTAGTTTAATGGTGGAGGATTAGGAAGGTCTTTTCTGCTACTTAGTACTCTATCAATTAGGCCATATTCGACTGCTTGTTGAGGTGTTAAATAACTCATCCTATCAGAATCTTTTGATAATTGTTGAACAGTACGCCCTGTATTTTGGGCAAGTATCTCCAACATTGTTTTTTTATTTTGTATGACTTCCTTGGCGCGGATTTGAATGTCTGTAGCTTGACCTTGAGCGCCACTTCTTGGTTGGTGTAGCACAATCGAAGAGTGGGGAAGGGCAGCTCTTTGTCCTTTTGCTCCTGCAGAGAGAATTACTGCAGCTGTCCCCATGGCTTGACCTATACAGATGGTGTGAACTGGTGGCTTTATGTAACTCAAGGTGTCACATATAGCAAAAGCCTCAGTTTCAAAACCGATTGCGTCTCCTGTATACCAACTCGTACCTGTTGAGTTTATATAGAAATAAATGGGCTTTTCTGCGTTATCAAATTCCAGATAAAGAAGTTGAGCAATTATGAGCTCTGTGACATCCATTCCTAATTGCCTTTTCGCATCGTCATCAGAGAACAATGGAAGGCCTAGGTAAACAATGCGCTCTTTTAGAAGCAGTGATGGCAAGTCTGGAGGAGGTGTGCGCATTACGGCTGAATCGCCGTAGTAGGGAGCTGATACCGTCATTGCATCTTTTGTTGAGTTTGGAGCCTAGCTAGGGCTAGGTCGTTGATGCTTGATTGATTTGTTGAAGTTTGGAGGAACTTGATCTTTTTCTGATTTTCCGAAGATCATTCGCCCAGTGGATGTTTGCAGTGCTCCTGTTACGACTACAGGTAGCCGCTCTCCTATGGAATTTTGTGCTCCTTCAACAACAACCATTGTCCCATCATCTAAATACCCAACTCCTTGGCTATCTTCTTTCCCTTCTCGAACAATTTTTAAATTTAGTTTCTCACCAGGTTGTACATCAGGACGTAATGCAATGACTAAATCACTGAGGTTCAAGACTTTTAGCTCTTTGACATGTGCAATTTGTGCCAAGTTGTAGTCTGCAGTAATAAGAGTCCCTCCAGTGTCATCGGCTAGTTTGAGCAGTCGATCGTCAGTACCTGAACCTTCGTATTTTGTACTATTTATAACTAATCTCCTACCATAGGTTTCCCTCAAACTTGCGAGTAATTTCAACCCTCTACGTCCTCTGGTCCTTTTCTCACTGTTGTTTGAGTCGGCCAGTTGTTGTAATTCATTGATCACAGTCTGAGCGACCATTACTTGCCCTTCTAGTAGCCCGCAATCAAGCAAGCCATGAATGCGACCGTCAATGATTACGCTCGTATCTAGAATCTTTGCACTTGCAGGAGTGAGAATACCTTCTGCAACTAGCAAGGCTTCGGTGCTGTTTGGGTTGAATAGCCGCAACAATGTTCTGCCATGAACTTCTGCGAGGTTGTATCCAAGAACCCCAAAAAAGATGTTGCTAAGAACAGCTGCTAATGGTTTTAATAAAATTACTTCCCAAGGTAATGGCAGCAAAAGAATTGGGGCTAAAAGCAGATTTGCTACAAGTAAACCTAAAATCAGGCCAACAGCTCTACTTACTAACAAGTCAGTCGGCATTGTTCGGACTTGTTGAAGTAGGCGTCGACGTAGTTGTTGAAAGAAAAGACCGGCAGTAAGGCCAATTAAACCGCCCAAAGCGGTCATTATTATTCGTAGTTGTTGGATATTTGTAGTTTTTCCGAATAGCTCGTTTGGGAGTAAGTCGGCCCCTAGCCAACCAGTCGCAGCAGTTGAAATTAGAAATATAACCAGGAGGAGAGAGTCGACCATTAGTTCAATTGTTGGTTCCTCTTTCCATATGGTGGCAGCATGATCCATTCTTAGAAGGTTGGCCCGGGCAGATGACCGCACCTTCGAGTAATGAACTATGAAAAGTTCTTATACACGGTTGCCACCTCGCAGTGCTTATTTGCATATACCTTTTTGCAAAAGACGATGTTTCTATTGTGACTTTCCAGTAGTACCACTTGGCGATAGCGCAAGTGGTGAAAATGGTCCTGGTAGTCAATCTATTCAGTCCTATCTGAAGCTTTTGCTTCGTGAGATTGATCTTTCGCCTTCAGGTCCAGCTCTCTCAACGGTTTATATAGGTGGGGGGACACCATCTTTATTAAGCCCATTACAGATTGGTCTTCTTTTAGAGCATCTTCGAAACAAGTTTGGGGTTCTTTGTGGGGCAGAGCTCACTATGGAGATGGACCCTGCCACTTTTGACAAAGATTCTCTTGAGGGCTTCTTAAACGTTGGAATTAATCGCGTAAGCCTAGGCGGACAAAGTTTTGATGATGAGATGCTTGCAAAAATTGGCCGAGCACATCGAAAGCAGCATTTGATAGAAGCTTGTTCATTGCTCAATGAGGCAATGAAACATGGATATTTGAAAAGTTGGAGTCTGGACTTAATACAAAATCTTCCAGGTCAGCATTTGGAGAGTTGGAGGCAACAACTGAACCAGGCTGTAGAGACATGTGTTCCTCATCTTTCCGTATATGACCTTTTAGTTGAACCTGGGACAGTTTTTGCATGGCGTGAAGGTAGAGGTGAATTAGCTCTTCCAGAGGAAAGATCTGCTGAAGAGATGTTTCTGTTGACCAGTTTGACTTTGCGTCAAGCAGGATTTGCGAGATATGAGATTTCTAATTACTCCTATCCAGGTCACATTTCAAGACATAACCGTGTCTACTGGAATGGATCTGGGTGGTGGGGATTTGGACAGGGTGCAACTAGCTCTCCTTGGGGGCAGCGGATGGCTAGACCTAGAACGCGCGAGGCATACAGGAAATGGCTCGACATTCAAGATAATCAAGGTCCTGACTCATCTCTTTTTTTAGAGAAAGCTAGTAGGTCAAATCTTGACGAATTAATTCTTTTGGGTTTGAGATGTCGAGAAGGAGTAGATCTAAAGAATCTTGCATTCCATATTGGATGGGATGAGATGGAATGCAAAAAATATCTTCCTTCATTAGAACAACGCTGGGAAGTTGCATTAGAACAAGGCTGGTTGAAAAAAACTGGGCAAAGGTATCAGCTCACAGATCCATATGGAATGAATCTCAGCAATCAAGTTTTGGTGGAGATGATGATTTGGTGGGATTCTCTTCCCCCAGACGTTGTTGATTCACCCAAGTTTGAAGAGCTTCAATGCACATTTGCCGACTAGGTATCAATGATGGACTGAAAGGAGGCTGGTTGGTAGTTAGGCCAAGTAAGTCCGCAGTAACTCTCACTTGTCCATCACAGTCAATACCAGCTCCTATTCCTATTAATGGGATAGAGAGCTGTTTTCGAAGAAACCCAGCCAATTTGCTTGGTACATGCTCGATTACAACAGCAAAACACCCTGCTTCTTCTAGTCGTTTGGCTTGTTGAAGAATTTTTTCTTTGTCTTTAGGGTCCTCTGCCTGGCGTCTATATCCAAATCTATGAACTGACTGAGGAGTAAGCCCGAGATGTCCCATGACAGGTATCCCCATTCTTATTAATCGATTGATCACTTTGATCACCTCGGGCTCTGCGCCTTCCAATTTGACTGCTGAAGCACAAGAGTTTTTTAAAAGGCTTCCAGCAGCAGCTACTGCCTGGTCTTCTCCACACTGGTAGCTAAGGAAAGGCAGATCGCAAACCACTATTGGTTGTTCTGATAATGGATTTTTAAACCCTCTCCCTACGGCTTGTGTGTGATGGAGCATCTGATCTAGTGTTACAGGAAGTGTGGTTGCGTGGCCAAGGGCAACCATGGCCAGAGAATCTCCTACTAGAACTACATCTGCTCCTGCAGCTTCAACAATTGAGGAGCTCAGGCTATCCCACGCGGTGAGGATGGTTATAGATCGTCCGGTCTGCTTGAACTTAATTAACTCGGCGGGGCGCATTTTTTTCTCCAGTCCCTAGTTAGCCCATTGCTAGAATTTATGTGACTCGGACCCATGCGGCTTCGACGCCCAAACCTGGTCAGGACCGGAAGGTAGCAGCCAAAAGGGATGCTTGAAGCAGGCGTGGATTCCGGGTCACTTAATTTTAGTTGTTAGCTATCTGTATTTTTGCGTAATTGGCGCAATCTAAGAAACTCAGGAATGCTTGCACCAGCTTCTTTATTTTGTGATTGATTATTGAAAGCTTGAGGTGTTAGGCGATTCCTTGATTTCTCGGCTGTATATGGCTGATTGCCTTCGAAGCCAGTAGCAATAACAGTGACTTGTATTTCACCTTCTAATTTTTCGTCGACAACTGCCCCAACAATAATGTTGGCATCAGGGTCTACAACGTTATAAATGACTTCTGAAGCAGATGTCATGTCTTCAAGTGTCATATCACGTCCGCCACTGATGTTTACTACGCAACCTTTAGCTCCATCAATTCTTGCTGCTTCTAGAAGAGGACTTGTTATGGCGGCTTGAGCCGCTTCTAGCGCTCTTGAGCGACCTGACCCAATGCCTATGCCTAGGAGAGCTGTACCCGCTTCTGTCATTACCGAACGAACATCTGCAAAGTCAACATTGACTAAACCTGGACAGGTGATTATGTCGCTGATGCCTTTGACTCCCATTCGTAGAACATCATCGGCTGTACGGAAAGCTTCTTGTAGTGGAGCCCCTGAGATTGCGTCTTTAAGCCTGTCGTTTGGAATCACTATGAGAGTGTCGACACTTTCAGCAAGCTTTGTAATTCCTTCTTCAGCCTGCCTCATGCGACGGCGACCTTCGAAGCCGAAAGGTTTGGTGACTATCCCTACAGTTAATGCGCCGCTCTCTTTGGCGACTTCAGCAACAACAGGAGCTGCTCCGGTACCTGTACCGCCTCCCATTCCAGCTGCAATGAATACCAAATCGGAACCTTGAAGAGCTTGTTGAAGGTCAGCCCTTGATTCCTCTGCGGCCTTTTGGCCAATATTTGGATTTCCCCCAGCGCCAAGCCCCCTTGTAAGGGTCTGTCCAAGCTGTACTCGATTCTTTGCAGCTGATTGCAGTAGAGCTTGAGCATCAGTGTTGAGGACCCTATAAGCAACCCCTTCTAGGTCGCTAAGGATCATGCGGTTGACAGCATTGCTGCCTCCACCTCCAACCCCAATAACCTCAATACGAGCAGTTTGGCTGGGTTGAATCCCTGCAGGCTCAATGGAGCTGGACTTGTTTACCCTCACCATCTCCATAGTTAAGGTCGAACCACTATCAACCGTTGCATTATGTACTTGTGAGAGGCTTTTTGTGGAATATCAATACAGTTGCCTATATATAGAACCTAGAAAAACGTTGGCTATTGAATTTTGAAGGGTCGCGTTTCTTAGCAAAACATCAAATATTTTGTGATTTCAGTTTTGAGATTGAGGTAATTGCATCTCAGGCTTTGAGGGGTCGCTCATGTCGATGACAGTTCCTTTTTTGTTCCGAAAAATCGCCGGCATTGCCCGGTTTAGATCAGCCACTGTCTTCAATTTCTTTTTCAATTGGTCATTGCTGTCCCCTAAATGAATCAGCCCAAGACCTTTGCTAAGGAGGCTTAGCTCTCCATTTGGATTGAAGATTATTTTTTGAAGTGGGCTTCCCAATTGCTTTCGTTGCTCGAAAACGAGAGCAATTTTTTCTCTGTGACTGTCCATCCAACCTTCAACAACAAGGTCTATAGGTGGAAAAGCACTTAGAGAAGCGACTTTTAGTGACATCCATTGGCCTTGGTCATCTAACATTCCTTTCTCAATTCCTTCAGGACGCCAACGTATTGCGTGAGCGACTGGTTGTTTGTCTTTGACTTCTATCTCAAGACCAGGAGGTAGAAGGTGTCGCCTAATTAATACAGAGCTAATGGGTAGTTTCTTCAATAAGGAAGCTTCTAATTGTTTGGGGTCAATCGAAAAAAGTGGAATGGGTAACGATATTTCAGAAGCCTTAACTAATTTCTCAGTGGTGATGTTTGAGGTTCCAATTACAGTTAACTGTTTAATGTTTATGGGACTCCAACCGTTCCTTATTAGTAACCAACCCAATACTGCTGAGATTGAGCTGTAAACAACTATTTGCCAAAGGTATATCAGCTGAGATTTTGTTTGATGAAAGCTTTTTTCTATACGCTTTTTGTTCTTTTTATCTTTAGAGAAGGACAATGAATTTCACCTGTGCATTGTTTGGATTCAAAGGTCACAGCGAGATTTGGTCATAAGTTGCTCCATCCAGCTTCTAGCTCTTTCAGCATCAGTAAAAGGCACATCCATTTCAGTGCCGCCTCCAATGAGCCTTAAGCGACATCGGCCTTGAGATTCTTCTGTGAGAGGAGCATCTCCTGAAGTCAAAGCCATTAGTTCAATCAACTCTAATTTTGTAATTTCAAAAGTGCCTTGCTCAGAAAAATTACCAGCTTCAAAGCTTGTCCAGGTGAGCTTTCCATCTTTTACTTTTGCGGCACCAGAAGAATCCAGTTTTGAGAGCTCAGCTCCCTTTGCCCAGATTCGAAAAAGATTCTGTCTACGGCGCTCAAGCCAGCCGAGTGCCGTGAGAAGTAAAAATGCGACCAATAGTGGTAGCCAGAGGAGACCATGGATCATTGGCAGATCAAAGGCGAAATAGAGGAGTGCTCTGAGATGGTTTAGTTGTATTCATTCTCTCGCTGTATCAACAAGCTGTCTCACTAGCTCTTCAACCGTTACACCAGAGGCGGCCCAAAGCATGGGATACATGCTCTTAGGAGTAAATCCTGGCAGGGTATTGATTTCATTGATCCAGACTGCATTTTTGTTCTCTTCATAAAAGAAGTCCACTCGAGCCATCCCATGTGCTGAAATTGCCAAACAAGCTTTTAAAGATAATTCTCTTATTAATTGACTAATACCTTCAGGTATAGAGGCAGGAATAATTGCCTTGCTGGAACCTTCCGAATACTTGGTTTGGAAGTCATACCAGTCAGATTCAAAAGAAATTTCACCTACTAATGATGCTTTTAATTCGTTTTTACCAATAACAGCACATTCAAGTTCTCTTGCCTTGATGCCTTGTTCAACAACGATTCTCTGATCAAATTTTGCTGCGGTCCTTAGACCTTTTAGAAGTTCTTCAGGACTATTGATTTTGGTTATGCCAACTGATGAGCCTAGATTTGCTGGTTTAACAAAACATGGGTAACCAAGTTCATTTTTGACGCGGCTCAAAAAAATATTGAGGTGGTCGCCAGCAATTAGTTCCGCAGCGTTGAGAGGTATGTATGGAACTTGGGGTAAACCGGCTGCTCTAAAAGCTGCTTTCATTGCAAGTTTGTCCATTCCAACAGCTGATCCGAGTACCCCAGATCCAACAAATGGCTTGCCTGTCAAAGTAAAGAGTCCTTGAACTGTCCCATCTTCGCCATTTGGCCCATGAAGTACTGGATACCAAATGTCTATTCTTTCGCTTCCTTTTGGTAGTGAAGTGAATTTTGAATGTGTTTTTGAAAACGTTGATTCTGTTGGTTCGGCAGGATGGCTTGAATTCAATATTCCTTCTGCAATATCATCTGGGAACCATTGACCTTGTTGATCTATATATATCGGCACAACATCGAATAGCTCTTTATTCGGATCTGCTCTTAATGCATTAATAACTGTTTTTGCTGAAAGTATTGAAATTTTGTGTTCACCGGATTTTCCGCCAAACACCACCCCTATACAAATTCGATTTGAAGAGATCAAGTTCACTTAAGGTTTGGCCATTGGTTTGTTTTTTGAGATTGTGAGTGAGTGCGTGAATTGGAAACCATTATTTAACTGCTGTTCCACTTAAAGAGAAAGAGCGAACGGTTTCAATATTCACTAAGGCGAGGTCACCAGGTTTGTAGATAAATCCTGAAGGCCCTTGGCAGTCAAAAAATGTAAGCCGATTTGTACGAGTTCTTCCTAATAGTTGGTTAGGGTTTTTGGGATTCACATCTTCTGCAAGTATTTCTTCTAATCTTCCTAAATAGCGCTTGTTTCTAAGATGAGAAGTCTCTTGAACAAGCTTATTTATTTCTTGAAGGCGAGAAACTTTGACTTCTTCAGGGTGTTGCTCAGACCAAGTCGCGGCTGGAGTGTTTGGACGAGGTGAATAGGCAGCTGTGTTTACTTGATCAAAACCTACGTCTTTAATTACTGAAAGGGTTTTGCGAAATTGTGCCTGAGTCTCACCAGGAAATGCAACAATCACATCAGCACTAATCGATGCGTCGGGCATTCTTTTCCTTATCTGTTGAATGATTCTCAAATAACGTTCAATTGTGTATCCCCTAGCCATTGATTTGAGAACACTATTATCGCCACTTTGAAAGGGAATATGGAAGTGTTCACAGACTTTAGGTAGATCTGCACACGCATCTATTAACCGTTCTGTGAAATAACGGGGATGACTTGTGGCAAAACGAATTCGCTCAATGCCTTTAACGTTGTGAATGAAATCAAGAAGATCTGTAAGAGTGTTTTGGCGCCTTCCTTCTGGAGTGATTCCTGGGAGGTCGCGACCATAAGCATCAATATTTTGTCCTAGCAGAGTTATTTCTCTAAAGCCAAGTGCAGCAAGGGTTTCGATTTCTTGTTTTATTGCTGTGGGAGTTCTTGATTGTTCTTTCCCTCTGACTGAAGGCACTACGCAATAGGTACATCTTTCATTGCAGCCATAAATTACATTTACCCAGGCACAGATGCTGCTATCTCTTCTTGCTGCTGTTATGTCTTCGACAATATGTTGATGATCAGTAGCTACGACTTGTTGTCCACTTTCTACCTGAAACAGAAGATTCTCTAGTCTATTTGTGTGTTGGGGACCCATTACTAGGTCGATCTCAGGAACTCTTCTTAAAAGTGCTTCACCTTCTTGTTGAGCTACACAGCCCGCAACAACCAGCTTTATTGCTGGGTTGAGGTGTTTTCTCTTTGCTTGGCGTCCTAAATAGCTGTAAACCTTTTGTTCTGCATTATCTCGAATAGTGCAGGTGTTGTATAGAACTAGATCTGCTTCAAGTTCTGATGAGGCTTCGCAATAGCCCATCGCTTCCAGAATTCCAGCCATGCGTTCGGAATCTGCCTTATTCATCTGACAGCCAAAAGTAGTTATCCAGTAACTGTTTTGGTTTTTTTGAGTTTTTTCAGGCCTATTGATGAAGGCCGATGGGTGTTGTTTAACAGCCAAGGCTATAGACGATCTTGATGATCGGTGCAAATCTCAATGACTCCCTTATTCAGGAAGTCTCTTAAGGTTAAAGAGTTGAGGGCGAGCGAGGGGATTCGAACCCCCGAATAGCGGCGCCACAAGCCGCTGCCTTAACCACTTGGCGACGCCCGCCGCGTAGCTAAGAATTTACCAACTCATCAACAAAAAAACTGCAAAAGAATTCCGAACGAAGTTGTTGGCTGCCAGGCAGCTGGATATTAGGGGCCTCATGCCTTTGCTTTTGTGGGGCCCTTTTGGCAGTGACTAACCCGTCTTTTGAGGATTACAGCGTGTATGCAGGTGGGCGTTTGGCCGAATTGGCGACGAAGGAGTTATGTGATCGGAAAGGGTTGCCTATGGTTTTTCAATTGTGGATAAAAGACTGTCCTTTATTAATCTCTTCACAGAGTGCAGCTTTTGGAAGCATTGCTAGAAAGTTTACTAATAGGGTGAATTATGGAGTGTTTAGTATTTATACAACAAAGTTAAATGGCCAGAATATGATTCCGGCATTTCGATTGCCTGATTACACGGTTACTACTTTTGCTGGTGCAGGTAATTTTTTCGTTCTTGATATCAGCGTGGACCCAGGCGATTCGGAGTGACTTTAACAAGTAAGGGAACAATAGAAGCTTGGGCACCTCGTGGATTAATTTCTAGCAAGAGGGATTGCTTGAAATTTATTGCTAATGCAGAAGGCCTTTGCCCTTTACGTATTGAGTGGGAGGACGGCTTGATAACACAGTTGAATTCCATGCCAACTGAAGCCGTTCTTCAAAATCAGATTCTTTTACCAAGATTAATTGAGCCACATGCGCATCTAGACAAAGCATTTACATGGCCCTCTGCAATTAACTGTGTTGGTACTTACGAAGCGGCTCTCTCCGCCAATTTGAAAGAACATCAAAGTCGATCTCAAGAAGATGTACTTCGAAGGGGTGAACGTTCTATGAGGTTGGCTTTAAAGAATGGTGTGCGAGCAATCCGTTCCCATGTCGATAGTCTCGGAGCAATGGCTGAAATTAGTTGGGAGCAAATGGTTGCTCTTCAACAAAAGTGGCAAGGTGTCTTAGCTCTTCAGCTGGTAGCGCTTGTGCCTATTGGATTTTGGAGTAGTTCGGAGGGCGAGCAATTTGCTCGCAGAGTTGCAAATGTTGGAGGGTTGATTGGAGGAGTTCTTGGAGCCTCTTCTGGCCGACTTGAGTCGTTGCATGATTTGCGGAATATGTTGCGCCTTGCAGATGATCTCGGTTGTGGAATAGATCTACATATTGATGAGTCAGATAAAGATCCTGCAGTTGGTTTGAGGCAGTTAATTAATTTGCTTGATGAAATGCCAATAAGTGTTCCTATTACTTGTAGCCATGCAAGCAGTATGAGTTTGCTTTCTGCGAAAGCACTTCTTCATTTGGCTGAGAAGTCTTCTAAACATGACTTGAGATTCATAGCCCTTCCTCTTACAAATGGTTGGTTGTTAGCCCGAGAGGCAGGCTCAACTCCTCTTAAAAGACCTTTGGCTCCTATAGAACAATTGCAAAGGGTGGGTGCGTTGGTAGCGATTGGAGGGGATAACGTTCAAGACCCTTGGTTCCCTGCGGGTAATTTGGACCCTCTTTCATTGATGGGGTTTTCGATGCCTTTAGCACAATTGGCCCCTTGGAAGAGATTGGGCCTTGCTCCTTTTACTACTGCAGCGTCACATCTAATGGATCTTTCATGGGACGGAACAATTCAAGAAGGATGTCCAGCCGATTTCATTCTCGTAGAGGCTGGAAGTTGGGCCGAGATACTTTCTACACCTCCAAGTAGACAAGTCTTTGTAAATGGGATTTGTTTAGATGATCAAAATTTCACTGATAGCAATTTGAATTCCATGCTTGCTTTATGAATACTTTCGATAACCTTGATCAACTTCGAACTGAATTTAATTCAGTTGATGATCTAGACATTCTTGACTCTGCATCTGATATAGACAGGTTTTCACGTGATGCCTATTTTTATTCGCCAGTTCTTTTTGAGCAGTTAAAGGATTGTCGTGCTGAAGTTGTTGTTCGTCCAAAGACTTTGGATGCAGTAGAACTTGTTGCTGCTTCTTGCATTAGAAACAACATCCCATTAACTCTTAGGGGCTCAGGAACAGGGAACTACGGCCAATGTGTTCCGTTGAACGGGGGGGTTGTCATGTTGATGGGCTCGCTAAGCAAGGTACGTGATATAGATCCATTGACTGGAGTTGTAACTGTCGAGTCAGGATGCCTCCTTAGTGAACTCGAACAGCAATTGGCTCTTCATGGGCGTGAGTTGCGCTTATCTCCTAGTACTTGGCGAAGTGCTTCTGTGGGTGGTTTTGTCGCAGGGGGATCTGGAGGTGTGGGTTCTGTTCGGTGGGGGTTTTTGCGTGACCCTGGTCATTTGCTCGCATTGGAAGTGGTCACATTGCAGGATCCTCCCAAAAGACTGCAACTCGATGCCAGTGCTTCTGAAGCTTTAAATCATGCTTATGGCACTAATGGAATTATCACAGCACTTACTTTGTCGACAGCTCCTGCGGTTGGATGGCATGAGGTGACTATCGATTGCAAGGATTGGTCACAAGCTGTTGAACTTTTAATTAGATGTTCCACAGCAGCGGTTCATTTACATCTTTGTAGTCTTCTCGAGAGAAATATTGTTAACCACTTGCCCAATTGGGTTGGTCCGTCTGTTGAGGAGCATCGGTTGCTTTTACTTGTCTCCCCGGATGGGATTAGCACCATTGAGCGATTGGCTGAACAAGTTAACGCCCGATTTGTTTGCTTGGGTCCAGAGAAAAAATCTTCTGCCAATGGTTTGCGTGAACTCACTTGGAATCACACAACTCTCCACATGCGCTCAGCTGATTCTGAGTGGACTTATCTCCAGATGCTTTTGCCGCAGCCTGAGATTCCCGCTATGGAGGCTTTAAGGGATCGTTGGGGGAATGATCTGCTTTGGCATTTGGAAGCTGTTCGTCAACAAGGTGTCCAGCGGATTGCAGCTCTGCCAGTAGTGAGGTGGAGGGGTAAGAAGTCTTTGGATGAATTAATTAGCCATTGCAAGGAATTAGGAGCCATGATTTTCAACCCTCATGCCATAACTGTTGAGGAGGGTGGACTTGGGGTAGTAGATATTGATCAAGTGGAGGCTAAAAGAAGATATGACCCCAAAGGTACCCTTAACCCAGGAAAACTTAAGGGATGGACTGAGCAGTAATTAGAATTAATGAAATATAGTTTGAATTTGACAGAAAAGGCATTAGTTTTTTCCTTGGCTGATTCTATTTAACTGATAGATGTATCCATCTTGAGTATATTTTTTGATATAAGGATCCCTAGCAAATAAAGTGACCCGACTATTACAGGAGGTGGATTTGGCCATGATTTTTCCAGTATTTCCGACAATGCTTCTTCAACTGAATTTGTCGAAAAAAGTTGAGTTCTAAATTCAGGACAGTATGAAAGTAACTGAGACTTTGTCCAGCTGATATGTTCTGGAATAGGCACTATCCATGCTTTGTCTTTAGGCATCAGCAAGTTGTGAAGTATTGCAGGACCTTCTTTATGCTTTTGTATACCAATTATCCAAGTAACACCCATTTCTTGATGTTCCCAGTTGCAACGTTCTTTAGAAAGTTGCTCTGCAGCGGGGGGGTTGTGAGCGCCATCAATTAATAAAGGATTCTCTCCCCAACTTACAGATTGAAGTCTCCCATTCCATTTGGCTAAAGCAAGACCTTTTTTGATGTGATCTGTACTTACTTTCCACCCATAAGGTTCAAGTGCTTTCAGTGCACCTATTGCTACAGCAGCATTTAGCCGCTGTATCTCCCCTGCTAGACCTAAACTCCATGTTCTAGGAATTGGAGAAACCCATTTAATTGTTGAGTTCTTTTCTTTTGCAATTTTCTCGAGTATTTCGACCACTTCAGGATGTTGTTTTCCACTAATAACAGTTGATCCAGGTGTTATTACTGAACCTTTTTCATATGCAATTTCTTTGAGACTTTCACCTAAGTGAGCACAATGGTCACGGCCTATCGAGCTAATTGCAATTACAGGTCTATATGGATGGGCTGATGTTGCATCAAGTCTGCCTCCTAATCCAACTTCCAAAACAAGTAGCTCTACTTTGCAATTTTCGAAGTGGGAAAAAGATGCTGCTAAAAGAAGCTCAAAAGGTGTTAGTTGATTGGACCTTGCTAAACCTTGCAGGTTGATAAGAAGTTCTCTCAGCTGTTTTGAAGTTATTAATTTTCCGTTTGCACGAATACGTTCGCACCAGCTAACTAGGTGCGGTGATGTTGCTATACCTGCTTTTATTTTTGCTTCCTCAAGTGTGCTTGTTAAAAAACTCGCGATAGAACCCTTGCCATTTGTGCCGACAATTTGGATTGCCGGGATTGAACTACAAGGATTGCCTAATTCTTTAAGTGCATTTTGCATTCTCTCTAACCCAAGATTCATTCCATGAATATCGAACTTCTCGATTAGATCTTGGAAATCGTCTAATACTTGAACAAATTGGCTTGGCACTTAGGTGAAATGATCAAGAGTGTTATTAAGGCGTTTAAGCAGCTCTTTGATTTCTCTAGGTTTTATTATTAATGGTGGCACAAGGCGAACAACATCTTGACCTGCGGATGTTACTAGCAGTTGTTTATCTATTGCGGCATTGGCAAAGTCCGATGCAGTGAAGTTGGCTTTCTCTTGAAGGACAAGTCCTTGAAGTAGACCCCATCCTCGAACTTCTTTGAGTTTGCTGGGGAACATTTTTACTAACTTATTTAAGCCTTCTCTGAGTTGCTTTCCTCGCTCTTGAACATTATTTAAGACTGCATGTCGTTCGATCTCTAAGGCGACTGTTAGGCCGGCCTGGCAAGCAAAAGGGTTTCCTCCAAAAGTACTTGCATGATCTCCTGGCTCAAATAAGTCTGCATTTTCTTTTACAAGTAATGCACCTATGGCATGTCCGCCACCTAGTCCTTTTGCAAGAGTAAAAGCATCAGGCTCAATCTGAAGTTCTTGATATCCCCACCAATGACCGCTTCGTCCCATGCCTATTTGAACCTCATCAAGAATCAAAAGTATCTGGTGCTTATTGCATAGCGTTCTTAAAATCTGGAAAAAGGGAAGGCTGCCAGGATTTACGCCACCTTCACCTTGAATTGGCTCAATAATTACTGCTGAAACCCTGGGCCCGTCCTTTTCAAGATCGTTGAGTAAGTGTTCAAAAGCAATTATGTCGTTGTAAGGGAAAAACTTAAATCCTTCTACAAGTGGTTCAAATCCATTGTGATATCTAGGTTGACCTGTAGCACTGATTGCTGCAAGGGTGCGTCCATGAAAGCTGCAATTAGCGCTAAGAATTATTGGCCTTTCTATACCTCGATTGATGTGACCGTGTTTTCGAGCAAGCTTTATCGCAGCCTCATTTGCTTCGGCACCACTATTGCAGAAGAAAACACTATTTGCGCAGCTGTGTTCTGCTAACCAAAGAGCAAGTTTTTCTTGTGCTGGAATGCGATAAAGGTTGGAAACATGTTGAAGCTCATTAAGTTGACGTGTTAGGACTCTCTTTAGGGCATGGTTGCTGTGTCCAAGAGAACAGGAAGCTATCCCCGCAACAGCATCTAAATATTTCTGTCCATTGTTGTCCCATACAAAACAACCTTTTCCTTTTGTAAGAGTTAGAGGGAATCGGTTATAAGTCCCCATTACTGCAGTGGGAGCGGTGGGACTTGAACCCACATGCCCGAAGGCGCTGGATTTTGAATCCAGTGCGTCTACCAATTCCGCCACGCTCCCATGTTGGGATTTTATGTGAGACAGGAAGAATTATTCATTTCTGAGGATATGAGCACCAACATTATTGAGTTTGGTTTCTATAGAGGAATATCCTCTGTCTAAGTGTTGAAGCCCTTCCACTTGGCTCGTCCCTCGCGCAGCAAGGCTTGCAAGCACCATTGCGGCTGTAGAACGTAAATCACCTCCAGTCACTGGAGCTGCGCTTAATTGAGGAACACCTTCAATAACAGCAGTGCTTCCTTGTAAACGAATAGAAGCTCCCATCCGTTGGAGCTCCGCTACATGTTGCATGCGATTCTCATAGATCTTTTCAGTTACTACGCTTGTACCTTTTGCAGTGGTAAGCAATGCCATGAATGGAGCTTGCAAGTCTGTTGGAAATCCAGGAAAGGGTTGAGTTGTGATATCAACTGAACATATTTCACCAGGAATAATCTTGATAGTATTTTTTTTAATTTCTAAGCTGCATCCACAGTCTTTAAGTTTCTTGAGTACTACACTTAAATGTTCTGGCATAACAGGGGCGACAGTGATAGATGACCTGGTTATTGCAGCTGCAATTAGAAATGTACCGGCTTCGATTCGATCAGGAATAACTGTGTAATTACATCCATTTAGTCGATCAACTCCTTCTATCGTGATCTTTGGGCCTCCCGCACCTTTTACTCGAGCACCCATCACATTGAGCATCGCTGCAAGGTCTTGCACCTCTGGTTCCTGAGCGGCATTCTCAATAGTTGTAATTCCATTCGCTAAAACCGCAGCCATTAGAACGGTTTCAGTTGCGCCTACGCTTGGGCAATCCAATACGACTTGTGCACCATTTAAACGTCTAGAGATTCCTGGGACTGATGCTTTCACAACACCATGCTCAACATTTACTAAAGCTCCTAGAGCTTTAAGGCCTTTTATATGCTCAATTACTGGTCTCGCTCCAATCCTGCACCCACCTGGGAGTGGAATTTTTGCTTGACCTAGCCTCCCAAGTAAAGGGCCAATACAAAAAAAACTGGCTCGCAAACCATTGACTAGTTCATAAGGAGGATTTGAGTGATTGAGGTTTGCCCCTTGGAGTGATATTTCGTTTGCTGTGCGACGCACCGTAACCCCCATGGACACAAGGATTTCCTCCATCCCTGAAATATCAGTAAGGTCTGGGATATTTTTTAAAATGATTACCTCATCTGTCAGCAAGGATGCTGTCATTAGAACTAAGGCTGAATTTTTAGCTCCACTTATTTTTATTTCACCAGAAAGTAAAGTATCGCCTTTGATTTCTAGATGTGGCCGTTTAATTTTTTCAGCTGTAGTAGCAGCCACCTTAGGCATCTTTATTGATATTGATTTTCTCTTTATTTTGGCAATAGAAAATGGTGCCGTCCAGATGGCCGCTATTTGAAGTGGAGTCTCCCGGAGCGGTGGATTAAAAAATAAGACTATTTATGTCTTATTCTCTTGACGTCGCCAGATCGACAAAATCGAGCGGATGTGGCGGAATTGGTAGACGCGCTAGTTTCAGGTACTAGTGGCAGCAATGTCGTGGGAGTTCAAGTCTCCCCATCCGCACTATCTTTACAATGTAAATAAAATCATCATTTTAGTAATGATTTTGCTGAAGATTTCCAATGCTTCTGATTTGGTTGCATCAAAACTTGGCTCTTTAATTGAACGTCTTACGCCTGATGGTATTGATAATGCAACAGTGGAGGAAATTCTTATTGAAAAAATGATTGAAAATTTTGTTTCTGAAGGCTTAAAGGGTGAGATCGTAACTGCTAATGGGATTGATTTTGATGGCGATAAATTGATTCTTGAAGAAGGATTTAAAGTACGAAATAACAAAAGCTTTTGATTAAAACTATTAGACCTTCTGACTCGCCCGTAATTTCAAGCATTCGCAACCCTCTTGTTAGGCGTTTGCGATCTCTTTCTTCAAAAGAAGGAAGACATGAGTTTTCAATGTTGTTGCTTGAGGGAACGCATCTTTTACAGGAATCCTTTAGGACTTCTTTTGTGCCTCTAGAAATCATTGCAACTAGCTCATGGTTAAAAGATCATCAAGAGATGGCTTCTTTTATTCCTGAACATGTTCCTTTGCATGTAGTTACTTCTTCAGTATTGAAGGCTGCATTGACGACAAAAAACCCTGACGGTGTGGCTGCACTTTTCCCTTTAAGTGCTTTGCCTCAACCAAGAGAAGATGTTGATTTTGTTTTGGCGTTGGATCGACTCCAAGACCCTGGAAATTTAGGAACACTATTTAGAACTGCATTGGCAGCTGAGGTGCAAGTTGTTTGGTTAGCTTTAGGAGCTGATCCATTGAGCCCTAAGGTCCTTAGGTCTTCAGCTGGAGCAGTTCTGCATTTGCCTTTTGAGAGATTTGGAACTTGTGATCAGAATGGGGTTGAAGGACTTGTAAAGAAGTTGAAAATTGCTGCAAGTAATGGTCAGCAAGTTGTTGCAGCATTAGTGCCAGATAATTCGAGCGCAAATACAATTAATCCATATTGGTGTTTGG
The DNA here is from genome assembly GCA_003215335.1 of Prochlorococcus sp. AG-409-P01. Lineage (GTDB taxonomy): Bacteria > Cyanobacteriota > Cyanobacteriia > PCC-6307 > Cyanobiaceae > AG-409-P01. Next base: position 39,446 of record QCKM01000006.1, on the reverse strand, counting down.
ATTGGAGGAAGCCAACTGTTTTGGTTCTTGGAAATGAAGGCTCAGGCTTGCACCCTTCGATCGAAGCATGTTGTACAAATTTGATCACACTGCCTCATAGTTCAGCAGTTGAATCTCTAAATGTGGCATCAGCGTCAGTTCCTCTGCTTTTGGAACGGCGAAGGGCCAAAATGACCTCAAACATTCAGCAATCCTTGTGAGCGACGCCAGATTTGACTTCGATCTAATTGTGATAGGGGCAGGCTATGGAGGCTTCGATGCCGCCAAGCATGCTGCTGAGAGTGGCCTGAAGGTAGCGATAATTGAATCGCGTGAAATGGGAGGCACCTGTGTAAATAGAGGGTGTGTTCCTTCTAAGGCTCTATTGGCGGCAAGCGGGAAGGTGCGCGAGTTGGCTGACAAAGAGCACCTTGCTGGATTTGGCATTCATGCCGCCCCAGTGCGCTTTGAAAGGCAAAAGATTGCTGACCATGCCAACAATTTGGTCGCAAATATTCGGAATAACCTTACGAAGACCCTTGAAAGAGCAGGAGTTACGATTCTCCGAGGTATAGGAAGAATAGAAGGCTCCCAAAAAGTCGGCATCAGAGAGTCAAATGGTGTTGACAGGATTTTCAGGGTTAAGGATGTGATTATTGCTACAGGCTCTGATCCTTTCGTCCCCCCCGGAATTGAAACTGATGGCCGTACTGTTTTCACTAGTGATGAAGCAGTGAATCTTGAATGGTTGCCAAGATGGATTGCAATTATTGGTAGTGGGTATATCGGTCTTGAATTTGCTGATGTTTATACCGCCTTGGGTTGTGAAGTGACCATGATTGAAGCTCTGGATAGGGTTATGCCTACATTCGATCCAGACATAACAAAGATTGCGTCTCGCCACCTGATTGATGGACGTGATATCGATGCTCGCTCAGGAGTACTTGCGAGCAAGATTCATCCAGGTTGTCCAGTAAAGATTGAATTATCAGACGTAAAGACTCGTGAGTTGCTGGAAGAGCTTGAAGTTGATGCTGTGCTTGTTGCTACGGGGCGGATCCCAGCTACTAAAGGTCTAAATCTTGACTCAATAGGCGTTAAGACAGAACGAGGCTTTGTCCCCATAGATGACACGATGCGAGTTCTTTTAGATGGGCAGCCAGTTCCTCACCTCTGGGCCGTTGGAGATGTAACTGGAAAGCTAATGCTTGCTCATACCGCTGCTGCTCAAGGAACATTGGCGGTTGAAAATATTCTTGGCAAACCTAGAAGTATTGATTATCGAAGTATTCCAGCCGCTACTTTCACTCACCCAGAAATCAGCTCAGTTGGCTATTCCGAGTTGGATGCCAAGGCTTTAGCTGAAAAAGAGGGTTTTGAACTTGGGATTGTGCGTAGTTATTTCAAGGCGAATTCCAAGGCATTAGCTGAACTGGAGAGTGATGGCCTTATGAAATTGCTTTTTCGTAAGGATACTGGTGAAGTGTTAGGGGCCCATATTTATGGGCTTCATGCGGCTGATCTGATTCAGGAGGTTGCCAATGCAGTTTCCCGGAGGCAGAAAGTGATTGATTTGGCGGGTGAAGTTCATACCCATCCAACACTCAGTGAAGTTGTTGAAGTTGCTTATAAACAAGCTTCACACCAATTACAAAAGTCCTTGACTGAGCACTGATGTATTGATTGCTCCTGGCAATCAAACTTTGTTCTTAATTGTGCCCTCTAGTTAATTTGTTTTCTTATGGAGATTCGTCGTCGCCCACCTAACCCCAGTGTGAAGGTTGCGAACTTGGAATATGCGATTCCACATGATGAAGGTAACCCTAGAAATATCCTCGAAAAGATTATCTGGGAGAAGGACCGTGAAATAGAGATTGCACGTCAGCGTGTTCCTCTTGACAAATTGAAGTCTCAGATAGCTTCGCTGCCAAAAACAAGGGATTTTCTTGGTGCCTTAAGGAATGCACCTAAATTTCCTGCTGTGATTGCTGAAATCAAAAAAGCAAGTCCAAGTAAAGGCGTAATTAGAGAGGACTTTGATCCAGAAGAGATTGCCTCTGCTTATGTTCGTGGTGGTGCTAGTTGTATCTCAGTCCTTACTGACAAGAGCTTTTTTAAAGGGGGGTTTGATGTACTTGTTCGGGTCAGGAAGATTGTTGAACTTCCTCTCCTATGCAAGGAATTCATACTTTTCCCATACCAGCTCTATCAGGCAAGAGCTGCTGGCGCTGATGCTGCTTTGCTTATTGCAGCGATTCTTTCTGATCAAGATTTGATTTACTTGAGGAAGGTCGCAACGAACCTTGGGTTAACTGTTCTTGTAGAGGTTCATGATTCTGATGAGTTGGATAGGATCCTTAGTCTTGGTGGCTTTCCTTTGATAGGCATTAATAATCGCAATCTCACCACATTCAGGACTGACTTGTCTAACACTGAGATCTTGGCCAAAAAATTTGCTCAGAGACTTAGTGAGCAGAATGTCTTTTTGGTAAGTGAATCGGGTCTATTTGAGCGGGCGGATCTGGATAGGGTTAATGCTGTAGGGGCGGGAGCGGTTTTGGTTGGAGAAGCCTTAATGCGACAGCCTGATATCTATATAGGCCTGAGGCGATTGATTGGGATTGAATGAGAAAAGAGTCGATTAATCAAGGGGTCTCTTTTTTGATGACTGAGTTTGTTTTAGCCTTTAGGCATAAACCTCAACTTATTTGCTGAAAGTTTTTGCATGGTTATCAGCATAGTTACAGGTTTTGTGGCTGGAGTCCTGCATGTAGTTGGCGGTGCTGACCACCTAGTTGCAATGGCTCCAAATGGATTGAGCAAGCCTAGAGCGGCGCTCCGAGATGGATTGGCTTGGGGATTAGGACATTCGACAGGTGTTTTGGCTCTTTCAACCTTTGCGATTTTGGCCAAAGACTTTGTTCATGTTGAATTTATGTCCTCTTTGGCGGAATTCACTGTTGGAATTGCTTTGCTTCTTGTAGGAGCACTAGCTATTCGGACCTCTCTAGGTTCACAAATTCATTCACACAAGCATATTCATAGAGATGGGCATGCCCATGAACATGTTCATTTCCATTTTCGAGGGCGCCATCAACACGGTAGACATCCACATGCAGCGACAAGTTTGGGGATCCTGCATGGATTCGCTGGTGCCAGCCATCTCCTAGTAGTTATTCCTGCATTGGCTCTACCTCCAATCGGCGCAACGGTCTATTTGCTTTCGTACCTAGTTGGCTCGATTGTTGCAATGGGAGGAGCGCTATTTGCGATATCTCTAGCTACTTTGCATGCGGGAAGAACTATTTTGCCTATATTGTTTGGATTTGCTGGGGGACTTTCTATTGTTACTGGTGTTTTTTGGCTGCAAAAAACATTACCTTTATTTATATAGATGTCTTTCGCTCATATTAGGCAGAAGCTACAGATTATTTGCTTTTTTAACTTGGTTCAAGGCTTGAACATACAATTCCATTTTCCCTTGAGAAAGTAAGACTCCATATTCCATCAGAATAGTTATAGACCTCAGACAAAAATCGTTCGTTATCGCCTGTCTTTATCCAGTCAGCTTTTAGTAAAGGAAGTTTCTCTTGCATATCTTGCATTCCTATTTGGATTAAAAGGAGGCTTTTATTTTCAGCAGCTCTTTTCAAGGGGCCTTCTTCACTTCTTTGGAAAATTCTTATTAAAAGTTCTTTAGCAAGATCCTCCCCAAGTTTTCCAGGTTCTGCATTTGATTTAATTGGCTCATTTAAGGATTTCCCGCCTATTGGCATGGCGCGTAGTTCATTTTGCTCGATTAATGCAATGGCGACTAAATAAGGATATTCCTTCATGTTTGAATGAGTGTGTGTTTATAAAGATCAGCATGACTTTATTTGGCCAAGCTTGCTTCTTTTTGATTTAATTTAAGAAGAAAAAGTAACGTTAGGCTGAGACTGAGGAGTTTTCCAAGTTGTTTCTATTTCATGACTTTGATTGTTTTTTCTTGTAAAGCCTTTGCTTTGGCCCCCTTTTAATTAATGCCTATCCGCCAATTAATTCCCAAGGCCTATTGATATGAGATATGCTTAAAGTAAACCATCAGAATCTAGTGATTCTCTTTTTCTTATTGCCTGGTTGATTTTTCCGGCAATAAAAGGAATGTGAAGTGCGTATTTTTTGAGTTGAATTCTTTCTTTTAGGCTTATTGAATCGCCTTTGGCTAAACGCTCAATAATTCCTTCGATACGTCGACGTGTTTCTGTAGTGAGCATTCGATATACCATTTTGATTTTGTCAGTCTTTCTTTGGATAAAGTCTTGCAATTGCTTTGGCTTGAGCCTCCGCTTTGGCGGCTTTGATTTTTTTGACCTGCCATCTTCTAATTGCTATGCCAGGTAGAAACCAAATGATTGGTAGTGCCAAAAGAAAAAGAAGATGACCCACAGAATATCTAAGCCTCTTCTTGTGGAGATGTAGCCAAGATGAAGCACCAGCTTACAAACATCATTACTAAGAGTGCATCACCAAGCCAATGTGCCAAGGTAACTCCCCTTGAAGTTGCATATCTAACTTACTAGAAAATTTACATATCCAGAAGCTTCCATTGTTGAGTAATTGGATGGTTCTTTATAAAGAGAATCTATTTATGCCTTAAGTTTTAGCTGAATTCACTTTTGGTTCGCATCGGAATTACTTGGTCGACAACACCGAGAACTTGCTCGAGGCTAACAAGTCCAAATTTGCGACTGTCATCGCTGCTTGTTTCATTGTCACCACGCAGTTCAATTGATGTTTGATTATGTTTGTAAATTCTTTTGATTATTAGGTTTCCCCGCTCAAGAGGACTCCTGACTACAACAATGCAGCCATTCTTAAGTGTGTCTTTTGATGGTCTAAACGGTCGATAAATAACCAAATCTCCTGAATAGAGATTTGGTTCCATAGAGTTTCCCTCTACACGACAAAGCCGCCTTAGACGAGTCAACAAAAGGAGCAGGGAGAACCAACTTGCCCCTTTGTGGACCTTTTCTTTAGCTTGCAGTGATCCAGGCGTCAGCTCGCCCCTTGGATTTCCAGAACATGTGGTGAATTTTTTCCACAGATCTCATTAGCTCTTCAGCTTTTGCTAGATCAATGTTGACTTTGCATGCGCTGCAAAGCTTGGCGGCTTTCCAGAATGTGTCATGTAGATCTGGAAAAGTTGCTAAATGCTCTGGTTTGAAATAATCGGTCCAGAGGATAAGAAGCTCCTTCTTTGCTTCCTGAGCTTGTTCCTCCTTGACAGCTACATATCTGGAGAAAGTGTTGTTGTAGGCAAGCCAAGCTGATGTGTCATTTGCATCAGGAGGTGTCATGGCCAGAAGCTTTTTGGTCATTGACAAGACTGCTTCTGCGGCAACCCTTGTTGAAGCGGGGTCATAGACGCCACAAGGGCCGTCGCAGTGTGCCTTCACAGTTTGAGCTGGGAGGCTTTTGAAAATTGCTGTAAGTAACGTACGCGACATCTCTAGCGGAAATTAGTTCCTGTTATCAGCCTAACTGGGCTTGTGCCTAACTGGGTAGGCGCAAGCCTCGATGATATACATCAGTTCAATTGATCTCTAATAGCTCCACTTCAAAATTCAATATCGCATTGGGAGGAATTACCTTGCCTGCTCCTTTTGATCCATAGCCAAGTTCAGGTGGAATGACGAGCTTTCTTTTGCCGCCAACTTTCATGCCAGCCACTCCTTCATCCCAACCCTTAATTACCCTTCCAGCTCCTAGTGGGAAAGTAAATGGACCTCTTCCATAACTTGAATCAAACTCTGTGCCATCTGCAAGTGTTCCTACATAATGCACGCTGACTTTCTGGCCTGCAGTGGCTTCGGGCCCATTACCAAGAACTAAATCAGTTATTCGGAGTCCAGAATCAGAGACTTTTGCTCCTTCTACTTCAATTGGTCCGCCAAATGAAGAGAGATCGGTTTTTGATGCGTCTTTAGCCATGGCAAAAAGTGTTGGGTTTGGATCATCTGGGTCCAACTCAAAAAGTGTTCTTGTGGTTTGTTCTTGGTTCGCAACTTTGTTGATATCCGCTTGAATGTTTAATAGCCCTGTTGCAGCTGAAAGATCGGTTGGAGCGATGATTTGGCTTACTAATGCAGCGATTAAGCAGGCTGCAAAGATCATTGAGCTGATAAAGATTTCGCGCACGGAGTTTTAAAACGGTTTCATTGATTCTTGTAGCACCTTTGCTCCTCTTAAAGAGCATTTATTGCTTAAGTGCTGCAGTTTTTTGAGTTAGTTGTTAAAAGCAGGTAACGGTTGCCTTTGCCTTGAAGCGATTTTGAGATGGATTAGTGCAATGGAAAAAAGAGATGATCGATCTCGAGCGATTTTGCAGGGCTCGGCAGGGGGTGTGCTCGCTGGTCTTTCATTTCTACAGAGCGGCTTTTTATTGATGCCCATTGCGCTTGCAATGCTTTGGCCAGCTAGCCGATATCCAGTAGCGGGATTTTTGTTTGGAGTCTTTTCAGTTCTTGTAAGTCATTCTTGGCTATTAGCTCTGCATCCACTTACTTGGGTTGGTGTGCCAAGTTTTCTGAGTTTGCCAGTTGCATTGGCAATTTGGTTGAGCTGTGGTCTTTTTTCAGGTTGCCTTGTAGCTATTTGGTCTTATTTGAGTACTCTATTTGGCACTAAAGAAGGTCGACGTTCAAATTCAAAAGAGCAAACATTACATGCTTTATTTATGTCTTCTTTATGGGGGCTTGCGGAAGTGCAGCTTTCCCATGGACCTCTTTTTTGGATTGGTCTAGGTGCAACCTTGCTTCCAGAAGATATTCCCCTGGCTGGGTTGGCTAGATGGATTGGATCTGGAGGTTTGGCAATGGTACAGCTGTTGATCGGATGGTGGATTTGGCGCATATTTCATTCTTTTCGATTGGCTGGCAGATGGAGGAGAGCAGTTTTTGTGGGGTTGTCTTGTCTATTGATGGCCCATCTTCTTGGGTGGAGCCTGCTACGCCTTGAAATAACGCCTTTATCTAATTCTGTCGCAATCTGGCAACCTGCAATTCCTACTAGAACCAAGTTCTCTCAAGCGCAACAAATTCGCCTTCAAGAAGCCTTTGAAAAAGCTCTTGATACTGCTAAGGAAATTCAAGCTGACTGGTTGGTTGCACCTGAAGGAACATTGTTGGCTGGACAAAAACTTTTAGCTCCTTCTCCTTTGCCGTTGCTTACAGGTGGGTTTCGATGGGTGAGAGGTGAACAACGAAGTTCTTTGTTATTTGTTCCCAAAGGTAAAAGAGAATTTTCTATCGGAATTGATAAGCATCGCTTGGTCCCTTTGGGTGAATGGGTTCCTTCTTGGATTTCGGAAAGCTTTAAAGGCCTTTCTGCTGTTGGTGGGGTTCAACCCGGTGCACCTGCTCGAATATTTCAATGGGATGGACCTCCTTTGGCGGTGGCAATTTGTTATGAGATCACTGATGGATCTTCTTTGGTTAAAGCCGTGGAAGATGGCGCAGAAGTTCTCGTCAGCATTGCCAACCTTGACCCTTATCCAATCTCTTTGCATCGCCAGTTCCTTTCATTGGCAAGGCTTCGAAGTATTGAAACAGGCAGAGACCTAATAAGTGTTGCCAATACAGGTCCTTCGGCATTGGTTTCGGCTAATGGGGCTTCAACTTCACTTCTTCCTCCTTTCCTCTCAGGTATTGCCAAAGTCGAAGTTCATCGTTATCGGCAGAGAACTCTGTATTCCATATGGCATGAAATGCCTTTATTTGTTATTGCTTCCTTTAGCGCTATGGGAATTGTTTGGTTGAGATTTCGCCCTTGAGTTTTAGTCTTGAATTATTCATTTTGGCAAATAAGGCCACCTCCAAGTACAAATTCATTTGAATAAAAAACAGCCGCCTGACCTGGTGTGATTGAGAATTGATTATTTCTAAATTTCAATCGACAACGGTGGGGGCGGCTTGATTGAATGTCTTCTTTTAAAGGTTTTAAGGGAATTAGTAAAGCTTCTACTGGGCAACTTCTATATCGAACTTGTACTTCTACTTCTATTGCTTCTTGTGGTGGTTCAATTGATACCCAGTTAACTGCTTTGACCACACAACTTGACTGAGCGATGTCATCTCGTGGGGCGACGACTACACGATTTGTTGACGCATCAAGGCGAATTACATGTAAAGGTTCTCGCCAAGCAACTCCAAGACCTTTGCGTTGGCCAATTGTGAAATGTTCGATCCCATCATGCTGGCCAACTACGGTGCCATCTTCAAGAATTATTTCACCTATTCTTGGAGGAAGATATGCATCAAGGAAGGCACGCATCGATCCATGATGCTCAGCAAGACAAAAGTCTTGACTTTCAGCTTTTTTGGCAGTTCTTAGATTATATCTAGAGGCTTCTTCTCTAGTGTTTGCTTTGGTTAATTCACCTAATGGAAATATTACTTTTCCTAGTGTTTCTTGAGGTAAATCATAAAGGAAATAGCTTTGGTCTTTTTGTTCATCTAGACCTCTTAAAAGTTTATGTCGACCGATTGAATTTCCTGGTAGTTCTATAGGCAGGGGGGTTATATCTTGTGCATTTTTAATCCTTGCATAATGCCCAGTTGCCAAAAAGCTTAGTGAGCGCTCTTCTTCAGCCCATTTGAGCATTGTTGAGAACTTTACTGACCTATTACAACGCGAACAAGGAATAGGAGTTATCCCTTGTTTATATCCATGAACAACTCTTTCCAAGATCTCTCTCTGAAAAGTAGTTCTTGAATCAACAATATGATGATCGATGCCTAGCTCTTCACAGATAGATGCTGCATCAACAAGGCCATCGGCGCAGCAACTTCCCTTGCCACTCATTAACCAGAGCGTCAGTCCTTCAACATGCCATCCGGCATCTACTAAAAGTGCTGCTGATAGAGAGCTGTCTACGCCTCCAGACAGACCTACCGCTACTCGATGATCGCCAGGCCATTTCTTTAAAAATTTGAGGGCATTTGAGCCGGCTGTTGTGGTTGGTGATCTTTGGGACATACCAAAAGTTTGGTGGAATTTTTGTCAGATAGCCGTTTAGAGATGCTTTTCTGCATAGTTAGGTTTCATGCTTAATGACATTGTCTTGGCCTAAATCTGATCAAGATCACCTTTTGGTTACAGCTGCGCAAATGTCTTCTTTAGAGGGCGAAATGATTCAAAGCGGCATTCCGGTAGCTTCATTAATGGAGAAAGTTGGTTTAGCAGTTGCCAGGTGGTTGCTTGAACGACCCGAATTGCTTGCTAAAGGAGTGGTTGTTCTTGTAGGGCCTGGACATAACGGAGGTGATGGACTTGTTGTGGCAAGAGAACTTCATTTGTCAGGGGTAAATGTTGAGATTTGGTGTCCTTTGCCTATTCGTGAGCATTTAACTTCTCAACATTTATCACATGCCATATGGCTTGGCATTCCAACCATTAAGCATATACCTGATGTTACGGGAGAGGCTCTTTGGATTGAGGCACTTTTTGGGCTTGGTCAGTCTCGACCATTGCCTGAATCAATAGCAAAATTGTTGGATTCCCGTCAAAAAAATCATCCACGAAGATTGATTTGCATTGATGTTCCTGCAGGACTTTGTTCGGATTCAGGAAGAGCATTTTGTACTGGTGCAGCAGTGGGTTCATTCACTCTTGCTGTGGGTCTTATAAAGCAAGGCCTTGTGCAAGATAAAGCTATTGAGAATGTTGGTCATTTAGTCAGAGTTGATATTGGGTTGTCTGACAACCTCCTTCAGACGCTGCCAGATACACAACCTAGATCTATTCACCCTGAGGATTTTTCTACTGTTTCTTGGCCAAAAACTAGAACTAGTGCAATGAAATATCAAAGAGGAAGAGTTTTAGTCATTGCAGGTAGTGACACCTATCCAGGAGCCTCATTGATTGCATTGAAAGGGGCTTTGGCAAGTGGGGTAGGAAGTATTCGTGCTTCAGTTCCAAATAGAGTTTCAAAAGGCCTTTGGAAAGTTGTTCCTGAGATAATTCTTTCGAGAGATCTCGAACCCTCTTCAAATGGAGGAAGTTCTATAGGTAACTCTTTGGTTGCTGAAGATTTGGCCAGGCTTGATGCAGTATTAATAGGCCCAGGGTTGGGATCAGAAAAGAAAGATTGGTCACAGATGGCAAAACCTTTAGTGGACTTTCCTGGGTTGCTGGTTCTAGATGCTGACGCTCTAAATCGTTTGGCCAGTTCAGTTGAGGGATGGGAGTGGTTAAAAAAAAGACAGGGACCAAGCTGGATAACTCCCCATTCAGGAGAATTTTCTCGTCTCTTTCCAGAACTGAAAGATCTCATGCCTCTAAATGCCGCTTTAGAAGCCGCGAAGTTGTGCGGAATAGTTGTGCTTCTAAAAGGAGCTCATAGCGTCGTGGCTGACCCAAAGGGTTTTTCATGGCAACTTTCCCAAACAGCTTCTTGGACCGCAAGAATTGGTTTAGGAGATTTGTTGGCTGGTTATGCCACTGGATTGGGAGCGTTAGGACTGGCTTCTGGCTTGGAAGTTAATGGAGAACTGTTAGCAAAAGCTGCTTTCCTTCATGCTGAAGCAGCTCGAAACTGCAGGAAGGGCAGTTCGGCAGGATCTATCGTTAATTCATTAGAAGCTCTTACTACATCCATGCAAAGCGGGGATTGTACTTTTAGTCACAAGAATCTGTGACTAATAAAAACATTTAAGCTCAAATGTGTACTTTTCTTCTCATGAATGTGAAGGGTTCTTGAAACCAGAAGGTCTTTTGCAATATCTGTACGAAAGTTCTTCCCATTCAGTTGGGGAAAATGGGGATGGTTTCTGCAGCGCCTAAGTCGCCGGAGCCTCAAAGAAGGAGAGCTGGTGATCCAGTCAGTTGGTATCTCTCTTCAATAGGACGAATCCCATTGCTAACTCCTGCTGAGGAGATTGAGCTAGGGAATCAGGTCCAGACAATGATGACACTCACTGAAGATGGATCGATTAGTGACAAGAGTCAAAATTTGACAACTCAACAGCGTCGACTTATTCGAATAGGTCGTCGTGCAAAAGAACGAATGATGAAGGCGAATTTAAGGCTGGTAGTAAGTGTGGCAAAAAAATATCAAGGAAAAGGTCTAGAACTCCTTGACCTTATTCAAGAAGGTTCTCTTGGCCTTGAGCGCGCCGTGGAGAAGTTCGACCCTACTCGTGGGTACAAATTTTCCACTTATGCCTTTTGGTGGATTCGACAGAGCATGACACGTGCAATTGCTTGTCAATCGCGCACAATTCGGTTGCCAGTGCATTTAAGTGAGCGTCTTACAACTATTCGAAAGGTGAGTCTTGATTTGGCTCATAAATTAGGCGCTATGCCTAGTCGTCTTGAGATTGCAGAGGCAATGGATATTCCTCTTGAAGAATTGGATTCACTTCTCAGGCAGGCGCTGACTACAAGTAGCTTGGATGCTCCAGTTAATGGGGAAGAAGGTAGAAGCTTTTTGGGTGATCTTATTGCCGATGGTTCAAGTAATGAACCTCTCGACAAGGTAGAACAACGTATTCATCATGAACAGCTGACTAGATGGTTAACTCATTTGAGTGAACAGGAGCAGCATGTCTTAAAACTTCGTTTTGGTCTTGAAGGCAATGAAAGACATACTCTTGCTGAGATAGGTCGCCTTTTGGAAGTTTCCCGAGAAAGAGTAAGGCAAGTTGAATTGAAGGCTCTTAGAAAACTAAGGAACCTCACTAGAAAAATACCTGGTTGTATTTGAAATTAACCAGGTTTTCTAGATGATTTTGAGAACGCAGAATCTAGTTGTCTGACCAGATATATCTAGTAAGTTCTTTTGCATCTGGTTCCGGAGCACTAAGTGCAAAATCAATTGCATCAACAACTTCAGAATCAATGGTTTTCTCAATAGATCTGAGGTCCTCATCTGTTGCTAATCCTTCCTTGATTAGATCATTCTCAAGAGCTTTTATTGGATCTCTCTGTGCCCAAAATTTCTTTTCCTCTTCTGCTCGTAGTTCATCTGGGTCTGCAAGTGAGTGTCCGCGATAACGATAGGTGAGACATTCCAGCAGGGTTGGGCCTTCTCCCGCTCTGGCTCTTTCAATTGCACGCTGGGCTGCTCCCCTCACTGCCAATACATCCATTCCATCAACTTCTTCACCAGCCATTCCAAACGCAGAAGCTTTTCTCCAAATTTCAGGATCACTAGTTGCTCTGTCGTGGGCCATCCCAATCGCCCATTTGTTGTTTTCAACAACAAAGATTATTGGCAATTTCCAGAGTTGTGCCATGTTCATGCATTCAAAAAATTGTCCGTTATTGCACGTGCCGTCTCCAAAAAAGGCTGCAGTAACTGCATTGCTTCCTTCTTGCTTTAGAGCTTCTTTTTTGTAGCGACTAGTAAAGGCGGCTCCAAGAGCTACTGGTATCCCTTCTCCGATAAACGCAAAGCCACCTAGGAGATGATGTTCTTTTGAGAACAGGTGCATTGAGCCACCTCTTCCCTTGCTGCAACCAGTTTCTTTGCCAAAGAGCTCACTCATCACTTCTCTAGCAGGTACACCAGCACTCAGGGCATGAACGTGGTCTCGATAGGTACTGCAAAACCAATCATGTTGACGTTTCATTGCGCCAATAACACCTGTGCTTACAGCTTCCTGACCGTTGTAAAGATGAACAAAGCCAAACATTTTTCCGCGGTAATACATCTCCGCACATTTGTCCTCAAAGCGTCTGCCAAGGGTCATGTCTCGGAAAAGTTCTAGCCCTTTGTCACGATCCACAACTGCGCGTTTGGTGGACACCAGATTCGATAGGCGCTCAGTGTGTGAACCTGATGCAAGGCCATTGCCTATGCCCTCTGTGGAGGTCAATGCGGGTTCCTTGCTCATGGCTGATAACCAGTGCTTGATATACGACTGTAAGGGCCTATGGACTCAGAATGGGCAAAATCCCTTTCACTGTCTAGAGTTTTATGCCAATAGCTGGATTGCTGGTGGAACTGCCGTTTGATCATTTCCGTTTACTAGGCGTTAGTCCATCCGCCGAGGCTGAGGTAGTCCTTAGGGCTTTGCAGTTGAGAATCGATAGATCTCCTGAGCAGGGCTTTACTGATGAAGTCCTTACTCAGCGGGCCGAACTGTTGCGCCTTTCAGCGGATTTATTGAGTGACCCTACACGGCGTGAAGAATACGAGGTTGCCTTGTTGGGAGGAGCTACTGGACTTGAATTCTCTTCCAGCAGGGAAGTTGCGGCATTGATTTTGCTTTGGGAGGCAGATTGCTCTTTCGAGGCATTTAAGCTTGCCTCTCAGGCCTTGCAGCCGCCTCAGGCGCCTGCTTTGGGTAGCGGAAGAGAGGCTGATCTGACTTTATTAGCAGCCTTGTCTTGCAGCTCTGCGGCTATTCAAGAACAGGAAAGGAGACATTACGCATCTGCAGCAGCAGTTTTGCAAGAGGGTATGAAGCTGTTGCAACGTATGGGAAAACTTCCGAATCAGCGCAAACAGCTTGAAGAGGACCTAGATGCTTTGCTTCCTTATAGGATTCTTGATCTTCTTAGTAGGGACCTAGGAGATCAGATTTCTCGTCAGGAAGGATTAAGACTTCTTGATGGATTTGTGAATAAGCGTGGTGGGCTTGAGGGGAAAAGAAAATCCTCTGGACCAGGAAGTCTTAATCAAGAAGAATTTGAGTTGTTTTTTCAACAAATCAGGAAGTTCCTTACGGTTCAAGAGCAGGTTGATCTCTTTGTCCATTGGCAGCATTCGAATTCTTCGGACGCGAGATTCTTGGCAATTATGTCTATGACTGCAGAAGGGTTTTCGCGACGAAAGCCTGAAAGGATCTATCAAGCACGTAAAAAATTAGAAAGATTTGCCCAAGAAGGGCTTGATCAAATGCCTTTATTGGGGTGTATGGACCTTTTGCTAGGCGATGTTCAATTAGCTCATAAGCGTTTTGAAAATAGTGAAGATTCTGCTCTTAGATCTTGGCTTGAAGATTACTCAGGAGAACGTCTTGCCGCGCTTTGCAGTTACTGCCGAGATTGGTTGAGAAGAGATGTGCTTCCTGGCTATAGGGATGTTGATTCTCAGGTGGTAGATCTTGAAGCATGGTTTGCAGATCGTGACGTCCAAGTTTATTTGGAGCGAATAGATAAGAAGGGCGATCTGACTAGAGCAAAGGATAAAGCTTTGTCTTTTTTGTCTGCGTTCACTCCTGAAACCTCTTCATCTGAATCTGAAATAGATCAGGGTGACTCATCTGAAATAAGCATGAAGACTGAAGTAAGAAGTGAGAATGAAGTAGATCAATCTATTTCTGACAATGTTGAAATTCAAACCCAACCCGAACCATTAGGGCAAGCGTTTCACCTTTTAAGTTTTCAGTCCTTTTTCAAGGGTTTCATATCTAAACGAAATATTTTCTCAGGAAATTTTTTGCGAATTAAGCCAATTTTCTTTGGCTCTTTTGCAATTCTAGTTGCGCTTTCAGGTTTTATTTATTACAGAGTCAGATATTTAGATGAACCTCAGAAAGAGAGTCTTGAACCGTCAAGCTCTTTGCTGGAAAAATTGCAAGATCAGGACTCTCGTCTTGGTGAATCAACAACTAATCCTGTTAAGGAAACTGATTTGAATATTGAAGCCTTGACTGTTGCTCGCCCAAGCGAAAAACAAATTCGTGAATTGATCCAAGCTTGGCTTGTAGGCAAGGCAAATATTTTGTCTGGTGGCCAGAGTAATGTATTGAAGAAGATTGCTAGGCGGCCGCTATTAGAAAGTGTTAATAAAGAGAGAGCAAAAGATGCAAAATTGGGTCAAAAGCAATTTATTGATGCCAGTATTTATTCAATTAGGGTGATTAATAGAACACCTAAAAGAATTGAGGTAAAGGCAAGAATTAATTACAAAGACATTCGTCTAGACTCTTCTGGAAAGAAAATTGATGATACTTCTAATCCCAATTTAAAGGTCACATATATAATTGGTCGTTATGGAGAGCCTTGGTTGCTTCATTATTACGTTAGTGGACGCTAATAATTTTCTTTGTTCATCCTGATCTAATTTTTAAAATTACTAAAAAGGTCTTGAGGCGCTTTTAAATGTTTGATGAGCTCTCCGCTCGCTTCGAAGATGCTGTCAAAGGCCTTAAAGGAGAGGCCCAGATCAGTGATACCAATGTTGATCAGGCTCTTAAACAAGTCAGGAGAGCTCTCTTAGAAGCAGATGTGAGTTTGCCTGTTGTTAGAGAGTTCGTTGATGAGGTTCGACAAAAGGCTATTGGGGCTGAGGTGGTAAGGGGAGTTAGCCCCGATCAGAAATTTATTCAGGTTGTTCATGAGCAACTTGTAGAAGTTATGGGAGGAGGTAACTCTCCTTTGGCGATCGCTGAGGAAACTCCGACAGTTGTATTGATGGCTGGCTTGCAGGGGGCTGGAAAAACAACTGCTACAGCGAAATTAGGACTTCATTTAAAAGATTTAGGTAGAAGACCTTTGATGGTGGCTGCTGATGTTTATAGGCCAGCTGCGATTGATCAATTACGCACTCTTGGGGCTCAGATAGGTGTGGAAGTTTTCAGCTTGGGTGCTGATGCCAAACCAGAGGACATCGCAGCGGCTGGACTGGCAAGGGCTCGAGAGGAAGGCTTAGACACTTTGCTGGTCGACACGGCTGGAAGGCTTCAGGTTGATTCGGAGATGATGGAGGAGATGGTGCGGATACGTTCTGCAGTGGACCCCGATGAGGTGCTCCTTGTTGTGGATTCAATGATTGGACAAGAAGCTGCCGATTTGACCAGTGCTTTTCATAAAAAGGTTGGCATTACTGGAGCAGTCCTTACAAAGCTGGATGGCGATTCGCGAGGAGGTGCTGCTCTATCTATAAGAAAGGTTAGTGGGCAGCCAATTAAGTTTATTGGTACTGGTGAAAAGGTAGAAGCTCTTCAGCCATTTCATCCAGAGCGAATGGCGAGCCGAATTTTGGGCATGGGAGATGTCCTGACTTTGGTCGAGAAAGCTCAGAAGGAAGTTGAAATTGCTGATGTTGAGAAGATGCAGAAGAAGTTGCAAGAAGCAACTTTTGACTTTTCAGATTTTCTAAAACAGATGCGACTGATTAAAAGAATGGGCTCTTTAGGTGGATTGATGAAGATGATTCCTGGCATGAATAAGCTTGATGAAGGGATGCTCAGGAGTGGCGAGGCTCAATTGAAGCGCATAGAGGCGATGATTGGTTCGATGACACCTTCTGAACGTAGTCAACCGGAGCTCTTGGCAGCACAGCCATCTAGACGCAAACGTGTTGCATCAGGTAGTGGTCATAGCTCTGCTGATGTTGACAAAGTGTTGGCCGATTTTCAGAAAATGCGGGGCTTCATGCAACAAATGTCCCGTGGTGGCGGAATGCCTGGAATGCCTGGAATGCCTGGAATGCCAGATATGAGTTCATTGTCTGGATTAGGGGCGCCTGGCAATGCAATGTCCGGAATGCCAACAAATAGTTCTGCCAATAGTGGAGGTAGAGGAACTCCTAGACGACAAAAACCTTTTAAGAAGAAGAAAGGCTTTGGAGATCTATGATCATCAAAGGAGTAAAGTCTCCTTGGCGAACGTCTTAAATTGGCACCGTCAAATAAAAAACCTTCAACTTATTAAACGTCCAAATGATCAAGCTCCGCCTTAAGCGGTTTGGTAAGAAACGAGAAGCAAGTTTCCGACTAGTTGCTTGTAACAGCACTTCTCGCCGCGATGGCAGACCACTCCAGGAGCTGGGGTATTACAACCCTCGCACCAAAGAGACGCGATTGGATACTGAAGCTCTTCGACTGCGACTCAGTCAAGGGGCCCAACCTACTGATGCCGTCAGGTCGCTTTTAGAGAAAGGCGGGTTGATCGAGAGAAGCGTTAGGCCTGCTGAATTGGTTGGCAAAGCTAAGCAGGCTGAAGCTCGTAAGTCTGCGGCTAATAAAGCGACTAAAGAACAAGAAAAATCTAAGACCATTGATGAGAAAGATGATTCGGCGAATGAAGCCTCTTCAGAAACAGTTGATTCCTGATTTCTCTAATGGGTGAGGCTACCGCTGCTGGTCGCTTCGTATTTGACTTTCCTGATTCAGATGCTGCTCTTGCTTTGACTGGTGCAGGTCAAAAAACCTTGCATCACCTTGAAGCAATAACAGGAGCTTCATTCGTGATGAGAGGTCTACAGTTGGTCGTGGGCGGCAGTCCTGCGCAACTTGAGCGTGCTACTGGCTTGGTGGAGCTTTTGCGCCCTATTTGGGAGGAGGGACAGGTTGTTTCTGTTGTGGATTTACAGGTTGCTATTAGTGCTATCGACAAAGGACATAGAGAGGCACATGCTGAATTGTCTGAGCAGGTCCTCGCTTCTAATAAGCGAGGAAATCTTTTAAGGCCTAGAACCCTGAATCAGAAAGCCTATGTGGAAGCTATGGAGCTTAACGACCTCACATTTGCATTAGGCCCGGCTGGAACTGGTAAAACCTTTCTTGCAGCTGTTCTCGCGGTAAGGATGCTTAGTCAACGCAAAGTAGAGCGTCTTGTGTTGACTCGTCCTGCTGTGGAAGCGGGAGAAAGGCTTGGCTTCTTGCCCGGAGATCTTCAGCAGAAAGTTGACCCTTACCTTCGTCCGCTTTATGACGCTCTTCATCTTCTTCTAGGCTTGGAGAAGACAAATGCACTTTTAGAGAAAGGAATTATTGAAGTTGCTCCTCTGGCTTATATGCGAGGGCGCACTCTTGATGAAGCATTTGTGATTCTTGATGAAGCGCAAAACACTACTTCTGCACAGATGCGAATGGTACTAACAAGACTTGGCGAAAGATCTCGCATGGTTGTGACTGGAGATGTAACGCAAGTAGATCTTCCCAAAGGTCAGAGAAGTGGTTTAGTTGAAGCTTCTGAAATTCTTTCTTGTGTAAAGGGTGTAGCTGTATGCAGACTTACATCTAAAGATATTGTTCGACATCCTCTTGTTCAAAGAGTAGTAGATGCTTATTCGAGGATTGATAGCCAATAGGGTGTGATCCGAACTAACAATTTTGCTAAATCCTTTTTTTTACTGCCAAAGTAAGAGGGTTATATATGAGATCTGGTGAGTCATGCCAGCAAGTAGTAATTTTCAACAGGCTATTCGCGAAGCTCAATCTAGTGCTCTAGTTGGGCCAAACGTGGTTAATAAGGCTTTGCCTTATGTGGGTGGGGGGATGGTTCTAACTGCAGGGGGGGTAATTGGAGGCCTTTCTCTTCAGGCCACTAATCCAGGGATGTTTATGCCTCTTTTCTGGGTTGCTCTTATAGGAAATCTCATTCTGTTCTTTGTAGCTCAGAACGTTGCTGTAAAAGCAAACAATGGCACGGCTCTGCCTCTCCTTAGTGCCTACAGCCTTATTACTGGGTTCACTTTGAGTGGCATTGTTGCAATAGCAATTGGCTCGGCTGGGATGGGTTCAGTAGGTACTGCCGCGTTGGCTACTGGCATCACTTTTGCAATTGCATCAGTAGTTGGGCGTCGAATGAGCGATAGCGTTGGCCAGGCTCTTAGTGGTGTAGTTGGCCTTGGCCTGATTGGCTTAATAATTGCAATGGTGGTCCAGTTGATTGGTGGAATCTTCGCTCCTGCAATGTTTGGAGGTAGTGGGTTTGAATTGATGATTGCAGGTTTTGGGACAGTCCTTTTTGTGGGAATGTCATTCGTTGATTTCTATACGATGCCTCGTACTTATAGGGATGATCAATATCTTGCAGGTGCACTTGGAATGTATTTGACTTATATTAATTTGTTTATATTTATTCTGCGATTAATGATTGCTTTGCAAGGAGGTGGGAGAAGGGATTAGTGATTTTTATTGCTTTAATTAGATTTTGATAATCCTTTTTCAAGGGACCCTAAAAGGTCCCTTTTTTTATTTGATTAATTATTGGCAATAGCAAGAATATTTGCTGCAATAGCAAGTCTCTGCTCTTTGTCATATTTCCATTTCTCGAGAAACGCTAAATCTTCACCTTTCCCTTCTGTTGCAACTAAGAGCTTTTCTAGCCGATTTTTGACTGAGTTTGGTTCAAGTATGCGTAAAAGGTCCATACAACGTGAAGTAACCCTTTCGGAAGCCGCTTGTTGATTTGAGTTGGCTTGTCGCTTGTGGTGCACTGCCATTGCACTACTCATTGCAAGGTTGCGTACAGTTAGATCAACTACTGTTTCTCCAGCTTCTCTTAATTGCATTGCAAGAGGATCAGGTAGACGGTCAAGCAGTGGTGAATCACTTGCAAGGGTTACAACAAAAAAACCTCTAGCACCATTTTGGGTGGCTAATAATTCGGAGACTCTGTCTGCTAAAACTTCATCGCTTAGTTCTCCTGCTTCCCAAGCCTTACACCAAAGTGCTGCGACGTTCATTGCTTCTTCAAAATTAGGTTTTATGGTTTTCATTGCTGGAATGATCTCTTGTAGTCAGGCTATTAGCACACCCCTCTTGAGGTGATGCCAAGCTTCGATCCTTTAATGATGGGCTATAGATCAGGTTTTGTTGGTTTGATCGGACGCCCCAATGTTGGGAAGTCCTCTTTGATTAACAAATTGGTTGGACAGAAGGTCGCGATTACATCCCCTGTCGCGCAAACAACTCGCAACCGTCTTCGGGCGATTCTTACAACTCCTAAGGCTCAGCTTGTCATGGTAGATACTCCTGGCATTCATAAGCCACACCATTTGCTCGGAGAAAGATTGGTAAAGAGTGCGAGGTCGGCAATAGGAGAAGTAGATCTTGTTCTATTAATACTCGAAGGTTCGAAAATTCCAGGCAAGGGAGATCGCTACATCGTTAATTTGCTTAAACAGCAAAATTTGCCTGTATTAGTTGCTTTAAATAAGTGGGATTTGGTTGATAAGGAGCAGCAGAGAGAGGTAGAGGTCGCCTATTCAAATCTATTGGAGGGTTTTTCTTGGGCTATATATCAATGTAGTGCAATCACTGGTGAGGGATGTAATGATTTGATTGATGCTTTGGTTAACTATTTGCCTGAGGGGCCTCAGCTATATCCTCCAGAACTGGTTTGTGACCAGCCAGAAAGAGTGTTGTTAGGGGAGTTGATTAGAGAGCAAGTTCTTCACCATACAAGAGAAGAAATCCCACATAGTGTTGCGGTCATGGTGGATCGTGTGGAAGAACTTCCTTCTTCCAAAGCAAGAAACAAGGCTCAGTCCTGCACCGCTGTATTGGCGACAGTTTTGGTTGAAAGAAATAGTCAAAAGGGCATTTTGATTGGGAAAGGCGGGGCGATGCTCAAACTTATTGGTCAGGGGGCAAGGATTCAGATGCAGAATTTAATTGATGGCCCTGTTTATTTAGAGCTTTTTGTGAAAGTAGTACCTGCTTGGCGTAGCAAACCTGCTCGTTTGACTGAGTTGGGGTATGAGGGTAATTAAGAGAATTCATTTTTTGGAAGATTCTTGGAGACCTGTTTGTAAACATTGGGTTTTTATGCATTCATCAGATTTGTGCTTAATGGAACAATTCCTAACTTGTTTTTTGGAGACTTAAAACGTAATGCCCTCTTATCGAATAGATGTGTTGAGTTTGATGCCAGAGGTGTTTGCTCCATTGCGTAAGTTTGGGGTTGTTGGGCGTGCTTTTTCGAAAGGAATAGTGGAGTTGCATACACATAACCCTCGTGATTATGCGCAGGACCGTTATAGGAAGGTTGACGATGAGCCTTATGGCGGAGGGGTGGGCATGGTTCTTAAACCAGAGCCATTTTTTGCAGCTTTTGAGGCAATTCCGTTGAAGAATTCGAAAAAGGTTTTGCTTATGACTCCTCAAGGGAAACCTTTAATTCAGAACGATTTTCTTCGCTGGTCTTCTGATTCTGATCAATTGATCCTTCTATGTGGAAATTTCGAAGGCTTTGATGAAAGGATCAGAGTTTTAGCTGATGAGGAAATCTCTATAGGGGATTACGTACTTACAGGGGGGGAGCTTCCTGCAATGACGATCATTAATGGTGTTGTGCGGATGTTGCCTGGCACCTTGGGAACAGCTGAGTCTTTGGATGAAGAGAGTTATAGAGAATCTCTTTTGGAACATCCGCAATACACGCGACCTTCAACCTTTCGAGGGATGAAGGTTCCTGATGTTTTGAGAAGTGGTGATCATGGTGCAATAGCTACTTGGCGTCACAAAGAAAGTCGACTTCGGACTAAACAACGTCGCCCAGATTTGTATAAACGTTGGCTTTCTCAAAATGATCCTTTAAGAAGCAGAATGGATTCTCTTGGAAAAGATTTTGTGAAGTTACGAATAGGCAACGGTTATGACATTCATCGTCTTGTTCCTGAACGCCCATTGATCATTGGAGGGGTTTCACTCATTCATCCTGATGGCTTGGGCCTTGATGGACATAGTGATGCTGATGTTCTTGTTCATGCAGTAATGGATGCTTTGCTTGGTGCTTTGGCTCTAGGAGATATCGGAAAGTATTTTCCGCCAGAGGATCAGAAATGGAAAGGTGCCGATAGTTTGATGTTGCTTGAACAGGTAGTGACTTTGGTAAATGGCCATGGATGGCAATTGGTTAATTTGGATGCGGTAGTTATTGCAGAGAGGCCAAAACTCAAGTCTCATATTGACCTGATGAGGAAAAATCTTTCAGAGTGTATGGGGGTTTTGATTGATGTTGTGGGTATTAAGGCCACAACTAATGAGCATTTAGGGGCAGAAGGTCGAGAGGAGGGGATTAGCTGCCATGCAGTGGTTCTTTTGGAACAGATATGAATTTTGGCTGGCTAAAAAAAATCAGGATGTCTTTCCCTAAAGTTTTACTTTTAGCGATTGGACTTTTTTTCGTGATTTTGGGAAATCCAATTTCTATGGGTGCCTCTGGAAATGAAGGCATTGTGGTTGAGTATTTGCGCTTGGATGTCCAGGAACAAGCTAGGCAGGCTTGGATTAAGGCTGAGAAGGAAAGCTGGGAACCATGGTTAGCAAAACAAAGTGGCTTCCTTGGACGACAAATGTTTTGGGATAAGGAGAAAGAAGAGGCAATGTTGCTAATAAGTTGGGCCAATCGTGAAGATTGGAAATCGATTCCTCAGTCTGAAGTTGATGCTGTGCAGGCTCAGTTTGAAAAGCTGGCCCGAGAAGGCACGGGGCAAGACGCGGGCAACCCTTTCCCTTTGAAGTTTCAGGGAGAATTTGTCCCCCAGTGATAAATCAACAAGTTCGACTGGATTTTGAGCGCACAAGGCGGCTTGGATTGGTAGAAGCAATCTGGGGCGAGCACAAGACCAGTAAACAGATCGCTGAAATCCTCTTGAAGTTAAAAGAGGCTGACGAACTTGCTCTTGTGACAAGGGTTACTAAAGAGAAGGCTGAATCAGTTGCCCATCTTGTTGAACAAGTCCAGTTTCATGTTGATGCTTCTTGTTTGACTCTTGGGAAGCCTGCTGATTTGCGACCAGAACTTGGAGAGGTGATTATTGTTGGTGGTGGGACGAGTGACCTTACTGTTGCATCAGAGGCAGAGTTGGCATTGAGTTGGCATGGAATAAAGACAGAGGTGCTTTTGGATGTAGGTGTAGCTGGTTTGCATCGTCTCTTGAACCATCTTGAACGGCTAAGACGATCAAAAGTTTTGATCGCTTGTGCCGGGATGGAAGGAGCTTTGCCGACAGTTCTTGCTGGCTTGGTCCCTCAGCCTGTTATTGGCGTACCCGTTTCTGTGGGATATGGAGTAAGTCTGGGGGGTCGTGCAGCTCTTGAGGGAATGTTGTCTAGTTGTTCGCCAGGACTTGTTGTTGTGAACATTGATAATGGTTATGGAGCTGCTATGGCCGCTTTGAGGATCATTAATTCAGGCCTGTAGGTCTTGGTCTTAGTTGATTTCAATATTCAAGTTGAACAGCTACAGCAGAGCAGTTTTATTAGGTTGAATTTCAAGAAGCCCTTCAACCCAAAGCCTCATGGGCCTAGGAAGCCTTCCTTGTTCATATCGGAGCAGTGCTTCCATTAATACTGGTGTGTTTACCCATTGAAGTTTTCTTCGGCCCATTCATTGGTGTTAGTTGACCGAAAGTTGGATCACTCAGGCGCGTATTGCAAGAGTTAGATGAAGATTCATTCGGAATCTTCGTATTTAGTTCCAAGTCTGGACAGTTCGTTAGTGTGACTTTCTGACTCGAAATCAAGTAATCGGTTGACAAGTTCCGATAAATCACGATGTGCCAATTCCCCATTGGTCTCCCACTTCATGGCGCGTGGTTCTGGGCGTGATGAAGCAGACAACGGAAAAATTTAAATAAGTCCAGTTAACTTAATTGTGTGTAAGTCCTGATTTCGCTCGTGTTGCACGTTTTTATGGAAGAAATTCTAAAGTTTTGCGGATTTAGGCCGTTTAGATAGTTCTAGAGGTGCTCGAGGTTGGGATAAGAGGTCACGAGTTCCTCTGCGCTGAGCGAATCTCCTTGGCCTTCTGGTTGCCAGATGACTTCAAGTGCAATCAAATCTGATGATGAAGTTGATCCGATCAGGCGAAGATTTTCACTTAGGTGCTGAGTTGTATTTGTTTTGTGGAGATTGATACGACCTTTTGATGCGATCAGCAAAGTCACGACAATGTATTCATTAGTTGCATCCGCTTCACCTGCATTCATGTTTTCACCAAGGTCTGTACGAATTTGACCGGAAAAATTTGAGGTCACTTCTGCTTGCAATTTGCTGCGTTCAGTCATCGACAAGCGGTTAAAAGTTGCTTCTGCAGATGTGAAAGGAATTGTTCCGCTTTCTACATTGGAGTACACCCAAAGATCAGGTTGACGCAAAAGGGCAAGAGTTGTTTCCTGTAAAAGTTTTTGTAATCCCTCAGGAGTAGTTGTATCGGCTGATTTGGCTAGTTGACGAAGGTCTTCTTGTAAAGCTTTGGCACTGGCTAATAATCCGACTTGTGCCTCAATCATTGTTATTTGGTTTGAGGGTTGATTAGTGAGTGGGTTCGCTTGTACAAGGGTTGGATTGGTAGAAGTATTTCCCCGTAACGCATTAACGAACACTCCAGCAATTGCCATTAATACAAAAAAACCAAAGAGGCCTCCACCTCCAAAAAATATTGGAAATATGAATGGGAAGCCCATTCCACCACCTCTATAGCCGCCTCTGTAGCCGCCTCCATAACCGCCTCTATACCCACCAGTTCGAGGCATAGAGGGAGCACGAAAACTTCCTCCCCCCATGCGACCTCCCCCAGCCGCTTGGCTGGGTTCGGGCTGGATGATTATGAGACTTGCTAGAAAGAGAGGAAGCAGTAAGGCAGAAAGCCAGCGTCTAATATTCATTTGATTAGAAGAGTTGACAAATAAATTGGCTAGAGGTTGGTACTAGTAGATATGACTTTAGGAACCTCCACCAACTATCGTGACAATCTCAAGGTTGTCTCCTTCGTTCACGATTTGTTCGCACCATTTCTTTGGAGGCAAGACTATTCCATTAAATTCAACTACAACTAGTTGTGGGTGGTGGCCTAATTGCTTTACCACACTCTCCAGGCTGGGTGGGTTTGTTTCTGGTTTAAGGAGTTGTTCGGCTCCATTGATTGTTAACTTCATGCCATGCCCTTAAGGAGTTCGAAGCTCTTTGTTGATGGGTCGTCAGCATTCATTATTGCGCTGGCTACTGCTATTCGCTCAGCACCTGCTGCCTTGACCAGTTTAAGATTTGAGTTATCTATTCCTCCAATGGCGAACCAAGGTAGTTTTGTGGACTTCGATGCTTCAATTACATAGCCAATCCCTACTGGATTTGACTCAGGTTTTGTAGTAGTTGGGTACACAGGCCCAACACCTAAATAATCGACACCTTCTTTCTCGGCCATTTCAATATGTTTAAGTTGATGAGTGCTTTTCCCTAGCAGTCTTTCGGATCCAATTAGTGATCTGGCCACAGCGGCAGGTAAGTCATTTTGACCTAAATGAACGCCATCTGCTTCTACTGCAAGAGCTAAATCTATACGGTCATTGATGATAAACAATGCTTCGTAATCTCTGCAAAGAGCTGCTATTTGTTTTGCTTCGGAGAATCTTTGGAGATCATTACTATTTTTCGAACGATATTGGACCATTCCAATTCCAGCTTCAAGAGCTTTTGTTACATTGCTAATTAACTCTTTATTAGGTTGAGTGATTAGGCATAGACGACAGAGATGAAGTCTTTTTTGTCTTCTTGAGCCATCGGTTTCCTCAAGGATTTTTACTTCGATGTCATAAAGCCCATAACGAATTTTTGCTGCTGTGTTCGCTAGAACTGGATCGGGATTCCTTGCAAACTCTTCTAAAACTCTTAGAGCTTCTTCGACACGTGCACAGTTTGCGGCAACAATATTTTTTGGTGATGATCGGTTCCCTTGAGCCGGATGTGTGAGACCGATCCCTTGATCTGTTTCGGTTGAGCGAGCTTTTTTGTATGTGTCGTTATGAATGCTTCCAAGTTGTTGGCGCCAATCTTTAAGAGTAATAACTAGGTCCTCACGTTTTATGCCGAAACGGCACCAATCCTCAATGACCCTGAGCCCTTCGCGAGCTCTATCAAGGTTCGCATCTATCAGCTGTGCCACACGCATTTCTGCGAGGGGTGCCTGAGGCATCGATTTCATGTCAGTCTTGGCACAATCGCATGTCGCTCCAACTCATGGACAAAAGTGGTTTGGAAAGCACCATTAATCTTTTGGTGTGGGGAGTTGTTTTATTAGGCGGTATTGGTGGCTTCATTGTGTGGGGACTTGCTCATGCTTATCCATCAGCGGTTTGATTTTAAATATTTCCTTTAATAGAACTCAATTTTGATTGGGCTAATTGTGCATCTAGACCAATTTGCTTTGCGAGTTCTTCAATCGTTGAGAAGCATCGTTGGCTACGGAGCCGTTCTACTGGTTCAATAAGTAATTCATTCCCTTCTAGGTTGAGATTCTTGTTGAGGATATGAACTTCTACTGCTGAAGGGGATGCTGGATCAACTGTTGGTTGTGGTCCCAAATTCATTATTGCTGGGAGAGGGGTTTCTTCATGGTTAATCCAAGCCCATGCGGCGTATACACCAAGTTCAGGAAGGAATTTTCGACCATCTACTTCTAAATTTGCAGTTGGCCATCCAATGCCGCTACCAATCCCACGACCTTTTACAACTTGACCACGGAATCTATACGGACGTCCCATGAGGACTTTGGCGGATTGAAGATCCCCTTTGCTAAGAGCTGAACGAATTCTGCTACTGCTCATTCTGCCTTCACTATCTTTGAAGATAGGTGTGATAACTACTTCCACTCCTGATTCTGCGGCAAATTGCTTCAATGAATTTGTATCTCCTTCTCGATTTCGTCCAAATCTGAAGTTGGCGCCAACAGCGATTCGATGAGCTTGAAGTGTTTCAACAAGCATTGTTTTTACAAATGCTTCGGCACTTAGCGCTGCCAAGCTTCGCGTGAATGGAATTAAGACTAGTTGTTGTACTCCTAGAGGAGCAAGTAGAGAAGTTTTCTCTTCAGGAAGATCGAGCCTAAGTCGAGATTCTGAATAGAGCACCTCACGTGGATGGGGCCAAAAGCTGACCACAGTAGGAATATCTCCATTGGCATTCTTCACAATTTCATCAATAACTAGTTGATGTCCTCTATGAAGCCCGTCAAAGCTGCCTAGAGCTAGGGCTGTTGGAGTTCTTGCCTGCTTAGGAGAGCAGAGTGGAATCAATGGGGCCGTGCACATTGCGCGCTTAGATGGCAAGTTTGAACAACTGCTGCAATAACCAGAATGGCTGACCGCCTTGACTTTCAGCTTCTTTCGTCAGGACTTCGACGGATGGGGTGGTTGCGTTTTTGGATTCAGACAACTCTTTCAGTAGTAGTTGTGGGTGTTCTTTTGTTTAATAACCTTGGAAGCAGCTTGGCTCGAAACTCTGAAAGAGCATTGGGCCTAGGACCAGGATTGTCTTTAACCACGCTTGCATTTTTCTTCCTGCTTTATAGCCTTTGGCAGGGATGGCTCATTGTTAAGGCGGGTCGAGCAATAAATAGTTCTGCACGTCCAACTAGGGGAGAGACTAGTCGGTTGCTAAAGCGTGGAGTAATTGTTGATCTTTTAGGACTTGTTTTCTCCTCAGTGGGTTATCAATCTTTAGCAGGGGCCTTGTTTGTCCAGGCTTCGATGCAGGCTCCAGGAATCTCTATTGGAGCAGGTGTGGCAGCAATGGATAACTACCCAATCACATCTTTGGAGATGTTGTCTGTTTTGAGCAATACTCAAGTTTTGTTTGCTCATTTATTAGGGCTGATTTTTTCTCTTTGGCTGCTTCAGCGTATTTATCGGACTACTTAACTGATTGTTTTGATATCAGGAAGCTCAGAGAGATTTTTACGCCAAAAAAGGTCAGGTTGCAATGGAGTTAAAGACGCTCCATTAGAAGCTATTTGGGCTACGTCACTGGGCCAATCTTTTGGGCCTTCACCAACCGATTCAAGATCTTTTATTGCTTCACCAGCCAACCAAAAATATGTTCTGCCGCGAGGGTCAGTTCTTCTGCTGAATTGTTCCTCATAATGTCGAACTGATAGCCGGGTCCAACAAAGGGGCGCCATGTTTTTCAAGCTACATGGTGGAATATTTAGATTAAGGAGAAGACTCTTTTCCCATTTGTCGGCTAATGCACTCTCGGCAATATTTAGGGCAATATTCGCCGCAGTCTCATATTCGTTCCAGTTAAAAGATGCAACACTTACGGCGAGTGCTGGGAGTCCTACGAGAGTTCCTTCCATTGCTGCCGCAACTGTGCCTGAGCAGAAAATGTCAGTGCCAAGATTGGGGCCATGGTTGATTCCAGAGAGTACTAAATCAGGTTGCTCTTGAAGTAATTCAAAGAGGGCTAATTTGACGCAGTCTGCAGGGGTCCCATTGCACCCCCAAGCGGTTACTCCATTAGCGAATAACTCGTCAGCACGCTCTGCTCTTATAGGGGTATGGAGAGTGAGCCCATGACCTGTTGCAGACCGCTCTTGGTCGGGGCATACAACAGTTACTTTGTGCCCTCTCATCGTTGCTACAGCAGCCAAAGTGCGTATCCCTTCGGCGAAAACACCATCGTCATTGCTTATCAGAATTCTCAGCGGATTCATTGCGTAAAGGCGTTCTGCGAGCAAGAAAGTTTGATGTATGTCTACAGTCTGTATCTTGGGCCCTTTGCTAGAGATTAATTATTTCCCTTCAGAAGCTTATTGACCAGCTTGAAATGCTGGAAGCTGAAGCAGAAAACTCTATTGCTGCTTCAGATGATGCTGACTCTCTTGAGAAGTTAAGGATAGGTTTTCTCGGAAAAAAAGGACGTTTGTCTTCTGTTCTTGGAGGTATGGGAAAGCTTCCTCCGAATGAAAGGCCTCTTGTTGGGCAAAGAGCCAACATTCTTAAAAGTCAGCTTCAGAAACTTCTTGCAGAACGTTTGGCTGCAATTAAATCTCAAGCTTTGGATGAACTTCTTCAAAGAGAAACGATAGATGTAACAGCTCCTCCCAGTGGAATACTTTTAGGCCACCGTCATCCATTGATTACAACAACAGAACAAATTGTTGATCTCTTTTGCGGATTGGGTTATGGGGTGGTTGAAGGACCTGAAGTTGAAACTGACTTTTATAACTTTGAGGCTTTGAATATTCCTGAAGACCACCCTGCAAGGGATATGCAGGACACTTTCTATCTGGGAGCGAATCGTTTGCTTAGGACTCATACTTCCCCTGTTCAGATTCGATGCCTGGAGCAGGTCCCCCCTCCAGTAAGGATTATTGCGCCTGGAAGGGTCTATCGCAGGGATGCAGTGGATGCAACACATTCCCCGGTATTTCATCAGGTTGAAGTTCTGGCTATTGATGAGGGATTGGATTTCAGCCACTTAAGAGGCACTGTGATGGCTTTTTTGAAGTCTTTCTTTGGTGATTTGCCCGTCCGATTTAGAGCAAGCTATTTCCCTTTTACTGAACCTTCTGCGGAGGTCGATGTTCAATGGAGAGGACGCTGGTTAGAGGTTATGGGATGTGGAATGGTGGATCCAGCAGTTTTAGAAGGGTTAGGTATAGATCCTGATCGCTGGAGTGGATTTGCCGCAGGCCTAGGGGTTGAGCGCTTTTGTATGGTCCGTCATGGGATAGACGACATTCGAAGGCTTTACTCCAGCGACCTGCGCTTCCTAGAACAGTTCTAAATATGTATAGAGCTTGTTTGGTTCACATTTATTTGGTCTTTTAAGCAAAATCTTGAAGTCTTTTATTAAACTATTAGAGACCTTTGTCTAATGCGATTAGTGTCCCGCGTCGGACTGATCGTAAATGACGGCAAGGAGCTGGCCGTCAGGACCGCAAAAACC
Organism: Prochlorococcus sp. AG-409-P01; assembly: GCA_003215335.1. Classification (GTDB taxonomy): domain Bacteria; phylum Cyanobacteriota; class Cyanobacteriia; order PCC-6307; family Cyanobiaceae; genus AG-409-P01. The sequence continues at coordinate 10,071 of QCKM01000006.1, read as the reverse complement.
ATACAGGACAGACTTGAATTATCAGGTCATGTAGTCGTACGAGCAAGTAGTTCAGGTGGAATGGTGGGATTTGCTAATCCAGATCATCACATGCGCTTACTTGGCTACAACTCATGTGTGCCAGAGGGCTTTGATGGCTCAATGGATTTGGCCATCGTGCTTGGGGGTGATGGGACTGTTCTTGCGGCGGCTCGCCAAACAGCACCGGTTCAGGTGCCAATTTTGACTATTAATACAGGCCACCTTGGCTTTCTTGCGGAGACTTATCTGGCTGATCTTGACAAGGCTCTTGAGCAAGTTCTTTTAAAGCAGTGGACTATTGAGGAAAGGACTGGTCTTGTAGTGAGTGTTTTTCGAGGAGATCAGCGTAGATGGGAAGCCTTATCTCTAAATGAGATGGCGCTCCATCGTGAGCCACTGACAAGTATGTGCCACTTTGAAATAGCAATAGGTCGTCATGCTCCAGTTGACATCTCTGCTGATGGTGTAATTCTTTCAACTCCAACGGGGTCGACTGCATATGCCCTTAGTGCAGGGGGGCCAGTGATAATTCCAGATTGCCCAGTTCTTCAATTAACTCCGATTGCACCTCATTCACTTGCATCTAGAGCTTTGGTTTTTAGTGATAAAGAGCCTGTGACGGTATTTCCAGCTACACCCGAAAGATTAATGATGGTGGTTGATGGAAGTGATGGTTGTTATGTATGGCCTGAAGATAGGGTTTTGATTCGCAGGAGTGAACACCCGGTGAAATTCGTACGTTTGACTGATCATGAGTTTTTCCAAGTACTTCGAAATAAGTTGGGATGGGGCCTCCCTCATATAGCTAAGCCAGATCGCATAGATAATTAGTGGTTTTTTTGTTGCGAGTTAAGGAAATTCAGAACTCGCTATTGACATTGATTCATTTAGTTGTTGGATTGTTATATTTTTTACCTGCTATTTCTTTGGCGGGAAATCCTCCACAGCTATTGCCACTTGAAGCTCAATGGTGCTTAAAAAGTGGAGTTTGTATTTTGCTTGAGGTTGCCGATAAGGCAGAAGAGCAGAAGTTGGGAATGATGAAGCGTGAGGAGGTTCCTTTGGGGCAAGGTATGTGGTTTCCATATGACTCTTCTCGAAATCTTCTTTTTTGGATGTACAAAACTTCAGTGCCTTTAGATATTATTTTCCTTAACAAAGGTAAGGTTGTTGCAATTGAGGCAGATGCACCTATTTGTCTTGTTCTCCCTTGCCCAAGCTATGGTCCACATAAGCTTTCAGATGGAGTGGTTGAGCTTGCGGCAGGGGAGGCTAAAAGACTTGATATTCAGATTGGTGATTTGGTCAATATAAAGATTTTAAAAGATGCGGAATAACAAGATTTCTTTTGAATAAGTCTCAAATGTTCTGTTAACAGGTATTAATCAAGCTTTAGAGCTTTTGAAGTCACCTTCTGAAATTAACTAAAGTTAACTGTAGAGACTTATGTCATAATTTGGCTTTTATGATTATCACAGGATTCATTGGAGCAAGACGGGTTCCGTCGGAAAATACCATTCCCCTACATGATTGATGGTGTCTTATTTCTAATTGAAAATGTCGTGAGATTAATATTTCTTTTAGCTCTCGGAGAGCTTCAATGTTGGCAAGAGGTATCACTATAATTCCTTTTGGCTGAATTCTTTTTATAATTTCTTTTAGAATCAAGACTCTTCCTGGACCACCACAGCCAAGAATCACTCTGTCCGGCTTGCTTAATAAAGGTGGTAAATCTTTATTCGTAATTCCTTCAATGGCATCTGACTCTAGTACCTTTAAAGGCCTAACATTTAGCCTTGAAGCATTATTATTGATCACTGAAGCCCCTCCCCCTCTTTTCTCTATTGAAAGTAGTTTCAAATTGGGCCTCAGTCTTAATGCTTCTAATCCAATGCTGCCAACACCAGCTCCTATATCCCAAAGTACCCCATGTTCAGGCAACTCTAGATCTGCTAAAAGTTGAATTCTTACTTCTCTTTTTGTCATCAACCCTGGCCGATCAGCATGTTGCTGATAGAAGCCATCCTCAATTCCAAATAGAGGAAGACTTTTGATCTTAGATTCTGAAAATTTGTTTTCAGCTATGAGCAGTACTAGGTGAAGAGGATGTATATCTTTGGGTTGTAAGTCGTTGGGTTCTAGACGATATATTTTTTCATCATGGTGACCTAGTTGCTCGCAAATCCAAAACGCATAATTTTCTTGAAGTCCAGAGGCTTTTAGTATTCTTCGAACCTCATCGGCTCCACCTCTTTTGGGATCTGTGAGAACAGCTAATGCTGGCGGTCGTTGTTGTAATCGTTGTGCAAGGGTTGATTGTTCTCTGCCGTGGAGACTTATCCATGAGGCATCTTGCCAAGGCCTACCAAGTTTTGAGAAGGCAAGTTGTAGCGAACTAGGTGCAGGGTGAAAAAGCAATTGCTTTGATCCAAATGTTTCTAGAAGTCTTCTTCCTATTCCGAACCAAAGCGGATCTCCACTTGTTAAGACCACTGCAGTGTCATTTATTTGGTGCAACCAGCTAATTAGATCTTTGGGGTTGTCGGTAGTCATGAAATTTGGCAGAGGGGTCTCTGGGGCTTCCTTTTTCCACCAATTGGTGACTTCTTTGATTAGCCTTTTTGACACTGCTAGCCATTTTGCCGATAGCACAATCTCCTGTAATGGTTGTGAAAGATGATTTGGTCCAGCGGCATCAGTTCCTAAAACATGAATTTTTGGAGAGCTTTTAGAGGAGTTCATATTTTCAAGCTTTCTTCTTTCTTATTTAGTTGAATGGTTAAGAGCAGTCATTAGAGCAAAGTGCAGTCAACCGAAAAAGAGCCTCTGTCTATGCATCGTCGAAGAAGACTCCATGAACTTTTGGTTGCTTTGATTAAGCAGCAGGGTGATTTGGATCTACTTGATGGTGACGCTACACGAATGCAAGCTGGCATGAGATCATCTCCTGACCAGGATCATGCTCGCTGGCTAGATAGAAATCGCCGAGTATTAAATCAATATCAAGCTTTAGTGAGATCTGCAGTCACTCTTGATGCTTTGCTAGATGCAGAGCAAAATGCCGAATGATTAGTCAACAAATAATGAGATATTTTATCCACCATAGTTAGAATTGGTTTACTTCTTGATTACGATTTTAATAACTTTTTCCAGGTTATGAAGGGTTTTAAGGGCTATTACAAAAACCGCAGTAACTATGCATTGCCTTTAAAGAGAATCATCTTGTGCACATTTGCAGTACTGCTTTTCATTTTCTTTGCTCCAATAAAAGCTAATGCCGAAGTGCTAATTAAACAGGGTGATGCAGGAACCTTCTTGACTAGAAGCTTAGAAACTCTTCGCGATCTTGATTATCAAAGTTGGACAGTAGTTGCCTATACAGAGGATCTTCAGCATGAAAAGGTGATTCTCAGAATCGTTGGTTATCCAGGCAAGGTTCGACTCGATCATCCAGAAGATCTAGAAGTTCATTCTGGAGTCAAAGAATGGCTTCTTCCTGACATAACTCTTTCGAATTCCAAGTTGGCAGAGGATCCACGAGAAGCCGCAGCAGAATTTGATTTAGCTCCTTTGCTTCTAGATCTAAGAAATAACAGGCCACTCAGATTAAAACTCGATGGAGTTTTCAATGAGCTGCCTATACCTCCGTATGTTGTTTCTGAGTGGCGCTCACTTTTGGAGCCTTCGCTTAATCAATGAAAACCAGCTCTTCCTCTCTAGCTGGTTGGGAGCCGTGGATGAGACGAGCTTTAAGACTTGCTGCTTTGGCTGAGGGGCAAACCAGTCCCAATCCCTTGGTAGGTGCTGTTGTTCTTGATTCGAATGGAATTCTTGTTGGAGAAGGCTTTCATTTAAAGGCTGGTCTACCCCACGCAGAGGTGGGTGCGCTTAGACAAGCTGGTTCAGATGCTTTGGGTGGAACTCTTGTAGTTACTTTGGAGCCATGTTGTCATCAGGGAAGGACGCCACCATGTACTGAGGCGGTAATAGCGGCAGGAATAACTCGGGTGGTGGTCGCCTTGAAAGACCCTGATCCGCGCGTCTCAGGAGAAGGATTAAAGAGGCTTAGTGAGGCTGGCATAGAAATTATTACTGGAGTTCTTGAGATTGAGGCCTCTTATCAGAATAGATTTTTTATACATAGGGTTTTGAATGGCCGCCCATGGGGAACTCTTAAGTGGGCTATGAGCATGGATGGCCGTATTGCTCTTCCCAATGGTTTTAGCAAATGGATAAGTTGCGATGAATCTCGTGGATGGGCTCATCGACTGAGGGCAAATTGTGATGCTGTGATTGTTGGTGGAGGAACTGTTCGTGCAGATGACCCCCTTTTAACAAGTAGGGGGCAACGTGAGCCTGAACCCCTACGGGTTGTATTTAGTCGAACTTTGGACCTGCCTAAAAAAGCTCGTCTTTGGGATTTGTCCGTCGCGCCGACTCTTATTGTTCATGGCCCTGAGGTGGTAAGACCTAAAAAGCTTGTTGATCATGTTGAGCACCTTGAAGTGCCTTCTTCTGAACCAAGAGAATTGATGAAGGCACTAGCTTTAAGGAATTGCAATCGTGTTTTGTGGGAATGTGGCCCAACATTGGCTGCAGCAGCCTTGAAGCAAGGTTGTGTGCAGGAATTGTCAGTAGTGATTGCTCCTAAGCTCCTTGGGGGCTCTTCTGCCCGTACTCCAATAGGTGAACTTGGCTATAGGTCTATGGATCAGGCCATGTTGCTAGATCTTGACTCGATTGAGCTCCTTTCATCAGACGTGCTTCTTAGTCTGCTTATAAAATGAGAACAAATGAATCAATAAGGAATTTTGTTGATTGGTTGTGTATATAAATAGTTGAACCATTCAATTTTTCTCAGCCTACGTTCGGTTCTTACGCCAGTAGAGACAAACGTTTATACATTGTCTTGCTTAGGTTTGTGTCCACAGATTTATTAGTTCCATGCCCATTCGTCAGGATGACAACCAACCAAATCGGCGATTTGGAATCATTAATTTGGTTCTGATCGGTTTTGGAATGTTGCTTTTAATAAGCAGCTTTTTGCCTAATCCGGCGATGCAAGTTCCTAGGGTGCCTTATTCCCTTTTTATTAATCAAGTCAATGATGGTGATGTAAAGCGCGCTTATATCACCCAAGAGCAGATTCGCTATGAACTTTCTTCCCCTGAAGATGGATCACCTTCAGTATTAGCTACAACTCCTATCTTTGATATGGATCTTCCCCAGCGCCTTGAAGGTAAAGGGGTTGAGTTTGCCGCTGCACCCCCGAAAAAACCTAACTTTTTTACCACTATTCTTAGCTGGGTTGTACCTCCACTGATTTTTATTCTTGTCCTTCAGTTTTTTGCTAGAAGAAGTATGGGAGGAGGGGGAGCTCAAGGCGCTCTTAGCTTTACTAAAAGCAAGGCAAAGGTTTATGTTCCTGATGAAGAATCTCGAATCACTTTTGATGATGTAGCTGGAGTTGATGAAGCTAAAGATGAGCTCTCTGAAATTGTTGATTTCTTAAAGACACCAGAGCGTTATACAGAGATTGGAGCGCGAATCCCTAAGGGTGTTTTATTAGTTGGTCCTCCTGGAACAGGAAAAACATTGCTATCCAAAGCAGTAGCAGGAGAGGCAAGTGTTCCCTTTTTTATCATTTCAGGTTCTGAATTTGTAGAGCTTTTTGTAGGAGCTGGAGCTGCAAGAGTAAGGGATTTGTTTGAGCAAGCTAAAAAGAAAGCTCCTTGCATCATATTCATTGATGAACTTGATGCTATTGGGAAAAGTCGTTCTGGTTCTATGGGAGTTGTTGGAGGTAATGATGAGAGAGAGCAGACTTTGAATCAACTGCTTACAGAGATGGATGGATTTTCCTCTGCAGATAAACCCGTAATTGTCTTAGCTGCTACTAACCAACCAGAGGTTCTTGATGCAGCATTATTACGACCAGGTAGATTTGACCGGCAGGTATTAGTTGATCGCCCTGATCTTTCAGGCAGAAAAACAATACTTCAGATATATGTTAAGAAAGTCAAGCTTTCTGATGGTGTTGACTTGGACCGGATAGCTCAAGCTACTAGTGGATTTGCTGGAGCGGATTTGGCGAACATGGTTAATGAAGCAGCATTACTTGCAGCTCGTGAGAAAAGAAATAGGGTTGAACAAAAGGATTTAAATGAAGCGATCGAACGAGTAGTTGCTGGGCTTGAGAAGAAAAGCAGAGTTCTTCAGGAGGATGAGAAGAAAGTCGTTGCATATCATGAGGTTGGTCATGCAATTGTTGGCCATTTGATGCCAGGTGGCAGCAAAGTTGCCAAAATTTCAATTGTTCCTAGAGGTATGAGTGCTCTTGGATATACCTTGCAATTACCTACTGAAGAAAGATTCCTAAATTCAAAACAAGATTTACAAGGGCAAATTGCAACACTATTAGGTGGAAGATCTGCTGAAGAAATTGTTTTTGGGAAAATAACTACTGGCGCCGCTAATGATCTTCAAAGAGCTACTGACCTTGCTGAGCAGATGGTGGGAACTTATGGTATGAGTGAGATTTTGGGACCCTTGGCTTATGACAAGCAAGGTGGAGGGAGATTCCTCGGAGGTAATAACAATCCGCGGCGTGTTGTAAGTGATGCAACTGCTCAGGCAATTGATAAAGAGGTTCGCAGCTTGGTTGATCAAGCCCATGACAATGCGCTGACGATCCTTCGCCACAACCTTTCATTGCTTGAGACTATCTCTCAAAAGATTCTTGAGAAGGAGGTTATTGAGGGTGATGAGCTTAAGGAAATGCTTGATGCAAGTGCTCTGCCTTCTGAATTGACCAAAATATAGAAACTTGACTAATAGCTATTGATCTTGGATAACTATTTTTTGAAGCAGTCTCATGGCTGAAATTACCCATGGTGTTGCGGCCGTTCTTTCGGATTTGAAAAACAGGGATTTTTTATCCTCATCTGATTTGAATTCTGAAGAGACCAAAGCTTTGCTTGCTTTAGCTTTTCAGCTAAAGCAAGGGCATAGGCGTATTGATCTGGGAAACAGAGTTTTGGGGCTCATTTTTACTAAGGCCTCTACTCGTACAAGAGTTAGTTTTCAAGTGGCAATGACTCGCTTAGGAGGACAGACTGTTGATTTAAATCCACAGTTGACTCAATTGGGCCGAGGAGAGCCACTAGAAGATACAGCACGCGTTTTGAGTCGTTTTTGTGATGTTTTGGCTGTACGCACTTATGCCCATAAGGAATTGGAGAGTTATGCCTATTGGGCTTCTATACCAGTTTTAAATGCTTTAACTGATTTTGAACATCCATGTCAGGCTTTAGCTGATTATCTGACTATGAGGGAAGTTTTTGATGATCTTGAAGGGAGGACACTTGCTTATATCGGTGATGGAAATAATGTTGCCAATTCTTTGATGATTTGTGGTGCTCTTTTAGGCGTCAACGTAAGGGTTGCATCTCCAAAAGGATTTGAGCCTATGCCTGAGGTAATTAAAAAAGCTAATGCTTTATCTATTGCTGGAGCAACCATTGAGGTCACGAATGATCCAATCAAGGCAGTAAATGGGGCCGATGCTCTTTATACAGATGTTTGGGCTTCTATGGGGCAAGAGCAGGAGCAGGCTCATAGGCAAAAGGCTTTTAGTGGTTTTTGTCTTAATGAAGACCTTCTTGGTAACGCTTCGCCAGAGGCGATTGTGATGCATTGTCTTCCAGCTCATAGAGGAGAAGAAATCAGTGCTGAATTGATTGGATGCACAGCAAGTCGAATATTTGATCAAGCTGAAAACAGGCTGCATGCACAACAGGCCCTTTTGGCGGCAGTGCTTGGAGGGCTTTGAAACTTGCAAGAATCAATATGAATAGGTACAAATGTATTGACGTACAAATGAATCCCTTTTGGCCGTTCAAGCTTCTGAGGAACTAACTCCTGCTCAAAAAGAACTTTATGACTGGTTAGCTGATTACATCGGCGCCAATCATCACAGTCCTTCTATTCGTCAGATGATGCAGGCAATGGGTTTGCGTTCACCCGCACCAGTGCAGAGCAGGCTTCGTCATCTTCAACAAAAAGGCTGGATTACTTGGCAAGAGGGACAGGCCCGAACACTTCAACTGGTAGGTGGACTTTTGTCGGGCATTCCAGTTTTAGGAGCTGTTGCTGCTGGAGGATTGGTAGAGACTTTTGATGATGTTCAGGAAAGGTTGGATCTATCTCCAGTATTGGAAACCAGAGGCCTTTTTGCTCTGACCGTAAATGGAGACTCCATGGTTGATTCTTATATCGCTGATGGTGATGTCGTCTTGATGGAGCCAGTGATGGATCCTGCTGCATTAAGAGATGGAACTGTTGTTAGTGCAATGGTTCCAGGAAGTGGAACAACCCTTAAGCACTTTCATCGACGAGGCTCATTAGTGGTTTTGGAGGCGGCAAACCCTGCTTATGAGCCAATTGAGCTTCAAGCTGAACAAGTTCAGGTTCAAGGGAGGCTCCTGGCAGTTTGGCGTAAAATCTGATTGCATTTACATGTAGGATCTAACTTCTTGTTGCTTCGATTAGGGGCGACGGATGATTAAGGGGCCATAGCTCAGCTGGTAGAGCACCTGCATGGCATGCAGGGGGTCAGGAGTTCGAGTCTCCTTGGCTCCATTAGAGTTTGAGATCTAACACAAGAATTAGTAGAAGAAAGTATTTGTATCTGTTCTTCTGATCTCTGTTTGAGCCGACATTCTTATGACTTGAGCTGCCGTTGATTTGCTCAAAGTTTGACTATTTGTTGGCTGGCACAGTCTTTTCAGGTCATTAGGCCCGATTTCTAAAGGCTTGAAAACCCAGTAAAAATTGCATCGAAACAAATCAACGGTGCAACAGTTCGTGATTACTAGTGAGTGGGGATCCCTCCCCGTGAAAGAATGTGCGAGTGCGGTGCATCCGTCAGTCGCTGGCGTTATCAATGGCCTCTCTTATTTCACCCTTACAACGGACTCTTACAAGAATGCGGAACAGTTCCTCCTCAATCCTGCGCTCCGTTTTCCTGGGGCTCCTCGTCCCACTCTTTGGCATCATTTATTTAATGCTGCCTGTACCTGTAAGTGCGCTTTATCCAAGTGACCCAGTTTCGGTTGAAGGACTTAAGGCCGATTTGCATGGGCAAAACCTTCAGAAGCAAGAGTATGTCAAGTACGACGTCTCTGGAGTTGATTTTAGTGGCGCCAATCTTGAAGGCTCATTCTTCAGCGTGTCTGACGCTAGAAACGCCAATTTCAGTGGTGCCAATCTAGATAATGTGATCGCATACGCCACACATTTCGAAAACGCTGACCTCTCAAATGCTTCTTTACGCAATGCCGATTTGTTGAAGAGCTTTTTTGATGGTGCCGAGATTGATGGAGCTGATTTTAGTGACGCCAATCTCGATCAGTCACAACAGAGAGCTCTCTGTGCAAGGGCTACTGGCTCAACATTTGACAGTCTTGCTTGTGGCAGTGTCTCAGATAGTTATGTGCCGTCTGTTTAGTCACCTAGAGATTTAAGCTAATCACTATTTAATTTAAAAGAACCAGGAGAGTGAAAACTGTTTCTCTCTCCTGGTTCTTTTATTTTAGAAAAGCCTCTCACTAGGGTAGGGATGATCTAATAGGAATTCTTGCTTAGGGGAATATCTGTTATGGGTTGTTCATCACTAGAGCATATAGATCAGTCTTCTTATTGGTATTAGCTTGTAGAAATATTTGTCGATATGGCTAAATGTTTTTGATGTCAATGCTTTCAATAGGGTACTGGTTTCAATTGCAATATCTATAGAATTCGGGAAAATATTCTTGGTTTTGCTTTAGGCCTCTGGATTTGTTCCTTGCAAGTGTTTGGCTGAAGGTTGCTTTATGCTTTTTTTCTGCTTATATAAAAAAAGTCTTTTGTGTAGTCAACATTTGACGAACACACGTCCACTTCCTGTTCCTCAAAAAAGGCCTCAATCTCAAGAGAAGTTGGACCTTCAGCCGAAACTTGGGCTTGTTGAATTGCTTTTTCATGCGATTATTCTTGTCCTTCTTGTTTAGA
>QCKM01000005.1 GCA_003215335.1 Prochlorococcus sp. AG-409-P01 | reverse complement strand
TAGGTGATCAGAACACGTCTTCTTCGGAGGCTCATGAAGAATTTGGGGCAACTTCAAACAAAGAGGAAGACCCTATGCAAAGTCTGACATCTGAAGTTGATACTCAACAATTAATTCAGTTCAGACCAGATGCAGAAGAAGAGATAGATCAAATGCCAAAAAATACAACTGATTTTGGCGATGACGATAAATTGACCTCTGATCGAGTGTTCTTTAAAGAACAGAAAAAAGAAGTATTAGCCCATGCCAAAGACAATCAAAGCAATCTTCCATTAGGAATCAGAAAACTCTCCACAGGGAACTTGAATTTGTTGAGGATTCAGCGCATTGCAGATACCAAGTTTGTGCTTCAGATATTGGGGGTTGTTTTTTTGATTGAAATGACAAGAGCCTTCTTGATTTTATTTATGGCTTTTTAGGCAATTCCGCCTAGATTTTTCCGCTTGGACTTAGGTGATTTGAGATATGCCTTTGGAAAATTATTGATATCAATTGGGCTAGGTTTTCCCCTGACCATTTGAATTTTCGTTGTAGGCATGCTGCATTAGTAGTTCAATCCCAATAATGCTTAAAGTGCCAATTTCTGTTGCTTGTAGACGGACTAAAGGCGCCATCCCATCTTCATAAGCTTGCTTCCATCGAGGCGCACATAAACACCAGTGATCGCCTGCTTTTACTCCTGGAAATCCATACTCAGGTATAGGTGTGGATAGATCATTCCCTTGGGCTTTACTGTATGAGAGAAATGATTCATTAATTACACAACAAACAGTGTGGAGGCCAAGGTCAGAATCATCAGTTTTGCAATACCCATCTCGATACCAACCAGTCATTGGCTCACAACTGCAAACATGTAGTGGTTCGCCTAGCACGTTAAGAACCTTTTTTGAAAATGCTTCGCCTGCTGTCATTTGCCTTTTGTTGTTCGATTTTGTTGAAGATATGCTTTTAAGACTTAAGCATTGGATGGCTCTTGCACTCTATGAAAACTTCCTGCGAATCTTCAATGATTTCGATTTCTTTTTAAGGTTTTGGCAGGTAAATTTTGTCACTATTAATCAAGTAAGCGTAAACACTCCGGGCTAAACACCGATGCCAATGCAGGTTTCTTTGGGCTACACCATATTTAGAGCTCTGAAGGAGAGCTTTGATCATTAAGGGCACAAGGACTATGGGGATAGCTAAGAGCTTTCCTTTGAAAAAAACCTTTACTGGAGTCATCTTCATGGAAAATGAAATGTCAGAACCAGAGCCACGAGACAAGTCAGCAAGCTACTTGTCTGAGACCACATCTCGATTTGATTTTCGAAAGAGAAGGCGACTTGAAATGAAGAAAAAGCTTGGGGTTCTTCATTACAGAAGAGATCGCTTAGAGCATGAACTTCAGGCGATCAGAGTTGCACTGGCCACACTGGACAAACATATTCAGCGTGATTCAGCAGACTTTTAACTTTCTATATGAGCGATATCAATGTTGTTGTCTTATAGGTTGATGTTCAGCTGATGAGGGTTGATGCAAGACTTTCAGTAGAAAAGATCGTCGTTTTAAAGGGTTGGGTTGAGAAGAGGTGTTGGCAAATATTCCAAATCAGGTTGGTCTGTCAATGAAGAATTTGAGATGCAACGTCTACAAGTACTTGTCAAGATTGTCTTGGTAAGGAACCCGCTCTACTACTTGTAGCGCCTAATGGTAAAGATCAGTTAAGCCAAATCTATATCTAGTGTTATGAACTCATCATCTTTTCTTGACACTGACTATTGTCCTTTCGAAGGCCGGGTGATGGGGATCAGCCGGTCAGCACTAGGTAAAATCACCTCCAGCCAATTAGGTGGTGTTTTTATCTACAAACTGTTTTGATCGAATGCCATGAACCTCGGATTACTTTTTCTTGAATCTGTCTCCACAGGAATAATCACCAGTGATGAGATGGAATGGGTTGCTAGCCATCAAAGAGATTTCTCAAGGCTAGAAGAGGCCACCGCATTAAAGCTAGGAAGACTATTGGATAGAGGCCTGATTCAAGTTGGATGTCGCATAGGCGTATCTTTGGATACCCCTGAGGTGTGCCAAGTCGGGTTTGGAAATGAGTAGGGCGGTAAGGCTTTAGGGTCAGTAGGCTTTTTGTTCTGCCTTAAGAGCTCGAAGGTACCTTTTGCGTTGCCCGCTGGCTTCAATATCCACATACCATTCATTGGTTAAGTCGTGAGTCATAGCTCCGAATTTTGGTCGTGATTGAAGGTTTGTAAGTCTTTTCTTTGGTTTTTCCATATACGCATTAAACACCATCGCCCATTTCGATTAAGTAGGTTTTATTCCAAAAACAAGGTAAAAGGCGCATATCACCTATCTGGGTTTGTTGCAAAGAAGCAGTCTCCTTTAGAAAAAGAAGCTAGTTTGACGTGAAATTATCCACTTCAAGATGAACTCAGCAATCCAGGCAGGCCTTCAAAACAGGAGTTTTAATTGGGTGCAAAAACTAGCGATCATATTTTTCTCAACAGGAGCACTGTTTTGGGGCTTAGATCGGGCATTGCCTTCTTTTCATACTTTTTTGATGGGTGCCTTCTCATGTCATGGGAGTTGATTTGGAACAATCAATAAGAATGCTCAACACCACCTTTTTGGTTGTTAAGTGTGTCAGGGAAGAAGAATTACTTTGATGCTGCTGGGATAGTTTGGTTTGATTTTTAGATTGCTTTTACCTTTAACCTTCTCTTATGTCTTGTAAGAAGGCTTATTCATTACTTGAAGATATGAACTATCGCAATGCATTGATAATAAAGGCTGTTCCTACTGTTGTAGCTTTGGGCTGCGCTTGGCTTGGCTTGAGACTCTTGAAAAATGAGAGTCGTCTTTTACACAGACAAATTGAACTCGAGATGGCACTTGCTGAGAAATCCAGGAAACAACGTCAGAGGCTTTTAATAGGGAACTAATGAAATGCAAGCCACTATTTTCGCCTCACTTGATCCAACAATAAAAAGCTTTATTGGGGTTGTATCTATTCTTGGGCCATTAAGTATTTTGGGAGTTGTTTTGCTCCTCAAAAAAATTGAAAAACAAAATCCTGAGAGAATAAGGTGGCGATAGTTTTGGCAGTTTTTAAGTTCAAGGCTATTAAGAATTTTCCCCAATGATTATCTGTGGTCTAATTTCTCTAGGCCTAATGAAAGCCCTTCTCCTAAATTCATTTATGTGACTATCAAGACTATTAGACATCTTGCTAAATACAAACCAGAAATTCTTTTATCCACCTTTGATTTTTAGAAGGAAGCAACTTGGTTTGTTGTCGATTTGGAAGGCAACAAGCTATGAAGTGCACTTGTCACTCTTTTGCAGTGAGTATCCTTTTTCAAAAAGGGCTCATCACTTCTGATTTCAACTGAGCATTGCCGATGTTTTTTGTCACTCCAAGAAATAAGGACTTTAACTACTGATTGGGAGCTAATACCCTCTGCCTTGTCTTCAGCATATATGTGAGCAGGATTGCTAAATTCTTGTGATACTTTGAGGCCAGCTTCTTCAAGCAAATGCTCAAAACTCTCCAGTAAGTCTTCTCCTGGTACTTGGCTTAAAAAAGAGAAGTAGGCCATTTGCCGCTCCTTGCCTATCATTTTTCTACTAGAAAAATCTCACAAAAAGCAGTCTCTTTATAATTTTTTTATTTTTCATAGTTTGATTTTTTCGTGGATATCTCTATGGATATTGCCTGTCATGAGTTGCTTTTGTGTGCTCTTTTTTGAAGAAGATAATTCTTGAAAACCTTGTGCGATAAATGCTTTGCTATTCAGATGGAAAGCTTGGGTCGCACTATTTGAATTGATCAAATTGGAAAATATGTCACCTAATCTTGTGCCTTAAGGTCAATTCTTGTAATTCGTGTGTTCCTATTTTTTGTTTTGATATTTTAGTTAGAAGTGATTTGAGGAAATTCCTTTAGCTTACCTTCGCATGGGTTGGCTTGACTTTCTCCACAAAGTTGCAATGAGTTCTAATGTCTCAATTTCAAGCTTGGAATTCAGTTTCCAGAGAGTCAAGCTATTCAATTGACTTGCATTTAGATCAATCTTAGGAAGACTGCTAGTAACGAACTGTTGCCTTGGATGGATTTACAACAAGCCCAAGTTGAAAAATCTATTGCTCTAGCAATTGGCAATGCTGTAACAAGACTGCCTTTGCTTAATGAGCGTGACCGTATGGCGGTAGTTCTTGAGTACAAAGAATGGCTTGCTGATAAGACTGTTCAAGATGAGGTGATGGTTTTAAGAGAGCTTTGAAGAAAAGCAGAGCTTTTTATCGCTTTTCTCCTGAGTTCAGCTGATTTTTTAAATCAAGCGCGCGTGCGAAGAGGGCTTTTGCTAATTCTTCATTGCCTCGAAGATGAGCTTGCTTTACACGCTCAAGTAATTCCTCATAGTTCATTGGTTTATCCATATGGGTTTTGCTTTGACACTGTTCAAAGTTGCAAGGGCCTTTGAATGTGTACTAGCAAAATTTTGGACGCACATATTTATTTTTCTGATCTCTTTTGCTTTTGGCTTAAGCGATGTCTTTTGATGGTTTTAGGCTTTTCAGAAATAGTTGCCCTTGATTGGTTAGTCGTGCACTTGAGTTATAAACCTGATCGTAGATTTCTTTAGTGCTTCGCTCAAGGTCTATTTCCACAAGATTTAGATAGACCCATTCAATAAATCCTTCTACTTCAAGATCTAAAAAGAGGCCAATGATTTTCTCATTTCCTAAATTGAGCTGAGCATCTACTTCCTTGGGGGATCGTTCTTCAAACTCTGCTTCTTTTTGGAACATCCTAAGGATTTCAATCTCAAATTTTGATGGAGGGAAATCAGTCATTCATGTTTCCTTCTGTAATTGCAGTTGCAAGGACAGATAATGAACTAAGGCTATTTAGCTTCTTTTGGGCTGCAGCAAGCATTCTTCTTGCATCTGGGACACAGTCGGCAAGCAATGAAGTTGCTTCGGCATATTCAGCTAAAACTATCTCAGTGCACCGATTTATGCGTTTAATCGGTTGATCTGTAAGGTCATCTGTTGCATTTGCTACTTTGCTGCCTATGACTTCAGGTAAAAGTTGGTTTATAGCTTTATTAATTATTGCTTTGCTTGTCATATCAGTCGATTACTTGATCTGGGTTGACCTTTGAGTAAATGTACCAATCTCATAGGACTGTGGGTGGGTTGTCCGTGAATGGATGATTATTTGATGCTGCTTAGATGGACCTTATTGGCGATTTCAGGGGAGTTCTCTTTATGCTAATCCTTTGCTATCACTGTTTTTTATCTGAAGCAAAAGGGAATTCTGTGGCGCAAGCTATATACATTGGATTATGTTAAATAGCTTTTCAAGTTACTCCAAGCTTTTAGGTTGACCCACAGATAGTGGGTCAACCTAAAAGCTTGGACGCTATAAGTAGTGCTTACTACTCATGACGTTTCCCTTGACAGCCATTAATGTCGGCTTGGCCGGGTGATGGGGATCAGTCGGCACAAACATACGACAAATTCCTTAGTCTCTGTTCTATGGGATTTGTCTTCAATAATTCTTTGGGAGTTGTTCCTGATGACTTTCGCCCGACTAAGCCGTGCTGAGGTGCTTCATGGAAGATTTGCATGGATGGTATTGGTCATGATGATTGCCTTTGGATTGCTGAAAGGTCGTTGGTTGTAGTTCACTAGCTCTTCTTGATCTTTATAGGCAAAAGTTCTTGGCAAGGATCATTATTTCCTGTTGAGCCTTTCCCTTTGGGAGGTGCTGATTCTTGAACTTAGGCACAAGCTTATTGATGCTTTATAAGGCATTTCTGCAAATTTGTTTTGTTAGAGACTTGAGGCTTTTGTGAGAAAGCAGAACTTTTCTGATTTTGGGTATTCTTATCGATGGCAAAGCTCTTCCTGTTCCGCTTACATGAAATTGTGAGCAGCGGAAGTGGTTCCCCCAGCTTTGAGCACTGGGGGTTTTTTATGAATCTTTTTCAGCCCCTAACATGTAAATGAGGATGATACTCGCTATTTAATCTGGTAATCTTTTTCTGCGACAGATGATTTTTAGGCTGCCCTAGTGACTGCCTTGATAAACGGTACTTAGGATATTGTTTGTAAAGAGAGATTCAAAAGAGAAATAATTAATCATCGTCTGTATTCCTAGCATCTAACTGCTTTTGGTATTGTTCAGACTAGACAAAAATTGATTTAGTATTGCTGATTTGTTAACTTATAGGTTTAATTCTGACAACTGTTTACTTTAGGTGCCTATACCATTTCTGCTTGTCACTTTTGTTTGTTTAGTTATTAGCATGACTTTATGGATTAAACTTAAAATGAGAAAACAAAGTCGGCCTAGCTTTCTAAAGAGCTTTAAAGATAGAAATTGGCTTAAAGCACGCTTTGCCAACCAATTGTCAAATTCGCTAATGATTGATCCAGAGAGAGATATTGTGATGGCCGCATGGGAAGATGAAGTTCAACTTCGTGAGAAGGCTGATATTCATAGGGCTAGGCTCAATAGGTTTGGGCGATCTAAGATAAATGGAGAAATGATCTTTTTGGAGTCAACAGGTTGCGTTTATAAACGTGATGCAGGAGGTGATAAATATTATATTTGAATAATCAAACGCAACAGCTTTTTGAAAATTGAGCCTTGTGCCAAAGATCTTTTTTGCTCTAAAAGCCTCTTTACAACTTTTGAGACTTTTTTCGGCCAATTAGAATTTTTACCCTTTGAATAGCTAATGATCATTTGGAAACACTATCTTAAAGTGTTAAGGCAACAAAGCAGAACCCTTAAGCAATAATGACGAATTCATTGTTGCTTGGTTTTATTTGGATACAACAAATAGTGTTATAAGTTTGTGCCAGTTATTGTTCTCTTGTTAAATACGTAAGTTTTAAAGAACCTTTTTGAGACATATAGTTTTACCGGTCACTTGTTTAGTTGGATAATTAGAGCATAATTACCTCATTGGAATGAAGCTGATGACCTTCCCAATCGATAGCAAAGGGCGTTATATCCGTATACCTACGCCCCTCCGTAGAGAATCGAATAAATTCAAAGCCTTTAAACCAATCAGCACCCATAAGAGGTTTATCTCTTGGTACCAAAAGAAGCTTGGGATCAGTGACTACTGTCTTCTCTGGGTATGTTTTTTTAAGGGGGTCTTGCTTACACTAATAGTACAGAGGTTGTTTTTTATGCAATGAAACCTTCCAAAAGGAACTCATTATTGAGCTCTGAATGACATATATTAAACTTGTTTGGCTTTTATCCATTTGATCTATTTTAAATTTAAGTTCTTTTTTTATTGAGTAAATTTTAAAGCCATCATAAAAAGAGCCCTTTTGCTATTTAATCTTAAGAAGACTTGATGTGAAGAGCCTTGCTTTCTTTTGATGGGATTTGATTAGTTTCACCTAGCTTGAGGAAAATATTTATTCCAGTTTCATTGCTTTCTTTGGCTTGGTTTCAAGAGATAATCGATCAATTCTTTTTTGCAGGCGCTTGGAATTTGCCTATGGGACAAGGCCTTCCCTGGTGGGGAATATTAACGACACCTTTTAGCCATAGTTGATTTAGTCATTTGTTCGCAAATAGCATTATTTTCTTGTTAACTAGTTGGCTTATCCTTAATAAGAGCACACTTGATTATGTGTTTATTTGGATAGGTGTTTTTATTTTGTCAATACCATTGGTCATGTTCTGGCCAGGCTCAGTCCATGGACTTTCTGGAGTGGTTTATGGCTTGCTTGGATATTTAGTTTTAATTGGTTTTTTTGAGAAAAATCTTTTTTCTATTTTACTATCTTTTATTTGTATTTGCTTGTATGGCGGTTCTCTTTTGTCGTTGCTTCCAGGCTTCTCTTCTGCAGGGGTGAGCTGGATTGGGCATTCAAGTGGATTTCTTGGGGGTATTCTTGTGGCGTTTGTTTGTTCTAAAGGACGTTGATTGCTCTTTTTAAGAAGTCCTATATCAAAGTATCTATTTCTAATATGATGTATAGTTCTGACATGAGTACCATCTTCTTTTGACTGTCGGTCTGCTGAGAGGGAATTTAGAAAAGAAGATATTATTTGACTACGAATTTTTGGACTTGCTATTGATGGCTCAAAAAGTATTGAGAGACTCTGATAGGCTTAAGCAAGACAGCAGTGATGATTCGCTTTTTTATTCTCAACCACGTTTTGTACATCATTTAGATGAAGCTTTTCGAGCCCGTTTGACTGGACTCTATAGAGAGCAAATTTCATGTGATTCTGTGATCCTTGATTTGATGAGTAGTTGGGTTAGCCATCTGCCAACTGATATTAAATATAAAAAAGTCATCGGGCATGGTCTTAATAAGATAGAACTGGAAAAAAACAAATGTCTGGATAAATATTGGGTTCAAGATTTAAACTTAGATCAAAAGCTTCCTTTAGAAGATTCATCTATAGATGTATGCTTAATGGTTGCCGCTTGGCAATATCTACAGCAGCCAGAGGAGCTAGCGGAAGAGTTAAAGAGAGTCATAAAGAAACAAGGTAAACTAATCATTTCTTTTTCTAATAGAGCTTTTTGGACAAAGGCTCCAAGAGTATGGACTAACGGTACTTATTTAGATCATATTAATTATATTAGTGCTGTATTGCTTGCTCAAGGTTGGCCTGCTCCCGAGTCGATTGCAGAAGAGACAACATTGAAAAGTGTTTTTGGCTTTCTTCCTCTTAAGGGAGATCCTTTCTTCTCTGTTATAGCAACTAACTCAACTTAGACTTTAAATGGAAGTGTCGAGGATTTTTAAAAGCCAATGCGTTTTGATTGTTATTAAAAAGAATCTATATTTTCATTGATTAGCTTTTTAGGGCGTGATCCAGAGTTTTCTTTAGTTCTGTCTTCCATTCTCCTGGCTGAAAAAAATGAGCATGACCATGTCCAGGTAATAGCCATGCAATGTCAAGGTCTAAAAGTTTTTCAACCGAAAGGAGCTGCTTTTCCCAGTTCCACCAGCAATACTTCTTTGAGGCTACAACCACTTGCTTTTGAGGATCCCACCAAAGATGGTCACCACTAAAAAGAATTTGTTCTTGTCTGCCAAGAACCATCACCATTGACCCTTCTGTATGTCCAGGCGTTGGAATTATTTTGAGTGATTTATCAAGGTTCACTGATTTAATGCCTTGGATAATTCTTTCACTTTCTGGAGCTGCATCAGCATCATTTTGGTGAATCCATCGTTCACAGGCAAATGCCTTGGCCCAATGTGCATGGTCAGCAACATCATCTCGATGAGTAAGAAGGATTTTTTGAATTCCACCTAGAGTTGTTATTTGTCTTGCAAGCGGCGCGCTCCAGCGAGGTGAGTCAATCAAAAGATTCCCAGTTGACCTTTGAACTAGCCAGCTGCTTGCTCCAACACTTCGTTTAGAGCTCCATCCGCAGTAGTAAACCTTGCCGGCAATGTGCGTGGTCAGAAGAATTGGAAAACTATTTGACGGTGCCTTTGACATGAAAGGCTTTGGCGCACCAATCGCTGCTACAGGACAATCTTGGAGAGCTAACAAGGCTTGATTTATTTCTTCTTCAGCTTTTGGTTGTTGGTGCACATATGAACTTAAAGGCCCTGGTCGAAAATGTTGAGGGTCTAACTGCCAGCAGCTTCCGCAATTTATGCAACTTGAGTCAACATAAAAGGGACCAGGTGAATTTATGGAAAGCTTCTGGTGGGCTTTTGCCATTATCTAATTGATGACTTCATAGATAATTTGCCAATTTATATTTGATAGAGAATATAATCTGACCTGGTTCGTACGATTAAGTGATTGTATTCTTTATTATTCTATAGCATGACAAATTTGAACTTCGAAGGAGTGAGATCTATGATTGATAAGAAGCTGAGGCCATTAATTACAAAAAGCTTCTCATTTACTGTTTCAAATGACAAGCTATTCATTTCTAATCTTCTTATACTCTCAAGTTTTATTATTTTTGCACTTGCAGGTGGGTGGAATTTTTTGGAGAGAGCTTTAAGTGAAATAATCCAAGAAAGGCCTTTGCCAAAGATCTATTTCCCAATATTTTTTGCCTTTGGTCTATTGATGCCTGTATTGATTAGCTTAATCAATAGAAGTCAAAAATCTGTGCAGACTATCTTTGAACCATACCTGATTCTCTTGGCAGGCCAAATTATTACAGAGATTTCATTAGTTCTTCTGGTAGGGAAAGGTATGGGTGTGATTGTAGGGTTGGTATTCAGCTTGTTACGTCTAATTCAATTGCAAATTCTATTGCCATTTTCTAAAGGCTTAAAGGCTGTTAATTATATTTTGTATGTTCAAATTTTGCTTTGGTCGCTAAACGTGGCTCAGATAATTTTCAATAGAATGATTCCATTGATTGTCAAATTCGGATGAGTTATTTTCAAAGTGAATGTATAAAAAATCAAGCATATTAATATCATGCAATGATCTGTTGATTTGATAGTGTTTATCGCTTGAAAAAATATTTCCATGGGACCCTTTGACTTGCTATTGATGGCTCGTCTTTATTCTCTTTGGATTTTGTTTGAGCACTTCTTTTAAGTTTGATTATTCAATGATTTTTTAAATAACATTGGGTATATGCCCCTTGGTGCTCTATAAAGATCATGTCGGCTCTGGTGGGGATCAGCCACTGGAGGTAACGGGGAAAGTTCGGTGAAACTCCGGCGCTGTCCCGCAGCTGTAAAGCTTCAAGTCTCCAAAAGAACTTGCAGCTAGCCAGAATACCCGCCGATCAATACAACACTTCGACGAGGATCGAACTTTGATTAATCTTTTCAAGTATGGAAGACTTCTAAGCCGATTGAACTTTCCTTTCTCTCGGCTAAATGCTGCTATTTCATCAGCTTTTGTTTTGTTGATGTTTTTTGGAAACGCCTCCTGGGCTCACCATCCTTTCGAATTCAATGGAAATGCTGATTTATCGCCATTGAATGGATTGATAAGTGGTATTGCTCACCCTTTATTGGGTCCTGACCATTGTTTATTTCTTGTCGCAATTAGTTTTATAGGTTTGAAACGACCTCGTTCTTGGGTTCTTCCTCTTCTGGCTACTGGCTTAGCAGGCAGTGCACTGGCGCAGGTAGTTCTTCTTCCAGAGTTTGTTTCCACTTTTGCGGAAACTCTTGTGTCAATGAGCCTTGTTGTTGAAGGCTTAATTGCTTATAAAGTTTTACCCAATGGGTTGTTATTACCTACAATTATATTGCATGGCTATTTGCTTGGTTCAACCATCGTTGGAGCTGAATCACAATCTATAGCGTCATACTTTCTTGGACTCATGCTTGTACAGGGAGGACTATTGACTTTAGTGACAGGCATTTCAAATACACTTTTGGCACGCATTGGGGATAGTGGGCGAAACCTAGCTGCAGGCATTTGGATGGGAATTGGGATGGCGTTCACTTGGACAATTTTGATCCCTTGAGAATAAAAGAAAGACAATCTTCGCTCTTTTAGCTATCAGTTGGCTAGGTAACACTTGTAATGCTGATGACCATTTCTTTCTCTACCCCTCTCAATCATCCATTTTTGGAAAACCTCACTACAGTTTTTTCTGTAAAGAGTAGAAAAACCAAAGTTAAAAAAATGCCATTATAAACAGGCATTTCTTGTGGAAGTAATTAATGGAGGAGCTTGGTTGTCTTGATTGGCCTTTCTGAAGTTAAATGCGACTTTAATTGGGTAGGCCTTGATGGCTACATAGACTGCTGATGCTTGGAAAGCCTTTTAAACCAGAAGTTTAATTATTGTTTTGGACCTTATTAATTATTTCCCTATACTTATGCCCAGTCTTTATAACAAAATTTTGTCCGTAATATTGATCTTCTATTCTGGGCACTCTCAATTCAACACTCTTTTTTTTTAAGGAATTGCTAGGTAAGTAAATGCTCATTTTTTTTGGACCAGTTTTAACTCTATTTAGCCTCCTCATGTTGTTCCTTTGGCTTAATAGATATCGCAAGCTAAAGAACAGAAGTTTTACGAATCGACCAACTATGACTGAATGGATGTCTATGTCTGCAGCACAGAGAGAAGCATGTCAGGAATCAGAAGGCAGGAAACTTTTAGCTAGGCGAAGGACACTTTTGGCCCAAATAAGAAAAGAGTATCAAGAGTTGTCCAAGGGCGTGCGAGACAAAGCAAAGTAGTCAAATCAAGTAAAAGCACATGTAAATGACTTTGGCTGTGATTTCTTTGCCTGAAGCGAATGTGGCCACCTCCAATCAATACCATTAAGTAATAAGCTCAATTTTTGTACGACTGATTTTGATAAGTGCTTGTTCTAGCAGTAGGGCTTTATTTCTTGAATAAGCCAATTGGGTCTTTTACTTTTTTCTTTTCTCCATGCCAATCCCAGTAAAGCTTCTATCGCCTCCTGTTTCCTAGGGAGGGCACAGGATTTTGGCAAGTTTCGATCGTCATTCTTAATTGCCATGACAGACCTCTTTGACTTGGTTGAGATGTGGAGTTTGAACTATTTATTTTGCTTTGAATCGATCTAGGGATACCTCACAATGAATAGTTCTTACCTCTCTATATCTAGGACTTCGCTGTGAGAATGTCTATGAGGGAAAGCACTTAGACAACGAAAATGGCTGGCATGGACCTGCTCTTATTTGTAAGCCATTTGAATTGCGGTCATTCAATGGTTGTCTTAGCTCAAAAAATGGTTTAGATGAAGTTTGGGTACGAATCGATTCGAATCTTGGGTTGGTAGGTTTAAATATTTCTCGGTTTAGTTAATAGAGGAGGCCTGGAGTGGACGCTAAAAGCTCGCAACCTCATGAATCTGAAAGGGTGCCTGCTCAACGGAAAACCACTCTTAAGTGGGGAAGCAACGGTGAATTATCTGCTGTTGACATGGCAAGGGTTATAGATAGGCTGACCAACCCTGAACTTACTGAATGTGATTTAACATGCGATTTGGATGAGTCAATATAACTAGATGTTGAGTCTAAATACCATCAATATGAGTTCATTGTAGAACTCATATTGATGGCAATATTTGAAACATTAAAAAAATTAGACTTGCAAGTATTTTTATCTCTTTTTATATATGGATGAATTCAGTAAACTTGGTTTTTTGCTTGTTACACGTCTATGAACTTGCATACTTGCAATCATTCCACTATTAATTGACCCCTAGAAACCTTTTCGCTATTTGAAGAGCTCGTGATTCATTCAAAAATGCTTTCATTTGCAACTCTCTAATGGGAAGAAGCTTGGTTATTGGCCTTGGGCGATCTGGTCTAGGTGCAGCGCGGCTCTTAAAAGAAGAGGGCCATGAAGTCATTGTTCTTGAGCAATCGGATGATCCGGGGCTGATGGATATCTCGTCATGTTTACAAAAGGAAGATATTCATGTGGAGCTTGGCATGCCATTGGAGATGAATAGCTTTAGGCCATGGCTTGATCAAATAGATAGTGTCGTGATAAGTCCAGGCATCGCTTGGGACCATCCGACCTTAAATGCATTACGTGAACGTGGAGTGATTGTGCAAGGCGAGATTTCAGTTGCATGGAAAAACCTTAAACACCTTCCTTGGATTGGGATAACAGGTACTAACGGCAAAAGCACAGTCACTCATCTTTTGCATCACATTCTTGAAGCAAATCAGAGAAAAGCTCCAATGGCAGGGAACATGGGCTATTCGGCTGCTGAATTAGCCCTTTCTTTGCGGCATCAATCGGATCTTCCTAGCTGGGTTGTTGTAGAGCTAAGTAGCTACCAAATCGAAGCAGCTCCAGAGATTGCGCCAATGATAGGAATTTGGACCAACCTGACACCTGATCATCTCGAGCGTCATGGAACCCTAGAAAAATATCGCCAAATCAAGAGTGGACTAATTCGAAATTCAGAAATCCGTATATTCAATGGGGATGATCCTGACTTGAGTTGCAGGCGTGACAATTGGGGAAAGGGGCTTTGGGTGAGCACTAATGGACCTGAGTATGCCGGAAGAACTTATGACCTTTGGATTGACAAAGAAGGCAAAATTGTCAATCGGACCGGTGTCTTATTTGATACCTCGGTTTTTCCGATGCCAGGCAACCACAACCTTCAGAACCTATTGCTATCCACCGCAGCCGCACTTCAATTAGGACTCACTCCAAAAGATATCGAGGAAGGGTTGCTTTCGTTCCGTGGTGTCCCTCACCGACTCGAGTGGATTGGCAAGACGAAAGGAATGCAGGTTTTCAATGATAGTAAGGCTACTAATTATGATTCTTCTGGCATGGGAATAAAATCGGTTCCTGATCCAGTAGTAATCATTGCCGGGGGAGAAACCAAGCAAGGTGATCCATCTGATTGGCTCAAGCAAATTCATAAGAAGGTTTGTGGAGTTGTATTGATAGGCAAAGGCCGTGCTGAGCTAAAAGGCCTTTTAGAACAATCAGGATACGAAGGGAAAATAGTTTCTTGTGAGTACATGGATGAGGCTGTGCTGTCGTCTATCGAGTTAGGCATTGCCTCTCAAGCAAGAAGCCTTTTATTGTCTCCAGCATGTGCAAGTTTTGACCAATATTCAGATTTCGAAGCTAGAGGAGAACACTTCCGAAGCCTAATAGTTAATCAGTTAGATTCCTGAAAGAGTTAATAGAAGATATTCTCGTAATTCATTCTATTTATTTTGCAAAGCTTCAAGTGTTTCAAGAGCAGCACAATTTTTTTAGTGCATCATCAATACTTTCTATATCGCTAATCTTATGAGGCAATCGAATATGCTCATTAATTAAAACTTCCTCAAAGTGCAACCTTTCAGCAACTGGGCAGGTGCCTTGCTTATATTCCTGAGCACAATCTTTATTTGGTGGCGCGGAAAATGGGTAGCCGTGCTTGAAAAGAAGTTTCTTTTGATAAATAGGTTGCAGATATAATGGGCATACATAACCTTGATAAAAAAGCATGCCTTCAGCATTCAATGCTTCTGTGAATATATTGCGCTTATGGCCCGCGGCATTTTTATTGTACTTTACAGGGAAAATATAGTATACATTTTGAGTGCCATTGTTTGAATCTGACCCGCTCATAGGCTCGAGAAAATCATAGCTTTTTAACAAGTTTTTTAGATGATTTACTAGAGAAAGTCTTTCTTTATTTAAATACGGAAGTTTCTTTAATTGCTCTCTGGCTATTGCGGCACTTATTTCAGTCATTCTATAATTGAAGCCTGCTATATTTAATATGTTTTTGTAGCCGGCCTTCTCGACTACTGCCTCTCCATGGTTTCTAATTAGTTTGATGCGATAGGAAAGTTCTAAGTCGTTTGTAATGCAAATGCCACCTTCGCCAGCTTGAATTGTTTTATTTACATTCAGGCTGAAAACACCAATATCACCAATTGTCCCAACATTTTTACCTTTGTATTTGGCTCCATGAGCCTGTGCACAGTCTTCAATGACTTTGAGATTATATTTTTTGGCTATATCCATAATGGCGTCCATATTTGCAACAAATCCAAATTGATGAACAATTAATATTGCCTTTGTTCTCATTGAGATTTTTTGGGAAATTGACTCAGGATCAAGACATCCTGAGTTGGGATCAATATCGGCAAATACAGGAATTGCCCCATAAATCAGAGGGGCTAAGGCGCATGCACTCATGGTATATGGAGAGACTATTACTTCATCTCCAAATCCAATCTCTAATGCACCAATTGCTGCATATAAGCCCGAAGTCGCACTATTTAAAGCAATAGAAAATTTACTTCCATAGAATTGTGACCACTCTTCTTCTAATGCAATTATTTCTGGACCCCCACTAAAAGAGAAGGGTGGATCGGGTGTGTGCGACCCTTCGAAGAGTGAAAGGTACCCACTATTTATAGCTCTTATAGCGGCTTCTTTTTCTTGCTGGCCAGTTGTAATATTGTCAAACCATTTTTTCTTTCTGACCTTTGGCCCCCCGTTAATTGCAAGATTGGAATTTGTTAAATCAATCATGCTCATTTAGTTAACTTGAGTAGGAATTGCTTGATACGTTCTTTTGAGCCATGGAAATTATCACAAAGCTTTGATTCTGACTTGGCTTCAGTCCTCATTGCATTTTTCAAATCCTCAAAATTATTTGCTTTAATTGTAACTCCTAATTGTGTGCCTATGAATTCTTTTGATGGGTTGGGCCTGTAACTTATGACATCGTTTCTATGAATTGACAATTCCAAGAGCAGCATAGACTCCATTCCAATTACCTTGTCAGCCAAGACTACAATTTCTTGATAACACATATCAGATATAAGGCTTGTATTGTATTCAATTAAATCTTCATACTTTGCCTTGCATTCTGAAGGATGCGTTTTAATTACGAGATGGTCAGAGGATTTAAGCAGAGACCTTATGTCTGCAAGAACTGAGAATTCGTCGTAACCTAGAAAGTCTTTAGTATCCTTTTTGAAATCTCTTCTAATTTCTTCAGAGATGAAAAAAATCAACCTCCTATCTTTAGGGAGAAAATATTTTTTCAACAGCTTTGACTTGCTGCTAATTGGTTTTAGTTGACCACACAACATCTCAAGATGAGGATTGCCAAGTGGTTTTAGTATTTCTTTGGGCAACCCTTCCTTTATGGCGGCTTCTTCTGCGATCGAATCATTCAAAATTATGTAATCAGGAAGGATTAAACCTGTTGATGTTTCAAATCTTTTTTGATACCAACTCCAATGTTCAATTATTGATATAGATGGTATTTGATTCTTTTTCGCCCAGCACAACATTTGTTTGTCAAGGCTATTGCTTGTATCACCAAGTGATGTGCCTGAGATGACTAGATTGATATTCTTTGCTTCTGAGAGGCTTTTAATATGATTAACTTTTTGAGTGTTAAATATTGATCGGTTTAGATCTGAGGATAAGCAGAAAGATGGTTCTTTGAAGATGTCCTGAAGGTGTGCTAGATATTTTGCGGGCCCAACATCTTGGCAGCCTATTAGCAGCATGTAACTGTAACCACTATTGCTTATTGCACTGACTCTACTTTTTTCAATAAATACTGGCAGGAAAATTAATGGGCGATACTGGAATCGAACCAGTGACTCCTACCGTGTCAAGGTAGTGCTCTACCTCTGAGCTAATCGCCCGCGGGATTCTTTGAATGATGGAGTAATCCAAGAGCGACAGAATCCAATTTATAGAAATTAGCAGCTCTTTAGAACGCCCATCATCTTCTCAGCATTTCTACTCGCCAACGTTGTCGTTTGGTGAGTTCCACTTTTAGGATTTCAACAACACCTCGATCTTGTAGTTGGAGCCTATCGCCTGCAACCAGCTCAATACTTGGTTTGGAGACCTGATGCCAATTGACTCTGAGGCGACCAGCTTTGATTTGACTCACAATCTTGGCTCGTGAGATACCAAAGCCTGCTGAAGCAATCGCATCTAGCCGAGAGGAGGCTTCGACACTAGAGAATCTCTTGGGGAGTCTTGCGTATGGAGGGTTGAGTTGAGAAACGAGAACCTTCTCGCATGAGATTTCTACCGCTCTAATCATTCCGATTCTCTTGTGGAGTCTTAGAGCAGCCTCAGGAGTGCAAATTGCTTCAGCACCTCTGTCGCCTCTAATCCAAATATCTCCCAATTCTTCTTGTTGAACTCCCATTTGTTCTAAGCATGTTCGAATGTCTGTTGGGGTCGCTCGATCAAATAAAAAGTTTCCTTCAATAATTAGGCCAAGAATTGGGGCGGCTTCTGGCGGTTCAAGTAATTGAGAATCATCTGGGTAAGGTCTACAAAGAAGCCTTTGTCGTTCAGCTCCAGGGTGCCCACCTTCTGCGTGCCAATGCAGGCCATTTAGCAGTGTTAATCGTTGTAAGGCTTCTTCGATTAAAGATCCTGAAAGGAAAGGGCTCCATTTTTGTTGCCAAGTGCGAAGTACAGACTCTGCTTGCATTATTAATTCCTCCATGCCTTTGGGATCTGTACAACCTTTTTGCAACTGATCAATAGGAAGCTTCAAAGTTCGTTCAGTCTGACTGTTTCTATTGGGCTTGATGCTTTGATTAATTGCCAAGGCAATTCGACTCCCATGGGGGTCTCAAGCAAAAGCAGCCATCTGTTTTCCTCGTTCTTCTTTCTGAGGTATTTCACACCATCATCATTGGCTGAGTTGACACTTTTTGCTGCGAAAAAACTACCAATCCATCCAGAACACATCCCTAGCAGGCTGCTGATAACAGGCTGCCCCCACGCTCCGAACTTTGCAAAGGTATCTAGGCCAGTCATTTGACTGAAGCTAAGACCGGCTAAAAGCCCAAAAGGCATAAGCCAAAGGGCCATATTTCGTTGTCTGCGTTGACTTGAAATTTGGGGATTTAATAATTCAAGAGTCTTTATTTTGACCGGAGTTAGTGAGGGTAAATCCAATTCTGTTTTAGTTGGAATTTCCTCAGTGGACGTTGATTTATTTGGGGTAGGTTCGATGAGGATACATTTGCTCAATGTTGTTGAGGCCTGTGTCAAATTTTCACAGAGTTCATTCGCTTTGGTCTTTGTTGAAAGCACTATTACGCAAACAGCCACTAATTTGTTCCTCAATTAGTTGAATTCTGAACCCTCACCAGAAAAAGGGCTTAGAAACACTTCTCTCATTACAGTGCTGTTCGGCACTCATTCGCCTGATAATGACGAAAATTTTGGTTTCTGACCCTATTGATCAGGCAGGGATTGAAATCCTTGGTCAGGTTGCTCAAGTAGATCAGCGGCTTGGTCTTACAAAAACGGATCTCCAGTCCATTATTGGTGAATACGATGCATTGATGATCCGGTCTGGGACCCAGGTTACGGGTGATCTTATTGAGGAAGCGCACAATCTCCGCATTATTGGACGAGCAGGAGTCGGTGTTGACAATGTTGATGTTCTTGCTGCAACTCAGCGAGGTGTGTTGGTCGTCAATTCACCAGAAGGCAACACTATTGCTGCGGCTGAACATGCACTTGCACTTCTTTTATCACTTTCCAGGCACGTCCCACATGCTCATGTCAGCACAATGTCGGGGGGATGGGACAGGAAAAAATATGTAGGAAATGAGCTTTATAAGAAAGTTCTTGGGGTTGTTGGGTTAGGCAAAATTGGGTCTCATGTTGCCAAAGTTGCAAAGGCGATGGGGATGGAGGTTTTGGCATATGACCCGTTTGTCTCTGCAGAAAGGGCTCTACAGATGCAAGTGAAGCTAATTGATATGGATGTGCTGTTTGAGCAAGCGGATTACATCACTCTTCATTTGCCAAGAACGCCTGAAACGGAAAACATTGTTAATAAGGATCTGTTTCGCAAAATGAAGCCCAGTGCAAGATTGGTCAATTGTGCCCGTGGAGGAATTGTTGATGAATCTGCTCTCGCGGAAGCTATTCAGTCAGGTTTGATTTCTGGTGCGGCTCTTGATGTATATGCCAAGGAACCACTGTCAGAAGATTCACCATTGCGTTCAGTCAATGAACGCTTGATTCTCACTCCTCACTTAGGGGCTTCAACGGAAGAAGCTCAGGAGAATGTCGCTATTGATGTGGCCGAGCAGATTCGTGATGTTCTTTTAGGACTACCAGCAAGAAGTGCCGTGAATATCCCTGGTCTTAATGCAGAGATTATGGAAAGACTTAAGCCTCACCTCCACTTGGCTGAAACGTTAGGTCTCTTAGTTAGTCAGCTTTCAGCTGGTCAAACACAAGAGCTTGAAGTGCGATTGCAAGGAGAGTTCTCTCAGCATCCATCTCAGCCGATTGTTATTGCGGCTTTGAAGGGTTTGTTGACTAGTGCTCTAGGGGAAAGGATCAACTACGTCAATGCTTCTCTTGAAGCTAAAGGCCGTGGTATCAACGTCCTTGAAGTAAAGGATGATTCAAGTAGAGACTTTGCCTCAGGGTCATTACAACTAACTAATAGAGGCGAGCAGGGAAGTCATAGCGTTACAGGCGCAGTTTTTGCTGACGGGGATCTAAGGATCACAACTATTGATGATTTTCCAGTAAATGCATCCCCTAGCCGATACATGCTTTTTGCTCGCCATAGAGATATGCCAGGAATTATTGGATATTTAGGTTCACTCCTTGGCGAACACAATGTCAATATTGCCTCTATGCAAGTAGGTCGTCGCATTGTCAGAGGAGATGCAGTAATGGTCCTTAGCCTTGATGATCCAATCCCTTCAGACCTACTTGCTTCAATTCACTCGATCAATGGGATCAAAGAGGCTCACTCAGTGACTCTTTGATGTCTCTTAAGTCATTTTGGTAATCGATTTTTATTGTATTGACTTCTTCTTGGTGGCTTCTTGAGATTGCTTTCCCATCAGAGTTGGAAGATTCATTGTTCTGGAAGCTTGATGATCTTGGGATAAATAGATTTGCTTCGGAGTATTCACCAGACAACCCTTTTGAGCTGAATTTGTTTGTTTGGCTGCCTGCTGGCGAATGGAGAGACGCCTCTTCAAGAGAAGAGTTGCTGAAATCATTGCGGGCTTTGTCTGAACCCTTTGGATTGTCTTTTGGAAGACCTATTTGGGAGGTGATCGTTGATGAAGATTGGAGTTGCTCTTGGAAACAACACTGGATGCCAGATCCTGTTGGAAATCATTTTTTGATTTTGCCTGCTTGGTTGGATTTGCCCAAGGAATATTCGGATCGCGTGGTAATTCATATCGATCCTGGGAGTGCTTTTGGAACTGGCAGTCACCCCACTACTCGTTTATGTCTTGAGGCTCTCGAAAAAACATCTATCTCTAGCAAGATAGTTGCTGATCTTGGTTGTGGTAGCGGAATTTTAGGTATCGCGGCTATGGCTATTGGGGCCAAACAAGTTTTTGCTGTTGATAATGACCCTTTGGCTGTTTGCTCAACCCATCACAACTCCAAGCTCAATCAATTGGATGTGTCTCGATTGAGGGTTTTGCAAGGTTCTGTCGAAGTCCTTGCATCTGAGCTGAATAAGGAGAAGGTTGATTTGTTGCTTTGCAATATTCTTGCTCCAGTCATCGAAGCGCTTGCTCCGCGGTTTGGAGAGGTGCTTTCTGATAGAGGTCAAGCCTTTCTTAGCGGTCTTTTGGTTAGCCAGATCCCAAGAGTGAAGCGTGTTTTAGAGGAATCAGGCTGGCATGTTTGGGCTTCTTTTCAGAAGGATGGATGGGCTCTTCTTGAGGTCCGCAAACCCCTAAAAGATGGCGTTTAACATATAAGTACAGCTTATCCTTTGAGCGCTTTAGATCGGCCTTGAGTGTTGAGCTGCCAAGAACACGTATGAATTGGCCTCTCGGAATGTAAAAATGATCGACCCCATGGTGATTTCCGTTGCCTCGGGTTTTCTGTGCGTTTCGATCTTTCCCATGGCTTCTTACAAGGTCACACTTCAAAACCAGAGTGAGGGTTTGAACAAAACCATTGATGTGCCTGATGATCAGTACATCCTTGATGCTGCTGAAGAACAGGGCATTGATCTTCCTTATTCATGCAGAGCAGGAGCCTGTTCTACATGTGCAGGGAAAATCACTTCTGGCACTGTTGACCAGTCTGATCAGAGCTTCTTGGACGATGACCAATTGGAAGCTGGTTTTGTTCTGACTTGTGTGGCTTACCCCACCTCTGATTGCACAATCACAACGCATGCCGAAGAGGAGCTTTATTGAGATAACTGCCTTATCTCAATTTCCGCTACTTAGGCTTGCGAATACTCTCTTGATCAGCCACCCTCAATGGGTGGCTTTTTTGTAAGGCTTGTTTTCATAAACTTCTTTGAAATGTGAGTTCAGCATCTCTTCCCAGTCGACAAGTCAACTCCCTTGTAGAACCTGGGAGTATTCATATGAGTTCAGGTGGTCAGTACAGCTTTCGAGTGATAGGACCTTGTTGCCGACTCTTTGATCGTGAGGAGTTGCCATGGCCTTGCTCACGTCTTGCATGGAAAAGTAAAGAGCCCAGTTGGCGTCGCATTGGCAGGCGTTTTGTTCCTGATTTGGCATCTCGTAGATGTCCTTCATATGCAGTCGAGCTACTTCAACCAGGATCAAGATCTACGACCACTGTTCTTACATTATTCTCAAAACGGTTTACCCCTGTTTTGCAGGAGTGGTGGTATAGCCGTCATCCAAGATCTCAAGGCCATATCAATTCAATGCCACCAACCTTTTAGGAATATTTCTTATTGGGATTTTTTCTATGTTTACTAGTAAGGACAGTTTTTTAAGAGTTTATTTCAAGGGCCAGCTTGTTGTGTGACTTATCAACTTCTGTCTTTTGGCTTTACTTCCACGGTTAGAAAGTCTTTTGCCAGGAGAGTATTCGGGAAAATCGCTTTTGCTTCTTGGAGAAGGTCATTAGGGGTTGTTGGATTTCCGGGCATATACCTTGGACTTAGATGGGTTAGCACTAGCTGCCCTACACACGCTTCAGCAGCTGTTTGCGCTGCCATCGTTGAGGTGGAATGTTTGCGTTGACAGGCCAGCTCAGCATCTCCATGTGAATAAGTCGCTTCATGGACTAGAAGATCGGCTCCCTTAGCGAGTGTTACGGCGTCTTCCGAAAAAATAGTATCTGTGCAATAAACAAAACTGCTGCCAGGTCTAGTGGGGCCACAAAAGTCACGACCATCAAAAGTCCTGCCATCTTGAAGAGTTACTTTTTCGCCTCGTTTTAAGGATGCAAAAATTGGACCAGGAGGGATTTTTAGATAGCGAGCTTTTTCTATATCAAATTTTCCAGGTCTTGGTTTTTGATCTACTCGATAGGCAAACGCTGGAATACGGTGCGATATCAGTGTGCATCTGACAGCAAAATCATCATCTTCGAAAAGGATTTTGTTTTGTTTTGCGCTTTCCCTTACTTGATGGACTTTTATGGGGTATCCGATTCTGCTCGAGCTGTTGTATAGAACCCCTTCTAAATAGTTCTCAAGAGGATCGGGGCCGTATAGATCTATGCCTGAGCTGTTCCCTGCCAGCCCAAGGCTTGCTAATAGCCCAGGCAAGCCAAATATATGATCTCCATGCATATGTGAGATAAAAATTCTGCGCAGTTGGGATTGACGCAGATCACTCCGGAGAAATTGGTGCTGAGTGCCTTCTCCACAATCAAATAGCCACAATTCCGAACGTTGAGGTAGACGCAAAGTGACTGCTGATACGTTCCTGCTTCGAGTTGGAACGCCTGAACTGGTGCCTAGGAAGGTGATCTGCAAGGTTCTCAGATCTCTATGAAAATTTTGACTTAATGAGTCTGACCCCTGGCTTGGTTTCTTGTGGGGGTGCAAACTGGGTTTTCTTATTAAGCAGTTTTTGTGGTGCGGCCATCTTGGCTGAGAAATTGTGGTTTAGGAATTGTCCTTGTGCTGTCGTTCCTAAGCAATTCTGTTGAAGTAATTGCTGCACAAGAGCCGGTGATGCGTGTTTTGGTAATGGAAGCATCGCGATTACGTTTTCGTTCAGATAGTCGTTATCCTCTTCAAATACAGGGCCCTGGATCTAAATCGTGGAGGGTTCGCTCAGCAAACATCCTTCACCGGCCAGGCTCATTCAAAACTTCGATAGAAGGTCCTTTGGGAAGAGTTTTTTCACTTGGGGTAAACAATGAGTTAAGGATTAGAAGTGATAACCCTCGTGGCATTTGGCTGGGAAAACGTAGGTATAGAGGTGAATTAAGAGTACATATTCGAGAAAACAAATTAGAAGTAGTTAATCATCTGGGGATAGAGACTTATTTGAAAAGTGTTGTTGGTAGTGAGATGCCTAAAGCTTGGCCTATTGAGGCACTAAAGGCTCAGGCAGTTGCGGCACGCACATATGCCTTACAACAGTTGCCAAAAGTTGGGAACTATGACATTGAGTCTAGTCAATCTAGTCAGGTATATCTTGGAGTTGAAGCAGAGACTAATAGCACTAGGAGAGCCGTTGACACTACTCGTTCTTTAGTACTCACTCATGATGGGAAGTTGATAAATGCTGTGTTTCACAGCAGCTCTGGTGGCGTTACTGAGGCTAGTGGCGCGGTTTGGAGTAAGCAGTTGCCGTATTTGGTAAGTGTTCAGGATCATGATTCTCATAGCCCAGTCCATAAGTGGGAGGTCATATTCACTCCAGACCAGCTAAAGAAGGCATTTCATGAAGTTAATGGTGTTAACCATGTTGAGGTTCTTCGAGCTACTGCTACTGGCCGAGTCAGTATGGCTAGGGTTTATGGACCTAGCGGTCAGCTTGTTTTGAGTGGTAGGGATGTAAGAAGTCGTTTAGGGCTTAAAAGCACTCAAGTTAATTTTGAGATGACTGATCAAGGTCCTCCTAAAAGCAGTTTTCTTGCGTCGATTTTCTCTAGTCCTCCTAAGCTTTCGCATTTCAAGTCTTTTTATGGCGGTTCTGATCAGGTTTTTGTACTTAATGGTCAAGGTCTTCGTAGCAATAAGGATGAGTGGCTTGCAGAAATGATTTCTAAAAATCCCCCCTCGACACCTCCCCCGACAACTTCTCCACCTTCACCAGATAAAAAGGGTCAACAGTTGTTTTTGCGTGTGAACGGTTCTGGTGCTGGCCATGGTGTGGGGATGAGTCAGTGGGGGGCTCATGGATTGGCAAAGCGAGGCTCAAGTTTTCGCCAGATTCTTAACCATTACTACAGAGGGGTAGAGATTCTTCCATATAGGCAAATTAAGAATTCTTTTGTGCTGCCTAATAAGTTGAATTTACCTTCTCCCTCTTGATACAAAGGAATTGTTCCTTGACATAAGACTCTGTCGTTTCCAGAGATGCCTATTAATGTCCCCTTTGAAATAATGGTAAGGGATGATGTAGATAGCCTGAGCGAAGCTGTTGTTGATGTCTTAGAAAAACGACTTGCGGAGAGAGTGGATCATGGGTTGACAAAGCCTCTTGGCTTGGCGACAGGAAGGACGATGGAACCTATATATTCTGCTTTGGTTGGGAGACTGAAGAGTTGGCCTGATTCCTTGTTGGATTCGTTGCTGGATGGTTGGAGCAGTTTCAATCTTGATGAATATGTAGGCATAGGTGATGGTTATTCACGCAGCTTCTGTACTTATATGAAGCTACATCTTGGGATTGAACTGGGTTTGACTCCTGAGCAATTATCCATTCCAAACGGATTAGCCGATAATCCTTTTAAAGAAGCGTCGCGCTATCGGCAAGATTTAGAGCGATCTGGTGGACTTGGCTTGTTGTTATTAGGTTTAGGGAGTAATGGCCATTTAGGTTTTAATGAGCCTCCGTGCGGGCCTAAGGAAGCTTGCAGGGTTGTATCTCTTTCTGCTTCCACAAGGGAGCAGAACTCCTTTGCTTTTGGCGGTAATTTAACTGACGTACCTAAGCGGGCGATAACTCTTGGTCTCAGTGAGATTTTGGCAGCTGAAGAGATTCATTTGGTCGTTACTGGTGAGGCGAAAGCGAATATCCTTTCATCATTTTTAAACTCCTCCTGCTCTGACCATCTCCCTGCCAGCTGGTTGAAGATTCACGAGCGGGTAGTTGTTTGGGCTGATCAGGCGGCATTCAAGAGTTTTTGATTACTTAGCTATGAGACGTCTGTTCGTTGGAGGCATTCCAAAAGAATATCTCTTCAACTTATATATTGTCTCAACAATAGAGCTAATCGAGCATTTGTCTGAAGATAGAAGGAGTTAAAACTAGTTATTAAAACTTCTTTGGAGATGAGAGGCCGTTGCAATGATTAGATGGCTTTGGCATATATAGGATGGATTTGGATTTCATAATGAAATATCTTTTTAAAACTCCTTTGGCAATGTTGAACAGACATAGCTTTTACAGAAATTGTAATTTCTTTTTTCTATATGACATGAAAGCTTGATTGTATTTGGTATTGATAAAGTTCAGGTGGGCGTGATTTGACGGATTGTGATAGGAACTATGACCATTATTGAATACAACTTACCCTGCTGCGTTAAGAACAACCTTTGGTTTCATATATGAGGAATCATCCCATTTGGCAATTCCAGCCACTTCTCCTTTGGGATCAATTGCTACAACAATACCCTCAGGTCTTTTGTGTGTGGGTGCAGCAATAGAAGGTGATTCTTGACGGCGTTTGAGATCTATTTTTAGAGTTCTTCCAGTACACCAATGCTCATTTTCTTCGTATGACAGTTGCACCCTTGGCAGATGCATTAGGGCTTTGATAGCAGGAACTAAAACTGGTGGAGACGTGATTTCACCTATGGCTCTATCTGGTAGGGGAATGGCTTGGCTGTCATTAAAACCCATTGCTTGTGTTCTGCGTAAAACAGCGAGACAACCTCCGCACCCAAGACTCTCTCCCAAGTCTCTTGCAAGTGAGCGAATATATGTACCACTAGAGCAATGCACTTTGAAACTGAGTTGACCTAGTTCATTGTCCCAGTTTGTGACCTCTAAATCATGGATATGCACCTCGCGTGGGGCAAGCCTCATCACTACTCCTTGTCGGGCCAATTCATAGGCACGTTTGCCTTTTATATGCACACTGGAAACTTGTGGAGGACACTGCTGAATCAAGCCACGGAATTGATTGAGATATTGTTCTATTGATATTGAGTTCATAGTTGGCCAGCTTTCTGTGGATAACAACTGTCCTTGCAGGTCGTCAGTAGTTGTCCTTTTCCCTAATTGAATTGTGCCTTCATAGCTTTTTTCACCAGGTAGATATTGGAGTAGTCGAGTCGCACTGCCGAGGGCAATTGGAAGCACGCCTGTGACTGATGGATCAAGAGTCCCTCCATGTCCAATGCGTTTGAGTTGATAGATCTTTCTTAAGCGTTGCACACAGTCATGGGATGTAATTCCTGATGGCTTGTCGATTACTAGGAATCCAAGTCTCTTCGTGGTGCTTTGTTGTCCGCTCATCACTTAATGTTGCATCAAAAGTTGGAATGACCGTGAAGTTTTAGGTTGATTAGATGAGATCTTGATTTAATGCAGTCATCTACTACTCGCATGGATGTTGATATTGCTGCTTTTATGAAAACTGGTCTAGAGATTAAATCGCACTTGGCGAAGTATCTGGACATTTCTCTTGCTGAGGTCGATAGACGATTACCTAAGGGGTCTGCTGATCTAGCAGCCCTTCACCCTGGTTCATTGCAGTTTGATGAAGTTGATTGTTTTTATGAAGATACTGTGGGTACCGCCCATTTGCTTGAGCTTGCAGCATGGCATCTAGGCAGTGCGGAATACATTGCGGACACACTTCGCCTTCAACAGAGCTTTGCTAAGGGCCAAGTACTAGATTTTGGGGGTGGGATTGGTACTCACACTTTGGCCGCAGCAGCTTTGAAAGAGGTGGAACATGTTTGGTTTGTTGATTTGAATCCTCATAATCGAGCTTTTGTTAAACAAAGAGCATCTTTGTTTGGTTTGGATGATGTCATTTCGGTGCATAGAGACCTTGCTAGCACTGGTAAGGTCTTTTTTGACACAGTAGTTTGTCTTGATGTTTTGGAGCATTTAGGTAATCCTTCGGCTCAATTGCTTGAGTTTCAAGAACGAATGACTCCTGATTCAACTGCTTTATTGAATTGGTATTTTTTTAAAGGTTTTAGTGGTGAGTACCCATTCCATTTTGATGACCCAGATTTAATAGAGAGCTTTTTCAAAAGTCTGCAGACTCATTTTCTGGAGGTTTTCCACCCTTTCTTGATTACTACACGAGCATATCGATTGAAATGAAAACTCAGTAAGCTTTTCCAATTGATTTGGATCTTATTTCTATCTATTTGAACTACTAATACCTATTGGTTGTTTCCTGCGCTTAGTGATCCAATTAATTTAGCTGGCAGTTGCAATGTTGATGCGTTTACGGTTACGAAGACCTCGTCTGATACTTTCAAATTTGACTACGCCGTCAGTCAGCGCGAAAAGAGTATCGTCTTTTCCTCTGCCAACATTTAGACCAGGCAAAATCGAAGTCCCTCTTTGACGTATCAAGATTGAGCCGGCACTTACAGCTTCGCCGCCATAGGCCTTGACTCCAAGTCTCTTTGAGTTCGAGTCACGACCATTACGGGTTGAACCAGTGCCTTTTTTATGTGCCATTGTGTTTGTTGAATTAGAGGATTGCTAGATGGTGTTTGTGGGTTTGATTAGGTGATGGGCTTGCCATCTATAGAAATCGACTGAACCATAACTCTAGTGAGCTCTTGACGGTGGCCATTCTTGCGACGTGTTTTCTTTTTTGGACGCATTTTGTAGACAATTATTTTAGGACCCCGGCGATGTGCCATTACCTTTAGTTCAACCGTTGCATTTTT
Source organism: Prochlorococcus sp. AG-409-P01 (assembly GCA_003215335.1). Classification (GTDB taxonomy): domain Bacteria; phylum Cyanobacteriota; class Cyanobacteriia; order PCC-6307; family Cyanobiaceae; genus AG-409-P01. The sequence continues at coordinate 137,285 of QCKM01000005.1, read as the reverse complement.
GACATATGGTTTTCCAAGAGTGGTGTCTTTTCCCTGTTTAACAAGAAGAACCTTCTCTATGGAAAGTGTTTCATCGACACCTGCTTTTAAGCGATCAAGGTCGTAGTACCTATTTGGCTGAAGAAAGAACTGTTGTCCTGAAGCTTCTACGATTGCATATGAGTCAGTCTTGTCGCTGGCTGACTTAGCAGTGGATTTGGCTGCCATGGCTAGAGATACACGTTAAGGCTGGGAAGTTCGGATTTGTAAATGCAATTACAGACCCTGATTTGCCGATTAGGCCTTAGACGGGTTCGAAATGGAATTAACTATAATCGACCTTAATGGCCCCTTAAGTCAAGATTCAACTTCAACTTAGTCATCTGGTAATCACATGGATTGACAATGATGTGTTTCCAACAGCCATACCTGGAAGGCATTGTGATATGAATAAATTGATGTTTGAAGAGAAAAAAGAATTTTTAGAAAACCATCGAATTCATCCTTAAAATTATTTATAGAAGGTTTTGACTTTTCAGACGCCTTTGGCCTTAAACTTTTGGGACGCTTCTGCTTTTTTGATACTCAGCAGAAATAAAGGCAAGATATATACAAATTACTTATAAAACGATTACTATTTTTCTGGCAAAAGGCTGTCGGTTTTTTACCTCAAACAATAATTAATAGCTCGAGAATTCCTTTTCTTGAAGAAATCCATTAGAAATCATTTGAAAGATCCAAGGAGGAATGAGGTGAGTCCTCGTAAGACCTACATCCTTAAGCTCTATGTCGCGGGGAATACTCCGAATTCAATGAGAGCTTTAAAGACCCTTCATAACATCCTTGAGACAGAGTTTCGTGGGGTGTATGCGCTCAAAGTGATAGATGTTTTGAAAAACCCTCAACTTGCTGAAGAGGACAAGATTCTTGCGACACCAACACTTTCTAAGATTCTCCCTCCACCAGTAAGAAGGATTATCGGAGACCTGTCTGATCGTGAGAGGGTGCTTATTGGACTTGACTTGCTCTACGACGAACTTTCTGAAGCAGCTTTTTCTTCGAAGCTTTTAGATGCGTTGGGAGATGAAGACACAGACAAAGAAGATTCTTAAGGCTCGCGGCGAACCTTTGCGCCTTGCTGCCATTCCTCTCTAACTTTTATCTAGAAACTAATAATCATGAAGTCTGGCAGCGAAAGTAGCTTCTCAAAGATGCTCGTCAAGAAGCTCCCTACTGGTATTGAGGGGTTTGATGATGTTTGTCAGGGTGGTTTGCCTGTTGGCAGAAGCACGTTGATTAGTGGAACGTCCGGAACAGGTAAGACGGTTTTCTCGCTTCACTTTCTGCATAACGGCATTACTCAGTTTGATGAGCCTGGGATCTTCGTGACTTTTGAAGAGTCCCCTGTCGACATTCTTCGGAATGCGGCGAGCTTTGGTTGGGACTTACAGCAGATGGTTGATCAAGATAAGTTGTTTATTCTTGATGCATCCCCTGATCCTGATGGTCAAGATGTAGTTGGAAGTTTTGACCTTTCAGGTTTGATTGAAAGGATTAATTATGCAATTAGAAAGTACAAAGCCAAGAGAGTTGCTATTGATTCAATAACCGCAGTTTTTCAACAGTATGACGCTGTTTTTGTAGTAAGGCGTGAGATATTTCGTTTGATGGCCCGTTTAAAGGAGATTGGAGTTACTACGGTTATGACAACTGAACGAATTGATGATTATGGGCCAATTGCGCGTTATGGAGTTGAAGAATTTGTTTCCGATAATGTAGTGATTTTGCGGAATGTTTTGGAGGCTGAGAAAAGAAGAAGGACTGTGGAGATTCTTAAGTTGAGGGGGACAACTCATATGAAAGGCGAATTTCCATTCACTATGGGTCAGGATGGGATCTGCGTCTTTCCTTTAGGTGCAATGAGATTGACACAAAGATCTTCTAATGTCCGTATCAGCTCAGGTGTTCCGGATTTAGATGAAATGTGTGGCGGAGGCTTTTTCCAAGACTCAATAATTTTGGCAACAGGTGCCACTGGAACAGGTAAAACAATGCTCGTTTCGAAGTTTATTGAAGATGCCTATAGTCATAAAGAGCGAGCAATTCTTTTTGCTTATGAGGAGTCTCGCGCCCAGCTTCTTCGTAATGCAACAAGTTGGGGGATTGATTTTGAGAGAATGGAAAGAGATGGCTTACTTAAGATTATTTGTGCTTACCCAGAATCCACAGGCCTTGAAGACCATCTGCAGATAATCAAGACAGAGATTACTCAATTCAAGCCATCTCGACTAGCGATTGACTCATTATCTGCTCTCGCTAGAGGAGTTAGCCTTAATGCATTTAGACAGTTTGTGATAGGAGTTACTGGATATGCAAAGCAGGAGGAAATAGCGGGATTCTTTACAAATACTGCTGAAGAGTTTATGGGTAGTCACTCAATTACAGATTCGCATATTTCCACAATTACTGATACTATTCTTTTACTGCAATATGTTGAGATCCGTGGAGAAATGGCTCGCGCAGTAAATGTTTTTAAGATGAGAGGTTCATGGCATGACAAGAGAATTAGGGAGTATATGATTACTGATCATGGGCCCCAGATTAAGGATTCATTTTCTAATTTCGAGCAGATTTTTAGTGGTGTGCCACATCGTATTGCTTCGGAGGAAAGGAGGTAATTATATTCTTGTTTTTTGATTTTATTAAGTTGGGTTAACGCCTAAATCCCATTGCCTGCTTTTCCTTTCTGCTTGAAGCATTAACTCGTCTGCATCTGCTTGCTCCAATGGTAGGTCAAACCAGAAGGTTGTCCCTACGCCTGGCTCGCTAGCCATGAATATGCACCCACTATGTTTCTCAATAATACCTCTTACAATTGAAAGCCCAAGACCAGTACCTACTTCAGTATGCACAGAATTTTCTACTCTATAAAAGCGATCAAAAATATACTCTTGGTCTTTTATTGAGATTCCACAACCTGTATCTGAAACCTCGATTCTTAATTTAGGAAGTGGAGAAATAAGTTCGCAATGTGGTGCTGAATAAATGTTTTCAAGAGGCGATGCTATACAGGTATCTGGCCAGGTATATGCTCTTAGCATTATCATGTCACCATTGGAACTAAATTTCAGGCCATTGCCTACTAAGTTGTCTAATACTTGTAAAAGTAAGTCCCAATTGCCCAGTATTTGAGGTAGATCTTTATCTAGATTAAGTTCAAGTTTTACTTTCTTTTCTTGAGCATTAAGTTTGTAATTACGAAGTGTCTGCTCGATTGCTGGGCGAACATCCATTGGCTCTAATTGAAGAGAATTTTTTGATTCGAGCCGAGACAAGTCGAGTACATCATTCACTAGCCTTGTGAGTCTGTCTGTTTCTGAGTTCGCCACCCCTAAAAACTCTAGCTTTTCTTCTTCAGTTAGTTTGTCGCCTAAGTCATACAGCGTTTCAACATAACTTTTTATATTGAATAGTGGTGTTCTTAGCTCATGTGAGACATTGCTTATGAATCTACTCTGTGCCGCATTAAGTTCAACTTCTCTTGTTAAATCTTGTACTGTTACGGCAATACCTTTTAAAATTTCACCGCTTTGATCTCTCACTGATTGCAGAACAATCCTAAGTGTTCTGGGTGGTTCATCGAGATTGCAGCGAAGATCATTGCTTTCTCCAATATTTTTTAAGAGGATATCTAGTGGCTCATGCAGTTCAATTGCCAATAGTTCTGGTAATACATTAATTAGTTCTTGGCTTTCAAGGTTTCTACCTTCCCATCTAAATAGCCTTCTTGCGGTTGGGTTGGCCAGTACGATTTGACCTTTTTCATCTAACAGAATTGCCCCGTCAGCCATTGTGGCAATCAATGATTGCTGTTTGACTTGAGCAGCAGTGAGCTCTTCAATATTTGCTGCATCATAATCTTCAAGTTGTGAGGCCATGGCATTAAAGCCATTGAGGAGTTCCCCTAGTTCTCCCCCCATTGGAAGAGTGATACGTGCTTGAAAGTTTCCATTTGCAATTGCTCTTACCCCATTTAACAGTTCCTTGACTGGCCTCGTAATTGTTAGGGCATTAAAGACTGCTCCTAGGATTACCAGTACCCAAATTGAGATAAATACTGCAACGGTCACTTCTCTAGTGAGGGCTGCACCAGCTAGAGCAGTTTCATTTGGAATTACACCTATGCCAAGTGTGCCAATATATTTGCCCTCCCACACCATTGGAACAAATACATCGTTGATTTGACCTTTGGGTGTCAAATGCTGACGAACAAGTGGGTTTCGCGGGTGTTTTTTTAATTCGTTTGGAAGTTTTAATCGTCGACTTAGTTGTAAATCACTTGATGAATTGTCAGGTGTTGCACTAATAGGAATCCCTAAATAAATCTCTCCTGTTGGGTCTGCAAAGAAAATGTATCTAATACTTCTGCTTGATCTCCAGAATGCTTCTGCGACAGTTGCTAAATCTTTCTCTCTTCCTTTAGCGACTAGCTCAGTTGCGTTGCTTGACAAGAGGAGTCCTAGGTCTCTTGCGTAACGAGTGTCATTCATTCCAGCATCACGTTGAATTCCATTAAGCACAAAAAAGGTGATGCTTGTCATCAACAAGCTCACTGCCAAAGTTGTTATTGCTAATAATTTGGTTTGTAGACTGAACTCAGCCCACCAGAGGGATATTTTGCTCCACCAATTTTCAGGCTCTGGTGGTGGAGGCACTTCGCTTGACTTGGCCAAATCTGAGATGGCTGGCGGAAGGGAGCTGGCCATCAATTTAATCTCCTTGGTTTTGACTTAGTTTTGACGTACTTGATAGCCAATATCTTTTCTATATGTGATTCCGTTGAAATCAACTTGCTCCATCCCTTTATAAACCTTGGTGAAGGTTTCATCAAAATTATTTCCTTGGGCCACCAATGCCAGAACTCTGCCTCCTGAAGTTACAAGTCGCCCTTCTTTGTCGACCTTCGTCCCTGCTTGAAATAGTTGGAGAGAATCATCAAGATCGACTTGAATTCTCAGAGGGTCACCGCTTCTTGGTGATTCTGGATATCCATAGGCTGCTGCCACTACACATGCGCTGCATTGGTTAGTTATGGATAGTTTTGGGGCTAATTCGAGGCGACCGAGTGCACAGGCTTGGAGAACCTTGGCGAGCTCAGGCCCCATTAGTGGCATTAGTGCTTGGCATTCTGGATCACCGAAACGACAATTAAATTCGATTACTTTTGGCCCTGATGATGTCAACATGAGCCCTGCATAAATAACACCTCGATAGTCAATCCTTCTTTGCATAAGTGCCTTAAGGGTCGGCTCAAGGATTTTGGTTTTGACAGCTGCTAGTTCTTCCGCACTTAATAAAGGTGCAGGTGCATATGCTCCCATCCCACCTGTATTAGGCCCTTGGTCGCCTTCCTTAAGCCGCTTGTGATCTTGCGCAGTAGGTAGGAGGACAAGATCTTTGCCATCGCAGAGAGCGAAAACTGACACTTCTGGACCTTGAAGACGTTCTTCAAGTATTAACTGATTCCCTGCGACACCGAATTTACCTTCAAATACTTCTTGGATTGCTTTTTTGCATACATCTATGGTCTCTGAAACGGTGACTCCTTTCCCTGCAGCTAATCCATCTGCTTTGACCACAAGAGGTTGTTGGGCTTCATTGAGAATTGCCAAGGCCTCATTGCTGGTCCTTGCTGTCCAATGTTTTGCGGTTGGGACATTGGCTTCTTGCATTAGATCTTTAGCCCACCCTTTGCTGGATTCAAGTTTGGCCCCCTCCGCTCCAGGGCCAAAAACTATGAGACCAGCATTTCGAAGTCCATCAGCTAATCCGGCTGCCAGAGGAGCTTCAGGGCCAATTACAACAAGATCTATTTTTTGAGAGTTGCAGGTTTCGATAATGGCTGTGAGGTTGTTCTCTTGAATAGATAGTGATTTACAACATTCGAGAGTTTGTGTCCCTGCATTCCCAGGCGAGACAAAAACCTCTTCGATCTCGGGAGATTTCTTGAGTGCCCATGCCAGCGAGTTCTCACGGCCACCGCTTCCAATGACAAGAATTCTTTTAAGTGGTGGCAACACCGAATTGGCATTAATGATCATGTCAAATCAACACAGTTGTGCTTTATCCCAAATTTTGAGATAACTGAGTGGCTTAATCGATACGATGGCCTTTCCCATTTTTGTAGAAGGGTGCACATAAATGGGGATTCGAAAGCTCTATTTAATTCTTTTGTTGTTGTTATCTGTAGAGAAGACGGTCTTGGGCTTTGCTTCTCCTTCGGCTAATTCCGAAGTCTCCAAGCCTATTGACTCTGTTGTTTATAGGAAGGTTTTAAAAGAAGGGGATATAGATGAGATTCGATCGGCATGTATTAATGCGGCTAAATTTTCATTGAACATTCGTCTTCAGAAGCTGAGTGAGCGGCTTTTAGAAATTGCTCCAGCGCCTCAGCCATTTGACGTTGTCTTGAAGAATGCACAAGCCCTTTTGGAATGCAAAGCGCCAGACGCCGCTGGAACTGTTTTGGGTCGATTTTCCCCAGATGAAGGTAGTCAGAGAAAGCAGTGGTTGTTGCTTTCATGGAGAGCGGCTAGCGCCGCAATGGATCATGAAAGGGCTTCGCAGGTTTTGCAACGTTTGGTCAGAGGAAATATCTCTGAATTGGATAGCCAACAAATAATTGTTGGCTATCTAGAAAATGGTTCGCCAGTGAGAAGATCTGCTTTGGATTTACTTGTGGAACATGAGCTGGCTTTGGGGCGTTCGGATTCAGCAGGAATAGTTTTGTTGGCAGGGAGCAAGAGAAGAGAAGTTAGAGCAAGAAGACTTTTTCTTGCCGCACAAATTATGAAATCGATTGATATTCAGAAACGAATTAATTTGTTGGATTTGGCATTTGAGCAGGCATATGCTGAGCAGTCTTGGGATTTGGCGAAGGATATTTTGACATTGCAACTTGAATTGGACCTTGCATTAGGAGGTGATGGGGAGGGGCCTCGGCAAAGGCTTAAGTCCTTACTTGAAAATCTTGAGCAGGGTTTTGACCTGGGGGAGCCTGGTGAAGAGAAGGAGGACTTGAATTAGTCAACAAATGATTTAAATTTTGACAATGAGGTTGTGAACAAGTCTTTGTTAAAAGAATTGAGCTCAGAAGACATTTCTTTCTCATCTCCTTTTGAGTTTCTATGACATACAACTCAGGTGAGCTTCTCTATGAAGGGAAGGCCAAAAGAATTTTCAAAACTGACCATGTTGATGAGGTTCTTGTTGAGTTCAAGAATGACACAACTGCTTTTAATGCAGTGAAAAGAGTTCAGTTGGATGAAAAGGGGCTAATGAATTGTCAGATTTCCGCTTGTCTTTTTGAGGTATTGGGAGATCAGGGAGTTCCTAATCACTATCTTGGTTTGGCTTCTGATGTGTCAATGGTTGCTCAGAGAGTAAAAGTGATTCCTTTAGAAGTGGTTATTCGCAATATTGCTGCTGGTTCATTTTGTAAGCAGATGCCTATTGCATTAGGAACAGAGTTACCTTCTCCTTTGCTTGATTTGTATTACAAGGACGACAGCCTTGCTGACCCACTTCTTAGTGAGGCGCGACTTGAAATATTGGATTTAGTGACTTTTGAACAAAGAAGTCAGTTGTCAAAGATTGCTCTTCAGGTCAATTCGATTTTGAGTTCCTTTTTTAGTCAGTTGGATTTGACCCTGGTGGATTTTAAATTGGAATTTGGTATCAATAGTTCAGGAAAGATTTTGTTAGCTGATGAGATCAGCCCAGATACCTGCAGATTGTGGGATCAACGAATTGAAGATCCTCAAGATCGCATTCTTGATAAGGATCGATTTCGTCAGAACCTTGGCGGTGTAGTTGATGCATATAGAGAAGTTCTCAAAAGGGTACATAGTGTTTGCGCTAAACCTCGCTTCTACAAGTAAGGTTCATCGGTTGTCTTTTGCGTGATTTTTCTTTTTCTATGACCAGTTCCTCTTCCTGCGGACTTTCGTACGCATTGCGTCGAGGTGCATATGGTCTTGCTATTGCGCTTCCTCTTTTGGCGGGGCCAGCAGCTTCGTCAATTTCCTATGAGAACAAAATACAAAAAGATTTGAGTTTGCTGGAGTTTCAAGATCTTCGGATTTCACAGAGTAATGATTCGCCTGAGAATCCTGGACAAGAAACGGTAAAAGATAATTCAGGGCAATCTCAGGATTCATTGCCAGTCAGCGTTGAAGAGGACCCTGCAGAGAAGAAGGTATTGATTACTGAGGTCATTATTGAAGGGATCGACGGCCACCCTGAGCAGGAGCGCCTTGAGTTTGTTGCTTACGACGCAATGAATGTTCGGCCAGGAAGTCGAGTTACCCGTGATGAACTCAAATTTGATTTAGAAGCGATTTATGCAACTGGGTGGTTTTCAGGAGTTCGAATTGAGCCTGTGAACGGACCGCTGGGAGTTCAGCTTGTTGTAGAAGTACAGCCGAACCCATTATTGGCAAAGGTCGAGTTAGAGCCACGTACTGGAAAGCTTCCACAGGCTGTCTTGGATGAGACCTTTAGTTCCGATTTTGGAAGAACATTGAACCTGAATGACCTTCAGGCGCGCATGAAGCAACTTAGGGAGTGGTATATCAAAGAGGGGTATTCACTTGCACGAATTACTGGCCCTAATCGAGTGACAGCAGAGGGAGTTGTTTATCTGAAGGTCGTAGAAGGTACTGTTGCAGGCGTCGAGGTTGAATTTCTTAATAAGGAGGGTGATTCCATTGATGAAAATGGAAACCCAGTGAAAGGAAAGACAAAAAAATGGGTTATTACAAGAGAGATTTCAATTCAACCAGGAGAAACTTTTAATAGAAATCAACTTGAACAAGATCTCAAAAGCATTTACGGTACGTCACTATTTAGTGATGTAAAAGTAACATTAAAGCCTGTTCCTGGATCGCCAGGAAAAGTGACAATTGTTCTTGGCATTATTGAGCAGTCAACTGGTTCTCTTTCCGGTGGTATTGGATACAGCCAAAGTCAAGGTGTTTTTGGTCAAGTTGGATTACAAGAAAGCAACTTTTTTGGGCGATCGTGGAGCGCCGCATTGAACCTTACTTACGGTCAATATGGAGGATTAGCAGATATAACCTTCACTGACCCATGGTTAAAGGGTGATAAGCATAGAACTCTATTTAGGACTTCGATCTTCTTGAGTCGAGATGTCCCTCAGGCTTTTTTAAGCCGCAAGAATGGAACCATCCGCGGCGTATCTGATTATTATGAATCGTCTTCAAATTCTACAGATCTTGCTTACGATATTGGTGTTTCAGATCATGGTTATGGCAAGTTTGATTCCATGGCTGAGGCAGAAAGTTCAAAGCCAAATCTGAATTGGTTTGATTATTCAGGGAATTCGGTTGTACTTCAAAGGACTGGGGCTAATTTAGTCTTTTCAAGGCCATTGAATGGTGGAGACCCATATAAGAAAGTGCCTTGGTCTGCCCTTGTAGGGCTTAATGTTCAGAAGGTTCGCCCTATTTCTTTTGCAGGTGAATCTCGACCTTATGGTGTTGCTACTACTAACAAGGTTGATGGTGCAGTTCCTGATGAAGATGTTATTTGTGTGGGCTTTAATTGTGCAAAGGAAAATAGTCTAGTTGGTGTAAGAACTGCAGTAACTTATAACACATTAAATGAGCCTAGGAATCCAACATCTGGAGATTATGCGACTATTGGTACTGAGCAATTTGTGTCTGTTGGGAATGATTCACCAACCTTTAATCGTGCAAGAGTAAGTTATACCCATTTCATACCTGTTAATTGGTTAAAGCTCACTAAGGGTTGCAATCCAAAGCCAGGTGACAAAGCTGATTGTCCACAGGCTGTTGGTGTCCAATTCAAGGCTGGAACAATAATTGGTCAGTTGCCTCCATATGAATCATTTTGTCTTGGTGGTTCAAGTTCAGTTAGAGGTTGGAGTGCTTGTGATTTGGCTGTTGGCAGAAGTTTTGGAGAGGCTACATTGGAATATAGATTTCCAATTTGGAACATAGTATCTGGAGAGGTTTTTGTTGATGGAGGAACAGACTTTGATTCACAAGAGAATGTCCCTGGTAAACCAGGGAAATTGTTAAAGAAGCAAGGCTCAGGGTTTTCTATAGGCACTGGTTTAATTGTTACTACGCCAGTTGGACCTTTACGTCTAGAGGCTGCCAGCCAGGATTTACAAGGTGAATGGCGTTTTAACCTTGGTGTTGGCTGGAAGTTCTAGTGCCCATTAGGCCTGCGAATTATGAGGATGGCTGGACTTTGGCCGGGACAGTTGTTCGTCGAGGAATAGGACTACACACCGGTGAAAGTTCAGAAGTTCATTTGCTTCCATCTCAGAAAGCTGGTTTTCATGTCTCTTGGCTTGATGAAAGTACTGACCCAATCACTCTCGAACCAAGCCATGTAAGAGGAAGTTCTCTCTGCACGACCCTTCAGCTTGGTAGCCGTAAATTGGCAACGGTTGAACATCTCTTGGCTGCGCTAGGAGGTTGTGGCTTGTCACATGTCGATATCAAAGTTTCTGGCCAGGAAGTGCCACTTTTAGATGGTTCAGCTTTGAATTGGATTGAGGCTATTGATGACGTTGGTCTCGTTCCAGCATCTTCTCCACGAAAAAGGCTTTTAGAGATTGAGCACCCCTTGACTTGCAGTCGTGGTAACAGTGTTATCGCAGTCACACCGGCCAAAACATTCACTTTGGTTGCAGTGATTGACTTCCCTCAAAAAGCTATCGGGCATCAGATCTTCTCTATAGAGCTAACTCCTGATCGTTTTGTTAAGGAGATTGCCCCTGCAAGAACCTTTGGTTTTGTTGATCAAGTCGAGCAATTACGTGCTTCAGGACTTATTAAAGGGGCGACCTTAGATAATGCACTGGTATGTAATGGTGAAGGTTGGATCAACCCTCCATTGAGATTCCCTGATGAACCAGTCCGCCATAAGCTCTTGGATCTAATAGGGGATCTTGCTCTTGTCGGGTTTCCTCAGGCTCAAGTATTGGTTTACAAGGGCTCTCATCAATTGCACACCGATCTAGCTGTCGCTTTATTCAACAGTTCTTTTTGATTTAATTCCCATTGACAGACTTTTCTCCTACTGACGTCGTTCTAAATAGTGAGCAGATCATGGGGCTGCTGCCTCATCGCTATCCCTTTGCGTTGGTTGATCGTGTTATTGAACATGAGCCAGGGAAGAAGGCTGTAGCAATTAAAAACGTAACGCTGAATGAACCACAGTTTCAAGGACATTTCCCGCAACGTCCTTTGATGCCAGGAGTGTTAATAGTTGAGGCTATGGCTCAGGTCGGTGGTTTGATTGTTGCTCAAATACCTGACCTCCCTAAAGGTCTTTTTGTTTTTGCTGGGATTGATGGAGTACGTTTTCGACGCCCTGTAGTCCCAGGGGATCAGCTAACAATTACCTGTGAACTGATCAGCCTCAAAAGAAAACGTTTTGGGAAGGTAATTGCTGAAGCAACTGTTGAAGGGAAATTGGTCTGTTCTGGCGAACTCATGTTTTCTCTTGTGGACTGATTGCCATGAGTGAACTCCGCCATCCATCTTCAATAACTGCCGCAAGGTCTATTGAGGTTCACCCTTCGGCAGTTGTTGATTCTCGGGCTGAATTAGATCAAGGTGTGATTATTGGGCCTGGGGCTGTCGTGGGGCCACAGGTGAAGATTGGTGCTAATACCTGGATAGGGCCACATGTTGTTTTAGATGGGCGCTTGACGATTGGCGCTGGCAATCGAGTTTTCCCTGGAGCTTGCTTGGGGCTCGAACCTCAGGATCTTAAGTATCGAGGAGCTACAACAGAAGTTGTTATTGGTGATGGGAATACCATCAGAGAATGCGTAACTATTAATAGAGCTACTGACGAGGGAGAGCAAACTCGGATTGGCGATAAGAATTTGTTGATGGCTTACTGCCATCTTGGTCACAATTGTCACCTTGGAGATGGAATTGTCATGTCAAATGCTATTCAGGTAGCTGGACATGTTGTTATTGAAGATCGCGCTGTGATTGGTGGATGCTTGGGAATACACCAGTTTGTACATATTGGGAGTCTTGCAATGGTTGGTGGCATGACCAGAGTTGATAGAGATGTTCCTCCTTATTGTCTTGTGGAAGGTCATCCTGGGCGGGTAAGAGGCCTTAATCGAGTGGGTCTACGTCGCAGTGGTTTTGATTTAGGTGAAAAGAGTGCTGAGTTAAGACAGCTTCAAGAAGTTTGGAACCTTCTCTATCGATCAGATCATGTAATAGCAAAAGGTCTTCAGATCGCACGTCAACAAACATTAATGCCAGCCTCTGAACATTTATGTGCATTTGTGGAGGCATCTATTGAGAAGGGTCGTCGGGGCCCAATGCCAGCTGTTTCTTTGCATCGCTGATGGCTCGGCTGCTAATTAGCACCGGTGAGGTCTCAGGAGATCTGCACGGAAGCCTCTTGATCGAGGCCCTAAAAAGGCAGGCAGAAAAGCAATCTTTGACTCTCGATTTGATTGCTCTTGGAGGTCCACGAATGAAGGCTAGTGGCGCTGAATTGATTGCAAACACGGCCCCAATGGGTGCAATCGGATTATGGGAGGCCTTGCCGCTTGTGATTCCAACGTTGAGAGTTCAGGCCAAGACGAATGAGTTGTTGAAACATTCTCCTCCTGATGCTGTGGTCCTTATTGATTACATGGGGGCAAATATTCGCTTGGGTAATAAGTTAAAAAGCCTTTTGCCTAAAGTTCCAGTTATTTATTACATAGCACCTCAAGAATGGGCTTGGCGGATAGGAGATAGTGGTACTACAGATTTGATTGGATTTACAGATAGGATTCTTTCTATTTTTAAGGCTGAAGCTGATTTCTATGCCAAGCGTGGCGGGAACGTTACATGGGTAGGGCATCCGATGCTGGACGAAATGGTTTCGTTGCCAACTCCAGAACAAGCTCGGCATCAACTTGGAATTAAATCTGGAGAAAAGGTACTTTTGCTTCTTCCTGCTTCTCGAATGCAGGAACTGCGCTATTTGATGCCAACTCTTGCAAGGGCTGCTGCATTGCTTCAGAGGCGTGATCCTTCAATAAAAGTATTAGTTCCTGCAGGTATGGAAAGTTTTGAGAAGCCTTTAAAGGAGTCTTTGGATAAGGCTGGTGTGCATGGTCGAGTTGTTGCTGCTATCCAAGCCGATCGTTTGAAGCCTGCTCTCTTTTCTGCAGCAGACTTGGCTTTAGGTAAATCAGGCACTGTGAATATGGAGTTGGCATTGCATGGAGTTCCGCAAGTAGTTGGATATCGCGTAAGTAGAGTTACAGCATTTGTGGCTAGGCATATTTTGAGGTTCAATGTAAAACACATTTCTCCAGTCAACCTTCTGCTAAATCAGCGCTTGGTGCCTGAACTTGTTCAAGATGAGTTCACACCAGAGGCTCTCGCCGAACTTGCAATTCCTCTGCTGGAGGATAATAAAAGCCGTAAATTGATGTTGGATGGATATAAGAGATTAAAGAAGGATCTTGGAGATCCTGGTGTTACAGATAGAGCAGCATTTGAGATTTTGAATTTAATAAAGAAATGAGCAATTTTTTAATACGTATCAAGCACTCATTGATTTTTGCTTGCCTTCTTTCTGCACTGTTTTTTTTGCCTTATGAGGCAACGGCTTCAACAGAAGAAGCGATTTTTGCAGGAGGTTGTTTTTGGTGCCTTGAGCATGATTTAGAGAGCCTCCCTGGTGTCCTTTCGGTTGAAAGTGGTTACACAGGAGGAAGCCTTGATAGCCCTACATACCGCCAACATGATGGCCACCAGGAGGCTGTATTGGTTAGGTTTGACACTAGCCAGATTGAATACAAGAAGTTACTTAGGGCTTATTGGCGCAACGTTGACCCTTTTGATGATGGGGGGCAATTTTGTGATCGTGGCGACTCTTATAGGCCTGTGATTTTTACGCAAAGTGATTTACAGGCTGCTCATGTCACAAGCAGTTTTGATGCTGCTTCTATGGAGTTGGCAAAGTCTCTAGGAAGCTTGAAGGTTGAGCAAAGGGAAGCGGCAACATTTTGGCCCGCTGAGAGCTATCACCAGGATTTTGCTGAGTTGAATAATTTCAAATACAGCTATTACAGATTGGCTTGCGGAAGAGACCGCCGCCTAGATGAGGTTTGGGGAGATAAAGCTCGACAAGCAGAAGCATGGGGCTCCCAAGATTAATTAAACATAAGGAAAAGATTAAATTTAATTCCCATTGATTTGCTTGTATTCCTAGCAAAGATGCGGGTTTCCACCTATCCCCTCTTGTCGAAAAATTGACTACCATCCGTTTCAGGTTTATGGGGGTTATGTATGTATGTGCTGACCGTTAAGGATGGACTTGTTACTAGGTATGTAGGTCCATATCAAAGTCCAAAGCATGCTTCTGATGATTTGGATAAGGTTTTGGCTTCTTGCTCAAAGAGGGCTAGGTGGCAAATACATGCGCTTGAAGCGCCTCAATGTGTCTTCTTGTCTGAAAGGTTGCACTCTTCTAGTAATAGGTTTGTGACTGCCACGGCTTCCTAGTTGAATTCATTATTTTTCTTGCTCTAAAAAATCTTCCTTACATATCCAATACAGCAAAGTTCTGACTCCATATCCTGTTGCGCCTGCTGGATCAAGCCCTCGGTCTTTGTCTGCCCAAACAGTGCCAGCAATATCTATATGAGCCCAATTAATGGACTCTTCAACAAACTCCTGAAGGAAAAGGGCTGCGGTAATTGATCCCCCTTGGCGAGGACCTGTGTTTTTGATGTCTGCAAGAAGGGATTTCAATCCGTCTTTATAGGAATGATGAAGCGGCATCCTCCAAAGCCCCTCTCCTGCCAGCTCTCCTGCATTAATTAAATCTTTGGCTAGCTCATCATTCCCTGTCCAAAGACCCGCGACTTCTTCGCCTAGTGCAATTACGCAGGCTCCGGTCAGTGTTGCTAAATCAACAATGGCATCTGGTTTGAGTTTGCTTGCATAGACAAGTGCATCGGCAAGCGTTAGTCGGCCTTCTGCATCGGTGTTATTTATTTCGATGGTCTTACCATTTGATGCTTTGACTATGTCTCCTGGGTGAACTGCTGATCCATTCACCATGTTTTCGCATGATGCCACGATGAAATGTACTTCTACCCCTTTTGGTCGAATCTCACCGATTGCACTTGCGGCTCCAAGAACAGCGGCACTTCCTCCCATATCAAATTTCATCATGTCTATTTGCGCTGCTCCAACCTTGAGGTTGTACCCACCAGAATCAAAGGTGAGTCCTTTACCAATAAGGACAATTTTTTTGTGAGCCTTCTTTGCAGGTTTATAGGTTAGGTGAATAAATTTTGGTGGGAGGTCAGATCCTTGGGATACTGCCAGGTAAGCTCCCATCCCTAGGTCTTTGCAGTCTTCTTTTTCAAGAACTTTCAACGATAAACCTTTCTCCTTGGCAATCAGGGCGGCTGTGTTGGCTAGTGCTTCAGGTGTGAGTTCATTAGGAGGGGCTCCTACTAATTCCCTTGCCAGTTCTACCCCTGAACAGATTGGGTCGATTGCCTTGAGGGTTGAAGTTGAGACACAAGGGGGCCCGATAAGTTCAATCTTTGTTGGTGATTTGCGTGGCTCTGGTTCACTTCGAAAACGGATGTCTTTGAAAAGTGATAGTCGGGCTGCTTCAGCCACAGCCAGTTCTAAGTTGCTTGCGCTTAATTGATTCCATGGGAGAACTATTCCTAAAGTTCCGGAATTACCTAAACTTGCTCTGACTCCTGTTGCAACAGCTTTTCGAAGCTCATTGAGTTTGACCTTTATAACTGGTCCAAGCCCTAAAAGGATTATTTTTCTTAGCCCATTCTGGGTCAGATGAAAGCTTGATATTTCTCCAGATTTGGCTTTGAAATTTTCAACTTCAAGAACTCTTTGAATAGGTTCAGATAAGTGTTTGTCTAATTGGGTCAGCTGTTTTTCGAGTTGTTCTTCGAATAAACCCACTATGAGCACATCTCCAGACCAATCCTGCAAAGGAGTAGAGGTAATGGAAATTTTCATTGACTTTTTTTGAGATGGCTTGATGTTAGCTACGGCATTTAGAAATCTTCTGCGGTAAAAGGGGTTGCCCAATGTGCCCTTGTTTCTTTGTTGAAAGGCGGTAGCCAAAGCCTAATTAGTTGTTGTTCAATGTTTCTTCTCGCACGAGTGACTGTTGGGACATCTGTCCAGAAACGAATGCTTAGTCTTTTTGAGACCTTTGCTCCAGCAAGGGCCTCTGAATAGGCAGATAAGTATCTTTTGCAGTCATGCTCCCCTTTCCAGCGACGATCTGCAGCGATTGTTTCACCTACATAGAGCAAAAGGTGACCATCAATGCTTTGGGGTTTGTCCATCACCAAATAGATAGCTGGACCTTTGTGAGGAATGCTCGGCCAGCGCCAGAAGCTCATGGCTAAAGGGGTAAGCCTTAGAGGATTGAATGATTCTGTTGACTCATTCTCAGTATTTGGGAAAAGAGAAACTTGTTTTTGATGGTTGGCTTTGCCTTCGAAAAGCTTTTCTTGATGGTTATAAATACGCTGTTGCCAATTTTCTAAGCAGGACCTGCTCAGTTTTATCGAACTGCTTTTCTCTGAAGGGTTTGATAAGGATTGGCCAGGTAAGAGCTCTCCCTGACCTCTAAAGGTTGTCACCTTGACTATGCCTGTTAGGAGAATGGACTCTGTTGATTGGGCAAAGAATAATAGTTTTTAGAATGGTTTTAGCAAAATCCCTCTCTTCTTCTGAAGGGCTCAATCATTACGTTGATCCACACTTTTGCGGTTGTAAGGAATTTTGCAAAACTCAAATATTCCTATAGGGCATCTATGGCCTTCTTTGAATCCGAAATTGTGCAGGATGAGGCTAAGCGGTTATTTAATGACTATCAAGAATTGATGAAGCTTGGTTCTGACTATGGAAAGTTTGATCGTGAGGGAAAAAAAATGTTTATTGCCACCATGGAGGCGCTTATGGAGAGATATAGAGTCTTCATGAAGCGATTTGAACTTTCAGAAGACTTCCAGGCAAAGATGACAGTTGAGCAATTGCGAACTCAATTGAGTCAGTTTGGGATTACTCCTGAGCAGATGTTTGAACAAATGAACATGACTTTGGAGAGGATGAAGGGGCAGCTTGATTAGCTGTACAGATGAACACACAAGGCTTAACTCCACGTACGATCCGTTGACACTTCGGTTTTTGGAAAATGTCGGATAAGCCAAGCCCACTTCCGGATTGGCTCCAGAGAGGCATTGTGGAACTCTTCCCGTCAGGAGATGGGGATGCTTTGACTCTTGATGCTCGGCTTCATGCAGCCGAGCGAAAAGGTAAGACTCTACGGGTAAAACTTGGGATTGATCCAACTGGGAGCGATATTCATTTGGGTCACAGCATCCTTTTTAGAAAGTTAAGAGCCTTTCAAGATGCTGGACATACAGCTGTAGTCATTATTGGAGACTTCACTGCAAGGATCGGGGATCCGACTGGCAAGAACACCACTAGAGAGCAGCTTTCTGAAGAGGAGGTTGAGGCTAATGCAAATACTTACTTGGCTCAGTTAGGCCAAGGAGAATCACCTCAAAATGCTTTGCTTGACTTCAAGACTCCAGGCCGATTGGAGGTAAGGCGCAATAGTGAGTGGCTTGCAGGTATGGATCTTGACAAGGTGATTGAACTTCTTGGGACGACTACTGTTGGCCAAATGCTTGCAAAAGAGGATTTTGGCAACCGTTATAAAGCAGGCATGCCCATTTCGATTCATGAGTTTCTTTATCCATTACTGCAGGGATATGACTCAGTTGCTGTGAAAGCAGATGTTGAACTTGGTGGAACTGATCAAAAGTTCAATATCGCTATAGGAAGGGATCTTCAACGTCATTTCAATCAAACGCCTCAGTTTGGTCTTCTTATGCCCATCCTTGTTGGCTTAGACGGAGTTCAAAAAATGAGTAAAAGCATAGGGAATACTGTTGGACTAGCAGAAGATCCTCTTTCTATGTATTCCAAACTGGAAAAGCTTCCTGATGAACATGTCGATAGTTATGTGACTTTGTTGAGTGATTTAGAGCTTGATCAACTCCCTTTAAAATCTAGGGAGAGACAGAAGGCTATGGCATTAGCTATTACTGCTAGTCGACATGGTTTGCCCTTAGCAAAGTCTGCTCAAAAAGATGCTGAGCAGCTTGTTGCTGGAGTTGGAGATTTAGAAGCTGATGTTTTAGAGACATCTATGGCGGAAGTTAATTTTCCTGCCAAGGCATTTTATTTGGTGAGTAAGCTTGGTTTATGTTCAAGTAGTAGTGAGGCGCGTCGTCAGATTCTCGGCGGTGGTGTTCGTTTAGATGGAGACAAAATTACCGATCCGAACCTTGAATTCGCTGATGACAACATTCTTGTAGGCAAGGTGCTGCAAATTGGCAAGAAGACATTTAGACGCCTCACGAATTGATTAATCCACCTGTGCATATCTAATGACGCTTTTTGCACACCCTGCTGAAAAGTTGATTGTTGCTCTTGATGGCATGAAGCCATCACAAGCAGTTCAATTCACCTCTCAATTAAGTGGTCTTCGATGGGTGAAGGTAGGACTTGAACTTTTTGTACTTGGGGGTCCCCAGGTGGTAATTGAATTGAGGGATAGAGGTTTGCGAGTTTTTCTTGATCTCAAGCTTCACGATATACCTGCGACTATGGCAGGAGCTTGCAGAAGGGCTGCAAGCATTGGTGCTGATTTGATTACGCTACATGCTTGTGCTGGGTCAAAAGCACTTCTTGCAGCGAGGCTTGCTGCTGTTCAGGGAGCTGAAGAAGCTGGGATCCCTCCGCCAACTCTTTTAGGGGTAACTGTTTTGACTAGTTGGGAACCCAAGCCCTACGCCAAGGAGCTTTCTATGTCTCAACCAATAAATGAAAGAGTGGAAGGGTTAGCAAATATGGTCGCAAGTGCAGGGTTAGGAGGATGTGTATGTTCTCCTTTGGAAGTTGCAAACTTGCGAAAGCTGCATTCATTGCCATTCGAATTGGTCACCCCAGGCATTCGACCTAAGGGATCGCCCTTAAACGATCAAGAGCGGGTCATGAGTCCTTGTGATGCTATCCAAGCAGGGGCCTCTCGTTTGGTTGTAGGTAGGCCTATTACTTGTGCAGTCGATCCTGTTGAAGCCTTCTCTCAATGTTGTCGAGAATTAGAGAGGTGTTAGGAAGAGTCGCCTAGTCGATTCTCATTGCCTGCGATTAAGCGTTGCACATTGCTCCGATGTCTCCATAAAACCAAGGCCATAGCGATTAAAGACACTGCCAAGTATGCAGGTCGAAAGTTGTCTTCCTCGAAGCTTAAAACCATAAGTATTGGAAGACTTATGGAGGATATGATGCTTGAAAGAGATACGATTTTGCTTACGCTTAGAACAGTTAGGAAGATGCCTAACGAAGCTAGTCCTACTGGCCATGAAAGGCCTAGCAGAACACCAAGTCCAGTAGCAACGGCTTTTCCACCTTTCCATCTAAGCCATATTGGCCATATGTGACCCGCTAATGCGACTAAACCTGTCGCGACTTCCAGACCATCTCCTCCATTGAGGGTTCTCGCTAAAAGAATTGCCGCAGTCCCTTTGCCAACATCAATTAAAAATACTGCTAGGGCAGGAAGTTTGCCGACTTGTCTGAGCACATTCGTAGCACCTGTGGACCCAGATCCAAGTCGTCGGATGTCTAATCCCTTTATCCATTTAACAGTTAGATATCCAGTAGGTAGTGAGCCAAGTAAATAGCCAATTGTCAGGCTAAAGCTTGTTCCCAAGAGATGATTATGTTGCATCAGTAGACATCATCCTCTTCGTAAGTTTCTCCAGGTCCTGCGGCGAAAGCGAGCCATATAGGAAATTGTAGTAAGGGGATGGCAACACTTTGCTCTGCTGCATCAACAATGATTAGTGGAACCTCACCTCTATCTTCTAGTCGATCGGCACGCTCAACAAGAGCATCAGCACGTTCAAATAAGACTATCCCACTGTTGGGCCCAAAGTCTTCCCTTTCAAGGCCTAAGGAATCTTGAAGCCCACGTCTCCATTCCCCTAGTCTTTCAGGCTGTCCTGCTAAGACAAGAGTCTGAAAGCGATCTCCATAGAGTTCACCAAGTATTGAAATTAATGCGGCACCAACTAGGATGTTCCTTGGCCTGCTGCCTCGACTTGGTTGTGCGCCTCTTCCACCTTGACTAAAGAACCAGTTTTCTAGAAGTGCGAGGTCACTTTCATCAAGGCTCCTCCTGAGCTTCCATGGATCGGCATAGAAATCTGGTTGACCTAAAAATTGATCAAGGCATTCGCGTATCAATGCTTCATCAGGCTTGAAGTTGTCTGCGACAGCAATCTCTTTGTCTTGGTTCTCATTTGACGTGGGCTTTTCAGTCTGGTCAAGTGGAGATGGTTGAACTACTACTGGTTGAGCTATGAGCTCTAGTTTCTCTACTGATTGGGATAGATCTTGGAGGGCTCCAGAAAGATAGTCTTGAAAACCCTTTACTTTTCTTGCAATTGCATCTGATTGGCCAGGGAAGGAGACCTTTAGCTCATCCTCTAGCTGAAGTTTGCGTTTGGTGAGATCTTCTATTTCCTTTTCGAGTTCCGCTCGACTTTTTTGCAGCTCGTTGAGAGCAACCTGAATAAGAGGCTTGAGAGCTTCTTCCTTGGCAGAGGTTGACTCCGCATCAAGTGCTGGGTTGGTTGATTCGTCAGAAGGACCTTCTGAAGATAAAGGATGTGGTTTTGGGAAGTCTTCTTCAGGCATGAACCATAAAGGTGAAATTGTTGGGAGGAGTCTCAGGGGAGAGGCTTCCTTTAAGTTTTAGGTTTTTCGAGAGCTCCAACTTTGAGTCTTAATTGGTTTGTGAGTTCTTTGGGGTCAAAAAGTATGGGTAAAAGGTGGGGGCTAGCTTTTTCTCGGAAATAAAGGATCCCAGGTAACTGAGGTAAAAGGAGCCTCCAGGCAAGCCAATCTTCAAAGGGGAACCGACGTATTTCTTTCCCAAGCTGCCAAACAATAAGTGCTTTTGATGAGAACTCTATCCGTAGAGTTAATGCTTGAAAAAGAAGCACTAGGCCAAAAAAACTTATCAAAATAGTTGGCCAGGGATGTAAAGGAAGTGGTAAAAGAACAAAGCCTAGAGTTGTTATTATCAATGGCAAGCGTGGTGCAGGATTTAAAATCACGCTTTGCTCTGGGTTGGAATTTGGTTGTGGGTTTTGTTTCATTAGCCGAAAAGAATTTGAGTTAGTAAAACATCCATTAATGACACGGTGACTAATGTCATTACTACTGCCCCAGTTGTACTGGTGCCAACCTCTTTGGGGCCACCTCTAGTAGTCAGACCCCAGCCACATGCAAGGACTGCAATCTGCAGACCGAAAACTAATGCTTTGACCAGCATGAATGGGAGATCATCTGGACTTAGCCAGGTTCGAACTGATGTCCAGAAAACATCAGGTGGAATTTGGTACAGATAAGTACTGCTAATTTGCCCGCTCCATAGGGCAACTATGAAAAAAAGTAAGCACTGTACTGGGGCCATGATGACCATGGCGATCAACCTAGGGACTACTAAGTACTCCACAGGGTCGGTACGAAGCATTGTTATTGCATCGATCTGTTCGGTCACCTTCATGGTTCCGAGTTGAGCTGCATATGCAGTTGCAACTTTTCCTGTCAGAAGTGTTGCTGAAAGAAGTGGGGCTATTTCTCTTGCCATGCCTACAGCAAGAATCCCCCCAACTGTTGAACTTGCGCCTTGTCTGCTTAACTCTGCAGCTACTTGGATATTAAAAACTGTTCCTGCAGCAATTCCTGTAATTAGCACAATAAGGAAACTACCTGGACCAGCTTCCATGAGCTGATCAAAAAGGTCTATTGAATTGATTCTCCCTTTGGCAGTAGCAGTGATTGCTTGTCCTCCTATAAGGAGGCTGCTGCCAAATCTTCTTAACCAACGTGGTCCACTCATGACGATGAAACCATTAGATGAGCATTACGGTCAGGCCAGCGGCGCATCATTAATAGGCCTGATACAACTAGGGTC
This sequence comes from Prochlorococcus sp. AG-409-P01, assembly GCA_003215335.1. Lineage (GTDB taxonomy): Bacteria > Cyanobacteriota > Cyanobacteriia > PCC-6307 > Cyanobiaceae > AG-409-P01. The sequence goes on along the minus strand of QCKM01000005.1, from coordinate 115,157 downwards.
GCTGGTATGAGTCCCATGCAAACACGAATCATCAATTGAGCGGATAATGGTTGATCCAAGCAGATCAGCGAGCCAGTGCACTGGCTCGCTGATCTATAGCCAGCAAAAGAGAGCATTACTCCTAAAAGTTGAACACTTATACCAATTCCAATTTTTTGAATAAGAACCATCCAAGCTGTATAAATTCCTGCTGATTTATCGGGGTCTGCATCTATCGCGTCTGGGAGTAATGACCATGGGATCAGATAGGCAGTAGATGCTCCAAATCCAACCAAGACAATTGTTGCTATGAGAAGGATCATTCTGACAATGTCTTGCCCCGCATTGGCTATGTAGCTTTCAGGATTGATTGGAGGCAAAAACATTGCAATAAGGCAGCCAGTAATCCACAAGCTTCCGCCTAGATAAAGGGCTGAAATCCTGCCATAGCGATTGGAATAAAAGCTCCAGACTTGTAGGCCTATGAGGGCGCTAATTTGAAAGGGTATTGGCCCGATCCATTTTGATAAAGCTATAGGGACTTTCATCACTTGCTCTAGATAAATCAGAGAAACTGTTTGCATTAGTTGTAGGCCGCACCAAAGAAGCAGATAGAGGCCAATCACTCGAATGAAACGTTGGTTGTTAAGGACGCGCCTGATCTGATTTGGGAATGGTTCCGATTGAGGTTTGGGTTTTTGTGCTTTTTTTGCAAAAGGAGCTAGTCCCCAGCAAGAGATCAGAGTCGCCAACGTTGCAATTAAGCCAGTGATTTTGCCCATTGCGATGAACCCTTCATTCCCAGTGGAGAGCAGCTTTGCTGCTACAACCAATCCACTAAACCCTGCAAGAATTGAACCTGTGAAACGGGCTGCATTGAGCCGAGTTCGTAATGCCGTATTGGTTGTTAATTCCGTGGAAAGTGCTGCATAGGGAAGATTGACGCCTGTGTAGGCGGTCATTAATAAAACCGCTATCACTATGTAATAAGCAGTCTTTTGATTTAAATCTCCTGGGGGGACCCACCACATAGCCGCCAGGCTGATCCCTAATGGTGCAGCGGCCCCTAGCATCCATGGAATTCTTGGCCCCCAGCGGCTCTTTGTTCGGTCACTCATCCAGCCTATTAATGGGTCATTGATTGCATCCCAAACTTTGATGACCATTAATAGGGAACCTGCAACAAATGCAGGAAGTCCAGCTGTTCCTGTAAAGAAAGGGAACAGGTAGAACCCCAGTTGTGTAGCGGCTAGACCAGTGCCAGCATCCCCAAGGCCATAGGAGATCATTAGTCTTTGGCGAGACCCACCGCTTGGTTTGGATGTTGTCAAGCTTGGAGGAAGGGGGGTCGTGAAGTCATAATGCAGTGATACTGATAAGCAGTTCTACTTCAAACTTGAAGTTGGTTCTGATGTATTAGTGCGGGCGTAGTTTAGTGGTAAAACCTCAGCCTTCCAAGCTGATGATGCGGGTTCGATTCCCGCCGCCCGCTTATCTCAAAATGATTATTGCAGCTTGATGAGAGAGGCGTACTCGCAATTCAGCATTACTACAAGGCTTCTGCTTTCCATTTTTATGGAATTTTTTGGCCAAGCGATTGGTTCGGTTGAGAGTTCTAGTGGACTTTGATTTGATGTGTTCAGCATGCAATTCCAAGTGGAAGTCGGTTTTGGGATTTCAAAGAGCATTTCCTTCTCACATGCGTTGAATCCGATCCACATGATGCTGCCTTGCAGACCTCGATTTAAGCTATAGCTAATTGCATGAGACCAGTCGCCAAAATCTGGTTTATTTACTTCGACTCCATGCCATTTCAGCCATAAAGATTGGTCGTCAGTTTTGTTTAGAGGAGAGGCTTCCTTATGTATATATTCGGGAGAGAATAGTTCTTTTAATTGTTTTCTGATTAGAAGTAGCTTCTTGACATAAAGGTGAAGATCTCTATCACAATTTGAAGGTTCCCAGATCATCCAACCGAGACGATTGTCTTGGCACCAGGCGTTATTATTGCCACCTTGACTTCTGCTTACTTCATCTCCCATAGCTAGCATTGGGACTCCGGGAGAAAGTAATAATGAGGCAAGTAAGTTTCTTTGTTGTCTTCCTCTAAGCTTTTTTATAAAGCTGTCAGTTGTTGGACCTTCAGTCCCATGGTTCCAGCTTCTATTGTGATTCTCTCCGTCGCGATTATCTTCACCATTCGCAAGATTATGTTTGAAGTTGAAGCTTACTAAGTCATTTAAAGTAAAGCCATCGTGTGAAGTTACGAAGTTCAATGAACTTTCTATTTTATTTGACTTGCTTTTGTATAAATCTTGACTTCCATTGAGGCGTTCCTTTAGTTTCCAAACAGTGTCGCTTTCTCCTTTCCAAAATGAACGCAGGTCATCTCTAAAATGACCATTCCAAGTACTTACTCCTTTTGCTGGAAAATCTCCTAATTTATAAAGACCTCCACAATCCCAGGGTTCACTAATTAACTTTAAATCGCTTAGCCCAGGATCGGATTCGATCTCTTCAAATAGAGGTGGTTGTTCTAAAGGAGTTAGGCCTTCTCCTCTTGTTAGGGCGACACCTAAATCGAATCGGAAGCCATCTATGCCAAGTTCCTTGGCCCAGCAACGCATTGATTCGAGAATTAATTGGCGTACCAGTGGCCTGTTAGCGGCGATAGTGTTGCCGCATCCACTTACATCCAAATACTCTCCTTGAGAGTTTTGGTGATAATAAAGTTTTTCTCCTAATCCACGCCATGAAAGGCTTGGCCCATGGGGACCTCCTTCAGTGGTGTGGTTATAGACAACGTCAATAATGACCTCGATGTCATTGTCATGACAAGCTTCAACAAGAGTTCTGAACTGTTTACGTGCCTCAAGAGGATCCTGGTCAACTATGTATTCATGATGAGGTGTGAACCAGTTAAGAGGGCTATAGCCCCAATAGTTTTTTTGACCAGCTGGTGCATCACATGGGTCGAAGGAGAATATTGGCAGTAGTTCTATTGCGGTTATGCCCAAATCCTTTAGATAAGGAAGTTTTTGTATTAATCCCAGGAAGGTTCCTTTGTAATTATCGGAAACACCTGAAGCTGCATCACGAGTAAAACCGCCTACATGTAGCTCGTAGATAACGCTTTGATGCCAAGGATGTCTAGGCCTTGGGTGTGAGGTGAAATCAAAATGCTCCCTCTCGCATACAACTGACTTCAGAAAGCCTTCAGGATTGGCCTCCCCGCTTTTGGCTTTGTCTCTGGTATAGGTCGCCCATCCACTAATGGCTCTTGCGCAAGGGTCTAATAAGACATTTGTAGAAGAGAAGTTTTTGGGGCCAGCATTTTGTTGCCCAGAAACCCTGTATCCATAAAAGCTTCCTTCCTTCAATCCTTCGACTTCTACATGCCAATAATCTCCAGAGCGATTTGTTTCTGGGATGTTTATTATTTCCTTTGCTTCACTGTCTTGAGCAGTCGCAAAGATTAGGAGTTCGACTTGCTTTGCTTCTGGTGCTGCGACAGAGAAATTCACACCTGTTTCAGTGATTGTGCTGCCTATGGGCCATGGTTTGCCCACATGGAAATTGCTCACTGATCCTGATTGAGATAACTCAGGAAGCATTGGCCAGAATTAATTGCTTTGGCATGTTCAGAATGTCATGAAGAGTATTCATCCAGTGGAAATTGGTATTCCACCAAAAAAGTTGACCGAATACTTGTGGGTATTTCCTCCTAACTCTGATTGCGAAGGGGGTACTTCCTGGTGGCTGGAGTGTGATCCGGAGCCTTTGCTTATTGATTGTCCTCCATTTACTAAGGAGACGATGGATGCCCTCTCCAAACTTGCAAATGGCCGAATGGTTCGGATACTTCTCACCAATAGAGATGGACATGGAAAAGTTCGTGCTTTGCAGGATGCTTTTGGATGGCCTGTTTTGATTCAAGAGCAGGAGGCCTATCTTCTACCAGGTTTGTCTTTATTGGAAGATTTTCAAGAGGAGCACACCACTGCATCAGGTGTAAGGCTGCTTTGGACACCTGGCCCTACTCCAGGCAGCTGCGTGGCATACGCTCCTACTCCTTGTAATGTCCTGTTCTGCGGACGTTTACTTATTCCTGTTGCGAAGAATCGAATAGCTCCAGTGCGGAATCGACGAACTTTTCATTGGACTCGGCAGTGTCATAGTCTAGAAAAGTTGTGCTCCTGGATTCCTCCAGATGCATTACCCTCACTGGCTTCTGGGGGGAGGGCTGCCTCTCTGGACAGTCAGAAATTGATGCCCTGGAGGGATTGGGATAATCAAAACTCCACAACTGTCAAGTGATTTAACTTTCGTATAAAGCATTGCGCCACAGGCTCTTTCGGTTGCCTGCTAGGGCATTGCTCCATACGATTAGCTCGTTGAAGGATCTTCGTGACAAAAGCTTTTCATGGCTTCGTCATTAAGAGTCCCCTAATCATCACCACTTTCCAATGAACAAAGCTGATCTGGTCAACCTCGTAGCAGCCCGAACTGAGCTAACAAAAACGGATGTTTCTCTTGTTGTTGATGCTGCCATCGACACCATCATTGATTCTGTAGTTGAGGGCAAGAAGGTTTCCATTCTTGGCTTTGGGTCTTTCGAGCCTCGCGATCGCTCGGCTCGACAAGGTCTTAATCCAAAGACTGGGGAGAAAATCAAGATTCCTGCAAAGCGGGTACCTGCATTCACAGCTGGCAAGATGTTTAAAGATCGTGTTCAGGGCTGATTTCTTTTCTTCTTGAATCTGAGACAAAGGCGGCCAACTTGAGCCGCCTTTCTCTTTTGGGTGCTGTTTGCTTTCATGCCCCCTTCTAGATAAATGACTTTGTCATCAGTCTTCTCTAAACATATTTGTGATCAATTTGAAGAGGGGAGGTACCTCAGAAGGCAAGGCTATAGGGGAAGATTTGCTCCATCCCCTACAGGTCCGTTGCATTTAGGTAATTTGAGAACAGCCTTGATCTCTTGGTTGCGTGCACGCCTTGCCAAAGGAGAATGGATTTTAAGAGTAGATGATCTTGATACTCCTCGAAATCGCGATGGTGCAATTCAGAGTTTGCAAGAAGATTTGCATTGGCTGGGGTTGAAGTGGGACGGTCCAATTGTTTTGCAGAGCCAACGGAAGGGGTTGTATAACTCAGTTTTGTCAGGGCTCAAGTCTCAGGGAAAGTTGTATGCATGTCGATGTACAAGGAAGGTTTTGCATGAACTCACTCCAAATGATTTCGAGCCGTTTATTTATCCATCAACTTGTAGGGATTTGGATCTTTCGTGGGGGCTGCAAGAAGGGCGTCTTCCAAGTTGGAGATTAAAAGTAAAGCAAGATTTCCTTTCGACGAGCGGTGATGTTGTTGTTAGGCGCTCTGATGGCTTTGTTGCATATAACTTGTCGACTGTTATTGATGAGCTAACGCTTGGAATAACTGAGGTAGTAAGGGGTAGGGACTTGCAATCAGTTTTGCCGGCTCAGCTGGCTGTTATGAATGAACTTAGTAGTGAAGAAATAAAGTTTGTTTACACCCCACTTTGGCTAGATGCTCAAGGCAAGAAACTGGCAAAAAGAAATGGTAGTCATGGTATTCAGAGTTGCCGTGAAAAGGGCATGACTGCTGAAAAGATAATTGGATTCTTGGCGGCAAGCCTCAGCCTCGTTAATGAAGGTGCAGAGTTGTCCTCGCAAGAGTTGTTGAGCGATTTGCTTAGGGCAAAACAAGACCTCAGTTCAATCCTGAACTGAGCTACTGATTAAATATTTATCAGTATTTGATTTGGGTTGGAAATGAATGGGGGCTTTTGTTCAGCTGAAGTGAGCAAATAGCCCCAGTTCAGGAACCTTATTTGGTTGCGTAAAAAGCAAAAGCGGCAGCTGCGCCAACGACGAACATAGGAGCACCTACAAGCAGGTGGGCGGCTGTAAATCCAATGCCTCTGCTACGCAGAACGAAATATCCAACTCCAGCTGCACCAGCTGCTATTGGAATTGCTGTATGCAGAAGGGCTGCAAGCGCGTGATAGTCGAAATGCATCCTTAAAGGTAATTTTTATCGTGTGACACCTTAACTCAGGAAATAGACAAAGGACCTTTCTCAGCCGTATTTGCGTGATCTTGCTTAAGCTCATTAAGAAAACTAGCTTTTGAAAGCTGGGAAAATTCTTTTTTGCCAGCTTGAATGCACCTCAATTGATTTTGGATTTAGGTGGTCGAAAGCTTTTCTCTATCAAATTTGGAATTTGAGCTAAACATGAGCCCTTTTTATAAGGGCTCATGTTAATTGCACTAAATGGATGCCGCGGAAAGATTTCGCTGCTGACATTTGTTCTGATGCAGGTATCTTCGGTTGGATTTTCTGTTGCTGGTGAGACTCAGCTGGCAGCTCTTGACGAGATGGCTCGAAAGTGTTTTCGGTTAAGGCAAGTGAATATTTGTCGGTTGGCTTTGAAGCGGGCCGAAACATTACAACGCGTTGCGGCGATGAAAAAAAACTACTCTTGTCAGACATTGGCTCTTGGCTTGGGTGCTGATTTGATAATGAGCCAACATCGTGAAGGGCGAGGAGATGCCGCATTTCAATTGCTTGAAGATGTCAATCGAACTTGTTTGGAGCATTGAAAATTTCAAATGGCAAAATATGGGATATTTGTTTAATCCCTGATGGGATTATTTGAGTCTATTGCTTTCTATTAAGAGGTAATGTCACGTAAATTTACCTGTTTTTTTATAGATCTAAACAGAAAATCATTACAATAGACAGCCTTAAACCTTAATGTTTAAATGCTATTTGTAGCCTTTAGGCAGATTTGTGAGAAAGTAATTGTCTTGCAATAATGGAAAAGTTTGCATTTCCGAGGCTTTTTAGCGACCTTCTGCTATTAGATAGATATAGCTACTAAATGTGATGGCTGAATTTAAGGAGTCCAACCCCACCGGTCGACTGGACGATGCGAGTGAAAAGGATTCAGGTGAGAAAAATCAGAAAAGTGCGCCTAAGGGATTAAAGAGTCCTGCTGAAGAGGCTTTGGCGACTAAAAAGAGTAGGCCTAAGAGAAAAGCAAAGCCTGAGCAAGTTAATCTTGATGAATACAATTTGGGGGGCTTGAAATATAAGCTCCCTGGGAAAAGGCAGCGAGTTATTTTGGGCTCGGTCGTGCTAGGTCTGAATCTTGTACTGGCTGTGGTTGCAGTTTTATATTTCACAAATCCTAATTTTCAAGAATTTATTTTTACTGTAGGTCGAGGTTGATTAATAGATATATATAAGAGGTTTAATTTTGCAAAAGAGTTAACAGTTAAGCTGAATATGCTTGCAAAATAAATGAAGTATCAATTAGTAAGAGTGGTCGATTTATTTATAATTTAAAGTCTTTTGAGCTCATTGATTGCTTGGACTTGATACTTTCTTTTATTGATAAAAATGTTGACGGATGCTTCTCTCTCCAGTTTGAACTTTGGTTGATTGTAGGATTGTGTTTGTTGTTTTCTTGAGCAGCAAAAAGGTTTGTTCCTCCTACTGCAAGTAATGCAATTGCTCCTATCTGCCAAGGATTGATCTTTGCAAAGGCTTTCTTTATCTTTGTTCTAAAATTAGAGGATTTTTTGTTTCGAGATTGTTCTTCAAGCTTTTTAAACTCTGCTTCGGCTTCTAGTCTTTCTACTTCATCTTTTAGCCTCTCTTCGGTTGTCGAAACCATATTGGATTCTTTTTCAAATGCATCTAATTTTTCGCTATTAACGTATGACTTTGGTGGATTAACAGGAGTTGAAATCTCGGATTTATAAGAGTCAGGACGTTGGTCAATATCTTGGTTTTTTGATTCTGCCGCAGCTCTTTCTTGGGCTATACGTTGAGCTTGTTCTGCCGCAGCTCTTTCTTGGGCTATACGTTGAGCTTGTTCTGCTGCAGTCGCTGTTTGAGTGTCTTCCTTTCGAGTTGAAGATCCCTCGCGATTTTGATAACTGCTTATATAAGAGTTAAGGAAAACAACGAAGCCAATCAAAATGGGTACATGAGCTAATCCGCCTGCAAGTACTTCTGCGTCGTTGTAGGCCATTCTGAGCTCATTTGTTGATGCACTGAAGGTATCCCGATATTTGTTGTAAGTACATGCTTTTGATGCTGGAAGAGTTGGGTTGAAATGAAATCGCTGTTTTCCAGTGATTTGTCGCAACTTTGAGGGCTCTGATAGCAAATGCGTTTGTCACTACGGCAAGTGATATCAAGCTCTCTTGCATTTCAATGGTTTGTAAACGCCCCCTGTTGGATTCGAACCAACGACCGGCTGCTTAGAAGGCAGCTGCTCTATCCAGCTGAGCTAAGGGAGCTTGAAAAAGATTGTTGCAGTCATTTTGCACCAAGGCGCCTTATGGTTAGGTGCTGCTCACTTTGAACTGATGGTGGCTAGGCGGCTTAGCGATAGCAACAAGAGGTCGCTTGTCGCGAGTTTTAAGGCTGGTGAGACCACCGCCAAGCTCGCAGATGCATTCGGATGTAGTCCAAACACTGTTAGTAGAACAGTTAAAGCATTGCTCTCAGATGAAGAGTATGCAGAGCTCAAAGCACTGCGTGCCAAAGGTGCTTTGATTGGAGTGACCTCTAGTGAAGACAGTGATGTTGTTGTTAATAGCACTCCGCTGAGGGAAAAGCTTGGACAAAACGAACTTCAGCAATTTGATGATCCTCAATCAAATTCTGCTCATGGGAAAGAGGGTGTTCTTGAGATGGATGATGATTCAAGCCTTTTAGCGCTAGATGATGCCGATGATTTTTCAGGTAATCTTGGAGATGAAAATACTGAAGATAATGGGCTTGAGGATGAACAAAATGCTCAATATTTTCAGGAGCTGGTTCCTTTAAACCAAGATATTTTTGTAGATGAGCCTAAAAAAACATCTTGTCAACCTTTCTCCTTAGATTTATTGCCTTCAAGGGTGTATATGCTTGTAGAAAAGGCAGTGGAACTTGATGCAAGACCGCTTAAGGATTTCCCCGAGTTGGGCTTAATGAATGATGAAGAGCAAGATCGAAAAGCGATTTATCTTTTCTCTAATCAGCGCTCAGCAAAACGGCAGTGTGGTAGAAGCCAACGAGTAATTCAAGTTCCTGACAGTAAAGTGTTTGCTTTATCAGTTCCCTATCTTGTCGGAAGAGGGATAACTCGTTTGATTCTGGAGGGCACTATCATCTCATTAGATACTTAGTGGATTTAATTAAAGACTTTTACTATTGTTTTGAGGTTGGCAACAACAATGCCGCTACACTTCCTCCACTAATAACACCTAAGACGAGTGAAATGCCTACGAGAAATCCGGAAGGAAGCTCTGCAGTTTTTGCCTCTCCAATTTTTAAACTAAGTCGATCACTTAGATTTTGAGAACCAAGGCATAGAACAAGTATCAATAAGATGCCGCTACTAAAACTGGTTGCTAAGATTCGCATTTGTGAAAGTGTCATTGTCTAGAAAGATTCTATTTTTATAAGTTTGCCTTTTAATAGCCTGATTGTCTTTATTTTGGCATAGATTTGTGTAGTAGGGCATAAAGAACTCTCCTTGACTTTCCCGATGCTTCTGCTACTTGACGTGCGGCATCACTAGCAGTAACTCCTTTTTGAATGAGTGCTTTTACCTCACTTAGTAAGTATTCATCACTCTTTTCTTGTTCCTTGACCTTGGGCGCACCTCCCAGTACAAGAGTGCACTCACCTTGAGGTTTGTATTTTTGGAAAAATTCTAATGCTGAACCAATAGTCGGTCCTATATGTTGTTCATGTTTTTTGGTCAGTTCTCTACTTATTTGCAGAGGTCTTTCTTTTTCACATAATTCCAAAAGTTCTTCTAGGAGTTTGGTAAGACGATGAGGAGCTTCATATAAAACGGTAGTCCTTGTTTCTTTGCATATCGCATCAAGCCGTAGTTTTCTTGCTTGCCCTTTCGCGGGCAGAAAACCTTCGAAGCAGAATTGATCGCTTGGAAGTCCGCTACTTACAAGGGCCGTGGTGGCGGCACAAGGGCCAGGGATGCAGATGACTTCGAGTCCTTCTTTGCGTGCAGCATTAACTAATTCTTCACCAGGATCACTTATTCCAGGTAAGCCAGCATCACTTATGAGGGCAAGGCTTTTGCCTTGATGCAAGATTTCTAATAATTTTGGGAGTTTTTTTTTGCAGTTGTGTTTGTGGTAGCTCAGTCGTTTTGCCTTGCCACCTACGCTATTTAGTAACTGACAGCTGTGCCTAGTGTCTTCACAGGCAATCGTAGAAACTTTTGCCAGCAGTGATTTGGCACGGGGTGATAGGTCACCTAAGTGTCCTATTGGGGTCCCTACTAAATACAGCACTCCTGGTTCTGGCTCTGGTCGATGACTCACAATGTTTTTCTCCCCTTCTAACCATGATGCCGAGTGTTCCTCTTCTTCCTTCTTATGTGACGCTTGAAGAGTTACTTCAGGAATTGAGAGCTCTTTGTTGGGGAGCTGCTGACATCCTTTTGGCGTATGCGAATAGGGATGTCCCTCCATATGGTTTTCCAAGTGCCCTTGACGTAGAGGAAGGAGTTGAAGGCCCAGTTTCAGCTGCTGATCTTGCAGTAAATAGTTGGTTATTAGATGGTCTCACTCAACAATTCCCATTTGCAAGTTGGTCGTTGTTGAGCGAGGAGTCTGCCAAAGGGAACCTCAACACAATGAACTTGTCCGATGAAGATTGGATTTGGATTCTCGATCCATTAGATGGGACCAAAGATTTTCTTCAAGGTACTGGGGAATATGCTGTTCATTTGGCATTGGTTAACAATCACAGGCCTGTATTAGGGGTGGTGTTGGTCCCTGAAGCCGAAGAGTTGTGGTTTGGGGTAGTTGGTTTTGGTACATGGTGTGAGAATCGAAGAGGGGAACGCTCTCCAGTGAGATTTAGTCAAAGAAAGAATTTTCAAGACTTAATACTTGTTGCGAGTAAAAATCATCGTGACCTAAAACTTGAAGGGCTTTTGAGGAGTCTCGATATTGCTGGGACGAAAGAAGTAGGGAGCGTTGGTTGCAAGATTGCAACTATTCTCAGAGGAGAGGCAGATATTTATATTTCTCTATCAGGCCATAGTGCCCCTAAAGATTGGGATATGGCTGCACCTGAAGTTGTTTTGCTGGCCGCTGGTGGATGCTTTTCCCATGCTGATGGTCAATGGCTTCAATACAACACAGGTGATTTTCGCCAGATGGGATGCCTAGTAGCAAGTCATGGATATATCCACAGCGAAATTTGTCAGGCAGTTTCTAAAGCCATGATGCATATCGCCCCAGGCTTTTCTCTATAAGTAGAACTCTATGACCTCATCTGGAAAGACGAGGGGAAATCCACTCCCTTTATGGGAGGGGAGCTACAGGGGTTGGGGTTGGCTCAGGCCTGGAATCTTCACCCATTTGAGGTACGCCTCTAAGGGTGAGGTTGATACGACCTCGATTATCAATTTCTCTTACTCGAACGGTTACAACATCCCCGACTTTTACAACATCCTCGACTTTCTCAACACGAGCTTCAGATAGCTGAGAGATATGGATCATGCCTTCTTTGCCAGGAAGTATTTCTACAAAGGCACCAATAGGAATGATCCTTGTAATTGACCCTGTGAAGACTTCTCCTTCATTTACTTTGCGAGTGAGCCCTTCGATAATTCTTTGAGCTTCCTCCGCAGCAGCACCATCGTGAGAAGCAATCGTCACAATTCCACCATCCTCTATATCGATTTTGGTATTGGTTCGTTCAGTGATGCCTTTGATAGTGCGGCCACCAGGACCAATTACGGTTCCGATTAATTCAGGGTCAATACGGAAGCTAAGAAGCCTTGGTGCATGAGGAGAGAGGCTTTCCCTAGGCACGTCTATTGCCTCTCTCATTTTCTCAAGAATATGGATTCTTGCAGGCTTGGCTTGATTGACGGCTTCGGCGACTGTAGGTACTGATAGACCAGTGATCTTCATGTCCATTTGCAAGGCGGTGATGCCTTTTTCTGTACCTGCAACTTTGAAGTCCATATCCCCTAGGAAGTCTTCTATCCCTTGAATGTCAGTGAGGATCCTCACTTCATCTCCTTCTTTGATTAGGCCCATTGCGGCTCCGCCAACAGGTGCCTTAAGTGGAACGCCAGCATCCATAAGGGCCAAGGTGCTTCCGCAAACAGAACCCATCGATGTGGAACCATTGGAACTGAGGACTTCGCTTACAACTCTGAGCACATAAGGGAAAGTATCCTTTGCGGGAAGGACAGGACTTATGGCGCGTTCAGCAAGAGCGCCATGTCCTATCTCTCTACGACCTGGAGAGCGCATTGGTCTGGTTTCCCCAACTGAGAAGGGAGGGAAGTTGTAATGATGGAGATAAGTTTTCTCAGTATTGGGGTTTAAATCATCCATCTCTTGCGCGTCGCTAGGCGTGCCTAATGTCGCTGTAGAGAGGACTTGAGTAAGACCTCTTTGGAAAAGACCTGACCCATGAACTCGCTTCGGTAATACTCCTACTGCAGAATTAATTGTGCGTACTTCATCAAGCTTGCGCCCATCTACACGTTTGCCATCCTTGAGGATTTGATCGCGCATAAGCTTCTTAGTGAGAGCTTTGAAAGAAGTTCCAAGAAGCTTGTTGTTTGAGGCGACAGCTTTGCGAACAGCATTGTCTTCTTTTAATCCCTCAATTGATTTGTTTACTTCAGCCTTTATTGATTCAAGCTTGCTATCTCGATCTGCTTTGGACTGATCAAATTGCTTGAGCACTTCACCAATAGGCTTGCTGCAATTTTTTTCTAAATATGTTGGGAGGGTTTTATCCTCGGCAGGATCCTCAGGCTTGACTTGCTCAAGCTCTGCATCTTTAAGGATTGATTGTTGGGCAGTAATTAGTTCGCAAACTGCTTCATAACCAAAATCAATTGCTTCGATTACATCTTGTTCAGAAAGCTGGTTGGCTCCTGCTTCAACCATTACTACCCCATCAGGGGTGCCGGCTACTACTAAATCGAGATCTCCTCTTTCTATTTCCCGATAGCTTGGATTTAGAACAAAATCATCACCTAGGAGACCTACTCGCACTGCTGCCATAGGTCCAAGGAATGGGATCTCTGCAAGAAGAGTCGCCATAGATGCTCCTGTCACTGCAAGAACATCTGCAGGGACTCTTTCGTCTAGAGATAGGCAAGTGGCAACAATTTGTATGTCATCCCTCATCCAACTAGGGAAAAGAGGACGCATTGGCCGATCTATAAGACGAGCGATTAACGTCGCTCGCTCAGGCGGACGAGTTTCCCTACGCATGAAGCTTCCAGGGATTCTGCCAGCGGCATAAAGCCTTTCTTCGTAATCACAGATGAGAGGGAGGAAGTCAATTCCTTCTCTACCTGTTGATCTGGTTGCAGTTACTAGGACAGCGGTGTCTCCGCACTCCATCATTACTGAACCACCGGCCTGGGGGGCATAGCGCCCTGTCGTCAGTCTTATTTCCCGACCATCAAAGGAGATTGACTGGGTCTTACCTTGCACGTGCTCTTATGGATTTTTTTATCTGTCCATATTGTGACACCCTGCAGGAACCATTTCAGTAAATATTCGATTTGATTCCCACTTGAACTATTAGAAAAACACCAAATGTTTTTATTTCAACGTTTTGAGATGGAGAATTCCCTCTGGATCTGGACGAGTTATTGAGTTGATTACCAACTTGATTTAACTAAGCCAGGCAGTTCGCCTCTGTGAGCTCGTTCACGTAGTTGGTTCCTGCAGAGACCAAAATCTCTATAAACCCCTCGAGGCTTACCCGTGGCCCAACAGCGATTGCGCATTCTTGATGGAGCACTATTTCTTGGCAGAGCTTGGATTTTTCTATGGATCTCAAGACGCTCCATAGGATCTTTTGCAGCATTGAATGCTGAAATAAGAGCATTGCGCTTGGCCGCATAGCGCTCAACAAGCTTCTTGCGCTTTACATCGCGCGCGATCATTGACTTCTTGGCCATGCGGCGGGTTTAAATCTTTTGAAATAACCTTGAAATATTACCTCTTTACGTGGCCTTTATGACTTGATCACAAGGCTGGAGAGGGAATAGAGGGGTGACACTAGTTACCCATTAATTCCTTGACAATTGATAATTGACTCGTGTCTCGGATGATTAGAACAACACTGAGTCCAACCAAAAGTAAGAAGCCAGATTGCATAAAAGCATTCTGAAACTGTTCTGAAACAGGTTTTCCTCTCAGCCCCTCAACCAATAGAAGTAGTAGTTGACCGCCATCAAGCAGTGGAAGTGGTAAAGCATTTAGGACTGCAAGATTTATTGAGATTAGTGCTGCAAAAAGGATCAACCCACCATTCCCTTGTTCAGTTAGTTGAGCTCCAATCTCAACGATCTTTACTGGTCCACTAAGTTGCTTTGCGGTTGATTCGAAGTCTGTTACAAGACCTTGATAGCCCTGGATCGTTTTAGTCAGTAGATCTAAAAATTGGTTATTTGATTGACTGAAAATCTCAGTAACATTTTTTGCGGGGCGCATTTGACCAGTGAGGTTTGGCTGCAACTGTGCCCCGACTTGTCCATTCCCATTTCGATTGGTCGGGGTGATATTTAGATTTTCCCTTTTCCCAGAACGAAGGCGTTCTATTTGCAAGGTGTTGCCTGGGGAACTTTGTATTTGCTCTACAAGTAATTGAACTGCTTCAATACCTTTTCCTAGTTCGACTCCGTCAATACTCAGGATTCGATCACCTTGAGCTAGGCCAGCTCCAGCGGCTGCTTCGTTTTGCTGTACTGACAAAATCATTACTCCAGGCTCTGGCTCACTGGGTAACCCAACAAAAGCAGATTGACTTAGCAAAATCAGCCAGGCCAGCAAAAGGTTTGCCAGCACACCTGCGGATATAACAAGAGCCCTTTGAGCTATTGGTCTGTTTTTTAATAGGTCGGGATCATCTGGAGATATGTCACTTGTAGGGTCGTCATCTGGGAAAGAAACGAATCCGCCCAGAGGTAAAGCTCGTAATGCGTAGGTGACCCCTTTTAGTTCTTTCTTGAAGAGAGCAGGCCCAAATCCAACAGAGAATCCATTTACTCTGATCCCCTGAGTTGACGCAGCAAGGAAGTGGCCTGTTTCATGAATGATTATTAGGAGCCCTAGAACTGCTAACGCTGCAAGGACGTTCATATACCTCTTACTAAAAAGTTCATTGTGGTTGGATTAGCTGACTACCGTAGTAAGGAACCAAGGCTTCTGGGAGTAGAACACTTCCATCAGATTGTTGACCTGTCTCAAGCAGTGCAGCCATTGTGCGCCCAACAGCCAATCCACTCCCATTAAGAGTATGGATGAGTCGAGTTGATTTTCCTTCCTTCGTTCTTATTGAAGAACGTCTTGCTTGGAAATCATTGCAAGTGCTGCAACTTGATATTTCCCTAAAGGCTCCAGCACCTGGCAACCAAACTTCTAGGTCATATGTCCTAGAAGCAGAGAATCCCAGATCTCCAGTGCATAGCTCAATTACCCGGTATGGAAGTTCTAAGGCCTGGAGGATTGATTCTGCGTCAGAAGTGATTTGTTCATGGGCATCCAGAGATTCTTCAGGGTGGACGAACCAGTACAGCTCGACTTTATTGAATTGGTGCAGGCGAATTAATCCTCTAGTGTCTTTCCCATAGCTGCCGGCTTCTCTCCGAAAGCATGGGGTATAAGCCACATACCTAAGAGGTAATTGTTCCAAAGGAATTATTTCATTGCGATGAAGTGAGGTAACAGGCACCTCTGCTGTCGGGGTCAACCAGAGGTCATCATCTGCACAGCGGAAGCTCTCTTCTGCAAATTTGGGTAGTTGCCCCGAGCCTGTGAGACTTGCGCTATTGACTAATACGGGAGGCATGACTTCTAAGTAGCCTTTCTTTGTATGCAGATCGAGCATGAAGTTAATCAGCGCACGTTCAAGACGTGCCCCGTGATTGAGAAGGGTGACAAAGCGACTTTGAGCAATACGTACTGACCGCTCACTGTCAAATAGTCCTAGGGCATCAGCGATTTCCCAGTGCTTTAGCAAGGACTTTTCTTTTCTAGGGGTTCCCCAACTGCGGATTTCTTTGTTTTCACTTTCATTCTTTCCATCGGGGCAGTAGGGAGATGGAAGGTTGGGGAGACTTAAGAGCTGTTTTTGAAGATTGATAGAGAGCTCTTTTTCTTGTTCTTCAAGCAAAGCAACCTTTTGTTTGATTTTGTTTCCCTCGCGGCGTAATTCTTCAATTTCTTGAGATGAAGGGCTTGCACCACTTTTTATGAGGATGCCTACTTGTTTGCCAATTCGATTGCTTTCACCCTGGAGGGTGCTTCTTTGCTCTTCTAGGCTTCTTTGTACTTGTGCATTCTTTTGCAGTGGCTGTAAATCCACATTTAACCCTCTTCTCTCGAGCTCACGGGTTATAAGGTCTGGATTGTCACGCACCAGGCGCTGGTCAAGCACGAAAATTAAGAATACTGAGCGAGCAGGCTAAACCTAGCCGCCCTGATTTTTGGAGAGATTAAGCAGATATAAGGGCAAAGTGCTTGGCAAATCTCAATACCAAGACCATTTATTTGAATTTTGAGCGCTTATTCCAAGGAGAAATTAATCTTTTGGCCTTCGTCAGAGCTAATTAAAGGCTAAGCATTGGAGAGGCAGGTCTTGCCCTTCCGCTAGATGCCCATTGCTTAAGAGAGTCAATTTGTTCTTTTGCAGTTCTAGAAAGAGGTATCAATTGACTTGTAGCGAGTATTAAATCAGTTTCTTGTAATTCCCTCTTTTCTGCAAAAGCAAGATGCATCGCTTCAATTACTGCCTGTTCTAGTTCCGCTCCAGAAAAGCCTTCTGTTCTATCTGCTATTGCATTCAGAGGTAGGTCTGAATTTGGTCTGCGTTGCTGAATATGCAACTTAAGAATGCTGTGCCTCTCTTGGATGGTTGGGAGATCAAGCATGAAAATTTCATCAAAACGTCCTTTCCTTAGGAGCTCGCCTGGAAGCCTTTCAACACCATTGGCTGTTGCGACAACAAATACTGCTGAGCTTTTCTCAGCCATCCAAGTTAAAACGTTTGCCAATACTCTTTGACTAGTACCTCCATCACTACGAGCATCACCTCCAAACCCCTTATCTATTTCATCGATCCAAAGAACGCATGGGGCCATTGCTTCTGCTCGTTGAATAGTCTCTCTAGTGCGTGCTTCGCTGGCTCCTACTAATCCAGCAAATAGTCTTCCTACATCAAGGCGCAGAAGCGGCATAGACCAACTGTGAGCAATTGCCTTGGCTGTTAGTGATTTCCCAGTGCCCTGAGGGCCAACTAGCAGGACACCACGAGGTAGAGGCAACCCAAATGTTCTGGCCTCATCTGAGAAGGCTTGATGCCGTTGGTCAAGCCAGTTTTTGAGTGAGTCCAAGCCACCTATGTCAGCAGGAGTGGCAGTTGTGACGCAGTATTCAAGAACCTCGCTTCGAGCTACATTCTGCCGCTTTTCTTCAAGCACCTCTGCTAAATCTTCTCTGCCCATTTGCCCTCTCTGAGCCAGTGCACGTGCAGCTACTTGCCTGACCCTTATTTCACTAAGTCCACTACATGCGTGGGTTAATTCTTCAAGAACATCTTTCTCTAAAGGGGCTCCACTTTTCTCCGCAATATTTTTTAAGAGCTCCTTGATTTCCGGCTCTTGAGGTAAAGGCAAATCAAGAATGGTAAGGGCTTCATCTAAATCGTGTGGCGGTGACCATTGGCCTGAGCAAATGACTACGTTATGGGGTTGTTTTCGTAGTTGGCTTGATAGGTTCCGCAGCATTCGGGCGATCCCAGGATCTTCACAAAAGCGATGAAAATCTTTTAACAACAAGATTGTTGGGCTTGATGGCTCTAGTTTTTGCAGCCATTGAAGGACAGACATTGGTTGTCTTGCTCCTAAACCCTCTGAATTAAGTACCCCTTGAAGCCCTTCGATGTAATCCCAAGTAGCAAGTCTTCGAGGATGCAGCCTTTTTGCTGCCTGACATAAGAGGACTTCGACTCGTTCTTCTTCTCCGCTTCTAACCCATAGAAGAGGAGTTCTGGCTCTTATTAGAAGATCTAAATGATCATCCCAGTTCTTCATCTTTTAAGTGCAAGAGAGGGTCTATTTCCAGATATGGACTTACAAGTTAATAGGGTTAGGAAAACTCTTGATGCACAAAACCTCAAGAGAAAATGCCTAACAAAAGGTATCATTTTTTACTTTTAGGTTCAAAAGGAAGTCGTTCTTGAGGTGAGCTATCAATGGTTGTTGCAACCACTTCTTTAGATTGTTGAGAAAGCTGTTCATCAAGAATGCGTTGAATGTTATCAGGCAAGGTTTCTCTGCTGAGGAGGAAAGTTTGAAGGGCTTGGAAGACGTTAGCTATAACCATGTACAGCAATACGCCTGCAGGAAGAGGGAAAAATAAAAACATTCCAGTGATCATTACTGGAGTGATTTTGTTTGCAGTTGATTGTTGTGGGTTTGGAGGCATCCCTTTGCCTGCCAATGCTTGCGAAATCAAGAGGGTGAGGCCAAAGCCTCCAACAAGTATTGCTATGTCCCAGTTAATTGCCCCGTCAACGTAAAAACCTACTTGTCCAAGAGCTTTGATAAAGAGGAAACCACTTTTTGCAGCTAATCCAGGGATTTTCCCTTCGACAATCGCATCACCTTGAGAAAGAGCTGTGACAGTGCCATCTGAAGATACCTTTACAAGATCTTCTCCTTTTGAGACGCGCCATGTTGGTGTGAATTTTGAGCCTTCTTCAAAATCAGACAGCAAATTGCTGAAACTGTCTCCTCTCAGATTCTGAAGTTTGATTTGTGAGCTTTCACCAACTCCTAATTTGGTGCCTCCTGGAAGGGATGCAACAACTGGGAAATGATTTTTCGAAGTTATGAAAATCGAATGCCGTGCACTTGTGAAGGGCTTCGGCTCCACTGCGGCAATTTGTTCGGCGGGCAAGACTTTGATGTTTACCGCATAAGGAACATCAGCAAACGGTGACCCTCTTAAAGTCGCAAAAAGAGCAAAAAGGATAGGCATTTGTACTAAAAGAGGAAGGCATCCTGCCAAAGGACTGCCGAACTCTTTCATCAGATTGCCAAGTTCTTCTTGTTGCTTTTGTGGGTTGTTGGAATATCTAGATTTAATTTCCGCCTGACGCTTTTGCATAACAGGTTGGGCTATTCGCATGCGGCGCGCACTTCTAATTGATCCAGCACTTAATGGGAACAGTGCTAGACGGATAACTATCGTCAGCGCAATTATGGCGAGGCCATAGCTGGGCACTAATCCATAGAAGAAATCTAGGATCGGGATAAGCAAGTTGTCAGAGATGTACCCGATCACGGTTTTCTAGATGTGGTTAGGGAATGATGATGCCAGTCTGCTATAGCAACTGTTTTGTGGGATTAAAACCTTGAGGATTAGGCGGCGAAGCCTTTGATCTCTTGGCTTGAGCTAAGAGGTCTAGGGATGTTGATTCGCTCACAGATGTATTTCTCGGTTTCTCGGAATCGAGGTACTGATCGCATCTCGAGCTTGCCGCCATCTTTAAGTACTACAACCATGTCACCCCAAGAACCGAAGCCTCTAGGGATAGATCGTACTTCTTTGATTTGGCTATATGCGACTTGGGTTTTGTCTCTCCCAAGCCAACCTCCAGTGACAGAAACTCTTTTATTCGTTATGTGAAACCTAAGCCATAAGGCTCGTACAATGGCTCCTACCGCAAAAGGAATGCCTATAAGGGTTAGTGCTGCAAGCAGATTTATTATCAAATCTCCTTGAGCAGGACCACCTTCATAGAAGATTTCTTCTTTGTTGATTGTCATTTCAATAAACCTGCCTTAACGAGCAACCTGTCGCATTCTTCCAACAAGGAAGGATGTTCAGCAGAGGAAGATTTTGGTTTAAGAGTAAGTAATGCCCAGTTGCTTGCATTCTCGGGTGCATTTTCCAGCCTTTGCCTGAGGTGTTGATGTAGAAGCCTTCTCAATTTATTGCGTTCGACCGATTTTTTGTTTACTTTGCTGCTAATTGCAACTGCGCATCTGCAGGAAGCTTGAGGAACTTGTATACATTTTTGTTTCAGGAATTTTGGATTTGCTCCGACCACTCTAATAGTCATTAAAGAGCTGTGAAACATATTGCCATTTCTATGAAGGTGGTCAAAACACCTTTGTCCTTTCAATCGCATTGATGCAGGTAAAACCATTTTTTATTGCATTAAATATTGGTATATTTTTTAATGGATTGAGTGAAATGAGATTATACGGAAATACGATTACGCCCTCTTCTGCGACGGCTGCGTATCACTCGACGGCCAGTGTGGGACCTCATTCGCACTCTGAATCCAGAGACTCTCTTTCGCTTACGACTTGTTCCACCTAAAGTTCTTTTTGTCATTGTGCTTTCTAGCTACCAGGCTCGTTTTGGGCAATTTTATCAGTTCAGTCGATGTCTATGCTCCAACTTCCTAGATAGCCTCCAAGGGGCACGTCTCCTGGGGCTTGCGCAAGAGCATTGAATTGGTACATCCCTGATCGATCAGGATTGAAAATTTTCATTACGACTGCATAGCTGCCTCCATCAGGTATCGGATTGTCCGGGAAAACATCGATGCTGGTTAAATCCTTATCAATTTCAAAGACTGCAGGAATTTTTTTCTTGCATTTTGTTTTTGAAAGCATTCCACCTAGATGAAGTTCACAGAGAGTCAGCTTTTTAGGTGTGATTCTGGCTTTGAAATTTTTTGGAATTGTGATGCTCAGTTTAAGGATTGCAGTCTTCCGATCTCTTGGTTTAAGAACGAAAAAATATGTGGAACGATCTCTTTTCGCTGAAGAGCTTTGTAAGTAGTAGAGCTTTCTGTAGTTCGTGGAATTGTCCCAGCGGAATTCGAAGAGCCCTGGGGCCGCGTTGCTACTGCTGGGATAGATGCTTTCAAATAAAAAACCTGATGAAAACATCCCTGCTGCAATGCCAAATGCAGCGACTGTTTTTTTGTGATTTTTGAGGGCTGTCTTAAACATTTGAAAGGAGATGGCGAATTGACAAACCTTGAAAAATCAAGGTCTTTTTTTGTTTTGATTTGTTAGGACCTGTCGGGTCTAAGCATCGCGGTTTCTCCGAGGTACGGATGTTGAGGAGTCTGCTCTAAAGGTAACCAGACATGGGCAAGTATTCGAATGCATCGGGAAAGGTCTCCCTTTACAGTCATTTGCTGACAGTCCAGCAAAGCGACATTTTCCCATCCAGGCTGGAGGCGTGCAATTGCTGCAGGAAAACATGCATCTAAATCACCGGTCACAGAAAATGTGATTGAAATGATTTGATCAGGTTGAAGTTTGTTTCTGTTTACTAGTTCAGTTACTAGTTGATTGACGCAAACTCTTATTGCATCTGTAGTGTTGGCTTGACTAGTAGTGGCTCCCCTTAAAGCCCTTAACTGCAAATTTTTGTTGGTTATAAATTTGCTCATTGTTTAAATAGCCAAAGTATTTGTCCGGTATTGGTAAGTTCTATTCTTAGAGTTTCTATAATCGCAGATAAAAAAGTAGACCCAGGAAGTAAACCAAATAATCTTTTCTTTGGTCCTTTAAGAGTTATTGGTCGAACGTTATCTTCATCTAGCTTTGCAAGCTTTGCTGCAACTTTGATTGCATGGGCCTCATCGCCTAACTCATCAATTAAGCCGAGTTCCATGGCTTGAGCCCCACTGAAAACCCTTCCGTCAGCAAATTCTCTTACTCTTTCTTTACTTAATTTGCGCCCTTCTGAAACTGCTTCCACAAATTGATCATAGCTACTATCGATTAGAGCCTGTAATAGGTCACGCTCTTCTTTAGAGAGTGGACGATCTGGAGAAAGAATGTCTTTGAAAGCTCCACTTTTGATTGTTTCGAAACGAATACCAATCTTTTCTAGCAATTTCGAAAGGTTGTTCCCTCGAAGGATTACGCCTATTGAACCAGTTATCGTTCCAGGATTGGCAATGATTTTTTCTGCTGCAACCCCAACATAAACTCCTCCTGACGCAGAGACATTCCCAAAGCTTGCTACAACATGGCAGCCTTTCTCTCTAAGCCTTAATAAGGCGGAATGAATCTCTTGACTGTCTCCAACGGTTCCTCCAGGACTGTCTACTCGAAGGAGAAGCGCGGGAAATTCCCTCTCTTCTACCTGCCGTAATGCTTTCAGGACCCACGTGCGTGTACTACTAGTAATTGGCCCATCAATGCTTATGCGAGCCATCCGCCTACGAGATTTGCGGCGTAAGGGCCAGATCATGCCAATTTTGCGAATTACTTCGAATCTTAAAAAGGAGTTCGGTTGGTTGCCCTCATGTTCTTAATTAGGCAATGGTTTCTTATGGCGCTTCCGTTCGCTTTATGGGGAACGGCGATGGCAGCTATGGCACCTCTTGTTTCATCAGGAGGACCATTGTTGGTTGCATCTTTGAGGCTGTTGCCTGCAGGGTTAGCACTTGTTTTTGCAGTGCCAATCTTAGGCAGAAGCCTTGTAATAGCGCGCTCAGATTGGATTTGGTTTCTTGCTTTCACGGTAATAGATGCAAGTCTTTTTCAGGCTTTTTTGGCAAGAGGTTTGGCTGGTACTGGCGCAGGCCTTGGTTCTGTGTTGATTGATTCACAACCTTTATTGGTAGCTCTTCTTGCTAGAAGCCTTTTTGGGGAAGCTATAAACCCCATCGGCTGGCTTGGGTTGTCTTTGGGGTTGGTGGGGATTGTCTGTCTAGGTGCACCTCCTGGCTTGTTAAGTCATTTGGTTATGTTCCGACAATCGGATTCTTTGACAATTGTCTGGAATCCAGGAGAGTTTTGGATGCTTGGCGCTGCAGTCGCAATGGCGATAGGAACAGTTTTGATTAGATATGCCTGTAGAAGTAGTGATCCTGTTGCAGTCACTGGTTGGCATATGACCTTAGGGAGCATTCCGTTAATTGTTTTGCATGCTCTTGATCAAAAGAGGGCATTCTTTCCTGAGTGGACTTCTCTTGATTGGGGATTGATGGCCTATGCAAGCCTTTTTGGGAGCGCTATTGCATATGGGTTGTTCTTTTGGTTTGCAAATAGCAAGGAGCTCACAAGTTTTAGTTCGCTTGCTTTCTTGACTCCTGTTTTTGCATTGGCTACGGGTGTACTAATCCTTGGGGAGAGGCTTGAATTACTTCAATGGTTTGGGGTTCTTGTTGTTTTGATCTCCGTGCTTCTTGTAAGCCAAAGGCGACGTCTTTGGGAGGCAGGCAAACTTCAAGAAAATTTTGCTACAGAACAGGGCAATAGGTAGATGATGCCTATTGCCCTGAATCTCGTACTAGTTAGCACTCCTATTGGCCATCTTGGTAGTGGTCGTGGAGGAGGTGTGGAGTTAACCCTCTGCTCTTTAGTAGAAGGACTGAATGCTATGGGCAATCAATTGACAGTAGTTGCCCCGGAAGGGTCGGTTCTTCCTGCTGTTGCTTCAGGAGTTGAGATTAAGCATGTAAGTGGGGTTGACCAGCCATCTTGGCAACATGCAGGGGATAAGGATCCTGCTGTAATTCCATTCAATGGAGTTTTGCCAAGGCTATGGGAGGAAGCTTTAGAACTCGGTAAGTCAGCTGATGCTGTTTTGAATTTTAGCTACGACTGGTTACCTCTTTGGCTTACTCCAAGAGTTGAGCCAAGTGTTTTTCACTTGATCAGTATGGGAGGGGTGGCTGCAATTATGAATGACTTGATCGCAGATGTTGCTAGTTGGGATCAAAGAAGATTGTCTTTCCATACTTTTAGGCAAGCGTCTGATTTTTCGTTGGTCCAGCCCCCCACGGTTGTTGGTAATGGGTTTGATCTTGCTAATTATGAATTTCAGCGCACTAATGAAGGGCCTTTGGGCTGGGCCGGTCGTGTGGCGCCTGAGAAGGGTTTGGAAGATGCTGTGGCTGCAGCCGCTGCACTTGGAGATCAATTGATTGTGTGGGGCTTAATTGAAGACCCTGGCTATGCGTCTGAGGTGGAGTCCACCGTGCCTTCAGGCACTATTGATTGGCGCGGTTTTTTGCCGAATGAGAAATATCGGCGGGAATTGAGTCAATGCAGGGCACTGCTGAATACTCCTAAATGGAATGAGGCTTATGGAAATGTTGTAGTTGAAGCTTTGGCTTGTGGTGTGCCCGTCGTTGCTTTTGATAGGGGTGGGCCAGGAGAAATAATTGATTCGGGCGTTACAGGATGGCTAGTCCCACCAGATGATGTAGGAGCTTTGACTGCTGCATGCACTCGTATAAGTCAGATAAAACGACTTGATTGTCGGCGTTGGGCTGAGGAATGGGCTTCGCAAGAGGTGTTCGCAAAGCGGGTCGACGCTTGGATACGTTCAGGGATCAATTCTCTAGATGGCACCATCAGCTAATGGTTCTGAAAGATTCAGATTTGAAGCGTGCACTGTCCCCTCGTGAAAGGTTTAACGGCCTTTTATTGATTCTGTTTTTGGCTTTGGTTATTTGTACTTGGCAGCTTGGTTCCACTGGCCTAGTGGATGAGACCCCCCCCCTGTTTGCCGCTGCTGGGCGGGCAATGGCGGCAACTGGAGATTGGCTGACTCCAAGGGTTAATGGATTACCTCGCTTTGATAAACCCCCTTTGGTTTATTGGTTAATGGGCCTGGGGTATTCATTCCCATTGCAAGCGGAATTGGATCCATTGGGGACCTGGGCGGCTCGCATGCCTTCTGCTTTGGCAACAGTTCTAATGATGCTTTTCTTGGGCGACACAGTCATGAGGTGGCCACAAGGAGGAGATCTCTATCCAAGGAGGACTGCAGTAACAGTTTCTCTTGCATTCGTTCTTTCTCCATTGGTTTTGCTGTGGGGCAGAACTGCCGTAAGCGATGCTCTTTTGTGCGGAACATTGGGAGTCAGTTTGATTCTTCAATGGAGGCGTTATGCCAATCCTTCAAAACAATCTTGGTGGATTGCTTGGGTTTTCTTGGGATTGGCTGTTCTTACTAAGGGTCCTGTGGCAGTGGTTCTTACGGGAATTGTGCTTGTTTTATTTGCTTCGCTTCAAGGGGATGTGGGGGGGCTTTGGAAGAAATTGTGTCCTTTGCGTGGACTCGTCATTACTGGCCTGATCAGCTTGCCTTGGTATGTAGCTGAATTAATTGTGGAAGGGAAGCCTTTTTGGGATAGCTTTTTTGGCTACCACAATTTGCAGAGGTTTACCTCAGTTGTGAATAGTCATTTGCAGCCTTGGTGGTTCTTCGGACCGGTTTTGGTGGTTGCATCTTTGCCATTCACACCTTTTCTGATTCTTGGCCTTTGTAGGGCTTTTAAACCTCATCTCATAAGAAGCTCTTTACGAGCACCCTCTCCTCAAGAATCCCTCCTGCTATTTGCGGCTTGTTGGCTTTTAGCGGTGCTTTTGTTTTTTACATGTGCAGCCACAAAATTGCCTAGTTATTGGCTGCCTGCGACGCCAGCTTCAGGATTATTAATTGGCTTGGCGGCAGTGCCTACTAGCCGACCTTCTAGGGCAGTTGCTTTTGCTTGGCTCGGATCAGTTGGTTTGACTGTGCTCATAGCAGGAGTTCTATGGGGATCTTCACTGTGGGTCCCTAAGATCCATGACGCAGAAATGCCTACTCTTTCAGAGGACTTGCTTAGAAGTGGTCTTCTATTGAGGTCGGCAGCATGTTTCAGCATCGCTTCCTTGATAGGGATTCTGGTAGTTATTCGTCCTAAATATGGAAGATTGCTTGCGATGCAAGGCCCAATAATTGCATTCCAATTATTGGCTTTTATCCCTATGTGGAATCTTGGTGATCGAATTAGACATTTGCCTGTGCGCAAGGCCGCAAAGTTGATGCTCGCAGTTCAGAAGCCAAGAGAGCCTTTTGCAATGGTTGGTGCGATGAAACCCTCTCTTCATTTCTATACAAATCAAGTTGTTGTATATGAAGGGCGTTCCGAGGGTGCTCTCGTCAATTTGAGTGAGCGATTAAATCAAGAACAGCGAATGGGTTGGAGAGGTTTGCCCATTGAAGGAAAAGATGGATCTAGAACCGTTCTTGTAGTGATTGATCAGGGGACAAAAAAACGTAGGCATTGGCAAGACATTGAGTCAGATCAACTTGGGGAATTTGGGAATTATTTGGTTTTACGCGTGGATCGTCGTTTTTTGGAAAAAAGGGCTAGCCAAATAAAAGAAAAAGGAATTGCATCTGATTGGCGAAAGCCACGGCCTGAGAGATTTTGAACTTTCATGCTGAAAAGCTCGAAATCTTTCTAATTTGAGTGATCTGATAAAGAAGTCTTTTTTTGGATCTCTTGTCTTCTGCAGAAGCTGCACTTTCCCCAAAGGGAGACTTCTCCAGTGGGGGCTGGGCTCTTGCAAATTGGACATGGAGTTATTCCATGAACATCAATTCTGCTTGGATGGCGAGCCCAGATAAGTTCTTCAGAATCTGATATTTGAGTTGGGCCTGGATGATGCTGTTGAATACGGATTTCTCGAATGTCATGGCCAGCGGTACGTAGGTTTGCAAGAAGATGTGGACGGTTGTATTGGAGTGCTTGTCGCCAATAAGGGTGACTCGCACCGACAAACAAAATGCCTTTATAGAGGTTCAGTGGCTGGCAATGAGGTGCTAACTGAGCTCCTGCGATTTTGGGCCAGTCTTGCCATAGCCCAGCTATACCCTTTTGTTTGCTCCACGATTTTTTCAAGGTTTCCAGACAACTTGAGAGAGGGCTTGCAGGCTTTGGAGTTGCTGGGCGCATGATTTCTCCTTTGCCAAAGCGAGCCCGCTCTTCTTTCGGAGAAAAATTCATCTGATAATCCTAGAGCTAGTTTTCTCTGAACCTCGCTAGCCTCCAGTAGGTCTTGCTTTTGCCTCCATGGGCTTCTTTGACCGGCTTAGCCGTTTGCTTCGTGCCAATCTCAACGATCTTGTCAGTAAGGCTGAGGATCCTGTGAAGATTTTGGATCAGTCAGTTGCTGATATGCAGTCAGACCTTGTCAAGCTGCGCCAAGCCGTTGCCATTGCAATTGCTAGTCAGAAGCGTTTGCATAATCAGGCTGAACAGGCTCAAGGACAAGCGAAAACTTGGTATGAACGTGCTGAACTTGCATTGCAGAAAGGAGAGGAGAATCTCGCGAGGGAAGCTCTTGCACGGCGCAAGACTTTTCAAGAATCTTCTACATCATTGACAACTCAATTAAAGGCTCAAGAAGGGCAAGTTGAGTTGCTTAAACGCAGTTTGGTAGCCCTTGAGGGCAAGATCGCAGAGGCAAGGACTAAGAAAGATATGCTTAAAGCAAGAGCTCAAGCGGCTAAAGCGCAACATCAACTACAAAGTGCAGTTGGGAATTTAGGCACAAATTCTGCAATGGCAGCCTTTGATCGCATGGAAGATAAGGTTCAGGCCCTAGAAGCTACTAGTCAGGCTGCTTCAGAGTTGGCAGGAGCGGACTTGGAAAGTCAGTTTGCAGCTTTAGAAGGAGGCGATGATGTCGACGATGAGTTAAATGCGTTGCGTAAGCGACTTCAGGCAGGAGCGGAAGCAGTCGCTTTGCCTTCAGGTGAAATATCTTCCTTTGGAGAGGGAAACATTGACTCGTCTGATGAGGTTGAAGCGGTGAAGGTCTCTGAAGTGGATGCAGAGTTGGAGGAAATGAAAAGAGCTATTGATCAGTTCTAAATTTGAAGAGAAGGATGATTGTTTGAACCTTTGATTTGCTTGAGGCTCTGAAAATTTTCTTGGAGAAAGTTTTTGATGGTGATTTCCAAGCGGATTGAAAAACTTGGAAGTGGAGTGTTTGATCGCAATGACCACAGGAAGGAGCTTTATAGAACTACAAGTTCTATTCAGGGAAAACTTCCTATGGTCGACTTGTCTTTAGGCTCTACAGATTTATCTCCTCCACCTGTAGTGCTTGAGGCGATTGCAGCGGCACTGACTGATCCCAAAAGCCATTCTTATTGTCTTCATGCCTCTACTAGTGCATTTCGAGAAGCTGTTGCTTTTTGGGCTGAATCGCGTTTTGGGGTGAGAGTAGATCCTGAAAGAGAGGTTCTGCTTCTTGTTGGATCCCAAGAAGGTACAGCCCATCTCCCTTTGGCTGTATTAGATCCAGGTGATTCGGCTTTGATAATGGACCCTTCATACCCTTCTCATTTGGGTGGAATGGTTTTAGCTGATGCAAATATTCATTGTCTTCGATTGCGACATGAAGAAGATTGGCGACCTGACTTTCAGTCTTTAAGTCAAAACGATTGGGATCAAATCAAAATGATGGTTTGTGGATTTCCCCATAACCCAACTGCTCAGGTTGGACATCAGAGTTGGTTGGATGAGGCGATGTCTATAGGGATTCAACATCAGGTGGTTGTGGCCCATGACAACCCCTACGTTGATCTTGCATTAGATGGAGAAGCGCCACTTTTATTGCATTCGGAAGGCTGGCGAGAATGTGGCATTGAGTTCTTTTCGTTCTCTAAAGGCTGGTGTATGGGCGGGTTTCGACTGGCCTTTGCTATTGGTGCGGAGCCTTTGATAAAAGCCTTGCGCCAATTAAAGGCAGTAGTGGATTTTAATCAGTCGTTGGCTTTACAGAAAGGTGGTATAGCTGCCTTGAGTCATGCTGCCAACTGGCCAAAAAACCTTCTTGGGATTTACCGCAAACGAAGGGATAGGACGCTTCAAGTTTTAAATGATATTGGATGGCACACGCCAGTGCCATCAATGGCTCTTTATCTTTGGCTTCCATTGCCAGAGTGGGCTAAAGATCAAGGTTATACAGATGAGACTCTCGCAATTGAATTGTTAGATGAAACTGGAATTGCTCTGACTCCTGGGTCTGGATTTGGTTTGGGTGGTAGGAATTGGTTGCGGTTGGCATTGGTTAGATCTTCCGAAGACTTAGAGGAGGCTATTGGTCGAATAAGTTTGTGGTGGGATGCGAAGATCTGATGTATTTAAAGGTGCTTCTGCCGTAGCAAGGCATTGGCGGAGTGGTTCTCTGGGTGCAACACCCTGGTCATTGCGTTGGCAACCAGTTTGTACGAGCACTGAAATTTCTCTTTCAAAATGGCTTGAAGAAGACCCTTGGGATTTTTCTAGGCCTCGTGCGTGTATTGCTGGCAAGCAAAATGGTGGCTTTGGCCAGAGAGGACGATCTTGGCAGTCTCCTCGAGGTGGAGTTTGGTTGAGTGCAGCGATCCCATGGGTTGCAGAGAGTGAATCTGCTGGACTTTTAGGATTGACAGTTGCTCTTGCTATGGCTGAGAGGCTTGAACGACGAGGTCTAGAAGTGACTATCAAGTGGCCTAATGACCTTTTGATTGCGGGACGAAAAACCGCGGGAATTTTGCCTAAGTTGATCCGTAGAGGGAGCCAAGTGAGATTTGCTTGTGTAGGTCTTGGTTTAAATGTTTCAAATAGGGTCCCTTTGGAGGGAACTGCCTTAGTGGAATGGCTTCAACCTTGTCAATGTCAACCCTCTGTATGGACGGCTGAGGTGCTTTGGGCTCTTGAAAGAGCTATGAAGTTGGCTGACAAGGCTGAGTTAGTTCGTGACGAAGTTGAACGAAGGCTATGGACTTGGGAAGTGATTGACCCGAAAGATGGCGAGCGTTGGGAGGTGGTAGGGCTGGAGCTTGGAGGGGCACTTAGATTGAAGAGAGGGTTTTTAACTACGAGTTGGATTAGGTGGGGTTGAAGAAAAAATCTCAAAACTTGTTTTTCGTCTCGAGTATTTTTCCATCTTTAAATCGAGCAATTCTTTTTGCTCTTGCAGCCACATCGTCTTCATGCGTTACCAGAACAACAGTGATTCCTTGAAGATGAAGTTCATCAAAAAGATTGAGTACATCTTCTGTTGTTGTTGAGTCCAGTGCGCCAGTTGGTTCATCTGCAAGAAGTAAGGCAGGTTTATTAATGATTGCTCTGGCAATAGCCACTCTTTGTTGTTGCCCCCCTGATAGTTGATTTGGACGGTTATTCATCCTGTCTGATAATCCAACTCTTTCTAGTGCTTCTTCGGCTTTCTTTTTTCTTTCGGCTGCTGGTACTCCTGCATAAATCATTGGAAGTATTACGTTCTCAATAGCAGTGGCTTGAGGGAGTAGATGAAATTGCTGAAAAACAAATCCCAAGGCTTGATTGCGAAGGTCAGCTAAAGAATCATCGTCTAATTCTTGGATGGCTGTTCCATTTAACCGATAGCTTCCGCTTGAAGGCCGATCAAGGCAGCCAATGATATTCATCGCTGTGCTTTTCCCAGAGCCACTTGCTCCCATTACTGCAAGATAGTCTCCATGATTTACAACTAGGTTTAACCGATCCAGCGCTTTGACAGTTGCCTCACCTTGCCCATAGAGCTTGCTTACGTCTTTGAGTTCAGCTACGGGTACGGGTGACTTTAGTTTTAATTGATTATCCAAGGCTTTGATGATTGCTCATAGCTATTGCCTGTTGCAAAAGCGGTGTACCAATAACAGTATTATTTGCCCATTGGAATAGTGGATTAGAGAGAATTCCTCCGATAGCAGTAAATACAACGCACCCTAATAGCGCAAATCTTAAGGAAGGCATTCCAACATTTGACCATTGGATAGGTGGATAAGTTTTTACTACTTCTGAGGCTTCTTTAGGCTCTTTTACTACCATCATTTTGATTACAGAAATGTAGTAATAAATGGATATCACTGATGTGATGAGGCCTACGACAACTAATAGGTATTGATGATCTGCCCAGCCTGCGAAGAAAAGATATATTTTTCCGAAAAATCCAATCATTGGGGGAATACCTCCAAGAGATAAGAGACAAAGACTTAACCCAAGGGTTATCAGAGGATCTTTTTGATATAAACCTGCGTAGTCAGATATGCGATCACTGCCTGTACGAATAGAAAATAGAATGACGCACGCAAAAGCTCCAAGATTCATAAATAGATAGGCAGCCATGTAAAGCACCATCGCTGCGAATCCGTCTTCGGTTCCACATACAAGCCCGATCATTACAAAGCCTGCTTGCCCAATTGAGCTATAGGCAAGCATTCTCTTCATTGATGTTTGCGCTAAGGCAACTACGTTCCCAAGAGTCATGCTCAATATTGCTAGCACTGTGAAGAGCAATTTCCATTGGGTGTCGAATGCGCCGAAGCACCCCACTAGCAATCTCAGTGCAAGAGCAAACCCGGCTGCTTTAGAACCAACTGAAAGGAATGCAACAACTGGCGTAGGGGAGCCTTCGTAAACATCAGGAGTCCACTGATGGAAGGGAACTGCAGCTATCTTGAAAGCAACTGTGGAAAGTATGAAAACTAGTGCTAAGGCAGCAAGTGGAGTAGGGCTGTTTGATAAGGAAATGCCAATACTTGCCAGACTTGTTGTGCCACTTATGCCGTAAAGAAGAGATGCACCATATAGGAATACGGCTGCAGCTGCTGACCCAACTAGTAAATATTTAAGGGCTGCTTCTGAGCTTCTGGCGTCTGTTTTCATGTAGCCAGAAAGGAGATAGCTCGCAACAGAAAGAGTTTCGAGTGAGACGAAAACACTTACTAGATCAGTTGCTCCGCATAGCAACATTGCTCCAAGAGTCGCCGCAAGAAGAATTGCTGCATATTCACCGGCTGGACTACCGCTTTGTTTTGCATAACGCCAGCTGATTAGAAGAGAGAGCAGTGTTGAAAGAGCTACTACTGCTCTAAATGCAATTGCAAGTTTGTCGGCTAAGAAAGCCCCTAAGAAAGAAGGCTCAAGAGGGGCATCCCATTGAAGGGCCAGCAGAATCAGTGCCGATCCAAGACCTAAGTAACAAATTGGCGGTGCCCAGCGAGCAGCAGTTTGTTCCCCAATTAGGTCGACCAGGAGTGTGCCTAACATTGCGATAAGCACACAACCTTCTGGTGCTACTGCCCCTGCGTTTAGTGCAAGGTTTAGGAGCTCCCCAGGTGCTGTGCTGGTCTGTGTTACTAGAAGGAGGGCACCCATTTCTGGCATGTCGAGCGCAGTATTAGACCAATTTCCATGACTTTAGCTGCGCAAATAATTTCTAAGGGTTTAATACATTGATCTATGCAGCATGCACTTTGCTGCGATAAAGATTGAAAGGGTTACCTTCTTGCCTATGGCGCACACTTTGGTCATCGTTGAGAGCCCTACCAAGGCAAGAACTATTAAGGGGTTTCTCCCTAAAGAGTTCTTTGTGGAGGCTTCAATGGGGCATGTTCGGGATCTCCCAAACAATGCCAGTGAAATTCCTGCGGCTCAAAAAGGAGAGAAGTGGGCGAATCTTGGTGTGAACACCTCCGCTGATTTTGAGCCTCTTTATGTGGTTCCTAAGGACAAGAAGAAGATTGTCAAGGATCTCAAGGCAGCACTAAAAGGTGCAGATCAGTTGCTACTTGCCACTGATGAAGATCGCGAAGGTGAAAGCATTAGCTGGCATTT
The DNA here is from genome assembly GCA_003215335.1 of Prochlorococcus sp. AG-409-P01. GTDB lineage: Bacteria > Cyanobacteriota > Cyanobacteriia > PCC-6307 > Cyanobiaceae > AG-409-P01. Next base: position 82,670 of record QCKM01000005.1, on the reverse strand, counting down.
GTTGCAGCTTTTGGCACCCAAGGTCCCAGTAAAGCGAATGGTTTTTCATGAGATCACAAAAGAAGCAATTGCAAAAGCGCTTAAGCAGACAAGGGATCTTGATATGGAGCTTGTTCATGCTCAAGAGACGAGGCGCATTCTTGATCGTTTGGTTGGATATACCCTCTCTCCTCTTCTTTGGAAGAAGGTTGCATGGGGACTCTCTGCTGGTCGAGTGCAATCTGTTGCGGTGCGATTACTTGTGCAAAGAGAAAGGTCCCGAAGAGCTTTTAGAAGCGGGAGTTATTGGGATTTGAAAGCCAAGCTTGATATTGGCGGTGGAAGTTTTGAAGCCAAGTTAATTACTCTTGACGGTCAGAAGATTGCCGCAGGAAGTGATTTCGATGAGGCGACAGGGGGACTTAAAGTTGGTGTTGCTGTCAAGTTGATTCAGGAAGAGGAAGCTCGATCTCTTGTAGGCATTATTCGTTCTGAGAAATGGCGTGTCGCTGCAGTCGAGGAGAAGCCCTCAACACGTAAGCCAGTGCCTCCTTTTACTACAAGTACTCTTCAGCAGGAATCGAATCGCAAGTTGAGGCTTTCCGCCAGAGAAACAATGCGATGCGCGCAAGGGTTGTATGAACGTGGATTTATTACTTATATGCGAACAGACTCTGTCCACTTGTCTGAACAGGCAATACGTGCGGCTAGAAGCTGTGTTAAATCAAGATATGGGGAAGATTATTTAAGTGAGAAACCTCGTCAGTTCAGTACAAAAGCTCGAAATGCGCAAGAGGCTCACGAAGCTATTAGACCAGCAGGAGAAAACTTTCGCACTCCTAGCGACTCTGGATTAGAGGGACGAGACCTTGCTTTATATGAATTGATTTGGAAGAGAACAGTTGCCAGTCAAATGGCTGAGGCAAAGCTCACAATGCTTTCTGTTGAGATTCATGTTGCAGAAGCATCTTTTCGTGCAACAGGAAAGCGAATTGATTTCCCAGGCTTTTTCCGAGCCTATGTTGAGGGCAGTGATGATCCAGATGCAGCTTTAGAAGGCAAGGAAGTTTTATTGCCAGATCTTGCAGTTGGGGATACTCCAACCCCTTTAGAAGTCGATGCTCTTGGCCATCAGACACAGCCTCCTGCACGTTTCAGTGAGGCTTCCCTAGTGAAGATGCTTGAGAAGGAGGGAATAGGAAGACCTTCTACATACGCAACGATCATTGGGACAATTGTTGACAGGGGGTATGCCGCGCTTCAGAACAATTCTTTGACTCCGAGCTTCACTGCTTTTGCTGTTACGGCGCTCTTGGAAGAGCATTTTCCGGATCTTGTTGACACAAGTTTCACTGCTCGAATGGAATTAACTCTCGATGAAATATCAACTGGGAAAGTTAAGTGGTTGCCATATCTAGAAGGCTTTTATAAAGGTGAAAGTGGATTAGAGACACAAGTCCATCAGCGTGAGGGTGATATTGATTCAGGAGTATTCCGCTCTGTTGACTTAGAAGGCCTCCCATGCGTAGTTCGCATTGGCCGTTTTGGCGCATATCTTGAGGCTAAACGAGTTGGGGATGATGGGGAGGAGGAACTTGTCAAGGCTAATTTGCCTCAGGAGATCTCGCCTGGTGACCTTGATGCTGAGAAGGTCGAACTTATTCTTAAGCAGAAAGCAGATGGCCCTGAATCTTTAGGAGAAGATCCAGAAACTGGTGAGCAGGTTTACTTGCTTTTTGGTCAATACGGCCCATATGTTCAAAGAGGGCAAGTCAGTGATGACAATCCAAAACCTAAACGCTCCTCTCTCCCTAAGGGGGTTAAACCTGAGGATTTAGTTCTAGAAGATGCTCTTGGACTTTTGAGGTTGCCTCGTTTATTAGGAGAGCATCCTGAAAGCGGAAAGATTCAGGCAGGCCTTGGGCGTTTCGGACCTTACGTGGTCTGGAACAAAGGTAAGGGAGAAAAAGATTATCGTTCACTTAAGGCTGAAGATGATGTTCTTACGGTTGAGCTAAAACGGGCTCTTGAGCTGCTTGCGATGCCAAAACGTGGTCGTGGCGGAAGAACTGCCTTGAAAGATTTTGGTGTTCCTGAAGGAGCTAAGGACAAGATTCAGCTCTATGACGGTCCATACGGTCTTTATGTCAAGCAGGGCAAGTTGAATGCTTCATTGCCAGAAGGCAAGACAGCAGATGATATTTCGCTTGAAGAAGCGATACTGCTTTTGGAAGCAAAAGCAGCCAGCAAGAAGACATCTAAGAGCAAGAAAAAAGCTGCTCCTAAAGCAAAGAAATCATCAACTCCCAAAGCTCCTGCAAAAAAAACTCCTAGAACCACCAAAACTGGGCGACTGAGGGCTAGTGCTGTGAGGGTGATTAAGCCTGGGGACAGTTAAATGACAGCCTTTGAGCCAAAGCTTGGGGCTAGAGCTTCTCTTGCATTGTTGGCCCAGTTGCTTTCTTTGATATTGATTGGATGTGCAAAAACTGAACTCGGTCAGCAGCTTGCTGATAGTTTTGATGCACCCCCTCAGCAACCACCTGTAGAAAACATCTCGCCCGTAGTTAAAACTACTAATAAGACGACCTCTCAGGCAAAAAAAAAGCTTCTTAAGAATGAAGCTAAGCAAAGAGTCTCTAAACCAAGACAGGAGAAAAAACAGATAAATAGAAAGGAACGTTTGGGCTCAATGCCTTTGCCTACTCCTAGGCCTTACCGCATCACTATCAAACTTTCTTTGGCTGACCCTTCTGCACCTGCTGAGGCAGTTACTAAGGCTTTACGTATGGCTGGTGTCAGTTTTGAAGTAGAAATGATTGAACGTTTAGAAGAGTCGTCTTCGCGAAAAAGTGTTTCTAGAGGCGAAAGTGGAAGGCGATGATTAGCTCAAAAAATAGATATATAAAGCATGCGCGCAAATCTTTGTTGCCTATGAGTAAGCGCAAAGCTCTGCGGATGATGGAGACTTCATATCTTGCAGCAGCTACTGGATTGATATGGATTGCTCTTTACTATCTCCCAATCGGCGGAGCTTTTTTCCGATTGGCGTTGCCTCTCCCACTTGCATTGTTGCAAGTTCGTCGTGGGCCTAATGCTGGTTTAGAGGGAGTTGCCTTAGTGGTCTTGTTGCTTCTTGCTCTAATGGGGCCCGTAAGAGGTCCTTTAGTGCTATTCCCTTATGGACTTCTAGCACTATGGCTAGGTTGGGTTTGGCAGCGTGGTTTTAGTTGGTGGTTTAGTTGGGGTGGAGGGATTTTGATAGGTACTTTCGGATTTCTTGTTCGAGTGTTGATACTTTCTCTTTTAGTTGCTGAGAATCTTTGGGTAGTTATTACCAGAGCAGGATCTGGCCTCTTGGATCGAGCTATTGATCTTTTAAACCTTTCATTTGTTCCTGAACTTTTTCATGTTCAGCTGATTGCCATTTGTCTTGTGGTGATTCAGGAAGTGGTTTATGTGCTTGTTTTACATGTACTTGCCTTCTGGATTTTTCCAAGACTTCAAGCATCTATTCCAGAGCCTCCAAAGTTGTTACATGGACTCGTTGCCTTGGACCCTCTTTGAATTGAACAAAGATTCTTTTAAGCAGCTTCCCCAAGGGTGCAAGGCTTTTTGTGCAGGTTCATCTTGGACATCCGTTGAGGGATGGCGATCCCTTTGGGAGGAATCTGAAGAAGGATTCTCATCTCTTTTGATTCTTGCGGGTTCGCGCACTGCTGAGATTGAGGGCATTTCAGCCGCAGGGGCAACTCCTTTTTCACGTCGGTTTACTGCTTTAGCTGATGCAGAGCTGCTTTTGAAAGGGCCTGGAATTGTTAGAGATTTTCCTTTGCCACCGCTTAAAGCAGGAGTTTCTCCTGCTTTGATTAGTCATGTTGCTGCTAGCTGGCTTGGGGTCTTGCCAATGGTTTTGGCGGTTGGACTTTCTCAACAGCCAACTTTTCCTCATCTTCAACTCGATTTACCTTCTCTAGGGCCTGCTGCTTGTCTTAGTACTGGAAATGCCATGACAAAGGCTCGAGTGCATTCTTTGTGGCAGCGTGGATTATTTATGGGGCGGAGATTGCGGCGCCCGCTTCTGATTGCTGAATGTGTTCCGGGTGGGACAACGACTGCGCAGGCAGTGCTTACTGGGTTTGGATTGTCAGTGGATAATCTTATTAGTGGCAGTGCACGTATCCCTCCCAGTGCCCTTAAGAAAGATTTAGTTGAGAGGGGGTTGCGTGCTGCTGGCTTGAGTTATAAGCCTTCAGCTCATGAAGTACTTGCGGCGGTAGGTGATCCTTTTCAGCCAGTAGCGGCAGGACTATTGATTGGTGCTAGAGAAGCAGGTCAGCCAGTCTTGCTAGGTGGTGGCTCTCAAATGGTTGCAGTGCTTGCCTTAGCGCTTTCAGCAATTCCTGCAGTTATGCGAGCGAATTGGATTAAGGGTGTTGCGCTTGGGACCACGTCGTGGTTGGCAGATGAGACCATTTCCTCAACAGGGGAATCGGGAGCTCTTGAACGATTAATGGATCTGGTTGGAGATCACTTTGGAGTGCCCCTCATGGGGTTGTCGTCTGGTTTGCATTTTCATTCGAGTAGACATAAGGCTCTTAGGGATTATGAACTTGGTTTTGTGAAGGAAGGAGTAGGTGCTGGAGCTTTCGCGTTGCTGGCTCAACTCAATGGAGCATCTCTTCAACAGCTTCTTGACGCTTGTGATGAGGCTGTAGATGATTTGGTGATGGACTCTCCTTAATGAGAATCTTCAGTTCAAAAGGTTTTCGAAAATGAAGCCTTACAAGGTTGGCAGAAGAGAACTTTTGAAGCTTGGGGCTTTCGCAGGATTTGGGATGATTGCAAGTTGTGGACGTGGTTTTTTTCATCCTGTTTTAAGGGCTACCCCAGAGACTTTGCCAAAACAATGGCGTCGAACTTTGCCAGCGCCATGGCGTTACAAGCCAATCTTCAGTGAAGTTGAGAATCAATCTTTTTTCTTTAAAGAGCTTGAGAAGACAGATTTAATAGCAATTGGTGATGGTTGGCTGAAAGCTTTATCTCAGAAAGATCTTCAACCTATTCAGACCCCTCGCCTTGCTGATCGCCTCAATCCTTTGGCACGTGATTTTTTGAATGGACTAGAAGTTGAAATGGCTTCATGTGTTTTGCCAGTTGCTTTAAGTCCATGGGCTTTGGCTTTTCGTAATGGTGAAAAGTGGCTTGAAGATGCAAGTGCGGGATGGGAAGTCTTGTTAGAACCAGGTCTTCGGGGGAAGGTTCTGTTACCTCAAAGCCCTCGTTTGATAGTCAATCTTGCTGACAAGATTGACTATCCTGATGCTCTGTTGAGGTTGCGCGAACAAGCTTTGACTTTTGATGATCGGCATGGCCTTAATTGGATTTTGCAAGGTAAGGGTCGAGTTGCAGTTTTACCTTTGCAAAGATGTTTGTCAGGTCTTCGAAGTGATCCTCGATTGAGAGTGGTTGTCCCTCGGGTTGGAGCACCATTGAATTGGTCATTATTAGTTCGTCCGGCAACAAGTAGGGAACCAGTACCCCAAGCATGGGTAGAAAAAGCTTGGAAGATGCCTTTGATGTCACCTCTTATTGCAGGCGGCTGGATCCCTCCTTTGTCTTTCGAAGAAATAGAACCCGCATTAAATACTATTCCTGAATCTTTGAGGATATCTTCTCTTCCTTCGCAAGATATTTTGTCTAGATGCTGGTCATTGCCTGAACTCTCTCAAGGTGAGCAGATACTTTTTGAGCAGAGATGGAATGAATCAACCCCATAGTTTCCGACGGGGAGCTTCAGCCAAAAGCTTGTGAGTTTCTTCTAGGAGGTCTGGGATCGGAATTTTGTTAGGACAGCGGGGAACGCAGTCCCTGCATTTTTCGCAAGAGTCTGCTTTGACTTCCTCCCACCAATGTCCCGCTCTTCCAATTAAGTTGTATCTCTCTTTAGCGAAAGTATTCATGTCATGACCAATTGCCAGATTCCTTAGACGAAGTAATTCAGGAATTGGAACATCTTTTGGGCATGGAAGACATTCTTGGCATTGCCCGCAGTGGGTTTTGCCTAGGCGTCTCTTGCCTTCCTTGCTCAGATGATTAACGGCTTTTTTTTCAGTTGGATCAAGAGGGTGATTGGAGCGGCTGAGTTTTTTGGCATAGTTGAAATCTGAGATATGGCTGGCCCCTATTGTCAGAGTCGTTATTCCTTCAGCTAAGAGGAAGCGGTAGGCAAGTTCAAGCGGAGAGAATGGGTAGCAGTCCTTAAGAAGCGTTGAGCTGGGAGCATATAAACGTCCTCCTTTGTCTGCTGGGGAGATGGCCATAACGCCTAAGCCATTATTAAGGGCTTTTTTTGCTATAGGAATGCGAGCTTGATCAAAGAGATGTAGATGAAGGCTGCAAAACTGAAAACGCATGCTTCCCAATGTCTCCTCAATTAGAGGAATTGAGCCATGTGAGCTAAATCCGACTTGACCAATTAGATTTTCATCTTCAGCCCAGCGAAGAATTCTTGCTCCTTCACCTTTGAGAACCCATTGGAGATGTTCGGGGAGGTTGATTCCGTGGATGGCAAGGTTGTCAAGCTTTTTTAAACCAAGCCGCTTTAGAGTCTTTTTTATTTGTTTCTGCCCTTCAACAAACTCAACCCCAGGTAAAAGCTTGCTTGTTATTACCCATCCCCCCTGAGGTTGTAAGCCTTCTTCTTTTAGCTTTTTTATCGAAATCCCTAATAAGGTTTCCGCAAGCCCGTAGCTGGGCGCAGTCTCTAGGTGATTAATTCCACTAGACAACGCTTCTTTTACAACCGAATACATCACTTCTGATGAGGAAATTGCCCTCATGGTTCCCAATGTGAAAAGGCTTACTGAGGCCCCCTTCCCAAAAGGATGACGTAAGGCTTTCATTTTTTGTCATCAGGATCATGATCAGAAGACTCAGATGTCTGATCAATTGATGGTTTTTTAGCTTCTAGGTGATTGACAATATCTGCTGGGCTTATTTCATTGATGAATTGACGGAATTCGTCTTGGTCTTGTTGGTCAGCATCTGCATCTACTGGAATGGAAGCATCTGCTACCACTCTTTCAAGCATCCACAGACTGCAATTACTTCTTACTGATAGGGCAATTGCATCACTTGGGCGAGCATCTATTTCTATTGTTGAGGTTGAACTTGCATGCTCTTGAGTGGATGGCTTGCAGTTGGCGCGAAGTTTCAGAACTGCTTGGAATCTGTTTTTTTCGATGCCATGAATAATCACTCGTTCTAAATCAAGACCACCTGCTTTGAGAAGGTCCAACATCAGGTCATGTGTAAGAGGATGTTCTGGACGTTTTCCTTGAATACCCGACAAAATATTGTGCGCCTGAGCATGGTCAATCCATATTGGGACCTGTCTTCGACCAGAAGAATCTTGAAGCAAAACTATTGGGCTTCTGTTAGTTGCATCGAGAGCAAGCCCTGCAACTTTCATCTCGATCACGGCTTCTCCATCGTCCGTTATCCGATTATGGCGAGTGGAATGCTCCTAGAGGTTGATTAAATGTTTACAGGTCTTATTCAGGCTGTTGGGCGGGTTCATTCTCGTGATGGATGCCTGCTTGTGAAAGGTTGTAATCCTTTTTCTCCTTTGAAGGTGGGAGATAGTGTTGCTGTTGATGGCGTCTGTCTCACTGTGGCAGGTCTTTTGGAAGATGGATTTGTTGCGGATGTGAGTGAGGAGACTTTGAGACGCACAAACCTTGGCTTTAAAGCAGACCATGGCAGTTTTGTAAACCTTGAGCCTGCTCTTCGCTTGGAGGATAGGTTGGGCGGACATTTAGTTAGTGGGCATGTTGATGGCCTAGGTAGGGTGCTTTCAGTAAATGCTCTTGAAAGGTCTTGGAAGTTAGAGGTTTGCTGGGATGACAAGACTTTTGGTCGTTATGTTTGTGAAAAAGCCAGTATCTCTGTGGATGGGATTAGTCTCACGGTCGCAGGTTGCCATGAAAATGGCAGTCGTTTTTGGGTAGCGGTAATTCCTCACACCTGGTCAAACACTTCTCTAAATCATTTGAAAATTGGGGATTTTGTTCATCTCGAAGCAGATTTGATGGCCAAATATGCAGAGCGTTTATTACTTGGAGTGCCCACAGCAAATCATTCCACCGACCTCTCCAAGGAATGGCTGGCGAGCCATGGCTGGAGCTGATGAGGGATTTTGAGTGTGTGCGGATTGAGTTGGTTGGCTCTATTTAGGATTTTCATTTGACTTTTTCCCTTTCAAGGGTGATAGCCAAATGGCTCGAGATTCTCGGTGGATTTCGATGCGGAACTCTTGCCCAGGTTCAAGGCCTAGTTTTTTTGTATAAGCATGACCTATAAGCAGATTCCCGTTCCCATGGACTCGGGTACGAAATTCGGCTTGCCGACCTCGTGTGGTTCTGCCTCCAGCCCTTCCTGTAGAGCGAAGCTTGTAGCCCTTTGCTTCTACAAGGGCACGGTAGAAGCTCTTGCGGAGCACTCGTCCGCTGGGCCCCACATAGCCACAGCCTCTAGCAATCTCATCCTCGGGACGATTGCTGAGTGATCTGGCTTTGTCCAGTAGTTCTTTGCCGACCAGCATTTCTCAGCATTAATTGAACTAATTCTGACTGGATATTTCAAGTGTGGCAAGGGATTGTTCAAATCTTTCGTATCACTAACCACTGTATAGGGTTACAGAAGGTAGAGGATGATGAACAAAATGACCCAGATTCCATCCACAAAGTGCCAGTAAAGCTCAGTTGCTTCAAGAGGAAAAACGTTTTCGCTGCTTATTCGTCCGTTTGGCTTTCTTGTCTGCCACCAAACAATAAGAATCATTAGAGTTCCAAGGGTTACGTGCAATCCATGAAATCCAGTTAATGCGTAGAAAGTACTTGCGTATACATTGTCAGTAAGACCAAAAGGCAGAGTAAAGTACTCCACCATTTGACTAGCTAAAAAGGCACTGCCAAGAGTTGCTGTTATTAGAAGCCAGCGCCGACAAAGATCTGTTTCGTTCCTCTTCAAGGCTTGTCCGGCACGATGGAAAGTTGCACTACTGATTAGTAGGAGGACAGTGTTCAGAGTAGGCAGTGGAAGTTCAAGTTCATAAATGGCACCAGGGAGTAAGGGATTGACTGCTCGGAAAGTGAGATAAGCGGCAAAAAAACCTGCAAAGGTCATGCCGTCAGCTACTAGGAATGCCGCAAGCCCGAATAGCCGGTGGTCATGATGCACTTCCTCTTGGGAAATATTTTCTTTAGAGGCCTCTTCAACTGGAGCAACAGTTGTCATTTTTCATCTCCTCCTAGCTCAAGGTCTTTATCAAGGGCAACTTCAAGGGTTTCTGGAGTCTCTCCATATCCATACGGTTCCTTTACCAGAGGTGCAGGCCCTTCCCAGTTCTCGACAGGAGGGGGAGAGCTCGTGAGCCATTCTGGCGTGAGGGCTTTCCAGGGATTGTCACCAGCAATGGGTCCGTTGAATGCACTTTGAAAAACATTCCAAAGGAAAGGCAGAGTGCTAATTGCCATTAAGAGTGCTCCAGCGCTACTGAGTTGGTTTACAAAGGTGAATTGTGGGTCGTATTCAGCAACACGCCTTGGCATTCCATTTAGACCAAGCCAGTGTTGGGGGGCAAAGCAGAGATTAAAACCGACGAAGGTAAGAAGGAAGTGCAATCGACCTAGGTTCTCATTGAGCATTCGGCCAGTGAATTTTGGATACCAGTGATATATAGATGAGAAAATTACAAATACTGAGCCCCCGTAGACGATGTAGTGGAAATGAGCTACCACAAAATAGGTGTCATGAACATGAATATCAAAGGGGACTTGTGCTAGCGCCACTCCTGTAATTCCACCAAGTACGAAGTTGATAATGAAGCCACAAGAAAAGAGGATCGCACTATTAAGTGATATTCGCCCACCCCAAAGTGTGGCTACCCAATTGAAGAATTTGATGCCAGTTGGGACTGCAATAAATGATGTGGCGATAGTGAAAAACAATCGCATCCATGGTGGGGTACCACTTGTGAACATGTGATGTGCCCACACAACAAGCCCTAAGACAACAATGGCCATTATTGAGTAGACCATTGTTGTGTATCCAAATAGTGGCTTGCGACAGTGGACTGGAAGGATTTCGCTGACAAGCCCAAAAGCAGGAAGCACCATGATGTAAACCGCTGGATGTGAATAGAACCAAAAGAGGTGCTGATAAACAATTACATTCCCGCCCATAACAGGATTGAAAAAACCAGTATGAGCAACTATGTCGAAGCTCAAAAGAATTAAAGTTCCAGCTAAAACAGGTGTAGAAAGCACTACGAGAATGCTGGTGCCCAGCATTGCCCAGCAATACATCGGCAATTGCATTAGACCTAAACCTGGTCGTCGCAATTTGAGAATGGTTGCGATGAAATTTATGCCTCCGAAGATTGAGCTTCCACCAAGTAATAGGACACTAAGAATCCAGATGATTTGCCCTGCAGCTGGAGTGTTGATGCTTAGTGGGGGATATGCAGTCCATCCAGATTCAGCAGCACCTGTAATGAAATAGCTGCTAATAAGCATTAGGCCTGCTGGAGGTATCAGCCAAAAGGCGACGGCATTTAGTCGTGGGAATGCCATGTCTCTGGCACCTACATAAAACGGGATTAAATAATTCCCGAATGCACCATTGACTACAGGCACGATCCAAAGAAATATCATGATTGTGCCGTGAAGTGTTAAGACTTGGTTGTATACATCCCTCGGCATAAAGTCTGAAATTGGGCTGGTCAGTTCTATCCGTATTGCACTGGCTAAAGCTCCTCCTATTAAGTAAAAGATGAAACCGCAGATCAAATATTGGAGTCCGATTACTTTGTGGTCGACGCTGAAGCTGAAATACCTGAGCCACCCTTTTGGCTGAAGTGGTTCTGATTCTTTTGAGAGATCGGGGCTGCTGGCTAGGGTCATAGCTCTGAAACAGGTGTTTTAGCGTTATTTTTGAACCACTCTTCGTAGGCTTTGGGGCTGTCTACTATCACTGCAGAACGCATGCCCCCGTGGTAAGGGCCGCAAAGCTCTGCGCAAATGATTGGATAGCGGCCTGGCTTGGTAGCAGTGAAGCTAAGTATGGTGGGTTGCCCAGGGATTACATCTTGCTTAAGACGGAATTCAGGAACCCAAAAGGCATGGATTACATCTCTTGATTCCAGTCGCATACTTATAGGTTGGCCAGTAGGTACATGAAGTTCTCCTGAAGTGATGTCTCCTTTTGGATAATGGAAAATAAATGCAAATTGCATTGCGGTGACCTCAACTGGCAGAGGTGCATTTACAACCATTCCTGATTTTTCAATTGACCCAGAACTGATCCCTCCCCAGATGCGTTCTTCGCTGGCCATGTTTTGGTGGTTATGTCCACCGTGATCGAGAGGGAGCATTCCCCCCATACGATCATAAATATCATAGCTATAAATACCTACGAATAGAACAACAATGGCTGGAATTGCTGTCCAGAGTATTTCAAGAGAGAGATTGCCTTCTAGAGCTATTCCGTCAGAAGTGTCACCAGGTTTCCGACGGAATTTAATCAAACTAAAAACAACCAAACCTGTTATTCCTAAGAAAAGGATCGCTCCAATGCTGAAAAGGACTCGAAAAAGCTCGTCATAGACAGGTGCATTGGTACTCGCGTCAACTGGAAGCAGTTTTATGTTCTGCCCAATCCATAACCCAGCTACTACTAGGACAATGCCTAATAAGACTGAACGGATTGCCGAGGAGAGCGGCACTTAGATCTCCCTTTTGGCTTCTAGGTTATGGAGATCTTGGGATTTCGACATGTAGTGATTGTTATTTCACCATTAAGTGCCTTCCCAACCTTTTCTTTAAGGCCAAGTCGGGCTGTTTTTAATGACTTCTGTCAGGGATGGATGATTTACTCGATTCTTTTGATGTTGTAGTCGTCCATAGAACCTCATCTTTCTGATTAGATCGCTACGTTCTTTAGACAACCATTTCTTCTTAGGGATAGAGAATCTCTTTTGAGCGCAGTTTCCTCACATCAGATTCGCTGGCGTTTGGCACAGCTAACAGCCCATTTAGTTGTTGCACTGGTTGCGCTGGTCGTAATTGGTGGGGCTACAAGAGTTATGGAGGCTGGTTTGGCTTGCCCTGATTGGCCCCTTTGCTATGGATCTTTCTATCCTGGTCGACAGATGAATCTTCAGGTTTTTCTTGAGTGGTTTCATCGCCTTGATGCATTTGTTGTTGGCGTCACTCTGTTGGTTCAACTTGGGGTGGTTTTGACTTGGCGCTCAAAACTGCCTGTGTGGCTTCCCTGGGTCTCTGCTTTTCTGGTAGGTCTTGTGATTGTGCAGGGAGGACTAGGTGCCTTGACTGTTCTAGATCTTTTGCCTTCTGGATTAGTTACTGCTCATTTGGGAGTTGCCTTGTTGCTTCTGGCCATTTCTAGTGGGCTCTCACAGAGTCTTTTGGGACTTCCAGGCTCTAAAGGACCATTGTGGTGGCGTTTGATGGGGGGGGCGGCTCTAGGTGGGGTTGTATATCAGTCCCTTCTTGGTGGAAAGATGGCAACCTCATGGGCTGCAGAGAGATGTGCCACGGCAGGAGTTGCTTGTCATTGGCTGAACTGGCACTTTGGTTCTGCCGTGCCAGTTGCAATGTTGGTACTTGCTTTTGTTCTAACTCCATTTTTCGTAGGGGGCTGGCCTCGTAGTCAGTGGCCTTTCCTGATTTCTACTTTGGGGTTAGTGGTACTTCAGATTTTTCTGGGAATTTCCACTCTCAACTTTGGGCTTTCGCAGCCTTCTCTTACTGTTGGCCATCAGCTAGTAGCCGCTTTATTAGTTGCTTTGTTGGCTGCACTCACGTTTAGAGCTCCTAAGGAATCCTCTGCATTTTTGTCATTACAACCTGAATCATCATTTTTGGAGCCTTGCCATGATTAGTTCAACTCCAGAGATTCTTCAGGGAAGAGTTGATAGAGACCAGATTGTTCCTTCCCGCAGGCTTGTTCGAATGCCTGCTTGGTTGGAAGTCCTTAAGCCAAGATTGATTCCTCTTCTGCTTGCTACGACTCTAGGTGGAATGGCTTTGACAGAAGGTTGGCCATTATCCACTTCGAGAATGTTATGCACATTGGCTGGTGGGGCATTGGCCTCAGCTGCGGCTGGTGTGTTGAATTGTCTTTGGGAGCAAGATCTTGATGGGCAAATGCAGCGGACTAGTGGAAGAGCTTTGCCTTCTGGTCGACTTTCGGAAAATGTAGCTTTTGCTGTTGCTATTTCTTGTGCTTTCGCTGCATCGGCAATTTTGGTGGTTGGAGTTAATTATCTCGCTGCAGCGCTTTCTTTATTTGGTCTTTGTGCGTACGTCTTGCTTTATACGATCATTTTGAAACCACGTACGTCTAAAAATATTGTCATTGGTGGTGTAGCGGGAGCCATTCCTCCGCTTGTTGGGGCTGCTGCTGCAACAGGACATATTGGAATAGGTGGTTGGTGGTTATTTACTCTTGTAATGGTCTGGACGCCCGCACATTTTTGGGCTTTGGCAATGTTGCTTAAGGATGACTACAAGTCGGTAGGAATTCCAATGTTGCCAGTGGTTAAAGGTGAAGAGGTTACGGCTAGAGCTATTACCCGTTATGGCTGGGCAACCGTTTTGATTAGTGGATTTGGTGCTTTGGCGCTGCCTGAAGGAAGGTTGTTATATGGAATTTTGTTGGTTCCTTTTAACGCGAGGTTATTGCAAATGATTCATCGACTTTTGTCTTCTCCTAAAGACCTTGTAAAGGCGAAGGGGCTTTTTCGGTGGTCGATTTTGTACATGTTTGGCATTTGTCTTTTGCTTGTTATGAGTCGCTCTTCTTTGGCAGCAGAGTTTGACTTTCAGGGTTTGTCACTCTTTAATCTTTTGGTAAATGGATCTTCCTCATAAAAACAATTCAATTGAAAGCACTTACATATACATTCAAATATCTTGAGTTCCCTAGTTTTTCTTTACATAGCTTGGAGATATCTCGATGTCTGTGATTCACCTTGAGGAGCTCGAAAAGTCGTATGGGGATGTCAAGGCTTTAAGTGGTCTCACCTTAGATGTTCCTTCCGGAAGCCTATTTGGTTTATTGGGCCCTAATGGGGCAGGAAAGACAACCGCTTTAAGGATTCTTTGCACACTATTGGAACCTGATTCTGGCAATGTCACAGTTTTAGGATTGGATGCTTTAAAAGATCCTTGTGAAGTTCGTAAGAAATTAGGTTATGTCGCGCAAGAGGTGGCACTTGACAAGATTCTTTCTGGCCGAGAGTTATTGCAACTTCAGGGAGATTTATATCATTTAAGATCGATTGAAAGAAATGCTCGGATCGCTGAATTGATAGAGCGTTTAGAGATGGGTAGTTGGATTGATCGCCGTTGCGGTACTTACTCCGGTGGGATGAGACGAAGGTTGGACTTAGCGGCAGGCTTGTTGCATCAACCACAATTACTGGTCTTAGACGAGCCAACGGTTGGATTAGATATTGAAAGTCGAGGGAAAATCTGGCAAATATTGCGGGAACTTAGATCTCAAGGGACCACTGTTCTCCTCAGTAGTCATTACCTTGAAGAGGTTGAAGCTTTGGCTGATCGGATGGCGATCATTGATGACGGGAGAGTTATTGCGCAAGGTACTCCTGGTCAGCTTAAGCAAAATCTTGGAGGGGATAGGGTCACTATTCGTGTTCGTGAATTCAGTGATGAAATTGAATCAGAACAGGTTCGAAGAGTTTTGGAGTCGATTGAAGGTGTGTCTCAGGTGGTTGTTAATCGGTCACAAGGGTTTTCACTGAACCTAGTCGTAGAAGGTGAGAAGGTATTGCCAAAGTTGCGTGAAGAGTTGCAGAAAGCTCAGTTTGAACTCTTTGCTCTTACTCAGAGCCGTCCAAGTTTGGATGATGTTTATTTGCAGGTGACTGGCAAGACACTGATGGATGCCGAATTGGAGACAGCTGGTCAACGAGACACAAAGCTTGAACGCAAAAAAACTATGCGCTAATTCTTTTAGTTCCTTTTACTGGATTTACTTTCTACTGATTGTTTTTCACCTTCAAGCAAATTTTCTCACTGAGCAACAACCATGATTAGCCCAGACAATGCAAAGCTTCCTGAAACGGATTTTCAGAGTCCAATGGCTGAATTAATTCAGGAGACTCTTGCCTTGACTCGCAGGCTTTTTATACAGTTGATTCGGCGGCCATCTACTTTGATTGCAGGCATTCTTCAGCCCTTGATTTGGTTGGTTTTGTTCGGGGCACTGTTTTCTAATGCACCTCAAGGCCTTTTGCCAGGAGGCGTTACTTATGGGAAGTTCCTTGGGGCAGGTGTAATTGTTTTCACGGCTTTTAGTGGAGCACTCAATGCAGGTTTGCCAGTGATGTTTGATCGAGAGTTCGGCTTTCTAAATCGCTTACTTGTCGCACCTTTGCAGAGTCGTAGTTCGATTGTCCTTTCGTCAGTTGTTTATATAACTTCTTTAAGTCTTTTGCAGAGTCTGGCGATCATTTGGACTGCGGCACTTTTAGGTTATGGCTGGCCAGGAGTTTCAGGGATTTTGTTAGTAGCGATTACTTTGTTGCTGCTCATATTTGCTGTAACAGCATTGAGTTTGGCTCTAGCTTTTGCCTTGCCAGGTCACATTGAACTTATTGCAGTTATTTTTGTGGCCAACTTACCTCTGCTATTTGCGAGCACAGCACTTGCTCCATTGTCTTTTATGCCTTCATGGTTGGGCTGGCTTGCGGCGCTTAATCCCCTTACCTTTGCTATAGAGCCCATTCGTGCTGCATATCGTGGCCCAGTTGATCTCAGTACCATTCTTTTTCATGCCCCTTACGGCGATGTGAATGGTTATGGATGTTTGACTGTTTTGATGGTGCTCACAATTGGGTTGTTTTTTTTAATTCGCCCAATTCTGAATCGTAAACTTGCCTGATTTCGTGAACGACTCCTCTCCCTGTGGCAATTCCCTTCGTCAAGCGTCACTTCAACGGCAAATGTCGAAGGCATTAGATCTTAAAGATTCAGGACTTTTCTCACTCCTGCAGTCTCAATGGGTTCATCGCTATGGACTGGCAACCTTGCCCAGCATTTGTAAGATCAGTGAAGATGGGCAGCTTAAAGAAGTAATTGATTTTCATATTTTCAAGGAAGATGAAACCATCGCTTCTGATATAGATAGATCTGAAGCCTTCAGTGAACAAAAAAGTAATGCTTTCAATGATTTGGATAACTCGTCCATTTCATTAGTTGAGGCCAAGGGTTCGAATGATAGTTGTTTGGAGGCTGTCAGCAATTCTTTTGAAGAAAAATCAGATGAGTTGGTTGATTTGCTCCCATCTTTAGCTGATTCAACAATTGGCAAGGATAGTTCTCCTCCCCCCCCTCCAGCTCTTAATCGTCTACGACGTTGGTTGACTCCTATAGACGATGATTTATCCAAGGCTTCTTAATCAGCCTTTAATAAGGTTGTTTGAAAATTAAAAGCTCCAAAAAGGAGCTTTTAAAAGATTTTGTGGCAGAAGGATTACATCATGCCAGGCATGCCCATGCCGCCCATGCCGCCCATGCCAGGCATGCCCATGCCGCCCATGCCAGGCATGCCCATGCCGCCCATGCCGCCCATTGGATCCCCTGCGCCTTCTCCGCCTGCAGGCTCAGGAGGGGTGGGCTTCTCTGCAATTACAACTTCGGTTGTAATCATCATTGAGGCAATTGATACAGCATCTTGAAGTGCAAGGCGGACAACCTTTGTTGCATCAAGAATTCCTGTTTTTAAGAGGTCTTCGTATTTGCCATTGAGTGCGTTATACCCTTTACCTAAGCGCTGGATTTCCGCGGCTACTACGTCTCCATTCTCTCCGGCATTTATTGCTATTTGCTTGACCGGAGAGCTTAGAGATCGTTGCACAATCTCTACTCCAGTGCGTTGGTCACCGCTTTGTTTTTCCGCTAAATCTCCTAATACTTCACTTATGTCTAGAAGAGTTGTCCCACCACCTGCAACGATGCCTTCTTCTACTGCGGCACGAGTAGCATTTAGGGCATCTTCAATTCTTAACTTACGATTTTTGAGTTCCGTTTCGGTAGGGGCGCCTACCTTGATAACTGCTACTCCGCCTGCAAGCTTAGCTATACGTTCATTGAGTTTCTCTCTGTCATATTCAGAATCTGTATCTTCTAGCTCTCTTTTTATAGATGCAACTCTTGCGTTTACTGCATCCTTTTGATCTTCATTGGCAACGATTGTTGTGCTGTCTTTAGTGATGGTTATTCGTCTGGCTTTACCTAGGTCTGAAATCTCTACTTTGTCCAATGACATGGACTTATCTTCACTAATCAGAGTGCCTCCAGTGAGGACCGCTATGTCAGCAAGGGCTGCTTTACGTCGTTCGCCGAATGAAGGTGCGCGAACTGCGGCAACTTGTAGGACTCCTCTGTTTTTGTTGACTACTAAGGTAGCTAGAGCTTCCCCTTCTACTTCCTCTGCAAGTATTACTAAAGGTGATCCACTTTTTTGAACGCTTTCTAATACTGGGACGAGATCACTTATAGAACTGATTTTGCGATCTGTTAGTAGCAACAATGCATTCTCAAACTCGCATATTTGTCTCTCACTATCTGTGACGAAATAAGGAGAGCTATAGCCCCGATCGAAAGCCATCCCTTCGGTAACTTCTAGTTCCGTTGCGAGTGATTTTGATTCTTCAACAGTAATCACTCCATCAGATGTGACCTTTTCCATTGCTTTGGCAACCATTTGACCTATTTGGTCATCTCCACCTGCGCTAACTGTTGCAACTTGAAGAATGTCATTCCCTTCTATCTCTTTACTCCGTTGTCTTAATTCCTCTATAGATATTTTCAGAGCTTTTTCCATTCCTCTTCGAAGCTCCACTGGGCTTGCTCCAGCCGCGGCATTCCTTAAGCCTTCATGCACCATTGCTTGAGCTAGGACAGTAGCCGTTGTTGTTCCATCGCCTGCCTGCTCTTTCGTTTTTGATGCAACTTGCTCAATTAACTTTGCGCCAATATTTTCAAAGGGATTCTCTAGTTCAATCTCCCTGGCAATGGTTACTCCATCATTGACGATATCGGGAGCTCCAAATTGTTTTTCGAGAACTACGTTTTTACCTCGAGGCCCGATGGTGACTCTCACGGCATCTGCCAGTGAATTCATGCCTCGCTCTAACGCGCTGCGGGAGTCATCTGAAAAACTTATGAGTTTGGCCATGATGAAGTGAAACCAGAAGCTAAATCTCCCATAGCAAGTTGACTAGAGGGGAGTGTAAATGAGTGGGGAAAGCCGAATGCTTTTCTTTTTGATAGTGCGATTTAGGTGAAGTGCGGGTATGGTCCAACTATGAATGACACTGGGACTCTGTTTTTTGTCCTTATGGCCGGTTTGGCTGGAATAATGACGTTGGTTTATGTGCCGCTTCGCCTCTTTTTAACTGCTACTACAAGAAGCCGCCGATTAAAGCTTCTGCAAAGGATCAGAAGGTTGAGGGACGAATTAGGACAGCCGTTGAAAAATTGAGTGATCCACAAAGTGACATTTTCAGCCCATTACCATTCCTCCATCAACTTGTAATACTTGTCCCGTGATGTAAGAGGCGGCAGGGTCAGCCGCTAGAAATCGAACTGCTCCAGCCACTTGCTCGGGTGTTCCAAATGAACCAAGAGGAATCGCTTTAAGAATTGATTCTTGATTAAGCTCTTTGGTCATATCCGTGACAATGAAACCTGGGGCGACTGCATTAACTGTTATGCCTCTACTGGCAAATTCTTTTGCAGTGCTTTTTGTAAGGCCAACTACTCCTGCCTTTGCTGCTGCATAGTTTGTTTGGCCAGCGTTCCCAATTAGGCCAACAACTGATGTGATATTTACTATCCTTCCACTCCTTTGTTTAATCATTGTCCTGGCCACTGCTCGTGTGCAAAGGAAAACCCCACTTAAATTGATATTGATTACATCCTGCCAATCATTAGTTTTCATTCTCATTAAAAGCCCATCACGTGTTATTCCGGCATTGTTTATGAGGATATCTATGCGATGACTTCTTTCAAGAATACTTTTGACAAGTTCATCTACAGCTTGTTCTTCTGAGACATTGGATTGCATCGAATATGCTTTGCCTCCAAAAGCATGTATTGAGTTGACCACTTCTTCTGCTTTTTCTGGTGAGCTGGAATAGTTCACCACGACTTCTGCACCAGCTTCTCCAAGTGATAGAGCTATGGCTCTGCCAATGCCTCGACTTGCGCCTGTGACAAGGGCTGTTTGGCCAGCAAGAAGGTTAGATGGATTCATTTAGATATTTCTATTCTTTAGATGGTAGGAACTCATAGTCCTCTTACTCAACTGGCAATCCCCTTGACTTAATAAATGAGTGAATAATCAGTCATCTTGGAGCATTGGTTGACCGCAACTTTTTTGATAAAGACTTTTTGAATCAAAGGGTTCCCTTTGGATGGTGTTTAAATTATTTATTAGAAGCAAAGTTCTTACAGGTTTAGGCTTTCATTCTTGTAGAAGTTCTTTACTGCACAACTTCTTTAAGTTGGCAACGCACCTTCGTGAATATTGCTTTGACTTTTAGAGGTGTTCATCTTGATCAATGAGGGATTAGGGGATAGATGCTTAATTGGGCTTACAGGAGAATTGCTAGGCACTAGATCAAAAATATTTCTGAGCTGATTGCTTGTAGAACGTTTTATTCTTCGAAAGCTAGGAGTGAACTGTGCATTTGTTGATTGCTGCTGCGGGTAGTGGGCGTCGAATGGGGGCTGATCGCAACAAGTTGTTGTTGCCGCTTTTAGGACGCCCCCTTTTGGCATGGACTTTGGATGCTGCTTTGGGTGCAGATTCGATTGATTGGATTGGAATAGTGGGCCAATCAGTCGATCGCTCTGAAATCATGTCTTTGGTTTCCAGTGCTAATAAGCCTGTTAAATGGATTCAAGGAGGAAGTTCACGTCAAGAGTCTGTTCGTCGAGGACTGGCTGGTTTGCCGTCAGGGACTAATCATGTATTGATCCATGATGGTGCAAGATGTTTGGCTACCTCCTTATTGTTTGATAAATGCAGTGACGCAGTTATTGATGGAAAAGCTGTGGTGGCAGCAACTAAAGTTACAGATACGATTAAAAATGTTGATAGCAACGGGTTAATTACGGGAACTCCCGACAGGGAAAATCTTTGGGCCGCGCAGACTCCTCAAGGTTTTGTTGTTGAGAACTTGCTGAAGGCCCATGGAAAAGCTCAGGAGCTGGGTTGGTCTGTAACTGATGATGCGTCTCTTTTTGAACGTCTTGGATTGCCTGTTTGCGTATTAGAGGCCGGATCAGAAAACATTAAGGTAACTACCCCCTTTGACTTGGTTATTGCCGAGTCGGTTCTTTCGTTCAGGCTAAAAGCCTGAGTAGACCATTCTTTCCATCTAAAAGGGCTTTGCGGCCTAAAGGAAGGGCCGCATTTCCGCAACGGTGCCCTAAAGGAAGGCTTCCTACAACAGGGATGCCAAGATCTAATGTGCGCTCCTTTAAAATGGTTTCGATATTGAAGGTGGTGTCTGTTGAAGTGTCGTCAAGGTCGACGCACTTCTCAAAGCTTCCAAACCCAAGCCCTGCAAGACCTTTTAATTTGCCTGATAAACGCCATTGGGTTAGTAGGCGGTCAATTCGATAAGGAGCTTCTCCAACATCTTCAAAAATTAGAATAACTCCATTGAGGTTGGGGATGTAATTGGTCCCAAGGAGGCTTGAGGCTACAGTCAGATTTGCGACTAAAAGAGGACCAGAGGCGGTTCCTTGTGACCAAGCTTCTCCTTGAAGATCTTGAACGGCCTCTCCAAATAAAATTGATTTAAGCCTTTTTTGGCTCCAGGTTGGTTCGTTGGCAAGAGTGGTTAGTAAAGGACCATGAACACATCCGTCAAAACCTGCAGTTAGTCGAGCCCAAAGAAGAGACGTGACATCAGAAAAACCTACTAACCAGCCTTGACTCCATGTTTGTTCTTGTTCAAGTAATCTCGCTGCCCCCCAGCCTCCGCGAGCACAAATCAGTAGAGGCGCTCTAGGTGAAGGATTTAAATCTTTATTTCTAGTTTCATCATTGCCTGCGAGGTAGCCCCATCTACGATCATCTAAGTTTTGAGACCGGAAGACCAAGCCCCAACTCTCAAGTACTTTTTGACCTTCTTTAACAGATTTGAAATCATCAATAGCAGAACTTGCAGCAACTGTTATGACTTCATCTCCTGGTTTAAGTGCTGCAGAAACTTCTATAGAAGAGAAATCAAACATTGATTAAGTACTGCGGCCAATAATCAGTCCAAGTAGCAATAAGGTACCTATTAAGACCTGATTACGAAAATGCTTTCCGAAGATTGAGAATGATTCGGTTGACTTTTTAAGAGCTATTACCTCAATCTGCATCCACATTGTTGATATAAGCCAAAATGACCAGAATGTCCAATTTGCTCCTGCTGTAGTTGCGGCAATTGCAAAAAAACAGCAGGCAAGTAGATAGCTGATCGACACAATTTGAAGAACATGACCTCCCAGGCTCAATGCGCTGCTATTGAGTTTGAGAGATGCATCATCTTTTCGATCAGCCATTGCATAAACAGTATCAAATCCAAACGTCCAGAAAAGAGTTGCGCTCCAGGCACCAAAAAGGGGCCAACCACCATTTAAATTCCCTTGGCTGGCGGCCCAAGGGATTAGGACTGCGAACCCCCAACAAAAGGCAAGAATAATTTGTGGGTATCTCAGCCAACGTTTCGCTGTGGGATAGATAAGTATTGGAGGCAATGCCATTACTGCCAAAGCAATGCAAAGGGTTCTGCTTTCCAAGGGCAGGTTTATCACTATGAGCAGACTGACTAAGAGCATCACTAATAGAAGGCTTATCGCTTGAGGAATTCCAATGATTCCTCTAGCTAGGGGTCTTCCCTTTGTTCTTGTCACATGCCGGTCATAATTTCTGTCCCAGAGATCATTTGCAATGCAGCCTGCCGCGGAAACAGATAGACCGCCAAGAATTATTAGCCCTAATAGTTGTAATTCTGGAGGTGCTTGGGGCGTGAGCCAAAGGGACCATCCTGCAGGGATAATTAAAATGAGTCTTCCTGTTGGCCTGTTCCACCGAAGCAGTTCTATCCAAGGCTTGATTTTTTTGAATGAGTTGGTGTGATTCACAGCGTTTGAATTTGTAAAACCATACACATGCTTTGCTATCGCTTTGATATTGATGCAAGAGTGATTGCATCTAAGCGCTCGGTTCTCCATGGAAGGTATCGAGCAAACATCTTTTCCATCAGCTGATATAGAAAAGGGGCTTGACTCTCTTCAAAACAATCAAGAGAGAGTTTTAGATCTTCAAATGCGGCATGTAGGTGCAATTGATATTGGAACTAATTCAACACACCTATTAGTAGCTTCTGTTGACCCTTCTTTGCATTCTTTCAGCATTGAGCTTGCAGAGAAATCAACGACAAGGCTTGGGGAACGTGATCCTGACACGGGAGACCTTACTGAAGAAGCGATGGATAAGGTTTTAAATACGTTGCAACGTTTTAAAGAGCTTGCTATTAGTCACAAGGTTGAACAACTCGTGACAGCTGCGACAAGCGCAGTTAGGGAAGCACCTAATGGCCGAGATTTTTTGAAAAGAATTAAAGAAACATTGTGTATTGATGTCGATCTCATAAGTGGCTCAGAGGAGGCAAGGTTGATTTATTTAGGTGTTCTTTCTGGAATGACATTTGGAGATCGACCACATCTTTTATTAGATATTGGAGGTGGTTCTACAGAGTTGATTCTTGCTGATGGCAGGGATGCTAGAGCTCTCACTAGTACGAGGATAGGAGCGGTTCGGCTCAAGAATGATTTCATTAAAGAAGAGCCTGTCAGCTCCTCTCGTTGGGACTTTTTAAAGACATTCATTCAGGGCTCTTTGGAACCTGCTGTGGACAAGATTTGTCGTCGTATTGAACCTGGTGAAAAACCAGTGATGGTTGCCACAAGTGGAACAGCTTTAGCAATAGGCGCATTGGTGGCGAACGAAGAGGATCGCCCTCCTTTGAAATTGCAAGGCTATCGATTGTCAAGGTCGCGGCTTGAGCGCTTGGTTGCGAAGCTTTTGAAAATGTCCCCTCAACAACGTCGCAACTTAGGAACTATTAATGAGAGGCGTTCAGAAATTATTGTTCCTGGTGCACTCATTTTGCAGACAGCAATGAAGATGCTTGCGGTGGATGAGTTAGTTCTTAGCCAAAGATCTTTGCGGGAAGGCTTGATAGTTGATTGGATGATGCGGCATGGTCTGCTTGAAGACCGTTTTGGTTTTCAGAGCAGTATTAGAGAGCGAACAGTAATACATCAAGCCAATCGTTTTGTTGTTAATCATCGCCGAGCTGAGAGGGTGGCATTGCATGCAATTAGTCTCTACGAAAGTACATATGGTGTTCTTCACAATGACTCTGGAGATGGTAAAGATCTTCTTTGGGCTGCTGCAATGCTTCATTCTTGTGGCCAACATATAAATTTGAACTCCTATCACAAACATTCGTGGTATTTGATTAGACACGGTGAGTTGCTTGGCTATTCAGAGTCTGAGCATTTGATGGTTGCTGCGATTGCTCGTTATCATCGTAAAAGCCTCCCTAAAAAACGTCATGATGTTTGGCATGAATTGACGATAAATAAACATTGGAAGACAGTTTTAGAGATGTCCTTATTGTTGCGAATAGCAGCTTCTCTGGATAGGCGCCCTGAGCCTGCTGTTGCCTCAATTAGTGTTGAATTAATTAACAATGAGGTCCATTTTAGGCTTTTCCCTGAAAAGGATAATCAAAGCCTTGGCTTAGAGAAATGGAGCTTAAATAATTGTTCCTCCGCATTAAAAGAAGTGAGTGGTTTTGACATGAGGGTTTCTGGCTGATGAATAGAAAAGTGATTTAAATGAAAGCCTTCCATCATTGCCATTCCTATTGGAGAGTCGCTAAAGACTTTTAAGTGATCTAAAATTACTTGTTAATCAAAAGAGTAAAGCTTTCCCCTTTGAAAGAAAAATAGGGAAATGAATGTTTATTCATTGGTACTTCTATTAATCTTTTGCACGAGGAATATATTGTTCTTCCTGAAGAGACTCTTCTCTGGAATTGAATCCGTTGGGATCGCGAGAGCTTCTGTCTCTTGTGCTTTCAGTATTTGTATCGTTATTTTTGTAATCTGAAGTTACCTTGAGCCGTGCGACTGTAATGCCAGATAAGCTTAAAATAATGATAATAATATATGCAAGATAATGTTTAGTATTTAATGAGGAACCTTTGCTTATTTTTGTACTCCTTGATACGTCCTGATTGGTATTTTTCAGCTGTGCTAAAAGTGGACTTGAGTTCAAATGAAGTTTTTCTGCCAAGCGAATTATCATTGCTTTGATGAAAACCATCTCTGGTAGAAGCTCTGCTTTTCCTTGCTCAAGTGCAACAAGCTGCTCTTCACCAATTCGAAGGCTTTCGGCAAGTTCGTTGATGGATATGTTTTGGGCACATCTTGCTTGCTTAAGTGCTTCTCCTACTACCGCCAGGCTCTGTGTGGCTTTTGTTGAGTTTGAGGGATTTGGCGTCTTGAGAGGGTCCTCCAAGGCTCCCATTCGATAACCTTTCGCGGACTCATGCTCCAAAGTTGATCAAAGCTATTGGGAAACAGGGTAGTTCTATTGAGTACTGCTGTCAGGTACTTTTATTACTTAATTTGAGATCTTGTTGTAGATCCTTTTGCAAGCGGCTTATCAGAAAAAATAGACTTGGCGTAAATGATTAGTGGGGTGAGATTAAAGTTTCTTAAATAGCCGGCAATAATGGCTCTTAAACGACCCTTTTCTTTACTAAAAAAGAAACAATATTATTTCTTGGAACGGAAAAGATGGTCATGGCTAGGTGTGTATAGCTTTGATCTGTTTTTATTTGGCTGGAGAGCTGGGCTCACTAGATAAAGAGTTGTGCGGATTAGCTCATGCTTTAAAGAAGTACTTGCCATTTTTTTTAGAGGAACAACTGTTAGCCATTCGTCTGGCCAACTAACTCGATAGCCAATGGCTACTGGTGTGTCTGCTGGGTAGTGCTTGAGCAATGTTGTTTGGACTTCTTGTACGTGTCGAGCACTTAGATATAAGCAAAGAGATGCGCCTATAGATGCAAGCTTCTCAAGGTTTTCGTTTTCTGGCACGCCAGTACGACCTCCTGTTCGGCTAAGGATGATCGTTTGGACAAGATTGGGGATAGTTAGCTCGGTTTTTAGTGCAGCGGATGTGGCTTGATAGGCACTTACTCCTGGAACAACTTCTACTTCAATGCCAGCGTCAGCTAAACCGCAGATTTGTTCTGTAATTGCCCCGTAAAGACATGGGTCGCCATCATGAAGTCGAACTACCCTTTTTCCTTGATTTGCTCTGTTAATCATTAGTGGAAGGATCTCTTCAAGAGTCAGTGAGCTTGTACGTATTAGTTCACATGACTTTGGAGCGATCGCAGCAATCTTTGGCGAGATGAGGGAGTCTGTCCAGAACAACACCTCCGCATTTTTAAGGATTTTTTCTCCTCTGAGGGTTATTAGATCAGGGGCGCCAGGCCCGGCTCCGACTATTGAGATTAAACTCATTGCCCGTTGGTTTTAGTTAAAGTCTTGTGAGACATCTCTTTTTTGCGAACATATAACCACCAAAGTCCAATACTGCCTAGTCCGATTAATAAAAGACTGATTAGTTGCGCGACCCTGAAGCCCCCTTGGCAAAAAGGGGGAAGGGCATTTATGCATAAAGAATCTGTTCTGAGACCCTCTATCCAAAGTCGACCTAAGCTATATGAAATTAAATAGATAAAGGTTAAGGCTCCTGTTGGTAATTTTAAAAGGCCCTTTTGCCCTCGATTAAATAGGATGATTAATATAGTGAATATTAAAAGATTCCATATGGATTCATATAAGAATGTCGGATGAAAGTATTGACTGCTTTCAAATTCAAGTGGTCTGTATTCATATGGGATATAAAGACCCCAGGGAAGTTTAGTTGGGATGCCAAATGCTTCGTTGTTGAAGAAGTTGCCCCAGCGCCCTATCGCTTGACCAAGTGCTACTGATGGGAGAAGAATATCCAGAACATCTAAGAAAGGTTGTCTTCTTAACCGGCAGAAAATAAATACAGATATTGTCCCTGCTATTAAAGCTCCATGAATGGCAATACCACCTTTCCATATAGCTAGAACCTCAATCCAATTGTTCTGGTATTCTCTCCATTCAAAAATTACGTAATAGAGTCTTGCTCCAATCAGTGAAGCGAGAACAAGTATTGGTAAAAGATCATTTATGAGGTTGTTAGATAAATTTCGATACTTCGCGAGATAGCTCGAAAGGTTTAGGCCAATTAATACAGAAAGTGCAATTAGTAATCCATACCAACGCAAGCTAAAAGGCCCTAGTTGAAATAGTTCGGGCCCTGGTGAAGTTAAGGTCGCAAAAAAACCACCCATTAGTTATTTGTTACAGAGGAGAAGTTTTAGATACCCTCTGCTGCTTGTACTTTTTCAACTTGCTTCTTCTTTAGTACAAGAAGAATTTGAGCTAGAGCTACTGCAGCAAAGAATGCAAGCAGTCCGATTACACGAGCAGGACTTTGTAGTACAACCTCTGCATCTATTTGACCAAAACCTCCGACATTTGGATCGTCGGTTAGTGGCGTGCCTTGGTCAACTTTATCTCCAGCATTAACTATTACGTTGGGGCCAGCGGGAATGGTTTCAGAGGTTGTCTTTCCACCTTCTGTTTGGATGTTTATAACGCTTGCACCACCGTCGGCTGGTTCTACAGATGTAATCGTTCCTGGCTCTGTTGCTACGAAAAGAGTGTTATTACTTTTCTCTCCTGTCGGATAAACCTGTCCTCTCCCTCGATTACCTCCAACATGAATAGAATATTTTCCAAAATTAATTTCGCTGTTATTTGCAGGGTTTGGGGAAAGAATTGGGAAGACAATCTCTTTGTTTTGGTCACCTGGTAAAGGGCCCACAAGGATGATGTTTTCTTTTTCTTCGCTGTATTTGGTGTAGTAAACACCTTGAGCTTCTTCTCTTATTTCATCTGTCCATCTGTCTTGAGGGGCAAGTGTAAATCCATCTGGAAGCATTACTAATGCTCCAACTTGGAGTGGAACTTTGCTCCCATCTGCACCAATCTCAGTAGTGCCATTTTTATAGGGGATCTTGACTACTGCCTTGAAAACGCTATCTGCACCTACTGATTGAGGTACTTCTACTTGGGTAGTCATCTTTGCAAGATGACAGTTTGCGCATACGATTTTGCCTGTAGCTTCACGTGGGTTGTCGTAGTTCTGTTGTGCCCAGAATGGGTATGCCCAAGTCTCTAATGGGGCCAAGAGCATGGATAGCCCTAGCAGTAGTGAACCGAGGATGGCGGGGATAATGCGACGCATGACGCGATTTGAAGGGATAAGTGAAATCGGTGGCAATGGTTTTGGTTAGGTCCACCAGGGTTTCTCACCCGTGCGGAAATCCTGCTCGGTCCATTGACTTACAAATACGTTGTCGCTTTCGACTGCAACATTTGCTAAAGCAAGAGAAAGTGGGGCAGGCCCTCTAACAACTTTGCCGGTTTGATCATATTGACTGCCATGGCAAGGACAAATGAATTTATTGGCACCACTGTTCCAGGGGACTACACAGCCAAGGTGAGTGCAGATTGCGTTTATGCCATAACTACCAATAGCATTTTCTCCTTCAACAATTAGATATGTTGGGTCTCCCTTTAGGCCTTGTACAAGGCTCCGATCTCCTGAAGGGTGGCTTTCAAGCCAACCACTTGCTGTTACCGGGTTACCCAGTTCATCTTTTGCACTAGTGCCACCACCACTTCCAGAAGTTTTGGGTGGGATGAAGTAATTGACAACTGGATATAGGGCGCCTAGAGCGACTCCTGTTAGTGATCCGAAGGTGAGCAGGTTCATGAACTGCCTTCGCCCCATCCCAGGCACATCGCTAGATGTCATTTGTGTCATTACTGGTGATCAACCTGTTCTTGATGCTCCCCATTATGGACTGTGAAGGGCGTTTCACGCTTTGCAAAGACTGGAGTCCCTAAAGGCCTTTGTCATTGATTTTGTGCTTCACGCTATGAATGCAGCTTCTCACTTGCCTTTAGGGGTTGAAGAAGTCATTGATTGCCTTAATGAGCGTTGGGGTGTTAGTTACGATCTTCAAATTGTCGTGCGCAACAAAAGTCTTTATTTACAGGTCATGTGGGCCTATTTAGAGCAGCAGAGCTTCCCTCTCGATGAGAAGTCTTACAAAATTCATCTTTTAGAAGTCCTCGAGATAGTTAATCGGTTGGGTTTGGCAGAAGAAGTAAGGAAATGGCTTGCTAGCACTAGTGAAAAGCCCAGGACAGGTAAAGCAGTTTCCCTTCGTTTGGATGCTCCAGGACTTAAAGGGGAGTTTGTTCTCTGAAACGATCTGTTATTGCTACAAGCACCACACCAATTAGAAAAAGACCAGTTATTGCACTTCCTAAAAGAAGCATAGTTATTGGATCTGTTGATGGAGTCAGTACAGCTCCAGCAATGGCCGCACCCATTACAACCCATCTCCAGGCTGCAAGCATAGGTTTCCAATGAACTAAACCGAGGACCCCTAAAAGAAGTTGAAGGACCGGCAATTGAAAAGCAATCCCAGTTGCCAACATCAGCAATATGACGAAGTCCAGATAACGTTCGATTGACCAAAGTGGTTCGACTACATCTGCCCCATAGTTCACTAAGAACTGCAGAGCTGCTGGAACTAGGGCCCACCATGCGAAAGAAAGGCCTGCTATGAATAAGATTGCTGATCCGGCAACTGCTGGAGCAATAAGGCGTCGCTCTGATCTTGTTAGCCCTGGCAACACAAAAGCAAGCCCTTCGAAGAGAATGTAGGGAAGAGCGATCGTTAAGCCTGAATAGCCTGCAACCTTTAAGGAAACGAAAAGAAATTCGCCAGGTGCTAATTGAAGAAAACGAATAGATCCTGCGGGAACTTCTAAAAGTCGAACAAGTGGTTTGATGACTAATAGGGATGAAGCTGCGGCTACAACAACTGCCAGCAAGCTTCTTAAGACACGCTCTCTCAACTCTGCGAGATGCTCTAGAAGAGGCATCTCAACATCTGATAGCCCTTCTTTTTCTGAGCTTTTTTCTATTTGTATTGGTGGTGGTGGCTCCAAAATGGAATTGTCCGGGTGCTCAGGTTTGTTCAGAGTGTTCGCCAGCGTTGTTCATATCAGGCTAAGAGCTATTGGTAGGGAAATGTTTCAGCGCTTTATCTGGCTGAGCCCACAAAATGCTGCCACCCCTATGTCTGACAGTGCCAGGAGACCCTCCTGGAATCCTTTGAAGATTTTCAATCGCAACCATATTTACAGGAACTTGTTTATTCCTTTTTGCACGACTGAAGTAAGCAGCGAGGTTGGCTGCAAGTTGAAGATCTTCTTCATCAGCGGTACCACTTGAAGATTTAAGAATCACATGGCTTCCTGGACACTCCTGTGCATGGAACCAGATGTCACCAGGCTTTGATTGCTTAATGCTTATCCAGTCATTTTGTCGATGGTTTCTTCCGACTTGGATGATTAGTCCGCTTGGGGAAATCATCTCTAGTGGACTTGGCGTTAGTTTTTTTTGGGGCTTACCTTTTCGAGATTTTTGTGTTTTTGAGATTAATAACTCGTCCAGTTCTATATCAAGTTCTTGGAGCCTGTTTAGTCGACTCTTGGTGCTTTCCCAAGTTGCAGAAATTAGACCCTCTAGAAATATTTCGCTTTCCTTTGTTAGTTTTAACCTTTTGCTGTGATGAACAACTCTTTCTTCTATGAACTTCACTGAGCGGCGTAATTTCTTCGCTTTTGAGTAAAGCTTCTGAGCTTTTTCGATAATATCTTTGCTTGGTGAAACTATACAGAGAAGATTGTCTGCTTGGTCTTGCAAAACCTGGCTATTTGCTGTTTCCTTTAGAAGTTTTTGATGTATTTGAATGGCTGCTTCTTCGTGCTCTCGATATTGAATTAATTTCTCTTTCAGCTTTTTCGCTAATCGTTCTAGGGATATTTTATCAAGATGATCACGGTAATAGTTACCTAGAATCAGGCTTAGATCATTTTTTGAATCAGTAATAGAAAGATCTTCACCCCATACGCGATAGGGAGTTGGCCCGTTGAAACTAAGTTTGAAGTTTTCATGGGTGATTTGGTT
The DNA here is from genome assembly GCA_003215335.1 of Prochlorococcus sp. AG-409-P01. Lineage (GTDB taxonomy): Bacteria > Cyanobacteriota > Cyanobacteriia > PCC-6307 > Cyanobiaceae > AG-409-P01. Next base: position 52,334 of record QCKM01000005.1, on the reverse strand, counting down.
AAGCCATTTTCCCCATCGGTGATACAGCGATTCCCATTGATCATCTGAAATTTTATTGACTGATTTTGTCAGAAGTTTTTGGGCTAGATATTTCTCATCAGCTGCTATTTGTAGAGCGAGTGAAGGACTGATTCCTTGATAATTGTCTTGGAGTGCTTGCTTAAGAGTGGTTGGAATTAATAAAAGCCTTCTTTTCCAACGTTCAAGTGTTTCCTCTGAGTTTGGTTCGATGCCTTGAAGTGGAGGAGGCGTTGAATATATATCGCCTGTTCCTATTGGCCTCACCCGAGAATGATGATTTTTTACCTTACGGCCGAGGGTTACCACCTTTCTTTGATTATCAAGTAATAAAAGATTGCTATGCCGCCCCATAAGTTCAAGGACCACTGTGCGCTGTACTTCTTCGCCAGGCCGTGCAGCTAAACCGAATTCCACGATTCTTTCAAAGCCTGTTTGTTTGAGCTCGATCAAGGCCATTTGGCTTAAGCCGTGTTGTAGTTGCTTTGCCAGAGTGCTTTCACTTCCAATTCGATCTGGAGATGGAATTCTTACAAGCCTTGGGGCATCTGCTCTCCAGCTGAGCTCAATCCATACGAGGCCTTTAAGGGTTCTCCATCCAAGCTGGAGGGTGTGTGAATCGGGTTGCTGTGCTTTTTCGAAGCGGCTTGGTAAAAGTTTTCCACGAAGATCCGCTAGCACTGCCTTTAGGCTGGTTATATCCATTGCCTGTAAGGCAGCAATCCCCATTAGTTGATTCTTCTACTGACTGGTTGCGAACTTTCCTAATCTGCAGGTCTACTTAATGCAATGCATGACTACATCCATTGCCAATGTCTGTTTGACGTTAATCACAGGGCCGAGTGGGGTTGGTAAGGGCACTTTAGTGAAGAAACTTCTAGAGAAACACCCTCAGATTTGGCTTTCTGTATCTGCAACAACCAGACTCCCAAGAGAAGGTGAGATTGATGGTAAGGATTATTTTTTTTTGAAGCCCGATCGATTTAATCAGTTGTTGTTGGATGGTGGGTTTCTTGAATCTGCTCAATTTGCTGGCAATAGTTATGGCACTCCTCGCAAGCCAGTTGAAACTCAATTAAAAAAAGGCATACCTGTTTTGCTTGAGATTGAACTAGAGGGGGCTAGGCAGGTTCGTAAAAACTTTCCCAAAGCCTTTCAGATCTTTGTTGCACCGCCTAGTTTTAACGAGCTGGAGAGGCGCATTCGTGGCCGTGCAACTGATGATGAGAAAGCCATACAGTCGCGATTGTCTAGAGCAAAACAGGAGCTATTAGCTCAGAATGAGTTTGATGCTGTAGTAATTAATGATGATCTCAATTCTGCTTTAGTTGAGTTGGAGCAACTAATGACCTTAAAGAATGTCTAGATCTTCATTGGGTTCTGAAACAGGACAAAAAAAAACCCCCAACGTGGGGGGGCTTTTTTGAAAGGGTGTTTCCTAAAAACCACCTGACATTGGATGGAAAAGAAGGTCTGGATGGAAACGATTGAACTCGATTAAGTAGCCGGCAGTAATCAAGATCCAGACTGCACCAACTAGATGAACTGATCGAAAGAGTTTTGGCATCGATTTAAATAGAAACTTGGATTAATGAGGAGATTTTTGAAGCAGATTTCTCAACGAGGAGAAACTGTGATTTTGTCGTCGGTTTCACGGAGCATTCCGCTTCTACCTTCTTTGTCTGCTTCAAGTGGCCAAAGAGCTCCTTTGATCAAGCATTGAGATGCTCGAGCCAGGTCGAAATCTATGTAAATCTCTTTGTCAGCAGGGTCCTTTGTGGCCCTTGCAGCTTTTAGGTATTCCCTTCCACTCCAGCCAATGATTCCTGCGACATATACAAAGATATGTCCTGGAATGAGGATATCTCCTTCATGGCCACGGGCTGCTGCCGCACCAAATGGCTCAAGAGTTGGACCGATTATGAGGTGAGGAAGACCATCGTCCCCACATGAAGCTTGGCTGTAGCGTTCGAATCTTGCTACTGCCTGAGGAGTAGATGCAGCGCTTGCTCTCTCCTGGAAACGGGCATTTCCAGAGCAAGGTGTAAGAACATCAGCCTTTGCTACGGAAGCAAATCCGAAAGCTATAAAGACAGTGAGAACAACGGCGAATAGGCGGCGCATTAGTTCGATTCCTGTTTAAGCCTGCAATCAGAATGCAGGATGTCACCACTAAAAGTTAGTTCAGATAGGTCCATACCATGCCAACTGTGCTGTCCCTCGAAACAAGTTGTGACGAGACTGCGGTAGCAGTTGTTCGATTTGAGGCGGGTCATATGGAGATTTTGGCTAATGAAGTGGCCTCTCAAATAGCTGAACATGCCAAGTGGGGAGGAGTTGTGCCAGAGATTGCTTCTCGCAGACATGTTGAGTATTTACCAGTTCTCGTTGAGAAGTGTTTAAGGGATTCTGGAAAAGCTATAGAAGAAATGGATGGGGTGGCCGCAACAGTTGCACCTGGCCTTAAAGGTTCATTGATGGTTGGCTCCATTACGGGAAGAACATTGGCTGCTTTGTATTCGCTGCCTTTTTTAGGTATTCATCATCTAGAGGCGCATCTTGCATCAGTCCTGCTATCGGAGAATCCTCCTAAGCCTCCATATTTGGTTTTATTAGTAAGTGGTGGACATACAGAGTTGATACACGTTTGTTCTGAAAACAAGTTCCATCGGCTTGGTAGAAGTCACGATGATGCTGTGGGAGAGGCTTTTGACAAAGTGGCTCGTTTGTTAGGCATGCCATATCCAGGTGGGCCAGCCATTGAAGAAATCGCTAAAGATGGAGACCCAAAGAAGTTTTCCTTGCCAAAGGGGCGGGTTTCAAGACCTGAAGGAGGGTTTTATCCATATGACTTTTCCTTCAGTGGACTCAAAACAGCAATGCTTCGAAGAGTGCAGGCAATCACGGCAGAGGGGGGAAGCCTCCCCTTGGAGGATCTGGCAGCGAGCTTTGAGCAGGTCGTCGCGGAGGTTCTTGTTGATCGAAGTCTTTGCTGTGCAACTGATTTGGGATTGAATAAGCTTGTCATGGTCGGAGGTGTGGCTGCGAACAAGCGTTTGAGGGAACTTCTTGCAAGTAGATCGGCTAAGAAGGACATTGAGATTTTCATGGCGCCAATGCCTTTTTGTACTGACAATGCTGCAATGGTGGGCGCAGCGGCTTTGAGCCGACTAGAGTTAGGTAAATATTCAAGCTCTCTTGAGCTTGGGGTCTCAGCTAGATGGCCTATGGATCAGGCTGAGGACTTATATCAATTGCCACCACCTTTTTGATAGGTAAAACTTAATTAATCAAGGATTTGTTGGGAGGAGGTTATGGATTCAGAATCACATACCAATTTTCCTGAGTCAGGAGAGGAGGTAAGCAGTGGAGAATTGAATTCATGGAGAAGAGGCTTTACTCCACAAGCTGAGATATGGAATGGCAGAATGGCAATGTTTGGATTGGCTGTAGGGGTATTTATAATCCTTACTTACAGGATTTTCATTGGTAATTAATGCTTGTATTTAAGTGAACCTTCTGTAGGAATGAATTCTTTGAAAAGATCAGATATTGGTTGTCCATTTGATGCGAGTTTGTTATGTCCAAGTCGCAAACAGAGGCTTTTTTTAGTTCATGTGGCAATTATCGCTGGTGGTTGAAGCGAAGTCTTAGCAATAATCCTCGAACACTTTTATTTATTGGGCTTAATCCATCTTATGCAAATTCTCATGAAAATGATCCAACTTTGCGCAGGCTTTTGGGATTTTGCCATTCATGGGGATATGGAAGTCTTCTAGTGGTCAATTTATTTGGGCGCATCAATAAACACCCTTCTTTTCTCAAGCAATGCAAAGATCCAATTGGCAAATTTAATGATGATCACATTTCTTTTAGAGCGCATCAATGGTCAATTTGCCCAGATTGGGATCTTTGGCTGGGATGGGGAGTTGGAGGCAGTTTGCATAAACGAGATTTAGAGGTACTTAGTTTGTTGAAAGCTTATATTGAACATCGGTTGATTCTTTTCCCAGATTTATCAGGAGTTTTATCGGCTGGATTGACCTTGAATGGTCATCCACGACACCCTCTTTATTTGCCTGGGAATAGTGTTCTTAACCCTTTTTTCTTGTAGTTAATCCCATTTGTGTGGATTTCTTTCTCAATCTGGGATGCTTTTTGTTTTTAGGACAATATTTTTGTTCAATTAAATAGGTAATATCCTTTCTATTCTTTAGCCTGCTTAAATGAAAGGTTTTCCCCCTACCATTTAGAGGCTTCTGAAGGTATACAAGGAGGTTATTGACGTTTCTTGCCTTGAGGGATTATTCAAAGTGCCACCCTTTGGGAATGATAGAGAGCTCTTTTTAATGATTATGAAATTCCATATATCCATAATGCTTTCACCTCAATCCCAAAGCTTTCTATGACTCCTGAGCGGCTAGGACTGCTCTGGGGCATTACCGTCTTTGCTGGTGCGGGAGCAAGACTCCTGGCAGCCCTTACAGGGCTGCCAGGAGTGGTTCTGCTGTTGCTTTCCGGTCTATTGATTGGCCGATCGGGGTTAGGGCTTGTTGAGCCTCTTGATTTAGGGCAAGGACTCGAAACAATTGTTGGACTTCTAGTAAGCCTTGTGCTCTTTGATGGTGGTTTGAACCTTCGACTGCCAGGGGACACGATAAAGGCCACTGTATTGAGGATTTCATTAATAAGGCTTGTGGTTTCTCTCGCTGCAGGTTTGCTGGCTGCTCATTGGCTAGCAGGATTGGGATGGTCTGTGGCGGCGGTTTATAGCGCAATTGTTTTAGCTACTGGACCAACAGTTGTTACTCCACTAGTACAGCAGATTCGTTTAGCTGCTCCATTGGGGGATGTTCTTGAGGCTGAGGGTTTAGTTCTTGAGCCAGTTGGAGCAGTGTTAGCACTCTTGCTGCTTGAACTTTTACTTGGGGATTTGCATGGTTTGCGCGAACTGGCTATTGGACTACTTGCTCGCTTGGGCGGAGGTGTCGCTATGGGGGCTTTCGCTGGATGGGTTCTCTCAGAGGGCTTGCGGAGAGTAAGGCCAGGCCCTTCTGTAGGCCTTAAGTTGCAGATGACTTTGGGGGTATTGTTCCTTTTGTATGGTGCTTGTGAATGGGGCCTGCCAGAGTCTGGTTTGCCTGCTTCAGTTGCTGCTGGTTTTGTTGTTGGCCGGAGGTCTTCTGCGGAAGCAGATGAGTTAGATCAGTTGATAAGGGAGCTGGCACGTTTAGCAATAACAATGTTGTTTCCACTTTTGGCTGCAGATGTCTCCTGGAGCGAATTGAGCCCATTGGGATGGGGTGGAATCACTTGTGTACTCTTTTTGATGGTTGTAGTACGTCCTGCAGCAGTGAGTCTGGCTACTATTGGCTTGCCTTTGGATATAAGGCAAAAATTATTTCTCGGCTGGCTTGCTCCAAGAGGGATAGTCACAGCAGCAGTTGCATCTCTTTTTGCTATTCGTCTTGAACAAGCTGGGGTCTTAGGTGCAGGAAGGCTTCAGGGACTAGTTTTCTTGACAATTTTGATGACTGTTGGATTGCAAGGACTTACTGCACAGCCTCTTGCGAAAATGTTGGGTTTGCTTGCTCCTGAAGAGCCTTTGAAGGAGGGAGGCTTAGAGATTGACTCTCAATCTGGCCCTGTCCTTGCCGACCCTAGCCAGTAATCCCCAGGTCGTAATCAAATCTGGCCCTTGCATTTGACCTAGCAGAGCTGCTCTAAGGCTTTTCATTAAAAGGCCTTTTTTTACATCTGTTGCTTTAGCTACTGAGGTAATTAGATCTTGTGCAGTTTGATTGTTTACCCCATCCCAAGGTGTTCGCTCTAGTTGTTCTTGCAGGTTTTTTAGCCCTTTTTGAGCATCTGTTAGAGCTAGTTGCTTTATTCCATCTGGCTTTAGAGGAGGTTCTTCAAAGAATGGTTTTGCTTGCTCTACGCCGTCTTTTACAAGGGTTAACGAAGGTCCGAGGAGGGTTGCAAGTTCCAAGCACCATTTTTTTTCAGGTAAATCCCAGCCAGCCTCAAGCCAAAGAGGCTCTAGAAGTTGCAGAAGCTTTTCTGGAGGTAATTCATGAATAACTTGGGAATTCAACCAATTGAGCTTGTCCCAGTCAAACTTCGCTCCTGCTTTATTCACTCGATCGAATCCGAAGACCTTGGACGCTTCTTGGACGGTAAATCTCTCTTCCATCCCTTCAGGGACTGACCAACCCAAAAGAGTCATGTAGTTAGCCATCGCCTCTGCTGTATATCCCATTGCGCGGAAATCATTAATGGAAGTCACACCATCTCGTTTTGAGAGTTTTCTGCCTTGAGGATTGAGAATTAGTGGAGTATGAGCAAAATTGGGTAGTGGAAGGCCTAGAGCCTCATATAGAAGAATTTGCTTAGCAGTATTCGCTATGTGATCTTCACCTCTGATCACATGGCTGATTCTCATTTCTGCGTCATCTAATACCACTACAAGGTTATAGAGGGGGTCTCCTATCTCGTTGGCTGAAGCTCTTCTTGCAATAACCATGTCACCACCCAGATCAGCTGCGCTCCAACTCATATGACCTCTTACAAGGTCATTCCAAGTGATTGTGGTTTCATCCTGAATGCGGAAGCGAATTACAGCCGTCTTTCCTTCTGCTTTGAATGCTTCTTCTTGGGCGGGACTTAAGTCTCTGTGTCTGTTGTCATATCTAGGTGGTTGGCCTTGGTCTTTTTGTTTTTTTCGCATCTCCTCTAGTTCGGCCTCACTGGTGTAACAGCGATATGCGAGCCCTTTATCAAGTAATTGAAGGATCGCTTTGCGATGAGAGTCGCTTCGTTGGCTCTGGATGACAGGTGTCTCATCCCAATTAAGGCCCAGCCAATTCAAACCTTCGAGAATATTCTCAGTGAATTCAACCTTTGATCTTTCTTTGTCTGTATCTTCGATCCTAATGAGGAAATCTCCTCCCTCATGACGTGCAAAGAGCCAGTTGAATAATGCTGTCCTTGCAGTACCGATATGGAGATTGCCCGTTGGGCTTGGAGCCAGCCTTACTCGGACCTTCAAAATGAATTTCTTGTGAGGGAAACGGGACCGACGGGGTTCGAACCCGCAACTTCCGCCGTGACAGGGCGGTGCTCTAACCAATTGAACTACGGTCCCAGCTCTTTAGGTCTAACTAGCAGACCTTTGTCGAATAAACGACCATCGAAGTATCAACCTATGCCCTGCCCCTCGTCAACTCGCCTTAAAAGGTTTGGGTTAACTGAAGCTTTTTGTGACTAATTCAATTCGCTTGTAAGCGGAGGTGCAAACCCTCTAAGGAAATGCCCGTCGAGGGGTAGTCACAGGGTAAATCTGATGAAGTGGTGTGAAAGCCTTTTGGCTAGGGCCGGAATCCTGCAGGCTCAATCAAGCGCACTTGATTGCCACGTGCAGTGAATTCTCGACCTTGGTCGCTTTGAACTACAACACGACCTCCAGATTTCACTCGTATGACACGTGCTCTAACCCAACCGAGAGCGGCCGATTCAAGCACCTTCACTACATCACCAGGTTGAAGATCCAACTCCATGCTCAAAACTAGGAAACTGAAACTGCAGGAAGAGTCATCGGACGCGCCGTGGAGGACTCGAACCCCCGACATCAGGTTTTGGAGACCTGCGTTCTACCAACTGAACTAACGGCGCATAACGATGGACACGTGGACCATCGTCAGAGACGACGGTTTGGATTGGAAGGGGAGGTGGGAACCTCAGCGGTCGAAGCGCTGCTTCACGCGGGTGGCTTTGCCGACCCGTTCCCGCAGATAGAAAAGCTTCGCTCTACGCACCTTACCTCGGCGCTCGACCTTTATGGAGGCAACTTGAGGGCTATGCATCATGAATACACGCTCTACACCTATGCCTTGAAAGATTCTACGAACAGTAATTGTTTCATTTAAGCCACCATGGCGCTTAGAGATGACAACACCTTCATAGGGCTGCACTCTTTCTTTATTCCCTTCACTAATCCTGACTCCAACGCGAACTGTGTCTCCGACATAGACCTCAGGAAGATCATTTTTCTGCTGACTGCTTTCGAATTCATGAATAAGTGCGGATGCACTTAATTTCAGCTCTGAAGACGGTTTGGCCTTCGATTTAGCAATGGGTTCTTTCTTTGATTGAACCTTAGTTGGTTCTTCATTTGGACTCTCCTCGACAACGGAGGCTTCTGTTGAATCGGCTGTCATCCCAGCTCCGGGTTAACTCTCCACGGATGAATTGTACCTGCTCATTCATCTGTTCCTGAGCTGATTTGGTGTCAGCTTATGAGCATTTTTTTTAGTTTTTATTTGAATCGTCAGGCTTTTGAAGCGTGATGCTTTGAATCTTAAAAGGATCTTTTACAGATCTAGCGTTAGCGAATACCTTTGAATACTGGGATTAGAGGAACTCAAGGTCTTATTCATGTTGACCATGGAAGACTTTTTTGAGTCAGTTTTTCCGTTAAGCGATCTTTCGACTTATTGATAGCTTGAAGTCAGAGATAGTGAACCCGGGAGACTGGGTTGATATGTCCTTTTAAGGATTCAAGACTTCGTTCTCGTTGTTCTAAGGAAAAATGAAACTTTTCGCTGACCTGCTCGCTTCTAGTTCATCGCCGAAAACTACTGGTGTGGGACCTCGCATAAGGCAAAGTAGAGGTGTAGAGATCAAGTCCTCTAGAGAAGTCAAGATAATGCGGAAGGCTAGTCATATCGTTGCCAGCGTGCTTCGTGAAATAAACCAAATGGTTGAGCCAGGACAGACGACTGGTGATTTAGATGCTTATGCAGAAAAGCGTATTCGTGAGATGGGGGCTACACCAAGCTTCAAGGGTTATCACGGCTTTCCAGCAAGTATTTGTGCAAGCATCAATAATGAGGTTGTACATGGAATCCCGAGCTCGAAACGTCTGATAAAAGCTGGGGATTTGCTCAAAGTTGATACAGGTGCTTATTTTGATGGATATCACGGAGACAGTTGCATAACTATTTGTGTTGGAGAGGTCCCTGATCCGGGATCTCATTTGAGTCGTGTAGCTCAAGAGGCATTAATGGCAGGACTTGGCCAGATAAAGCCCAAGAACACTCTTTTAGATATAGCTGGGGCTATTGAAGATCACGTCATTGCTAATGGATATAGCGTTGTGGAGGATTACACGGGCCATGGAGTTGGTCGAAATCTCCATGAAGAGCCATCGGTTTTCAATTTTCGTACCAATGATTTGCCTAACATTATTTTGCGTCCAGGTATGACCTTGGCAGTCGAACCAATACTTAATGCAGGGACAAAGGATTGCCGCACGCTAAGAGATCGATGGACTGTAGTCACTCAAGATGGGAGCCTTTCCGCTCAATGGGAACACACTGTAGTGGTTACTTCTGATGGATGCGAGATACTTACTGACCGTGGCGATTGAATTTCATTTAGTGCATTAAACCTTCTAATTCTCTTGCATAGTTTTTCGCAGGAAATATGAATACATTGACCTTAGAAGTTCAGTTAATGGCATAAGTAAATAAGTGAAAGGATTTGGAGTTACAATTATTAAGTTGAGACCAAATTCAATTTGTCTAATTAATAGTTCTGATACGAAATCTCCAGTCATCAGGCCAATAGGATTCAGCTCTGATTTAAAGGGGCCTAGAATTAGCTTTCTTATTCTTAAGGTTTGACGTTGTTGTTTTGTTTGATTGCTCCAACGTAAACTTACCAGCTGACCAATTAAGCGTTTGCTTATTTCATATGCGGGACTTAGGGCTGGTTGGATCTCCGCTTCAGAAGTGTTGACCCAAATCTCACGTCGACTTTCAGTTGCTTTTGAAGATAAAGCTATCTTTTCAAATTGCTCTATAAGTCTCCAGCTGCTTAGAGCATTTACTTCAATGGCTTTATTTAGGTCATTATTGCTTTGACGCCCTTGAGGGTTTATTCCGTGATTAAGAACTAATACATCCAGCTTGAGAAGGGTGTTGTTCAAACTTGATTCCTTTCCACATTCCCACTGCACCCATTCATGTGGGCAATCATCTGAAAGATTGTCTTTTTGTTGAGGTATCGACCCATGAGTCAGACCTACAACTAAAGCTCCTCTTGAACGAAGTTTCTTTGCTAAAGCTTTACCCAGGGTTCCTTTGGCACCAGTAATTCCAATGCGACGGTTGTGCCAATAAGCAGAGACGGTTTTGTCGTGACCCATATTTGAAGGTTGGGAAATATTTTTAATTGAGGTTTCTGACATAGAACTTTGTTTTGGAGTCAAATTTTTTTTGTTTTTTGATGTTGGATTGGTTTCTTAGACATCAACAGATAGAGAAGTTGATCAGGGCTCGGATTATAAATTTTTTTTAGAAAGCTTTCTCTTATTAGGTAGCGCCAAGCTATTAAAATCAATTAGCCACAAGATCGAAGGAGTCCGATCATGGGCACGACTTTGCTTATTGGATCATGTGAGCCTTTTAGCGGGAAATCTGCGCTTGTACTTGGGATTGCACGCCATTTAATCGCTGCGAATCAACCAATAAGGTTTGGAAAGCCTTTGGCCACCAGTTCTGAGTGGGATCCCGCCACTTCGACAATGCCATCACCATTGATTGATGATGATGTGCGCTTTGTTGGTGAAACCTTTGGGTTAACGGATGAGCAACTGATTCCTTCTATGCATTTGATTGCTCAGGAAACTGCTGATAATCGACTTGAAAAAGGTGACCTAGATACTTGCAAGGGACTTCAGGACCTTCGTAGACAATCTGAAGGTCATAAAGGATTAACACTTTTAGAGGCAGCTGGAAGCCTGCATGAGGGACTCTTGTTTGGGCTAAGCCTTTGTCAAGTAGCCAATGCACTAGATGCACGTGTGGTTCTCGTTCATTTGTGGCATGACAGCCGCAGTGTGGATGCATTGCTGGCAGCAAGATCACAGTTGGGAGACAGGCTTATTGGAATTGTTCTGAATGCGGTTACCCCTGACGAAGTAACCGAGCTGGAAAGAAGTGTTGTGCCTGCTTTAGAAGCTTTAGGTCTAGTTATTTTTGGGGTAATGCCTCGCTCCCCTCTTCTAAGAAGTGTGACCGTTGGAGAATTGGCTCGAAGGTTGGAAGCCAGGACTATCTGCAGTGGAGACAGACTGGAGCTTCTAGTTGAGACCCTTTGCATTGGCGCAATGAATGTGAACTCCGCTATGGAGTTCTTCCGTCGTCGACGCAATATGGCTGTAGTGACAGGGGCAGATCGAACTGATATTCAATTGGCTGCGTTAGAGGCTTCTACTCAATGTCTGATCTTGACTGGGGCGGGAGAACCAATACCTCAGTTGATCAATCGTGCTGAGGAACTTGAAGTCCCGATACTCAAGGTCGATCACGACACTTTGTCTACTGTTGAAGTTGTTGAGCAGGCTTTTGGACATGTTCGATTGCATGAAGCAGTAAAAGCTACCTATGCATTTCGACTAGTAGAAGAACATTGTCATCTTGATCGACTGTTTGATTGTCTGGACTTGTCTTGCTAAGGCAATTCTCACTGCTAGTTTCAAGGCAGTGTCGTTGGGATTCCTTTGAGTAGCTCTCTGGATCTACCCCCACTTGATCGTGTAGACACGTTGGCCCAAGAATTGGCCTTGTTGCAAGATAAGGGGAAGCGGCGTATTGCTTTTTTGGGAAGCAGGCACGTTCCTGTCGTTGCTATTCATTTGGTTGAGTTGATGGCTCGTTCGCTCGCCCAAGAAGGCCATTCGCTAATAACATCAGGATCGCAAGGAGTGAATGCTGCAGTGATAAGAGGTGTTTTGGAGGTTGATCCATCTCTTTTAACTGTATTACTGCCCCAGAGCCTTGATAGGCAGCCCAAAGAGATACGTGATCAATTAGAGCTTGTTTTGCATCTGGTTGAGAAGGCTGAGCATGATGATTTGCCTTTGCCTATAGCCAGCAGTCTTTGTAATCAAGAGATTATCGGACGTTGTGATCAGTTGATCTGCTTGGCGTTCCATGATAGTGAGACCTTGCTCACAAGTTGTCGAAGTGCTGAGGAAATGGGAAAAGTGGTGAGCTTGCTCTTTTTTGATTAAGTGGATTTTCTTCTTTAAATCAAGGAATATCGACCAGTGATTTTGGGGTATTTTAAAATGCCTGTATGGATTCAAGTTGAATTTATAAATAGTGCACTGTGATTATCGGTTGATTTTTTCTAGTCTGAGAAGATAAATTTTTTGATTCCATGGCTGATACCTACTCCTTTGATGTTGTATCTGACTTTGATCGTCAGGAGCTCATCAATGCGATTGATCAGGTCAAAAGAGAGGTCTCACAGAGGTATGACCTTAAAGATTCAAATACACAGATTGATGTTGAAGAGACTGAATTGGTTGTGACAACTGCTAGTGAAATGACATTGCAGTCAATCACAGATGTGCTAAGGCAGAAAGCTACAAAACGGAAGTTGTCTCTAAAAATTTTTGATTTTCATTCGCCCGAGTCATGCAGTGGCAATCGTATTAAGCAGACGATTGCACTCAGGAAAGGGCTCAGCCAAGAACAGGCAAAATCTCTTAGTAAAGTTATAAGGGGCTCTCTTAAGAAGGTGACGGTTTCTATACAAGGTGAGAGCTTGAGAATATCAGGTAAGAATAAGGATGATCTTCAAGCAGCTATTTCAATATTGAGAAGAGAAGAAGAGTCACTTGAGGTGCCTTTACAGTTTGAGAACTATAGATAAATACATTTATTTCTACTAATACCTTTGGTTAGTAATTCCTAACTAGCAAATATACTTTTATTAATTAGCTAATATTAGAACTGATAAGGTTATGGGCCGAATTGATTGCAACCGCAAGTTCAGGACTATTCTTGCCAACGATAATTGAATCAACTTTTTCTTTGACTAGCTTTCTTGCATGAGTCCCTATTGTGATACCTGAGAAAGGAACCCCACATTGCTTAGCTAGTTTCCCTGTATAAGTATTGGTCCCCCCTGATATGAGAACAGGTAACTTTCGAAAACGTTTGTCTTTTAATTTTAGGTCTTTATTGATAACATCTGCAATAGAAACTGCTTGAAGTGTTGTATTGAAGTTGTCCTTCCCGCCACTTATTGGAACACCATCAGCTTGAATTATCAACCGGTCTCCTGCCACATCTTTTGCCTGACGTATTCTTTCTATAAGTTGAACATTGCTTAAGTGGTATCTGTCAAGACACATTGATACCATTCCATCAGGCAGGCAATCGCATACAGTTTTCCATTCTTGAATTGTTGTTTGATTATCAGGAACTCCTGCATGTAATTCAATACTTTCTGCTCCCTCGGCTATACATTCTGGGAGGATATTTGATAGTTCCTTTTCATTATGCTTATATTTTATTGCTGAAGCTGTTGGCGGGCAAACAGCTTCACAGTCTCCACAACCTATGCACAAATCGTCTTTGACAAGTAAAGAGGGTGTTATTGCATTGGTTGGACAAGATGGTATGCACAGGTCACACCTTATACAGTTATCTGTAATCACTGCTTTTCTAACATGATGATCTCCAGGCATCCCTACGCTTACAGTTATGTAAGGAATTTGAGATTTATCTGACCAGTAAATTTGTTCAAAAGACATGGCAGCTTCTATGCCATCTAGGCAAGCTTTTACTATCTCTGGCGATGCTGATACGTCAAATCCATTGCATCCAGCTAAGGTATATATAAATGCAAGTTTATTTACTTCATCCGCATTCTCATTTCCTGCACCGCAAACTAACTTGAAGAACTGAGATGATTCAAGAAGATTTCTCAAACCAGCAACTCTGTCCATCATTCTGCGGACTGATTTATGTAAATCATATCACTAAAACCTGGCAATAGTTCTATATTAACTAAATATTTTTTTGATCATTAATGCCTTAATAGCTTTTCAGTCAGTTGGTTGAAGCGTTGATTGCTTCCTTCTTCCAGAACTCTAGAGCAACTTTTATACGTTGATTCTTTCGTAGAGAGTTTTTATTCTTATGTCGTCTTGACAAGATCTGACTTTGTAAAGATCTTTTTTATACATCAGCCATGCAAGTTCAAACTGGAGGCCTAGTTTGATGGTTTTTTTATAATCATCCTCTGAGAGTGATGAAGTATATTCAAAAGTGCATTTGCGAGACTCATACGCATTTAGCTTGTGTTGCGATAATTCTTTTATGAAATTAAAGCTGCATGAATTCATTCCACCTCCAAGATTAACCTTTATCCCGTTATCATTGGCTTTCTCCATTATTGCTTGAGTGAGCTCAAGTACTTTCGTGTCGTTGACATCTTGAACTTCAAGAGAGTTGCTTAAATCTGTTCGGCCAATCACAATGCAAGAGATTGGAATGTCTTTTTCTTTTATGACACTTATTATCTTATCTATATTGGTGTAAGATGTTTTAGTTTCAATGTTGAACATTAAGGAGGGACTATTTCCTATACCTTCAAAAACTAAGCAAAGTCTCTTGAAGGCCTCAGAGCATTTTTCTGCTGCGTAACTGGATTCAACCATTGGGATGAGGATATTAGACGCGCCAAGTTGAAACGCTTCATATAGATCTCTTTGAGCACATGGCCCCCCAGTCTTTAATGTAAGTGGAACCATGTAATCGCAACATAACTTTGATAATATGGCCAGCTCATCTATTCTTGTGCCCTCGGCTTCAAACTCAGCCTTAATTGCAATAAGATGACAATTATTTTTCAGTTTTTCCAATGAGTCTTGGAGAGCTTCCTTTCTTGCTTTCATTCTATTTGAGAGTATTGTACTTATAATCTATGTGTCCATTTAACAGTTGAAGAGTATTTTTTTCTAGATTTTTTGAATCTTTTATTATCTTCTCTGCTCTAGGGCCTAGTGATGAAACATTGAATGTGAATAAGCCTGTTCTCACAAAGGTTGGAACTGAGCCGTAAGCTTTAAGCTCGCTGATACAGCTTTCGTTAACCCCGCCACTGATGCTAAATGAATATTTAAATTCAGATAGTTCTAGCATCTTCTTGACAATGATTTGATTGACACTTGTTTTGTGACCAAATCCATCATGATCATTTTGACTTGATCCGTAAATTGAATCAGCGAGGGAGATTCGATTGAAGTTGAATATTATATTTGTTGGTTCTAGAGGGTAAGGAAGCTTGACGCGCGAGCATTCATTTAACATTTTGATTCCATCTTCGGTTTCAATGTTGATAAATAGTTTTTGATTGTTTAAGGGCTCTGCATCTTTTTCGAAAACATTATGTATGGCGGAAACAATCTTTCTCAATGCAAATACTGACTCTACAAGTGGAAATTCATATGCATCAGCACTAAGATCTTTGGACTCTTGAATGTCACGTATTGATTCACATCCTCCGATCATCGTGCAAAAGAAGAAATCATTTAAGAGGGAGAAATTTCTGAGGAATAGTTTTTCTGAAAAGCTTAGTCCTGATTTATACTCACTTGTGTTTAGGTAGATTAAATTTTTAGAGCTTCTCACAACATCGTAATTATTTATTTTTTATGCCAGGACCCAGATTTGAACTGGGGACACGGCGATTTTCAGTCGCCTGCTCTACCAACTGAGCTATCCCGGCCAGTCGCATGATTTGCGATCTTTGGATATTAGATCACTGGGTGGGCCGATACTCGTGAATGTCTTTGCTTGTTTTTTCGGTAGACCAGTCGTCTGAAATCCCCATTGCCGTTGCAAATAGAGAGACAAGCCGCTTGGCCACTCTTTGAAAATCCTTTTCAGCTTGATTAATATTAATCAAGGCCGCCTTTATTTTCTGATCAAGAATTTGGCAATTCTTTCAGCATTGCAACAAGTGTTCTGTGTGCATCCTCGCTGTCAGTGAGTTTATGGTCGAAAGGCACTGTCAATGATTGCCCGTCGGCGCTGATTGCCATGGCTTCAGGGGTTATTTCGACCATTTGAGCCTGGGCTACTGTCTTGAGACCTCCGTAGTGTTTTGCA
Organism: Prochlorococcus sp. AG-409-P01; assembly: GCA_003215335.1. Classification (GTDB taxonomy): domain Bacteria; phylum Cyanobacteriota; class Cyanobacteriia; order PCC-6307; family Cyanobiaceae; genus AG-409-P01. The sequence goes on along the minus strand of QCKM01000005.1, from coordinate 36,342 downwards.
TAAGCAATGACTGCCTCAGGATGGTCATTGTTCATGTGATTGCATATCCTTTCGCTTATTTGGGCATTGATTGTGTCGGCTGTCATTGGGATGGATTAGGAGATTTTTGTCGTTAGAAATCAAAAGTTGATGATTTGAGAGATCTATTTGAGTGATTTGCCTAACTATGTTATTTCAGCAGAATGATTTTCATTAAGTTGGGGATAAATGATTTTTGGTTATGGAAATGTTGTTTTGAAAGTAGTTCTCGAGGCTGTGATAGGCCTGATTCTTAATTTCAATGAAGATCTGTTTTGCTTTTCTCCTTTTGAGCTTTTAAAAATGCCTTTAAAGCTAACCGAGCGACACCTTCCGCAGGTGGTGATGTGCACGATTTCACAGGAATTCCCATAATTCGCTCCCTTAATCGTCTCCATTGAGGATTGCGAGCCCCTTGCCCAAGGCTAATCAGCTGTAGAGGAGGCTCGGATCCAAGTTCCTCAAGTCGCTTCCATCCCTTTGCTTCTATACGTGCTAGACCTTCCAGCAGCCCATGGAGATATAAAGCATCGCTCACTGGTCTTGGCTCTAAAATTGGCTCCATATTTGGGTCGTCTATTGGGAATCGCTCACCTCTAGCAGGAAGAGGATAAAGGTTTAATCCACTGTCAAATTCAGGATTGATTTGTCTACTTAATTCTTTTATTTCCATATCATCAAAGAGCTTACGGAGCAAAGCTCCCCCTGCATTTGAAGCACCTCCGCATAGCCAACGGCCATTGATTCGATGGTTGGTTATGCCAGTCCCTTCGATAGGAGCAACCACAAAGCGCTTTAGAGCGATAGTGCTACCAAGAATAGTAACTCCATCATTAGGGCCAGGGTTCGCCGTTAGAACGGCGGCATTCGCATCAGTGGTCCCTGCTATGACTAGAACATTGGCTGGAAGGTTGAGACTGGCCGCTTGCCTCTCAGAAACTCGAGAAAGAATTTTCCCGCTTGAAACAATTTCTGGTAATGATTGCCTCCAAGGTTGATCTTTGAAGGATTTTGGCCAGCATTGATTTTTTATATCCCATCCCAATCTGAGGTTGTTTCCTTCTTCCCCCCATTGCCAATCCTCTAAGAGCCATCCGTTTATCCAATCTGCTTGGTGCCTTACTAGTAGCTCGTGTCCATATTTGTCAGTAAGTCTTAGCACTCTGGCAAGGCTGCTACTCAAACTAGAAGCTTGATTGTGGGGAGGTGTTAAGAGAGCTAGTGGGATTCTCTGCTCAGGACAAGAAACGAAGTAGGGGAGAGCTTTTCCTAAGAAAGCACCCTTGCTGTCACAAGGTACTATCGTGCCAGAAGTGCCATCTACTGCAACTGCAACTAAGGCTCCCCGAAGGGATGATGGTAATTCTCTGATTAGTGATTTGCAGCAGTTTGGCCAGTCTTGGGGGTGTTCGAGACCATTTGGATAGGAGGTTGAGGACGAGTGAATGAGTTGTCCTTGAAGATTTAAAAGGGCTAACCGCACACCACTGGTGCCCAGGTCAATGCCTAGTACCAGTGGTGTGGTCTGCATGAACTCATTAGATCTTTTGAATGGAACGTTCTTTTTTGTTAAAGCAGGCTGCTAGCTTTTTCGCGTACATTTTCCCAAGGAAGATTTAGGTCTGGACGACCAAAATGCCCATATGCGGCAGTATCTCTATAAAATCTTCCTCCAGTTTTTTGAGGAAGCTTGCGTAGTTCAAACTGCTCAATAATTGCTCCTGGTCGTAGATCAAAGTTCTTTTGCACTAGGTCAGTTAATTCCTGATTAGAAATTGATCCAGTTCCGAAAGAGTCGACCAAAATTGAAACAGGTTTGGCTACACCAATCGCATAGCTAAGTTGAACTTCTACTCTTTTTGCTAGACCAGCAGCAACAAGACATTTCGCCACAAAACGTGCAGCGTAGGCAGCTGACCTGTCGACTTTTGTAGGGTCTTTGCCAGAGAATGCTCCTCCTCCATGACGTGCATAACCTCCATAGGTGTCGACAATAATTTTTCTTCCTGTTAAGCCTGCGTCTCCTTGTGGGCCTCCAACAACGAATTTGCCAGTCGGGTTAACCAAGAAATTGGTTGATTGGCGGTCTGGTTTTAGATCAAGATCAGCGGTAGCTGGCTCTACAACGTATTTCCAAAGGTCCTCAGAAATTCTTGCGCGGATTAATTCTTCATTAGTGATGCCATCTAAATCAGGTGTGTGCTGCGTGGAGATCAAGATTGTGTCAATTGCCACGGGACGATTGTCTTCGTAGACGACACTGACTTGAGTTTTACCATCAGGCAAGAGGTAGCCAAGAACTCCTGAATGCCTTACTGCTGCAAGCGTGCGTGCAAGTCGATGCGCAAGACTTATCGGTAGTGGCATCAGCTCAGGGGTCTCATCGCAGGCGTAGCCAAACATGATCCCTTGATCACCTGCACCAACTTTGTCAAGAGGATCGCCTTTGTGGTCGTCAGCTTCATTAACACCTTGAGCAATATCAGGTGATTGCTGGTCTAATGCCACTAGCACAGCACAGCTTGTTGCATCGAAACCACCTGCGCGAGCTCCTGAATATCCAATGTCTCGTATGACATCCCTCACCAAATTAATGAAGTCAACTTGTCCTGTGGAAGTGACCTCACCTGTTATTAGGCAAAGACCTGTATTTACAACCGTCTCACAAGCAACCCTGCTATGGGGGTCTTGGACAAGCAAGGCATCAAGAATAGCGTCACTTATTTGGTCGCAAATTTTGTCGGGATGTCCTTCTGTTACTGATTCAGAAGTGAAGACGAAACGACTCATATTGAAAGCAGTTCTAGGAAAGTTTAAGTGTTGTCATCACTGCGAGATCATTCCAGTGGTGAATTAAATGTTGGTGTTCTTTTAGTGATGGGTGTTTTTTCCAGCCTGAGATGTATCCAAGTGTTATTTCAATTCCAGCTAGGCGAGCCATTCTCATGTCGGAATCAGCATCTCCTATTAATGCGCACTGATTAGGAACTAACCCCAGAGAAGTGCAGAGGCCATGAACAGCCTCTGGACTAGGTTTTGCTGGCAGATCGTCCGCGCTCCAGAAGTGGGAGATTTTATTTTCTAAGTTATTTTGACTTAAGAAATTTTCAATACCTTTTCGGGTGTCATTGCTTATTAAGGCACATCTCACTTTTGCTTCTCGAAGTTGATTCAATACTTCCCATGCTCCTGGCAAAAGGGTTCGAGATTTGTTGTGGGAAGATCTTTTTTCTTCTATTTGATCAGCTGCAATAAAAACTTCATTTGCGATTTTCATTGCCTGTGGCCAACTCTCACCTAAAAGAGAAAATATTGTCGCAGTTGAGATTAAGTTGTCTTTGCGAGAAGCAATTGCAATTGTGCCTTCGGGATTCACACCCTCAGAGTCGATTCCATAGGCAGAGGCAAGCAACCTGTGGAGTTGGTAGAGATCTTCTTTGTTTGCTTGTCCCCCTTTGAATAAGAAAGTCGCCTGATGGATTCTCTCTTTTGCAAGGGAGTGTAAATGGGGCTCACTGTTGGAAAGCGTCCCATCTTTATCAAAAAGCACTCCTTCTATTGAGCCAATAGTTGCTCCCCTCAGCAGTAGTTGAGGCATAAGTAAATTTAGTTTAGAAGTCAGACATTCATTACCCCAGCTGAATCTTCACCTTCTTCTGCTTGCTCTAGCAACATTTGTTTGTAACGAGCAGCCATTTCTTCAGCTTTGTCAAAGACTTTCTGAGGGTCTGTGAGCATGTCTCCTGGCTCTGGTTCAAGAGCTTTTGTGGAAAGTGAAATACGACCTCTCTCGGCATCAAGGTCGATAATCATCACCTTCATCTGGTCATTTACGTTCAAAACCGTATGTGGTGTCTCAATATGTTCATGACTAATTTCAGAGATATGTAGGAGGCCGCTAACACCCCCAATGTCTATGAATGCACCATAAGGTTTGATCCCACGAACTGCTCCAATGACGACCTCTCCAACTTCAAGGCGATTCATTTTTCTTTCAACTAACGCCCTGCGATGGCTTAGGACTAGTCGGTTGCGCTCTTCATCTACCTCTAGAAATTTCAAAGGTAAGAAATCAGCTACTAGCTCCTCCTTTGCTTTTCGAGTACTGATATGAGAACCGGGGATAAATCCTCGTAAACCTTCAACCCTAACTAGTGCACCGCCTCGGTTTGTTGCGAAAACTTCAGAGTAAATTGTTGCGTCTTCCTTTTGAAGTTGACGCACCCTTTCCCAGGCACGTTGATATTCAATTCGTCTAATTGAGAGAGAGAGTTGGCCATCTTCATTCTCTTCGCTCATTATGAAAAACTCTCTTATTTCCGATGGCTGTAAAACATCGCTTAGGCCTTCTACTCGGTTTATTGAAACTTCTTGTAGAGGCATGAAGGCGGCTGTCTTTGCCCCTATATCAATCATTGCTCCCTTTGATTCCAAGGCAAATACTGTTCCATTGACAATGTCGCCTGGCTTGAAGTTGTAGTCATATTTGCTTAGCAGTGAAGCAAACTCGTCAATTGTGAATCCAGCACTTTCAAAGTCTCTTTTTACTGCGCGACTTTTTGGGTCATCTGCTGTAGGAACTTCTTCAGGTATGGCTAGACTTTCTTCTCCTAACTCGTCACCGACTGAAGTATCTTTTTCAGTCGCAGAAACAGGAGCATGCTCTTGAGCTGTTTCTTCGACTGAGTCGTGAAGTTGTTCTGGAGAAGTCACAGAGATTTGATTTCGGCGGTCTGTCTCTTAGACAGTGCGAGTGGATTCCCTCAGGCCCGCCGACCTTAGGGAATAAGAATGCCACTCTACAGATCAACAGAACGCCACTTATCTGACTCTGGTCAATTGCTTCTTGTTTGCTTCGATATTCTTTAATGCTGTCACGAAATCTGTGATGCCACTAAATTGCTTATAGACACAAGCAAAGCGTATATATGCAACTTCATTTAACTCTTCAAGTTGAGCAAGTACCATGTCGCCAATGTCATTAGTACTAATTTCTCGTAAGTTTCTTTGTTGAAGGTTTAGTTCTAACTCATCGACAATCATTTCTAATTTTGAGGTTTCCAAGCTTGTCTTTTCACAAGCCCTAGTAATTCCAAGTAGAAGTTTGCTTCTACTAAAAATTTCTCTCCTTCCGTTCCTTTTTAAAACTGATATCGGAACAGTCTCTACACGCTCATATGTTGTGAATCGAAATTCACAATTTAGACACTCTCGTCTTCTTCGAACACTTTTGCCACCATCAGCAGCACGAGATTCGAGAACTCGACTATCAGTGTTTTGGCAGGAGGGGCATTGCATGCCCTAATTCCTCCGATGCAATGTACTAACTGTATACATTGATTGGACATCTGAGAAGGGTCCAGTGGATTTAATCTTTAGAGAAAAATGATTGAAATAGGAGTTAATAAGAGAATTTGATAGCAATTTTTTGGCTAGAGCTTTCAAATCAAATTATGAAGGAGCATAAAAAAGCCCCGCTATGCGGGGCTTTTTGTTAATGGCAACTAAATCTTCGGGGGATCGCGGAAGGCGACAGCGAAGAAAAGGGTGCCAATAGCCAGGGCCATGATTAGGACGTAAGAGAAGGCTTCCATAATTCGTAGTGGGCTATAAGCGGTGGGTTAGGTGGTTTAAGGGTATTTCCTTAAGCGCGTCCAGGGACACGACGTGTGGAACTGTCGCCCAATTTCTGGAATAGGCCGAATTCCACTTGATCACCCATGTCTGGATCGATACCAGTAAAGGTGTCCTTGTATAGAGCCCTAGAGGCATGCCACCAGTGACCAAAGAGATAAAGCAAACCAAAGCTTGCATGCGAAAAGGCAAACCAGGCACGAGGTGAGCTTCTAAACACACCATCTGATTTGTAGCGCTCTCGGTCAAACTTGAATGCTTCACCCAGTTGAGCCTTACGAGCCAACCTCTTGACTACTACAGGGTCAGAGAATGTTTTCCCATTAAGCTCACCGCCATAGACGGTTGCTGTGATCCCTTGTTGCTCAAAAGAGTACTTTGATTCGGCTCTTCTGAAGGGTATGTCAGCACGTACTACTCCATTCGAGTCTTCAAGAACTACAGGGAAGTTCTCGAAGAAGTTAGGGATTCTTCTGACTTCAAGTTCGTTGCCAGAGTTATCGGTGAAGCCGATATGACCTTGCCAGCCAGTCGGTACACCATCACCATTAACCATGGCCCCAACCCTGAACAGGCCTCCTTTTGCAGGGCTGTTGCCTACATAGTCATAGAAAGCGAGCTTTTCAGGGATTGATGCATAAGCTTCTGACTTGCTAGCCCCATTAGCTACAGCAGAATCAACACGACGGTTAATTTCAGTTCTGAAGTAATTGCTGTCCCATTGATAACGGGTTGGGCCAAACAACTCAACCGGGGTGCTTGCTGTGCCATACCACATGGTTGCTGCAACAGCTAGACCTGCAAAGTGAGTTGCCGCAAGGGCGCTTGCAAGGGCTCCTTCAAGGCTTCCCATTCTTAGAAGCTTGTAAAGCCTCTCTCCGGGTCGGTTGAAAATGTGGAAATGTCCACCAACTATTCCTAAGAGGCCAGCTCCAATATGGTTGGCAACAATGCCTCCTGGACTAAAAGGGTTAAACCCTTCATTTCCCCAGGCAGGGGCAATAGGTTCGACGTGTCCAGTTAGTGCATATGGATCTGAGACCCAAAGACCGACTGTGGAGCAATGGCCATATCCAAATCCAAAGCAAGCAGCACCTGCAAGGGTCAAGTGGATACCAAAGATTCTTGGAAGGTCGAGAGCGGCTTCCCCTGAGCGGGAGTCTTCCCAAAGCTCAAGATCCCAGTATGTCCAATGCCAGATAGCAGCAAGCATCAGTAGACCACTGAAGACGATATGAGCTACTGCAACGCCTTCAAAAGTTGAATAAGGAAGTGCTTTGCCCCAGAAACCTAATGCGTCAAAGTCGAATGCGCCGACTCCACCAGTGATATCCCAGCCAGTCCAACTGCTGGTCACACCTAGGCGGGCAGTCATAGGCATGACATACATGCCCTGACGCCACATTGGGTTCAGGACTGGATCTGTTGGGTCGAAAATAGCTAGCTCGTATAAGAGCATTGAGCCGGCCCAGCCGGCTAACAAAGCTGTGTGCATGAGGTGCACGGCCAGGAGTCGGCCGGGGTCGTTGAGAACGACGCTGTGCACCCGATACCAGGGCAATCCCATGGGACAGGTTCGTGGAACGAAGCTGCTTAATGCAGCCAGACCGACTGATCGTAAGGCTTATGGCTGTTTTTAAGTGGCTTGTTGTCGTTAGCTGAAATGTGTAGTGACACTTTTCAGGTGAGCCGGTTCTCTCGAATCGAGCTGGATTTGCAGCCGTAAAGGGAGCTTGAACGGTTCTATATGGTTCGAAATCTACGGTCACAAATCTCAATGCCAAGTTGCAAAATGACTGTTTAGTGGATCAGGAATTTATGCCGATTATTCGTTTTGTTCGAGAATCTCAAGATGTTTTTTGTGAAAGCGGAGAGAATCTTCGTGAAGTTGCGATGCGAGCAGGCTTAGAGCTTTATGGCTTTAAGGGGAAGCTCTCAAATTGTGGAGGTTATGGACAGTGCATAACTTGTTTTGTCGCTGTATTAGGTGGCAATGAGTCAGATCCACTGTCTCAAGTCACTGATCTTGAAAAAGTCAAGTTGAGTAATAAGCCATCAAACTGGCGACTGGCATGTCAGGTTTTGGTGAACTCTTCTGTGATTGTTCTTACAAGACCACAAGTTGCATTGTCTAATTCTGAGAGCGTTATCAATGAAGCTCAGCAGTCTGAACTTCCTGCATGAGCCTTATGTGGGAAGCCTTTTGGAAGTTTTGAAAAGAAAAAAAAGCATGTTTTTTGCCGACTTGAGTTAATAAGGCCGATGACGAGGCCTGAAATTATTTATCAATAGAGCCCCTGCCGGTGATACGTTCTCCGGGTAACCATCTACGGTCATGGAAACCACCAACTTCGGCTTTATCGGCAGTCTCTTGTTCGTAGGGGTACCGGCGATTTTCCTGATTGGGCTCTATATCGCCACCGCCAGTGGAGACCAGTCGAGCTTCAGCTCGGATACGGCTAAGGGCAAGCTTGGCCGCAAATAAAAACCAAATAACCTCTAAATCACATCGAATTAATTCGATGTGATTTAGAGGTTATTTGCCTCCTCTCAGGACCATTGCTCTAAATGAGCAGGAGTTTTTTTTATGTTTACTTATTGCTGACAAAAGACCCACTTGATATTTGTTTGTTAGCAATTGCTTTGACAATTAATAATTTAATGGATCTGCCATTTTGCAGGAGCTCTAGAAGAACTAGAAAAAGTTAGAGAATCCTTTTTAAAGATTGCTTCTCAGAGTCATGAACGATCCTTGGATGCTCAGAAAGAGGGTTCTTCCTCAACATACTGATCATGCTGGTGTGATGTGGCATGGAGCATATATAGCCTGGCTTGAGGAGGCACGAGTCAAGGCCCTTGGTGAGGCTGGAATTCCATATGCGTCTCTTTCTGCAGAAGGATTAGAGATGCCTGTTGTGAAACTCCAAATCGAATACCGTGAGGCTATTTTTCATGGAGATGAGGTTTTACTTGAAAGTTGTTTACTTCCTCGAGAAGGCGCTAAATGGCCTTGGCATACAAGATTTAAGAAAGAAGATGGTGTTTTCGTTGCTCAGGCAAGTGTTGATTTGGTTTTAGTACGTTTTTCAGGGTCAAAGAGACAAGTGATTAGGAAACCTCCTGATTATGTCTTCAATGCATTGAAAAATTTGCAATTAGGGCCAAATTCATCTAATTGAGAAACCGTATTTGCGAAATTAATTCAATTATTTTGGGAATTATTTTTGATCCGTTTTGTTGGTTTAATGATCATTGATGAGGTTTTCTTGTAACTTGCAAATATTTAGATTTGCAGGATGCAATCGCTTCACTTGTCTGGAATTGAGCTTTTGGCTTGGAGGAGGAAACAGCTTGACCATGGTGGCCGGCAAGTTGACCTGGATTGGCTATTGGATTTTGGTGGAGGTTTGCGTTGGACTTCTCTTCAGAAGTTGATTCTTAATCCGAATCGTTTGGTTCAATTGGACCAAAGTTTGGAAGAACTTTCTCAACTTTGGCATCAGCATTTAACTGATCACACTCCTCTTCAGTATCTAGTCGGAAGATGCCCATGGAGGGATTTTGACTTGGAGGCATGTCCTGATGTTTTTATTCCTCGACAAGAGACAGAGCTTTTAGTTGAATTTGCTTTGGAAAGACTTGAGTCTCTTCAGTCTTCTGGTCGTTGGGCAGACTTGGGGACTGGATCTGGTGCTCTTGCGGTTGCTCTTGCTCGGGCTCTGCCTGCATGGGATGGACATGCAGTGGACTGCAGCTCAAAAGCACTTGCTTTGGCAGCTAGGAACTTGAAGAGGTTGGCTCCGCATTCAAACTGCCGGCTTCATTTAGGAAGTTGGTGGGAGCCATTGAAAACATGGTGGGGCTCATTCAGGTTGGTTTTAGTAAACCCGCCTTATATCCCTCAAATGATTGTTGAACAGTTGCCGCCTGTTGTTAGAGAACATGAGCCTTATTTGGCTCTTTGTGGTGGAACTGACGGCCTTCAGGCTTGCAGGGATGTAATTCAGCAATCTATAAATGCTCTGGAGGTCGGAGGTTGGTTAATGCTTGAACATCATCATGACCAGAGTGATTCAGTATTGAACCTTATGGAGAAACAAGGGTTGAAAGAATTGTCTTTTGAGCGTGATTTACATGGAATCAAAAGATTTGCTATTGGAAAACGCTGAGAAAATCTTTGACTTTCGATAATGGAGACTTTTCAAATGTTTGTTTTTGATAAGGAAGAGCTTTCAAAAAGATTGATAAAGGGTTCTGCGGCTCTTTTGCCAACCGATACATTGCCAGCTTTAGCAGCTTGCCCAGAGCATGCCTCTCAACTTTGGGCTTTAAAGAAAAGGCCTAGCGACAAACCTTTGATATTGCTTGGTTCTTGCGTGGAAGATTTTTTTGATTTAATTCTGCCCTCTGCATTTGAGGATGCCAGATCCATGGCCAAATGCTATTGGCCAGGAGCACTGACAATGGTTTTACCTTGTTCGGGAGATGTTGTAGAGGCACTTAATCCAGGGGCAAAGACCTTAGGCATAAGGATTCCAGATTGTTCTATGACAAGGGATTTGATTGGTTCGTGTGGGCCTTTGGCAACGACAAGCGCAAACATTGCTGGCGAGAGCTCATCACTTAATGCTGAAGAGGCATCGGCTTGCTTCCCAGAGTTGCCTTTGTTGGGACCATTACCTTGGCCAGCATCCTCGGGTTTAGCCAGCACTGTTATTTCTTGGGAAGGTCCAGGGAGCTGGCAGTCTTTACGAATAGGTGCTGTTATTCCTGAAAGCTTTCAATAGAGATGCTTTGGTTGATTGCGCTGGTATTCCTTCTTCAGGCAAGCTTCTATTGGTTTTTAAAACCTTTGCTTTTGTTCAGTACTCCTTTTTTAGAAGTGAGAGGGGCATGGATAATTGCTTTGATTTTGGGGGCTTGGTTGATTGCAGGAAGGAGTATTAGTAAAGACCCTGATTGATATATAGATAGTTCTCAACTTGTTTTTGAGCTGAAAATCTTCTTGCTATTTATTTTGAAGCCGGCTAACGGATTTGAACCGATGACCTTCGCTTTACAAAAGCGCTGCTCTACCACTGAGCTAAGCCGGCAATAAAAAGATTTTAACTAGCAGGGAGGGAGGCAACTCCCTTTGTTTGAGAATTTGCTCGAAATAAATCAAACAAATTTTTTGGGGGGCAAAGAATCAGGCCTTTTCAGTAGTTAACTTTGATCGTTTAATAGGCAAATTTGCCACAAGAGCAGTCATTCTGTCTTCGGTTTCGAGGCTTACCGCACCTTCTTCCATATCAATTTCAACGTATTTAGTTACAACTTCTAAGATCTCCTTTCTCATTTGATCAAGGAGTTCTGGACTTAGATCACTTCGATCATGGGCAAGAACTAATTGGAGTCGCTCCCTAGCAGTTGTTGCGCTTGCTTGCTGGCGTCCAAGCAATTTGTTGAGAATGTCACGCAGGGTCATTTCTTCAGAAGATCTTGGTTTGCATCAGGCGTCGAACCTTTGCCCTTAGCCCTTGCTCTTCTTTCGCAGGGTCAATAAGGGGGATATTTTCCCCTTGCAAGCGACGCGCGATATTTGAGTAACAGCGGGCGGCAGGTGAATTGCTACCGCTGAGCGTAAGTGGTTCCCCACGATTAGTGCTAACAATTACTTGCTCATCTTCAAGGACCAACCCAAGCAAAGGTAAAGCAAGGATGTCTGTTACGTCATCTACAGCCAACATTTCTTGGCTGGCGATCATTTTGGGTCTTACTCGGTTCAGCACTAACTGAATTGGTTTTATTCCTTGAGTATTTAGAAGCCCAATGACGCGGTCAGCATCTCTAACTGCTGAGACTTCTGGAGTGGTAATTACGATTGCTTCCTTTGTTGCGGAAACAGCATTTTTGAATCCATCTTCTACTCCTGCTGGGCAATCAATTAATACGTATTCAAAGATTTCTCTAAGCATCTCCACAATCCTTTGCATGTCATCAGGCTTTAGCCATTCGAGCATTCGAGGATTTCCAGCAGGTAGAAGAGCAAGGTTTGGTTCTTGTTTGTGCTTAACCAATGCTTGCTCTAGCCGGCAACTTTCCTCAAGGACTTCCTGAGCGGTATAGACAATCCGGTTTTCAAGACCAAGCAATAGGTCAAGGTTTCTCAAACCAAAATCTGCATCTAAGACAACTGTGCGAACACCTTGCTTGGCTAAAGCTATGCCAAGGTTGGCAGTCAGGGTGGTTTTCCCGACGCCTCCCTTGCCAGAACAAATAAGGATTGTGCGTGTATTAGGCGCCACGGGCCATTGAAAAGTGTTGAAAGCTTAGTTGGCCTTGGCTAGGGACCCAAGTAAAAATGGCCAAGGTTTGAAGTGGCCTCTTGTTTTTATTGCGGCAGTGCAATTAGGCACTGGTTTTTGATCTTGTGAAAAAGGGTTTCATTTTTGAAGGTTTTGAGGATTGGCGGGTTCGATCAAGATTCGACCTTCTTGAAGTTTGGCTTCTTCCGCTAAGCCTGGTTCAGGCTTCTCCTCAGGACCTCTTGCTATCACATCTGCAATTCGTAGTTGAAGTGGTCTTAATTGCAGAGCAATGATTCTTGCGTTGTTATTTCCTTCTTTGCCAGCATGAGCAACTCCCCTTAGGCGTCCCCATACCATTACATTTCCTCCTGCAGAGATTTTTGCCCCAGGATTGACATCGCCGAGTAAAAGAACATCCCCTTCTGCTTTGAGGTGGTCTCCTGAACGCAAAGTACCTTTGTGAAAGAGAGTATTAGCAGAGCTCTTGCCAGGCAAATTCCTATCAACTTGCTGAGCAATGCCTTCGTTATAGTTTTTGGCTAGTTGAGTTTGATATCCAAGTGCAGCAGCACTCACAATGGTTTCTGGGATGTCGGATTGAATGCTGAGTAGTTTGCATCCAGATTCATTGAGGAGTGACGCTAGTTTGTAGATATCTCGGCAGTTAAATTGCCAATCTCGACAGTCTATTTCTATAAGGCCAGGCTTCAAAGCATTGAGTTTAATCTTGAGGACTTTTCGCCAATCGTCATCCTTTTTTAAAGGTAGAGCAATGCTTTTTCTTTCGAGATGTTTCATGGGTAATTATTCACTTAGAAAAAATTTTTCATTCAAATGCAAATGGATGTTTTGAAGTCGCTAATTGTATTTAGTAGTTGATGATGAATCTCTCTTGGATGAATTAGCCAAGAGGAGTCAGTTGGCTCAATCAAACTTGATACCAATGGTGATACTTGTTCAAGTGCTTTTAGGTCCTTTCCATCCCATAACCGGAGTCCTCCCTTGTAAGGAAGGTAACCATGGAGTTTGTTATGACGTAAACCACAGCAGTAAGAAGGGTCTTGGCCTTGTTTCTCAGCTAATAGCCTTGCTTGGGCTAGAAGTTCCAGCTGGTTTTCACGGCTTAGATGGTTTACTTCAATGGCCTTAAGGAGATGACGGTTAAGGAATCTCTTGCATAAAAGTGATAAATGGGATGGGGCTTCTTCAGCCCATCTCATTAGGTGGTAACCAGTACGAATATCATCATTGGCTAGAAATGTAGAAATATCAATTTGTTTTGGCTCCCAAAGCCACTTTGCCATGAATTGATCAGCCCATAGTTCCTCAGGGTTTAATTGGCTCGCAGTTCGCACAATCTGTTCAAGAATCCAATTGCAGACTTCATTAATACGGTGGTTGTAAACACTCCGATACATCAGGCTTCTTACTAGCAAGTAATGCTCTATTGCCATTAGCCCTTTAGGGTGAATAGCAAGCTCTCCATCAGGAGAAAGTGTTATGGCCGAAAGGATTCGATCTATATCGAGCTGGCCATATTTTGCTCCAGTGCTATAGCTATCTCGGATTAAATAATCGAGTCGATCACAGTCAAGTTGACTGCTGACAAGGGCTTTTGCGACATTGCGATCAGCATGACCATTTTCTAGAAGATTGGCCACGGATTCTGCAGTCCCTTTTTTGTAGGCTTCTAGAGGTTTAAAGATTTCTGGATGCTCTCTTGTTAGTCGAGCAGACCATGTCTCGTGCAATATCCCAAACATTCCTTCTCCTGTATGGCTCAGAGGTCCATGCCCTAGATCATGTAGGAGCGCAGAGGCATAGATCAGGCCTTTAGAGCTTTTGAGTTCTGGATCGCAGAAAAGTAGTTTCTTTAGGGCTCTTCTCGCTAGATCGAATACACCTAGAGAATGCGTGAACCTGCTTGACTCTGCTCCATGAAAGGTGAGAAAGGCTGGCCCAAGTTGGCGAATACGCCTAAGCCTTTGAAATGGTTCTGCATCTATTAAGGCCATGATCATGGCCTCTTCTGGGATGTCGCTATCAAGGGTTATACCTCCATGAAGGGGGTCTTGATAGATGCGCAAACTCATTGAGGAGTATCTAGCAGAGGGATTGTGGCCTCATTTTTTTCTGAATAATTTTCAATATCTTGAACTAGATCAGTACTCAGTCGATCGAGATTGGCTTGCATTAAAAGTTCAGCATCATGTAACCACCTGTCTTCTGCCCCGCCTGGATTCAGAGGCTCAGGTTGGTCAAGTAACCGGTCAGGATTGATTCCATGATTTTGAATATCTTTCCCGTTAGGAGTTAGGTAACCGGCAACTGTTACTGCAAGGCCACTGCCATCACTGAGGTCAGTCAAAGACTGAATTAGTCCTTTCCCAAATGTGAGGCTCCCTATTAATTGTGATCGACCGTTATCTTGAAGAGCACCTGCAAGGATCTCGCTAGCACTTGCTGTACCCCCATTTACAAGAGTGACCATTGGCCCGTCATAAAGAGTCTTCTCTCCAGCTGGGATGGCATCACTAACTCCGTCTCTGTTTCTTGTTTCGACAATCGGTTCATTGCTAAGAAAGGCATCAGCAACAGCAAGCCCAGAGCTAACTAGTCCACCTGAATTATTTCTTAGGTCGAGAACAAGTCCTTCTATATCTTTCTCTGAGAGTTCTTCAAGGGCTTCCTCTACTAATTGAGGGACGCCTTCACTGAATTGGGTTATTCGTAAATATCCAAGGGTATGAGCTTCATCCCGAAGTCTTCTTGTCCTGACAGGACGTAGGTCCACACTGCGCCTTTCAAGAACTAGTTCTTTGCTTTCTTCTCCTGGTGGTTGGATTTCTAAAACAACTTGTGATCCAACCTCGCCTCTTAACCGCGCTGCGGTTGCCTCTAGACCCAGGCTTTTAGGAGACTCTCCATCTACTTCAAGAACAGTAGTTCCACTTATGACACCAGCATCTGCTGCAGGTGATCCTTCTAAAGGAGCGATTACAACTATCTGTCCATCTTTTGAACGAGCACCAAGTTGAAGGCCAACCCCATTGATTTCGCTTCCGAGATTGCTTGCTTTCATGGCTTCATAGTCCTTGGGCCTCAGGAGCCTTGTGTAAGGATCTCCTAACGGGAGAAGCATTGCTTCAATGGCTGTATAGGCGTCTTCACTTGTAGAGATTGTTTTTTTAATAGCTTTTTTTCTTAAATCTCTCCAATGAACTTCTTCAAATCTTGATGGATATACATAACCCTCATTGACTAGGCGCCAAGTCTCCAAAACCAATTGCTGGCCATCGTTTAAGGCGAAAAGGGGTGGCGTGAAAAGAATGATGCTAAGCACCAGGCTTAATAGCCCATAAAGACTGCGCTGCAGTCGCTTTGGTTGATTTTTGGTTGGCGGAGACATTGACTAGATCCCTGCGATTGACCTTGGGGTGTGTTCAGTAGAATCTTGCAACAAAGCCCACTTCTGTATGGCGGACTCCTCACCTGTCTACGACTGGTTCCAGGAAAGACTAGAAATTCAAGACATTGCAGACGACGTAACTTCAAAGTACGTCCCTCCTCATGTCAACATTTTTTATTGTCTTGGTGGAATCACTCTGGTTTGTTTTTTGATTCAGTTCGCGACTGGGTTCGCGATGACTTTCTATTACAAGCCGACGGTTGCTGAGGCTTATAACTCAGTGAGCTATCTCATGACGGATGTCAGCTTTGGCTGGCTAATTCGTTCGGTTCATCGTTGGAGTGCATCAATGATGGTATTGATGCTAATTCTTCATGTTTTTAGGGTTTATCTCACAGGAGGATTTAAACGACCTCGGGAGCTCACTTGGGTGACTGGAGTGACAATGGCTGTAATCACAGTCTCTTTTGGAGTAACTGGTTATTCACTTCCATGGGACCAAGTTGGTTATTGGGCTGTAAAGATTGTTTCTGGGGTGCCTGCTGCAATACCAGTTGTGGGCGACTTCATGGTCGAACTGCTTCGTGGAGGAGAAAGTGTTGGACAGTCAACTCTGACTCGCTTTTATAGCCTTCATACTTTTGTTCTTCCTTGGCTCCTAGCTGTATTTATGCTTATGCACTTCTTGATGATTAGGAAACAAGGAATATCTGGACCTTTATGACTTTCTGATTAATAAATTAGGCGATTAAACAAGTCCGCACATCTAGCTCTAATTAAATTCCACCTCCGTTTTCATCTAATGCACATTCTTAAGAAGCCTGATCTCTCGGACCCCAAGCTTAGAGCTAAACTTGCTAAGGGAATGGGTCATAACTATTACGGAGAGCCTGCGTGGCCTAATGACCTTCTGTATATCTTCCCTGTCGTTATTTTGGGAACTATTGCTTGTGTCGTAGGTCTGGCAGTCCTTGATCCTGCAATGCTTGGTGACAAAGCCAATCCTTTTGCGACACCATTAGAGATTCTTCCAGAGTGGTATTTGTATCCTGTCTTTCAGATACTTAGAGTTGTTCCTAATAAGTTACTAGGAATTGTGTTGCAAACGCTAGTTCCACTTGGCTTAATGCTTATTCCTTTTATAGAGAATGTAAACAAGTTTCAGAACCCATTTCGCAGGCCTGTTGCAATGGCTTTTTTCTTGTTTGGAACAGTCTTCACAATATATTTGGGTATAGGCGCTGCAATGCCAATTGACAAGTCCTTAACTCTTGGACTGTTTTAAAGGAAGTATATTTTAGTTTTATTAATTGATTGAATTAGTAAGCTCTAGTTTTAATTAATTGCATCGTGTAAAAGATCGTCAAGATCCATTATTAATACATCGTCAGGACATACCCGTAAAAGATGGTGCAACATTAGAAAACCAACAATTGTCCAAGTCTGATAAGTCCTAGATTGCTGCCCTACCCATGTCCCTGTGGGGCCATCAAAATACTCTGCCCACTTTTGGCGAGGCAGTTGATTTAACTGACTCCAGTAGCACTCTTCTAATAAGGCCCTCATTTGGCCCATTAAAAGAACATCCGCATGTGGGTATCTTTTTTCATGTAAAAGTATTGAAGCTCCAAAGAACCAAAGCAAACTGGGCCAATGCCCACCATTGTGATAACTCCAAGGCCAATTTTTTGGATCTGATCCGGTTTTGTTTTGCCATTCGGCTCCATCCATTGGCGGATGGCAAATTCTCATAGGCATTTGTGCCATTAGGTGGTTTCTGTTGTGAAGCACTAAGCGAAACAAAGCTCTTTGTTGCGGAGCAGTTAGTACTCCGAATAAGCATGCGAGTGAGTTGCCTAAGCTATAGAAGCGAAAGTCAGGTCTTCCTGTTCGGATATTTCCAATTAAGTATCCTCCACGATTTTCCAGCCAATCTTGCAACCATGAAGGGACAACTTGAGGTTGTACGTTGAATTCATTTTGATGTTGATCTTCTCCATATTGTTCTGTTGGTCTCCGTCGGAGAACTTGCATTGTTTTGCTGGTTACCCAGTAATGCTTTAAAAGAAATTGTCTTAAGTCGTGTACCCATTGACGTGTAAGAACAAGGCGTTGATCGAGAAGTCGACTTGTTTGTTGTTTTCTGCTTAGCTCCATAAGTTCTATGCAGCTTTTTAGAGAGGCATAGAGCAAAACTTCTACTTCTAGAGGGGCTCCCCATACATCCATTGGGCGGTCAATCATGAATGCACAGTCAGGAACAAAGAGAACTGGTGTCCCTTCGAATGTCGGATGGAGAACTAAATCCAGAAGAAGTTGGACACCACGCTGGACTTTTTGGCTTGTCCCAAAGCTTTTGTCTCCACTCCTTCTTACATAGAGCCAGCAAAGAATGGGCCACCAAAGGCTTGCATCTGCTGAAGTGATTCTGCCAATTGAGCGTTGGCCATAATCTGCAATTAGTTCACCTTGTTCTTCGACGAAGCTTGTTGGGAAAACGCCGCGAGTTTGATATGTGGTGCTTTGTAGATCTAGGCAGACACTTAGAAATTGCTTCACCACGTCATAACGCTTTTGGGTGAGCATGTAGATCATTACTGGAACGTTATCTCTAAGAAATATTTCGCCGTAATTAAGTGCTTCGTTATCAGCTGGGTGTTCTAGCGCTGCAACGCTTCCTGCAACGGTTCCTTTGATTTTGATAAGGGTTCTTTCGAAATGCTCCTTAGCTCTTTTAATTACATGGTCTTCATTGGAGTTGGGACGTACACGTTGGTTTTTTTGGCTGAAGCGTCCTGCCATGGGGGTTTACTAGTGCCAATTGCCAAACCCTATTTCAAAGCATTTTGAACAGTTTGCCCCAGCTGTTTGATTATGGGCCAGTTTCTGTTGCTTGCATTTGGGGAGGCCAATGGTTTATTTTAAATAGATGTGCAAGGGGCTGAGCCCTGAAGCACAAACCACAGGCTTCTCAAGGCGAAAGTCAGAGTAGGTCAGTGGTTGCTTACAAGATTGGAAGGAGAAATCCTTCCGTGTTGTAAGTTTTATATGCGTCCGCAAGGTCGCATGATCTATAACTCCTTTGTAGGAGTTGAAGATCAGAACCTGGACAACTTAAAAAGTTTAGGAACTGACGCTTTTGTCGCGTTCTAAACGAAAGCATTGCTTTTGTGGAGAACAGATATGCGATAAGAGTGTGAGGTCCCGTCAAAACAATTAAGTCACTAGATTCTGTTGCTGCATGGATCAAGGCTCTCACGGCCAATATTCATGTGAAGGTGTGACAGATGAAAGTGGCGACCGGATCCCAGATCCTGGAAAGTCACAAGGAAGAGATTCTTAAGTGCACTCTTTGAACCCTTCACTTATATAAGTAAAGGAGGCAACAACTGCTTTCAAACTACGCCAGTGGTTGAAAAGCGGGTGGAGCAAATCAAGCTGAGTTAAGTCCTGTAAAGGTTTTAACAAAAGGGTTTGATCTACTACGGAGAGTTTGATCCTGGCTCAGGATGAACGCTGGCGGCGTGCTTAACACATGCAAGTCGAACGAACCTTCGGGTTAGTGGCGGACGGGTGAGTAACGCGTGGGAATCTGCCCTCAGGAGGGGGATAACGGCTGGAAACGGCCGCTAATACCCCATATGCCGAGAGGTGAAATGAATTTCGCCTGAGGATGAGCCCGCGTCTGATTAGCTAGTTGGTGAGGTAATGGCTCACCAAGGCTTCGATCAGTAGCTGGTCTGAGAGGATGATCAGCCACACTGGGACTGAGACACGGCCCAGACTCCTACGGGAGGCAGCAGTGGGGAATTTTCCGCAATGGGCGAAAGCCTGACGGAGCAACGCCGCGTGAGGGATGAAGGCCTCTGGGCTGTAAACCTCTTTTCTCAAGGAAGAAGATATGACGGTACTTGAGGAATAAGCCACGGCTAATTCCGTGCCAGCAGCCGCGGTAATACGGGAGTGGCAAGCGTTATCCGGAATTATTGGGCGTAAAGCGTCCGCAGGCGGCCTTTCAAGTCTGCTGTTAAAGCGTGGAGCTTAACTCCATCATGGCAGTGGAAACTGTTGGGCTTGAGTGTGGTAGGGGCAGAGGGAATTCCCGGTGTAGCGGTGAAATGCGTAGATATCGGGAAGAACACCAGTGGCGAAGGCGCTCTGCTGGGCCATAACTGACGCTCATGGACGAAAGCCAGGGGAGCGAAAGGGATTAGATACCCCTGTAGTCCTGGCCGTAAACGATGAACACTAGGTGTCGGGGGAATCGACCCCCTCGGTGTCGTAGCCAACGCGTTAAGTGTTCCGCCTGGGGAGTACGCACGCAAGTGTGAAACTCAAAGGAATTGACGGGGGCCCGCACAAGCGGTGGAGTATGTGGTTTAATTCGATGCAACGCGAAGAACCTTACCAGGGTTTGACATCCTGCGAACCTCTAAGAAATTAGAGGGTGCCTTCGGGAACGCAGTGACAGGTGGTGCATGGCTGTCGTCAGCTCGTGTCGTGAGATGTTGGGTTAAGTCCCGCAACGAGCGCAACCCACGTTTTTAGTTGCCAGCATTCAGTTGGGCACTCTAGAGAGACCGCCGGTGATAAACCGGAGGAAGGTGTGGATGACGTCAAGTCATCATGCCCCTTACATCCTGGGCTACACACGTACTACAATGCTACGGACAAAGGGCAGCAAACTCGCGAGGGCAAGCAAATCCCATAAACCGTGGCTCAGTTCAGATCGTAGGCTGCAACTCGCCTACGTGAAGGAGGAATCGCTAGTAATCGCAGGTCAGCATACTGCGGTGAATACGTTCCCGGGCCTTGTACACACCGCCCGTCACACCATGGAAGTTGGCCACGCCCGAAGTCGTTACTCCAACCCTTGTGGAGGAGGACGCCGAAGGTGGGGCTGATGACTGGGGTGAAGTCGTAACAAGGTAGCCGTACCGGAAGGTGCGGCTGGATCACCTCCTAACAGGGAGACAACAATCGATCATGATGCTTAAGTGCTCTATTCTTAAGCCTTGATCCTGTCACCTTAGGTCGATCGGTACCTCAAGTTGAGCCCTAACAAGACAAGCTGATTCTTTTAGCTTCTCAGTAGGGATTGATTTTAGTTCCTAAACTTTGTCTAGGTCACACCCCGCAAGGGTTACTCCTGGGCCATTAGCTCAGGTGGTTAGAGCGCACCCCTGATAAGGGTGAGGTCCCTGGTTCAAGTCCAGGATGGCCCATTCGGTGTTGGGGGTTTAGCTCAGTTGGTAGAGCGCCTGCTTTGCAAGCAGGATGTCAGCGGTTCGAGTCCGCTAACCTCCACTGACCGACATCCTCCAAACATTTAAAGTTGAGGACCTTTGTGTGATGTGATCTTGATTATTAGTTTTCCGTTGAATGAACCTAGCCTCTTTTCATTCCTAATTTAATAATTATTAGGCTGAAAGGATGCTGGGCTCACTGCAATTTAATTGCAGATTTGTTCAGCAGAACCTTGACAACTGCATAGGTGAGTCTGGAAAGAAAAAGCATCTCATAGATGCATTGTCTTTTGACTTAAAAACGTTCTTGCCTAATAAGTAACGACGTTTTTATTCAATAGATTAATGTTTAAATCTAGAGTGAGAGCCGAGACTCTATAACGTACTTTTGATTTCGAAATGAATATCAAGAGTTTGATTTGTAATTCAAACCATTTGAAAATTTATTTTTTAGACAGGTGAATCACTTAGAAAACGTATTCAACAACGTTAATCGTTATAGAGAAAATTTGGTCAAGCTACAAAGGGCTCACGGTGGATACCTTGGCACACAGAGGCGACGAAGGACGTGGTTACCTGCGATAAGTCTCGGGGAGCTGGAAGCACGCTTTGATCCGGGAATTTCCGAATGGGGCAACCCCTAGTACGGTCAGCTGAATCCATAGGCTGACACGAGCCAACCCAGCGAACTGAAACATCTTAGTAGCTGGAGGAAAGGAAAGTAAAAACGACTCCCTCAGTAGCGGCGAGCGAACGGGGAAGAGCCTAAACCAATGGTTTCGACCATTGGGGTTGTGGGACAGTAACGTGGACCAACGAACCTAGAAGAAGCGTTTGAATGGCGCGCCATAGAGGGTGAAAGCCCCGTAATCGAAAGGAGAGTTGGCCTAGCTGTATCCCGAGTAGCACGGAGCACGTGAAATTCCGTGTGAATCTGCGAGGACCACCTCGTAAGGCTAAGTACTCCTGTGTGACCGATAGCGCAACAGTACCGCGAGGGAAAGGTGAAAAGAACCCCGGGAGGGGAGTGAAATAGAACATGAAACCGTGAGCCTACAAGCAATGGGAGCCCGACTTATCGGGTGACCGTGTGCCTGTTGAAGAATGAGCCGGCGACTTATAGGCACTGGCTGGTTAAGCCGGAAATGGTGGAGCCATAGCGAAAGCGAGTCTTAATAGGGCGTTTGTCAGTGTTTATAGACCCGAACCCGGGTGATCTAACCATGGCCAGGATGAAGCTTGGGTGATACCAAGTGGAGGTCCGAACCGACTGATGTTGAAAAATCAGCGGATGAGCTGTGGTTAGGGGTGAAATGCCAATCGAACCCGGAGCTAGCTGGTTCTCCCCGAAATACGTTGAGGCGTAGCGTCTAGTGCTCCAGCAGGGGGGTAAAGCCACCATTTCGGTGCGGGCTGCGAGAGCGGTACCAAATCGAGATGAACTCTGAATACCCTGTGTGCAGCTAGGCAGTCAGACTGTGGGGGATAAGCTCCATAGTCGAAAGGGAAACAGCCCAGACCGCCAGCTAAGGTCCCAAAATCAACACTAAGTGATAAAGGAGGTGGGATTGCCCAGACAACCAGGAGGTTTGCCTAGAAGCAGCCATCCTCAAAGGAGTGCGTAATAGCTCACTGGTCGAGCGATCCTGCGCCGAAAATGAACGGGGCTAAGTGTTGTACCGAAGCTGCGGATTTAACTTGTTAAATGGTAGGGGAGCGTTCCATATGGGGTGAAGCGTTAGCGTAAGCGGGCGTGGACTGTATGGAAGTGAGAATGTCGGCTTGAGTAGCGAAAACATGGGTGAGAATCCCATGCCCCGAAACCCTAAGGGTTCCTCCGGCAGGCTCGTCCGCGGAGGGTTAGTCTGGACCTAAGGCGAGGCCGAAAGGCGTAGTCGATGGATAACAGGTCAACATTCCTGTACCGGTTATGTTTTGGGAAGGGGGACGGAGAAGGCTAGCCAATCCAGAAGTTGGTTACTGGTTCAAGCGTTCAAGGCGTTGAGGAGCGGAGAAAACGTTCTGAGCTAAGGCGTGAGTACGAGCTGCCACGGCAGCGAAGTTGGTGATGTCATGCTTCCAAGAAAAGCCCTATACCCGTTAAGGCATAACTGCCAGTACCCGAAACCGACACAGGTAGGGTGGTAGAGAATACCGAGGGGCGCGAGGTAACTCTCTCTAAGGAACTCGGCAAAATGGCCCCGTAACTTCGGGAGAAGGGGTGCCAGCGAGAGCTGGTCGCAGTGAAGAGGCCCAGGCGACTGTTTACCAAAAACACAGGTCTCCGCTAAGTCGCAAGACGATGTATGGGGGCTGACGCCTGCCCAGTGCCGGAAGGTTAAGGAAGCCGGTCAGCGTAAGCGAAGCTGGCGACTGAAGCCCCGGTGAACGGCGGCCGTAACTATAACGGTCCTAAGGTAGCGAAATTCCTTGTCGGGTAAGTTCCGACCCGCACGAAAGGCGTAACGATCTGGGCGCTGTCTCGGAGAGAGGCTCGGCGAAATAGAATTGTCTGTGAAGATGCGGACTACGTACACCCGGACAGAAAGACCCTATGAAGCTTTACTGTAGCTTGGTATTGTGCCCGGGCTCTGAATGCGCAGGATAGGTGGGAGACTTTGAAGCAGTGCTTGTGGGTGCTGCTGAGTCAATGGTGAGATACCACTCTTTCAGAGCTAGGGTTCTAACGTTCACCCGTTATCCGGGGAGCGGACAGTATCAGGTGGGCAGTTTGACTGGGGCGGTCGCCTCCTAAAAGGTAACGGAGGCGCGCAAAGGTTCCCTCAGGCTGGTTGGAAATCAGTCGACGAGTGCAAAGGCAGAAGGGAGCTTGACTGTGAGACCTACAAGTCGAACAGGGACGAAAGTCGGCCTTAGTGATCCGACGGTTCTGAGTGGAAGGGCCGTCGCTCAACGGATAAAAGTTACTCTAGGGATAACAGGCTGATCTCCCCCAAGAGTTCACATCGACGGGGAGGTTTGGCACCTCGATGTCGGCTCATCGCAACCTGGGGCTGAAGTCGGTCCCAAGGGTTGGGCTGTTCGCCCATTAAAGCGGTACGCGAGCTGGGTTCAGAACGTCGTGAGACAGTTCGGTCCATATCCGGTGTACGCGCAGGAATATTGAGAGGATTTCTCCCTAGTACGAGAGGACCGGGAGGAACGCACCTCTGGTGTACCAGTTATCGTGCCAACGGTAAACGCTGGGTAGCCATGTGCGGAGTGGATAACCGCTGAAAGCATCTAAGTGGGAAGCCCACCTCAAGATGAGTATTCCCATGGCATAAGCCAGTAAGGTCACGGGAAGAACACCCGTTGATAGGCTCTACGTCGAAGCCTGGTAACAGGTGCAGCGAAGGAGTACTAATAGACCGAGGGCTTGACCAATATGCTCTTTTTAAAAGCTTTTTTATTCAGACAAATCATTCATTGGATGATTAACCTATGCAGTTCTCAAGGCTCATTCCTTGGGAAATCTATCCTGGTGTTCATGGCGATGTGGAACCACTCCGACCCATCTCGAACTCGGTTGTGAAATGCATCAGCGGCGAAAATATTTGGGGGGTAGCCCCCTGAGAAGATAGCTCAATGCCAGGTAAAAATTTCACCAAAAATAAAAAGAAGTAATTGAGAAAAATCCTTCTTTTTATAAAGCCGCTCAATAGAGCGGCTTTTTTGTTTGATTTTTGCTGAGGATACTTATTGTTGACATTTTGGACACCAATGTGTACTCCTTCCTGATAGACGTTCTTTTTTAATTGCAGTTCCACATCTTCTGCATGGTTTGCCTGCGCGCCTATAAACCCAGGCTTGCCCGCCATAATTTCCATTTAAACCCTCAAGATCTCTGAAGTCACTAAATGTTGTTCCACCAGCTCCAATGCTTAGGCTTAATACTTCAATAAGACTTTTGCACAGGCGTTTGAGGTCATCTTCTTTAAGCATATGAGAAGGGGTTTGAGGCCGTATTCCTGATACAAATAAGGTCTCATCTGCATAAATATTTCCAGCACCTGCTACAACTGACTGATCTAAAAGGCTTGCTTTGATTGACCTTTTTGTTTTTTGCAATTTTGTGTTTAAGTATGAGGCATTAAAACAATCACTGAAAGGTTCTGGACCAAGCTTTCTTAAGCCATGAATAATATTCTCAGGCTTGTTATCTGATGGTACCCACCACATTTGACCAAAACTTCTTATATCTACAAAACGTAGTTCTTCGCCTTCTTTATTCCAGAAGCGAACTCTAGTATGTGAACAAGGAGGTTTTGTGGAAGTATGCCATTCAAAGTAGCCAGTCATACGTAGATGAACCCCCCACCATCCATGCATTAGAAGTGGTTTGGAGTTTTTTTCTCTACTTGGATTTTCTCTGAAAAGAGTAGCAATCAAATATTTGCCACGTCTTTTCCATGAACCAACTACTGAGCCTTCGAGCATCTCAGTAAATCTATGAGAGCCTCCTGGGCTGGCAATTGAGTTTGCTCTTAGGACCTTGACCTTCTGTATCCGAAAGTTTGCAAGACAATCATTCAGCCCCTTTCGGACTGTCTCTACTTCTGGCAGCTCAGGCAAAAGCCCTAGGCAGACTCTAATTCTGATTCAGCATAATTTGCTGTATTAGTGCCGCCGTCAACTCCGCTGTAAGCCTTGTAGTCCACTTTGGTAAAGCGAACGTTGACCGGATATTTTCCGGCATCAGCTACAGAGGCCACAGTGCCCACTTCGTTGAACCAGTAGGACTCTGGACGCTTTATACGTACTTTTTGACCTTTGGATACCGCCATCACTTAGTGGAAAAGGTGTTTCACCTTAAAGCCTATCGCCCACCATGTCAGAGTTGACTTTAGCGTCACAAAGTGTCGCCGCTTAGGCTTGTTGGTATGGCAGCATCCAGTTCTAGTTAGGTGCATTTTGTGGGTTCGACCGATACTGATGTTCCCGATCTATCAGTACTTCAACCAGATATTCCTGACCCTGAACAGGATGATTTAAGTAATCTGGAATTTCTTTCTAGACTTGAAAGGGCTTGGGATGTCTGCGATCAATTTGATTTGCAGACTGAGATTTGGCGTGGTCGGATTCTGCGTGCAGTTAGAGATCGTGAAAAGAGAGGAGGAGAAGGAAGAGGTGCTGGCTTTCTGCATTGGCTTCGAGAGAGAGAGATTAGTAAGACGCGAGCGTATGGCTTGATTCAATTGGCCGATTCTGCGGATGATTTGGTTGGAGAAGGCATTCTTGAGGAAAGCAGCGTTAATCAGTTCTCTAAAAGGGCTTTCTTGGAGACAGCCCAAGCGGCGCCAGAGGTTCAGCAGCTGATTTCAGAGGCGGCAAATGAAGGGCAACAAATTAGTCGCAAACAGGTCCGAAGGCTTACGGATGAATTCACTGCTGCTACGAGTAATTTGTTGCCTGATGTTATTAGAAAACGTACTCAGGAGAATCTTTTACCTCCGAGAATTGTTGCTCCTTTGGTTAGAGAATTATCTAAGCTTCCTGAACCCCAGCAAGAGGATCTGCGAGAGGCTTTAAGAGTCGAACCCGAAATTGATTCGATTAAGGAGATTACTAGTACTGCGAGATGGATTGGCAAGGCTATTGATTCAAGCTTTGCGGTTAGGGCTTTTCAACAGGGGGAGATAAATATTGATAAGGCTATGGAAGAGGCTCGCCGATTAGATGCTCTTGGATTGCTAGCGGATGCTGTTGGCCAGGCACAAACTTTAGAAGCATCTGTTTTGAAACTGCATACAGCATGGCGTCGACTTGGAGGACTTCAAGAGAGGCTTTGGATAGAAAGTGGCAGCAGTACTCCTTATTTGCAAGGTGTTTTGGAAGCTTTAAATGGTCTTTGTGGCTCAACCATGAGAGTTTCTTTGGGTGAGTTGGCGGGAGGTAAAACTGTACGTATACAGCTAGTGGAGGAATCTGCAGATCAATTGGATCCACCACTCCAAAAATAAATTAAGAATGCCTCACCTGGTTGAGGAAGTTATCTTTAGGTGGCTACATATAGCGTTCATTGGATCCACTGATTGCAGCACTGCGCCACCACTATGGATGGTCTGATTTCAAATCTGGTCAGCGTCCCGTGTTGGAAGCAACCCTTTCTGGTCAAGATGCAATAGCGATACTTCCGACTGGAGGTGGAAAATCTCTTTGTTATCAATTGCCAGCATTAATAAGAAATGGTCTCGTTTTAGTCATCTCTCCTTTAATTGCTTTGATGCAGAACCAGGTTCTTCAGCTCAAAGGCCGAGGAATACCTGCTGCATGTATTCATGCAGGACTTGATCAACAAAACTTGAAAGAGACCTGGGATGATTTGTTGCTTGGTCGTTTGCGATTGCTTTATTTGGCTCCAGAGCGTCTAAAGCTAGAAAGTATTCGCGTATTAATTAACAAAATTGCTGCTAAAGGGGAGCTTATTGCCATTGCTATTGATGAGGCTCACTGCATAAGTGCCTGGGGGCACGATTTCAGGCCTGACTACCTTCGTTTAGGTGAGATTCGAAGCTTTTGCCCTGAAGTTCCATTGATTGCATTGAGTGCAACTGCTGCGCCAAGAGTAAGAGCAGACATTATTCGATTACTTCATCTTAGGAGGCCTTGTATTCAGGTCTGTTCAGCAAGTAGAAGCAATCTTTTTTACACCATGCGGAGACGTCCTAAGGAACCGCTTCTGGAGGTCATAAATGCTCTAAAGGACTCTCGTGGTGCAACCCTTATTTATGTGCGAACTCGCCGATCTGTTGAGCGATGGACCACCGCGTTGAAAACATCGAATGTTGGAGCTATCGCTTATCACGCAGGGTTGAGTAGTGAGGAACGGAATCAGGCATTGGAAAGTTTTATGTCCTTAGCAAAGCCTGTTCTTGTTGCAACTGTGGCTTTTGGCATGGGTGTTGATAGGAGTGATGTTGGACTTGTTATTCATTTGAACCTTCCCTCTTCTCCTGAGGTCTACTTGCAGGAATCAGGCAGAGCTGGACGAGACGGTCTACCCGCAAATTGCGTGGTTCTTTTTTCTCCAGGTGATCGTACGCGCCTTATATGGGCCATGAAGTCGTCATTTGCAAAAAAGTCAGTCGATATTTCAACTGGGGAGGCCCCATTGCAGGATGAATTGGCTTATGAGCAGTTAAGGAATATGGAGGCCATCGCCGAAGGTGATGAATGTCTTGAAAAATCACTTTTGCAGTCTGTGGGTGAAATCGCTCCTCGATGTGGACGATGTGACCGCTGTCAGCAAGTTTTGCATCGAAAGGATTGGTCTGACGAAGCAGTTTCTATTTTACAAGAACTTCAAGTTTCTAAGAAGATTAATCTTCGAAAATTCTTGGGAAACTTAGAGAAGAATCAAGGTAAAAATGAACATAAATGGGCATGGCTTGCGAGAAGACTTGTTCAGGAAGACTTGATCAAAGAAAGCAATGATTCAAATCAAAGGATTTACTTAAGCGAACGTGGCCAGGTTTTTTTAAGACAACCTTGGCCATTGCATTATGCGGCTTAATTTAGAACTCAGAAGACTTAGCTATTCTTATTACTGCAGAGATCTTTGATTAGTTTGAACTCAAAACCACTCAAAGGAGAGTTCCATTTCCTCCATTCTCCCTTGGCGCCTGTGGCATTGATTTTTTTTACAGAGCAGTTTACAGCAAGGTAGAGTGCTTTCCCTTCTTTGTTTATGCTTGGCGTTACAAAACTTCCACCCATTGATTTCCAGTTGGACCAATCCACTTTTAGAGGCCCATAGGTTCGCCATTTAGTTGCTTTAGATTCCTTGGATGTATTTTGGGGGCTGACTTCTTTTAGAGTAAGCCTCGTCCCCTCCTTTATGGTGTCTGGATTTTTTAAGTTATTTAGTTTGATTAATTTTGATACTGGCATATCATAAGCTTTGGCTATTTTGCTTAATGTTTGACCTTGAGTTACAACATGTTGGCTTGAGTTGGCAGTGGATTTGGGGCCAGTATTGTTGGTTGAATTGATTGCTTCTTGGGGCAGTCTTATCTTTTGGCCAATATAAATATAATCACTTTTATCCAGGCCATTTAATGACATTAAATCCTGGTAATTAACATTGTACTTTTTAGAGATTGTGCTAATACTTTCCCCTTTTTTTACTTTGTGAAGCTTGGTGTTTGTTAAACTGTTTGACCTGTTAGGGAGTTTAATTTGTTGCCCAATATATAAATAATTAGCGCTTGACAGACTGTTTAGGGATATCAGCTCTTCTTGGGAAGCTCTATATCTTAAAGCGATAGTGCTAAGTGTTTCTCCAGGGGAGACAATGTGGATGCCTTTTGTTGAATTGATAGTTGATTTATCTGGAATCAGCAGTTTATTGCCCGCTCGAATCGAGTCTGAGTCGCGTATATCATTCATTCTCATAAGCGTGCCTAATGAGACATTGTGCTTGTCTGCAAGGTCTGACAAGGTGTCACCAGGCTTAACGGTGATGCTTGCCGCAAAAGAATGCGGGCATATAAGACCTGTCAGAGCTAGGGCGGCGATCATTGAGCTGCGCATAAGTCTCCAACCGTTTTGCGAAAGATAAGGCTCTTCAGAGAATGTGCCAGTCTTATTGCGATTTCCTTAAAGGCTTCTCTTTTGCAGCTGGTATTAAATCAACCAAGAAGACCTTTTATGAAAGCCAAATCAAGCTTGTAGGGTGGATAGCGCATTTTTAAGTCAAGCCAAAAAGGTCGTTTTAAGATTGACCTCTGGTTAGAAAATGTCTCGAATCCAGCCAAGCCGTGATAGCGGCCTATTCCACTAGCTCCTACACCTCCAAATGGGAGTTCAGGAATTCCGGCTTGCATAATTACGTCGTTAAAACATACGCTTCCAGAGTTGGTCGAATTTAGAAGTATTTGTTGTTCGTTAGGCGTGCCTCCAAAAAGGTAAATGGCCAGTGGATGCGGTTTTTGTTTCAAGCCTTCTAGAGCATTTTTTAGGTTTTGAATGGACATAACAGGTAAAAGCGGGCCGAATATTTCTTGACTCATCAGAGGGTCTTTGCTGTCATCAATAGCTATCAGTGTTGGAGCTATGCGTCTTTCCTTGAAATCCACTTCGCCACCAACAAGAATTTGTCCTTCTCTTCTGGCCCCTTCCAGTAGGTCACATAACCTTCTGAAATGAATTTCATTCACTATTTTCCCAAGATCAGGCGAGTTCAAAGGATTGGTTCCATAAAAATTTTCACGAGCTTTTTTTATTGCTTTTATAAGAGGATCTCTAAGTGGATTCTCAATTAGTAGATAGTCAGGCGCGACGCAAGCTTGTCCTGCATTTAGTCCTTTGCCCCAGGTCAGTCGCTGTGCAGTAACTGTCAGGTCTGCTCCCTTTATTACTATTGCAGGGCTTTTGCCGCCCAATTCGAGTGTGACGGGTGTTAGTTGTTTTGCAGCTGCGTACATGACCTTTCGTCCGATTGATTCTCCACCGGTAAAGAAGATGTGATCGAATTTGTGTTCTAGAAGCTTGGCGGCTACTTCCCCATCGCCTTGCACTACCCTTACGACTTTTTCTGAAAGGTACTTGGGGAGAACTTTTGCTAACAATGCAGATGTTGCAGGGGCATGTTCTGAAGGTTTAAGGATGGCTGTATTTCCAGCAGCAAGAGAGCTTACAAGTGGTTGGAGGATAAGGGATACAGGGAAATTCCAAGGGCCGATAATCAGAACGCATCCAAGGGGCTCTAATGCAACCATTGCTTCTCCAGGCTTCAATGAAATGGGGACTTTGATTCGTCGTGGCCTCATCCATTTATTTAAATTTTTCTCGGCAACTTGGATCTCTAGACGAATGGCAATTATTTCAAAAAGGGCTTCAGTAGATGGTTTTCCAAGATCTTGATTCAATGACTCTAGGAATTCTTTTTCATGTCTTTCAATCATGGTTTTGAGACGCTTTAATTGCAGGCGTCTCCAGGCTTCAGGTCTAGTTGAACCATTGATTACAGGTTCACGTAGTTGGTTGATTAGAGAGTTGTTTTGATGCAAGGGGCTGACGAGATTGACAAGTTTGTCTAGCAGTGGAGGAGGAGGAGGTGTTTTGAGGATGACATCAACCGATCCTTGGTGGAAGGGAGCTGTGATTTATCAGTTGATCCCTAGGAGCTATGCCGATGGTAATGGAGATGGCATTGGGGATCTTCAGGGGTTGGCTAGCAGGCTTAGCTATTTGCGTTGGCTTGGGGTTGATGCTATTTGGTTGACACCCATTTACCCCTCTCCTTTAAGAGACGGTGGTTATGACATAACCGATTTCAAGAACATACACCCAGAATTAGGAGATCTGGCTGCATTTCATCGATTTCTAGTCGCTGCGCATGACCAAGGTATCAAGGTGATTTTGGACCTTGTGCTTAATCACACTAGTCAACTTCATCCATGGTTCCAACGTGCTCGCTGGTCTCCTAAAGGAAGCTTGCACAGAGATGTTTATGTGTGGAGTGATGACCCGAATCGCTATGCCGAAGCTCCTGTCCTTTTTCGTAATTTTGAGTCTTCTAATTGGGAATGGGATGAGGTCGCAGAACAGTACTACTTGCATAGATTTTTACGACATCAACCTGATCTGAATTATGAGAACCCTTGGGTACAAGAACAGATACTTGGAATTGTCGATTTTTGGTTGGAACGTGGTGTAGATGGCTTCAGGTTAGATGCTGTTCCATTCCTTTATGAGGCTGATGGTGGTCGCTCTGAAGGCTTGCCGGAAACTCATGCCTTTCTGCGAAAGGTTCGTGAAAGAGTAGATACGCACCGGAAGGATGTACTCCTTTTGGGAGAGGCTATTCAACCAGTCAATGAGGTTGCTCCTTATTTGGCAAACAATGAATTACATGGTGCTTTCAACTTTGTCCTCACTGCATACCTATTTGATGCTTTAGCAAGCGGGAGCAGTAAAAAATTGAGCCTTTGCTTGCAAGAGG
This sequence comes from Prochlorococcus sp. AG-409-P01, assembly GCA_003215335.1. Taxonomy (GTDB): domain Bacteria; phylum Cyanobacteriota; class Cyanobacteriia; order PCC-6307; family Cyanobiaceae; genus AG-409-P01. Next base: position 4,797 of record QCKM01000005.1, on the reverse strand, counting down.
CTCAGAAGGTTGTTCCCGGTTGCCGTTGGGCTCTTCCACTTAGGAATCATGATGAACTCTGGTTAGGAGATGGTCATTTCGTCCCAAAGGATGTGATCCAAACCATAAGAGCAGGTCTACATCAGGGGCAGGGGCATTGGTTGAACTGGGGTATTAATCGCCGATTGGCTCCATTGCTCAATGGTGATACTCGAGCGAACCGTTTGTTAAATGCTCTTATTTACAGTTTGCCTGGGATGCCTTGCCTTTATTACGGTGACGAATTGGGGATGGGAGACTGGCCTGGACTGAGAGATCGCGATCCAAACCGCACTCCTATGGCTTGGACTCCTGCACGAAATGGTGGATTCTCCAATGCTCCTGAACCTTTGTTAGTACTTCCGGCGATAACTGCACCTGGCTATGACTATAGAGTCGTAAATGTGGAGGTTCAAAAGCAACTCCCTGGCTCTCTACTTAACTGGCATCGCAGGATGCTTACATGTCGACGTCTTTTGCCTGCACTGAGGTGGGGTGATTTTGAAATCTTGGAGTCCAAACACCCCAGTGTCATTGTCTACTCTCGTTGCATTAAAACCATGAAAGTCCTTGTGGCAGCAAACCTTGCTGCTGCTGGAGCATCTTTACGGTTGGATCTGAGTCGGTGGAAAGGAGAACGCACTAGAGAAGTCCTTTGGGGTTGTGAATACCCTGTTGCAGATGATGAGTGGTTTGTTTATTTACCTGCTTATGGATTTAGTTGGTGGTTAATTGGTGAGGTGGATGAGACGGCACTGAAGCTCTAAATACATTGAGACTTAAAGCATGATTGATTTACTGCTCTAGATCAATTATCCCTTTAGGAAGTTTGGCTTTTATAAGCTCTTCTTGGACAAATGGCAAAAGCCTTTCAGATTCATTTTTATCAATCATTGCGAGCCTGCACCTACGTGCAAGGATATCTGTAGGTGTTCGAGCATGCTCCTTATTTATGGCATGACGAATTTCTGATTTGCATATGGGTATTAAGTCACTGAGAGGCTCTAGTTCAGACTTTTTGCTTGCAGCGATTATTTCTAATGCCTTTAAACCATAATTTGATTGAAGGTGAACGAGTTGTTCTTTTTTTATAGGTGTATTTGGGAGCTGATTGTATAGCGCTTCTTTTTGTTCTAGGAGTAATTTTTTTGTACGACTCGGATTTTGAGTGGTTCCTATTAAGGGGAGTTCCTGTGGCGCAGGGAATGAATTCTCTAAGGATGCTTCCACTGCTTTGAGCGTATCTAGTGCTATTGAGCGACAAGTTGTCCATTTGCCTCCCATAGTGCTAATCAAACCACTCGGCAATGTCTCAACTTCATGTTCACGAACTACGTGGCTGATGTTGACTCCTTCATTAGATGGCTTGAGAAGGGGCCTTCCACCAGCCCAGGAACTTGTTACTTCGGGTTCTCCTGATTTTGGGAACCAGTGCTTGATGTATTTAAGTAGATAAGCCAGTTCTTTAGAAGATGGGGTAAAGGCCTTATCTTTTGAGCAAGGGGTGTCAGTAGTGCCCACTAGAGTACGTCCAAAAAAAGGAAGTACAAATAACACCCTTCCATCATTTGTTTCTGGAATCAGTAGGCCTATTCCTTTAGGGCACAAATTTGCTTTTAAAACAAGGTGAACCCCACGGCTTGTCAGTACTCTTGAAGGGATATTCGGTTCTGCGAGTTGACGAAGTTGATCAGCATGAATCCCTGTCGCATTGACAACCACCTTCGCTGCCCATTGTTCTTGCTTACCTAAGCAGTCTTCGCTGATAACGCCGCATATTTTTCCGTCTTTTTGTTTTTTAAAGTCAAATACCTTGCAACGTGTTCTAACAGTGGCCCCTCCTTTCTCGGCCGTTAACGCCAGCAATAGATTAAGTCGTGCATCATTGAATTGACCATCGCTATAGGCAACACCGCTGCGGCACATTCCTTTTAAAAAAGGCAATGCTTTGTACAGCTCATTATTGGAGAGTATGCGACTACCTCCGATATTTTTGTTGCCAGCGAGGGCGTCATAAACGCCCAGCCCCATACGGTAATAAGCCTGAGCTAACAGATTTGTTGTAGGCAGAGCTAGCTCAAGCTTCTTTGCAAGAAATGGTGCTTGTTCAAGCCAATGGCTACGCTCTAATAGAGCTTCTCTTACTAATCGTAATTGAGCTAGATCTAAAGTTTTAAAGGCAAGCTCTAGGTATCGAACTCCACCATGGAGTAACTTGCTGCTACGGCAACTAGTAGCACCACCAATATCGCCTGCATCTAACAAGGCAACCTTTAGCCCACGTCTGGATGCTTCATAGGCCAGACAAGAGCCAGTAGCTCCTGCTCCGATAATTAGTAGGTCATAGCTTTTAAGAGTCATGCCATTGAAGACTTCTTTTTACTGCTTCATCCCACTTAGCTCGCCATTGTTGACGTGCTTCATTATCCATATCGGGAAAAAATAGCTGAGCGTTGTTATGCCTATCTTTTACCAGTGAATTCAAATCATTAATCACACCAGCCTGAAGTCCGGCCAAGAGAGCCACTCCTTTTGCAGTACTTTCAAGGTTGGTTGGACGACGGACAACAAGGCCTGTACTATTTGCTTGGGCTTGTAGCAGAGGATTGGAGGCAGCAGCTCCGCCATCAACGGCTAATTCGCCTAGGTCCTTGCCCATGGCTTCTTGAGCTAGTTCAACTAGTGTGGCTACTGACAAGGCAATACCTTCAAGCGCTGCTCTTGCGATATGTTCTTTTCGCGTGTCACGGTTTAAACCTATTAATAAGCCTCTGGCAAGAGTATCCCAATGAGGTGTTCCCCATCCGGTAAAAGCTGGGACAAGCATTATTCCTCCACTGTCTTCGACCTTTTCTGCTAATTCATTTATTTGCTCAGACCTTTCAATGATATTTAGACCATCCCTAAGCCATTGGACGACTGTCCCTGCATTAAGGAGGCTTCCTTCTAGACAGTATGTAGGTGTTCCCTTTTCATCAGTCCAGCCAAGCGTGCTTAGTAGACCACAATTAGACCGATGAATTTTATTTCCTGTGTTTACAACTAGGAATGCACCGGTTCCGTAAGTGCATTTCACCTCTCCTTGAGTCAGATTTAGTTGCCCGAGAGTAGCGGCTTGTTGATCTCCAAGCATTGCTTGTATTGGGACCCCGGCAAAGGGGATTCCTTTGTTGATTGTGCCCAACTCACTACGGCAAGGAACAAGCTCCGGAAGAGAACTAAAGGGCAGGTTGATTATGTCTGTGAATTGCTCTACCCATTCTCGTCGTTCAAGATCCATTAGCAAAGTTCTGCTTGCATTGCTCATGTCAGAGCAATGACGCTGCCCACCTGTGAGGTTCCAAAGCAACCAGGTCTCTATCGTTCCAAAACATAGATCACCGTCATTCCTTGCACGAGAAGCACTTGAGTCGTTGTTAAGTAGCCAGGCGACTTTGCTTGCGCTGAAGTATGGATCGAGAAGTAATCCTGTTCGATGCCTCCATTCTTTTTCCAGTCCTTCATTCTTCCAGCTTTCACATAGGTTTTTGGTTCTACCGTCCTGCCATACCAGCGCTGGACCACAAGGTTCTCCATTACTTCTTCGCCAAAGTACAGTTGTCTCCCTTTGGTTCGTAATGCCGCAACTCACTACACAGCTCTTTTGTTTTGGGCTTAGTTTTTTTTCCAGACCTTCCATTGCCTTCTTTTGGCTGACCCAGATTGATTTTGGGTCTTGTTCTACCCAGCCATCTGCTGGATAGGAGATGGCAAGGGAAGCACTTTCACTCGCTATGAGTTTTCCCTCGGTATTGAATACAGCTGCTCTAGAGCTGCTTGTCCCTTGATCAAGGGCTAGTAGCAGTGGTTGATCACTCATGGCTTCCTTTGCTCTTAAGTACTTGTGGTGCGCATATTTGAAGGATATTGTTTTATATTCGATTGTCGACTTTTATGGAGTTGGTACGGCCGAACATATTATTTTTTTTATTTAAAATAGATTCAAGCCCCCAGTTTTTTAAAAGCATTGACTTTAACTTTAGGGAAGAGGTGCCTGTGAATTTACGTGCAAATAATTTTTTTGAACTGCAAAGATTGCCATAGTCCTTTTCAGACAAAGTTAATGGGGAGGCGAATTTCCCTCCGCCAAAATAGATGTATCGAAGGTTGTCATTCACTACATTGCTAGACCTTCTGGAATTCATTAATACAGTATGAGCATATAATTCTGCTGCACAAAAACTCCATCTAAGATTTTTATATAATGAGATATTGTCTTTGTATGAGAGAGAAAGTAAGGGGAGGCTGTCTCTGCTGATGCTATACCAATCACTACCACCATAATATAAATAACCTTGATTCAAGCCTTGCCTGGAAAATCCAAACATTTTATTGAGAAGTATTTGCAGCTTGATAAAGATTCCATTTAGCCTTCCGTTTTTTTTAAGGTCTAGGACGTCATATAAATGATAATACTTGATTCGTTCTAAGCCGCCTTCTCCTCCCCATATAGAATAAGAAGGTAATGGAAAATTATATATATAATCTTTTGAAGTATTTTCAAAGTAATTGTAAATATCATCTGGACTAATTATTGGGAAGTCCTCACCAGAGATGAAATGAATATAGCGGAACTCTTTCATTGAATTGCAAAGTTCCCAAAAATACAGATGTACATCTAGCAATGCTCGGGAGCCCCATCTTGGTGAAAATTTATTGATTACTTGTACGTTCTTTGAGTCTTGGAGTTCCCATAGTCTTGGACTTTTTGCTAAGGGACTTCTTTTGTCTACATTTATA
>QCKM01000004.1 GCA_003215335.1 Prochlorococcus sp. AG-409-P01 | reverse complement strand
CATCCTAGTAAAACTCCAAAAGATTCTTCATATAGATCATTAGCCGGTGTTGGATTGGCATTTTTACTTGCATCAAACCTGGCAAAGGAAATGCAATGCAAAGAAGCAATTAAAAATTCTATGGATCTATTTTGCATAGGAACTGTTGCTGATATGGCACCGTTAACGGGTGCAAATCGAATTTGGGTTAAGGAAGGTACTGGAAATTTACATTTAACAGCCTGCAAAGGCTTAAAAGCATTAATACAACTTTCAGGAATTGGAGAACGAAGACTTACAGCTGAAGATATTGGTTTTCAAATCGCACCACGTATTAATGCCGTAGGTCGTTTAGGTGAACCAAAATTAATAGTTGAATTGCTGACTGAGCAAGATTCTGAAAAAGCTATGAACCTTGCAAAAGAATGTGATGCCCTTAACCGAACCAGAAGAGAGTTATCTGATTCAATTGAAGCTGAAGCCTTAGCAATTTTAGAAGCCGATAAAGATGAAATAAGCCCTTTTATATTAATAGCCCAGAGTCACTGGCACCAAGGAGTTATTGGAATAGTTGCTAGTAGGTTGGTAGAGAAGTTTCACAGGCCAACAGCATTATTAGCTAGTCAAGGAAATGGTCAATTCAGAGCTTCAGTAAGGGCACCAGATGGCTTTTATGTAGACAAGGCGCTTACTCAATGTTCACATCTATTAGAAAGCCATGGCGGCCATCGAGCTGCTGGTGGGTTCAATATTAAAGCCGAAAATATAGGAGCTCTTCATAAAGAGCTTAATATTCTTGCAACAGAGTGGTTACATAGCCCAACAAGGCAACTTCCAGTAGCACCTGAAGCCTTTTTACGTTTAAACGAAATTAACTCGGAACTTTGGCAAGGAATTCAACAATTATCCCCATTTGGCATTGGAAATCCATTACCTACTTTCTGGTCAAGAAATTGTGAGGTGATTAACCAACAAATACTTAGAGGAGGACACTTGAAATTATTGATATCACAGAATGATTCAATAAAAATTGCCATTGCATGGCGATGGACAGGTCAAATCAAAGTGCCAAGGTTTATTGACATTGCCTATTGCATAAACATCAATAGATGGAATGGGAAAGAGGAGCTGCAATTAGAAATCAGATCGTTGCGAGAGCATCAAGAGGAGATCATGTTGATGAGAGGTGAAAGAACCTATCGCTGTATTGAGAAAGGAAGAACAGAATTTGTTCTTGTAAATGACATAGGAGAAGAATTAAAAACAAAAATCCTAGAGACCGGAGAGCTCAACTGTCCGGACCAAAGAGCAAAAAATATTCACGTTAAAAAACTTCTTGAGGAAGCTTCCCTAGTGCTAGGGCTTGTTCCTTAAGCAAGTTACGCAGAAGTTGGCCTAGTTGAGGGAAAAGTTGTTTTGAAACTGATCCGGTCTTAGCAAAAGACCTTTAGAAACCTCGGCGATAGAAAATCAAAGCGATTATCGCCGGACCAGCCAGAGCTAATACAACAAAAGGAAGGAGATTACCCATGATGTGAAATAAGTCCTAGTGTGAGTGAAGGTTGTCTAGGAAGGTTGTCTTACTCAGGCTACGAGGGAATTGACCTGAGGTGTAAGCCTACCTGTTGCCAATGTGATGGCTTGTCACAGCAATTTAAATGAAAGTGGTGGCAAAACACTGGCAATGCATCAAAAGTTGTGGTGCATGTTGTCGTCTCGCACCGGAGGAAAGGCCCGAAGCGCTAGAAGTCTTAAACCAAGAACAGCTGCAGACCTACCTAAAAATGGTTCAATCTGATGGATGGTGTCGCCATTACGACAGTGTTACCAAGGACTGCAGAATCTATGAAACGAGACCAGATTTTTGCAGGGTCGAACTCATGCCAGCACTTTTTGGCATAGAAGAAAAGGATTCAGATATGTTTGCAATCAATTGCTGTCGTCAGCAAATACGCTCAATCTACGGGGGCAAAAGCAAAGTCTTACGTAGATTTGAATCTTCAATTCGGAAGGCTAAAAAAAACAATGGCTGACGGACAAAATTCTCCTTTCATCGAAGCTAAAAAGGAGCTTACGGAAAACAAAGGGCGTTTTACGACTGTTGCTGCTACGACCTTTGGAACAGTTTTCCTTGCAGAAATAGGCGACAAAACCCAGTTGGCAACATTACTTCTTTCTGCGGAGTCAGGGCAACCTATAACTGTATTTGCTGGAGCTGCACTAGCACTCATCTGTTCAAGTTTAGTAGGAGTGTTATTAGGTCAATGGCTAGCGGAAATACTCCCTCCAGAACGTTTTGGACAAATGGCAGGACTTCTTATGATTACTTTGGGCTTGTGGCTTGGCTCCCAAGCAATCCAATCTTTTATCCAAGAAGCTCATCGGTCATAAAATATGGAACTTCAACTATTAATATCGACGTTCCTAACTGTTTTCCTGGCAGAACTAGGTGATAAAACTCAACTAGCAACCGTTGCGATAAGTGGGACATCCAACAGACCGGTTGCTGTATTTTTAGGGTCATCGTCAGCTCTCGTACTAGCAAGCCTTCTTGGTGCAGTCGCAGGAGGATCAATCTCAAGCATTATTCCAACACAGCTTCTGCAGCTACTAGCTTCGATTGGCTTTCTATTTATTGGAATAAAGCTTGTATGGCCATTCTTTAATCAAAACAATCCAAAGCAGGAAAATAACGAAAAAGACGTCCCAAAAGCCTAGAGTAGATAACAAATCACTACTCATGAGCCAATCAAACCATCGTATAGATGGCACAAGCTCTCAAACCCATCTAACCGGTAACTAATTTTCCAATGAAGTTCACGGTCGCCAACATCCTCGACCAGCTTCCCCAATCAGGGTCAACGCTGGAAGTAAAAAGACTAGAAAAGATCCTTAAACTATCTAATAAATCCGACCGCAATTATCTAGAGATAGCAATTGATGCTCTTATTAAATTAGGAATAATCCATAAAGATGAAAATAATTCCATAAAAATAGTCCAAAATGATTCAATTCTTGAGGCTCGAATAAGATGTAGCAGTAAAGGTTATTGCTTTGCTGTTAGAGATGATGGTTCTGAGGATATTTATATTAGAGAGCAGCATCTAAATCATGCTTGGAATGGAGATAAAGTACTAGTAAAAATAGTTAGAGAGGGTGTTCGAAGAAGATCACCTGAAGGAGAAGTTCAATGTATATTGGAGAGATCAACAAGAGGACTACTAGGTGTAGTAGAAGAACAAGATCAACAAGTAATTGGTTTGCCGCTCGATGAGCGTTTATTGACTCCAATAAAGCTTCCTGACGATGACAAAAAATACATTACAACAGAGAATGATTCCAATGTTGTAGAAATAAAAATTGACCGCTTTCCAGTTGGCCAATTTTTATCAGAAGGGCACGTAGCAAGATTGTTGCCACTAAATGGTGGAGAAGAAGGAGACCGAGAACTTATTCTTACAAAGGCAAAGCTTCATGAGCAATCATCAGCACCTCGAACAACTTTAAAGATTCCGTCAAATAAAAAACGGATAGACTTGACTGATCAACAGTGCTTACTATTAAATGGATGGAATTCAGATCAGGCACCATCGCTACCGGCGGTAGCTGCAGAAACACATAATGGTGGAATTCGTTTCTGGATACATTCTCCTGCAATCGCTGAAAGATTAGGTATAGGCAATACACTCGATATGTGGTTAAGAGATAAATGTAATGCACATTGTCTTGGAAATACCTGGAGTCCATTATTAAATAAAAGGCTGACAAAAGAATCACGTTTTGAAGTCAATGAATCCAATGATGCCGTATCAGTCTGTATAGATATAAATAAAGAAGGACATATAAAGGACTGGAAATTTTCGTTGACTACTATTAAACCAGCCGCATTAATTGACCATACTATTTTACATGCTCTAGCGAATAAAAAGCCAAAGTCTAGAACAGTTCCCACTGCTATCAAGCATATTAAGGATCAACTAGATCAATTGAAAACAATTCTATTTTGTGCAGTTACAATAAACAACCTAGAGAAGGAGAAAGGATCAATTGAATTGGACTTACCTGTACCGAACAGAGAAGTATTAGGAGATATTATTATTGAGGATCCAAGTTCATCAATTAATCAATGGACTACTCCTTTAAATATTGAAGACCCAAACTCGGTTTTAGCAGTCCTAATAAGAACAGCACAATTTGCTTGGTCTGAACACCTAAAAGAACTAAATTTACCCGGTTTGTTAGTAGAAAATAGCCGTGAGATCGGAAACCTGAATGATGTAGCCAAATCAGCTCTAGCCCTTGAAGTAGAAATAGAACTAAATGAGGATGGAAGTCCTTCAACAAATGAACTGCTTAAGGCAATTAGTATGTCCAATTACAAGCGGATCATAGAAAAGCAACTAAGACATGCACTCTCACAAACACAAGTAAAATTAAATAGTGACATTGACACAGATTCCGAATCGAATATAAAGCAAGAAGAAATTACAAATCAATATTACTTTTTAAATCAAGCTCCATGGTGTTGCCCAACAATTCATTATCTAGATCTAGCTAATCAATACGTAATCACAACATTACTGAACGAAGGAAAGTCAAGAGCCTCTGCTAGAAGCAGGGTTTCAGTAGAGCTGGGTAAAAAAGATTGCACAAAACAAATAACGTGGTCAATATTTAGTGATTCAGTTAAAAATAACTTAATGAGCTTATTTAGCAATAATTTATTGAAAAAAATTATTGCAGGGCGAAGAGAGAGTAACCTATTAAATAAAGACTTAATTAATATGTCTCAAGCAAGAGCTGCCGAGCCATTAATTGGCAATGATTTAGAGGCAATTATCACTGGAGTTCAAAGTTACGGATTTTTTGCTGAGATTAAAGAATCGATGATAGAAGGTTTGGTCCATGTAAGTTCACTTAATGATGATTGGTACGAGTACAGATCACGTCAAAGCAGATTAGTAGGAAGAAAAAGTAGAAAATCCTACCAAGTAGGTGACAACATTATTGTGAGGATAATAAAAGTAGATATTCTAAGAAATCAAATTGATTTAGAAATAGATGATAAAGCAAAAATCGATAATATTAATTCTACAAATGAATCATCTAATTTGCCTACAGACGAAATAGAAGAGGACTAATATTTTGTCATCATACGTATTAGCAATTTCTGGAGCCTCAGCCCTTCAACTAGGTGAGAGGACTCTCCAAACACTTTTAAACAACAATAAGAATATCAGCCTAATACTAAGCAAAGGGGCTTACAAAGTATTCCTTTCGGAAAGGAGACTTAATATTCCAATAGATCCAATTAGGCAAGAATCATTTTGGAGAGAGAGGTTAAACAGTACTAAAGGTAAATTAATTTGTTATAAATGGGATGATATGGCTGCAATTATATCTAGTGGAAGTCATAAAACAAAAGGGATGTTAATTGTACCTTGTAGCATGGGTACTGTTGGCAGAGTTGCTTCTGGTTTTTCGCTTGATTTAATAGAACGGTGTGCAGATGTTCATCTTAAAGAAGGAAGGCCGCTAATAATTGTTCCTAGAGAGATGCCATGGAATTTAATACATTTAAGAAATCTAACCTCCTTAGCTGAAGCTGGAGCAAAGATTGCTCCGCCAATACCTGCTTGGTATACAAATCCATGTACCTTGGACGATATGATTGACTTTCTAGTAATGAAAATATTAGACACGTTAGGTGAAAATAATGTTGATAATAAAAGATGGGAGGGAAGTATAAAATGAAATTAATTCACAAATTATTATTATTACCATTTCTAGCACCACTAATTGGGGTAATAGCAATTGCGCTAATGAATATGAATCAACCAGTTAAGTTAAAGGTTTTAACATGGACTTCTCCAAAAATAAGTATTGGCAAGTGGATGCTGATAGCATCAACCTCTTCAGCCCTATTATCATTTGCCAGTAGTTTGTCTACACAACTAATTGAATATCCAAATAGCAAAAATAATGAAATAAATAAAACTGAAGATTCAGATTATAACTCAATCAATAATACCATCAATGAGGATTATGATTTATATTCTAGACAACGCTTCCATGATCTTACTCACGCACCAGAAAGAGAACTGCGTCAACCTGCTCCAACTGTTGAGGTTCCATATAGAGTATTAAGAGGAAATACAACAGTCGAAGATAATGATCAATATGAAGAAGATGATTATTACTATGCATATGATGATGAGGGAAACGAGAGAGAATTAGCCTATAACCCGGACAATGAATATACAGAAACAGAGCAATCATATAGAGAAAGTATGAAGAGTTTTAATTCAGAAGAGCATGGAGAAGATAAATCTAAAAATAATGATGATTGGCAACTGAGTATTGAAGAGGACTGGTAGTCAGATATCTATATAAAAAGTTATCATTGTAGAGTATCTATATTTCAATAAAGTACTACTGGAGATTATTTGCTGTGAACCCCCCCAAAAAAATAGATGAGGGTCAAACCTCACAAGATGGAGTCAAAAGCAGTAATATCGACCCATCTGAAAAGAAGCCACCAAAACCTGAAGACAAACCATTTCAGAACTTCATCAATGAAGAATTCATACCTTGCCTGAGAAAAGCTCTTTCCGATCATGGGAAGCTGCCAATTACCCTATCCTTAACCCAGGAAAATAGGCCGGTTGTTGGAGGTCAATGTTGGATAGTCAAAGGAGAAATTCATCCTGCCCGAAGGTTTTGGCTCTGTTTTTCAGAAGAAGCAATAAATTCAAAGAAAACAATTATTCTGGCTGAGACCGGTACTGAACCGAGCCTACTCGAGTCATTCCTTATAGATGAAAAAAGGACAACGTTGGCTTTGCTCCTATCAAGAACATTGCAGCGACTCAATGGACAAAAATGGTTGAGTCCAAACTGATACCTAAGCCAAAGTCTTACCAACCTTCCTTAATGCAAGTGCCTAACTAGTAAGGGATGATAAACAAGGTATCAATAAGGATTTAGAAGTCTTCAGACTCGCATAATCATGTTGTTAGGCTGATGTTTATTTTAAAATGATTTGAAAATAATCCTTAACTCACAATTAATTACATCAATACAAAAAATTTTGACTTAGATGAACAAAAACACTAAAATATATGTAATAATTCCCATCAATCAAATCCTTCCCATACATTGATAAATTCTAATGGCAAAATTGAACGTTAAAGAAAAGTTAATCACAGCTCCAAAGCTAAATTCTCAATTGAAGAGCCCGCTTGAGGACCTTATTCAACTTGGAGTGAATTCTGGTGCAGATTTTGTTGAAATATTTCTCGAAAGTACAGATCATATAGGAATCTTAGCTGAATTAGATCAGATAACTAATGTCAGTCCATCATTTGGATTAGGTGCAGGGATTAGAGTTTTTAGAGGCAAACAAGATGGTTTTGTAAGTACGAATGACTTGTCTTTAACTGGGCTTTCAACAGCATTAGAAAAAGCACTGGATATGCTTGGCCTTATTGTAAATAAAACATCCAAAATTAATTTCAATGGGCTATTAGATCTTAAGGATTATGGGTTAAATAAAAATAATTGGCTTGTTGAATGTCCCAAAATAGATCAGATTTGTGACAAGCTACTCCTTGGAACCGATCTACTAAATAAGAAAGGTAAACATCTTCATGTTCGTAGAGGAAGTTATTCTAGAGCTCTTCAAGAAGTACTTATAGCTTCTAGTGACGGTACTTTTACCAGAGATATACGTCTGCATCAGTCAACGGGTCTTAATGTTCTATCTTCTGATGGAGAGCACCGGTCAAGCATAGGTCGAAGGTATGGATCATCTAGTTATCCTAAAGACCTTGACAATTGGAACACTGAGTCAGCAGCAAATGAAGTCTGTGAGAGTGCCGCAACTATGCTTTATGCAAATTATGTAGAGGCAGGTCAATTACCTGTTGTACTAGCAAACAAATTTGGAGGTGTGATATTCCATGAAGCATGTGGACATCTTTTAGAAACAACACAAATTGAAAGAGGCACAACTCCTTTCTCAAACAAAATCGATGAACAGATAGCCAACGAAGTTGTTACAGCTATAGATGAAGGCTATACAGAACATGCATTTGGTTCACTTTCCATAGATGACGAAGGGATGGAACCACAGAAAACAGTACTTATAAGAAATGGGATACTTAAAAGTTTTATAAGTGATAGAGCTGGCGAATTAAGGACAGGTCATAAACGTACTGGAAGTGGCAGACGGCAAAGCTATGGTTATGCTGCAGCTAGTCGAATGAGAAACACATACATCGCACCTGGGAAATACGCACCTGAAGAACTTATAGCTTCTATTGAAGATGGACTATATTGTAAATCAATGGGGGGTGGAAGCGTTGGCCCAACAGGACAATTTAACTTTTCAGTAGAAGAAGGTTACTTAATTAAGAACGGTAAGCTTACGAATCCAGTCAAAGGAGCGACACTGATTGGAGAAGCAAAGGAAATCATGCCACGTATATCTATGTGTGCAAATGATTTGGATCTCGCCGCTGGATACTGCGGTTCAATTAGTGGAAATATCAATGTAACTGTTGGACAACCACATATAAAAGTAGACTCAATAACAATAGGAGGAAGATAAGATGAGCAAATTAAATGCAAGAGATCTACAAAACATGAATGAAAAAGACATCAGAGACAAAATAAATGAAGTTGCAAGAAGTGAGAACATACGACAATGGGATCTTGGAGCCTCAGTCAGCCAAGATTCATCAGTACAGGTTGACCATGGAGAAGCCAAACAAATGAAATCAGCGCAACGCAGTTCAATAACAATTAGGGTGTGGAACAAAAATGGATTAGTAGGTATCACTAGCACATCAGATATGTCTGAAAGTGGTTTAGAGAAAGGAGTAATTGGTGCTCATGAAGCAAGTAAATATGGTAATCCAAATGAAGTACCTGATTTCTCACCGCTCGCCAAAGCACCTTTACCAGAATTAAATAGACCGATAAAAGAAACAACAGGAATCCAAAATTTATTTAATAAGCTAAAAACTGCAGAACAAGATCTTTTAAATCAACACAACGCTATAAATACAGTACCTTATAATGGTATATCAGAAGCGATTGCAAAGCGCTTATATCTAAATAGTGAGGGAGCACATCGTGAATTAATCAGGAGTCAGGCAAGCTTATATTTATATGCACGTGCTGAAGAAGCAGGTAGGAAGCCAAGAAGTAGTGGAGCTGTGAGACTCGGACTAGGGGCTGAGGATCTCGACATTAATAGTTGTGTAAAAGAAGCAGCGTCAAGAACAATTAGTCATCTTAATTACAAACCAATACAAACAAAAAGCTATCTTATATGTTTTATGCCAGAAGCATTTCTCGAATTAATAGGAGCTTTTAGTAACATGTTTAATGCACGATCAGTACTAGATGGAGTCAGCCTTAGCAACAAAGATAGTCTCGGAAAGAATATAGCTGTTCCATTCTTGTCATTAAATGACAATGGACTACATCCAGAACATATAGGCGCATCCAGTTTTGATGGTGAAGGAACTCCAACAAGAGATCTGTGCTTGATAAAAGATGGAACTCTAGAGAGCTTTCTGCATTCCGAAGCGACAGCAAGAGAATTTGGAGTAAAGCCCACAGGCCACGCAGGATTAGGAGCCAAAGTGTCAGTTGGTCCAGATTGGTTTGTAGTTAGTAAGACTAACGAACATTCAAGCAAGAATAATGAACTTCATCATATAGATTGTAAACATGAGTATGTCCTTATAGAAAGCCTTAATGCCATACACTCAGGTGTAAAACAAAGTCAAGGATCATTTTCATTACCATTTGATGGGTGGTTAGTTCAATCAGGAGAAAAAATTTCGATAGAGGCTGCAACCATAGCTGGAGATATTAGATATGTTTTGAATAACATATTAAATTTAGAGGATCAACCTGAAGTAAACCATATTGGTATTAGTCCTTATGTATGGGTGGACAACCTATCTATTACTGGTGAAGCGTGAAAATAGTATTTTGGGGAACGCCAGAATATGCAGTTCCAACATTGGAATCATTATTCACTAATGGTCACGAGATTGCAGCAGTCATAACAAACCCAGACAAAAGACGATCTAGAGGTAGTAATAAGGTTGAATCTCCTGTAAAACATAAAGCATTAGAATTAGGTCTTAATGTTATAACAACAGACCGAGTAAAAAATAATCCAGACCTGATAAAAGAACTAAATAGACTCAAAGCTGATGTATTTATAGTCGTAGCATTTGGTCAAATACTCCCAGAACAGGTTCTAAAAATACCCAAAATGGGAAGTTGGAATGGACATGCATCCTTACTACCAAAATTAAGAGGAGCAGGCCCCATACAATGGAGCATAATAAATGGTGAAAAGATCACTGGCGTTTGTATAATGCAAATGCAGAAAGGATTAGATACAGGGCCTATTTTAATCAAACGAACAACAGATATTAATCTGAATGATAATGCATTAGATCTTAGCAATCGACTTAGTCATATAAACTCAGAACTTTTTTTAATCGCAATAAAGTTATTAGAAAAGCTTAAAATAAATAATCAGTCTGAACTTCCAGTAATTCTAAACTTAACGGATCAAGATTCAATTAATCAAAAACCAACGTATGCAAGAATGATTTCTAAGACAGATTTTGTAATAAACTGGGATCATGAAGCCATTAATATTCACAGGAAGATTATGGGTCTATTTCCAAATGCATTCACTATATATAATGGCAAAAGAGTGAAAATAAAAGATAGTGAGCCTCTTGTTCCAGAGTTCAAAGAAGAACTAAGTCTTATAGCGAAAAAACTCCTGGCGAAATATAATTACAATAGTGGTAATATTGGAACAATCATTGGGGTAGAGAAAGGCATAGGCATAATTGTTAAAGCCAAAAATGGTTCACTACTAATAAAGCAAGCACAAGTAGAAGGCAAGGCAACCATGACAGGAGACAGTATGATTCAACAACTAAAGCCAATATTGGGAGGTCTAATTAACAAGGAAGAAAATCGATCTGTTTGACACTTATAAAGATATAGGTTAAATATCTATAGATTTTCCTGAGAATTTTCAGATTGAATTGAGAATCCCCATACGAATAATAATAAGAACACAATTAATAAATACCATTCAGGTAATCTTATGGCAGGGAAAGCAAGTAAAAAGAGTAGTTTAATGCCAACAAAAGCTACAGCAAGATAACCAGACATTTCAAGTCTAGGATAAATATCCAGCCATCTTATAAACAAGCCTGAAGTAAAGCGTAGAGCTACAACACCAATTACTGCTCCTGTAACAACTAAAAGGTATTGATCACTTATAGAAACAGCAGCTGCAACACTGTCGATCGAAAAAGCCAAATCGGTCAAAGCGAGGAGAATGATAGTGATAAATAAATTTAGAGGTTTAACACGTATATCTTCAGTTACTTGTAACTGATTAGTGCCTGATTTAACTTTATTAATAAACAAAGACAAAAGATATATCGCTGCAATTAATTGAAAAATCTTAAACTTTAGGACTAACTGAGCCATAAGAATAAGTGCTATACGCAATACTAATGCCAAAATAATTCCAACATTTAGGGACAATCGCTGAAGCTCTGGAGTATTTTGTGTTCTTGCTATAGCAGCTAACGCTACAGCGTTATCAGCTGATAGGACTAGTTCTAAGGATACGAGTACTGGTAGCAATGGTGCCAATTCAACCCAACGGTCGACACCATCTAACAGATTTGTTAATGAAGTAAGAGAGGCTGAATCCATCAGAAATGATTAAGCCCAAGGACCTGACAAAACATGAATTGCTTTTTTATATACGATAATGGATAAACACTAGAAGGAAATAGCTAGAACTTATGGCCATGAGAATCCAGTCAGAACTTTGCCACATAGATTCAGAGAAGTGTATAGTCCTTGTATCAGCATGGGATAAGGAAATTCTCCTAGGTAGTTCTCTTGGACAAGCACTCAATGCAGAGGATGCTGAAGAAAGAGCTATTGAGCGACTAACCAGAAGGCTAAATCAAACAAAAATACTAGAGAAGGAAGATCAAAAGCAGAACAAGGTCAAATACAATAAAAATGTAGAGAATTTAGTTATTGACAATGGGAAGAAATATTCATCAATTAAAGATGAAATCAATGTAGAAGACCCTAACCATAATGATAACGAGAAAATAAACAAACAAGAACCTATAGATTGGAGCGAAGAACTAGCACAAATAGATATACAATTAAATAGAATTGGTTGGAGTAAAAAGGAAGAAAATCAATATCTTGAAAGGTCATTTGCTGTATCAAATAGAAATAGAATTACAAAATATGGAGATCTCAAAGAATATCTACACCAACTATCAAATATAAGCAGAGATTCTGATCCAAAAGATGTTAATATACTCTCTAGCAGACCAAAACTTCTTGAAAGATGTGATCAAATACTTTTAAAGTTGAACTGGAACAAGGCAAAAGCAAGAAATTATTTAGAACATTCAATGAAGGTATCAAGCAGACAAAGCCTAGACAACGAAAAGCTTGAAGAGTTTAACAAGCTATTAGAAGTTGAGTTGCAGAAAAAATAGAACTTTTGGTGTAAGATAAATATTGGAAGGCAGGCATTGTTCATTCTAGAAAATGGCAAACGAAGGATCTACTCGAATAAACTCTCCAGTTAGAATAGCCATAGTTGGATGTGGTCGAGTCAGTTCAAATCATATCAAAGCAATTCTTAAGTATTCTGACCAAGCTGTAATAGAAGCATTTTGCGACACTAAAAAAGAAAGAATCGAACAGGCAAAGATACTAATAAGTAAATATAGTGATATTTGCAAAAATAAGAGTTCACCTAAAGAATATTATGATTATGCTGACCTTATTTTTGATATAAAAGCTTTAGATATAAAAATAGACCTAATTGTCCTATGTACACCTAGTGGATTACATTCTATACAAACAATTCAAGCAGCACAAGCTGGAGTAAACATCTGTACGGAAAAACCAATGGCTACCAGGTGGGAGGATGGCTTATCCATGGTCAATGCATGTGATTTGAATGGTGTAAGGCTTTTTGTTGTTAAGCAAAATAGGTTTAATCCGACTATTAGATTGGTAAAAAAGCATCTGCTATCAGGACGCTTTGGACGCCTTGCGTTAGTAACAGCAAATGTGTTTTGGCAAAGACCACAGAGTTACTATGACCAAGATGAATGGCGTGGTACCTGGGAATTTGACGGTGGTGCACTAATGAATCAAGCCAGTCACTACGTAGACCTATTGGATTGGTTAGTAGGACCAGTCGAAACAGTGAGTGCATCAATAGCCACTATTGGAAGATCAATTGAAGTCGAAGATACAGCTGCACTACAACTCAAATGGAGAAATGGGGCTCTTGGAACAATGGCTGTGACTATGCTCACATATCCTAAAAATCTAGAAGGATCAATAACACTGCTAGGAGAAAAAGGTACTGTACGAATAGGAGGAAATAGTGTAAATAAGATTGAATTATGGGATTTTTATGATGACCATGAAGATGACAAAATCGTAGAAGAAGCTAACTACCAACCATCTAATATATATGGATACGGACACTATCCTTATTACGAAGATATTTTACGAGCTCTAAAGGATAATATAAAGGCATTATGTGATGGAAAGGAAGGTCTGAGAAGTCTTGAATTACTCATTGGTGCTTACAGGTCTGCTAAGGAAGGTGTTAGTATAAACTTACCTTTAGAAAAATAACTGGTTAATTTCCAAGAAACTTAAATCTAAGCCACTGACTGAATTTACTAGGTAAGGCCATATAAATATTTCTAATTAAATTCCTATATGAAATTTCAGTTTGGAAAGACGAATGTAAAACTTGTGGTCTTTTAATATATTCAGCAAGTTCTTGGTTAATATATTTCATTTTTTTGTTGAAATATAAAATGTCATTTTCAAGTTCGACTTTACTAGGGTATGGATCTGTCTTTAATATTTCAATTGCGTCATATCTAGTAATCTGTTCAGTAATTATTAGAGTTGACAAATGCACTATTCTCTTGTCAATTCCAAATTTTCTAGGCAATAGGTAGCCTTGATAAAAACGTGTTAGTATCGATTCAAAGTGCTTTCCAGAATAGGGCTTGAATCCAAATTCTGACTTTAGTGATTGGATAGAATACTCCTTATTGTAAGGCAGGTAATCTAAAAAAGAAACCCATTTAATTCTACGAATAAGGTGATATAATAGATAGTCGAGAGTACTAATAGATGGGAATGTTTTAAATTTAGTAATACCAGATTTACGTGCAATGGAATAAATATTTCGTTTATCAAATTTGTACCAATTCCATGCTGAGGGTATCTTCATGCCTTCAGTTGATTGATTGGTACCTGCTAAAATATAATTGACACCAAATTTACTGGCTAATTTATAGTTTACCGCTAATAAGGCATTATCATATAACAATTCAATATCAATCACGTCTGCGTCAAAAAAGGCTTTTAACAATGATCTGTATTCATTCCAATTAATTACATGTGTATATAAGTCAACATTTAGACTAGTGACTAAGTTGGAAATATTATTTTGAGCTAATTCAGAATTCCAACCATTATCCATATGAACAGCCAATGGTCTGAGACCCAACTTTACAACTTCGCTAAGAGTCCATGAGCTGTCTACTCCTCCTGAGACCCCGACAATACAGTCGTACTTTTTATTTCGACCTCGACGTTTGATAGTATTAACTAAGGTAGAGAGTTTATTGGATTTATAATTTGCATTACCTAGATATGCAGTCTTATAGTTATGAATAAATTCAGTACAATAGTTGCAAATACCAGATCGGTCAAAGGATATTTCATTAGCAGACGTATCCATTACACATCGAGAACATCTTTGATATGTATCTTTCTGGGATCCAGTTTGATGGGTCAAAATCATGTGAGGTTAGAAAATAGCTCTATAAGTTGGTCGTATTTTGGGTAAGTCAATAGTACAGCCTTATGTGGACCATAAAAAACAAAGAACGAACCAGCAGCAACGCCTGATGCTCCTGCCCTTAGAGAGTTTCTAATGTCTGCTAAAGAAGATATTCCACCAAGATAAACAAGAGGCACATTTATCTTGCCAGTAGCTTGTTGTATCAAAGAAAGATCAGGTCCTGAAAGTGTACCATCTTTATCTATACTGTTGAGCAAAATCTCACCTACTCCGTTATTTACAAGTAATTCAAGCCAATTTAACCAATCAATTCTAGAAATTGATTTGGTCGAATAAGAATATAAATTTGTTTTTTTTCCAAATAAGCCATGCTTAACATCAACTGAAGCGACAATACTTTGAGAGCCAAAGAATTGAGTTAATTCACATACAAAATTAATATCTTCGTAAAAAGCTGTTTGTACAGAGATTTTCTCAACACCTAAGGAGAAAATAGTCTTTGCTTGATTTAGGTTGCTCACACCTCCACCATAAGTAACAGGCATAAAACATTCACCTGCCAACTCCTCAATCAATTGGTAATTAGGTTCTCTATCATATCTGCTGGCAGAAATATCTAGAACAATTATTTCATCAACTTCTTTATCATTGAATATTTTTATTGCATTAACTGGATCGCCAACATAAGTTTTTTTATCAAATTTGATAGTTTTAACTAATTCATCTCCAGAGATCAACAATACTGGTATGACACGTTTATAAAGCATACTTATACACGTAAAAATTGTGAAAGAAGCGACTTACCAAATCGATGGCTTTTTTCAGGGTGAAATTGGACTCCATAGATATTACCTGAACGGTATACTGAACAGAACATAGAACCATAGTTAGTTTTTCCAATAACAATTGATTGATCAACTGGAGACACGTAATATGAGTGAATGAAATAATAGCGATAATCAGAAAGTTCGTTGGAAAAGATTGGATCATTAGAAGATGGTACAACTAAATTCCAGCCCATATGAGGTACAAGTACATCGTTAGAGTCTTCTATTGGCAGTTTTTTGACATTCGCATCAATTAAACCCAAGCCTAGGGAATCGCCTTCCTCACTATGTTTACACATAAGTTGCATGCCGAGACAAATGCCAAGAACAGGTATTTTGTTCTGTTTAATATGACTTATAAGGGCTTTGTCTAGTGATTTAGATTTCAACAGATCCATTCCTTTTGCAAAATTACCAACTCCTGGAATAATTAACTTAGAGGATTCGTAGATATTCCTTTCGGAATAAATAGAACGAGAATGTCCTCCTATTGAAGATATCATTCTATGAATTGAGGCAATATTACTTATTCCTAAATCCAATACATCAATATATTCATGGTTTCCAGCAAGGTAGTTCAAGGACAGAAAAGAAAAAGGTAAATAATATATTTCTAGCTATACTATAGAACAAGGTCTAAACCATGTTACTTATTACAGACAAACTGATACGTATTGACCGAAAGAATTCAAGCAATAATGCTTTTTACTAATTTATAAACTGCATACTTTGATTCGTTTCTTTGATCATAGGTTTTTGTGAATATGGGTTGTTGATTAAATGAGGAGATTATTAAATCCGACAAACCATAGAGACTTAATAAAATACCGTGGGAACTAATGTAACTGGAGAGTTCCGATTCAGAAGATACACCTAGAAGAAGAATAGGTTTACCTGTAAGTAGATATTCAAAACCTTTTAATGGTAGTATGCCTTTTGATTGATGTTCATGGTTCTCAATTAGTAGCAAGCAATCAGCTTGATTTTGCAGATTGAGTACCTGACTTTTGCTTAGGTATCCAAGATTATCAATAAATTGATCAACCCCATAGCTTTTAGCTTTATTGATAAAGACATGATTATTTCTGGAAGCCAATGCGATACAAAAATTATCGACATTGATATGTCCATCATCTCTAAGTTGCTGAATTTTAAGAAATAAAGGTGATGGGTCCTGGTATTGAGGATAGAGAGTTCCAGTATAAGCAATAGTGAATTTACGCCTCATCGGTAGACAGTCTGATGCATTTGATTGATCAAAATAGTATTGATTATCAAGAGAGGAGTTATAAACAATATGAGGTGAGGATTCTTTGTATTTACTAGACAAAAGATTGGATTGGCCCTTACTGATTACAGAAATTGCATTTGCTCTCTTAACTGATAAGTATTCGAGTGTAGATTCTATACTTTTAAATATCGGAAAGCCTGTAGTTACGTGAGATAGTGTCCACATATCTCTAAAATCAATAACATATTTGGTCGATGGGTATATCAATGAATATAACAAACCAGATACGAGGTTAGAATATGGGCTGTGAGTAGATATGATTATGTCGGGTTTTATGGTAAATAGTTCTCTCAATGTTGGGAGAATTGATAGATCATGTAAAGATGGCAATCTGTAAGTAAATATTCCTGATCTAGAAAAAACACTTCTTAGAGATGAAGGCAAAAAGTTCTTCACTATTTTAGCCATTAATGTTGACTGTGCTCGTTCTGATTGTTGCGCTCTTGAGGTAACTAATCTTTGCCTAAGACTAATTAATCTGCGTAACATGCTCAAGAAAGGACCGTCAAGCATAATGTTGTGAAAGATTCCTTTAGTCCAAAGTGAATTGAAACCTAAATTTCTTACATCTTCCGAATTTAAGGATCTAGAATTTACACCAGAGATGACGTATACTTCATAACCTGCTTCTGACAACCAAAGTGCCCAATTGGCGGGTCGAACTACACCAACAGCGTTAAAAGGATAAAAATAATAAGAGATTATTGCTATCTTTATTTTTTTCACAGTCTCAAGAGATACGTTTTGAAGAACATAACTGGATCATTATTTTTAATCTTTTATCCTATCATGATAAATAAATTCTCACAATACCAAACAAAAGTTGATATATACATTAGTAAAGAAAGATACTAGCCAATAAGTGGGAAGACAGTTGCATAAAAAAGATTATAATACTCATTGGTCAATAAATCGTTGATACCAAAGTTCCAGTGAGACTAGATGCCACAGTTTATTAATTTGAAAGCGATCATTTATAAATGAATGTAGGTAATGCATTATTGTGTCTCGTCTAACAAACTCTCTTGAGGATAAGCTAATCAAAGAGTCGATAATTAATGGCCTGAGATCGTTCTTCATTAGATCAAGAAGTGGAAGTGTGAAACCTCTTTTCTTCATAGAAAGGGTCTCTGGGGATAAATATTTCTTTGATACTTCTCGTAAAAGAAACTTACTCTGACCTTTATAAAGCTTATATGAAAAAGGCACTTTAAAGGAAGCTTCAATAAAATTATGATCTAAAAATGGGAATCTACCTTCTAGAGAATGGAACATTGTAAATTGGTCTATATGGTGGACATGTTGATTACCAATATAATTTTTAATATCCATATAACTAATAGCTTCCATTTTATCTAAAAATTCTATACCTGGTGCATACAAATCACCAAGAAATTTTGGTATGCTTGTAGGTATAGGTTTGTCGAATGAAAATAAACGTTTTAAATCATTCTCATTAGAATTCATGAAGGATAATGTGTGAACATTGTGAGGTTGAGTAGATATGATAATTCTTGCTAGTTTGGATAATTTAGTGTTTGGCAGAGATGTAAATATTTGATCTAAGAAACCTAATCTAGGAAATAAAGCATATTGATTATAGCGATAGTATTTATATCCAGCAAATAGTTCATCACCACCTATTCCATTTAATACAACTTTAGAATTATTCGATTTAGCTATTTCGCTTACAATATATTCAGGAGTGATTGAATAATATGGTTCTTCATAACAATCAATCCAATCTAGAATCTTATCAGAATATATATTGGGTTTAACTCTACGTATTATATGATCAATGGAATGTAGTTTTGCTGTGGCTTTAGCTTGATTAATCTCATCAAAATCCACCGTCATGTTCTCATAACCAAGAGTATAAGCCTTTATTCCTTCGTACTCTTGTGATGCAATTGCTGCAATAGTTGTAGAATCTACTCCCCCACTCATGAAGCAGCCTACAGGGACATCAGAAACAAGTCTCTTCTTAATTGAAGATCGCAACTCATAATCTATATTTTCTATTGATTCAGATAGGGATAATTCATTGCAGCTTGTATTTACCGGAACACTCCAATAACAACCACTCTCAGTCTTGCCATTTCTGTATATCCTCAACCAGGTAGAGGGTGGCAATGCGGAAATATCCTTGAACGCTGTAATTGGATGGGTTGACATTCCAAGACTCATAGCAAGATATAAGCCCTGATAATTAGGTGATGCTTTATAAAGTCCTGATGCTATAAGAGTTTTTATATCAGAAGCAAAAATCATTCTACTGTCACTTAAATGATAATAGAATGGTTTTATACCTATTCTATCTCGTGCACAAAAAAGTGTTTTGGTAATCCTGTCATAAATTACAAATGAAAAATCACCGTTAAATCTATTTAGGCACCTCTCACCCCATTGTGTATATGATTTCAATACCACTTCAGTATCAGAATTAGAATTGAATTTATGGCCTAGTGTTATTAGCGATTCTTTAATTTCTAAATAGTTATAAATTTCTCCATTATAAACAATGCTGTATTGATTGTTGCTTGTAGACATAGGCTGATGACCAGCAGGTGATATATCTAAAATACTTAGTCTGCGATGAGCTAGTGATAATGAACTTAAAGGTGGACTGTTAATATCATGTATGGAGCTATATGAATAGCTCTTAGCCACATTTAATGGAGTATCATCACCAATATAATTTAAGTTATATTCATCTTGATTAATCAACAAATAACCCTCGTCATCTGGACCTCTATGGCTCATTGCTTTAGACATACGAATTAAATATGGAATCTGACATTCTTCTATTCCATGAAAATTGTATATACCAGCAATGCCACACATAAAAGAATATCCTTAATTCATGTTAGAAATACTTGTCAAAGTATATCAGTAATAGGACCTGATGGCACTATAGATAATCCAATCAAAGAGATAGATTATAGATAGCTAGTATATTCCAAATTTTTCAAGGGCCAACTGAAATCTACGACTTGAGTGTGTATTTCTAAAAATAATAGAAGCTTCTGAAACAGCAGAGTTAGCATCTTTATAGATAAATTTGTATGTATATGTAGTCCAGAAATTACTTCGTTTAACCTCTCTATAAACTTCAAGAACTTGGTCGCTAGTTATAGGGACACCATCATCTACCTGCATTGTTGCTGGGCCCATAGATGATGCTGAAGTAAAAGTAACCTTACAGTGATTGTTCTTCTTATCCCACCAAGCATCAAACACTTCTATATTTTGAATATCATCGGCGAACACGCGAAATGTATGAACAGGGAATGGGGCTGCAAATGTAACAATAGTGATGGCAAGAGTAAAAATTGTTCGATACATGTCAGATAAAGGAATTGATGAGTAAAGATTTAGTCGGAAAGGAAACTATCAACATCAATTCCTGTGGTGCCTGTTTGCTCTAAACCAACCTTTTTAGGGTCTATTAAGTTGCTAGAAATAATTACACTATCACTTTCTTTATCGTAGCTCCAATCTCTAAGAAGTTTTGTATTACGGAGTTGCTTTCCTTCAGCAGACAATCTCTTGATCAAGCCAGGAGTTTTGACGTGAATCTTTAACGCTTTAGCTCGGCGCCTGTCGGAGGGATGTGTTCTGAGAAGTTCAAGAACCTCTTCAGGAACATTAGCGGAATCAACCTTTGCTTTTCTTTTTTTACGTTTACATTTGTTTTTCTCCGGACCTCTTAAGCCTGCACAATTAGCTCTTACAGGTTCCTCGTCCATCTGTTTTTCTTTATTTATAAAAACTGTGGGTTCTTTATGACCAGGGTCTTCTGTTCCTTCAGGAAGAAGTCGGGCTACAATTTTATCTGTACCATGGGGCATAGTTTCAGTCCACATTTTTATGCAACTTTCAGGATTAAATCCAGCCTTGGCAACATATTCAACACCCAATAAATCTGCTTCATATTCATGTGCTCGAGAAAATGCTTTTAAAGCTATCTCAGCATCTCTTAAATAATGATTAATATGCACATTTGCTTTCTTGATATTTGCAGGACTTAGGCCTTGCATTTTATTTATTGCTGTTCCAACTTCAGGTGAGAATTTCATTGCGTGAGATACGATTTGCGGAGAAGCAATTTGAGATGAGATGTTTTCAAGTGCTATTCGATTTTGAATTGAATTTAAGGAACTTGAATTTCCAGACAAGCCTGCTGACAAACCACCCATAAACATTGCAAAGCCTCTACTAGAACTTTGAGCTCTTTGTATAGAATCAACTCTTTCTGAGATCTTTTGGGCTGCTATAAATTCATATTCCGCCCTTTTCTTCAATTTTTCCTCTGAATGATTTTGAGTTATATGTGCTAGTTCATGACCCAACACACAAGCCAATTGAGCAGGTTTACCCATTAATTCCTTCAACATAGGAATGTTGACAATTAATGTACCAGCCGTACTGGTGGCCATTGCGTTAGGGTTGCCACTCATGGTGCTAACAACCTGAGAAGCCCAAATATCGAAATTAGTTGCCTTATCTATATCAGGAAGGAATTGTGCCATTTGACACTCAATAGTTTCTGATTTCAAAGCTCCAAAACTGGCTTCACATTCAACACCTCTCCTAACTGCAAAACGGACAGGTCTATTAATTCCATTAGATGTAAGTATACGATCGCCAAGTCTATAAACTAGATACAAGTCTGGATCCATTATCTTCTTTGCCCTTTCATATGCTTCTGATTTACTTGATTTACTTGAAATGAAGAAAAATGATGCCGCTCCAACAGGAATCAAGCACAAAAGAAAGAGTAATATTTTTTTCGAGGTTTTCAATGGGGGTTCCCAATTCTATTACTATTATAGACCAAATACTCGAATAAGGACTATATAAGACAAAGATGTTAACTAAATAATCAAACTGTTATCTAAAGATAGAATAAAGTTAAAGCGAAATGAGTAAATAGTAAATAATTATCATCAATAAACAAATTAAATCGAGAACAGAATAATTTTTTGAAACATAAAAACGAATATAGATCAAATAAACAGATGTATTTAATCCAAAAGGGATTAAAATAAAACAATTAATCTGTTATATGATTTTAGGTTAAAAAAAATTTAATTCTTGCAATCAAGCCAACTTTATAAGATAATAGAAGATGAACTATCTAATATAACTGGATGTCCTTATATATTGTTGCTGAAATAGGCGTCAATCATGATGGCAGTGTTGATAAAGCATTGAAACTTATTGAAAAGGCTGTTGAATGCGGTTGTAATGCCGTTAAGTTTCAAAGTTTCAAAGCAGAAAGACTTGTAGATAGATCAGCCAAGAAAGTTGAATATCAATTGAGATCTGGAAATAATGATGAAAGTCACTTTGAAATGATCCAGAGGTTAGAATTTAACTCTGAAAAGATAAAAGCAGCGAAAGACTATGCCGACAAACTAGAAATAGATTTTATCACTACACCTTATGACCCAATCTCATTAGTAGAGTCCTATCAGATAGGCATAAGGAACTTCAAAACAGCCTCAGCTGACTTAAGTGATATATACATTCATTCTAAGCTCTCAAGACTGGATTGTGAAAATATAATCATAGCAACAGGGATGGCAGGAATTAATTCGATAGAAAGGACATCAAATTTATACACAGGAAGCAATAAGCCAATATTTCTGCACTGTGTATCTGATTATCCATGCAGTGACAAATCACTAAATCTTTTATGTCTAGATTTAATGTCTAAAGCATTTCCAGAAAATAGAATAGGGCTTTCAGATCATAGTATTGGCGAAACAGCTGCTTTAATATGTGCTGCGAGAGGTTATGATTACTTCGAAAAACATTTTACATTAGATAAACTAGACAATGGTCCAGATCACTATGCATCAGTAAATGTAGATGAGATGAAACGATACGTCTATGAGCTAAAGAGAGTAAAAGAGATGATGGGTCAAGGAATTAAGAGCATACAGAATGAAGAGTTAGGCATGTCAAGCAGGTCAAAAAAAGCAATAAGGGCATCACGAGATATAAAGAGCGGAGAGAAACTTGGCCTAGAAAATACATATGGCACTAGACCGGCAGAAAGTGGAATATCAATAGACAATTTGCACCTATTGTTAGGCAAAACATTCTCCTGTAATATAAAAGCAAATGATTTTATACAGTGGGAAATGCTAAAATGAAAGAAAAAATACTTTATGCGGGCTGGGGAAATATTGGTGTAACAGGCCTTATGTACTTACTAGCAGATCCAAGATTTAACATATCTGATTTATGTATAATTATTGATCAGTCAGATAATAGCTATGAGATGAGAATAATAAAAGACTATGCCGAGAGATTCTCTATCGATATTAAATTTATAAACGAGTTAGAATTCAATACTGCTTATAGATTTGAGCTCTGTATATCTGTTCACTGGAGGAAAAAAATCTCAAGCAATGTAATAAGTCTTTGTGAGAAAGGCGGAGCAAATCTTCATCCATCGTTGCTGCCTAAATATGCAGGTTGTTCTTCATTAGCATGGTCAATACTTAATAACGAAAACTATGTAGGTTACAGCTGGCATATGATGGAAAATAACTTTGATTCTGGAAAGATTATCTTGCAGGAGCCGATAGAGCTTAATTCGTTAGATACTGCCTTTAGCCTTTGGAATAAAGTAAACCTTCGAGGAGTGTCTAGAGTAGTAGATGTCATTAATATTTGTACTAGTGAAAATCCTGTTTTATTAGAGCAAAATATAGGTGAACGAACCTATTTCAAACGAGGTTTTCCTCAATATGCTGAGGCAAAAAAAATAGTTAGAGATTTAAACGAAGATTTGTACAAACGTGCTAGTTACTTCCCAGGAAAAGGATAAATATGTATATTAGATTTATATATCAGATGATTATTTAATGCGAATTATGATTTCTATTAATCGTTCGGCAATATAAGTTATCTGTACGTTGGTCAACGCTGGAAATGATGGCAGAGATATGCCTGTATTTGATAAGTTAATAGAGTTTGTCATTTGTCTGTTGTTTGAATAACCAGAGTACGGTGGCATCCAATGAGCGGGATAAAATGTTGGTCTACATTCTATCGAACAAGCTAACATTTCTTTGATTATAAGATCTCTTTGATTTCGCGTTATAGATGGTATATAGATAGTATAAAGCCAATATGAATTGGTCACAGAGATTGCTTCAGTTGGCAATTCAATAAAGTCATATTCGCCTAGCAATGAATTATATGCTTTTGCTATAAGTCGTTTTTTATAAAGTATCGAGTCCAGCCTATCAAATTGAGCTACACCAACAGCAGCCTGAAGGTTTGTCATTCTGTAGTTATATCCGACATTTTCATGCCAATAACGTTTATTTGGATCCATCCCATGGTCTCGAAGAAGACTAGCCATTTCAAAATGATTTGTCTGCTTAAACCCGACCATGCCTCCTTCGCCAGTTGTGATTGTCTTATTAGCAAAAAAACTAAATGTACAAGCATCTGAAAACACACCTACATGTTGACTTTGATAGCGTGTTCCTAATGCTTCAGCACAGTCTTCTATTAAATAGATAGATGAATCATCAATGATCTCCTTTATAGATCTAATATTTGCACATTGCCCATACAAATGAACAAGAATACAAGCTTTAGTATCGGCAGTTATGGCATTCTTAAGGGCTATAGGACAAATACAACCAGTATCGTATTCAACATCTACAATTATAGGAACAGCT
Organism: Prochlorococcus sp. AG-409-P01; assembly: GCA_003215335.1. Classification (GTDB taxonomy): domain Bacteria; phylum Cyanobacteriota; class Cyanobacteriia; order PCC-6307; family Cyanobiaceae; genus AG-409-P01. The sequence continues at coordinate 155,892 of QCKM01000004.1, read as the reverse complement.
TGACAATATAAAACTGCATTAATAGGTGAAATGAAAGTATAGTTAGGTACAATGACATGATCTCCGTCCTTTATACCTAAAGCTTTTAGTGCCAAGTGAAGCGCTGTTGTCCCATTAGATGTAGCCAAACATTTCATATCTAATATGTCAGTAAAATTCTGTTCGAATTCTGAAACAAACTTGCCTTTTGAAGAAATCCACCCAGTATTTACAGAATCAGAAATATTATCAAGCTCCTTACCTGACAAATCAGTAGAATAGAGTGGTATAAATTTAGGTGTATTGATATTCATAAATTAGTTTAACCTGTGATTTTTTTTCGAATGAGCTCAGATGTTTTTATAATTTCGGATAAGCTCTCTCTATAAATCTCTAACGTAACAAAATCAATATCTCTAGATAAATACTTCCAAAACCAAACAGTAGAATCAAATCCAGAATTACTATCACGTTTACCATTATTGTCACTTAAGTGAAATGCACCAACGTATGGCATAAGTGTATCTAGTTCTTCGCTATAAGATCTGCCATGCGTGACAGAACTAACTTTTAGATGACCTGTATCCAATAACAGTTTGACATTAGAAGGCATATAATTAAGAAAATAAATTATCTCCTCTGATTGTGTCAAAAGAAATGGATCTTCACCATTTACATCTATATGGTTAGTGTTGACAACATTATTTTCAACATATAATTTGACGCCTGCATTCAGCGCATATTTAGAAAGCTCACGTACTCGTTCGATAAATATATCCAAAGAGATCCTTCGATCATTAAGAGAACGCTTCTTAATAACCCCTCCCAATTCATCATGATGTGGGTCCAACAAAAAGCCAGCGTGAAATGAATACGTTTTGTTATTAAGTAAAGAGGCCAAATCAATGCTATTTTTTATATGGTTAACAGTCTCAGACAGGACATGGTCATTTCTGCTGGCTAAGTTTATAACAAATGGCTTTTTTGGTACTGGGAAGTAGTTATGTATTTGTATGTCGATCTTGCTATTTAGTATCCTTAATCGTTCGCTTATATTAGGAATATACTTTCCTCCACTTAATTCAACTCCAGAAGCATTAAGTTGATATAATGATTCAGCAACTTCAGTCGCTGGTAATTCATTAATCCCTCCTGTAGAAATATATAGGTGCGGGCTGTTCAAATGACAATAGGCTTCATATTTTTATAATACCACTGAAGCAGACTAAGCTAATGTGTATATAACAGATTTTAGCAAATTTAGATTCATGATGAAACTCAGACTACACTGAACAGGCAAGACATGAAAGTATGATCATCATAATGATCTATTAGAAAAGAGTATCTCGATATATAGGGTAAAGAAGTTTAGCTTCTTCCAGATCTTCTAATTCATCTATATCCATTGACTCTCGTCTTGAAATATCAAAAGCTTTGATACAACCAAATACTCTTCTATTAAATTGACTAAACATATCAAGTCGCATACCCCATATACCTCCAGTCTCAATTCTGAGTGGGTGTGTATCCTGCGTCCTTGCTCTAATCTTAGATAGATCAAAATTAGCGTAGATCTTTTTAGTGGTGTTATCGATACTCCAAGTAAAATTATGTGATTTAATAGTAGTAAAGATTGAATCATAATCATTAGCCTTAAAATCTGTATATAAGTCCTGTATTGTTTTTCGTCTCAGAAATGGAGATGTACATTGATGTACTAATAAACGATTATAATTAGATGCAATGTCATATGATTTAATAGTCTCAGATATAACATCTTCTAATGTAGATGTATCCGAAGAACTAAATTTAGTTCGTCTAAATAAGAGTACTCTTTGTTTAATGTCTTCATCTACAATTGATTGGCATACATGCTCATAATAATTTATGTCATCTACTGCTAGAGCAATATCAAATGACCCTTCAACAAGTAAAAGTTTTTTAATTGCAATTGTTAATAGACTTTCACCACCTATATCAACAAGATTCTTATTTTTTATACGTTTAGAAGAGGAGCGTGCTGGCACAAGAAAAAGGTCTTTTGTAGTATTCATATTAAACAATGGTAGCTTTAGCTTTATAGATATCGGATTGAACCATTAGTTCAATCAATTCATTCAATGTAGTCTTAGGTTCCCATCCTAGCTCATGTTTTATTTTTGAGAAATCTCCACACAGATAATCAAGTTCGTTCGGTCTATAAAACCAAGGGTCAATCTTTATAATCACATCGCCAGTAGAACTACATATTCCTACTTCATCAACACCTTTACCTTCCCAACTAATATTAATTCCTACTACTGAATAGGCTTTCTCTAAGAAACTTCTAACCGATTCATGTGACTTAGTCGCAACAATATATTCAGATTCTACGCCTTTCTCTAGAATCAAATTCATTGCTTGTACATATTCCTTTGCATAACCCCAATCTCTTCTTGAATCCAGGTTTCCAAGTTTTAGTGCTTTCTTTACTCCATGAACAGATCTATTTGCAACAGCTCTCGTTATCTTCCTAGTAACAAAGTTTGTTCCTCTAAGAGGTGATTCATGGTTAAATAATATACCTAATCTAATTTTCATTCCATAAGACTTGGCATAATTTAGTCCAACATTATGAGCATATAATTTTGCACTTGCGTAAGGGCTTAGAGGATTAAAAGGTGTAGAAAGGTTCTGATATTTAGTACTTGAATTTCCAAACATTTCAGAAGTAGATGCTTGATAAATAGAGACATTTTTTTCTGCATGAAGAGCTCTAACCGCATCCAGTAAACGTACAAACCCTACCGCATTTATATCTGCGGTATATTCTGGAACTTCAAATGAAAGTCGAACATGACTTTGAGCGCCAAGATTATATATATAGTCTGGTTGAGAGATTTCAATTGATCTTCTAAGACTTGAACCATCTGCCAAGTCTGCATAAATCCAAGTTATTTGTTCAAAAATATCATTATTATATTCCTTCATCCTTCTCTGGGATGCTTCTGGGATAGTAGAAGGTCTTCTTACGCCATAAACTTTATAGCCCAATTCAAGAAGGTGTTCTGCCAAATAGATCCCATCCTGACCAGTGACACCTATGATCAACGCTCTTTTCATATTTATATGGCAAGATGAGTTGCATGACTTAATAATATTATTATATCATGCATTTCATGACTTATTTAGGTGATACAAGCCTTATCTCAAAGGTAGGTTGAAATAATTTACTAACCTCATTTAGATTAAATAGATTAGAAAAAAAATGTTCCAATCAATTGAACCTGTAATAAACTCAATATCAAATCAAGTTAAAGAAGAAATTTTTGATTAAAGGATGGATTTAACAAGAAAAAGATTGAAGTAGTCAGACTGTGGCAGGTAAAACCTTTACCACAGTCTTCTTAGACTACTGAACCACCGTGCCGTGTGACCCCAGTAGCATCGACCTGGATTAACCAGAAGGGGATTCAAAGTGTGGATTCATTTCCGACATCATGGTCGGTATACTGCACCATCACGACAGTCTCCCCAAATCGAAAGAGAGTCAGATCAGAGCACTAGAAAAAGGTCATCACCAACAAAGTAGTTCTCTTCTAATTTAATTGATTTTTTGGACTTATATGGGCCAAATGGCTCTAATTGATTGAATTGCTAAAAAAGCTTCTTCTTGACGGTCTGAAGGTTTTTCTGACTGAAGAAGAACAGTTATATGTCCAAGCTTTCTTCCGGGAGTTTCAAGTTCTTTTCCATACCAGTGCAAATTAAATTTCTCATGTGATCTAAGTCGATTTAGTCTTGTCTCTAAAGGTATATGTTTATGTCTATCAGACAATCCCAGGAGATTTACCATCAGTGCTCCAGGCTGAATAAGTTCTGTACTAGGAGCATTAATACCAGCTGTAATACAAACTTGTTGGTCAAACTGGCTACTAGCACAGGCCTCGATGGAAAAATGTCCAGAATTATGTGTTCTTGGTGCTATTTCATTTACTAAAAGACCATCAGCACCATAAAAAAACTCTAAAGCAATAACGCCAACATAATCTAACTTAGTCAATATTGAAGCTGAAACGTTATATATCATCGCCTCCACTTGATGGCTAATATTTGCAGGCGCAATAACCCAATTACAAATCTGATTATGCTGATTAGTTTCGGCAATAGGTAGATATCTAATAATACCAAATGAATCTCTACTTGCGACTACAGCTATTTCCTTTTCATATTGTACCCATGCTTCTAAATACCACCTATCGTGATCAACAGATTTAAGAAGTTGATTTAAATCTTCGTTATCATTTAACACCTTTGTACCTTTCCCATCGTAACCACCTCTGGCGGCCTTAGCCATTACAGGGTAAGACCAACCTTCAGGCAGCATGGGAGATTTAGTAGAAATTGCTTTGAGCGATGACCAATCAGGACAATTAATACGAAGTTCGTTAAGAAGTCTGCGCTGAGATATTTTATCAATTAAAAGATTAAGAGCTTTAATAGATGGGTAGAAAGCTACGCCCTCACTCTCAAGCTCTTTAAGTTCTTCAATATTTATCCATTCATTTTCAAACGTAATTCCCAAACAGCCATTGGCCAACTTTTTCGTTCCCTCGCAATCAATAGAGTTGGCAAGTACTAAACGACTTGCCAACCCTGAAGCAGGGTCTTCAAATGAGGAAGTTTGAACAAAAACATCAACATTCCTTGAGATTGCTGCTTGAACTAACATCTGAGCCAATTGGCCACCACCCACTACTCCTATGGCCTTATTCCTTATGTTCTTTTTACTGAATGAATCTGTACTCATGTAAGCAGAATACTTTTCTAAGATGAAGTCAAATGGTCTAATGAGATAGCTTTATGTGATTTCAGCTAATTTGTCCGTTAAGGTCATTCTGTGAAAAACACTGCAAGCCGCATAACAGTCGCACTGGATCACGACCCATATGAGATTGTGATTGGAGGTGGAGGCTTGATTGACCTAGGACAAGAGCTTATCAAGGCAGGAGTCACTAAAGGAATAAAAGTTTTATTGGTAAGTAATGCTGATGTAGCAGGACCTTACGGAGAGACTGCTCTTAAAAGCCTACGCCAAAGTGGTTTCCATCCAAGTTTATTCATAGTTGAAGCAGGTGAGGACCAAAAAACAATTGCAAATATCGAACGAATTCATGACGCTGCTTATCAAGCACAGCTTGAAAGAGGTTCATTAATTGTTGCCTTAGGTGGAGGGGTAGTAGGAGACATGGCAGGTTTTGCAGCTGCCACTTGGCTTAGAGGCATTGCCTTTGCACAAGTACCAACAACACTGCTTGCAATGGTGGATGCATCAATTGGAGGAAAAACAGGAGTCAACCATGTTGGAGGAAAAAATTTGATCGGTGCGTTTCACCAGCCTAAAATCGTTTTAATAGACCCATTTACACTTCAATCACTACCAGACCGAGAATTCAGAGCTGGTATGGCTGAAGTAATTAAGTATGGTGTCATTACAGACACCGAAATATTTAAAATTTTAGAAAAGGCAAAGTGTATCAATAATTACTCTGATATTGATAAACAACTATTAAGCGAGCTTTTAGAAAGGTCAGCAGCTGCAAAGGCAAATGTAGTTGCCAAGGATGAACAGGAGCAGGGATTAAGAGCAATACTTAACTATGGCCACACATTTGGACATGTAATTGAGAAGCTTTGTGGTTATGGCAACTGGTTACATGGAGAGGCTGTAGCGATGGGAATGGTTGCAATTGGAGAACTAGGTTTAATTACAAATAGTTGGAATGAATATGATTCAGATCGTCAAAAGAGACTTATTGAGAAGGCGGGCTTACCGATAAGATGGCCAAAGCTAAATATCAATGATGTTTTAAAAGCCTTGCAAGGTGACAAGAAAGTAAGGCTGGGAAAAGTAAGGTTTATAATCCCACATAGAATTGGTGAAGTAAAAATCTCAGATGATATAGATGAAGATCAGATTATTAACTGCTTATCAAGACTCAAATGATGGTTTATCCTCTAAAAAACGTGTATAGATTTCATGTCTGGTTATATTATTTTTATCACAAACACCTGATCTAAATGCAATCCATCTAAATTCTCCTAAGCACATAGGGTCGACTAATCGCAACAAACTCTCTCTACGAGAAAGTGCTATTGCCAGTTCATCGCCACGATAATTTTGCAACGAGTGCAAACGATCTGCAAGACCCAAAGCAAGCAAAGCTTGTCCTTGGCGTACTTCACCAAGAAATTGCCACCCCACATGCTCAGCATCTCCTACAAGGGTATCAATACAGATGTGTGATGTAATGTCCTTGCTTCCAGGCTCCTCTAGAAAAGTTGTACTGGCAACGTGATTTTTATAAGAAATAAGTGTTCCAGATAATCTTCTCGCAGAATAATAACGGGATGCATCTAAGGCATAGTCAACAATTAAAAGGATTCCATTTTGTAATGATTTAAATGATTTATCAAGCCATTTTTTATGGTCAGTATGCCATTCAGATGTCCAACCGTGGACAGCATCTTGGGGTGGAATATTAATGCGATAGTTAGATCTGGCATTTTCAATCGAATCTTTAGTCTCTTGATCAATTTCAAGATTGATATATTCAAGGTATGGAGTTGAATCTTGATCTACTAAGGTAACACCAAGTCTAAATAGTTGTCCGTCATTCAAGACCAAACGTTCAACTGGAAGAGTATCAAGCATCTCATGAGCTAGAAATACACCTGATACTGGTTGGTCCAATAATTGATCTAATGTTTTCCAGCGAATGGGCAAATGGCTAAAATCATTTAGCTTGACTTTTTGTCTCTTTTTAAATGTATGACTTGTTTCGACTAAAATGATTTCAAGTTTTTTGAAAATCTTAGAGTTTAATTGCTGTAATCTAATAACCAGATCATAAATCAAATCACCTTCACCTGGACCAAACTCTACAAGTGATATTTTATTATCATGATCAATATCGTTAGCAATGCTAATAAGCCAATCATTCAATTGAATTGCAAGCAGATCAGCAAAGTCACTACCCAACGAGGGAGAGGTTGCGAAATCACCCTTGGGACCAATGCGAACATTGTCAGAACCGTAATATCCATGCTCTGGATGATTGAGAGCCAAGTGCATGTATTCCTTAAAGCTCAACGTTCCATCATTTTGCCGGATATGATTAACTAACCAAAGAGGACATGGCTTTTTTGAGCGTTCCATTCCTCAGAGTATAGTTAATGGGTACAAACAATGAGAACTAAGATTCTAAAAAAATTCTTTTCAGGTCTACTAGTATTAATCATTTCCGTATGCTCCTTAGCTCCTGAAGTATACGCGTATGACAACCCTGATCTTTTACCTGACCACCCCACACCTGTAATAGACCTTGCTCGAGCTTTGAGTAAAAATCAAAGAAAAGAACTAGAGAGGTCTCTAAATCAGTTTGAAGATGATACGGGTTGGAAGCTGAGAGTATTAACGCAATATGAGAAAACACCAGGACTTGCAGTGCGTAAGTTCTGGAATCTAGATGAAAGAAGTCTACTTTTAATAGCAGATCCAAGAGGTGGCAACTTACTAAACTTCAATGTTGGAGATGCGTTCTACGCCTTAATGCCAAGATTATTTTGGGTGGAATTACAAACACGTTTTGGAAATCAATACTATGTACGAGAAAAAGGTGAAGATGCCGCAATCATAGATTCTCTGAATGCTGTAGAACTTTGTCTTGAACGAGGAGGTTGTGAATTCGTTCCAGGCTTATCAAAAGAATTAAGTTTATTAACCCTTGCTTCAACGATTCTAGGTGGGTTGATAGCTGGATTTGCTTCCTCTCCAAGAAAAGACAAAGAAATCATCTCTATACCATGGCTGCTACTTTTTTCACCACTCTGGATAATGTTATCTGGTATTTTTGGAATAGCACCAGTAATAACAAGAACCAATGAATTAATTCCATTGGCAAGAAATGGATTAAGTTTTTTTGTGGCTATGTTAGCAGGTTATTTGTTAGTTCAAACAATATTTCGTGACAATAAAGAAGAAGCAAATGACGGCCCAGCTTAATATTTAGTCAGCGATTAATATAATTGCATTTTAATAACACTTGTTCATAAGCTAAAGATCCATCGAGAAGGAACCACCTGTGAGAAGCAGATATCAAACCTCTTTTGTCAATCTCGATCCATGAAAAGTGAAATAATTTTCTCCCATATTCGTCAATTAAATGTCTAGGAACAGAAGCTGTGTTGATATATGACGTACCCCATTTATCTGTATAAAAAGTTTGTCTTATGGATTCTGATCCTTTCAACTGATGATGCATGTGACCAAATACGACTAAATCAGGTCTCCTAAATGATCGAATTTGGTCAATGGCAAGGGCTAGGTCATAGTCACCCCAATCAACAGCTGGCGATTTCCAATCTCTCCCACAAGGACTATTTCGCTCAGAACCCAATCCAGTAGGACCTGAGTGAGCCAAAATAATTAAAGGCCAATCAGATGGAGCTCTTTTAGCAGCAGAAACTATCCTGCTGGCTGATTGGTCAACAGTGATTGGTCCAAAAAGAGCTTCTACGGGGGGGGTTAAATAAAATCCTCCTCCAGGACTACAAGGTCTTGCTCCAACAACTCCAACCCGCGGAAGATCCCAGTTTCTAAACTGCCAACCGCAGTGGCGTTCTCCAAGAAGACTCAATTGTTGTTGAAGCAGTTCTCCAGTTGTGTCATGTCCTCGATCATGATTTCCAAGAACAACAGCGGTTGGAAGAGTCAATTGATTGATAATCTTGATCAACCTGAGATCTCCTTCGCTCAGATCCCCAACAAACAAAACACAATCGGGGTTAACCCTTGAAATCAATGCATTGTCATCTGGGCCCCATGAGCCATGCAAATCACCAGCGATGGCAATGCGATGTATGGACAGAGTGCGTCTCTATTCTTATGCCATCTTGCCTTAACGTTTCAAAATGACCGCTGTTTCCGCCACAAAGACGGTTTCACCGGAATCGATTGGAAGGCAAAATCTCCATGAAAAAATCGATGTGCTACGCAAAAAGCACAATGCAATAATTCTTGCTCATTACTACCAGGATCCAGAGGTTCAAGATATTGCAGACTTTGTTGGAGACTCGCTTGAACTTTCCAGAAGGGCCAAGAACACAAACGCAGATGTCATAGTTTTCTGTGGTGTTCACTTTATGGCTGAGACAGCAAAGATTTTAAGTCCAGAAAAAAAAGTACTAATCCCTGACATGGATGCAGGTTGTACCCTTGCGGATGATTGTCCTGCAGATGAATTCGAGGCATTTTGTGCTAGGCATCCTGATCACTACGTCGTCAGTTATATAAATTGCAGCGCAGCAGTTAAAGCACAAAGCGATTTAATTTGTACGAGTAGCAATGCGGTTGAATTGATCAATCAACTTCCAGCCGACAAACCTATATTATTTGCACCAGATATGAATTTAGGTAAATGGGTTAGCAGGCAAAGTGGTAGGAAATTAACATTTTGGCCAGGAAGTTGTGTGGTGCACGAAAGTTTTAGTGAAGAAGTACTTATTAAATTAAAGCTTAAGTATCCTGATGCAGAGGTAATTGCTCATCCCGAATGTCAGGAGAACCTTCTTGAGCTTTCTGACTTCGTCGGTTCCACCAGCAAACTACTAAATAGAACAAAAGAAAGCAATTCAGCAAGATTTATTGTTTTAACTGAACCAGGAATCCTTCATAAGATGCGAAATGAATTACCAACCAAAGAATATATAGAGATGCCTGGACTAGATGGTTGCAGCTGTAATTCCTGCCCATACATGAGATTAAATACATTAGAAAAGATATACAGTTGCCTATCAAGCAAGAGTCCAGAAATAATCATCAATACAGACCTATTAGAACGTGCTTTTTTACCTATGGATCTCATGTTAAAAATGAGTAATTAAAGAGATAATATTCTAATCAACCACCAATCTATATATAAAATATGCAAAAGCTATTCGTAGTTGCCCTTGGAGGGAAAGCTAAGAATTCAAACATAGAAGTTCATGACATCAGATGGGTTCTAGGTAGAGATATAAAAGAAACCATCCCACACTTAAAGGCACAATGGATAGGGGCTAAGAATAAGCTGCATATCGATAGCTACATCACAGTCGAATATGTAGATGGGTATAAGATACAGCCAATCAGAATACATAAAACATCTAAAAGCTCAAAATCAACCACTCCTGAAAATGAAAATAAAACTTATCTATGGTTTATATATATGGGTGGCTATGACGCTGAAAAGTTTGAAGAGCAACATAAATTTGATCTAATCGCTGCAAAGAATGTATATGAGGCAAAGAAGCTCGCCAAGAAGAGATGGAGTCATGGGTTCGAACTTAAGCATGTAGATAGCGCAAAGATTATTCATATTATTCCGCTTGTCTTAAGCAAAAATAATACAGAGATATGGCAAATTGATTTAGTAAAAGACCCATTATCAAGGTCACAAATAATAAAGCCAGATTGGTATGGATACTGGCGTATAGACAATGCTTAAATCATAAGTTAATTAATAAGAAACTTGATTAGATTTGATCAATAGCAATGAATTGATTGATATTATTAAAATTACTATAATTATATGAGGTTTTCATACTTGACTTTCTTAGAAGTTTAAATAACTGGGATTCTGCAATTAAATATTGACTATCTCTTCTTGTACCAAAATCTATTGGGGTTAATTTTTCAAGATCTTGTTTAGACATAATTGCTAAAACATCTGGTTTTATACCATTTCTGTGAATATCCGTTCCATTTGGAGTCAAATACTTAGCGACTGTCACAGTAAGTCCTGATCCATCGGAAAGTGGACGGACAGATTGCACTAAACCTTTTCCATAAGTTTGTTCTCCAACAAGAAGACCCCTTTGATTATCCTGAATTGCACCTGAGAGAATTTCACTCGCACTGGCTGATGACTTATTTACTAAAACAACAACAGGCAAAAAAGTTAATGCCTTACCATTTGCTTTCCTTACATCACGAATTCCATCACGTGTCTTTGTACTGACTATAGTTCCTTTATTTATCCATTGTCTAGCAATATCAATACTAGATTCTAAAAGACCTCCAGGGTTAAATCGCAGATCTAATATATAGCCATCAACGCCTTTAGATTCTAATTTATTAATTGTATTCCTCATCTCCTTGGATGCATTTGCATTAAATTGTTTTAAACGTATATATCCGATTTCCATACCACCACTAACTTTATTTATCTGACTGTCAACTGTATTAATTTCTATACGTGCCCTAGTTATCAGAACTTCTAATAATCTTTCATCTCTCTCTAAACCAAGGTTTACCTTAGAGCCTTCTTTACCACGTATCATTCTTACTGCTTCTTCTACAGACATATCCTTCGTTGAAACACCATCAATTGAAACTATTATGTCTTTAGGTTTAATACCAGCTTTAAAAGCTGGAGTACCTTCTATAGGTGTAACAACAATTAAATTTTTAGTGCTCTTATCCTGAGAGAGTTGAATACCAACACCTGTCAATTCTCCTGAAGTATCTATTTTCATCTCTTGAAACTCCTTTGGATCTAAAAATCTTGTATATGGGTCATTTAAACTTTCCAACATCCCTCTTATAGCTTCATATGACTCAGTTGTTCCAACATATTGAATTGAAAGTAACTTTGAACGTAGTTTCTTCCAATCATTAACATTATATTTACCAGAAGAATCTAAGTAATCTCTATAGACAATCTGCCATACTTGGTCTATTACTTCTTTAGGACTTTCACCAATTGCAGAAGAAGAAGCTCTAGGGAGGCCAAAAACTGGCAATGATAAAATTCCAAAAGAAAACAAAGAAGAAATTAAGACAGTCCTCCTAAAAATTGGCAATAGTAATCCTTTGGAAGTTCTTTCATTTAAATTAGCAATTTTAATCATAATCTCACACAGGTTCAATCCACTTACCATCTTCCTTAATTAGATCGATCAATGATTCCACTCCTTCTGCTTCAGGAACTTTTCTTATCTCATCCCGCCCCCTATAAAGAGCAATTACCCCTGGCCCTTTACCTACATAGCCATAATCAGCATCTGCCATCTCACCTGGACCATTAACTATGCAACCCATAACTGCTATATCAAGACCGGTGAGATGAGCCGTTGCTGCTCTTACTTTCTTTACTACATCTTCTAGATTAAACAATGTCCTCCCGCAGCTAGGACAACTGATATATTCAACCATTGTTTTTCTTAAACCCATCGCCTGGAGTATCGAATAGCAAACTGGTATTTCTTTTTCTGGAGATTCTGTAAGTGAAACACGAATCGTATCTCCTAAACCCTCAGCTAAAAGAGTGGCAATGCCAGCAGTACTTTTTATACGCCCATAATCTCCATCGCCAGCCTCCGTTACCCCTAAATGTAGAGGATAATTAAAACCTTCCTTGTCTAAAGTGTCAGCCATCAACCTATAAGCAGCAAGCATCACTGGTGCCCTACTAGCTTTCATTGATATCACAATATTGTGGTAATCAAGAGAATCACAAATTCGTACAAACTCCATAGCAGACTCAACCATGCCCTGTGGTGTATCCCCATAAGCAAATAACATCCTTTCTGCAAGTGAGCCGTGGTTTACTCCTATACGTAGAGCTTTTCCTTGATCTTTTAGTAATTGAACTAGAGGGCGAAACCTCTCTACTATTTGCTCACCAATCTGAGATATCTCTTGATCAGAAAATTCAGTGCGATTTGGATCAGGGTTCTCAAAAACAAAAAGTCCTGGATTTATTCGGACTTTATCAACATGTTTAGCAACTTCTAAAGCAATCTTCATGCCATTGTGATGTACATCAGCTACAAGAGGAACCCGTTGGTAGGTTTGCTCCAAACGCTTGCTGATCTCACCAACTGCCTTCGCGTGTCCTAATGAAGGAACAGTAAGTCTGACTATTTCACAACCTGCTTCATGCAAACGCCGAATCCCAGAAGTTGCCCCTTCAATATCGAGTGTGTCCTCATTAATCATGGACTGAACTCGAACAGGATGCTCACTCCCAATGCCAATAGGCCCAACCATTACGGTCCTGGTAGGCCTACGGACAATTTGAGTGTCATATCGTCTTTCTGACGAAGATGAATTTTTAGCCAAGCTGGCTGTCATGACTTAGAGACTGTGGTGATCAAGGATGGAATTGGGAAACGCTTTATTGCATGTAACTAGCTTATTGCGAACAACTTCTAAATCAGAAATTGTAAGCGAAGTGGGGGAGCCATCAGCAGCAGAAGGGTTCCTTAAAAGGTAGGAGGGATGAAAAAGAGGCATCACCAAACGATCTCCGAAGTTATACCACTTACCTCTAACCTTAGTCATAGGCCCTTTTTTCCCTAGGATCGATTCAAGAGCAGTAGCTCCTAACAAGAGAATTATTAATGGGTCCACAAGCTCTATTTGTTTTATTAGCCATGGCATGCAAGATTTTAATTCTTCCTTGGAAGGTCGTCGATTTTTTGGTGGCCTGCACTTGACTACATTTGTTATATAAACATCATTAGATGGATTTAATCCCACTTTATAAAGTAGTTCATCAAGACGCTTTCCAGATCTACCTACGAAAGGATCGCCCGTCAAATCCTCATTAGCCCCTGGCGCTTCACCTATTACCATTAACCTTGCAGTCACAGAGCCTCTACTAAGAACAACCTTTGTTCTGGACCTTGAAAGGTCGCATGCATTACAAGATCTGCATGCTTGAAGAGAGTCTGCAAACACTCACAAAAGAACTACACAATCTAATACTATAACTAAAGTCTGGAATAAATTGATAACCAGTATAAAAAGTTTCCAAATGAAACTTTAATGAATCGATTATATACAATTCGCACTATAAACTTACCTATTAGTATAATAAAAACAGAGTTCATGCTTAAACATTTATATAAATTAAATCAACACAAGATCAGTCGGCAAAAATATTTAGAATGCGAAAGCATTATATTCAGTGATGAATATAATGCTAATTAAAAATGATTGAAAAAATCGACTTAATAATTGCTATCATAACCATTCTTAGTTCCAAGAATAAAGATAGTCAGGTCTACAATCGAAATAAGTTAGATTTTTTCGAGGCGTTCAACTATATTGCGAATGTACTTTAACTTTTTAATAACACATTACAGCAGTCAAAAAGCTATTTGTACATTAAAGTAGTAGAAGGGTTCCGGCACTAATGCCAAAGTCGAACTTCCTTTCTGACAGGGCTAAAGCCCTCCAGCCATCTCTCACCTTGGAGATAAGTGCCAAGGCAAAGGCTCTTCAAAACGAAGGTAGAGATATCTGCAGCTTGAGCGCAGGAGAGCCAGATTTCAACACACCATCATTCATAGTTGAGGCAACTCAAAAGGCACTAGCCGATGGTTTCACTCGTTATGGACCCGCAGCCGGGGATCCAGAACTCAGAGAGGCAATCGCCCAAAAACTGAACAAAGTAAATAAGATCAAAGTCTTACCTGAAGAAGTCTTGGTAACCAATGGTGGAAAACAAGCAATCTTTAACTTTTTACAAGTAACGCTTAACCCAGGCGATGAAGTAATAATTCAAGCTCCTTACTGGCTCAGTTATCCAGAAATGGTAAAACTAACTGGCGCAGATGCAACTATTCTTAAGTCTAAGCCAGAAGAAGATTTCGCACTAGATATTGATAACCTTAAGAATTCTATTGGACCAAGTACACGCCTGATAATTATAAATTCACCTGGGAATCCAACAGGGAGGCTAATATCAATCAGCGAGATGGAAGCGTTAGCAGAAATCCTTAGAAAGCAACCAAATATTTTAATTCTTTCAGATGAAATATATGAATTCTTACTTGCTGAGGGAGAGATTCATCATAGCTTTGCATCAATTGCACCAGACATAAATGAGCGGATTTTTACAGTTAATGGTTTTGCAAAAGGTTGGGCGATGACAGGTTGGCGTCTTGGTTATTTAGCTGGTCATAAAGATGTTATCAAAGCAGCAACAGCACTTCAAAGTCAAAGTACAAGTAATGTATGTAGCTTTGCTCAAAGAGGAGCAATAGCTGCTCTCTCAGGTTACGAAGACTGTCTAAAGGAAATGTCAGAAATTTATAGCAATCGCAGGAAACTTCTAACGCATGGACTGAAAAATATAAAAGGCATCAAGCTTGTAGAGCCTCAAGGAGCCTTTTATGCATTTCCACAACTGCCCCCAAACAGTCAGGATTCTGTCACTTTCTGCAAAATTGCTCTTGAAGAAGTTGGGCTTGCAATGGTACCTGGTGCAGCATTTGGAGAAGATAAATGCGTAAGAGTATCTTGCGCAGTTTCAACAGAAGTAATTACAGATGGTTTACAAAGACTTGAGAGGCTAATAGATAATTTCTAACAATAGAACAAATACATAACTATCAGATGTCTCTTCATCTAAAAGGTAAAATATGTATTCTGGCACTTATATCAATTGTAGGAGTGACATTTCTTGGGTCAAAAGCTCAAGACTCACTTATCGTCAGTGCAATTCCAGATCAAAATCCAGAAAAACTAAATCGACTCTATAATTTATTGACAAATGAACTCGAGAATAAACTGAATGTACCTGTAAGATATGTACCTGTGACTAACTATGCTTCTGCTGTTAGTGCATTTAGAACTAGAAGCCTTGATTTAGTATGGTTTGGTGGATTAACTGGGGTGCAAGCAAGACTACAAAGGCCAGGCGCAAAAGTAATTGCTCAAAGAGATATAGATGCTAAATTTCATTCTGTTTTTATTGCCAATACATCAACAGGAATAAAACCATTTAGTAACCAATCTGGATTAAAGGCCATAAGGGGTAAGCGCTTTACATTTGGCTCGCAAAGCTCAACATCCGGACGATTGATGCCACAATTCTTTCTACAAAGAGCTGGAGTAAAAGTATCAGACTTTTCAGGAGGAAATGCAGGGTTTAGTGGTAGTCATGATGCAACTATTGCTCTAGTTCAAAGTGGATCATATGAAGTTGGAGCATTGAATGAACAAGTATGGAGTACAAGAGTAAAATCGGGAAATATTGATCTTAGTAAAGTACAAGTAATATGGAGGAGCCCAGCATATGCAGACTATCATTGGCTGGCGCAACCAGATATTGACAATCGCTTTGGTAAAGGTTTCACCACTAAACTACAAAGAACACTTCTTAATTTAAGTAGAAAGTCTAAAAAACAATCTGAAATACTAGATCTTTTCGGTGCAAATAGATTTATAAAAGCAACTTCATCTCAATATACAGACATTGAAAAAATAGGTAGGAAACTAGGAAAAATTAAATGACTAATATCCTTTGTCTAAAAGACGTATCTGTCTTTAATAAAAGAGGGCCACGTCTAAAAGATATTAGTCTGACAATAAAACAAGGCGAAAGAATAGCTCTTATAGGACCTAGCGGTGCAGGTAAAAGTACTTTATTATCAATAGCAAATGGGAGTCTAAAAGCAGATAAAGGAGATGTCACTTGGTTTGACGTCCCAGTAAGAAAACTTACACAACGTCAAAGGACTGGAATAGGAACACTTTGGCAAGATTTAAGACTTGTGGAGGAGTTAACCGTTGGACAGAATGTCAATGCTGGTGCATTGGGAAGGCATAATCTAATTTGGTCACTTTTAAACCTAGTGGGGCAGGTTGAGACAGATAAATGTATGGCATGTATTAAAGCAGCAGGCTTAGAAGAACATCTAATCAATATCAGTGTCAAGAATTTGTCTGGAGGTCAAAGACAACGGGTTGCTTTGGCCAGATTACTTCGTCAAAATGCAGAACTACTTTTAGCAGATGAACCACTATCAAGTCTAGACCCAGCATTATCTAAGGAAATCCTCTTACTTTTGTTATCTAAAACTATTAAAAATGAATCGATAATAGTTCCCAAAACAATCGTGATGACTTTGCACACTCCTGAGCTCTTAATTTATTTTGACCGGTTCATAGGTCTAAAAAATGGAATTTTAGTCTTAGACATGTCCCCCAAGCAATTGCAAGATAAACATTTGAATTGGCTCTACAGTTAACAACGATGAAACTTAAAGCGGCATCTGGACTAGTTGCCTTATTACCATCACTTGCACTTATACCAGTATTGATTGGTATCTTAAAAGGGCTTCATATAGGTGGCTTGCCAGTATTGGTGAATTTCTTATCGTCGTCATTACATCCATCACTTAATGCGACGGTTCTGCAAAGCTCGTGGAAAGGTTTGCAAGTTACAGTTTACATAGCAGCAATCAGTTGGTTACTAAGTATTTTTCTTGGGTTAATACTGGCTATTGGAAGTTCAAAAATTATATTCCAAACAATAGGTCTTCCTAATTGGCTTAGACTTCTTATAAGAATGACTTTGAGCTTTCCAAGAGCGATTCATGAATTAATATGGGGACTAATCCTGCTTCAATTAATAGGACTATCACCGTGGATAGCAATTATTGCAATAATTATTCCTTATTCATCATTAACTGCGAGAGTTATTGGTGATCAAATAGATGCATTAGACATTAAGCCCCTTGAAGCACTTAAAGTTTGTGGTGCAAAGCCATTAAGTGCTTTAATTACAACTATTATTCCTAAAATAATCCCAGTTATTACTAGCTACGGAGGTTATAGATTCGAATGCGCACTAAGGGGAGCGACTTTACTAGGCGTATTTGGCCTGGGAGGTATTGGCACTGAGCTCCAGCTAAGTTTTCAATCTCTCAAATTTGAAGAAATGTGGACATCTCTTTGGATGTTAGCTGGTCTTATGTTTATCGTTGAACTATTAGTTAATTATTTTCATAAAATCAATATAGGCTCAGAGCAAACAGAATTCAATAAAAAATTAAGGATTGACTATTTAATAGCAATAATAACAATTACGTTTCTTTGCTATCAGTTCATTTCTGGTGACAATTACTCAAACATTAGTTGGCATCCTATACAATTACCTTCAAGATTAGAATTAATTCAGGCTGCAAATGAATTAGATATTATCAAACTAATATCCAACACATTAATTCTTACTTTCTTATCCGCTGGAATTGCAATTGGCACTCCACCTCTCTGGATGATGATATGGCCACACCATTCTTATCTTCGAATTCAAAGCCTGATATGGGGATTTTTTAGATTAATACCACCACCTCTATCAGCTCTTATATTGCTTCTTTCAACTAATCCAAATATATATGTTGCTGCGTTAGCTCTTGGTGCCCACAACATGGGTGTTATGGGTCGGCTTCTAAAAGAAGGTATTGAACAAAATGGTAATTCCACTGCAATTGCATTTGAGTCGTTAGGAGCGAAACCCAGTCAAACATGGTTGTATGGCTGTCTAAATCCAAATGCTCCTAGTTATCTTGCATACTCTGCCTATAGAACAGATGTTTTGATACGTCAAACTGCTGTTCTTGGTTTGGTAGGTGGTACAGGTCTTGGTTGGCAGTTACTCGAATCAATTAGTTCATTTAATTGGGCAGAGATTGCTGTGTTGATAATTATTTATGCAATAATTACTCTTACTGGTGAATCAATTACTGATCATTTGCGTATTTATTGGGATAGCAAAAACAAATTAGATTTCACTAGCTAGTTCAGCAAGTAAAACGCCTCTAAATAAATCAATGATTCAAACAACAAAACAATTAATCGTAATTGGTGATAGCGGCGTATATGGCTGGGGAGATCGAGAAGGTGGTGGCTGGTGTGAAAGACTGCGTAAGTTCTGGATGAACACTCCTGGAGCTCCAATAGTTTATTCATTAGGTATCAGAGGAGATGGCTTAGAAAAAGTTTCTAAGCGTTGGAAAAACGAGTGGGGTACTAGAGGTGAATTAAGAAGGCATGTACCAGATGGAATATTGCTAGCAATAGGGTTAAATGACATTGCAAGAATAGGCAAGGACAATGGTCGGCCTCAACTGACAGCCGAAGCGTTTAGATTTGGATTAGAACAATTACTTCTAGAAGTGAAAGAAGTTACTACAGTAATGGTAATGGGACTTACTCCAGTAGACGAAAAAGAAATGCCATTTGCAGAAATTCTCTGGTACTCAAATAATGATATTTCTATCTATGAATCACAAATCGAGGAGGCATGTCTAGAGGCAAATGTACCATTTTTGCCATTATATAATTTGATGATTAAGGAACCAGAGTTGCTCAGGTGGATAGAGCCAGATGGTATACATTTGAACAGTGATGGACATGAGTGGATATTCAGTAGGGTTCTCAATTGGGACTCTCTATTAAAGTGGGCTAATCTTACCAAGACAGAAAGTGTTACCCCAATCTAATTGTCATACTATAAGGTGTAAGAATGTGTGTTTAAACTAAAAAGTGATTATTTAGATCTATTTAACTAATAGAGAATCGTTTGATAGAACGTATAGGAAAATACTTCTTAAAACTTACATTACATTAAAGATATGATGCTGCTAAAATCATAGATAGAATTGAAGCTAAAAATGTTTGAATAAAATTTACAAGCTCATTAGTAAGCCAATAAATTCTCTTTTGATATATTGCACCTATATAACTTTCAAGCAGTGTAGCAATAAATCCTGAAAAAAAGACAAATACCGATAAAATTCCAATTGGAATAATAGACAAAAAGACAAAAGCACTTGTCATTATCAAGCCTCCTATCAAACTTGCAAAAGTACCCTCTAAACTAATAGCTCCATCTGTACCTCTAGGAACTTTTCTTAGGTTTGTAATCAGAACGGTGGCACGTCCCCATCGTTTTCCTATTTCACTGCCAAAAGTGTCAGCTAACTTTGCGGTAAAGCTCGCGGCGAATCCAACAAATAAGACCTCCTGATTACCAATTCCCAATTTGATCAATATTGCCAAGATCGCTCCGACTGCTGCTGAGCCCCAAACGTTGGATGGGCCTCTTCTTCCACCATGCTCCTGTGCTACTCCCTGTTGTTCTTTTTGATCAAGTCCTAAACGTGTAACAAGTGAGCCGAGAAAAAGATATATCACAACAGTAAGCCAACCTGTCCATCCAAGACAACCCCAAAGGATTGTTCCAAGAGCTCCTGCATGAATAGAACCCTTTGGAGTAAGCAAAGGAAAGGAACTTGCACACCATATCAGGATTGCATTAATAAAAAGGGCCAAGAGCCAAGGATTGGCTGATGCGATCTGTAGCATAATCAGTTATTTACTACCTAAAGTTAAATTATCCTCGATATAAATGAATTAATTAGTTATATATTTTTAAATCAGATCTAAGTTTAGTCTGTGATGTATTTATTTGATATAAATAAAAGTGATTATTTATATCATGGCTATATTATGAAATCGCGCCAACTCACCATAGAATGGCATGCTGCAATAGCTGCAGTAGAAGTTCTCAATATATTTTTGCCTAAACTAACTACAGTCAGATTAGAACTATTAGCAGAAAGAAGCTCTTCAGGGGTCCACCCACCTTCAGGTCCAATTGTTATCCATATCTCACCTATTGAAGGATCAACTCCATTCGTCCAAGTTTCAATAGATAGAGAGTCATGCAAGCGAGGTGAGGCAATAGCAACAGCTGATTTAGGAGGCAATGAATTCCACCAATTAGATGCCTCTGTAATATCAAGAAGTGATGGCATCCAAAGTCGTTCAGATTGCTCAAGTGACTCAGCAAGGATATTTTTCCACCTCTTTGCACGATTAAATGACTGCGGAGTACTTCTTTTCGAATAAAGTGGTTGAAGAAGATCTACACCTAGTTCACATGACATTCGAATGATTTCCTCGGTTCCTCGACGGGGTTTCACAAATGCAATTCCAATCTTAGGTTTGAGTGGAAGTTGACTGATCAAAGGTTTTTTAAAAGTTGAAGTTAATTCCAAAAAGTCTGGATATTTAATTTTTGCTTCCCATAGATTTCCAACTCCATCTACGACTTCTATAAGATCTGAATCTCGTAAACGCAATACACGTTTTAAATAATGTATTTCACCTCTCTGAAGAGGTAAAGCATAGTCATCAGTGCTGATTGAAAGCAAGCGACTAGTTTCAATTAGAAGCCTTCTTAGTTCAGCCACAATACTTATAATGCTACAGAGGGAAGACTGAATCAGGGTGAACATCAACATGCCAATCATCATTAACACCACCTATAACCAATTCTTTTATCACAACGACATCTTCATCAAGCTGAGCAAAGGTGTTAATCAATACATCTAGAGCCAATGAATCAGAAGTTCCTAGGTCTATCCAGATTCTTGCCCAATTATCTTTGTATTCCAACTGACCCATGTTATGCATCAATGCAGGCATAGTGGATTTAGCGTCAATGTTTTCATAAGTCATTTCTGATAAATCTGATCCCCCATTATGTAACTGTAGATTATCTCCATTGAACCCACCAAGTTTTCCAAGCACATACCAACTGTCAAAAATACCATCTACATAGGCTTTTTCACCATCGCTAGGGATATCGGAAAATCGCAGCCAAATCCAGCAGTTGAACTGATCAAACTCTCGAAAGCGGACTTCCATATCATTAAGCAGATACATTCATAATGCCGGGGTTAGAAGGATTGAAGAATGACAAATGTGTGTTTGACAATCAAACTAAAAAAAGTTTTAGTAACAAATCAGGCCAGGCAAGGGAAATGCTAGAGCTGAAAAACATTGTCTACCATCCTGCGACTTCAGAGTCACCTGTCTTAAAGAGAGTAAATCTGAAATGCAATGGCTGGTCACCAATAATCGTGGCTGGACCAAGTGGTTCTGGGAAAACTAGTTTAATTGAAGTAATAAGTGGCCTTTCCAATCAACAAAGTGGGGAAATTTGTTGGGATTGCGAATGTCTTAAGCCAAGAGAAAGACGATTGCTATGTGGAGTTGTTTTCCAATTTCCAGAACGTCATTTTTTGGGCTTAAATGTGGCCCAGGAACTGCGCCTAGGACACAAAAGAATAAGCAGCCAAATGCAATTGAATGTCCTCAAAAAAGTTGGATTGGAAAAAATAGATCTGAGACAAGCCCCAGAACAATTGAGTGGTGGTCAACAAAGGCGCCTAGCGTTAGCTGTTCAAATGCTGCGCAATCCAAGAATCCTCCTCCTCGATGAGCCAACTGCAGGGCTCGACTGGTCAGTAAGAGGAGATCTGATTAAGTTATTAAGTAAACTTGTAAAAGATCAACTTCTATTAATTGTCACTCATGAACCAAAACTGTTCGAGAAACTTCAAGGGACTATATATAATCTAGAACATGGAAGGTTAGTAGAAATGAAACAACTACATTAAAAAATAATTCCGATGAAAGACATCCTTGTTAGAGCAACCGCTGCAGACGGAGGGATCCGACTAGTAGCTGTAACTACAACAAATACAACAAGAGAAGCTCGTCGAAGACATAATCTTTCTTATCTCACCACAGTGTTACTTGGAAGGGCTATGAGTGCAGGCCTCCTGCTCGCAAGCTCGATGAAAGTTAAACACGGAAGAGTGAACCTTCGGCTTGGCTCAGACGGGCCGTTAAATGGCTTAACTGTTGATGCAGGTAGGGACGGAACAGTACGTGGATATGTTGGAGCACCGGAATTGGAGCTTGACCTAATCAAATCAAAAGATGGTTCTTACAGTTTTGACTTCAAAGCTGCTGCAGGTGCTGGATATCTACATGTAATTAGAGACGAAGGGAAAGGGGAACCATATAGCAGCACAGTGGAGCTGGTAAGTGGCGGGATTGGAGAAGATGTTGCCTCATACCTACTTCACTCAGAACAAACAGCCTCAGCAGTATTTGTTGGTGAAAAGATAAATAAAGACCAGTTAGTATGTAGTGGTGGTCTATTAGTACAAATTCTTCCTAAAGCTGCGCAAGAGTCTGAATTGATAACACTAATAGAAGAACGCTGCAAGGAAATAATAAATTTTAGCGACATTCTATATTCATGTCAGGATGATCTTTATTCCTTACTTCAAGATGTATTTCCTGATCTTGACCCGTCACCTATAGGCAAACAAGAAGCCACACAAATAGTGAAGTTTTCATGTAAATGTTCACAAGAAAGGAGCCTTGCTGCTCTTAAATTGTTAGGAAAGGATGAGCTTTTATCACTACTCAAAGAAGAAGGAAAAGCTGAGTTGAGGTGTCATTTCTGCAATAATAGGTATCTAATAGATTCTGGCAAGTTGTCAGAATTAATTAAAGAGTTTGACAATTAAAGTTTAAAGCTGGTTTGAAAGGAAATAAATATCTTTAGGCTAAAAGAAGAGCTCCCAACCAAATCAAAAGAAGTGCAGGCAATGACTCAATTTGTTCACCAGAAAGTGGCATAGCAGCTGAAGGCTGCACGCTTACACCTTTAACTAACAAGCCTCCTAATATCAATCCTATAGAAAGTGTAACTACACTCCAGCCCAAAGAAGCTAAAGGTTTTCGCCCTCGTCGAATCTGACTTATGAATAGACCGATGGTTGAAAGAGCAAGAATTAGTTCAACACTCCCACCTGGGGCTACTAAAACCAAAAGTATGGCCAAAACACCTAGAGCAACTCTAATCCAAAGCCCCTGACCATCTGGAAGCATCAAATCGGGAAGAATTGATATTGACTGTCCCTCACTTTGAGATGGCTTAATGCTTCTAAGCCTTGTTAGCAAACCTCCTCCACCCTGGGAGACCTCCTCACGCTCAGATGCATTTAATGCATCTGAGCTGACATTCCCTAATTGACGTTGCTTAAGGCTGTTCATCAAAACAGCGTCATAAGAGGCTTCAACCTTGGCTCTTGCCTGAGGATCATCACCTACCTCAGCAAGTCTTTCATCTCTAGCTTTTTGTACATCATCAAAGCTTGCTCCTGACTGAAGACCCAAATAGGAGTATGGATCCTGAGCCCCTCTGTCAGAACTAGATTCATTATCCGCTGCCATTAGATATCGTTAGGACTTATAAGAGCGTATCTTCATAAGGCCAAGAAGTCTTAAAAACGTAAGTAGTGCAGCATTTTGTCTAGATGATTTGCTTAAAGAGAATACTGAGTCAGCAGGCTTGCTTATTTCTATAGAAACTATTCGGAAAGATCAAAACTCAGATTCAAAGTGAGATTGGTTCAACCCCACTGACGACAGGAGCCACAGAACTAAGTTGCATTGAGGGGTGATCCTCTATTAATTGATTCAAGTTCCACTCATTCTTAAAAAGAAGAACAGGTCTTGACCAAGGGTCCTTAACGATCTTGCAATTAAAAAGTCTGCCAATATTTTCTAAGGAAGGCCAGCCACCATTTACCCATCTGGCTAATTGAAACCCTAATGGCTCAAGCCTTGTTACTACGCCGTATTCATGTTCAAGTCGATGTTGAACAACCTCTAATTGCAACTGACCAACTGCTGCAAGAATAGGATCACGTTTACTTTGGTCAGTGTCGTAAAGGATTTGAACTGCCCCCTCTTCTCTAAGCTCGTTAACCCCCTTGCGGAAATTCTTGAATGCTGAAGGGTTAGGGTTTCTTAACCAGCTAAAAATCTCAGG
This sequence comes from Prochlorococcus sp. AG-409-P01, assembly GCA_003215335.1. Taxonomy (GTDB): domain Bacteria; phylum Cyanobacteriota; class Cyanobacteriia; order PCC-6307; family Cyanobiaceae; genus AG-409-P01. The sequence goes on along the minus strand of QCKM01000004.1, from coordinate 131,392 downwards.
GCTAAAACAAGGAATCCCTTCATATTCAACTTTTTTCCCCGTATAAAGAGTATCTCCTATTGCAAACATTCCAGGGTTATTTAAGCCAATAACATCACCAGGATATGCATCATCTACAACTAGTCGATCCTGTCCAAATATCTTTTGTGGTCTTGATAATCTAATTGATTTGCCAGTACGAGCATGATTAACAGTCATGTCTTTTTGAAATCTCCCACTACAAACTCTGACAAAGGCGACTCTATCTCGATGCCGTGGATCCATATTTGCTTGCAATTTAAAAACAAATCCAGTGAAATCAGGTTTTAGAGGATCAACAACACCGTCGCTAGCCATCCTCGCAATAGGCGGTTGAGCCATTTTTAAAAATGAATCTAAAAAAGGACGAACTCCAAAATTAGTCATTGCAGAGCCAAAGAATACAGGTGTCAATTCACCTGCATGAATTAGTTCTATATCCATATTTGCCGCAACTGCATCAAGCAATTCAATCTCTTCAAGAGCTTTTTCTAATAAATCTTTTTCCACTAAGTCGTTTAAATTTGGATCGTCTAATTTAAGTTTAAGTTCAGTAGACTGTTTTCCCCTCTCCGCTCTTTCAAACACAATCACTTCTTTAGTGCGGCGATCAATTACCCCACGAAACAACTCTCCACTTCCAATAGGCCAATTTACAGCCCAAGTTGTCAATCCTAATTCCGACTCAATTTCATCAAGCAGACTCAAAGGTTCCTGCCCAGGTCGATCCATCTTATTTATAAAAGTAAATATAGGAATACTGCGCATTCTGCATACTTCAAACAATTTTTTAGTCTGAGGTTCTAACCCTTTTGCGGCATCTTCAAGCATTACTGCATTATCAGCAGCGGCCAAAGTTCTATAGGTATCCTCTGAAAAATCTTGGTGACCTGGAGTATCTAAAAGATTAATAGTATTAGTTAAATAATCAAATTGCAGAACAGTTGATGTAATTGAGATGCCACGTTGCTTCTCTAGCTCCATCCAATCTGACGTCACTTTTCGTTGTTGCCCTCTTGCCTTAACGGCGCCAGCCTGTTGAATTGCACCTCCATAAAGCAAAAGTTTTTCTGTAAGAGTCGTCTTGCCAGCATCTGGATGAGAAATGATCGCAAAGTTTCTCCGGCGTTCAACAGCCTCTGCCAAAGAAAGCTCAGGCCCCTTACTAGATGAATGTTCTGTTGAAGAGTCCATGGAAGAGAGTTTGCTCATTAATTTATTGTGCTAAAGACAAATGAAAGTAAGCTTTTAAACAATGCCAAAGACTTCAAGGTAACGATCCTCAACTTCCATGATTTGCAAATGTTGAAGTCCAATATCAATAAGTTGAATTTGAACTTCAGCAATAGTGAAAGCAGCGTGTAATGAAGCCAAAAAGTCTCTGATTAATATCCCTGGTGCAGATGGAAGATGTTTCTGCTGTAGAACCAGTGCGTCATCTCTCGATTGGGGCCTCCTCAAATCTCGGTGATAAATTAATGTTCCAGGAACTGATAAAGATAAAACTGATCGCCATAAATCCATTGGGTCGTGTAAATGATGAAGCAAACTATTACTAACAATCAAATCTGCTGGTGAATAGCAAGGTTCGATCTGACTAGTGATATCTGAAAGATTTTGTTGTTGGTAGGAAAGATTATTGAATCTACTGGCAGAAGAGTGAAGACGTTGTTTCGCTATCTCCAACATTGGCTTTGAACCGTCAATCCCAAGGACTTTTGCAAAAGGCCAAGTCTCAGCGAGCCGTTCAGTAATGTTCCCAGGACCGCAACCAAGGTCAATCAAAAAGCAATCTTTTGAGAGGGTGTGATCTGATTTAGTGAGAAACGCCTTTAAGTTTTCAACAAAGTTTTGATCACCAATAGAGAAGTCAGCCTCAGAATAGGCCAGTGCTTGGATGTGGTCGTCCATTAATTCAGGCTCTAGCTGTCTCAGCAATGCTTTCAACCGGAAAGAACAATCATTTTCGACCAGACCCTGTTAATGGTGTTAATGAAAGCTTGCAGACACCATAAGTGGCGTTAGCGTTCTCATACTCTCGAGCCTTTATACAGCTGTGACACTAACCCCGATCAAAAACGACATAACAACAGTCGCTGAGGGCCTGAGCGATCACCGTTCTGACTTCCCATCAACTGCACCAGCCGCGAACCCTGTCTTCTATCGCACCTACAGCAGGAAAACGTCTCAAGGGAGAGAAAGCTGGGGCGAAGTTAGTGACCGCAACCTTGAAGGCCTTCAAAAACTCGGCCATCTAACCGGTGAAGAAGTCAAGTTGATGGCTCGCATGCAATCTGAGAAAAAGGCATTGCCATCAGGACGGTGGCTTTGGATTGGCGGAACAGCATGGATAAATAAAAAAGAAAACTATTCAGGTGCCTACAACTGCACGTCAACAAATCTTGTCGACTGGGAAGCTTTTGGCCTGATGATGGACCTCGCAATGATGGGATGTGGTACAGGTGCCATCATCGAGCCACACTTAATTGAGCAATTACCAGTAGTAATAAATCCAATAAGCATTAATTCCGTCTCGGAGATTGGCATTACGCCAGCGACTGACAGGCAAGAAAATACCTCTCACAAAATAGAAGGAAATAATGTATTTATAAAGGTTGGAGACACTCGCAGAGGATGGGTAGATAGTTATCAACTACTTCTCGAGTTATCTAGTGATGTTAGATTTAATGGTGAAAGAATATATATAAATGTAGACCTAAGTGATGTAAGGCCTATAGGAGAAAGCCTAAAAGGATTTGGGGGAATGGCTAATCCAGTAAAACTAAAAGATCTTTATGTTCGAGTAGCTCGTTTATTAGGCAAGGCTGTTGGGAGGCAATTAACTTCAGTTGAATGTTGTCTTCTTATTGATGAGGCGGCAGTAACTATTGTTGCTGGCAACATACGAAGAAGTGCTGGAATGCGACAATTCTCCGCAGATGATGATCAAGCTGCCAGAGCAAAAGAAAATCTTTGGCAACAAGATGAAGATGGAAACTGGAGAATAGATCCTGAGCGTGATGCACTACGAATGGCAAACCACACTCGAGTACATCACAGTCGCCCAAGTGAAGAGTTGATTCTTCAAGCCGTCAAACAACAATTTCATTCTGGTGAAGGGGCAATACAATTTGCCCCAGAAGCTATATCTCGTGCGAACTCAGATTTGCTTACGACACCAGAGCTTCGAAAAGAGTTTATCGATATATATTGTGAGTTAGGAAAAGACGAAGCATCTCACTGGCTAAAAACAAATTTTGGACCATTAAGTAATGAAGAGCTCAAACATCGCCTAAGTCGCTATGGCCTAAACCCTTGTGGAGAGATTCTAGGGGCTGACTTTCACTGCAATCTTGCAGAAGTGCATTTAAATCAAATTGACCCATCTGACGACGAAGGCCAATCAAACGCATTTAAAGCAGCAGCTCTATCAGTAGCATGTCTACTAAATCACCGTTTTGAAGTAGAGCGATATCGTCAAAGCAGGGAATGGGACCCCATCGTTGGAGTTAGTTTCACAGGGCTTTTTGATTTCTTTGTTCACGCATTTGGTACAACTTGGCTGACATGGTGGGAAGCAGGTCGTCCAGACACTGAACAAGGCAAACAATTTAAAAATGCTGAAGCTTCATACCTGAGCAGATGGAGAGAACTTGTCAATGAAACAGTATGGGATTACTGCGACCGCCATAAACTCAGACGCCCGAATCGTTGCACTACTGTTCAACCTGCTGGAACAAAAAGCCTTCTAACTGGCGCAGCTCCTGGATGGCATCCTCCAAAAGCTCAACGTTTTATTCGAAGAATTACCTTCAGAAAAAATGATCCAGTAGCTTTGGCTTGCATGGATTATGGATACACAATCGTTCCATCACAATCAGATAAAGATGATCAAGGACGTCTATTAAATGATCCATTTGACCCACGGTGTTCTGAATGGTTAGTAGAAATTCCCACTGAAGTCAGTTGGGCAAATATCCCTGGAGCAGATCAAGTCGATATCAACAACTTCTCTGCTCTTGCTCAGTTTGACTTTTATATGCAAGTTCAGCGACACTACACTGATCACAACACGTCAGCGACAATTGAATTTAGAGAGAACGAAATAGAACCATTAGCTAAAGCACTTCATCAGGCAATTCGAGATAGTCAAGGATATATATCAGCTGCACTTTTGGCAAGATTTGATGCAAATGCAACATTCCCTCGATTACCTTTTGAACCTATCAACTCTGAAACCTATGAAGAACTTCAATCAAAAGTTATCGAAAGGCGAGTGAGCTCTAATTTCTTTGAATCATTATCTAGTTATGATCAAGGTGAACTCACAGAAGCAGGCCCCGCAGGTTGTGACTCAGACAAATGTCTTCTCCCACTGGCAGGCCCAAATAAATAAGGAGGAGGCTGCAAGAATACTTAAGCATAAATGTAGAGCCTATAGTTACCGGTTATGTGCAAACAAGTAAATATCTAAGGGATAATATATTTTCTTAGATATTTTTTTCTCTTAGATATATTTTTATTATCTAATTTACCTAGAGGCCATAACAATGTGACCAGATAATTAATCAGTGTATTTGTGCATCTATAAAGTCCGTAAGTATTAGTCATCTGAAAACCAATCTCAGACAGAGTTTCCACTGTCATTTTCATGCGACTAGATCTTCCAGGTTGGATAGCAATAATTTCAAATCCAATAGCGGAACATTTGTTCCTTAAGCATTCCAAGTCTTGTTCATAGCCGATGCATATCTGATTCAATAATTTGCTATATGCTGTAAATATATATCCATCATCAAGTGATTGGGTTTTCATTACTTGTTTCTGGTAATTATGCAAAGATGTAGAAACTTCAATAGATGGTTTTAGCAAGGAAGATTCAAACGATGCCAAAATATCTGAGAAATTATCTTGATTTGAATTATTCACTTAATTCCTCCTGCGAATGAGCAAAGACATGTAACTCGGCAATAAGGTGACGTGCCTGGCAAGCCCGGGAATATGCATTCAAGGCAGGCTCGGGAATTCTCCCGTCAGAACGCAGTTGATGGACACCTACCTCAACAGCCTGAAGGACCACAGAACTTACATCCCTTCCTTCGCAAGCCGCCCATCCAGACAACAATGTCGCCAATGATGGCGGCACAGAGACCTGAAGCTTCGGCGAGACTTCCTTATCAGGAAGGGTAGGTCTACCTTGCTTGCCGAGAATAATTAGCTGATTTTTTAACCGATTAATAATTTCATTGGCAGAAGCCTCATTGAGAGATTCACCGGACTCATCAAGGCTTGAGAACAGGCTTTCAAAAGTCCAATCAATGACCTCAGGCGAATAACCAAGCCTTTCAAGATTTTGTTTTCTCCAAAACCTTAAGTCCTTCTCAAGACTGCGCGTCTTGGGCATCGCACAAACCCAGCTAAAAGGATAGTAGCAGCATTTGGGATTCTGTAAAGATGCCACATAGATTCTCTTTAGATAGCTTAGAGAATATAGCGCCAGGGGAGAAGTCGCCCCCCCCCTTACCTTGAGTAATTGGTTGTGCTGAAAGCTGAAATGGCAACATAAGATTCTCGACCTTCAGTGAAAGGCACAAAAGGACTGGTTTCTAAATGGACAAACTGCCTTAAAAGCAAAATAATATATAGCTAAAAATATTTAAGGCGACAAATTTAAAAGGCTTCTCGAATAAGGATGAAAAAAGAAAGCTAATGTAAATTAATCATTTGTAGTGTCAAGGTCAGGGTCAACATCAAGGCCTTTGAATGAAAGAGCTACTTTGCGAGCAAACAATAGAAAAGGGTAAAGATTGTATGAGCGACTGCGAACTGAAAAGATTTTTGAAATGAGAGCTAAAAGGCGATCTGAAGGATCCATCCTTGAACAAAGCCAATGAACTGCATTAGATCCATAAAATATATCATCACCTATCATAAGAATTGCTCCATCTTTTAAATTAAATCCTCGTGATAACAAATTGCCTCGAATCTCAGAATTAGCTCTTCCATCAATAATAATTAAAGATGGTATACCGCTTCTTAATTCACTAAGCTCGGCAAAGTATTTACAAAATGGACAACCACCATCATAGATAAAAACAGGTCGCTTATTCTTGTCGTCAATTAGTGAAGTTATTGAATGCATGTCACTTATTATTAATCAATCACTTAAGCTTTTATTGTTTCTGGTGCTTGGCGACTTTAAGATCTTGTGTAAAAGCTTCGTGATAAATCTAATAAATCGCCAAACGCCTCCTAATAGAAGTAACAATCCTAATAAAACCAATAGTCCAATTAAAATAAGTGAACCAAGATTTATAAAGGCATTAAGAAGCTGCATTGTGCCTTCGATCAAATCAGAGATTCCTTGGCGTAAAAAAACCACTCCATCGAACTTTTCTGGCAATAAATTAAGAAAATACAATATGCCACTTCCAGCAGATAATAAGACTATTGATTCAACTAATAACCGCCAAATAGGGTGAGACCTAGATGTGCGTCGACGAAAAACATTGCGTTGTGAAACTCTATTATTTTGAGAACCATTAGTAGTCATAGTTTAAATAGAAAAGAAAAAGATATTTTTACAGCGAATTGTTTAGGATTGGTGGCAAGATTCATTCAGATTAAGAAACAAAGTTACTTCGTAGGGGTTATGGTTTTTGAAGATTGGACCAATCTTGTCCCATGAGGGGAGCATTTCCGAATGATGTTTAGATGGCTTCTCAATTGTGACCTAATCGAAAGAGTAGTCAACAAACAAGATCATAGTTTGCGTGTCGGCATAGTCAATCGAGCCTCTATAGGAGACAGGTCGGAACCTTCAGGAATAGGTATCAGAAGCCCAATGGCAGCGACAGAGACAAATGCTGATATTCCAATCAGAGCGGCTGTAAAGCGCCTAGCAAAAGGAACTCGATCAGCGATGTCTTTATGGTGAAGTGGTCTATATGAAGGAATTTGCCAGGAGACTTTGACTCGAATGTCTAATCGCAATGCATCCAAGCATCTAACAAGATCAGTCAATTCGGCATCATCAAGATGAACCGTCAAAGGTTTAACACCCTTTTGACTACTTCTTAGCAGAAGTTTATGACCAGATTCATTGGGGGAAATAGATACTGGTTGATGTTCATCACCAAAAGCACGCTTTACACCTGAGAGGCGATGTCGTGCATAAGGCAAAACGGCAGCCATCATTGATTCAAGATGAACTCTCTTTCCAGATAATTCAGGAGAACCAACTAATTGAAGTGTCCAACTCGAAATAATTCCAATAGTTTCTTCTGAGTGTCCCAATGAAATATCTGGAAGACCATCAACTTCAAGACGGGCTGATGTTTGATCATAACGAAATGAAAGTTTCAACATTATTTCCACCAATCAAGAGAAAGGGTCAAGAAGAGAGGCTCTCAAACGATCGACACCTCCAGGTCCTGCAGCTAGTGCAAGAGTAAAAATCAACTCATAATGAAAGGAATTCATATCCTCTTTGGACAAGAGCCTCTGTACTGCTCCTCTACGAAGATTCATTCTTTCTTGAATCAGTTCATTTAACCTGGTTCCGAAAAGATTCCAACGTTCATCATTAAGAGCCTTGGGCTCCTTTTTAGACAATAGTTGTCGAAGTACTGGATACAAGCGATCTGCCATCGAACAAAGAAGTTTTATTAGAGCTTCAGCATCAACTTCACTGAGATTTCCTCTTCTAGTGGTTTTCCTAAGAGGGTTGTAACAACGTCTTTTCCATAATTCGACCCTGTTTGGAAACAGAGCCTGAAAACCTAATTTATGAGAAGTAAAAAGCATCGCCTCGGAACTATTTAAATCCAGAGCTTCTATAACAAGCAATAAAAGGTCGAGCCTCTCACAGGCTCTTCTTCCCAAGATTGCTCGCTTAGTTTTAGATGCTTGGGTCATATCCATAACTTGTTTGAAGCTCTGTAGCTAAAGAGCCTAAGCATTTTCTTGGGGTTTGCATTCTTCATTGTTGAGATAATGGCAGGCTTGGTGGATCAAGTCACTAATAAAGGCACAAATATCCAGAAACAGACAAGAGTCTTATATCTAAAAAGCATGTACTTAGATCAATGCATACTCACAAACTGGTATTTATACAGGAAGGGTCAAGTGAATTTTCAAAGGTCTCTAATGGAGTATAGTTGGAGCAGGGAGATATTATTTAGATTTAATGACAAAGATAGCGATAATAAAAACTATAGGAAACAGAGATATGTTCTAGTAAAAGCCATGAGATGAATTAATAGAAGTTAATTAGTGACTAGGATTAGAAATGAATTACTTATCGTCCCAGTTTAGTAATTCATCAAATTGAGAAACACTAATCAATCCAAAACTCCAAAGGACAATAGGTAGAGGAGCTTGCTCAAGATTTGCTTGCCTGATTCCTAGTTCAAGAGCCTGGTCACTAAGCCCAACTCTCTGCTGGAGGTAGGAGAGAAGTTGGGCAGGTGGTTTTGGCTGCGAATGGCTGGTAATTACCACTATATAAAGTTTATTTTAATTTATTCTGACATTTTATTTGAACAACGATATAGGGCCATCAGTCATTGTTTTTAAAAGTAACTTTCTTAATAAAGAGGACTTAGATAAAATTGACATCATAGGGGTACGAATTAGCAAAAGAATAAAAGAACGATTAGAAAATAGGCGGACAACTAAATCGGTAAGGATTCCTACTGCTATTAGATCATTAAATCTATGGCCTCTATATTGCTTAGAAAGTTTTGTTATAGCCAAACAACCTGTATTTACCTTTTGCATTAAAAACATCAAGCAACTTACATCTCTCCAACAAAGATTGAGGCCTTGACCTCCGACAGGGTGACAACTATGGCAACTCTCGCCTACTAGAAGAACATTGCCACGGTAGAAGCTATTCGCAAAAGCTATTTTTAAAGGAAAAGCAGTTGGATTGTCTACAAGCAAATCAGGTTCAAACCTATCTGGCAAAACACTTGAGAGGGCGTCAAGAAATCTAGATGATTCAAAACTTGCTCTTTCGAGGCATTTGTCATAAGGGGCACTCCAAACTATTTGAAAAACCTCTCCACCCATTGGCAAAATAGCCAATGGTCCCTCAGCACGAAATAATTCATATGCAGTTCCTGAGTCAACTCCCCTTAATATGACTTTGGCTGTTAAACATCCTTGATTATACTTAAACATCCAAGACTTAATGCCTAGCGATTCTCTAGAAGGGGATGTTGGACCGTCTGCTGCAAAGACCATATCAAACTTGGAACTACTTAAATCTGAATCAGATTCGAATTTAACTTCTACATTTGCAAGCGTATTTAATTTAGAAAATAATACTTCCATCAATGAAGTATGATCTAATATCCAACCTATGTGATCCGATTGACGGTTATTTCTTGAGAGGTCTGAGGTATTAAAAGTAACAATGGAAGAAGTCTCTCTGTCTTGGATTGACAACTTAGAAAAAGGAATTAGTTTTCCTTCTAATGATTGCCATAGATTCAATCTTTGTAGTAGTCTTCGAGAAGAATGTGTAATTGCATATGCTCTTGACCTAGATAACAGTTGCTTCTCATTAAATGGGTCATAAATACTCACGCTTGTACCAACACTTGCAAATGCAATTGCAAGCATTGATCCGGTTGGACCAGCACCAAGAATTTTTGCTCGAACTACCATAGAAGCAAAAATATAATTAAAATAGAACTATCAAAGCTGTTCATAGAAAAACAAAGCTGATAATATTAAAATAGCATATATATCTCATAATTGATTATATGTACAGCCATTCAAAAGAAGATTTGAATGTAGCATGATAAATTGATATTTATCCATTTGAAGCTGATATTTCAACATTAAAATAATAGTGGCAATAGTTTAATATTGATTTCCAAATAATCTCATCTGACAAAGCTCCTGGAAGGCTGGTCTTAGCAAATAGGGATACTCACCTACCCAGATTCTTTGCGAAGGAAGCCAAGCATCACTTAATGCATCAATAGTCGAAAAATCTTTTCTTTCACTAAATACTAAACACAATATTCTTTGTCCTCTTTTTAAGATTTGATGATTCTTATCCATCGGGAAGCACAATTGTCCTAAATAACCATCTTCATCCTCTAACTCCAAGAATAGCCATGTGCGTCTATTTTCAACCAACTCAAGCTTGCCAAGTTTATCTGCCTGCTCATGTCTATTTTCAATTTTTTCTCTAGTAAAAATATCAGAAATCTGACCATCAAAAATAGCAGTCATTGGATATCTACGAAGTTGTGAATTCTTTTGACCAGCTTCTATTATTGGACCCCAAAGAATATATAGAAGAAAAACTACACCAATAACCAACCAAATTGAATACCACCTACTAGCAACTTGGTTCTGGCTGATAAGAAGAGTAATAACGCCTCCAATAGAGGAAATCATGACCCTCTGCAAAATCTTTTGAGGATCCCCCAATGCAGCTCCAAACTGATTACCAGTGGCAACAGCTGGAATAAGCCTTTGAAGTTCTCCTGGGCGAAGTGGAATTAGCATACTTAGTTGAAACTATCAAAGTAATTTTTCAAGTCCATATACAAGACCAGGAAGCTTTCTAACCTTCCGAACTGCCAAGAGAACTCCTGGCATGTAAGAAGATCGATCCACTGTGTCATGTCTAAGGGTATAAGACTCACCTGGCGCTCCAAAAATCACCTCCTGATGCGCAACTAACCCTGGCAGGCGAACTGAATGGAGCCTAAGCCCGCTGGGACGAATTCCACCTCTACATCCAGGGAGAGATTCATGCTCTTCGACTTCAGAATGATTAAAATTCTTACCTATTTCTTCTATTAACTCTGCTGTCTTAATACAGGTCCCACTAGGTGCATCAGCCTTGCGGTTGTGATGGAGCTCAGTCAACTCAGCATGGTCATAAAAACGTGCAGCAGCTGCAGCGGCCTGCTGAAGCAAAACCATTCCGATTGAAAAATTTGGAATTACAGCAGTTCCAATAGAGGCTTTCTCAGCAAATTCCTTGAGTTCAAATAATTGTTCTGGTGTTAATCCTGTAGTCCCAATAACAGGATGAACACCGTATGCAATAGAAGCGCGCGTGTGCTCATAAACAACTGAGGGATGAGTGAAGTCAACTAGTACAGCTCCCATTCCAGTTCCCAAGTCGCGAACTGATTGACTTGCAGAACATAAGCAGCCTTCAAAATCTGAAGACAAAGGAATATTCAATTCACCCAAGCCCAATTCCAATCCGATATCGACGCCTTCTTTATCAGGTTCTGTATCAAGTGCCGCAACAAGTTTCATATGGTCACTATTGTCAATTGCTCGAACGACCTCTGCACCCATTCGGCCTAAGGCGCCTGCTACAACAACGGAAATTGGGCTTGGATCAGCTAATGACATATGTAAAAAATGTTTTGACCAATTTAAAAATCAAGACTACGCATGTAACACCAAAAGGCAAAGGCTCACAGAAAGACCCCATACGCTCGTAGGCTTCGCAGAATAATCAGGAAAAGCTATGTTTACGCAGGTTCGCTCCGCCAATCGCAGAGTATTGCCTGCAGATAGTAACTGCCATGAGGCGGTTATGAAAGTTGTGTACGTAGTTCTGGAGCCTCAATACCAAAATGCCTTGACTCAAGCTGCCAATGCACTTAATGCGCAGAAGGGGGCATTAGGAATTGAACTGAGTGGCTATCTAATAGAAGAGTTACGTGATTCTGATAATTACAGTGATTTCCAGAAAGATGTCTCTGAGGCAGATGTATTCATTGCGTCCTTAATTTTTATAGAAGATCTTGCTCAGAAAGTTGTAGAGGCAGTATCCCCCCATAGAGATCGGCTTAAAGCTGCTGTTGTTTTCCCTTCCATGCCGGAAGTGATGCGACTAAACAAACTTGGGACCTTTTCTATGGCTCAGCTAGGCCAAAGCAAAAGTGTCATAGCTGGTTTCATGAAAAAACGCAAAGAGTCTGGAGGAGCAGGTTTCCAAGACGCAATGCTCAAACTGCTAAACACTCTTCCAACAGTTCTCAAATACCTGCCTGTTGACAAAGCACAAGATGCCCGAAGTTTCATGCTTAGCTTTCAATATTGGCTAGGAGGAACTCCAGAAAATCTGCGCAATTTTCTTTTAATGCTTGCTGATAAATATGTTTTTCCAGCAAAAGAAGGACAAATACGACCAGAAATAAAAGTTGCGGAACCTGAAGTATTTCCGGATTTAGGAATCTGGCATCCATTGGCTCCAAACATGTTCGAGGATATTAAGGAATACCTCAACTGGACAAAAAGCAGAGAAGATCTCAATGATTTAGCTCGCAAAGGCCCAATAATTGGTCTAGTACTTCAGCGAAGTCACATTGTTACTGGTGACGAAGCACATTATGTGGCTGTTATTCAAGAATTGGAATTCAGAGGTGCTCGCGTTATTCCAATCTTCTGTGGAGGGCTCGATTTTTCTAAACCAGTAAATGAATTCTTTTTCGACCCCCTCAATCAAGATGAACCACTTGTTGATGGGGTCGTATCTCTTACTGGATTTGCTCTTGTTGGTGGGCCAGCCAGACAAGACCACCCAAAAGCAATCGAATCTTTAAAAAGACTTAATCGCCCATATATGGTCGCCCTCCCTTTGGTTTTTCAAACCACACAAGAATGGGAAGGGAGTGATCTTGGACTGCACCCAGTCCAAGTAGCTCTACAAATTGCAATTCCAGAACTAGATGGAGCAATAGAGCCAATAGTGCTATCAGGTAGAGATGATGCGACTGGTAAAGCTCATACTCTTCAAGACAGAGTTGATGCAATTGCAGAAAGGGCTATTCGCTGGTCCTCATTGAGAATCAAGCCAAGATCCGAGAAAAAACTTGCAATAACAGTCTTTAGTTTTCCGCCTGACAAAGGCAATGTTGGAACAGCAGCATATCTGGACGTTTTTGGTTCAATTCACCGAGTACTTCAAGAGATGAAAGGACAGGGCTATGTCATAAAAGACATGCCAAGAGATGCAAAAGCATTAATGGAAGCACTTATAAATGACCCTGAAGCACTTCAAGGAGCACCAGAACTTTCAATTGCTCATCGAATGAGCGTCAAAGAGTACCAGTCATTAACTCCTTATTGCGAACGTCTAGAAGAGAACTGGGGTAAACCACCTGGAAATTTAAACAGTGATGGACAAAACCTACTTATTTATGGTCGACATTTTGGAAATGTTTTTGTTGGTGTTCAACCAACATTTGGATATGAAGGAGATCCAATGAGGCTTCTCTACTCTAGAAGTGCAAGCCCTCATCATGGTTTTGCTGCTTACTACACCTACCTAGAAAAGGTATGGAAAGCAGATGCAGTATTGCATTTTGGTACTCATGGTTCACTCGAATTTATGCCTGGAAAACAAATGGGCATGAGTGAAACTTGTTATCCAGATTCTTTAATTGGTGGACTTCCAAATCTCTATTACTATGCAGCAAATAACCCCTCTGAAGCAACAATTGCAAAGAGGAGAGGCTATGCATCTACAATTAGTTATCTAACACCTCCTGCGGAAAATGCAGGTCTCTATAAGGGACTTAAAGAACTAGGAGAATTAGTAGGTTCCTATCAACAACTACGAGAAAGTGGTAGAGGTATTCAAATCGTAAATGCAATAGTTGAAACAGCTAAAAAATGCAACCTTGATCAAGATGTAACCCTTCCAAGTGATGATGCATCCTCATTAGATCTAGAAAAACGAGATGCAGTAGTTGGAGCCGTTTATAGCCAATTAATGGAGATAGAAAGTCGCTTACTTCCTTGTGGACTTCATACAATCGGGAAACCGCCAACTGCAGAAGAGGCAATAGCAACCCTTGTAAGCATCGCAGCTTTGGAAAGAGAAGAAGATGGGCTTCGCTCTCTTCCAGGTCTTCTCGCAGAATCAATTGATAGAAATATCGAAGATATTTATAAAGGAAATGATGAAGGTCTACTTAAAGATGTTGAGCTAAATCGAAACATAACCGAAACATGTCGAATGGCTATTAGCTCAATGGTGAATGAGCTGACCGATAAAGAAGGTCGTGTAAGTATGAAGAGAAACTTAATAGGCATGGCAAATGATCTTTTTAAGCGGTTAGGTTTTGATTCAACTTCACCATGGAATAAAGCCTGTGCAAGGAATGGATTTAAAGCCATTGACCAAATTGAATTAGATAAGCTTTTTGATTACTTAAATTTCTGCCTGACTCAGATTTGTGCAGATAAAGAAATGGAGAGTCTTCTAAATGCTCTCGATGGGAATTACGTAATACCTGGTCCTGGTGGAGATCCAATAAGAAACCCTGGCGTATTGCCAAGTGGTAAAAACATCCATGCATTAGATCCACAATCAATTCCAACAACAGCAGCCGTAGCAGCAGCTAAAGGTGTTGTGGACAAGTTGATAGAAAGACAAAAGCAAGAGCAGGGAGGTTGGCCGGAAACAATCGCTTGCGTTTTATGGGGTACCGACAATATAAAAACCTATGGTGAATCATTAGCACAAATCCTATGGTTCATAGGTGTTAGACCAAAACCAGACTCAGTTGGCCGTGTAAACAAATTGGAACTAATACCTCTAGAAGAGCTTGGAAGACCAAGAATTGATGTTGTTGTGAATTGCTCAGGTGTGTTCCGTGATTTATTTATAAATCAAATGGCACTTATCGATCAAGGTGTAAAAATGGCTGCAGAGGCAGATGAACCTTTAGAAGAGAACTTTGTAAGAAAACACGCTCTTGAACAATCAAAAGCTCAAGGATCATCTATTAGAGAAGCTGCTTGTAGAGTATTCTCTAACTCAAGTGGAAGTTATAGTTCAAATGTAAATCTTGCAGTTGAGAACTCCACATGGGAAGAGGAAAATGAACTGCAAGAAATGTACCTCTCCAGAAAAACCTTTGCATTTAATGCAGACAACCCAGGCGAAATGAATCAAAAAAGAGAAGTTTTTGAATCTGTTTTAAAAACTGCTGACGTGACTTTCCAGAATCTAGACTCCTCTGAAATTTCCCTAACAGATGTAAGCCACTATTTTGATTCTGACCCAACAAATCTAATTAAAAACCTCAGAGAAGATGGCAAAGCACCAAGTAGCTATATAGCTGATACAACTACTGCGAATGCACAAGTTAGATCTCTAAGTGAAACAATTAGGTTGGATTCAAGAACAAAATTACTTAATCCAAAATGGTATGAAGGCATGCTCAATTCTGGTTATGAGGGTGTTCGTGAAGTGTCAAATCGTCTCAACTACACACTTGGATGGAGTGCAACAAGCGGACAGGTTGACAACTTTGTATATGAAGAATCAAACGAGACATTTATAAATGACCCTGAAATGCGTAAACGTTTAATGGAATTAAATCCTCACAGTTTCAGACGAATTGTAGGAACACTTTTAGAAGTAAATGGACGTGGATACTGGGAAACTTCAGAAGAAAATATCAAACAACTTCAAGATCTCTATCAAGAAGTAGAAGACAGAATTGAAGGAATAGATCCATCAATCAAAGATTCAACTTCGAAATAAATATAAACCTTTTTGGATTTACCAGATAGCTGATGCCATTCGCACAGTCTGAATTGTTTCAGATACATCATGTACACGTACAATTGCAACTCCTGCCTGAACGCACCTACATACAACTGCAGCTGTTCCCATAATGCGCTTATTTGGATTGGGCTCATCAAGAACAGCTCCAATAAAACGTTTCCGCGATGGTCCAACTAAAAGAGGAAACCCATCTGAAGATAACCTCTCAAGGTTTCTAAGTAGAACAATATTTTGAACATTATTCTTCGCAAAACCTAATCCAGGGTCCCAAATTAACTTTTCTAGATTAATACCAGCAGCATATGCACTTTCAGTTCGCGATAAAAGTTCCATGCGAACTTCTTCCACTACATCTTTATAAGTAGCAAGTCGATCCATAGTATGACTGTTTCCACGGCTATGCATAAGTACAAAAGGGCAATTTCTAGCCGCAACAACGCCAAGCATCGCAGGATCCTTTGTTCCACCACTTACATCATTAATCCAACTTGCGCCTTCTTCGAGACTTTTTTCAGCAACTTCTGCCCAAAAAGTATCAACTGAAATCAATACATTTGGATGTTTCGAGCGTATCGCTTTCAACACAGGTATCAATCGGCTCAATTCCTCCTCAACACCAACTTCTTCAGCTCCAGGACGAGTACTTTGGGCACCCAAGTCAATAACTTCAGCCCCTTCATGTAAATAAGAATCAGCTCTTAGCAAAGCATTTTGAGGATCAAGAAAAGCTCCCCCATCACTAAATGAATCAGGCGTGATATTAATTACGCCCATTACAGCTGTCGTTTGCCCCAAATCAATTCCGAAAGGGCCTTCAAATGATGTTGTAGTTGGCAATTCGAGCAAAACTATCTGGGTCTAATGAAGCACCTCCTACAAGTACACCATCAATATCACTCATGGCCATCAACTCATCTATGTTTGCTGGTTTAACAGACCCTCCATATTGAATTATCAAGTTTGAAGAACCAACCCAACTACGGATCAAGCCACAGATTCGATTAGCTTCTGTTGCCGCGCAAGTCTTTCCAGTACCTATTGCCCATATCGGTTCATAGGCAACTACAAGATTCTCACAAGAAGTGCCTTCTAATCCTTGCTCAACCTGACGTCTAATTACACGCTCAGCTTCTCCCCTCTCTCTTTGTTCATCGGTCTCACCAACGCAAACTATTGGAATAAGACCATGTCTCTGAGCGGAAATAGCCCTTCTATTAATTTGCTCATCACTTTCGCTGAAATATTTGCGAGGTTCACTGTGTCCAACTATTGCGTATCGGACTTTATGCTCAAGAAGCATAGTTGGGGATACTTCTGCTGTATATGCCCCCTGATCCTCCCAGTGGACGTTCTGACTAGATATCTCAAGAGAAGTATTTCGAACAATCTCTGCAACAGTTGAGATGGCAGTGAATGGAGGTGCAATAACTAAATGTCGGTCGTCAGAAGTGTTTTCAATTAACGGGAGAAAGGTTGCCATGTAAGACCGTGCCTCAGCACAAGTCATGTGCATCTTCCAATTTCCTGCAATAACAGGTTTACGCACGGGTTACTCCTCTTAACTAAGCATTGGACAACTTATGGCCCATAACTTCTAATCCTAGAGATGCAGCCCTCCTCATCGCCAAAACGAACTATGTCAGTAGGGTTTAATTTTCTTCCGCGTCTAGTTTCAACAGAACCGTTTACCATCACCTCGCCTGATTTTATAAGGTGTTTTGCCTCGCCGCCGGTCGCCACCCAGCCCTGCCATTTAAGGAATTGATCAAGCTTCATGATTTTAAAAAAGCCAGTCCATCAAGCTTGATAGTGTGACGCGATGTTTTCAGAATCAGAAGCAGGCTTTCGAAGACTGCTACCTCAATTAAAACCTCACGTACGCCCCCTCATATGGGGAAGTACCTGCATGATCATCTATGTCGGATGCTGGCCCATACTTGCATGGCTTGCTGGACAACTGATCCCTGCAATAGGCGCAGGAGAATTATCACTAGTAATTAAAGTTATTTCTTTAGCACTAATTATTTTTCTATTGCAAAAAATCGCGCAGTTTGGACAAGATATTCTATTTGCTGGGCCAGCACTATATATAAGTCAAAATCTTCGAAGAGAGTTATTCCAAAAGCTGCAAAGAATCGAATTAGGAGCCATTGAGAAGCTTTCATCAGGAGACCTAACATATCGGTTAACAGAAGATGCGGACCGAGTTGGGGAAGTTATTTATAAAACAATTCAAGACACTACACCTTGTTTGCTGCAGTTAATAGCTGTTTTCAGCTATATGCTCTGGTTGGATTGGGAATTATCTCTTGCAACATTAATGCTTGCACCTTTGATAGCAATCTTAGTCAGCCAATTCGGAGCCAGAGTAATGAATACAGCAGAAAAGAGTCAGAAGCAAGTTAGCGACTTAGCAAGTCTTTTAGGAGAAGCTATAAACGGCATAAGTTTAGTAAGAGCTTTTGCAGCAGAAGAATGGCTTCAAAAGCGTTTTGATAGGGAAATAGATTTACATAGGCAAGCAAGGTTTAGGACCCTCAAATTGCTTTCATTGCAGCATCCAGTTGTAGGCTTTATTGAAGCTGCAGGGATACTCACTATCCTTACGATAGGCGCAATTAGAATTCAAAGTGGCGGGCTAGATGGACAAGGTTTTAGCAGCTATGTAGCCGCATTACTAATGCTCATAGACCCAATAAGCCACCTAACTACAAACTTTAACGAATTCCAGCAAGGGCAAGCTTCCTTAAGAAGGCTAAGAAGAATTGAGCGAGAACCACTTGAACCTATAGATTTAAATAGGTCTATAGAAGTTACAGCTATAAAAGGTGATTTGAACATTAGTAATGTTAATTTTTGGTATGAACAAGGAAAACCAGTATTAAAAGATTTCTGTCTCACAGCAACTATCGGTCAAGTAGTTGCTCTAGTTGGCCCCTCTGGAGCAGGCAAAAGCACATTATTTTCACTATTACTACGTTTCAATAGCCCTCAAACAGGTGAAATATTAATAGATGGAATTGAAATCAACTCTATACGTAGTAAACAATTGCGTAGACAAATTGCATTGGTGCCACAGCAGAGTATTATTTTCTCTGGATCAATTTCTGATTCAATTCGGTTTGGACGTTCAGCCACTCAAGAAGAAATAATACGAGCCGCAAAGCTTGCCAATGCTCATGATTTCATAATTGCATTACCCGATGGCTACGCAACACACCTTGAAGAAAGGGGTAGCAATCTGTCTGGAGGCCAATTGCAGAGGCTTGCTATAGCAAGGGCTGTGCTTGGTAATCCGGCAATACTTTTACTAGACGAAGCAACAAGTGCATTAGATGCAGAAGCGGAAGAAGCAGTAAAAGTTGGTCTCCGCCAAGCAATGAAAGGGCGAACTGTATTAGTAATTGCACATCGTCTAGCAACAGTTCAAGAGGCAGATCAAATAGTTGTCATAGAAAAAGGATGCGTTTGTGATTTAGGCACTCATGACGAACTTATGAAAAGGGGAGGTCGTTATAGAGAGTTCTGTGAAAGGCAGATCATTAGGGATTTATCGTGAAACTGAGAGGTTCAGATACTTCGTTTGGGTAAGAGTCTTGAATTAATCTCCCAAATTGAATCACAAGATCTCAAACTTTAACTGCAAAAAACTTTCTATTGATCTAACTATGAATGACCCAACAGGGAAAAAACTAGACCCTATTCTGACTTTCGAGGGCAAGCGCTATGACCTCAATGCTCTGCCAGATGACCTAAAAGAATTAGTCAGAGGCATGCAAGTTGCTGATGCCCAATTAAGAATGCATGAGGACACCTTAAAAGTCCTTGCAGTAGGTCGTAAGACACTAGCCATGCAATTAAATGAAAAACTCAAGTCAGTGACTCCAATTGAGTAGGAAATTACTTAAGGCCTTTGACTTTGAGAAGAGAAGTCGTATTGGCGAGAAAGTTTAAATACTGTTCCTGAGAGTAAAAGAAGAGCAATTAAATTAGGTATAGCCATGAGTCCATTAAGGGTGTCTGCGACAGCCCAAACTATTCCGCGGTTACCGACCACTGAACCGATAACAACAACAGTCACCCAAACCAGTCTGAATGGGAGGATTGCTTTAACTCCGAAAAGGAATTCTGTACACCGTTCTCCATAAAAGCTCCAACCAAGTACTGTCGTAAATGCAAAAACAACAAGTCCAGCTGTAACTATCCAACCAGTTCCACTTAATCCACTATTAAAAGCAGCTATTGAAAGGTCAGCACCTGATTGACCACCTTGATAAGCGCCAGTTGTGATAATTACTAAGGCGGTCATAGTACAAATCACGATCGTGTCAATGAAGGTGCCCAACATGGCAATAGTGCCTTGGCGAACAGGATCATTAGTGTTTGCAGCAGCGTGAGCTATTGGCGCACTTCCCAAGCCAGCTTCATTAGAAAATATTCCGCGCTTAAAGCCCATTAATACAACTTGAGCCATTGTCCCTCCAGCAGCTGCTTTTCCTGAAAAAGCATTTGAAAAAATAGTTGAGAAGGCACTAGGGACTTCGGAAATATTGCTGATAATTATCAGAAGACAGGCTGCAACATAAAAAACAGCCATAACAGGAACAATTGCAGATGCAGCCTTTGCAATCCTTGTTATCCCACCAATGGTTACACCGAATACAAGCAAAGCGAGAATAGTGCCAGTGACCAGCCTTGGTATGCCAATGGTCAATAAAGCGCTTGAGACTTCAAAACATTGAACACCATTACCAATACCGAATGCTGCAAGCATTCCGAAAAGAGCAAACACTCCTCCAAGCCAGGCCCATCGAGATCCAAGACCATTACGTATGTAATACATTGGACCACCAACATGATTCCCAATGGAATCAACCTCTCTGAAATGAACAGCAAGAACAGTTTCCGAATATTTAGTAGCGATTCCAAATATTGCTATTAGCCACATCCAGAAAACCGCGCCAGGTCCACCCACTGCAATTGCGGCTGCAACACCAGCAATATTTCCTGTACCAATAGTTGCCGAAAGCGACGTCATAAGGGCTTGAAAAGGACTTATCTCGCCGTCATTTGCTAACCGTTTCTCAGGTTGGAACAGCATCCGTAATCCATATGGCAATCGAACTAAAGGCATAAACCCAAGGCCAATCATCAAAACCAAACCAGTAAGGGCTATTAAAATGACGGTTGGCCAACCCCAAGCAAAATTATTTAAGGGAGTATTTACAGCCTCAACAAAAGATTCAAAAAGTGATGGTGTCTGAGCGAACCACTGCACGGGGTAAAACGTGTTGGGTAATGAAAGCACTTAAATTTTGTTGCAGGCTGTGAGAGATGTTGTCACAAGGTTCCTCAGGTGGCAACGTTAATTGCCGGCAACTTCATATCCAGGAACTTAAACGATTGGGTTGATGGCTGATTTTGATTATGAGGATCTGTTTTAACAACTCTTTCTGCTAGGACCCAGGGTCCATCTTTATATAAAGGGTTAAACGTATCCGTGAACTGTTTTAAAGCAGAAACTGGGACTGAAGTAGTTGGATCAAGGTATTGACTTGTATAAGTGTGGCTCAAGTATCCATGGGCTGTATTAGTAATACCTGTTGTAAAAATAGAAATCAAACTGCCATGGATATGTCTATAAACCATTGTCACTACATCATCCTTAATTCTATATCTATCACCTTTATTTTTACCCCCAACAATAACTTCAATACCATCTTCATCTATATCACCAACAGCAAAAGTATTTTCACCATGAACTTTTTCAAAACTTCTTCTAACTCTGTGGATAGCTACTTCCCAAAGTTGAGATGAAATCGACTTTTCTATAATTTCATCATCAACACCTATGACTTTAGCTTTCAAATCAGAACCAACTTCAAAGTTACCTTTGATTAGTGTGCCTGGCTGCTCAAAGATGCAGGTTCCGATATAACCAGGGAATGTGGGCTCCCATGTATACCGATTCTGATAGGCAGCCTTGAATGCCTCTCTACAGTCACTACCTCGAGACAAATCAATAGATGAATTACTAGCAATCACTGTTGAAATTTTAATTCAATGATTGTATGCACCCTAATACTATTCAACTATGAATATCCTGAAGAGCTGCAACCGAAAGATTTTGAGACTGAAGAGCTGCGATACCCTCAACAGCAGCTCTAGCTCCAGCCAAAGTTGTAAGAGTTGTCACCGAATAATCAAGCGCTGCTCTACGGAGATATTTGTCATCATGTGCCGCTTGACGTCCAATAGGAGTATTTATTACTAATTGAATCTGACCAGATCGAATTAGATCCTCAATATTTGGGCGACCTTCATGGACCTTCAGAACTGACTTAACCTTTAAACCAGCGGCTTCAAGAGTGTTGGCTGTGCCAGTTGTTGCAATTAGTTCAAAACCCAAATTCACTAAGCGAATTGCTATAGGAATCAGGCCTTTCTTATCCCTATCATGTGTAGAAAGAAATACAGTCCCAGAGGTAGGCAAGCCATCTCCTGCAGCCAACTCTGACTTGGCATAAGCCATTCCAAATTTTGAAGCTGATCCCATTACCTCTCCAGTCGATCTCATCTCTGGGCCTAAAACACTATCTGCTCCAGGAAAACGTCGGAACGGGAGGACCGCCTCTTTGATAGCTTGAAGAGGAGGGATAGGTTCTTTATTTAAACCATTCTGAGCCAATGTCTCTCCAGCCATAATTCGTGTAGCCAATCGTGCTAAAGGCACTCCTGTTGCTTTTGCCACAAAGGGAACAGTTCTAGAAGCTCGAGGATTTGCTTCAATGATATAAACATTCTCTTCGCCCTCGTCATTTCTCTGAACTGCAAATTGCAGATTAATTAAACCTTTTACATCAAGCTTTAGAGCCAATAACTTAGTCCACTCTCTAATTATAGAAAGAGAATGTTGGCCTAAAGAAACAGTAGGCAAACAACAAGCTGAATCACCTGAATGAATACCTGCAGGTTCGATATGCTCCATCAAACCTCCAATAACAACATCCCCTTCACAATCGCAAAGTGCATCTACATCAACCTCTATTGCATTTTCTAAAAATTGGTCGATTAGAACAGGATGGTCTGGTTCAACTTTAAATGCCTCAGACATATACATAATAAGTTCACTTTCATCAAAAACAACCTCCATTGCTCTACCACCAAGTACATAAGAAGGCCTAACAACTACAGGATATCCAATGCGTTTTGCTATAGCTTTAGCCTGAGACTCACTTCTAGCAATGCCATTAGATGGCTGTCGAATATTTAACTCTCTAAGTATCAATTCGAACTGCTCTCTATCTTCAGCCTGATCAATTGAATTAGGCGATGTCCCCCATATGGATGATCCAATCTTCTTTCCATGATCAGTATTCATCCAGCTCAGTAATGGCATAGCCAATTTCAATGGAGTTTGCCCACCAAACTGAACAATTACGCCATCAGGTTTCTCAACTTCAATTACATTTAGAACATCCTCTAATGTTAGCGGCTCAAAATAGAGTCGGTCACTAGTATCATAATCAGTTGAAACAGTTTCTGGATTACTATTAAGCATTATGGTTGCAAAACCTTTTTCTTGAGATGCATATGAGGCGTGACAGCAACAATAATCAAACTCGATTCCTTGACCAATTCTATTTGGTCCTCCACCTAATATCATTACCTTGGGTTTGGATTCAGGAGTTTGTTCGCTCTGGGGAGGTAGCGGAAAATAATTACCATCATCATTCAACTTAAACAAAGGACGTTCATATGTAGAGTAATAATAAGGTGTGCCAGAAGAAAACTCTGCTGCGCATGTATCTACGGTCTTATAAACAGGTAAGACACCTAAACTTATCCTCTTATAGCGAACACTGAGTTCATTGGTTTTTGTTGCCCAAGCTATTTGAGCATCGGAATAACCTAATTGCTTAATACTTAAAAAGGTATCCGAATCAATCTCATCAAGCTTTTTACCTAAGAGATGTGCATTTTCGAAGTCTATTAATTTCCTAAGTTTAGATATAAACCAAGGATCTATGTTACTTATAGAATATATTTTTTGATCACTAAATCCAGTTAAAAATGCAGATCGTAAAGCAATCACCCTTTCTGGCGAAGGTATTCTAAGAAGCCGTTCAATTTGAACATTAGTATATTTTGGTTCAGTCCTGTCACAGCCCCAGCCAGAGTATCCAACCTCCAAGGATCTAATAGCCTTTTGAAATGACTCCTCAAAACAGCGGCCTATAGCCATAGCTTCACCGACTGATTTCATAGCAGTAGTCAAAACGGGAGGACTTCCTTTGAATTTCTCAAAAGCAAATCGTGGTATTTTGGTAACCACATAATCAATAGTTGGCTCAAAACATGCTGGGGTTTTAGCAGTAATATCATTAACTATTTCATCTAATGTATATCCAACGGCAAGCCTTGCTGCAATCTTAGCTATTGGAAATCCTGTTGCTTTGCTTGCCAATGCTGAGGATCTGCTTACACGGGGATTCATTTCAATAACAACAACTTCTCCATCTTCAGGATTTATTGCAAATTGAATATTACTTCCTCCTGTTTCGACACCAATCTCTCGAATGATTGATATGGCCATATCACGAAGTCTTTGATATTCTCGGTCTGTAAGCGTCTGCGAAGGAGCGACAGTAATAGAGTCTCCCGTGTGGACTCCCATTGCATCAAAGTTTTCTATACTGCAGACAATAACAACATTATCTGCCAAATCTCGCATTACTTCTAACTCATATTCTTTCCATCCTAAAAGAGATTTTTCAACCAAAATTTGAGATACAGGGCTTGCTTCAAGTCCACTCTTACAAATAGAAAGATATTCCTCAGGGTTATATGCAATACCACCACCACTGCCACCTAAAGTAAAAGCTGGTCTAATAATTCTAGGAAAACTATTTATTTCATTACCAACCAACTCAGCCTCTTCCAAAGTTGAAGCTATCCCTGAAGGGCAAACATTCACACCAATCTCTTCCATCGCAAGCTTGAACAATTCACGATCTTCTGCCTTACGTATCGCTGACAGATCTGCCCCAATCAAGTCGACCCCATAACGCTCAAGAATGCCTTCCTCTGCCAACTTCACAGCCAAATTCAAGGCTGTCTGGCCACCCATAGTTGGCAATAGGGCGTCTGGCTTTTCGAATTCAATGACCTTGGTAACAACTTCAGAAGTGAGCGGCTCAATATATGTTCGATCCGCCATCTCAGGATCAGTCATTATCGAAGCAGGGTTCGAATTGACCAAAACAACTTCAAACCCCTCGTCCCTCAATGCTTTACAAGCTTGGGTCCCTGAATAATCAAACTCACAGGCTTGTCCAATAACTATTGGACCAGACCCAAGCAACAGAATGCGACGAATATCGGTCCGCCTGGGCATAGGGTTGATTGCTCTTGCAAATACGACTAGCTTCCCATGCGGAAGAATAAATACTGAACAAGAGATACACAACCCACACTCATGAAATCGCTAATTTGGTATCAGGAGAAGATGAACCTATGAGCGAGCTCCTACGCCTGAAGGGGTTGCTTCCGCCAGAAAATCAAAGCTGGGTGTTTGTTGAGTCAGCTGCAGCAGTTGACCCACCTCTAATCACCCTTGAAGAGATTGGCCGTGACGAGGTTGAAATTCAAATCGATCTCGAACCATGGGACAACCTTGCAATTGATCATCGAAATTTGCTCTTCTGGCACGAAGTCGGCCGCATACAAAATGACACGATCCCTAGAGATGGCTGGGAGATGGCTGCACTAGCCATTGGCCTCGGTGGAGCAATAGGAGAGCTGTGGGTACAAGACGGTCTCTTGCTGTTGATGGCACTAGGCCTCTCGGGATTCGCTGGCTACAGGTTGTACTTAAAAAACAATTCAGAGAAGCGTCTTCAAGATGCAATTTCAGCTGATGAGAGGGCAATAGATCTTGCTTGTCGCTTCGGATACAGCGTTCCAAATGCCTACAAGAGCCTTGGAGGAGCCTTGAAGGAGTTGGTTGATCAGACTCGCAAAAAGAAACAACGTAGTTTCTACGAGGACCGTCTAGAAGCCCTAAGGAAGAGTGCAAGCAAAGCTAGAGCAGAAATGGCAGAGCAAATGGGTTCTCGTCAATCAGTAACCAGCGAGAATGTTTATGGATAGTGAATGTCTAGCAGTATTAGCATCAGAAGCATGTGAGGACAGAAAAGCAAAAGATATCCAACTAATACGTGTCGACGAGGTTTCAAGTCTTGCTGATTGGATGGTTATAGCTGGAGGACTCTCTGATGTACAAGTGCGTGCAATAGCAAAATCAGTTGAAGATAAACTTGAGGAGCAAGCACAAAGATTGCCTCTTAGAAAAGAAGGCGTCAATGAAGGCAAGTGGGCACTTCTAGATTACGGAGAACTCATAGTTCATATTCTCCAACCAAACGAAAGAAGTTTCTATGATATAGAAGCATTTTGGAGCCATGGGGAAAGCAGAAAATTCAATAGCAAACAAGGAACATTTGCTAACAATTAGAATGCCTGAAGACAAAATTTGTCCAATTCCTAAAGAACAAATTCCATTAGAAGAGTTTCGCGAACTCTCTAAATCATGGCTCTTCTCCTGGCCAATAGATCCAAATAATAATTATGAAGATAAACTCTTTAAAAGCTGGTTATTTTCTCTACCTATTAGTCTACTAATAGCCAATGGAAGCTGGCAGCTAAGAAATCAACCATTAATATTGCTAATAACAGTTATTGTATCTAGTCTTTCAACACCTCTTTTTATAATTATTCGAAATCGTCTTGCATGGGGATACATTTTCAAAAGGCTAGTCTCGGAGCAAATTATATACGAAGAAACTGGTTGGTATGACGGGCAGATTTGGGAAAAGCCATTAACCTGGAGAAAACAAGACTTGTTAATAGCAGAAAACGAAGTCATCCCATTATTAAGAAAATTGCAGAATAGTCTTCTTATAACAATTTATCTAATAGTTGGCGGATCTCTTTTAGGAATTTTTTTAGATATGTTCTTAAAAGGCTTAAAATAGAAAACATGAATTTATCAGGTCCCATCAACAATTCCCAAAGATCAAATACTCCGCCACTTGAGGTGGCCCTAAAACGTGGTTCTACTGTTGAGTCAACTCACTGTGTTCATGCTGTCGTGTGCGATATAAAGGGAAGAGTTCTTATGAGGGCAGGAGCAGCAAACCTAGAAACATTCATAAGATCTGCGCTAAAACCATTCCAAGTTATTCCATTTATAAGTAGTGGTGCTGCAGAAAAAATGAATTCAGGTGAAAGAGGTTTAGCCATCTCATGTGGATCTCATGCAGGCACATCTTTGCATGCACGGGAAGTATTTAGAATATTGTGGAATGCTGAGATTGAAGTAAATAAGCTCCAATGCCCATTACCAAAGCATGCTAAAAGCCCATTAGAAAATAATTGTTCTGGCAAACATGCTGCATTTCTTGCAACATGTAAAAAAATGGGGTGGCCGTTAGATACTTATCTAAGAGGTGATCATCCATTACAACTCGAGATTCTTCGACTAGTTGGAGAATTTCTGTCGATACCATCAGCTGAATTAATTGCAGCAAGAGATGATTGCGGTGCGCCAACGCTATGCCTTCAACTAGAACAGATGGCATTGCTTTATGCGCATCTAGGAGCATCAAAACAAGCTGAATTAGAGCAAATAAGCAGAGCAATGATTGCCTATCCAAACTTGGTTGCAGGAGAAGGGCGCTTTGATACTGAGTTAATGAACAGAGCTCACGGTCAATTAGTAAGCAAAGGTGGTGCAGAAGGCATCCAATGCATAAGTAGATTAGGGGAAGGTATAGGTATTGCTATTAAGGTCGAAGATGGCGCCAGACGAGCAAAGCAAGCAGTAGCTATCCACTTGTTGCGTCAACTTGATTGGATGACACCTGTAGGCCTACAAGAACTAGAAGAACAAATACTGCTAGTAGGTCCAGGAGTTCAGCTTGAGGTAAAAGGGGCCTTAAGGTTTCAGGAAAGCTAATAAGACACCTAGGAATACTCACCAAGCTGTATGCTTAGTGAGCAGATCGCGGGGTAGAGCAGTCTGGTAGCTCGTCGGGCTCATAACCCGAAGGTCGGGAGTTCAAATCTCCCCCCCGCCACCAAATAAGGGCCCGCCACGTCGGGCTTTTTTAATGGCAAAAATTGAACAAATTTTTAACTTGCTTGCAAAGGCCATCAAAACTTGTAAACGCAAAGGATAGAAAGCATTAAGTCACTAAAACCAATTAATTGATATAAGATTTTTAGGAATTAAATTAAATCAATGCAGAGTAAATGAAGAGGGATTATTTGGCTGGGTCAAAAGGAAAAAAGGGAGGTAAAGTATATGAAGTAGACAATATAGAAAATGCATAAAACAAGAAGAGCTTGGAGCAAACAATTAGAGAAACTATTTGCTTGGATGTGGTTACTAAATAGTGCTTATGGTCTGTACTTAAGAACAGGGGACTTAATTCATGACTTAAAATTGAACATAGTTGCTATATTGATAGTTCACATATGGGGGATAGTCATAACATGCAGAATAATCAAGTACCAACAGATTGAAAGAAAATTAGAAATTCTACTGCAAATAACTGTATTAATAATATTGTCAAATTGGATAAGCCAGGACTGGCTTTTGATTCACAATTCGTTAACATTTTTCAAGAATCAGCAAATGTTAATAGTCTTTGTGGTTACATATATATTATATATGTGGCTTTAAAACAAAACATAAAGAAGACGAAATGAGAAATCCTGAGAAGCAAAGAAAATTTGAGTCTAGAGAAGAGATTGAGTATAGACAGGAAATAGATGGTCTACGAGCTATAGCAGTAATATGCGTAATACTAAATCATTTCAATGAAAGCATTATTAAAAGTGGATACCTAGGAGTAGACATATTCTTTGTTTTGTCAGGCTATGTAATCACAGCATCATTATACAGAAGAAAAAATAAACAACTTAAGGACTTAATAACTAGCTTTTACGAACGAAGAATAAAAAGGTTATTCCCTGCCTTTATTCTATTTGCTATCGTCACGAGTATATTAACTTGTTTATTTATACCAGAGCCCAAAGTGCAGATTGGGGCGGGAATATCCTCACTAATTGGTCTCTCAAATATATTTATGTATTTAAGAGAACTAGATTACTTTAGCCAATCGTCAGCACTTAATCCCTTTACACATACCTGGTCTTTAGCAGTAGAAGAGCAATTCTATCTCCTGTTTCCATTGTTATTTTGGTTTTGGGGAGGTGCAAACAACTTAAACAAAGAAATAAACACGAACAGATTAAAAACATTATTTATGACTTTGTCGAGCGTCTCTTTAATACTGTATATGTACTTGGCAAACAAAGATCCTATAGCTAGTTACTACCTAATGCCTAGTAGATTTTGGGAAATAGGAGCAGGGGTATTAACCTATTTATATTACAGAAATAACAAGCTAACTTCGTACTTCGAAAAGATAAATAGCAATGTACTTTTGGTTAGCCTGCTCTTAATGATGTATATACCAAATAACTACATGCAAATATCGAATATATTAACTGTTGTATTAACTTGTTTATTACTTATCTGCTTAAAAAAGAACACAACTGCTTTCACAGTACTTACAGAGAAGACAATAGGAAAGGTTGGAAAGCTATCATATTCACTATATCTTTGGCATTGGCCAATAATTTCACTAAGTCTGTGGACGATAGGTATAAGTATATGGACACTACCATTACAAATATTTCTATTAATAGGGATATCTTGTGTATCTTATAAATTTGTAGAGAATCCACTTAGAGCTAATAAATGGTTTAAAAATAGCATTATCAATATTTATATAGGTATAATATCAATACTTACATCAATATCAATAATACTTGGATTAAATAACTCAAAATTATATGCAGGACAAACAAGGAATTTTGGAGTTCAAGGCCACCCAAGTAAAGGATTTTACATAAGTAATAAAAAGCAGAGTGGCAAGACAGTATTAATGCTAGGAGATAGTCATGCCACGCATTACCTGCCACTTTTGAAGAAACTGGAAGAGGAAAAGAAAGCTACGCTATATATACATGACAGATATAGTGGCACAAAATTCAACAAGCCTAGTCCACCAAGATATGAGTATTTGATTCCTGTTTTAAATAGTTATACTAATGTACTAAAAGTTGGGGATATTATATTTATTAGTTTGTCTGCAAATACAACTGGAAGATTCCATCTTAGTGAGAGAGACAAAGAAATATTTGACAAAGTAATTGAATACGCAAAATCTCTGGGAGTAAACTTAGTAATAGTCAATGAAACACCGTATTTCCGACAAGGAACATATGCCTTATGTCACAAAGAATGGTTTAGGCCAGCTTATGTGAGCATGAAGAATTGTTCACCAGTAAAAAGGTCGACCATACTGGGAGAAGTTAGTCACATAAATGAATATTATGATCAATTAGCAAAATTTCACAACAATGTATATGTATTTGATGCATTCACGAAACTTTGCTCGGAAAAAGAATATTATTGTAAGCCAATAAAAAATGATCAATATATTTATTGGGATGCCAATCATCTCAATAAGAGAGGGGCAGAATACTTATATCCTGATTTAAAAAGACTTCTATCAGAGAATGGAATAATTTAGATAAGTTGCGAACTTATATTTATATTTTAATGAATCTGTCCAGTGGTTGGTATAATCAATAAATAGTTCATACAAACTCATGAATGATAAATCTGTAAATTATGCGATAGATAGCATAGCTAATACATCAACTCAATTATCATTATCGGATAGTATAATCATCATTGGACTGGCTCTAATAGCTGGCCTATTTCTAAGATATATATACTATAAATATTCTCTAACATTCTCATCAAAGGTATCATTTGGAAATTCGATACTACTACTTACAATAAGTGTAGCAGCCATTATTGCTATAGTGAAAACATCAATCGCACTTTCTCTAGGATTAGTAGGTGCATTATCAATTGTTAGATTCAGAACCGCAGTAAAAGAACCTTATAATTTAGCATATTTATTATTATCTATATGCGTAGGGATATCAATAGGTGCATCACAATATTTATTTACACTACTTATAGCGATAGTTGGTTATTGCTCAATATATTACATATACAAAAGAAGTGCAAGAAACATTGATAAAGGCGAGTTATTAAATGCAGAGAGTATTGATACTATAGCCCTAACCCTTCCAAGAGAAACCAATATTATTGAACTCAGCAAAATACTATAAAAAAAGTTCTGATTATTATTCAATCATCTCACTAGATCAAACAGATAATAATCCTATAAATCTGGTTGTAAAAATAAGTTGCCTATTCTTTTGATTTAATCATTCATGAATATGTACTAGATTTTTTATGAATATTGACTTTTTCTAAGGTACTGGAATACAAATAAGTGTTGCTATCAACAAAGTAGTATGTTTGGTTAGGTTGTAAGCATTCAGATTCCTTGATCTTGAAGTAAATGAGCCTACGTCCATACGAGGTTATTGTTATCGGCTCAGGGGCAACTGGAGGTGTTGCCGCCATGACTCTAGCTGAAGCTGGTATAAGAGTATTGGTAATAGAGGCTGGCAGTAACTTATCTGTGAGTCAGGCAGTTGGTTCTGAACCTGCAAATACATTCAATCGAATTCAAGGCTTACTATCGGGTGAAAAGCTAAAGCAAGCTCAGCACCCTGGATACTGGAAGGCAAATCCACTCTTATACGCTAATGAGAGAGAAAATCAATATACGTATCCAGAAGATTCTCCATTCCTCTGGACACAAGGAAATCAAGTAGGAGGAAGAAGTCTTACTTGGGGAGGAATAACCTTACGTCTTTCAAATCATGATCTGAAAGCTGCTAGAAAAGATTTCTACGGTCCAGAATGGCCCATCAATTATGCAGATCTTGATCCTCATTACTCAGCATTAGAAGACAGGTTAAAAATTCATGGTAACTGTGATGGTTTAGATCATTTGCCAGATGGAGTTTTTATTGAACCACTACCTTTAACTCCAAGTGAAGAAGCTTTCGCAAATATAGTTAGAAATAAATATGACTTTCCAGTAATTCAATCTCGTGGATTTGGACCTTATTCACAAGTCAAAGGTATGAAATGGCCTAGATCTAGCAGCGTTGGAAGTACTCTTAAAGTTGCATTGAAAACAGATAAAGTTGAATTACTAAGTGATCATATTGCAGAACATCTATTGATTGACTCTAAAAGTGAGCAGGCAAGTGGAATAGTTGCAATAAATAAAAAAGACGGAAGCAGAATCGAACTAAATGCAAAGCTAGTTGTCTTATGTGGCTCTACTATTCAGAGCTTAAAGTTGTTATTAAACTCTGAATCAACTTTTAGATCAAAAGGCTTCATTGAACCTTCGGGTACTCTTGGAAAGAATCTTATGGACCATATATCGACCTGTAGGTTCTTTTCCTTGCCATTAAATCACCGTGAATATTTAACAACAAATAGTCATGAAAAAAATGTTTTATCTGGAGCCGGTAGTTTCCTAATTCCCTTGTTTAGTCCTTCAAAATATCCTTCTAAAAATAAATTCATTAGAAACTATGGTCTATGGGGAGGTATAGACCGATTTGAACCCCCTAGGCTTCTAAAACGTAAGCAAAATAGTGTAACTGGATTCTTAATTGGTCATGGAGAAGTTCTTCCTAACCCCAATAATAATGTTTCTTTATTGAATAAGTCAGACAAGTGGGGAATACCAATTCCCCACATTGAATGTAAATGGGGAGATAACGAGTTATTGATGGCAGAGCATATGAATAAAACAATTAATCAAATAGTTTTAGCTGCCGGTGGAAGTATAGAACCGCTAAAAGAACTTATAAAAATGCCATTTATTGAACCATTGGTCAATAAAGCTATTGCACTACAAGACTCTCCCCCTCCTCCGGGCTATTACATCCATGAAGTTGGAGGAGCACCAATGGGTACTAATGAAGAATCAAGTGTGGTCGACAACTGGAACAGACTATGGAGGTGTAAAAACGTTCTAGTAGTCGATGGAGCTTGTTGGCCAACATCTTCTTGGCAAAGCCCAACCTTGACAATGATGGCAATAACAAGAAGGGCTTGCCTGGGAGCAATTAGACCTCAGAACGACTAAAAAGATCGTCGAGATATCTCTCTGTAACAGCCCTGTCTCCACATCCGTTTTGAAAAAGGAAATTAGCTAAAGCAGAGCTCATGACACGATATTGGTCCCAGGTTGGATTCTCACAAATAAATTCCTTCATACCGTTGTAGAGGACTTCAGGTATTTCTGTCTCAAGGCTCACATAGGCAGAAGCAACGCTATCAAGTTCGCCTGAAGTGATCTCAACGCATCGTTCAAGATGATTCCTATCCATGCAGCTGTCTCAAATAGTGGTTCTTCCAGATAAGGAAGCCACATGAATAGGCTTGAAGTCAAAAGTATAATTGCGTTTCGAGAAGCTAGCGAGACCGATCAAGACTCATGTGATTGCAGTCGTTTTCAAAATCCCATGATTAAACATGCTCCTTACGAAAAAGAAAAAGGCATACTGTCAAGAACAAATAGCTACATCCTCGAAACCCACAGGATTCCAGAGAAGATGAAGTTTTTGCAGTAAGAGCAGTGGAAAACCATCAAGAATATGTGGAAAAAGTCTGCAAAAAGCATTCGCCAGAAATTGATCAGCAAGACTAATGTGCATAAGTCTCATAAAACTCGCGCGAGAAAGAGACGGGTGAGCCTAAAAAATCGACTAGTTTTCTTAAGGTTTAAGTGTCGGAAAGTTCTCTAAGAGTTTTTGGTCCCAATGGATGATCTGAATGAGGGTACTCATGATGGTTATGAGAATGACTGTGAGAATGATCCTTGCTTTTAAGAGGAATTAACGCACCATTCGGTTCACATGCACCTGTGCACTCCTTTTCGCAAAGATTGCAACTCTCGGTAAGGCCTTCAACATGATGGTGATGACTTTCCTGAACCAACCCAACATCAGCCTCAAAGCCCAGGATCTGATCTCTGTATATACACAAAGCACAATTCATCGAAACATTTCCATGTACCACCTCCCGTATCCGGTCAAGAAAAGTATTTACAACAAGAGGATGATTTCCGAGATGAGAAGAGAACAAAAACTCTATTTGTGGATTTCTTTGAGCGACTCTTAACGCATGTTGGCGAATGCGACTTACTAAAACACCAGAAAACAAAAAATAAGGGAGGATAACAATACGCTTGAACCCAAGTTTTACTAAATGGCTTAATCCAGGCTCGACTAAAGGGAACGTGACTCCCGAATAAAGAGTTTCGCCCCAGCCAAAACCGAAAGCTTCGACAAGCATCCTTGTGAGCTTTGCAACATTTGAATTTGCATCTGGGTCTGATGAGCCACGACCAACAACAACCAATAAAGTCTCAGAAGGAAGAAGATCCGAGCTATTATTCAAGGTCTCTTTAATCCTCGCCCCTGCAGCAGCTATCATCTGACGATCGATACCTAGCTCTCTTCCAAAGTCAATAGTTAGACTTTTTTTAGAGGAATAATTGTTTAAAACAGATGGAATATCATTTTTGGTGTGCCCAGCCGCAAAAAGCATTGCAGGAATGGCAAGAATTCTATTAGCCGCCCGCTTCTCTAAGCGCTCAAGTGCCTTTGTAAGAGTTGGCTGGGCAAATTCAAGATACCCATACTCAACGGGATTCTCAGGCAATCTGCTTTCAAGGTCTTTAACTAATTCAGCAAATTCGTCTACCGCGAGCCGATTTCGACTGCCATGGCCACATATCAAAATGCCAATACGATGTTGTTGGTCATCTAAAAGCAGAGTTTCCACAAAACAAAGGCGCTTATGAAGACCTTATATCTAAACCGCAATTACTCAACAAATTCAATCTCGTAACCTGCTAGTTGATTTTGAGAAAAGCCACCATTAAAAAAAATATTCACGTACCAAATTCAATCGCTGAGGACTCCACGCCAGCAGGAGTCCTTGACGATATTGATGAAGATCTATTAGGACTACTCCGATCTGATCAAATAAGTCCAAAACCATTATTGGTTTGTAGCGGCGGGACTACAAGCAGATGTGCCTCCAATGGACATTGGACACTAGATTTAAGGTCAAACCACAAAATAATTAAATTTCAAGAAAAATCAAAGCAGGTGAGTCTAGGTCCCGGGATTAAAATGAATGGCCTCCTAGATGAGCTCTCTAAATATGGCAGAAGCTTTCCAATAGGTCTTTCAGGTTCTATTGGGCTCGGCTACATCCTCACAGGTGGAATAAGTCCCCTTAGTAGAAGTCAAGGTCTAGCGATTGATCAAATAGTAGAGATAAGTGGCATATGGGGTAAAGGTCAAAGGTTTGTAATATCAAAGCCCAATAGAGATAATACAAATGAAGAGCAATTGATCTGGAGAGGTTTATGTGGAGCAGCTCCATTTCTAGCAATAATCACCAACTTAAAACTACTAACACAACCACTTAGAAAATTAAATATATTAAAATCAATTCTTCCGGCAAAAGAATTAGCAAATCTAATTTATCAAGCAGAAGAATGGCCTAATGATGTAAGCCTAAGCTGGATATGGGGAAATGAAATAAATGCATATGGAATTGGTCTTGACCATAATAAAGAAGTTGAAGTTGCCTATCAAAAATTCATTTCTACAAGCTCAAGCGATTGTCAAAGTGAGGTTTTTAAAGTGTCTAGCTTAAAAAAACTACCTAATCTAAGAAAAACCATGCAGTTCAAACCTTCTTCAATCCGTTATCACGAAGAAGTCGTTGGATTGGTAGGGCCACCATGGAAAGAACTAACCTACGAGATAATTAAACTTATTGAAACTCTAATCAACCAAAGACCAAATGATAGATGTTATATAGCAGCACAACAACTAGGCGGGATTTCAAACAATATGAAAATTGATTACAGCTCTTTCATTCACCGGCAAGCAATGTGGAAGCCATGGATAACAGCGGCATGGCCAGCAAACAACAAAACCATAAGAGATGAAAGCCTTGATTGGTTACTAAATGTATGGGACAAATTAGAGCCTTATTGTCCTGGCACACATCTTGCCCAAATGCATCAACATCTACCTTGGCATAAACGCGAGATTCAAGCTGCCTTTAATGATTGGCTTCCAGGCCTACAGAGGCTTAAATCAGAGGTAGATCCAAATGGACTCCTGCCATCACTTTGATCTCTAAATCACAGTCGAAAAAACATTAACGATGATCACAACCTCGACAAAGTCAAGCTTCAACAATTGGTTTACGAAGCCTAGAAAAGAATTGCTATCAGGGCTTGTGGTTGCATTTGCCATGATTCCAGAAGCGATCGCATTTTCAGGCATCGCTGGAGTTGATCCCCAAGTAGGACTCTTTGGTGCTTTTGTCCTTTCAATAACCATTGCATTTGTTGGTGGTCGAACAGCAATGATCACCTCTGCGACAGGGTCAACAGCTCTTCTGATGACAGGTCTAGTTGCCACAGGAAATTCCCGTGGAGATGGGCTAGGAATTTCGTACCTATTAGCCGCCGGAATACTAACTGGGGTTTTTCAGATTATTTGGGGGTACTTACGACTCGCATATCAAATGCGTTTTGTACCAATAGGAGTTCTTAGTGGTTTCGTAAATGCACTAGCATTATTAATACTCCAAGCGCAATTACCTCAGTTAGGTGTAAATTTTCACTATGGAGAAGAAGTTACATTAGAAAGTGCAAAACATATACTTCCTACAGGTGGGCAGATCCCAATTGTTTGGTTGCTAGTTTTAATAGGGTTATTAATAATTTATGGTTTACCTAAAATAACTAAGTTAATCCCGTCCCAACTAGTAGCGATCCTAGCCATAACGTTTGTAACGATAATATTTAATCTTGATATACCCACCATAAAGGATTTAGGGCAGCTACCATCAGGACTTCCAAGTTTTGGCATACCATTTGGCTCAATTACCCAAGGCAAGGTTCCATTTAATCTAGAAACATTTGGAATTGTATTACCAACTGCATTAGCAATCTCTGTGGTCGGACTTATGGAGACATTCCTAACTCAAGATATAGTCGATGACATAACTGATACAAATTCAAACAAGAATGTTGAAGCTAGAGGTCAAGGAATTGCAAACATAATTTCCTCTCTTTTTGGTGGCATGGCCGGATGTGCACTAGTGGGACAGTCTGTTATGAATACAGAAAATGGAGGTCGTACAAGATTGTCAACTTTTTCATCAGGAGTAACACTTTTAGCTATGATTCTGCTCTGTCGACCATGGCTTGAAAAAGTACCTATGGCTGCATTAGTAGCAGTAATGATTACTATTGCAATAAGTACTGCTGACACAAACTCGCTTAAAAACTTTTCGAAAATACCTAAAAGTGATTCAGCCGTAATGCTGATGACATTCTCAGTAACAATGTTAACTACACCTCATAACCTCGCATTAGGTGTATTGGCAGGCGTGGCCCTTGCAGGCATATTATTCAGCAGAAAAGTTGCTAAAGTAATTAATGTGACTTTAACAAGAATAAGCCCAGAGGAAATTAGATATGAAGTGACTGGGCAGTTATTTTTTGTAAGTAAAATATATTTCCTAGAAGGTTTTGACGCACATGATCACCCTGCCAGGATAATTATTGATATGTCTAAGGCCCATATTTGGGATCAAAGCGGAGTAGCAGCCCTCAATCAAATAATACGAAAATTAAGTAGTGGCGGGTCTAGTGTTGAAATAGTTGGATTGAATGAAGTAAGTCTTGACCTCTTTGAAAGAATGGGGTCTCAAGAACAATCGCATATATAGACAGAAATAAATTATTGCCCGCTTTAAAGCAAAAAAAGATAAAATAACTAGTTCCAAAACTTACTAGATAATTGCAAAAAGATCTGGGAGACTGAAGTTGGTTTAATTATTTGTCCGATGACTAAACGTTTGATCTACGGCCTAATAAGCCTGTCAGTTCTACTGGCCGGCTGCGCAACCATAGACACGGCAAGTAAAAACTCAAGACTGGATGTAATCAAAAATCGAGGGGTATTAAGATGTGGGGTAAGTGGAAAAATTCCTGGCTTTAGTTTTCTAGATGGTGATGGTCAATACAAAGGTCTTGACGTTGACATTTGCAAAGCAATGGCGGCTGCATTTATTGGAGACCCAACAAAAGTCCAATATCGTCCACTAACAGCTCCTGAAAGATTTACTGCACTAAAGACAGGGGAAATTGATCTCCTATCACGAAATACCACATTTAATTTGAGCAGAGATGCTTATCAAGGTAATGGTTTAACTTTTGCTCCAATAGTTTTTCATGATGGCCAAGGTTTTATGGTTAAGAAACAAAGTAGAATAGAAAAAATAAATCAATTGAAGAATAGTGATATATGTGTGGGTT
This sequence comes from Prochlorococcus sp. AG-409-P01, assembly GCA_003215335.1. Taxonomy (GTDB): domain Bacteria; phylum Cyanobacteriota; class Cyanobacteriia; order PCC-6307; family Cyanobiaceae; genus AG-409-P01. Next base: position 93,352 of record QCKM01000004.1, on the reverse strand, counting down.
CAGGAACAACGACAGAACAAAATCTCAATGATGAGTTCCAACGGCTTGGCATGGCTTATAGACCAATAAAATATCAAGATTTAAATCAAGTAATCGCAGGCTATTTACAAGGTCGTTGTAAAGCAATGACATCAGACAAGTCGCAACTTGCAGCTGCGCGCTCTTCATTCTCAAATCCAAATGAACATTTAATACTAAATAAAACCATAAGCAAAGAGCCATTGGCACCAGCCTCCATAGGAGGAGACCAAAGATTAAGTGATGCTATGCGCTGGGTAATATTTGCCCTGTTTAGAGCTGAAGAGTTAGGCATAAATCAAAACAATATTTATGAAAAATTGAATGAAGCCAAGACAAATCAAAATCTTTCTTCCTTACGAAGATTTCTAGGTGTTGATGGTGAGATAGGCCAAAAGCTAGGCCTGCCAAATGATTTTGTAGTTAGAATAATAAGAAGTACAGGAAACTATGCCGAGATATACGAGCGTCATCTAGGGCCAAACAGCAATGTACATATACCTAGAGGTCAAAATAATTCATATTTAAATGGTGGGTTATTAATATCACCACCATTTAAATAAAAAGCGATGAGAATCCCAAAATCGTTCTTATATCAACTAATAATAGCCTTTATCATATCTTGTATATTAGGAGTTCTCTTTAATAATTTAATAGTCAACCTTATTCGCACTGGTATTGGAATAAACTTTAAATGGCTAATGAGGCCAGCAGGCTTTGCCCTCGCAGAGACCTCTCTACCCTATAAACCCTCAGATACTTATGCATGGGCATTATTTATTGGCTGGATAAATAGTCTTAAAGTAATACTATTTAGCCTTATACTTGCAACATTATTAGGAATTATTGCTGGAACTGCTCGAAGTAGTAGCAACTTATTAGTCAAAAGTATCTCAAGTCTCTATGTTGCTTTGATAAGGCAAATTCCATTATTATTGCAATTGTTCTTTTGGTATTTTGTCGCTTTCTTAAGTCTTCCAAACACACCACTTGAACCAATCGGGAAATTACTCTCTCTATCCAATCAAAGCCTTCGAATAGCAGGAGTGAATATTAGTGTAGAGTTTTGTGCCTTACTAATTGGCCTTACTATTTTTACAGGGGCCTCAATTGCAGAAGTTGTTAGAGGGGGTTTAAATTCAGTAAACCGTGGTCAATGGGAATCATTTAGAAGCCTTGGTCTTAATGAAAGGCTAGGACTAATACATATAATAATACCTCAATCATTACCAGCAATAATCCCTGGACTTACAAGTCAATATCTTAATTTAGCAAAGAACAGCACCCTTGCTATTGCAGTCGGCTATGCTGATATTTATGCAGTTAGTGATACTACAATAACTCAAACAGGAAGAGCGATAGAAGGTTTCATAATATTATTAGCAAGCTTTCTAGTACTAAACTTATTAATAACTGGCAGTATGAATATATTAAATAAACTTGTCATGAGGATTAAATAACGTAAAAGAGATTAAGAGTTAAGCATTAGTCAATCCAACCATCAATCAAATCATGAAATTTATCAAAAAAAACTTAAACCTCTTTTCCTTAAAGCGCTGGATAAGAAATAAGCCAGTTGATTTTATCGTGACCATGTTTTTAATGTTGCTAATCCTCTGGGTGGCAACATTAATTGTCTCATGGTTTATTCTCGAAGCAAACTGGAATGTAGTATCAGACAATCTAGATCTCTATGCAATAGGAAGTTATCCAGCTGATCAGAAGTGGAGGCCAATGATTTGGATGCTTTCACTTTCAACTCTTACAATAATCACATTGACTTGGCGTCGAAAAGGAATACTTCAAAAATCTCTCCCCTGGATATGGATATTAATGCTTCCTTCTGGTTTAGTTCTTATGGCTGGAGGACCTGGCTTGATCCCAGTAGCCTCACACAAATGGGGAGGCCTTGCCTTGACATTAATACTTGCTTTATCAAGTGCCTTTATAGCTATGCCTCTTGGAATACTTCTTGCATTAGGTCGACGAAGTAAACTAGCAATAATCAAATATAGCTGCGGTATATATATAGATTCAATGAGATCAGTACCTTTGATTGCAATTCTATTTTTTGGGCAACTATTAATTCCACTTTTTCTTCCTGTCGAATTTGATATTAATCGAGTAGTTAGAGCAATTCTGGCATTTGCCGTATTTGCAGCGGCTTATGTAGCTGAAGATGTTAGAGGAGGACTACAAGCAATTCCTAAAACACAAGTAGAAGCTGCGGAGGCACTCGGGCTTAATCCCAAACAAATTGCAATTTTAATAATGCTGCCACAAGCTCTTAGAACTGCAATACCAGCCCTCACGAATCAAGCTATAGGTTTACTTCAGAATACAAGCTTAATGGCAATACTTGGATTAGTCGAGCTTCTAGGAATTAGCAGAAGTTTATTAGCTAATCCGAATTTCATGGGAAGGTACCTTGAAGTATATGTTTGGATTGCAGCAGTTTATTGGCTAATCTGTACTTCTATGGCCTTATTAGCTAGACGTCTAGAACAAGAACTAGATCCGAACATCTTAACAATTAAATCAAATGAAATCAGTAATTAAAGCAAAGGGTGTAGTCAAGACCTTTCAGGGAGGGAAAAAAGCTCTTGACGAAGTATCCTTAGAAGTGGGTAAGGGAGAAGTTACTGTTATAATGGGACCTTCTGGTTCAGGAAAGAGTACACTTATAAGGACTTTTAATGGTCTTGAATCAATCGACGAAGGAATAATTGAAGTCCTAGGGGTTGAATTAGATTCATATCATGACGAAAGAAAAGTCATGCGTATACGAAGACGTGTAGGCATGGTGTTTCAGCAATTCAATCTATTTCCGCACTTATCAATCATAGATAACATTACGATTGCTCCAATCAAAGTTCAGAAGCGAAATAAAGAAGAGGTGGCATCAAAAGCTTTTCAATTATTAGCTCAGATGGGGATTGCTGAACACGCAATGAAATTCCCCAGTCAACTAAGCGGAGGAGAGCAACAACGAGTTGCTATTGCAAGGGCATTAGCTATGGAACCAGAATTAATACTGTTTGATGAGCCAACAAGTGCACTAGATCCTGAGCGAGTCAAAGAAGTCCTTGATGCAATGAAGCAACTTGCAAATAATGGGATGACAATGGTTGTAGTAACTCACGAGATAGGTTTTGCAAGAGAAGTCGCCGACAAGGTTGTGTTCATGGACGAAGGAAAAATTGTGGAGATCTCAGCGCCAGAAGACTTTTTTTCTCATGCGCAAAATGAGAGAAGCCGTCGCTTCCTCAACCAAATGATGTAACCCAAAAAACAGGTATAAAAATTTGTGCAGGGGATAAGGAAATTCCCTAAACCCAAAGCATTACTGACTTCTCACGAGTTTAGGTGTAACGATCATACTGAGATCTGTGCAGTCTCTAAGAAATAAGAACACAAAAACAAGCGGCGGCGTTATCACTAGATTTTCAATGTATAGTCAGTTTATACAGCTAAATAGGAGAATGGCCTACAACTCTCTCACAGTGGTTATTGGTGGACTTGTTCACGTACCCATTGTTATTGGCCTACTTAAAACTTTTGACAACATCACTGTAAAGGGATATCTCGCTGAGAAAGCAGCAAGAGAGCAAGCAGAAGCCAAAGCCAAAGCCGAAGCGGAAGCTCAAAGGCTGAAAGAAGCCCAAATGCAGGCCGAGGCAGAAGCTAAAGCTAAAGCCAAAGCGGAAGCGGAAGCCAAAGCAAAGTCATCTGCCCCCAAGCCTCCTGAAGGTGAAACCTAGGTTGATTTAAATTTAGACAAATATCTTGCCATGAAGGATATCTTTTAGGTTTTATATTAGAAGTATAAATTAAGATCAAATAATATCATTTAAAAATTGCTTAACTAATTTGATAATGAGACAAAAATGATATTCAAATAAACCTTCTAAACGTAAGGTTTATTCTTGATTCTGAGACATTTTTTCTAATTGGTAAGCAATGAAGCCATTTTTCTTGGCATCCAGGGTGCATTATCAATAAATCACCAGCATTTAAACGCAAATTATATCGGCATGGCTCAAACCGATGTTTAAAGCATAAGTCTCTTGAGGCACCCAAAGAAAGTGAGGCAATAGGCATAGTCTGATCTATTTCAGGTTCATTATCCGAATGCCAGCCCATACGATCTAAGCCACTGCGATAGAGGTTTAGGAGGCATCCGTTGAAGTTTTGATTACAAGAAGTATTTATTTGTTCTAATAATGGAAGAAACCAAGATGGCCAACCTTCCGAATGATGACTTACACCACTATAAGTATATGTAATATCAATGTCAGCCAAAAAGGAAGTCATCCTGGGTATATTGTGTGTTTTCCCGAAAAGGTTTATGGTTGGCTGTTGCCAAAAAACGGAATTATTAATTTGGTCCTTCCAGGTTAAAGCTGAAGATTTGTCGATCCAAGCTGCTATATAAGTAAAGGGCAACTGAGACAATTCAAGCCTGTCCATAGATATATTCAATATTACTCATATAAGGCAACTAGAGGCTATTCTTTAGTTGGATATAGTAAAACTTACTATCAGACTGTAGGTTCTCTATCTTTTTGGGAGGAGCAAACATCGATAACACACAAGAGTCATTGATAAAGTCTCTGATGAAAAAAAATGCATACCCTCATGAAGTTAATAAGATAGAATTGATTGAAACGCATATTTCATGGATTGTTCTTACTGGTAAATATGCATACAAAATAAAAAAAGCGATAAATCTAGACTATGTAAAAGCTAAAGATATTGATCAACGTATTAAATTCTGCAATGAAGAAATTAGACTTAACAGAAGACTTGCTTCAGAACTTTATATAGGCATATCAAGGATCACAGGTTCGGTAAACAATCCTAAAGTTGAAGACACTTCTGTTAGAGAACTTAAGAGTGGAATAGAAGACTCTATAGATATAGCTATAAAAATGAATCAATTTCCTGCTTCAAGTTTACTAAAAAATCAATTAAGACTAGGCAGGTCAAATACCGAATCAATAATTAGGCTTGCAATTGATGTAGCCAAGTTTCACCTCAGTACCGAACAGGCAGTTAAAATGAATAAATTAGAATTGTTTAATAACATAATTCGTCCAGTAGAAAAAAACATTGCTGCACTAAGCGAATTACCATTAGATAAAAACCAAAGCAAAAATTTAAAACTTCAAATAGAAATAAAAGATGCAAATAAAAAGCATATATATAAGAAATTCAAAGAAAGAATAAACTGTCACGCCATAAGAGAATGTCATGGAGACTTACATACAGGCAACATTTATCTAAATAAAATGAATAGGTTAGTGGTCTTTGATGCCATTGATTTCAAGCCAGAGTTAAGATGGATCGATCCTATAAGTGAGATTGCATTTCTTGCTATAGATTTAGAAGTTAATTCAGGCAAAAAAAATAAAATCACATTATTAAACAAGTGGCTAGAAATCACAGGGGATTACTTTGCATTAGATCAAATGCAGTGGTATTCAGCATATAGATCCTTAGTCAGAGCCAAAGTATCTGGACTAAAATTAAGTCAGATTATCAAAGAGCTTGGACATGAAAAAAGCAAAAATGAAATAATATTAATAAATAAAGAAATAGATTCTTATCTCGCGCATGCAAATAATATTAATAACGAAAAGTCTAATGGTTTAATTTTAATGCATGGACTAAGTGGCAGCGGAAAGTCCTATATAAGCAATTTACTGTGCAGAAAACTCAATGCAATAAGAGTAAGGTCAGACATTGAAAGGAAAAGGCTTTTGGGTTTCCTACCTATTCTATGCGAAGGATACTCACTGGTATTCCTTCAAGGGAAAAGATCATTAAGTCGTTTTAAAGATGACCCTTACAACATAGAAGTCACCAACTATTTATTTAAGAGATGGTTGCCATCTATTGCAGAAATATGTATAAAAAATGGCCATACTATAATTCTAGATGCAACATTCCTTAGAGAAGAAGAGAGAGCTATAATGAAAAAAATCTCAAAAAAATTGATGGTTCCTTATGCAATTATAGATTGCAGGTGCTCTGATTCTACTGCAGAAGAAAGGATCAGCCAAAGAGCTTCAGAACAATTTGATCCGTCAGAAGCTGATAACAATATTAGAAATTTACAAAAACATTGGCAGGAATTATTAACTATTGAAGAGCAAAGATTTTCTATTGCAATAGATGAAAGAATCAATCTCACTCACCTTACAAAAGATTTACTAAAACTACTTTCAAATCAGAATGAACATGATGCGAATGGCTGACTTCATTAAAGTATCCACTTTATTATCAACTATTCTCCAAGCTTATCCTTTGATAACAGAACCATAACCACTGTTGAAATAATAAATTCCGATGAGACCTCCACAAAGTATGTGGACTATCTGGATTAAAATTTTCTGGTGGTAACACATCTCCTCTAGCCTTATCTCTTTCCATCTCAGACACTAGCCTGCCAGCATTGTATTCAGGGTGGCCAAGGTGCATCAATTGTCTTTGATCAGTTGTTTCAAAGATGGTATATCCAACCTTTTCGCCATGGGCAAGAAGACGAAGTTTCCCCTGCCGTTGTGCAGCCTCCATTTGTCCATCCGGCAATCCCGCATGACGACTTTGTGGACACACAAAATGATCATCTTGAGTACCCATGAGAGCATGCCCTGGGATTAACCTCCGCATTGGAAACACGCCAAACAATTTATTGTTGAAATTTTGTTTATCGACACCGGCCAAATAAGCAAGTGCAAAGCCTGCCCAACATAGCCCAAGAGTACTAGCACAGCCTATACGCGCTTCATCGACTAATTCAATAAATTCCCGCCAATAATTAACCTCTTCGAATGGCATGTGTTCTACAGGTGCTCCAGTAATAATTAGGCCATCCAAAGGTTTAGGTGACATAGCATCCTCCCACCAGACATATAGAGCATCTAAATGTTCTAGATCCCATGTTTTGTATTGATGTGACTTTAGCCTGATCCAAATTGGTTCTATTTGCAAAGGTGATAACCCAAGAGGGTGCAGCAAGTTAAATTCATACTGCTTTCCTAAAGGCATAATATTTAAAATGCCTATTCTTAAAGGTCTTATGTCCTGCCTCTCGGCAAGTTCAGGTTGAATCCATGAAATGTGATTCTTCTCTAACTCTGCAATCTTGTGATAACTAGGGGGAAGAATTAACGCCATAAAATCCTCCTGTAATCAACTAGCAAACAAAAAAGATTTTTATAATATCTCTTTGGATATATTGAATATCTTTTGCATATATGAAATACATCCATGATAACAGAAGGTTTAGTGGTTATGTTTTTGATTCAATTATAATGGACTTAATTGAAAAGCACTCAGAAACCATTAGAAGCATTTTGAAGGTGTGTCATTCATTCGGACTCCAATCTCGAGGTGGTACAGCCATCTCTTTTGAAGCCAAGGAAGGCATTAGCTCTTTAATTAATGTGCAAATTTCTGATCGAACAGTATCTCTAAATTCACCCGCTGTTTTTTTATTAAGTACAGGATAAGACTGATCAACACCGGAATCAAATTCTCTTAAAGGACGCCAACTTGTAGTCTCCGTCTTTCGGAGTACTTCCAAAGGAGCTTCAAAGTCAAAAAGCAAAACCTTGCCTTCTTTTTGGGCAAGGTCACACGCAGTAGAAGCAAGCCCTTCTCGAAAAGGCTCAAGAGCTTTAGCCTTAATTGTGTCAGGAAGGCCTAGAACAGGTTGGTAGTAGTCAAGAGCACGTATTTCCTCTTCTAAAAGTATTGGCCATGCTCCGCGAACTCCATCTTTTAGACCTTCAGTAGACTCCAGTTTATTCATCTCCTCGAGATAAAAGGACAGTCTTCGGTAATAAGACTTTTCGCTGATTGGCTTTTTAACAGAGACTTTGCCAGTAGTAATAACTGGCAAGGCAGCCTCTGCCTTCTTTAGAAAAAGACGGTCTTCTCTTTCTAAGTTTATTGCCCCCCACCTCTGACGGTAATCCCATAGCTCTGCATAACGAGCTACATCATCAGTAGACCAGCCAAGAGACTTAAGCTCATCAGCCCTGTGAGTGGATTCCTTAGCCACGCGATGTTTTGCTCTTTAACATGAGAAGAGTAGACGGAGGGAGGCTAGCGGGCACATCCTTTATGTAAGAAGAAATAGGTTTTTGCCTGTTTTGGCTGTAGCCAACAGGCAACCAAAGATCTCCCTCATTCACTTTATAGTGTATTTCCCAATGATATAAACCAACAAAAGACCTTGGATCTTCCTTTAGAAGGTCAGCATATTGCAATACTGCTTTTACGTAAAAATTGCTGTTGTTATAGCCCCAAAGACCTTTTTTTATGTCATCAAGACCTCCACGTCTAACCAAATAGCGGGCTGCAGCTTGTATTGAATCATGGGGGTCATGGATATCACCACCCATTCCTATACCAGGTTCGTTCCAAGTAGTTGGCAAAAACTGCATAGGCCCCATTGCATTAGATACAGAAACACCATCAATTCTTCCCATACCTGATTCAACCAGATTTACTGCTGCAAGAACTTCCCACTCAATCCCCGTAGAAGCCTCCGCTTTGCGATAAAAAGCCAAAAGTCGAGATAAAGGCTCCGGGTTAATTATTCGCCAAGCAGGCATCATCTTTGGAGGTGATTGACCAGCTTTCATAGCCAGAAACTCACGCCTAGCTGAAAGGTGTCGATTAGCGACTCTTTCAATCTCTGGGGGCAAGAGAGAGAGGACCTGATCAGCAAGAACAGTTTTAGTTGATAAAACCCTATAAATAACTTGCTGTTGGTGTCCAAAACCAGGTAGGAGTGATCGATCTATAGAAGGGTCACGTAGAGATTTCTCTAGAAAAACTATTTGCTGAGCAATTTTTTCAGAGTCTTCAGGCACTACAGGATAATGGCGGCCATCTGCCATCGTTGGAAGATTGGGAAAGACAGGAAGATCGGCAAGCCTTTTATTGCCAACAATTGACATGGTGCTCTTAGTAATAGAATTATTGCCATGGAAGACATTTTGTGATCTATAAACCCTTAAAAAAGATGGCATTATTAGTACTAAAACAAAAGTAAAAAATATAGTTCTCATAGCATTAAAATCTGCTTTCAGGCAAGTTCAATTCTCATTAGATAATGTATAATAAATGAAAATTTATTAAAAATTATTTTCATTCAAAGCATTATATTAAATCAAAATAAACAAACATCATTTTTAAGACATAAAAAAAGGTCTTTTAGATATCCAAAAGACCTTAGTTGCCGAAATAAAGACTTTGACTAGAAAGGGAAAGGACCACCTTGTCCTACAGAATTGGTGAAGCCAGACAGGGCCCATACGCCAAAAGCCAGAAGGCCACAGCCACCAAAAAAGGTCAAATGCGCTATGTAACGAATACGCTCTTTCTCGCCAATGCCTCCTGACATAGGGATGTCACCCATTAGACGTGCGTTACCTGAATCCGAATTGCGAGCCATTGCAAATAGAGGCTATCTAGGAGGTAGATTATTGCACAAAACTGATTGAGCTTTGATGAATTGGGTTAGATCCGCAAAAAGTTATACACAAAGAAGCTAAAAAGACCGTTCCAAGTGCAGCTCAGAGGCAGCGCAACCAACAAAAGGACATGCTAAGGCCATTAAAGCCTGTAAACAAAAGCATCCCAAGCTAGATATCTCTTATATTTAGATAAAGGAGATAAGGAAAGTAGATTAAGATCAGTAGTATTTTTGCGTAAATATTATAATAATTAATGGGACAGAATGTAATAAAGAATAGGCGAATCTCAAGCTGGTGTATGGAAATAAAGTCTTAATGCTGATGAATCCCTATTGATTGCTAACATCAATTAGCCACAAAAAGGTGGTCAAATGGAGGGGTGGTCGAGTGGTTGATGGCTCTGGTCTTGAAAACCAGCGATGTGCAAGCATCCGTGGGTTCGAATCCCACCCCCTCCGCTCATTGAAAAAAAGAGGTCAAAACTAAAATTTATCCAAAATCGAAAATGCTTTTTATTAAAAGTCTGTCCAAGCTACTTCCGATGATCAGAACAGGATTAAAAGTAATGTTGCTAATATTAGTTTCACTGCTGATATTCAATCCAAGCACAACTTATGCCAGTGATTTAACATCTCAAGGTGGGGTTTCTCCAAAACTAAAGTTAAAAGTAGCTAAAAATTACTCAAACAAATTCTGTAATGCTATTGGAATAGGTTTATCTCCAGAAAGTGCAATGTCAATTACTATTGACGAGAATACTAATCCTGCATTTAATCCATCACTTTGGTTTGACATAGCACTCTCTGGCAAAGAGGATATCAACTCAATCGAAATTTCAGAATTAGCTAAACAGGTTTCAGAAAATGTCGTAGAGAGTTGTGGCTATCCATTAGGACTTAGAGGAAAGGAAGGAATTGACGAATTCGAGGATTTCTTTACCAAAAATATGAAGTCAAGTTAAATAGAACTACAAGATACACTTCTATGAGTTCTTTTTACGAAAAACAAACTTTAGAGTAATTATAAGCACTGCCAAGAAAAGAGTGACTAAATTAGTCACGATAACTGGAAGGGCATGGATTTCCCATCCATATACTCCCCATAATGCTACACCTATAGAGAAAATAACAAACATTTCATAAGAGATATCATCGGCACACTTTGACTGCCAAATTTTAATTACCTGAGGAAAAAAAGCTACAGTGGTTAAAAGCCCTGCGACAGTTCCAATAAAATCAACATTGAAAATAGTGCTCATATAAATTAGGAGTGCACTGGTTTCTGGAAATTTGAGATTGGGTTTAATGTCAGCATTCTAAAGTCTCTCGGGTGAGCCTACCTGTAACGGGATTTTCTCCACTTGCTGATTCACATAATATATCAAGTACATCATCTCTGAAAATTACATTTGTAAAGTCTGCACCATTGATATTTACATTTGCAAAGTGTGTATTAAAAGCAAATGAATCTTCGAGAATGGCATTGCTGAGATCTGTATCATCAAAAACTGCAGAATCTAACGTAGCGTCCTTTAGATTTGCACCACTTAAATTTGCCTCCTGAAGTTTAGCTCCGAAAAGACTTGCACCCTGAAGATTAGTATTGGATAAATTCGATTTCTTGAGATTTGCAAGATTAAAAGTCAATCCTCTAAGATCCTTTCCTGAAAAGTCCTCCTCAATTAATGTTTGCTTAGAATAGTCCATTGTTGCGCCTGTGGATCTAACATCAAAAGTAAAGATTAAAAAGGTTGTTATAGCAAGAAGAATCAAGGCGCGAATGGGTTTCATGTTAATAAATGGTCGGAATTAAAGTTCAAGTCTTTTGTCTTATTGATCTTATTCCACAATACAGACGATAAAGAAATATATAAAGTATTGATACTGACTACTTTCTTGATAAAAAGTGAATCTGCAAGAGTATTTATGGGATAGAGTTAAGCAGTAGGCAATATCACTATAAAGATAAATGCTCGTGGGTTAGTATTTATTTGGCAAATATTTCATAGAGCTATAGTGGTACTGGATTTTCCTGAGGTTCTAAGTATCATAAAAAAGTATTTTCAGCTGGAAACTAGCTTCTTAGTTGAAAGCCATTAAAGAGCAACTAACTATGTTGTCGAGTACAGGCCTTCAGAAAGTTCAAGAAATTCTTCAGCGAATGTCTAAAGGTCAGCCAGTGTCATTCTCTGAACGAGCATTCTTGCGAAAACAAGCAGACAAAGATCAAACAGTTGCCTCGTGGTTATTTACAGCAAGACGTATGCAACAAAATATAGAACCAGAAGATGGGATAGACAAATTGCTAAGTTCATTAAACTTAGGTTCGCCTGATCCTGGGACTTCATTCCAGCCTGAGGATGAAGATCTTGGCGAGTGGTTCAGTGGAGCTCCTTCTTGGCTTGGAAGAAGTTGACTGGTTAGACGAAGTTAATTGCAAATCTATTCACATCATGCCATATATAGATCTCCACTATTAAAATAACTATTCTGGTTAATTAAGGAGCTCAAAAATACAAACTTGATGGGCATATAAAAAAGCCTTGTCAGATCAAAATTTATATACAAATCACCACAATATTTCAAATAATCCAGTTATGAGTTCTTTACGAGCTTTCCTCGATGGTTTATATAATCTATTTTCTTGATTAATCAAAACGGACGTTGCATCTTTTCCAAAAGTTTTAGTGATAAATTCCTTATCCTCTTGAACCCAAAGCAAGAATGAATTATGCTCGACCTCTATATGACATTGTAAACCATAGACATAAGAACCAACCCGGAAAAACTGTTCCTTACATAAACTGCTACTGGCCAATAATGTTGCAGATTTAGGCAAAATAATTCTGTCGGAGTGCCAATGTAATACTTGTAATGGAAATTCAACATAATTCATGATTATCTCATCATCAACCTGATCCGCCTTATGACAATTAATAGGAGACCAACCGACCTCAGAAAAGTAAGAATTAGTTTTTGAATTGAAAAGTGGTTCGACTGAACCTCCAGCGGAATAAGCAATTAATTGTGCTCCAAGGCATATGCCTACAAGGGGTATTGACTGATTAATTGCGTTCCGAATAAATATGACTTCATCTCGAAGCCAAGGGTACTGAGGATTATCCAAGTCACCTATTCCCATAGGACCTCCCAATACAAGAAGGCCATCCCCAGGCTTCAAAAATGGAAGGTTCTGCTCTAGGTCGAGACGAGTAACACAAACCTCAACTTCACGTTCGGCTGCAACAACGGCAAACAAGTCAGGCCCTTCCCTCGCAACATGTTGAAGGACGTGCAGGCGACTTATCATTAAATGAGACCACTAAAACATTCAATTTATTTGCAAAAACTAAACAAAGTCAGCGGGGAGACTTAATCACATCAACAAGTCAGCACCAGAAGCACTTGGCATAGTATAAGACCCAGATATATACCACACAATAGAGCAAGTAGGAAGAAGCTAAAACAATTTACAATATTCCTTGAGAATGATTGCAAGGAAAAGGTTTCAAGGTGTATAGGAGAGGCAACTAAATTTATACATGGTCTTTGTCTTGACTGAATTTGATTATTGTCATGACATAGAATGGCTAAAGTCATGAGCTACTGCTCCGTATTCTAAAAAGCAGAGAAGAAGCTATGAGCGTAATGGCAACAACAGAAGATATATCAGATACTTTGGCGGACTCTGCATCTGAGAATAGTGAAGGCCTACTTACTGCAGGCCTACTGGGCTGGTATGCGGTTTGCAGCAGTTCTTCATTGAAAAAAGAAGAAATTTATAACTTATCAATGTATAATGAGCCTATTATTTTATATCGAGATAATAAAGGTAGGGCACGATGCATTAAAGACTTATGCCCACATAGAGGGTCCTCCTTCATGGGTGGATCTATACAAGATGGTGAATTGGTTTGCCCATATCATGGTGGAAGGTTCTCATCAGAGGGAGAGTGTACAAATCTAGATCGATTAACATGTCAACATATTATAGATTCAAACTACAATAATTATGCAAAAAGAATACACCTATCACAATATCCATGCGTTGAGAGAGATGGATACATCTATATTTATTATAATGGAAAAGCAAAGGATGAACTCGGAGAATGGAACTCAGAAGATAAGCTTGTAGATCACATACCAGACACATTCGGGTTTAAAATAGATGAATATAAATGTGAAGAAGTAACAGTTGACTTTAAATGTGACTGGGCCAGGATAATTGAAAATCACCTTGATATTTTACATATATTTTGGATTCATGGTGATACTATCCCTGACAGCAATGTCAACAGAAAAACAATTACAAGCTTCGACCAAAAGATTACCAAGGATTTTAGACATATAGAAAGCAAATATATGCATAAGAGTGATTCTAAAGATGAATTTATAACCTTAAAATTTATTCCACCAGGTAGAGTTTTAATATACAAAGGCAGCCCAGAAACTGCAAGATATATACAAGTTCTAGATCACATACCACTAGCCCAAAACAGAGCCAGAGTTATAGTTAGGCACTACAGAAAATTCCTAACGAATGAATTTCTTGCAAAGTTAGTTATGTTCAAGCCTCTACAGCACAGGATCTTCTACAGAATCTTTTCAGAAGATTATCTGGTTTTAAAGACTCAAACATATAATCAACAAATGGGTTATGTAGAAAAGGACAACGTCAAGCTACTAGGAGAAGACAAGATGATTCAGTATTTTTGGGACTGGCATAGAAAAGCAACTGTCAATGATTCTCCATGGTCGCTCCATCCGACTACTTCAACAACAAATACTGTGCATATGGACTTCCCTATGCCTTACCCACCAGAGAATCCAAAACTCGCAAAAGACAATGAAAAATCTATTCTAATTAATAGCATTATACGTATAATACCGATTCCATTATTAATACTTTTAATAGTATTATAAATAAACAAAAGCATCTAAACCAATAAGACTTAACTAGTATGCTAATAGATTTTAATGAGTAATTGCTATGGAACAAAATAATCAAAGGCCAGCCTGGTTAAATTGGGCATTTCTTGGTATTTTTCTATGGACATCATGGCAATTATATTCTGGTTGGATGATGCGGTTAAATGGTTAATATCATGGAATCAGATTCGTGAAAAGGAATGGTGCATGGCTTGAACTAAAAAACATAAGTTCATGCATTAATGACAAAAAAGTACTAAAAAATATCAGTTTTAATATTAATCATGGAGAACATACAGCAATATTAGGGCCAAATGGTGCCGGAAAAAGTGCGTTAATCAAATTAATAAGTCGAGAGATATACCCTTTGGTAACAAATAATTCTTACATGAAATTATTTGGCAATGAAAGAATTAATTTGGAAACTTTAAGAAAAAAAATAGGAATCGTCTCTGATGATATTCACATAAGGACTTCTAAAAATACTCAGGTACGTAATCTCGTGCTTTCAGGTCTTTATGGCTCTATAGGCTTGTCTATTAAACAGAAGCCTATAAATTCGCATGTACATAAGGCGGAAGAAGTGCTTAAAAAACTTGAATTGTCCCATTTAGCTTGCAAATGCTATGGAGAGCTTTCAGATGGTCAAAAGAAAAGAGTTCTTGTTGCTAGAGCTATCATTCATCATCCACAAGTCCTCATCCTAGATGAACCATCAAATTCACTAGATATACGTGCAAAGGCTAATTTAATAGGTTTGATCAGAAAGCTTTGTGGTTTTCAGACATCTCTATTACTTGTAACTCACTCAGTAGAGACAATAGTTGATGAAATCGAAAGAGTAATATTCATAAATGAAGGTAGCGTTAGTGATGATGGATCAATGCAGGAAATGCTAGTTTCAGATAAATTAAGCAAGTTATATGACACCCCTCTTAAAATCATAAATAGCAAAGGTTATCGTCAGCTAATTCCTATACAGACTGATGATGTCTAAAAAATCACTTATCAAACAACTATTAATAGTATGATGAAAGTTAAGCAAGCTAAACATAAGTAAATTACTTTTTTAGAAATTCTATTGGAACTAATTTTTTTTTGACTTGTCCATGATTTTTTTCCAGAACAAGTAGTTCCACATTTAGTACAGACCAATCGGCCACCTAAGGCCCTATCGGCCCGGATAGAGGAACTGCCACACCTAGAGCAAATGTTAGACGGCATAATATATATGCTTTTTATCAGAATAACTAATTCATCCAAATGTTACCTGTCAACAGACAGAACCCAAATAGATTAGCAACTGAATGAAGCCTCTTAGGTTAAATCTACTAAAACTAGTTTCGAAGAGCTAACCGATCCAAGGCTCGAGAAAACTCAGTGGTCTTGACATTGTAGGTGAATAGCTAAGTAATGATTTAGGTCTATAAGAATATAGTAATCTGCAATCACTATCGATCAGGAAGGTTCCTCCACGCTGAGTCAAAAGCTTATGGTCAGTTACATACAAATCCCAATTGCCAATTATCTCAATCATATTTTTCAATCTTATAGTAGCCAACTCAAAAGGTCGTAGATAGTTTTCACCTCCAGCCAAAGAAAAGAGTGAACCCCTGAATTCTGGGAAAGGCCAAATTCGTATTAGCTCATCTGGCTTAATACGACTAGATGCATTTCGATCTCCCAAATATCCCCTTAAGACCTCAGGGAGAGTAGCTGGAGAAGATACACCTGCGCACATTAAAAGCATATCCAACCAACTTCCCATATGTAAATCTAGTCCCTTTGAAAGTTCGAGACTCTGATGCAAAGAGCTATCTTTATCTACAATAATCAATTCTTTAGGCAATTTAGTGTAGGAACAAAACTTTTCTTTAGATAGATCGTCTCCAATTCCTATAACAATTAATTTGATATGGTTTTCAGTTAATTTAGGCAATATATTTATTAATTCTTGAACATATTCAATGCTATCGAAATCTGCCAGCAATCCTAAAACTACTGCAAGTACTTTACTTGAATGAACAGAGCAATGAAATTGCTCTAATTTTTCTAGCAAAGCTTTTGGACATTGATTAAAGGTCAACTAATAATACTAGAGCTCATTAATTAATTATCTCACAACACAAATTTGTTGTTATACACAATAAATTACATTCATCCTATATAAATAGGAAAAACATTTATAGATTGGTCATTTAGCAGAAATGCTCCTCAGAAGTCTCTAAGGCAACAGTGCATACACAAATGCCTTGACTAAACGACATTAACTGTCATGCCAGAGAGTCATTCATCCGACTATTTATAGAGCTCTGTAAAACCCAAAATTCATGCAGGATTATTTAGTGGCTTCGTCAGGAACTGCCGAAATACATGGCTGAATCGTATCAAATGCTACCTATGCGTATAACTCTTATCCAATTTCTCTCAACAACACATTTGCTATTGAGAATCGCTTGCAAAAAGCGCCTCTATGGGTTTATTTTGAGAGGACTTCTCAACAAGCCGTTATTCAATTGAAATGAATTTCCGTTTCATGCCAAATGAGTCTTCTGACAAAGTAAGGCTTTCCACTGGCCAATCAATACTTTTAGATCCCACTTCTCGTACAGGGAAAGGTTGCCTAGAAGTGACAGAGGGCATAGCTCGTGTTTACTGTCCTTGTGAAGAAACCGAGGGGATGACACTTGCATTCCTCCAATCTGGCGACCAATTACGTACTGATCGACTCTGCAGCGAAGGAGTATGTGTTGAAGCCCTGACTCCACTGCAATTCTTTAATGATGTAGAGGCAAGTGAAGAGCATGGCTTCGATGCAGTTAATGAATGGACACTTCAATTACTTCGTATACGCCACCTAGGAAGTGCAGAACAACGTCTTCAAGCACTGTTAGCTCTCCTAGTAAACAGGCTCGGGAGACGCTGTGGTGATTGGTGCGACCTCCCTTTTCGTTTGACTCACGAACGAATTGGAGAACTTATTGGTTCTACACGTGTTACTTCAACACGCCTCATCTCAAGATTGCGGACTGCTGATTTGCTTAATTCACCTACAGGTGAGCCAAAACTCCGCCTTTCACCAACTTTTATTGAATCTGCACCCTTAGCAGCCTGAATAAAAATGCAAAAAACACTAACCAGTTCAGAGAGTGTTATTGGTAACCTTTGCCATGAAATTGCAGTAAACAGCTATCGAAAGCAAAGTCTTTTGATATCCATAAATACATGCAATAACCATGATCTATATCTTCGTCAAAATCGTGAATTAGAAATTATAAATCAAAGAAGTCAAGAAATTCTTCAACTTGCAAGCAGCTGGAAACGAAACAAGTCTCTAGATCAGCTTTCTATAAAATTCCTTATAGAAATAACTAATAGGTCTCTGTCAAAACAAATAAATTTAGAGCAGTTAACTTAATAAAAAGAGACAACTAACAAAGGGACTCTTTGGCATTGATCAAGCCAAAGTACCTCTATTTTGTTTTCCATCACTTAGTTCACCATCAATGAGAAGCATTGCTGGAGGTTGATTTTGAGCAAAACGTACTCTTCCCAATAAATGGGCAAATTCATCTTCTGAAGCTATTTGACTGTCAATTGTTGGATCTAAGAAGACTGTAGTACGCATATCTGAAGCTCTTTCTGCCATTGCATATAGCTGATGAAGTGATGAGGTTACATCTGCTTCCATTTGAAATGACGCAGCCATGATTTCTTCGGCTGAGCTCCAACTTTGTTTGGGCGCAGGTATATTTTGTAAAACTACTGTCTGACCACGAGCAATAAGGTAATCAGCAAACTTCCCTGCATGTTCTTGCTCATTGACAGCCTCCTCTTTGAAAAACTTTGAAAAACCTCTTAGCTCCCTCTCGGCAAACCAAATTGCCATTGCAAAGTAAGCAGCACTGGCATTTCTTTCCATAGTGAGATGATCCTGGAGCCCCTGCAATAAGCCTGCTTCCATTGGCTGAGCGATTACCCGACCTGCAGGGCCTGTCGAAAGACCTATAGCTGGAAGACTAGATGTGGTTGTCATGACAAAATGCTGATAAATCAGTTGTAGCAAATGGGGTAGATGCGTCTAGCTGCAATTAAATGGATCTATGTGCCTAATGATACAAGATAATTGCATAAATAAACAGTTGTAAAATCCCACTAATTCAAGAGCCTATAATGCGAATCAATCTCATTAGTTAACCTTTCAATAGCCAATCATGGTCAAACCTGTTGGACAATCAACAGATATTTATATGGGTCGTAGAGATACTCGTATAAACAAAAAGAAGCGTTGCAAAAAAAGCAAGTGCAGCAAGTGGAAAGGTGGGAAGTGTCAATGCAGCAAAAACTGAAACACTCGGCCATTTATGTAATTAAATATAGCTACTTTAAAATTTAAAATAAGAATACTACAAAGAAATGATTTACATGTAAGTTTAAACAAAAGACGTCAATAAATAACTTACTAAAGAGTACATGGAATTGCTCCAGGAAAAATAATCCCACTGCCACCTGGTTTGAAGTTCAAGAAGCATCTGTCCCCAGTATTAACTAATTCCTCCAATGGTTGCCTAACTCGTAAAACATGATCGCCAATAGAAATACTAAGAATCCAGTGGGTACCTTGGAACTCTCTACTTTGAATCAAAGCTTCGCCTGAAGGATGAGGGCGAACCTGGATAACCTGATCATCCACCATTAGCTGTGATGCCTCATTAATCGGAATATCATTTAGTCTCTCTATTGATCCAATTGGTGTACTCCAAATATCTCCAGAAGTATCCAATGGAATGATATTTCTCTGCAAAACAAATCTCCCGACAAAAGGAGTGGCAGGTTGATCAACAAGTTCGCAAGGTGGAGCACATTGATGCAACTCTCCAGACCTCAAAACTGCAACACGATCACAGATAGCAAGGGCTTCCTGTGGATCATGAGTAACCAATAGGCCAGTTGCCCCACATGTTTGAAGAATTCTTGGAAGCTGACTACGAAGCCTTAAACGAACCTCCACATCAAGATTTGAAAAAGGCTCATCTAAAAGAACCAGAGATGTACCAGGAGCAAGAGCTCTTGCTAAAGCAAGTCTTTGCCTTTGTCCTCCAGATAGTTCATGAGGATACCTTTGCCGAAAAGGAACTAGATCAAGTAACTCAAAAAGCCATTCTGCGCGACATGTATCTTCTCCTCGACGAAGTCCGAAACAGACATTTCTCCAAGCGTTGAGGTGCGGGAAAAGTGCATAATCCTGAAAAACCATTCCAACCGCGCGAAGCTCAGGAGGAAGAACATTTACAGAATTTGCGATTGGATTCCCATCCAAAAAAATCGTTCCCCTGCTTGGCCTCTCAAAACCAGCGATCAGCCTCAATAGTGTTGTTTTGCCGCAACCTGATGGTCCTAGTAATCCAACAAGTTCTCCTTTTTGAAGGCTTAAATCAACTGAAGAAAGCGTCCATGGAGTCCTAGGCCAAGTCCCATAGCTGTGCCAAATATTTTCTATTTTAAGAAAGGGCTGCTGCACGGTGCTTGTTGACCTTATTTAAAACCTTCTTGGATCTCTTTAGATATAGAAATCAATTTAACTTCTATAGAAATTAGATTGATTCAATAAATAAAACAGTTGACAGTACTAGATCCCTTAAGAGCTCGTTCTTGATGAACGCCTCCTCAGCTGTAGACATCTAATAGATCAAAGATATTCTCGCTTGCGCAAGGCGCAAAAAAAAATTAAATTGGTAACATCCGTCACTATCGGATGTAACTTATATTGCATTTGAAAAGGTCTTCGCGTCAAGGTAGAAAAAGCTCCGCGATTCAAAGGAAGTCAGCCAGTCAAGAATATAAAGCTGTTATGAGTAAATAGTCATTTGTAATATGAACCTAATTTCCCAATTTTATATACTTAAAGAAAGCAGAGGTTAAGATAGTATTCTTATTCTAAGATTTCTGGATTTGATGAGACTCTCGAAAATGTATAAATATATAGGGATAGCAATAGTCCTATTTATTATTATTTACTGCTTACTTTATTATGATATAGATTCAATTAAGTTATATATTATCGGGCTCGGCGCAATGGCACCGATCGGAATATTTTTCTTAAGGTTTACAAGTGTAATTATACCAATTCTTCCCAGTACAGCATATTCACTATTGGCAGGATTTTTATTTGGGTTTCAACATGGAATCGTTTTAATATGCATCTCGGATCTTATCGCCTGCTCGACATCTTTCCTGATCGCAAGAAAATACGGTCGTAATGCAGTCAAAAAAGTTGTTAGCGATAAATTCATGTTTAAAGTTGAGAAATTTAGCACCACAAAAATAGAGCGTAATTTTTTCTTGATGACAGGTTTGTTAATGACGGGTTTGTTTGATTTTGTCAGTTATGGAATTGGACTTACAAAAATCAGATGGACTAGATTCCTGCCTTCCCTTATAATAAGTATATGTCTATCTAATCCTCCAGTTGTAGCATTAGGTGCTGGTGTTTTTTATAAGGGCAAACAATTCCTAGTCCTGTCTGTTTTGGCTGTCTTCGTGTTAGCATTAGTTACATATCTAATACAAAGAGAAAATAACAAGCATTTTACTGCATAAAAATTATAAAATGAATAAGCAACAACGTGCACAGATAATACTTAAGTTTCTTAATCAAAAATATCCCGATCCACCGATACCGCTTCAACATCAAGATGAATTCACCTTATTGGTGGCAGTTGTTCTAAGTGCACAGTCAACTGACAAGAAAGTGAATGAATTGACCCCTGCTTTGTTTAAGGTTGCGCCAGACCCAATAACCATGAGCCAACTAAAAGAAGAACAGATTTATAGCCTTATAAAACAACTTGGACTTTCAAAACAGAAGGCAAAGCATCTAAGTAAACTATCAAATATCTTGACCAATAAATTCTCTGCCCAAGTACCTAATAATTTCAAGGATTTAGAGTCATTACCAGGTGTGGGACATAAAACCGCTAGTGTCGTTATGGCACAGGCATTTGGCATTCCTACATTTCCTGTTGACACTCATATCCATCGATTAGCGCAGAGGTGGGGATTATCTGATGGGAATAGTGTTACTCAAACAGAAAAGGATTTGAAGTGTATTTTCCCAAAATCAGAATGGAATAGGCTTCATTTACAAATAATCTTCTATGGGAGAGAGTTTTGCACTGCACGTAAATGTGACGGAAGGGATTGTGAACTATGTAAATTACTTTATCCTAATCGAAAGAAACCGGTCAGATGGATTAAACCATAGATTTAATTTTATCCTCCACAAATACTATATTATTAAATAGTCAATCATTATTATATAATTAATTATACCAATACATTTATTTAAAGATGCCACTATAATTCATTAATAAACGAAGACATTTAAAGTGCTTGCAAAGATTTAGATTTGAAGACATGAATCAGACCTGATTTAATATATAATTGGAAAAATATTTTTTCTGCAAGCTCAGCAAGGTCTAGCATATGAGAGTTACTATCAGCGGGGCATCCGGGAAAACAGGTTTTCGTATAGCGGAAGAAGCTTTAGCTTCTGGCTATCAAGTCCGACTAATACTGAGAGAAAATTCAGTATTGCCATCAAATCTCGTCAATTGTGATCAAAGGGTTCTATCACTTTCTGATAATAATGCTCTTGATTCAGCCCTCAAAGATAGCGATGCACTAATAATAGCCACAGGCGCGAGGCCATCTCCCGATCTAACTGGTCCAGCAAGAGTGGATGCACTTGGTGTTCGTCAACAAGTTGAAAGCTGCAAACGTGAAGGTGTAAAAAGAATTATTCTTGTAAGTTCTCTATGTGCAGGACGCTGGTTTCATCCACTTAACCTCTTTGGCCTAATCCTTATATGGAAGCGCCTAGGAGAACAATTTCTAGAAAAAAGTGGATTGGATTGGACAGTGATCAGACCTGGAGGTCTTTCCGAAAGAGAAGAAGATCTTAATCTGGAAGGTATTCGTTATTCAGGACCTGATGTCCAACAAGACGCTTACATCCCAAGAAGACTTTTAGCACAATGCTGCATAGAAGCACTCAAAACAAAAAAATCGACAGGACGAATCATTGAAGTGACAAGTACTAAAGAAATATCAAGAATACCAATGCAACAAGCCCTGGAAAAAATTACTGTATAGGTATTATTCTTAAAATAAATACAACTTAATTTAATCATGGATAACAACGCCAGGATAGACGCTTTACAACTTATGCTTACAGACTTAAGAACACGCAACGAGCCCATTCGGCATAAAGCTGCTTTTAGAGGTTGTCAGCCAGAATTTCAGTCCTTGGTAACAAAGCTAATAGGTCAACTAGAAACTGAGCTGCAATCAGAGAAGCAACTCTTACGAGATCAACTAAATCGCAACAACTAAAAAGCTGCATTCAAAAAGTTTTCATTATTGAACAATGCTTTTGTCTTAATTCGCGTTAAGGGCTGCTTATCACTAAAATGAAGAAACGAAGGACTTAAAGTTTCAGCCTAGTTCAAGACAAGCCAATCCATATACTTCTTTCATAGATATTGGAGGTTGTTCCCCCCTGTACATCCTCATAGTTTGAGAAACTGGGTTAAATCCTAATTTTCTGAGGAGTGGATCTGCTGATTGATTAGAACCAGGCGAATCGAATAAGACTACTCCAGGATGCCGTTTAACCAGTTGCCTAAGTAATAGTTCTGCCAATTGTTGATTATCAGCTAATAAAGGTCCTATTCTCCACCCTTCTCCATCAATCAATAGACAAGGACGAATCCGTCCAAAACCATGGCAACTTCCATTTCCATCAACAAGTGCTAATACATTCCCAGCAGGGTGATAAAGCCAATCTGATAAGAAGTGTGGTCTAGGACTTGGCTCTCTCAAGGCATCGTATGCCTGAACTGCTCGAGAGGGAATAGATTTTCCTTCTAGTAATTTCAGGCCTTCTAAATCTGTCCCCAAATCATTGTCAACTTCCAGTAGCTCTCCGTCACCAATGTATTGCCAACGTGTAGTCGAGGATGAAGGTGAGAAACCCCAGCCAGCGTAGTCATCTATTCGATCAAGTGCTGCTTCTAATCCAATACAAGAAAGGTCCTCAAGATGATTTAAAGCATGCTTCCAAAGTTCTACTCCATACCCTTGACCACGTTGTTCAGGTATGACCAAAAAAAGACCAATAAAACCATATGAGGCGTTGTATCTAACACCAGCGATGCATCCTATTGGCTGATTACCTATCCAGCCAACCCAAAGGCCCTGGCGATCAGTATGTCGATATATGCCAACGTCTCCTGCCCCGGGAGCAAATCCTTCAACTCTGGACCACATAGTTATCCTTGGGATGTCAGCACGTTGTAGAGGTTTGATTTTTAAAAAAGAAGTCATTTTTAAAGAGCTGGTTTAGTTTGAAGATGCCACCGGACGGACTAGATCCTTAGAGGTTTTAAACCAACTGAAATCGCAACTATGAGGAAATAGAACTGAATCAGTAGCAAAACTAGACTCTTTTTAATAGCCGTCCATACAATTTATTTAGATTAAAAAATAAGGTCCAGAATAAAGTACTAATCTTCATTATTATCAGGGCTTATTTGTTGGTCATATGTAGCTGGAGCAATCACAAGAAAAAGAATCCACCAAAGCAAGATTACTAGTGAGAGTAAAGCAGTTAGCCACAAAATATGAAGCAATAACCAACTTATTGTCAAAATCAAAATACCAGTAATAACTATTGTCCATGGTTGACACCACCATGGTTTTTCAGACCAAAAGCTTTTCGAACTGGGAGTTGATTTTCCTGTATTAACGTAATTCAATTAATTTACCCGATTTGTGAAGCTCTGCTAATGATTCATAACCACCTATCAAGTCACCATCAACAAATACCTGAGGAAAAGTATCTAAATTAGTTCTTTCTCTAAAAGTATAAAAAGACTCGTCGTTATCAACACTGTTAACTGTATGGGGGATTTCTAGATTCTGTAAAAGCCTAAGAGCTCTTGCTGACCATGGACATTTAGGCATGACAGCTATCTCTACACGAGGCAAAACTTGTTGTGGCACTGGTGCGGTTAATTGGCTATTTATATGCGGTTGCTCTTCGACCAATCCAACAAGGACATCAGCGCCTTTAAGAACTAAAGTTCCTGGTTCAAGATGTCCACCCCAAACCTGGCAGTCCCCATCTGAAAGGCTGAGATGAAGATGCACACCATTGGGAGAAAAGGTCCCATTTAACGTAATGATTTCAAGGTTTCCTTCTAGAACTGTTGGATCCTTCCTTCCAGGGCACTGAAAGGAAGCCTGAGAAAGATTCCCCACAACACCAAGTACAAAACCTGATGAATGCTGATCTCTTCCTAATTTCTCAATACTTAAGCGGAGGTCGCTGCCTGGCGAAAGTTTTAAAGCCAAAGAGCGCATAGGTGTATATATGTAGTTCTAACAGACTAAACGTTTGGACTATAAGCCCAAAGGCCCTTAGTCAAATAGATCAAATATTCCTAAGCATTGGTCCCCATCCCTACGTCTACTCAAGTAATGGCCAAAGTTGCTTATAGCAAGAACTGATGTCATTGATTCAGGGGTCAATACAAATCCTCAAGAATTCAAGACTTCATAAAGTTATTTGTAGGCAAATCATGAGTTACAAATACACATCAAGTTATTTTAATAGTGATGTAAAAAAAGAAAGTGACAAAGATATTTAATTTGCCAATCAATAACATGAGAGACAATATACATATATTATGATTTAAAGTCTCTAAAAAAAGAACCCAATAAATATGTAAATGTATTTATTATTATAAGCAAACTATAGATTTCAGAAATGCAACTTGAAAGTCTAGATGGCTGTACGCTAATTATCGGTTCATATCCCAAGTTCCGCTATAACGCTTCTGGTGGAGGAGGGAAAGGTCACGTCGAAGAGACAAATCAAGAAGATGTCAAAAGGGTTTATTTTGATCCTGATAGCTTTCAAATTCCTTCACTAACTTGGCGCAATACAAAGTTTCTAGGGCTACCATTACCTCCTAGCTTAAAGATTTCAATTAGCATGGATATGCTAAGCGGAACTTTTGATATTAAAAATGGAACTTTTTCACTTGCCTTTGAGGCTAGATTCAAGTTTACAATAGGTGAGATAATTAAAGCGCCTGAGTTGATTGTAAAAACCAACCTTTCAACAGAAAAGATAACTAGCAATCTTCATAAAGTCAAAGGGAGTCGCCTAAATACAAATGGAGAAGTAATACTTATAGGAGTAGCAAATATAGAACCAACAACAAATAATATTCTCAACATATTTCTCGGTCTTCCTAATGAAGCATTAGCAGTCTTGCGCTGCAAGATTACAGGTATTGACTCGAAATATATTTAGGGTAAATATCTACCCTATATACATTGAAATACTTTATTAATCCTATCAATAATAAACAATTCATTTGTTTTTCTCTATTCGTTGCACGATATAAAGCATGGAAGCCAGAGATCCCATTAAAACAAACAAAAGAAGCGTTGTCATTTGAAAACAGAATAAAGAGTATACTTAGAAGTCATCTTACAATATAATGATATCTTCGTAAATAGAGAAGATAGTCTATTTAGAAATTCATTTATAATAAATAACTCTAATATCCATAAGGCCTTACTTGAAAAATCTATAAAACAATGATTTTTTCATAAGCTACTTAAAATAACCTTGCATATAAATGAGTATTCAGCCCATACTGCATAGCACTTTAAAATGTCACAGTTCAAATTCACATGTATTTAATTGGCAAGAAAAGACTTCAGAAGCTAGCCAATGCTTTAACACTCTCCAGAGCAATTTCTGGCCTACCAGTTGTAATTGCCCTTCATTTTGGAAAATTCACTTTTGCCTGGTGCCTATTGCTAATAATGGGTTTAAGTGACCTTGCAGACGGATGGCTCGCAAGACAAGCGGGAGGAGGTACTCCATGGGGAGCACGCTTTGATCCTCTTTCAGACAAGCTTCTTCTTTCAGCTCCAATGATCTGGTTGGCAAGCATAAATATGCTGCCCATATGGTCTGTCTGGTTAATGATTGCAAGAGAATTCTTAGTTTCTTCATGGCGTTCTGAAGTTCAATCAGGTGGTCCAGCCTCTCTTGGTGGCAAAGTCAAGACCTCCCTTCAATTTGCAAGTATGCTTTTGCTCCTTTGGCCATCCAACTGGGGGGGGGACAGCTTTACCAATAATGCTCAAGGTCTTGGGTTATATCTTTTCTGGACTTCATTAGGATTAGCAATTATCTCAGCATTCACATATCTCAAGCCCCGAACAAATTCTTATCCAAAGTGAAATCAGGTTCTATGGTGGGGGCAAGGGAATAATCATTAATAAAGCTATCAACTAAACCTGTCGCAATGTCAATTTTGGGGAGCCAACCCAACTCTTGTTGAACTCGAGTTGTGTCAGTTAAGAAATGATTTAATCGCAATGGAAAGGCTTTACGAGCTTTTGATTCAATAACTGAAGGATCAAATTTCTTTGTCGCAACAAGTTTTGGATCCTTTCCACAAGCAATTGCTGCTTGATGAATAAGGCCAAGAAAAGTAATACCTTTGTTGCCAGAACAATTATAAATTTTGTTTTTTGAGGCCTCAACTTGAAGGCTTCTAGCCATGGCATCAGCAAGATCAACTACATGGCCTAATTGGGTGATTGTATTTCCATCTCCAGGCAAAGGAACAGGCTGATCAAATAGTATTCGATCAAAGAACCATCTTTCAATTGAATTATAATTACCAGGGCCATAAATATATGTAGGTCGGAAACTTGTAAAAGGAATTTTCTCTTTTATTAACCAATTTTCAGTGTC
This sequence comes from Prochlorococcus sp. AG-409-P01, assembly GCA_003215335.1. GTDB lineage: Bacteria > Cyanobacteriota > Cyanobacteriia > PCC-6307 > Cyanobiaceae > AG-409-P01. The sequence goes on along the minus strand of QCKM01000004.1, from coordinate 66,065 downwards.
AACCTTGCCAATATGACGACTTTCAGTATCTATAGGACTTTTCTCATCCAAAGGCCATTGTTCAGATTCCGCATATACACCAGCCGAGCTCACATAGAGAAATCTATGTTTTGGAAAACCAGTTCTCTCAATAACTTCCTTGCTGTCCTGAAGCCTACGACCTGAACTATCAACGATTACATCAAAACATCTATCTTGTAATTGTCTAAGCCCCTCGCCAGTAGACCTATCACCAAATAAATGTTCGACTCCATCAGGGATAGATCTATTCCCACGGTTAAAAAGAGTGAGACTATGGCCTTGGCCTTGGAGTATCTGCACCAAAGCCTTACCAACAAAACGGGTGCCCCCCATTACAAGGATTTTCAAGGTTCCACTGCTATCAATTGCTTCTATTGAAGCGCGCCAATGAAAATGCTGTATTAATGCTTTGCAATCAGGATGCTATTAACAGAGTAAAAACAATGCAAATCATCCCTGCTATCGACCTTCTTGATGGCCAATGCGTACGCCTTCATCAAGGGGATTACGAAAAAGTTACGCAGTTCAACAAAGACCCCATCGAGCAGGCTCTGAAATGGCAAGAACAAGGTGCAAAGCGGTTGCACCTTGTTGATCTTGATGGAGCTAAAACTGGACAGCCTATCAACGATAAAAGTGTAAGAGCAATTACAAAGTCTCTAGAAATACCAGTCCAACTAGGTGGAGGAGTCAGATCAATTGACCGTGCCGAGGAGCTACTTAGTTTCGGCGTAGACAGGGTAATTCTTGGAACAATTGCTATCGAAAACCCAGCCCTGGTAAAAGAACTAGCCCGCTCAAACCCTGGAAGGATCATCGTGGGTATTGATGCAAAAGAAGGAAAAGTCGCGACTCATGGCTGGATTGAAAAAAGCAACATAAGCGCGAATGAACTTGCACGAACTTTTAATGGTGAAGGCATTGCAGCAATCATTAGCACCGACATATCTACAGACGGTGCTATGAATGGCCCAAATATTGCTGCTTTAAAAGAAATGGCTACTGCAAGTGATGTTCCAGTTATTGCCTCAGGAGGAGTCTGCTGCATCGCTGACCTAATAGCCTTGCAGTCCCTAAAAGCATTTGGATTAGAAGCTGTAATTATCGGAAGAGCTTTATATGATGGAGCTATAGATCTTCAAGAAGCTATCAAGGTTATGAGTAATAATCATCTTCAAGACTCTGCTCCAAAAGGGCCATTCATTGCTTAATTTTGTAGTCATTAACACTAATCAACAACAATACTAATCTCTAAAAATAATCTTATTTAAACATCCAGTACCTTTTGGGGTGGAGTTTTGTCCCACGATAGGTAACTTGGCAGATAAGATCTGATAGGTAGGAAATTGGCTGAAAGCCCATCGACACAGATACTGCTTCTAGCCTCAGACTTGCTAGGCGAGACACTTGCTGAGCGCCTTTCAGATAGCGAAGATGGTCTTGTGGTAGTTAGATCAAAGGAACAGTTAAATAGACATCCTTCCCTTGTTATTTGGTCAGTTGAAAGTCTTGAATCGATAAGTGCCTTAAAACTTGAGCTAAACCATCTCCAGAAAAATTGGTTCCCGGCACCTTTATTGCTTCTTATACCAGCCAATCTTCGAATTGATTCAAGAGAATTACTTGAACTTAACTGTTCAGGTCTACTGCAGGCTCCCGATCTAAAAACCCTAAAAGAATCCATAAAGACACTCCTTGGTGGAGGAAGGGTAATAAGCGTTCAAGAACAAAGCTCTTTGAAAGGGCTTCATCCCTATTCCACTATTGGTTTAGGTCAATGGCTGCTAGTAAGTGGGCTTCAACAAATCAATAATGACTTGCAAGCAATCAATGATCTACTAGACCCTCCGCCTGAAAATCTGATTCTTAGAACTCTCCTGGATGGACGAAAAAGAGAACTCAATAGTGCAAAATCTCTTTTGGTTCATTTGTGGGGACCACTTAACACCTCTCTTGATCCAACTAAAAACATTGGTCAACAACAAAAAAATCAAAAGTCTTCCCAATTAAGTGAAACAAATATCTCACTTCAAAATCGATCTGCAGTTGCTGTTTGGGATGCCATACGCGACAGGCTAAAAGAATCAATCGGTGGTGAGTTGACGAATACCACGGGCAAGCTATTGGCTATAGAAGGGTTAGCAACACCGCTACGTACAAAACTTCTTTTGTCACTTATAAGCCAATTAGACGAAGTCTTTCAACGTCTAAGAAAGAATAAAGACACAGAAGAGAATATCTATGAAACTTGGCTGGCGATTCAACCTGAGCTGCGCAAGCAATCTCTCAGGGCAATCATTGGAAACTATGTACGGATACCAAAGGACGGAGAACTTAAAACAGTTACAGATCAACTTCTTGCTATTGCAGAGTTAGAGGAAGGCGATGAAGAGCTTCCAGAACCACATCAAATAATAGATCCACTACTTCTAGACAAACCTGTTCCAATCAATGCCCAACTCCTTGCTGCCGATGACCCTCGAGCCTTAATTCACCTCGAAAACCATATAAGCAACTGGATCGTAAGGACTGCTGAAATTGTAAGTGCTGAGATGCTTGGTGCGTGCGCCGAATGGCCAGAACTTAGACGTTATCTTTTATTGGAAAAACTTATATCCACAAGAGAACTTGAACGTTTACGCAACCAATTAAACAGCCAAACACGTTGGAGAAACTTGGTTCTGCGTCCAATAGAGCTATATGAAAGCAAAAGATTGCTTTATAAATTACACAAAGGCTCTATAAAACTATTAATGCTCACCGAACCTCGCGATGAAGAGCTCAGGAGCCTTGGATGGCTACAACAACAAGTCGCATTATTGTTAGAGGCCAGAGATGCACTCGCACCTCAGTTACAAGCATTGATCAAACACATAGGGGATTTGATGGTGGTAGTACTAACAAAAGTGGTTGGCCGATCTATTGGTCTAATTGGTAGAGGTATTGCCCAAGGGATGGGTCGAAGTCTTGGCAGAAGTTAATCGACCTACCCATTCATCTAATTACATCACACAATAAAGTCTTCAAGTATTGAAAAAAGGCCCATGGCCGATCTGATGAAAAACATCGCAAGCATTTTTTTAGCCATTGTTTTGTTGGCCTTGCCAGCAAATGCTGCTCGCGAGACGGATAGCTACGACGGAAACATTTTTTTTCTTTACGCCGCTAATGGCTCACTAGTACCTCCTACAACAACTCTTGCCAATAGTCTTGAGAGAAAACGGACAAGTGTAATTGTCTTCTATCTTGATGACAGCGCAACGAGCAAACAGTTCGCACCAGTAGTTTCAGCTTTAAAGCTAGTTTGGGGCTCCGAAATCGATATATTGCCCTATACCACTGACGAAATACAAAGACACCCGAGCGAAGACCCTAGAGAACCTGCTTATTATTGGCATGGTCGCATCCCCCAAACAGTTGTCATAGACGGCAATGGAACAATCCAACTAGACCAAGAGGGCCAAGTATCAGTGAAAGAGCTAAATAGCAGCATTAGTAGAGCCACAGGTCTTGAAGAACCTTCCTACAACTTGACCATCAAGAGTTTTAATGAGTACAACAGCGAACCATCAAAAGGAAAAAACAGTTCGAAGACAAATTAACCATGCATATTCTCAATAGATAACAATGAGAACACATTCACCTAAAACCGACGCTTCGCGTTATCAACACTTGCACATTTACAGCAAATCAGATGTCAAGCATTTTTATTGCATTACTACTACTGGCCTCATTAATCTGCTTACTTGAACTAAAATATAAGCTTAGAGCATCTTCACCACTTCAATTAGACTCTTTTGACTGGGACGTAAAATGCCAAGATAGTTGTGTTGTAATTTCCGGATGGTTGGAAATAAAAAACCCACATCCAAGAATGGAAGTGATGATCCCTGAAATGAAAATAAAAGCAGTCCCCCTAGGAGAGGTTGATTTAAGAGAGACAAAGATAACAACAAAAATAACATCATTTCATCCTGACCAAGAGGCAAGAAAGGATGGATATTGGACCGCCTATATCTTGAAGAGTTTCCAACGAACCCGAGTCCATGTTCTTATAACCTTGCAAATGGAGAAATCATTTAATAGTGAGCTTATAAACGCACAAAATCTCTGGGTAGAAATTCATTGGGTTAACTACGGACCATTCGGAAGGCTTAAACGTCGTCAAGGCCTACTAGTTCCAATTTTGCATCCAAAACCAGTACAACCCTCAAAAGTTAAATTCAACCCTGGAGATGGATATGAAGTACTTCCCATAAAAACCCACCTGCTTGGAGTGCTAGACGACCCAATACAAATACTTCAGAAATATGCAGGGCATTTAGTTCGCAGTGGAGACATTCTCACGATTGGCGAGACCCCTTTGGCAATTATGCAAGGTAGATACCTTCATCCAAGTTCAATTAATCCCGGATATCTTGCGAAGATACTTTGTAAAGCCTTTCATCCAACCAGCAGTCTTGCAACAGCTTGTGGTCTCCAAGCACTTATTGATATTGTCGGGCCCTCCAGAGTACTCGTTGCATGGAGTGTTGGAGTAGCTCTTAAACTCATAGGGATTAAAGGTGGTTTTTATCGCCTCGCAGGGCAACAGGCCCGACTAATAGATGACATCACTGGCACAACGCCTCCTTATGACCAAACAATCGTCTTAGGACCGAAGAGAACTAAAAACTTTTGCAAAGTAGCTGCATCTGAAATTGGAATTCCAGTAGCGATTGTGGATGTAAACGATCTGGGTCGGGTAAAAGTTTTAGCCGCAAGTAGTCATTGCAATCTAACGCTTTTGGAGAAAGCCCTCAGTCCAAACCCTGCTGGCAATGCTGATGAGCAAACCCCATTGGTTCTAATTAGACCAAAATAACAAGAATTTGGAAGCACAATTTTTGAAGCTAGATAGATTTGGACAAGGAATCTCTTTTTGGCTTGGTAGAGGCATACAGCAACTCTCTTTGCGTTGAATTGCTTAAGGCAAAACATATAGCCCTGCTCAATTCCAAAAATGAAACAGCTCAACGTGCTTCTCTCCAAAAAATGCTTTGGGAGAGTTGGCTAGCACAAGCTGAAAAGCATTTCGCAGAACTAATGCCTGCTCGCAACCGCTTATGCGTTGTTGCGACGGAAGAAAAACACCTAATAGCCTATTTAACTGTGCGTCCCTATAACCGCCGAGGCACATGCTGGTTAGTGGAATCGCCCACAATGATCACTCCTCCTAAAAATTCAAGCCTGCGAAAGTTAAATCATGCCTTGTTAACAAACGTTTTAGAGCTTGGTATAGAAAGAGCTCATAGCTGGGTCATACGTTGTCCTTCAGAAAACCTAGAGCTTATTGGTCTTGCAAGAGAGCTGGGGTTTCAACCACTAAAACTCTTCCAATGCTGGACACCTTCCATTGACCAGAGAGACAAAGTATCAACTGATCATCTAAAAAAATTACCCAAAGGTCTTGTTTGGCAAGGGTTAACAAAAACAAATGCGCCGTTGCTTTGGCATCTCGAACTATCAAGCAGCCCGAGTCACCTTCGCCAAATTGTTGATAGGCAATGGACTGATTTACTCAGCGATAGAACTGAAAATGGCTACATAATTCTGGCTGAATCAGAGTCTAAAAAGGCAGCCATTGCAGGAATCATCAATCGAGGCACAGATGGCGCACAATCAATTCTCGAACTGCTTCGAGACCAAGCCTGGGACAATCGTCTAGTAGAGGCTTTACCTATTGTTCTTAAAAAATTAAAAATCCAAAACCCTCAGATTCAGATTGAAACATCACATGAAGATGAAAAATTGAATGAATTGTTATCCAATCTTGGCTGGGAGAGAATTGGTGAAAGAATACTTTTAGCTAGAAGCCTTTGGAAAAGACAATTAAACAATAAGATCATTTATGGCACAAGACCTCTGGAGTCAATGTTAGAAAGATTGCAACCACAACACCCACCACTTCCAACCCCATCACTTGGACGTCGTTAATGCTAAAAATACGTCCACAACCAAAATCAATTATAAGTATTGATGTTGGCCGAAAACGCATCGGCTTGGCAGGCTGCGACCCTTTTGGAATTACAATTAAAAAACTTCCGCCAATTATTAGAAAAGAGTTTTCTGAAGACCTAAAAATTTTAAAAGTACTTTGCCATAAAAGGAAAGCTGAGGGTCTTATTATTGGTTTGCCATTAGATGAGTCTGGTCGATTGACCAAACAAGCAATCTATTCTGAAAAATACGGGCGAAAACTTAGCAAAGCACTTTGTTTACCAATTGCCTGGGTAAATGAACATTCCAGCACATGGGCTGCAGGGGAGCTTTATGGCTTGCATGGAGATCGCAGTGGGCAACTAGATAGTGCTGCTGCTGCACTTCTGTTAGAGCAGTGGCTACATGAAGGTCCTGAATTAAGACCTGTCTAAATGACACCATCTTTCATTGACCAGTAGAAGTGCAATGGGAGATCCTGATCAAATCAACCAGAAACTTTTATGACTGCATCAGGTCCCAGCAATAGTGGTGAGGTACCAACAGTTGTTGTTAGAGACAGCAAGGGAAGTGATCTGCTGTGCTTTCTTGAGCAGCTTATTCCTATAGATGATTGTGACTACGCTCTACTTACACCTGTAGACACCCCCGTATCGCTTTTTCTACTTGTTGAAGGTAATGATCCTGAATTAATTGAAACTATTGATAGCAGCGAACCAATACTTTCAGTAGCTGATGTAGTCCTCCAAGAACACGACTTGACTTTGGTGCGTTCAGCAGTAACCCTTACTATTAGTGGAGAACTGGATGAGCCAGATCCAGAAGAACTTGAAGAAGAGAATATTGATGACGACTCAGAAACATACGAGCTTCTAGTTAGCTTCAGAGTCGAAGATAAAGAATATGGTCTATATATTCCTCTAGATCCATTTTTTGTTGTTGCTCGTTTAAAAGATGGTCAAGCCACATTGGTAGAAGGTGAAGAGTTTGAATTAATACAGCCTCGTATTGAGTCAGAACTCGAAGAGAGGGAGCTATCTGACTGATGAGCCAAAGCTGGCTTAAACCTGACTGGGCACCTGAAGTATGTGTTCCAGATCTGCCTATAGAGCATTTTCTTGATATGGGTATAAAAGCCCTTGTTCTTGATGTTGATAAAACCTTATTGCCTGGACGCAACACAACTCTCCCAAAACCCATAAAAGATTGGGTATCAAATGCGCAACAGCATCTTTCATTACACCTTTTGAGCAACAACCCTTCTAAAAAACGTATTGGCGCAGTCGCCAATCAATTAGGGGTATCTTTCACTTGTAAAGCTTCCAAACCACGAAAAGCTTCTCTTCAAAAAGTTGTCAACAACTTAAATTTCAAACCATCAAAGATTGCAATGATTGGCGACAGAATTTTCACAGATATTTTGGTTGGAAACCGCTTGGGTCTTTATACGGTTCTTGTTAAACCAATTCATGTAGATGGAAATCCTTATTTAGATAATCAAATGCAAAAAATTGAGCAAGCACTAGTTCATCTCTTAGGAGCTATACAGCCATGACCTTAAGAGTAGTGAAGGTTGGAACAAGTCTGTTGCGAGGGGATGAGAAGCTTTCCACGGCAAAGGTCATAAATAGGTACAGCACTCATCTAGCAGCAAGCCTCAAAAGAGGAGATGGTGTAGTCCTTGTTAGCAGTGGTGCAGTTGGTCTTGGATGCAAGCGTCTAGGCCTATCACAAAGACCAGAAGACATCGTCTCCCTGCAGGCTGTCGCAGCAATTGGGCAAGGACATCTAATGGCACTTTATGAAAATGCAATGGCAAAACAAGGCTGCAAAGTGGCTCAGGTATTACTTACACGTTCTGATCTCAACTCAAGACGAAATTTCAGCAATGCATCTAGCACTCTTAGGAAACTTCTCGACTGGAAAGTAATTCCAATAGTCAACGAAAACGACAGCTTATCTCCTGAAGAACTGCGATTTGGAGACAACGACACCCTATCTGCCCTCGTTGCAACGGCTATAGGGGCAGATCAATTAATCATGCTCACTGATGTTGATCGGCTTTATTCCTCTGATCCAAGAATGAATTCCATGGCCAAACCAATTTCAGATGTTCATCATCCCAATGAATTAATCAAACTTGAAAAAAGCGCTGGGGGAGGAGGAAGTTGGGGCACTGGTGGAATGACCACAAAACTTGCCGCAGCAAGAATTGCAACAGCAAGTGGAATAACAGTTCACCTTGCTGATGGTCGAGATTCCAATGTCTTAGACAATCTTCTTAAAGGGTCAAGGGGGGGTACCGTTTTCCATCCACACCCTCAACCATTAGCAAATCGAAAAAGTTGGTTAGCTCATGCCATAAATCCTCTTGGAAGTCTTCATCTTGACTCAGGAGCTTGTAATGCAATCGAACTTCACGGAGCATCCTTATTGCTTGTTGGAATAACAAAAGTCGAAGGAGATTTCGAAGCGAATCAACCTGTATTAATGCTCAATCCAAAAGGACAAGAAATTGCTAGAGGGCTGAGTTCATTAAGTAGTGAAGGCCTGAAAAAACACCTAGCCGAACCTCTTGGCAAGGGGAAATCACCAATAGTTGTTCACAGGGACGTGCTAGTGGTTACAAATAGAACCATTAAAGATTTGAACCAGGAGAATTAAGATTCAGCCGCCGAGTTTTTTGCTATGCACTTCAGCGAGTTGATCAATTTCTTACAGCAAGGAAATTCTGGCCTTGAATCACACTATTTGGCAGATGATCCAGATCTGGTTTCTGGAGCCTCTCTCGATCAAGCGAACCCAAATCAAATCAGCTTTTTAGAAAAAGATAATTCCTTGAGTTCTCAACTCGACAAGAGCAATGCCGGTGCAATTCTCCTCCCACCGTCAGAAGATCTTCGTGCAATTGCTGAACAAAAAGGATTAGCTTGGGCTGTCTTGACCAATCCAAGACTTGGTTTTGCAGAAGTACTCGGAAAACTACATCCTGAAAAGAGGCCACTTAGTGGGATACATCCCACATCAGTATTAGAAGAGGGAGTTGTTATTGGAGATAATGTCACTATCGGGCCCAGAGTTTTTGTTGGAAAGGGTAGTCGCATTGGATCAAATAGCTTCATCCACCCAGGTGTGGTGATATATCAAAATGTTGAAGTTGGGGAAGACAATGAAATTCACGCCAATGCAGTCATTCAAAAAGGGACCTATCTAGGCAAAAGGTGTGTTGTCCACTCAAATGCTGTAATTGGATCTGAAGGGTTCGGATTTGTCCCAACAGAAAATGGTTGGTTCAAGATGCCACAGACTGGTGTTGTAGTAATTGAAGATGATGTAGAAATCGGCTGTGGATCAACCATTGACAGACCATCAGTAGGCAAAACTCTTATTGGGTCAGGAACAAAAATTGATAATCTTGTACAAATTGGCCATGGTGTAACTACAGGGAAAAGATGTGCCCTGGCTTCTCAAGTCGGAGTTGCTGGAGGAGCTCAACTTGGAAACGGAGTTATTCTCGCCGGTCAGGTGGGTGTAGCAAATCGAGCTGTAATAGGTGATCAGGTGATAGCAAGTTCAAAAAGCGGTCTTCATGGTGAGATCAAACCAGGACAAGTCGTAAGTGGATATCCCGCCATTCCAAACGTTTTATGGCTCAGATGTTCTGCTACTTTCAGCAAACTTCCCGAGATAGCTAAGGCCCTTCGCAAACTCCAAAAAGAATTGCATAACTGATCTCACTGATTTTTCTCTGTCTCTATTTCATAAAATTCATCATGCGACAGTATCGGATAGCTTTACTTCCAGGCGATGGGATTGGACCAGAAATCACCAATGTCTCAAAACGTCTTTTAGAAAACATTGCTAAAAAGCATTCATTCCAGTTGACTTTTGAAGAGCACCTTATTGGCGGTGCTGCTATTGATAAAACTGACTCACCTCTCCCTTTAAAGACACTTCAAGCCTGTCAAGAAAGTGATGCTGTTTTGTTAGCAGCAATAGGGAGTCCACGTTTTGATGATTTACCTAGAGAGACAAGACCTGAAACAGGTTTGCTTTCCTTAAGGAAAGGACTCGGATTATTTGCAAACCTAAGACCCATAACAATTTTCCCCTCCCTTATTGATGCAAGCTCCTTAAAGCCAGATCTGATAAAGAGTGTTGACCTAATGGTCGTTCGAGAACTAACAGGGGGAATCTATTTCAGCAAACCAAAAGGAAGGGTCAAAACAGATAGCGAAGAAAGAGGATTTAATACTATGAGTTATTCAACTATGGAAATAGATCGTATTGCAAAAGTTGCCTTTGAACTAGCTTTAAAAAGAAAAAGAAAGCTTTGTTCAGTAGACAAAGCAAATGTTCTAGACGTAAGTCAATTATGGCGAGAGCGAGTTGATTCGATTGCAAAGAATTATTCAGAGGTTGACTTAAGCCACCTTTATGTGGATAACGCTGCAATGCAGTTAGTTAAGGAACCCTGCCAATTTGATGTAATCCTTACAGGCAATCTTTTTGGGGACATCCTCAGTGACGAAGCTGCGATGTTAACTGGTTCTATAGGCATGCTGCCATCAGCATCCCTCAGCAGTGAAGGTCCAGGGTTATTTGAACCGGTACATGGTTCTGCGCCAGACATTGCAGGAATGGATAAAGCCAATCCAATTGCAATGGTCCTATCTGCCGCCATGATGCTAAGGATTGGTCTTAACGAAGAGGCCGCAGCAAGGAACCTAGAGGAGTCTGTTGAAAGAGTTCTTGCAGATGGCTACAGAACTTTGGACTTGATGAGCCCAGGCTGCAAGGCACTTAGCTGTTCCGAGATGGGAGATCAATTACTTCTCTCAATCTGATTAGGCTTACAAGCTATAAATACAATTTCTGCTTAGAAAGACCTTGGCTGCCAGGCGACCTGCCAAAATCTCTTAACGTTAAATAGCCTGACTCGATGTCGAAGCTTCACCCAGTTGTAGCTGTCACTGGTTCTTCTGGAGCCGGAACGAGCACTGTCAAGAGAGCCTTCGAGCACATATTCGCTAGGGAACACATCATCCCTGCTGTGGTCGAAGGAGACAGTTACCACCGCTTTGAGCGGATGCCTATGAAGCAAGCAATGGCTGATGCCCTTGCCAAAGGAGAAAACTTCTCTCACTTCGGCCCAGAAGCAAATCTCTTTGACAAGCTTGAGGAACTATTCCGTACATATGGACAATCCGGTACTGGGAAAAAAAGGTACTACTTACATAGTCCAGAAGAAGCCGAAGAACATAATGCTCGTCTAGGAGTAAAACTTGCACCAGGCCAATTCACCCCCTGGGAAGAAATCCCAAGCGGGACTGACCTGCTTTTCTACGAAGGTCTTCATGGAGGTGTTGTAGGCGAAGGTTATGACGTCGCCTCAGCAGCAGACCTACTTGTTGGCGTAGTGCCAATTACAAATCTCGAATGGATACAAAAAATTCATCGAGACAATGCTGAAAGAGGATATTCAGCAGAAGCAATTGTAGATACAATATTGCGAAGAATGCCTGATTACATTAACCACATCTGCCCACAGTTCAGTAAAACAGATATCAATTTCCAACGCGTTCCAACCGTTGACACATCAAACCCATTTATTTGCAGGAACATCCCAACACCAGACGAGAGTTACGTAATAATTCACTTTAGAAAAGGTTCACGTGAAAAATGGGGAATAGATTTCAACTACCTTCTAAATATGATTCACGATTCATTTATGTCAAGTCCAACGAGTATAGTTGTAAATGGCGGGAAAATGGGTTTTGCAATGGAACTAATCTTAACGCCAATTATTCATCGTATGATTGAAGAGAAAAACAATGCAACCTAGATAATTTGCATTTAAAGGTCTATTTCTCCTATATTGGATTAAATTAAAAGGTTGCTCCATTTCAATATCAGTTCCCTCTTTCAATATCAATAGAGCCAAAACCGGCAATTCTCCTTCAACTCATCGAGAATTAATAAATAGCAGCCCACTTATAAAAAGAGGCAGGGCTATCTATTTTAAATATTTAAGCAGTTCGGACTGTATAGGGGAACCTGTTGGTGTTGTAATATCAAGCAAAGGGAAAGGTTATATAGTTTTCAATATTCCTACCCTGCTTCCTAACGAGACTTTCTTAGAAGTAAATTTACTAGTTAACAAATCATTCCGCTGCAAAAAATCTAAAACCATATCAATTAAGTCGAAAAATGAATTCACTTAATTTGACTACTGATAATAGAAGAATAAAAGGTTGCAGGGAAGTATACTTTGAAGAAGTAATATTCAATTTCTTCGCTATTCCTTTTCAATTGTCGGCCATCAGACAGATCAAGAGTGAATATTTTGTATGAAAAAAGAGATGTCTATTATTTGTATCGTCTTAGGTTTATCAATAGCAATAGTATCAATAACATTTCGAACCACTCTCTATCTAGAAAACTCATATGAATTTATAGAATTGATTTCAGGCTTAGTATTAAGCAGCCTGCTCCTTGCAATAGTTGTTATAGACATAAAAGAGATGGTGATTCAAGTATCACTTTGTCAGGTCGGCGTGGTCATTGGGCTAGCAATCACCTTCATAAAATCTACTTTTAACAGTTTAGAATTAGGCTTGGGTTTAATCATAAATCATATTTTAGCCTCATTGATTGCTTTATTGGTACTTCAATTTGCAAGTTTAATATCTCATAAATTCTATGGCAAAGAAGTCCTTGGGAGAGGTGATGCAAAGTTAGCTTCACTTGGTGGAGCCTGGCTAGGAATCACGGGTATAAGTATTTCAATGGTTATAGCATTTATAATAGGTGCCATTTACGCAATAGCGGGTATTGCCTCTGGCAAACTCAAGAGGCGGCAACCTTTTCCATTTGGTCCATTCATCGCAACAGGCATTTGGGGGGTTTGGCTTTGCGGGACCAACTGGTGGTGGCAACGATGGCTGTACCTTTTGGGTCTTTAATATAAGAAAATAACCATTAATTCCGTGTCGCTTTTTGACTGGTTTGCTGATCGACGCAAAGGTCAGTTCGTTGGCAAAGTCGCCCAAGAGAATGAAGAGAGTGACGGACTATGGGTCAAATGCCCAGAGTGCGGACAAGTTGTTTATCGCAAAGACTTAATCGCAAATGCAAATGTCTGCAAGAACTGCGGCCACCACAACCGAATCTATAGCGAGGAACGGATTGCTTTAATAGCCGATCAGGGAAGCTTTCAAACGATTGACCAAGAGCTCAGCCCAACCGATCCATTAGGTTTTAAAGATCGCAGAACATATGCCGATCGATTGAGAGAAAGCCAAGCCAATACTGGACTAAAAGATGGTGTCGTAACAGGCATATGCACAGTAGAAAAAATACCAATGGCATTAGCAGTAATGGATTTTCGTTTTATGGGTGGCTCAATGGGCTCAGTGGTTGGAGAAAAAATCACTCGTTTAATAGAGCAGGCCACCTCCAGAAGCCTTCCAATCCTGATCGTTTGTGCTTCTGGAGGTGCCCGCATGCAAGAAGGCATGCTTAGCCTGATGCAAATGGCGAAGATATCTGGAGCTCTTCAGCGCCATAGAGAAGTGGGTCTGCTTTACATGCCACTACTTACTCACCCCACCACAGGAGGGGTGACTGCAAGCTTTGCGATGCTAGGTGACCTGATTTTGGCTGAACCAAAAGCACTAATTGGCTTTGCAGGACGTCGTGTGATTGAACAAACCCTTCGAGAAAAACTCCCTGAAAACTTTCAAACCGCTGAGTATCTACAAGAACATGGATTCGTAGACACAATTGTTCCACGTACTCAACTTAGAAAAACACTTGAAAAACTTTTGAGGCTGCATGGGAATGAACCAAAAGGGGCTACTAAAAAATGAAATCCCAATCAAGAAACATTCTCAAATCAATAGTTCATGGGGCATTTTTGATAATCATCTCTGTGATTTTCCTCGTCCCCTTGCCACATTTTGGTGACACCTACGCTGGCCCAGTCGAATGGAAAGAAGTCCCTTCAACTAAAGAAGGAAATCAATTCTGGGATGCTGGAAGCATCCGAAAAAACAAACAAGGCTATATAACTGTCTTGACGAGATTTCTCCCAAGTTCAAACAAGTCTGGAAATTCAAGTGAAAGTCTCTACACAATGCAAATGAACTGTGAGGCAAAACTCTATAGAGACACCTCCATTAATGGAATACCTCGTATTAGGCCGGCATGGAAAAGTCCAAATTCTGATGGGCTAATCAATGCTGTAATTGATGAAGTTTGTGCCACTGACCTTACATAAAAATGGCTTTAAGATCTCATTTACAAGAACCAATTGGTGTAGCAATAGCAGGGCTTGGTTTCGGTGAAAGCGTTCACCTGCCAGCTCTTAGATCAGTGGAAGGACTTGAACCAGTAGCTCTATGGCATCCTCGTAAAGAAAAGTTAGAAATTGCCTGCAAAAACAACGAGCTAACTGGTTATCAAGATTGGGAACAACTTTTAAACAATCCCAAAATTGAGGCAGTGATAATTGCCACTCCACCAGAGCCCCGGTTTGAATTAGCAAAAACTGCATTAAATGCAGGTAAACATCTTCTAATGGAAAAACCAGTTGCTTTAAATGCAGACCAAGTAAAAGAGCTTCAAAAATTAGCCATCCAAGAACATTTAAGTGTTGCTGTTGATTTCGAATACAGAGCAGTCCCTATTTTCATGCAAGCCCAAAGAATCCTTTCTCAAGGACTTCTAGGTGAACCTTGGCTAGTAAAACTTGACTGGCTTATGAGCAGTAGGGCCAATCCGTCAAGGCCCTGGAACTGGTACTCAAACTCTGAGGCAGGAGGGGGGGTGATCGGCGCTTTGGGGACGCATGCCTTCGACATGATTCACTGGTTATGTGGGCCTAGTAGAAAAGTAAATGCAATGCTCTCTACCTCAATAAAGGAACGTCTTGATGAAGACAGTGGCTCACAAAAAGAAGTTAATAGTGAAGATGTAGCCCTTATGCATCTAGAAGTGCAAAATCAAAAGACTAATCATTTACTACCTACTCAAATAACCCTCTCTGCTGTGTCAAAAGAAGGTCGAGGTTGTTGGATTGAAATCTATGGCAGTGAAGGATCGCTGATATTAGGAAGTAATAACCAAAAAGATTATGTTCATGGGTTTGGGCTATCGGCTTCATCATCGGGACAACCTCTTCAAAACATTAGACCAGATAAAGACTTAGCCTTTTCAACTACTTGGAATGATGGCCGTATCGCCCCTGTCGCAAGGATTCAAGACTGGTGGGGCGAAAGCATTCGTAGCGGAAAGCCAATGGTCCCAGGCCTCCTAGAGGGCTGGGCCAGTCAGCAAGTTTCTGACAAAGCCAAGCAATCCGCTGCCACTGGCAAGAGTATGCAAATAAACTAAATATCAAATAAATCATCATTATCACTGCATTAATCAGTTTTTCTCAAACGAAGACGTGACATTTGTGGCCTTTATCTTTTACAGTCCTGAGCCTCTGGCACAGGACTCAATCTGAGAACTGGCGCCTATTTTCATATCGGAGACATCGATGGCGCTCGTTCCACTTCGGCTTTTACTTGACCACGCCGCCGAAAATGGTTATGGCATTCCTGCCTTCAACGTAAACAATCTCGAGCAGGTGCAAGCAATCATGGAAGCTGCTGCGGAGACAGACAGCCCTGTGATTCTTCAAGCCTCCCGAGGCGCGAGAAGCTATGCAGGTGAAATATTCCTACGTCACTTAATCATTGCAGCAACAGAGACATATCCAAACATCCCTGTTGTGATGCACCAAGACCATGGCAATGATCCATCTACCTGCTATTCAGCAGCCATAAACGGATTCACATCAGTAATGATGGATGGCTCGCTAGAAGCTGATGCCAAAACTCCAGCTAGCTATGACTACAACGTAAATGTGACCAAGACTGTTGTTGACTTTGCTCATTCTGTTGGAGTAAGCGTTGAAGGTGAACTTGGTTGCCTAGGTTCCCTTGAAACAGGTAAAGGCGAAGCAGAAGACGGCCATGGTTTCGAAGGTGAACTTTCGAAAGACATGCTTCTTACCGATCCTGCAGAAGCAGCAGACTTTGTTGCCAAAACAAAAGTAGATGCACTAGCTATCGCAATTGGAACCAGCCACGGTGCTTATAAATTCACAAGAAAGCCAACAGGTGAGGTCTTAGCAATTAGCAGAATTGCTGAAATACATAAAGCTCTTCCTAATACTCACCTTGTAATGCATGGATCTAGCTCTGTCCCTCAAGAATGGCTAGACATGATCAACAAGTTTGGAGGAGCGATCCCTGAAACCTATGGGGTGCCTGTTGAAGAAATCCAAGAAGGGATCCGTAATGGCGTACGAAAGGTGAACATAGATACAGACAATAGGCTTGCTTTTACAGCCGCTGTTCGTGAAGCAGCAGCTGCAGACCCAACTAACTTTGACCCCAGACACTTCAACAAGCCTGCGAGAAAATACATGAAGCAAGTTTGCCTTGACCGTTACCAGCAATTCTGGTGTGCAGGTCAAGCAAGCAAGATCAAACAAGAAAGCATCAACTTCTATGCTGGCTTGTATGCAAAAGGACAGCTTGATCCAAAAACTGCTGTAAATGCCTGATCACTTTTAATCAAATATTATTTAAGTGGAGGGCAATAAGCTTGCCCTCCATTTTTCTTGAGTATTTTTAACTAAACCACAACAATGATTAACAGTAAAACTATTGCATGGCTAGGAGGTTGCCTGGTTGTAGTCTGCTCAGCTGCATTCATAAGAGTCCTTCAATTAAAAGTTCAAGGCTGGAATCAAAAAAAGATATCCCCTCTTCCACTAGAAGGATTCTCGTCAATCACAAGTTATGTCGGAACACTTTCAGGCTTGACTATTATGTTCACTGGGGTTCTTGAAACTTTTGCCTTCTCTCCGATAAGTTCATTAACTGCTTCATGGGGACTATCTCTGACAACAGGTTTAACAATGTGGGGTGTAGTCAAAGGATTATTATTGGAGGTAGAAGCAGGCAGTGTAAAAGAAATTGTTCCAGGAAAATTTTAAATAACCATGCATTCATTTAGAACATCAATCGACAAAATCTAAGTATCAATGCAAAGAACTAAAATATCTAACTAATTATTTTCTCGAGGTTACTTTACTTCAACCAAGTAATGCCTTCAGAATTATTTGACCATCAATACCACCCAACAACGGATCACAAGCCCTCTCTGGATGAGGCATCAAACCAAGAACATTTCCAGCTGAATTAGTAACTCCTGCGATATCGGCAACTGATCCATTCGGGTTTTGGGAATATCTCAATGCAATTGAATCTTCATCTTCAAGTCTACGCAAAGTCTCCTCACTACATTGATAACGTCCTTCTCCATGAGCTATAGGAAGAGTTAGGACATCACCTTTATCAAAGCCTCTAAACCAAGAAGTACGACTACTAGCCACAGTCAAATCAACTGTCTGACAAAGGAAGTGCAATCCTCGATTCCTTGTCAGCACCCCAGGCAATAATCCCATTTCAGTAAGAACTTGAAATCCGTTGCAAATCCCAAGAACCCTTCCTCCCTGGTCAACGAAATCAACCAAAGATTCAAGCACAGGCGCAAAGCGCGCAATAGCGCCACAGCGTAAATAATCCCCATAACTAAATCCACCAGGCAGAACGACAGCATCCAACCCAGAAAGGTCCCGACTTTCATGCCACAAGTAACGTGTGGACAAGCCCAAACAACCTTGAGTGGCCCATTGGACATCTCGATCACAATTGGACCCAGGAAAAACTACAACACCAATACTCATGAGAATTTAAGCCTGATTAAATAGAGGATCCAGATAAAATTTCTAACGTCCAGTCTTCTATTACTGGATTAGCCAGAAGTCGGTCTGCAAGAAATTCCAATCGACTTCTAGCCTCTAGTTCATCAGAAGCTTCTAACTCCAGTTCAATACATTTGCCGATACGAAGTTGCTTAACCCCTTCAACACCCAATCTATTTGCAGCCGCCTTGGCAGCTTCACCTGCTGGGTCAAGAACTGACGGACGCAAACTGACAAGAACACGAGCCTTAAAATGTGTCACTTTCTGTGATGGAGTTAACAAGGAAGTTTGTGAAGACTAAGAGAATATGCTTTTTCTCTAAGGCCATTAAATAAAAGCAATGGATTCAGTTGGAACAAAGATAAAGTCCACAACAAAGCCTCTATAAAGGTTTTGAAATAAAACCTCTACCAAGGCACTCAAAGCATGTCTTATAGCAATTAGGAGTTGTCTTCGTATATCCATTGCCACCGCAATTAGGACAAGTCAATTCACGATTCTGGGAGGCCGGGTCCAAGAAAGAAATGCTCCCTTTAGTTCGTGTTTTTATCAAATTTGGCAAAGGTCTATTCATCTATCAAGTGGGTTTAAGGCCTTAAGGAAGCCAGGCTATTCGGACACTTCACAATCGCGGTTTTAAAACTTTTAGACAACCCCTTTGAGGTAATTGTTGATTTGTCTGGCTTTGCCAGTTGATTTAGCGAGTCTTAAAATGCAATAGAACAAGACTTGCTCTTCAAAAGCTACTTATATAGAAAAATCACAGCTACCATACAAACAGCTTTTCTCGCCTTACTAAACACAAATAAAACTGCTTTGCTTCTAGTAAAAGAAGGGTCCAGAAAAATGACTTACGATCAAACCCCTCTTCGGACAAGCCAAAAAGCAATCGAAGCTGCTGCACTAGCCTGCATTTCATCAATAGGCACAAATTTCCAGATCAGCTCTATAAACAGGAACAAACTAATCGCAAGGTCAAGTCTTAGAGGGATAACTATCTACTTGATCTACCAGACATTGCTAACTGGATTAAGAACAGAAGCGTCAAGGAGAAAAGGTGAAATAAATAGAGCTCAACAAACTCATATCCTTATCAACAGCATCTTGGACGCAATAAGTACTGGAGCAACAGTTAGCGGCTTAATTGGAATTCTGCTCTTAATTTTCCCATGGCTAAGCATTCCACTTTCATTAATTGGACTGATTGGTGTAGGTAAAGCCTCATTAACCATTTTCAATGTTTTCTGGTCAACTCTTGAAACCAATGAGAAAGCAGAACTTCTTCAAGCTTCAAGAGAGGCAGGGATAAGCTTACGAATGTTCCTAAATGGTGACGAAAACAAAAGTTCATACATCTAGAAACCTTTGCTTACTAGATGCATGAAGAAATTCAAAACTATAAATCAATAGTTTATTCATAAATACATATTAATATAGCAAGTATACTTTGCCAAATATCACTTATTGTTCAATGATTTCTATATAACCTTTAAATAAGTGGGTCCTCTCATAGAACGTGTTCAAAGCTTTTTTAATTCTGCAGAAATTGCATCTGCTGCACCTTTTTTAAAACTGAGTACAACAAAGTCAGCACCAGAAACCTTTGGCCTCCAAGCATTTTCAGGAGCATCTTCAAACCAAGTACTGATTCTAGGTCCGACCATTTGAACTTGAAGAGGCAATGATTTTCCTGGCAACCAAATACGACCCTTTAAACGTGCAACCTGATAACGAAGAGTTAAATCAGGCAGATTTTTTTCAAGTGCAAGGCGATCTAGATTTCCTTCAAAACGAATTGTTCCGCTTTCCATTTGAACATGATGATGATCGTGATGATGGTCGTCATCTTTGGGACAATCATGAGAATCATCCAAGCAATGTTCAAGATCTAAAACCAATGCGGGATCAACTTGACCATGTGAAATAGGCAGAAGAGGAGTTCCACCCCTTACCTGACTAGATAGTTGATTTTTGAGCTTTTCTATTTGATCAGCAGACAGGCAATCAGCTCTGCTAATCACAACAAGATCAGCAACTCCTAGTTGATCCTCAAACAATTCCTCTACAGAAGTCAAATGGTCAAGATTTGGATCATCCTCCCGTTGTTGTTGAAGCGCTGACGGGTCACCTACAGGACTGCCATCAATCAGAGCTTCTCCATCGACAACAGTAACGACTCCATTGACATGTATACGTGTTCGAACTGAAGGCCATTCAATCGCCTGCAATAAAGGCCGAGGCAAAGCCAGTCCACTTGTCTCAACAACTATCCCGTCAAGTTCGTCAGCCCTTTTCAGCAAAGCATTCATAGTGGGAACAAAATCTTCCTGCACAGTGCAACAAAGGCAGCCGTTATTAAGCTCAACCAAACGACTCTCAACATCCTCCTCAGGGCAAAAACCGCAGCTTCGAATCAAATCACCATCCAAACCAACGGTGCCAAATTCATTAACCATTACTGCAAGCCTTTGACCTCCATGAGTCAGCAGATGGCGAAGCACAGTTGTTTTACCTGCCCCAAGGAAACCAGTCAGTACAGTGACAGGAAGTCTCTTTGGCATCAAATCATAAGAAGAGTTGGCATTTATTCAAATTCAACATCCAAGACTTTCGCTAGTAGAAATATCACTCATTAAATTTGTTCCTTGTGCCCTTGCACAAAGTTGCTTTTGCTCTGCTCGGTTCAAAACTGCCTCACTAAAATCTGCTCCATCAATCTGAGCATTAGTAAAAATACTTTCCATCAACAAAGCACTTGTGAAATTCACCTGACGAAGATCAGCGTCTTCAAAAAGGCTAGCGAAAGCAACGACATCCTCCATATCAGCCCCTTTCAGATCAGCCTCCTGCAACTGGCTGTTGTTAAAAACTGCACCTCTTAAGTCAGCTTCACCCAGATCAACTCCACGCAAATCTGCTTTAACGAACTCATAGCCTTTTAGATCAAGCCCATGCATATCTTTAGAAATCACTATCTCGTTTTGGCCACGAATTTCAGGAGGAGTGATAGCCAAAGCCGTTGAACAAGGCAAAAGCAATAACAAAATAGTGCTCAACAATAAATGTCGAAGCGCTTTAAACCAGGAGGTAGGGATAAGCATTTCAGAATGGGGTGGCCGCTTGCCAGTAATTTGAGTAATCACGTTATGGCACTTTCTAGCCAAATTCCACGATATGGCCATGACCCTAAAAGTGGTAGTACCTCCACACCCACTTATATCCCATTGGCTGACAGTACTTCGCAACGAAACAACTCCACCAGCCCTTTACGCAACAGCCTTTGAAGAGCTCGGCAGGTGGCTCACTTATGAAGCAGTTAGAGAGTGGCTTCCCTATCGAACCGAAGAAGTCATCACTCCTACAGGAAAGGCAATAGGAAACGTAATAGAGCCCAATATTCCTCTGCTGTCCCTAGCTCATATACCGGCGGGGCTACAACTATGGATAGGCGCAAAAAACGTTTTGCCAAATTCTCGACTATGCATAAATGATATTCCTCACAACATCGAATCGAATACTGGAATTATTATTTACACAGGGCAAATTACAACTGGAGTGAACTTACTTAATCAATTAAAATTTCTTTCAAAGCAAAAAGTGCAATCCAACAGAATAAGAGTAATAACAGCTTTAGCTGCATCAGATGGACTCAAAAAACTTGGCGAGAGTGTCCCTGAGCTTGTCATATACACAGCATGCATAGACCCTGGGCTCACTTCTGAAGGTCAAATAATCCCTGGCATTGGCAACCCCGAGACAAGGCTAAACATCAATTAACAGAAAAACAAGAAAACTTGTAAATCCTACAGGTGCAGAAAATTTAAATAATTTGTTCTTTCAATTAAATTTAGATCCACTAAAAAGTGAGCTCATAAAAGGAATTGCTTGAAAAAGCATTCAGTATTAAAGCTCTATGACCATTAGCTAATTTATAGAGTAAGAATTAATACCATTATTTCAGTCCCGAACTAGGATTGGTTGAGGGTAATTGCGTCTATGGGTCAACATCGAGAACCTGCGGCAGGTTCCCTGTCCTCTTTAATCAGTGGTGCAGTGCTAGGTGCTGCTGGATTGGCTTGGTGGCTTCTTTCAGAAGCAGAACGCCGAAATCAAAGCCGTAAACAACGCGCAATGTTGTATGCACCTAGAATGCAAGATGGCTCAGAGGCTTTTGAAACAGCCATTCCCTCAAAAGGAGAGCAAAGCAGTGATCAACTAGAACAAAGAGTTGAGCAGCTGAATGCAGCCATTGCTGACGTTCGCAAACAACTTGAAGATCTTGGAGCCCAGCCCTAATTAAATTTCGGTTGAACACATTCGCCTCATCATCGAATCTATTGCCATGCTCCGATCAAGCTCTATCACCAAGGGCATACAACGCTCTCCAAACAGAGCCATGCTTCGTGCTGTGGGCTTTGAAGATAATGATTTCAACAAGCCAATTATTGGTATAGCGAATGGTTACAGCACTATTACCCCATGCAACCTAGGCCTAAATGTATTAGCAAGTCGGTCAGAAGAAGCTGCTCGAAAAGCAGGGGCAATGCCTCAAGTCTTTGGAACCATAACAGTGAGTGATGGCATTTCAATGGGAACAGAAGGGATGAAGTATTCCCTTGTCTCAAGAGAAGTAATAGCCGACTCAATTGAAACGGCTTGCAATGGCCAAAATATGGACGGGGTGATTGCGATAGGAGGTTGCGATAAAAACATGCCAGGAGCAATGTTGGCTATAGCAAGAATGAATATCCCAAGCATTTTCATCTATGGGGGCACAATTAAACCAGGCAAATTAGAAGGCCGAGACCTTACTGTTGTCAGTGCTTTTGAAGCAGTTGGTCAACTGACAAGTGGAAAGATTAATGAAGCACAGCTAACTGCTGTTGAAAAAAATGCCTGCCCTGGGGCAGGTAGTTGTGGAGGCATGTTCACTGCAAATACAATGTCAGCCGCTATAGAAACCATGGGCTTGAGTTTGCCTTATAGCTCCACCATGGCTGCTGAAGACAGTGAGAAAGCTGATAGTGCTGCAAAAAGTGGGGAAGTGCTTGTAAAAGCATTGACAGCAAATATTCGCCCACTTGACCTGCTCACGAGAAAAGCATTTGAAAACGCTATTAGCGTGATCATGGCTATTGGCGGCTCGACAAATGCTGTCCTTCATCTACTTGCAATTGCAAGAACAGCTCATATAAAGCTCACTATTGACGACTTTGAAAAAATTCGTCAACGAGTGCCCGTGATATGTGACCTCAAACCTAGTGGACGTTACGTAACAGTTGATCTGCACAAAGCAGGTGGAATCCCCCAAGTCATGAAGCTGTTACTTGATGCTGGCCTGATTCACGGCGAATGCCGAAACATTGAAGGCAAAACTCAAGAGGAAATACTCAAGGATGTCCCTTCCAAGCCTTCTACAAACCAATCAGTCATAAGGCCACTTTCTAATCCAATTTACAAACAAGGTCACCTTGCAATATTAAAAGGGAATCTTGCCAGTGAAGGCAGCGTGGCAAAAATCAGCGGAGTAAAAACACCTTGTCTAACTGGACCTGCAAGAGTTTTCGAAAGTGAAGAAGATTGCCTTGAAGCAATTCTAAAAAAGGAGATCAAGGCAGGTGATGTGATTGTGGTGAGATATGAAGGGCCTGTGGGTGGCCCTGGGATGAGAGAAATGCTTGCTCCTACATCTGCAATCGTCGGACAAGGTTTAGGAGACAAAGTAGCCCTCATAACTGATGGCCGCTTTAGTGGCGGCACTTATGGCTTAGTGGTAGGTCACGTCGCACCTGAAGCAGCCGTTGGCGGGACAATTGGCTTAGTTCATGAAGGAGACAGCATTACAGTTGATGCCCACAAGCTTCTAATTCAACTAAACGTTAGTGAAAATGAATTAAATCGTCGACGTGAAAGCTGGATTAAACCAAAGCCTCAATACACCTCAGGGATCCTCGGAAAATACTCGAGAGTTGTTAGCAGCTCTAGCAAAGGGGCAGTTACAGACGAGCCATGAGTTTCATGTCTCTTGAGACGAAAATAACAACGCTCTTAATCTTCTAGCCAATGACTCCAAAGGAGCGCCCTGATCGGGGGCTAAGCAACGCTTCCCAGTATTGCCATCCATCCATACTGGATGCTGTCCTTGCCAGAGGATCGGATCATCTGGACGATTACACCAACTCAATATCAAATTAAGATCACTACCACTTCTAAATACTTCAAGCTCAAGGTCGTTCTCTATTAGTCGATGGCCATCAACACTCCTACATTCAATACGGACAATTAGATCAAGGATAGTTTCATCACTTGAACGCCCAATCAAACAAGACTCCTGGTCACCTTTTTCAGAACCAAAAGCATTAACAACAGCATGCCTCCAAGGCTTCATGCAGATGTCAGCAGCAGCTGCAACAACTGTTGAAAAATCCTCAGCTTGAGAGCCATCAGGAAAATGCACGAATTGATCGCAAATATATTTTAATTTTGCCTGTGCGGAACCCCTTATTAAGCTCACCAGGTTGGCCAAACTTCGAATGCAACAACTGCAATTGTGTAATGCTAGAAGGGTCAAGACTTACTGGAAAAGCAACAGCCTTAGCTCTAATTGTTGGCTCAAATTTGCTAAAAGGAATATCTATAGAAGTAATACCGGATGGCCTAGTAGGAACTTCTGCAACCCAGCGAAGTCCACTAGAAAATAAATTTGGCAATCCGAAAATCTTATTTATGCAGCCCAATGCAAACTTATAAGTCCTTCCATCTCCAAGAATATCTAATTGGAACCCTTTGTATTTAGACAAATTTAAAGGTGGTGAAAATATTGGAGAACGACAGCTAACAAATCCACCATTTTCTTGAACAATTTGCCCCTCCATAAGTAAACCTTCAGAGGTGGCTCTACATAAAACCATGCTAGAGCCGCCCATAATCGTGTCATTAAGAGACTCCCATTGCACAAACTGGTCATCAACGACTATCACGCTGGACTCAGATGTAGGCGGTGGAAAGTCTTCGCTCACTGAAGTAGAAATGGATAATCTAATTCAATTTTATAGGCCTGTATCCAATAACCCCAGTCATAAAGAAGCCAAAGCACCTTCATCAGCAATAACAAGAATCTCTTCGCGCGGTTGAACTAAACGAGCAGGTGTTCTTCGAGGAGATTCGTTTGGATCAAGAAGTCTTTTTAAAGCATTAGCTTTTTTAGAGCCACTAACCAAAAAGAGCACCTTGCGCGCAGCACATAGAACTGGAACGGTAAGGGTAATTCTATTTAAGCCTTTTCCCATTCCAACTGTTGCCAATTGATCTTTTATCGATAGTGCTGCAGTTCCAGGGAACAGTGAGGCAGTGTGCCCATCATCACCAAGGCCCAAAACAATCAAATCAAAAACTGGAGGATGACCTAGACAGATCTTTTGAATCTGATTAGAGAAAGCCTCGGCACTCTTCTCTGGAGTCGGATATTGCAAAGTGGAAATAGGATGAAAGGAAGCCTTTGATCCATAAGTACCAGCAAGAAGTGTCTCTCGAATCATGCGAGCATTACTTGCAGGATCAGTTAAATCAACCCAGCGTTCATCTCCCAATAAAACATCTACTCTTTCCCATGGGAGATGTTCCATGCCAAGCAAGCTATAAGCCTGAGCTGGTGTACTTCCTCCAGAAAGAGCAATTTGTGATCTTTCTCTCTGGTCGAGTGAAAGATCAATATACGAAGCAATTATCTGAGCAGCTCTACAAGCGAGATCATTGGGATCCGTAGCACTTTCAATGAGATAAGAGCTCATCGTAGAAATTCAGCTAAGCCATTCAGTGTGGAAGATTCCTTCCTTGTCAACACGCTGGTAGGTATGAGAGCCAAAGCAATCACGCATAGCCTGCACCAAGTTTTGAGGAAGTCTGCCTGTCCGATAACTGTTGAGATAGTCAAGGGTACTGCTAAAGCAAGGTACAGGCACTCCATTTTCTGCTGCTGCTGCAACCACTTCTGCTAATCCTGAAATGCGACGATTGACTTGATCAGAGAACCAAGGATCAAGTAAAAGATTTGAAAGCTCTGGATTCAAATTGAAAGCATCCTGAATTCGCTTGAGCAGGCGAGATCGAATAATGCAACCACCTTTCCAAATCTGTGCAATAGAAGGCATATCCAAGTTGTAGTTGTAGTCGTTCGATGCAATCCTTAAAAGCTCCATACCCTGGGCATAACTAGCTATAGAAGAAAGCACAACAGCATCCATAATTGAGGCGGTATCAATTGAAGTGTTATCACTAACAAGATTCTTTTGAGAAGGGCCATGCAAAATCGACTCAGCAAGAATCCGCTGTTCCTTCATTGAGCTCAAAACACGAGCATTCAAAGCTGCATAAATTGTTGGGACCGAAGCCCCTAATTCCAAAGCACTCATAACAGTCCAAAGACCCGTTCCTTTCTGACCTGCCTTATCCAAAATCTTCTCAACGATGTCCCCCTCTTTATCTGAATCCTTTTTACGAAGACAAATCTCAGTGATCTCAACCAAATAAGAAGACAATTCTTCAGTCTTATTCCATTGCGCCATAACATCTGCAATCTGTGAACAGTCCATGCCACAGATACGCTTCATAAGGTCATATGCCTCTGCAAGGATCTGTTCAATGCCGTACTCAATTCCATTGTGAACAGTCTTCACAAAGTGGCCAGAACCACCAGGGCCAACATATGTAACGCAAGGACCATCTTCAACTTGAGCTGCCATCTTGCTTAAGAGGCTCTCAATTGCAAGATATGAGGATTTTGTCCCACCAGGCATCATGCTTGGTCCTTCAAGAGCACCCTTTGCTCCACCAGAGATACCCATCCCAATAAATCCAAAACTCCTACTTTCAAGATCAAGGACACGTCTCTCAGTGTCACGGAACTCCGAGTTGCCACCATCTATAAGAAGATCACCCTCCTGCAAATAAGGGGAAATTTGATCAATTACTGCATCGATAGCTGGACCTGCCTTGATCATCATCAAAATCCTTCGCGGTCGTTCAAGCTTGTCCACAAAATCCTTAAGGTCAGAAGCTCCTGTTATTTGCTTCCCTAAACCACGCCCATCTAGAAACTCTGCAGTTTTGGAGTAGGTGCGGTTGTAAACCACACTTGAAAAACCATTACTCTCGGCATTCAGGACTAGGTTCTCCCCCATAACTCCAAGCCCAATCAAACCAAAATGCGCCTTTGACATTGCCTATAAAGAATATCTACTGGCGATAGTGTGACCACCTCAGAAGAAATCTGCTGGCATCTTCAGTTGTATGTCAGCATTGAACCATTCTTGTCAAAAAAAAAAGCTTCTCAGAATTCCTTTCAAAGTCTGAATATAAGGAAGATAAAACTAAACTTAATTAAATAATAGTTCCATCAGTAATTGTCGCATTCTTAACTACAACTACTATTCCATTCCGGATATAAAAACCCTCGTCAGCCCTGTCAGCCTCTTCAACATGATCTTTGTTTATGATAGTCACATTGTCACCAATTCTTGTGTTTTTATCGAGTATTGCCCGCTTAACTGTTGATCCCTGACCAACACCCAAAGGTATACCGCCACCTTTCCTTAATTCAATACGTTCTTCAGAAGATTCAAAATAATCAGATCCCATTACCAATGAATCTTGCAAAACAGTGTCATTTTCCACTCTGCTTCTTACACCTAAAACGCAGTGATGAATACTGCAAGACTTAAGTATTGAACCTTCTCCAATAATAGATTCAGTAATTTGAGCATCAACTAATTTAGTTGGAGGCAAATAGCGAGGTCTTGTATAAATAGGAAACTTCTCATCGTAAAAGCTAAAAGGTGGAGTGGGTTGCTGTGTTAAAGCTAAGTTTGCCTCATAAAAAGCACCAATTGTTCCTATGTCTTCCCAATAATCGTCAAATACATAACTTTTCAACTTATCTCCTCGAGATAATGCCTCAGGGATTATTTCCTTTCCAAAGTCTTTATAGGTAGGGTTCTTCTGAAGAAGATCAAATAAAGTATCTCTACTAAAAACATAGATTCCCATTGAGGCAAGAAAAGGTTTCTCCTTAGCTGATTCTTTCGAAAGCCCAAAGCGAGAAGTGTCAACTGCCATAGCCTTTAAATCAGCTCCCTTTGGCTTCTCACTAAATTCTTGAATAACACCATTTTCATCAGTACGCATAAGTCCAAAACTTTCAGCCTGTGCAGAATCAACAGGTAATGCTGCAACAGTCAAGTCTGAGCCGTTACTACGATGATGTTCAACAAATAAGCTGTAGTCCATTCGATATAACTGGTCTCCGGACAGAATCAAATATTCATCAACATCCCATTCCTGAAATAGCCATTGATATTTGCGAACAGCATCCGCAGTGCCTTCAAACCAAGAAGGACTTTCAGGAGTCTGCTGCGCGGCAAGGACTTCAACAAAACCTTGTCCAAACGGTGCACTGAGGTTGTAGCTCTGCGTCAAATGCCTATTTAGAGAAGCACTGTTGAACTGAGTCAACACGTACATCTTGTTGATATTCGAATTGATGCAGTTACTTATTGGAATGTCTATTAGGCGGTATTTACCTGCAAGAGGCACAGCAGGTTTTGCCCTCATCTTTGTAAGAGGGTAAAGACGAGTGCCTGCACCTCCTCCGAGGATGATTGCCAGGACACGCTTCATTCCGCCCCCTCCATTAGTCGATCAGATGCAAACCTACAGGACTGTTGACAAACAAAGTAAATATCGCTGGTCACCTGCTCAAAAATGCTGGAATTCGAAACTTCACTAGTTGAAGACAATTGATCAACCTTCCTTCTTCTGATTTTCAAGGTCAAAAAGGGCTTCTACAAGTCGCAAAGCCTCTTGGCGCTCTTGTCTTGCCTGGGGTGCCCTCAACTTAGTAACTGGGGTATGAAGAATCTTGTTGATAATACCTTTACTCAGAGCCTCTACCACCTTGCGTTCCCTTGCAGAAAAATCTGGCCCCATTCTGCTTAGAGCTTTCTGCAATTCCTCAGCTCGAATTGCCTCAAGAGAGGCTCTCAACAAATTAATTGTCGGCACTGCCTCAAGGCTCTCCCACCACTCCAAAAACAACCTTCCTTCTTCCTTAAGCAATCCCTCAGCTTCTAAAGCAATTTGTTGGCGAGCCTCCTGATTACGAGAAACAAC
The DNA here is from genome assembly GCA_003215335.1 of Prochlorococcus sp. AG-409-P01. Lineage (GTDB taxonomy): Bacteria > Cyanobacteriota > Cyanobacteriia > PCC-6307 > Cyanobiaceae > AG-409-P01. Next base: position 37,074 of record QCKM01000004.1, on the reverse strand, counting down.
CTCTTGAAGATCATCTACATCATGAGATTCAACACCTTCCACACTTTTGACATCAGCCGCAATATTTCTAGGCACTCCAATATCAATTAAACGCAAAGAGTTCTTGAGAGTGATCTGATTTAAGCGAGACGCATCAATTATTGGATCATCAGAAGCTGTACTCGTAAAGACAAGGGAACACGTACCTAAAAAATGATCCAGGTCATCAAGCAAGTGACATTCCACTGAAAGGTCCGGAAAGTCAGAGGCCAAAGTTTCTGCACGTTTCTTAGTTCGGTTCAGCAAATCAACTCCGGAACATCCTTTGGCTTGCAAATGTTGGAGAAGGAGCCTGCTCATCCGACCTGCCCCAACTACTGCAACTCTCTCAGACTCCAAACTAACTAATTGATCTTTTCCAAGAGATTGGCCCAATTTCAGTTGTGCTAATTCAACCGCTGCCGAACTAATTGAAACTGCACCAGTACCCAAATTAGTTTCACTACGAACACGTTTTCCTGTGCTAACAGCTTGAGTAAGCAAGCGATTAAGGATAGGCCCCATAGATTGATGTTGTTGCCCTAATCGCACCATTTTTTTGACCTGTGAGAGTATCTGCCCCTCTCCAAGCACCAGGCTGTCAAGACCTGCAGCCACTCTCATTAAATGCGAGACAGCCTCCTCTTGATGATGAAAAAATAAATGCGGCAAGAGATCTTCCTTTGACAAGCCTGAATAAGAGCAGAGAAAGTCATTTACAGCAGAGATACCTAAGTCCGTATCTCTTACCAAGGTATAAATCTCAAGCCGATTGCATGTGCTCAGAATTGACACCTCTAGCACCTGTTCATCACTCCTCAAATCCTTGAGAGAGCTCTCCATGGTCTGCTCAGAAATACTGAGCTTTTCACGGATTTCGACAGGTGCCGTGCGATGACTAAGACCGACCACAGCTATGTGCATGGAAAAATTCCTAGAGTTCTGTCGAGAAGCGTTCAGCTAAGGGCAATGCTCTTAGCACCGTCCTTGATATGCACGGTATTAGTAAACCGAGCGGTGTTATCCAAAGTGCTAATCACAAGGCTGCTTGTACGAGTGCAATCGTTCTCGAACTTAACCCCATTGAACAAAAGACCATCGGTAATGCCACTACCAGCAAAAACAACATTCTCACCAGAAGCCAACTCTTCTGCTTCATAGATCTTGTCGATATCTGTAATACCCATCTCATTTAAACGGGCAATGTTGCCTTCTTTGGTGTAATCAGCCCACTCACTAGTTTGAGCAATAGCTGGGTCATAAACCAATTGCCCTTGAAAATGTCCACCAAGTGCTCTCATGGCTGCTGCTGAAATAACACCCTCTGGAGCTGCACCGATTCCCATAAGACAATGAGTACCTGTTCCAGAAAATCCACAAGCAATTGCAGCTTGAACATCACCATCAGAGATCGGTTGAACTCTGGCTCCCGTACTACGAATCTCTGCTATCAAATCTTTATGCCTAGCCCTATCCATCACAACAATTGTCAGTTCATTTACAGCCAGTCCTAAGCACTGGCTGAGGATATTGATATTTTCAGTTGCAGACTTTCGAATATCAACTTTCCCTTTTGCTGCAGGAGGAGCTGCAAGCTTTTTCATATAAAAATCAGGCGCATTGAAAAGACCACCTCGATCTGAAGCAGCCAATACAGCCATTGACCCCCTCTGATTATTTGCACAAAGATTGGTCCCTTCACAGGGGTCAACAGCAAAGTCCACACCAGGTCCGCTTCCTGTCCCAACTTCTTCGCCGATATAAAGCATGGGAGCCTCATCCCTTTCACCTTCTCCAATAACTATCCTTCCTTGCATTTGAATCTGTCCCATACGTTTACGCATGGCCTCGACAGCAGCAGCATCTGCTTCGTCCTTCTTTCCTAGACCAGTCAGATGAGCCGAAGCGATAGCAGCTTGTTCTACGACCTCGAGAATTTCCTGAATAAGAGTGCGATCCACTTGTGTGCAATAGGGATAGTTTGAGCGAACAAGGGAGCCAGAAGGACAGGGTCTTTCTCAAAATGCCAGACGAACTAGGCTAATGACTTAGAAGGACCCGATGCCGCAATGGTTCTCAGCTCTTGAGCGGGGTAACTGTATCAGTGCAAGCAAAACCTTTGGTATCAACACGGTGAATTAATAGAATCGATTCTACTTATTACTTATCAATGAGCACGAAGTCCCTTGTAATAGCCCCATCTATCCTCTCGGCTGACTTTGCCCGCCTGGGCGAAGAAGTGAGAGATGTAGATCAGGCTGGCGCTGATTGGATACATGTAGACGTGATGGACGGCCGTTTTGTACCAAACATCACTATCGGGCCTCTTATTGTTGAAGCGTTAAGACCGGTCACAAAAAAACCTCTGGATGTCCATCTGATGATTGTGGAACCAGAAAGATATGTTGGCGACTTCGCTAAGGCGGGTGCAGATCATATTTATGTCCAAGTTGAAGCCTGCCCCCACCTTCATCGTAATCTTGCCCAAATAAAAGATTTTGGGAAAAAAGCAGGTGCAGTTCTAAATCCAAGCACTCCACTAGACACTCTTGATTATTGCCTAGAACTATGCGATTTAGTTTTAATCATGAGCGTGAACCCAGGGTTTGGAGGTCAAAGTTTTATCGATAATCAAGTACAAAAAATAAAAGATCTACGTCAAATCTGTAATGAGCGTGGTTTAGACCCTTGGATTGAAGTTGATGGAGGTATTAAAGCCAACAACGCCTGGAAAGTTATTGAGGCAGGAGCAAACGCAATTGTAAGTGGTTCAGGCGTTTTCAACGAACCTAATTACGCCGAAGCGATTCGTGGCATCCGCAACAGCAAAAGACCTCAGTAAACTAAATTTGCCTAGTAGAATCAAAAGGAAAACAAAGACTAACTTTTAGTTAGTCTTTGTTTTCTAGGCTTCAAAAAACCATCCATAGCTATGAAGTCCCACACCCAATAAGTTAACACCTATATAACAAATACAAATCACAACTAATCCTGCAACTGCAACAAGTGCTGGCCTTCTACCTTGCCATCCTCTAACCAGTCGTGTGTGTAGATAGATAGCATAAACTAGCCAACAAATAAGTGCCCATGTTTCCTTGGGATCCCAACTCCACCAACTTCCCCATGCCTCATTTGCCCACACAGCGCCACTTATAAGGCCTACTGTTAATAACAAAAACCCTACTGTAATTGTTCGGTAACTCAAACTATCAAGCTGTTCATTGCGAGTGAGAGTAATTGAACTTAAACTCAAACCTTTGGGTTCTTGAGGTACTGATTCAGCTAAAAGAGCTTTACGAAACCCCCCACTTCCAATAGAACTACTTCTTATCTCGAGAGTCTGGTCTCGATCTGTAAATAAAACAGCCGTTGATAACAATGATCCAATAAGTAGTGCTGCATAGCTACACATAATCACACTCACATGCATAACTAACCAACTAGAGCGCAGTGCAGGCACAAGCGGAGACGATTCCTGAAGACGATCAGGCAAAGCGAAGCTTGCAAAAGCAACCGAAATGAGACTCATTGGAGTTGCGACAGCAGCCACTACTGGGAAAGACCAAGAACGCTCAACTATTAATTGCGTGAGAGTGCAAGCCCAGGCAAGGAAGCAAAGCGACTCATAAAGATTGCTTATAGGGAAATGGCCCGATTGCCACCAACGAAAAACCAGCTGGGATGCAAGGCTCAAATTTGCTATCGCAACAAGTACTTTCACAGTTGAAGAACTTGCTCTATTCACAAGTGCCCAAAAAGCCAAAGGCAGTGCAACCAACAAAAACAAAAACGCTAATAGACCTAGGGCTACTACCGGATCACCTAATTGGGAGATGAGTTGTGGAGATGACATTGAAAAAATCAACTGCTAAAAAAACAAATAAAGAGTTGAAAGTAGAAATCTCAGCGGCTTGCCTGTTTAAGCAAAAGACTGCCACCAAAAAGAGAAATAAGAACAGGGGACCAAGCTGCAAAAAATGGTGAAAGGGTCCCCTTAACACCAAGAGAGCTGAAACTAAAACTCAAAACGTAATAGATCAATATGAGTACCACACTAATTCCAAAACCCTGGCTGCGACTTGTACGAGCATTAGGCTTGGCGCCAAGACTGCTTCCAATCAATCCAAAAACCAAGCAAGCCATAGGAAGTGTGAACTTCTCCTGTATTCTCACTTTCATACGGCGCTCTTCCTTTCTATTTCCTGCTTCTAAATAAAGTCTTTGTGCCTGAATAGCTTCTGAGACGGTCATATTGTTGGCATCTTTAGGAAGCTTAGCTATTCGAGATGGGGCCGAACTAAGGGGATAAAGGTATCGCTCAAATTCAGCTCTTGTAGTACTTCCTGAAGGAGTAAGAGTAAGAATCTGTCCTTGGAGAAATTCCCATTTAGCCTCTCGCTCATTCCAAATAGCCTTATCAGCTGTAAGCATCTGGGTATAACCAAATCTCGAGAAATCAAGCACTGTGACACCCTTCATTGCACCACCACGGAATTCCTTGGCATAAAAAAGTTGTGCAAGACCTTTGCCACTATCTCCTCTATTGGAAGAAGTAATCTTTCCAAAACGAGAGTAAACAATGTCGTCACCTTTCTCGCTTGAGATTGCCTTACCTAAAGCACGTTGAAGAGTAATCTCAGCATTCCTATTAGCTCTAGGGACTATTACATCGTTAAAGATAAACGTTAAACTTGTCATAAACAATGCCAACACCAAAGCAGGTGCAACCATTCGCCTGGTAGCGATTCCGACACTACGCAAGGCCTTTAGTTCACTATTCGCAGAAAGCCGACTATATGCCAATAATGTGGCCATTAAAGTGGCCATGGGAAATGAAATGACAAGGAAGCTAGGCAAACGCAAACCCAAGACTTTCAATGCGACTTGCACTGGCAATCCAGCCTCAACAATTTTGCGAACCAGATCGAACATCACTCCCACCGAAAGTGAAACCACGCTGAAGGCAGCCATGGCAAATAAAAGTGGAGCAATTAATTCACCAAGAAGCCATCTATCCAAAAGTGGGATAAGTCTCCATTTCGCATAACACCAACGAGACCATCTCCAAGGCCAAGAATCACGATCCCTGAGTCTTCCTAGTCGACCACCACTCAAAGTCGAAAAGCCTCCCCTAGATAGTGCCTTCTTACTAAGGAATCATTCGCTACTTCTTCAGAGCGACCAGAAGCAAGAATGGAGCCTTCAGCAAGGATGTAAGAACGGTCAGTAATGGCTAAGGTCTCGCGAACATTGTGATCTGTTATGAGAATACCCATGCCCCTCTTTCTCAAAATTTGAATTAGACCCTGTAGATCAGCCACAGCAAGAGGATCCACCCCAGCGAATGGCTCATCCAAAAGAAGATAACGTGGCCCCTGTAAACCAACCGCTAACGCACGAGCTACTTCACAGCGGCGGCGTTCACCTCCAGAAAGTTGATAACCATATCGATCAACAAAGGGGCTTAGATGAAACGATTCAATCAATTGCTCCATACGCACTCTTTGTTGCAATGAAGCCAATGATGTCTGAGAGAGGGCAAGTTCAAGATTCTGTCCCACAGTCAGATGACGAAAAACACTAGGTTCTTGAGGTAGATAACCAATGCCCATTCGTGCCCTAACTGGCATGGGGAAGCCCCCAACCTCCTCTCCATCAAGCAATATTTGACCTTGATCGGGGCGCAACAACCCGATCACCAAATTAAAAGTGGTGGTTTTTCCCGCCCCATTTGGACCTAAAAGTCCAACAACCTCGCCAGGGCTAAGGCTCAAAGATACATCCTTTACAAGAGGGCGACCTGCGAGCGTAAGAGCCACCTTGTGCAACGAGAGGCTCATTTCGGGAAAGGTTCGTAGATGTGTATGTCTATCGAGGAAATCATGTTGATAGAAAGATAAGAGCTCAATTTGAATTTATCCAGTCATTGATATTTAGAACAAAGTATTGGCACAGAAGAACCTTCATTCTCTCCTCCTATTCGAAGCTCAATAAGCCTTTGTTCTAAATAAATACAAAGTCTCTCTATATCTAAACCTAAATCTGGGGTGCCTATGCATCTCAACCTACCTAGACCTTCTCCATAAAGGACTATGGCTCCTTTGTTATTCCCCCTCTCCAAATGAACTTGAGCTACAGCTATCTGTAATACTCCCTGAAGGGTGCGCCTCTCTGGGCCATTTGTTTCATGCCAAATCTCCTCAAATGCGTCATGGGCCAAATACCATTCACAGGAATTAAAAAGCTTTACTGCCCTTTCAAATCTAGGGTCACTTGTCAATTCATCGGGATCTTCTTTAAGATCCGACATTAGCGTTTAGCCATTTTTTTAGAATTTAGTTTTCTAAGACGAATTGATTCTGGAGTGACCTCAAGCATCTCATCAGGTCCTATATATTCAAGAGCCATTTCTAGTGAGATTTGAATAGGTGTCTGTAAAGTATCAAGTTCTTCTGCGCCAGCAGAACGCATATTAGTCAACTGCTTCGTCTTGCAAATATTTATCTCTAAGTCCTGAGGACGATTATGTTCACCAATAATCATACCCTTATAGACCTTTGTACCAGGGGATATGAAGAATTGGCCTCTATCTTCAGCATTCTTAAGAGCATAAAAGGTGGCAGTTCCCTCTTCAAAAGCAATCAATACTCCGTTCCTCCTAGTATCAAAGTCACCCATCATTGGTCGGTATTCAAAAAACGTGTGGCTCATAATTCCCTCACCGCGTGTGGACCGAACAAAGTCCCCTCTAAAACCAATTAAACCTCTTGAAGGTATAACAAATTCTATTTGAGTTCGACCATCAGAGCTAGTTTCCATATTTTGCATTTCGCCCTTACGAACTCCTAACTTTTCAATACAAGTTCCTACACTTTTCTCAGGTACATCAACAACTAATGTCTCCACTGGCTCACAAGGAATGCTATCTATTGTTCTGAAAATCACCTGAGGCTGTGAAACCTGAAACTCATAACCTTCGCGCCTCATTGTTTCAATCAAAATGCCCAAATGAAGTTCACCTCTACCACTAACTAAAAAACGATCAGGAGAGTCTGTTTCTTCAACACGTAGTGCAACATTAGTAAGCAACTCCTTATATAAACGATCACGAATTTGGCGACTTGTAACATACTTTCCTTCTTTTCCAGCAAATGGCGAGTCATTAACAACAAAGGTCATCTGAAGTGTAGGCTCATCAACCTTAATCAGTGGGAGAGCTTTAGGCTCATTTGGGCAAGATATCGTCTCACCAATGTTCACATCATCAAAGCCTGACAATGCCACCAAATCCCCTGCACTTGCCTCTTCAATTTCTACACGTTTCAAACCATCAAAACCAAGGAGTTTTGTTATCCGTCCTTTTTTGACTGTTCCATCATCTTTAATTAATGAGGCATTTTGACCGCTACGTATAATTCCATTGTGAACTCTTCCAATAATAATTCTTCCCAAAAAATCTGAATAGTCAAGAGTAGTAATTTGAAGTTGCAAAGGCTTATTTACATCACCAACAGGTGGTGGCACATGCCTCAATATTGCTTCAAATAATGGTTTCATATTATCACTTTTACTATCAACATCTTTCATTGCGAAACCACCTAACCCACTACCAAATAGATAAGGGAAGTCACATTGATCATCATCAGCACCTAAATCAAAGAAAAGCTCTAGGACTTTTTCAACTGCTGTTTCAGGGTCTACTCGGGCACGATCAATCTTGTTAACAAAAACGATAGGTCTAATTCCTTGTTCAAGTGCCTTCTTTAAAACAAACCTCGTCTGAGGCATTGGCCCTTCATTCGCATCGACTATTAACAAGCAACCATCAACCATTCCAAGGACTCTTTCGACTTCCCCACCAAAATCAGCATGACCAGGAGTATCAACAATATTTATACGAGTGTCCTTGTAAGTGACAGCTGTATTTTTCGAAAGAATAGTAATTCCTCTCTCTCGCTCAAGATCATTTGAGTCCATCACGCAAGTAGGCACGACCTCATTATCTCGAAAGATTCCTGACTGAGATAGAAGGGCATCTACAAGAGTTGTTTTGCCATGGTCCACATGGGCGATGATCGCAATATTGCGTATCGCATGGATCTGGGCGCTCATGGGCTAGTAAAGCTTGTAATGAAAAGAGCGCCTATTGGCGCAGATCCGCAAGGCTATCTCAGAGCTTATTAAGAGTGTCACAATTACCACAATAAAAACCAGACCCCCTAGAAAAATCCTGAAAGGAATTTGCTTTCCCCAAACAGCTCAAAGCAACTATCAGATTATTTCTAATAGCTAAAAGATCTTCGAGCTTTGTCAAATTCCCTAAGAGCTTCAGCGGTACCTTCAAATCTCCAGTGCCAAGGCTCATAAGTAACACCTTGAGCATTATTTTTAGGAAACGAAAGAATGAAGTGATACCTAGCGGCATTCTTTTTCAACCAATTAAACGCAGGAGTTGATTCAAACTCTGTTTTGAAGTGTGTATCTGGCCTAGTTCTATCACCTAGGTCAATTGCATATCCAGTGCTGTGCTCGGAATATCCTGGAGGTGCAGAAACTTTTGCGCGCTCGGAAGCCGTTTGATTTCTTTCTGATTTGATTTCAAAAAATATTTGTCGTTGCAAATCGTGCGACCTATACCCGCTAAGCAGGGCCAATTCAATACCAGCACCAATTGCAGCAGCTCGCATTGCCTGATATGCATCAGCAGTATCTTTATGCACCTGAAGGCCTGGATAGATCGTCACAAGCTCATCAAGAGAAGCTTCTGGATAAGCGAGATGACCTAACAACCCATCCTCAAGCTCAGACTGACCTTCTCCAATTCCAGGAGGAGGTTTAACCATTGATCCAACAAAAAATCCTGACCTAAAAATCGCAACTAAGCCCAAAGAAGCAAGAAACAAAACGATTAGAAACAACCGTCGACTGCCCAAACCACGAAGCCCACGCCTAGAGCCAGACCTGCGAGCAAAGGGTATGTCACCGTTACTTGTGCTTCGAGCAGAAGAAGCTCGAGCCACGAAAATCTATAAGCAATGATGTTTCGATCGTAACGTTGCAACCCAGATCACTCAACAAGAGTCCATACAGCAGTGTTAGTTTTCAATTAATATCTTTATTGATTGTGGGTTGAAGATGTTGCGTGTAGCAGTTATCGGAGGAGGGCCAAGTGGCTCCTGCGCCGCTGAAATCCTTGCAAAAGCAGGTATCAATACCTGGATCTTTGAAAGGAAGCTAGACAATGCAAAGCCCTGTGGAGGAGCAATACCGCTTTGCATGGTTGCCGAGTTTGACCTACCAGACTCGATTATCGACCGCAAAGTTCGCAATATGCGAATGATTTCACCCTCAAACAGGGAGGTTGATATCAGTCTTGACAAGGTCTATGGAGAAAATGAAAACGAATATATAGGGATGTGCCGAAGAGAAGTCATGGACGCCTTTATGCGAGATCGCGCGGCCGAGCTTGGAGCAAAACTGGTAAATGGGCTAGTTACCAAAATTGATACTGGCACTAATCGTCAAGGCCCATATACCCTGACCTACTCGGACTATTCAAGCGGGGAGAAAACTGGCGAGACAAAAACTCTTGAAGTTGACTTGATAATCGGCGCTGACGGAGCAAATAGTCGTGTAGCAAAAGCTATGGATGCAGGTGACTACAACGTCGCTATTGCATTTCAGGAACGAATCAAACTTCCTGAAAAAGAAATGGGATATTACGAAGATCTAGCCGAAATGTATGTAGGGACTGATGTTTCACCCGATTTTTACGGATGGGTTTTCCCTAAATATGACCATGTTGCAGTTGGAACAGGAACAATGCAAAAGAACCAATCACTAATCAAAAGCCTGCAAGAAGGTGTTCGTGAACGTGCAAAAAAACGCCTTGTAAATGGTGAAGTAATCAAGGTCGAAGCTCACCCAATCCCAGAACATCCCAGACCTCGTAGGGTCGTTGGCCGAATGGCATTAGTTGGAGATGCAGCTGGTTATGTGACAAAAAGTTCTGGCGAAGGAATTTATTTTGCTGCCAAGAGTGGTCGAATGTGTGCAGAAGAAATCGTAGAGACAAGCCAAGGAGGAAAAATAATTCCTACAGAAAAAGATCTCAAGCAATACTTAAAGAAATGGGACAAAAAATATGGTGCAACATACAAAGTACTTGAGATCCTTCAAAACATCTTTTATTCAAATGATGGAGCTCGAGAAGCATTTGTTGAAATGTGTGATGACATGGACGTTCAACGCCTAACCTTTGATAGCTACCTCTACAAAACAGTTGTCGCCATGAAGCCTTGGCAACAACTAAAGCTGACTTTCCTAACCATTGGCTCGGTCTTAAGAGGCCGTGCACTTGCTCCAGGAAGCTACAAGCCAGTCCCAAGTGAAGTCCGTGAAGAAGATGAAGTCAACTCCATGCTAAAAGTAAGTACTATCAAAGGCGGGATAAAAGTGTCAAAAAAATAATAAAAAGCAATCATTAATATAACAATATTTTATAAAGGTGAAGCCGCCTATTTAAGGGCTTACTATCCACCAACTATCTGGCTAAAGTCAGCGATTGTCCACGCCTGATTGCGAAGAACGCCCAGCATATTCAAGCGATTATTTCTAACTTTCGAATCCTCTACCATTACCATCACACTTTGTTCACCATCAAAAAAGGCAGATAGAGCTTCAGAACCTTTTACTAGACCATCAGCTAAAAGTGCATATCGTTCACGATCAGCAGCCTTTACAATGGGCTCTAGAGACTTGATAACCGCAAACATATCTTCTTCACACGATTTTTCAAACAAATCGGGGCATACGACCTTAGAAGCATCTAAAAGTATTGGTGACAAATTAGATTTAACTGCTAACCGTGCCGCCCTTGTAACTACTGCCTGTACTGCCAAAAGCTTTCCTGAACGACGCATCTCACCCAATAGTTCAGCCCGAACCTTTGTATCAACCGGATCAGAAAGACTTCTAACAGTTGAAACAGTTTCACCAGCTACAGACTGAACAATATCAACATCTGTTCCTAATTCTTCCAAAAGGCTAACTATTCTCTGACGCAAAAACTCCGCCAATTCAGAAGCAAGAAGGCTCACATTAAAATCAAGATCTGGCAAAAGCTTTTCCCAATATAGAAGTGCTTTCTCTAGAAAAGAAATCAAATCAAGACCCCAATCTTTATGCCAAAGTATTTGAATAAGACCATTACCTGCGCGACGCAAAGCATATGGATCTGAAGATCCACTTGGTCGCTCACCTTTGGCAAAGATACTAATTATTAGTTCAATCCTTTCTGCAATTGCAAGCAATGAGCCAGCATCTGATTCAGGAAGACTATCGCCATAACCTTTAGGTAAATAATGTTCCATAACTGCAAGTGCAACTTCTCTTTCTTCACCCTCGGCTAATAAGTATTTAGCGCCCATAATGCCCTGAAGTTCTGGGAATTCTCCTATTATTTGACTTACAAGATCGTGTTTACATAAATCAGCCGCCCTTTTTACGTTTCCAGAATTCAAGCCAGAAAGATTTAAATCGTGAACTAATTCTTTTGCAAGCCATTTAATTCTATTTACACGATCAAGTAAAGAGCCAAGCCCTTCCGAAAAAGTTACTTTATCTAATTGCTCACAACGCTGTTTACTTGTAATGGCAAGATCAGCATCTACAAAGAATTTAGCGTCTGCCAATCTCGCCTTAAGAACTCTTTCATTACCAGATTTCACAAAGTCAGCCGCATCATCAAGGCTGTTCGCAATACATAAAAAGCGAGGCAAAAGGCTGTGCTTTGCATCAAGTGCAAGTGGGTCATTCAAAGCCTCTGCTCGATAAAGAGGGATATATCTCTGATGAACACGCATCACAGTACTTAAGACTTCTGATGGCAACTCCAAAAATGACTCCTCAATATCACCTTCAATTAATGATGGAAGTTCTACTAAGTCAGCCAATTCCTCAAGAAGATCCTCGGGAAGATCTGCACGAGCTTGAAGAGAAGTTGATGCTTCATTTACAGCAGTTCGAATAAATTCCAACCTCTTCTTTCTTGAAATCTCAACGCCTACTTCCTTTAAAACATCAGAAAAGCAATCTGCAGACGAAATCTCCACTTGATCGTTCAACAAGCGATGCCCACGACTGACTTTTCCTGTACATATCTCAGGATCACTTCCTGCCAGGCAAAGAGGTATAAGTGTCTCATCTAAAAGTGCTACTAGCCACCTAACAGGTCGCGAAAAACGTCTTTCTCCAGAACCCCAACGCATAAATCGCCTCCCTTGAAGGCTGCCAATCCATTTAGGTATTTGGTCTTTAAGCAAATTAGTTGTAGGCGCACCAATTTCAATGACTTTTGCAAAAACGAAAGGTCCTTTAAGGGTTTCACGTACCTGAAGAGACTCAACCTCCACTCCACATCGTTTGGCAAAACCAATAGCTGCTTGCGTCGGCGAACCATCTTTGAAAGCTTGGCTAACTGGAGGCCCCTTTCGTTCTTCTTCTAAATTTTCAGCTCTGGCCGCAAGATCTTCAATCAATAAAACCAGTCGTCTTGGCGTGCTGGTGCAATGAATATCACCATGATTCAACCTGAGCTGCTTTAAGTCGCGCAAAACCAACTGATCCAAATGAGGCAATGCCAAACGTGCAAAGTCGGCTGGCATCTCCTCCGTACCGATCTCAAGAAGGAAGGTCGACAAAGAACTGGGCTCGTTTTAATAACTACTTTATTGATATAGCTCCCAAAAAAGTCATGAACATTTCGCTACGGTGGTGGAGGAGAAACATGATGACGTGAACCAAGGGGAGAAAACATCCAAAAAGCCGGCAGAGAAAAGCTTCGCCCCTTGTCTCGCCAATGAGACCGAAAAAACAAAATTCGAGCAATTCAAAGCAGACAGTCAATACTTGCGTGAGCCACTGGCTAGTGAACTAATAAACGAGAGTGACCACTTCACAAACGATGCTCTCCAACTGCTGAAATTTCATGGAAGTTATCAACAAGATAATCGTGAAAATCGCAAAAAAGGCCTTGGCAAAGACTGGCAGATGATGCTCCGCCTAAGGAGCCCCGGAGGACAAATACCAGCCTCTCTTTTTATTGCCCTAGATAATCTCTCCGAAAAATTTGGGAATGGGACCCTTAGAGCCACTACCAGACAAGCATTTCAAATGCACGGTGTCCGTAAAGAAAATCTCAAAGAAGTAATTGGAATTATTGTCCGTTCCCTTGGATCAACCCTGGCTGCATGTGGTGACATTAATCGCAACGTAATGGCTCCAGCCGCGCCTTATCAGAAAGGTTCTTATCCAGCTGCGAGGAAACTTGCTAACGAGGTTGCAGATTTGCTTGTACCCACCGCCGCAGAAGGTTCTTACCTTGATTTATGGACAGATGGAGATCTGAGCTATCGAATCCAACCAACAAGCAACGTAAAAAAAACTAGAGAGAAACAGTTAAAAGGAAATGTTTTCAGCGGTGACTCGAAAGAGCCTCTTTATGGATCGACATATCTGCCTCGCAAATTTAAATGCGCTGTAACTGTTCCAGGGGACAATTCAGTGGACCTACTTACCAATGATATTGGTCTTGTGACATTTACTGATACAAACGGAGTACTAGAGGGGTGCAATGTCTATGTCGGAGGAGGTATGGGAAGGACTCACAATAATGAAGAAACTTTTGCAAGAATCGCCGACCCTCTTGGTTATATTGATGCAGAGCACATTTTAGATTTAGTTCAGTCGATCTTGGCTCTTCAAAGAGATTATGGAGATAGAAAAACTAGACGTCATTCCCGGATGAAATATTTGCTTCATGACCATGGAATCAAATGGTTTAAAAATGAATTAAAAAACAAGTATTTTCCTTATAAAATCAAACCATTACATGATGAGCCTAGGAGCAAACTTGAAGACTACCTTGGATGGCATCGCCAAGGAGTGGGGGAATGGTTTGTAGGAATACCTCTTGTATCTGGTCGTTTAAAAGGTGACGTTAAGACATGCATACGCCAACTGGTAGATAAACATCAACTAGAAATACGTCTAACTCCCAATCAAGATATTCTTCTATGCAATATCAAGACCAAGGACAGATCAAGTATTCGCAGTGCATTAGCTTCAATTGAGTTGCATAAATCAGAAGCACCTTCACTAATCGGCAAGCATGCAATTGCCTGCCCAGCCATGCCTTTATGTGGACTAGCAATAACTGAGGCAGAACGTAAACTTCCAGAGATAATCAAGAGAATCGATGTTCAACTGCAACGACTAAATATCAAAAAGTCAATTCTAATAAGGATGACAGGTTGTCCCAATGGATGTGCGCGGCCATACATGGCTGAATTAGCACTTGTAGGGAGTGGGCCAAATCAATACCAACTTTGGTTAGGAGGAACTCCTAATCTTCAAAGATTAGCCAAGCCATATATTCATAAAATGCCACTTGATCAACTTGAAGAAACAATCGAGCCCCTTCTCTTGAACTGGAAAGAGAATGGAGGCCGAAGGAGTCTTGGAGACCACCTAAAGAAGCTTGGAGATCAACAAATTTTGGATTTACTCTCTGGAGGTGTCCAAGCTCCGTAAATTGCTTCGGAAGAATTGCTGCTCCAAGCCCATAGTTGATCACCATAACTAAAATGCCACCATTCATTTGGATGCTGGGCAAATCCAGCATTTGTCATTGCATTTGCCAAAAGACATCTTCTGGAATGCCATACATCAAAACAAGAGTCAGGCTGCAATTTGGCGGACTTTGAGTAATACATTGGCTCTGAAAAATCTCCAATAGCATCAATCTCGCCCCCCATATCTAAAGGAGCTCCCTTACTGTCAGCGAGTGTCAGGTCAACCGCAGCCCCAGTGCTGTGAGGAGGAGGAACACTTGGATCAAGACTTGGAGGTGCCCAAAATTTCTCAACTGACTCAACCACTTCATGGAATATTGGACTCCCCTTACAACTATCTAGATTCAGACCTCTCAACCCACATGCCTGCTTAATTGAATAGTCCACCATGAAAGATTGCACACTTATTGGACGCCAAGCATCAAACACAGAAAAACAAAGTTCTGGGTGGTCTATCTGGACTTGATCTTGTGCCCTTAACAAACGTTTTATAACCCCTTCTCTCAAGCTATAAGGATCAACACCCTCTACGTAAGGAGCCCCTAAAGAAACATAAGGATGAGGCTGAACACACGAAAGAGCAGCAGGTATCTTCTTGAGATCCTCCCCACAATCTCTAATGGATATATCACTCCAAGGACGCTTGCGCATAGAGCAACAGGTTCTACATTTCCACAATTTTATAAAAGTTTTCCACAGAAAAGTCTTGCTTAACTAGAGCATTAGAAATGCACTGACTTAACTTAATCAGAAATTTTTCAGTCGCTCATAAAAAATAATTGAAATCAGCAACAATTTTCTTAACTTGGCAATTCCTTGAAAACACTTGCAAAAAGGCGATTCTTGAAGAAACTAAAAAGAGCTAAGCACCCAAGACCAAACCTCATTTTCAGAAAAGTTGGTCGTTTATAAAATAATTGCAATTAACCATACAGAAAATTCGTAGCAATTGAGTCGCAAACGAGTCTCATCTGTGTGGAAAAGTTACGAAGTCTTAATTGAGTTGTCCAATTCCACTCAAGAGATGCGTTTGAACTTCTACTAATTGCTTAAGAATTTGATTCTCAAATAATTCCGGATCCCTATCAAGAACATTAATAGCCTCAGCGCGTGCCTGCTCGAGCACTTCACCATCCTCGGCAAGACTCGCCAATGCTAAATCAGGTATTCCTGATTGCTTTGTCCCAAGGACCTGGCCGGGTCCCCGCAATCGCAAATCAATTTCAGCAATCTCAAAACCATCGTTGCTTCTCATAAGAACTTCTAAGCGCTGACGAGCAAGCGGGTTGGAACTTTCATTGATTAGTACACAATGCGAAGGAACGGTTCCACGTCCAACTCGACCTCTTAATTGGTGCAACTGTGCCAACCCAAACCGGTCTGCATGATCAATAAGTATCACCGTAGCTTGAGGCACATCAACTCCAACCTCCACAACTGTTGTCGAAACAAGTATCTGACATTCTCCTTTTGCAAAATCATTAATGACTTTTTGCTTCTTTTCACTATTAAGTCGGCCATGAAGCAATCCGACATTGAAATCAGGAAAGACCTCTTCAGAAAGTTGAGAATGTACATCTACAGCGGAACGAAGGTTTAGTTTTTCTGATTCTTCAACCAAAGGTAAAATCACATAAGCTTGTTGCCCACGAGAAGCCTCTTCTCGAATAAGTTGATAAGCATCTTCTCTTCCGGAGCTTCCTACTAGCCTCATCTGAATTGGCATGCGGCCAGGAGGTAGCTCATCTATTTGGCTTACGTCTAGGTCACCATGTATCGAAAGTGCCATTGTGCGAGGTATTGGCGTGGCCGTCATAGTGAGTAAGTGAGGTTGAAGTCCTTTTGAAAGCAAGCGATTACGTTGTCTCACACCAAAACGATGTTGTTCATCAACAACAACTAGTCCAAGTCGAGAAAAAACAACCGGATCTTCAAGCAAAGCATGAGTGCCAACCAAAAGGTTCAAAGTGCCATTTGCCAAGTCATCCAGAATGTGTTTACGTCGACCACGTGTAGTCGACCCAGTAAGCAAATCTGTGCTCACATGTAATTCAGGTAACCAACGAGCCAAGTTCTGAAAGTGCTGACCTGCCAGTACTTCTGTAGGAGCCATAAATGCACCCTGCCAGCCTTCTTGAACAGCCGTAAGCAAGGCAGCTACAGCGACAACAGTTTTCCCACTCCCTACATCGCCTTGAACAAGGCGAGCCATAGGCTTTGAACACGAAAGATCTTGCTCAACTTCAGCGAGAACACGCTGCTGAGCTGCAGTCAATGAGAATGGAAGAAGGTCAAAGAATTTTCCGACTAACCCATCTCGAGTTCCTGCTGTATTCAATGGCGGTGCAGGTCGTTCCCGAAACTGCTTTCGCCTTTGTAAAAAACCAATTTGCAAAACATAAAACTCATCAAAAACTAGTCTTTTCCTAGCAAGTCTCAAAGACTCTCGACTTTCTGGACGGTGAATAGCAACCATTGCCTCGCAAGTAGTAGGCATTCCCAATTCTTTTGCTCGCAAGCTATCTAGAGGGTCAGGCCATTTATCCGCCAAAGGGAGCACTTTCTCAACAACATCTCTAAACCGATCTGCTGTTAAGCCCTCAGTCAGAGAATAAACAGGTAGCAATCTACCAATGCGTCTTGAGTGAATAGGAGACTTAGGATTATCCATTACCTCAATCAAAGGATCTTGGAAGCTAATGCCAAATGATCCTCGTTTTACAAGCCCGCTAACTGCAACAGTTGTACCTGGTGGATAAAGAGAGGCTTGGCTCTTTAAAAAAGCAGCCGAACTAAATCTTCTGCCCGCAAAAAACCTGGTTACTTTTATCTTTCCCGTTGGGTCCTGAAGGTACAGTTCAAGAATTGATAGGTTCGGATTTTTTGGGCTTCTAAATCCATTACAACGTCTTACTGTCGCAACAATTGTGGCAGTCTCACCTAATTCAAGAGCCTCTATACGTCTAAGAGATGAATAGTCAACATAATCTCTTGGGTAATACTGCAGAAGATCTCTTATCACAAAAATTCCAAGCCCAGCAAATCTCTCAGCAAGCTTTGGTCCAATACCCTTCACTCTTGTCAAAGCACTATCAAGAGACAAAGACTTTTCATCTTGACGAAAAGTCCTCTTTAAATTTGGTTCTACCTTTAAATGATTGAGCGTTGGAGGAGCCATTGGAACTGAAGGCTCCACATGTCTACCGAGACCATGCAAGAATTGCCTAGCACTAGTTACTAAGCGACGACGTCTTGCATTGGCGCTACTTGGGTATAAAAGAAACCCCTCTATGAGAAGGTCTAGTTGCTGTTGTCTCTCCTTAAGTAGAGCCTCCTTAGGTGCATTATTTAATTGTTGTACTAGAAACGAATTAAAATAGTCTTTTCTGCCCTGAATATTTTTAAAGTCGTTTTCCGCCTCCAATGTAAGAGCCTGTTGCAGTAGACGTATCCAAGCAAGAACTGACTTGAGCTCTTCTGAAGTCAGTTCTTGCTTGTTGGTTCTTGTGGGCTTTCGGGAGGATTCTGCGACCACTGTCTTTGTGCCTCCTGAACCATAGTGCGACCCTGCCAATGTCGCTGTTGCATTACCATTTTGTGCAATCTTCCACGATGGTGGTGAAGATCACTACCACACCTTCGCAAACGCGGATTTTCAAACTCCAAGTCCGATAAGCGCAAGAGCACACATAAAGCCTCCATGCCTCCTCCGAACATTGAATCTTGAAGAGGAATACTTAACCTTAGAAGATTAGAAGGCGCGAACTTTGAATCAATCTGTCCTAAAAGGGCTGCATCTAAAAGACTCTTTGGCAAAAGAGTCTTTACCACTCCTGCTTGCAAAAGTTCTACATTTAATGCGTGAGAAAGATTCCTAAGTCTCCTCTTTAATGCATTTTCCAAAGAATCCATCCATTCAGCAAGTCCCAAAGGATTCTCAGGCAAAAGACCTCTCTGATCTTCAGAAATATTATTAGGTTGTGGAAGTTCCTCCGTCATGGAATTCTCGTGAGTTTCCAAAGTGAGGTCATCAGAAAGCATTGAGTCGCCAGCCATTACGAACAAAGTTCGCATCACATCTAAATCACTTTTTCGATCATCTGAAGAATTACTTTGCCCTATTAAATCCTTTTCAGAAGAAACTCCAAGCGAATCATTTGCAAGAGAAAGATCATCATTTAAATCACGTGATTCATTGAGGGCCTCATTGGCCATGTGAGGGCCTGACTCATCATCTAAAGATGATATCAAGCTTTCATATTGTTCAGGATTTTCTAAAGGTGAGGCAAGGCTTAGCTCAATAGACTCCAAAGATCCTTGATCAACATCTTTCTCATTATTAAGAGCATTTAAAAGCTCCTTCCTAGCCTTTTCTCTTTGAAGATCCTTTTCTCGTGCCATTTTGTGAACCAATTCCATAAGCTGCTCAACTGTCAACAATGAGCAGCAGCCACTAACCAGTTCATCAATTCTTAGATGGAATTCTCTAACTTCCTCTGACGACAATTTATATATAAGATTCTGATCACGATCAGTTATCAATAAAAAAATAGCTTGTTTAACAGATGAAACAAGTATTGATCGCAACTCTTGCAAATAAAAAGCATAGTCCCTGTACAAGTTAGGAGCAAGATTCCTAGCTTGCTTACTCAAAAATTCAAGTTGTTGTCCAGGGTCAAAAGTTCGCAAAGTCTCCAGTAGCAAATACCAAAATCAAGAACCAGAAATCGACGCAACTTCACTAGCGAAGTCCATTTTTTTGACCTCTATTCCTTCACCGAGGGTATAGCGAGTAAAACGCCTAATAAGTACGTTCTCTCCAATCTGTCCAGCGACCTGTTTGACAAGTTCTCCTACGGACATTGAACTATCACGAATAAAAGGTTGTTCCAACAACGCTAATTCTTTCAAACGCTTAGTAATTCTGCCTTCAACAATTTTTTCCTTAATTTGCTCTGGCTTACCTGACAAATCATCTCTTCCCATCTCAATAGATTTTTCCTTATCAACAACATCATTTGGGATGTCATCTATGCTGACATATTCAACATTTGGGCACGCCGCCACCTGCATAGACACATCCCTCAAAAGTCCTTGAAATAAATCCCCACGTGAAACAAAATCAGTTTCACAATTCAACTCTAATAGGACTCCAACTCTTGCCCCAGTATGGATATAGCTCCCGATTGCCCCCTCTGCAGCAATTCGTCCAGATTTCTTTTCAGCACTAGCAATACCTTTCTGTCGCAACCACTCGGTAGCCTTATTTATATCGCCATCATTCTCTGTAAGTGCTTTCTTACAGTCCATCATTCCTGCGCCAGTTTTGTCACGCAGACTTTTAACGAGTTTGGCTGATACTTCCGCCATTTTTAACAGATTGGTAGGGATAAAGATTAGAAATGAAGCTGAAATTAGTTGTTGTTTCCTTCGCCTCCTCTCTGATCATTTGATCCATGGCGACCTTCATTAATGGCATCAGCAATTCTCCCAAGTACAAGCTGAACTGAACGCACAGCATCGTCATTGCAAGGAATTGGAACCTCACAGAGATCTGGGTCACAATTGGTATCGAGCATAGACACCAAAGGGATATCCAATTTCCTAGCTTCAAGCACAGCATTAGTTTCTCTTCTTTGATCAACAAGCACAACAACGTCAGGCAACCTTCTCATTCCTTTTAGTCCTCCAAGATATTTCTGCAATCTTTCTAATTCTCTACGCAAAACAGCTGCTTCTTTCTTTGGCCTCATTGCGATTGCTCCGCTGGACTCCATTCGCTCGAGATCCTTTAGACGATCAATCCTGGCCTTCATAGTCGTCCAATTTGTAAGCATCCCACCAAGCCATCGTTGATTGACATAGGAGGCTCCGCACCTAGACGCCTCTAAAGCCACAACCTCTGAGGCTTGCTTCTTAGTGCCAACAAAAAGGAATCTTTTACCGCTGCGAGCAGCTGATCGTGCCCATTTATATGCATTATTCATGCAAACTGCTGTTTGCACGAGATCAATGATATGAACTCCATTGCGCGCGCAATAGATAAAGCGCGACATCTTGGGATTCCATCGACGAGTCTGGTGCCCAAAATGGGCGCCAGCCTCCATCATCTCAGCGAGAGTGACTACTGCCATATTTAAGAGGTTTCGGGTTCGCCTCCACCTGCTAGGGATGCAAGCAAGCCAAGCAAAAAGCTTGGATCGACTCAACTATCACCCGAAACGAGCAGGTGTGCGGAATGAAAGGACGTCTTAATTTATCAAAGCGAGTGTTCAGAGGATTCGCGACATGGCTGCCTCTTGATAAATCTGCCGAACAAATATGCGGTTAAGAGGTAACCGCAAAAGCTCCATAGCCAAATTTGCATTCCCTCGGCGAATCAACCAGGCCATAAAAGGCCTAAGGGTTCTTTCATTGATAATTCCACCAAGAGTTAGAACTTCCCATAAGAGTCTATGCAAGAAAGTAAATTGAATAATGAAACGAACCCTAACTGTCGGATGCTTTCGATAAAAGACAAGTCCCATTTTTGCGCGCTCTTGTTCTACTTTTATCAAATCTTTAATTTGCTCCAAGCGTAATGCTGGATGCCAGTGGTAACCAACTGCTTGTGGACACCTCACAAGGTCAACACCCATTTGCCGGAGTCGCTCACCAAGTTCTAAATCTTCCCAGCCATATAGATAAAAAGCAGTGTCAAAAAGGCCTGATTTTTCTAATACTTTTCTATCAATCGCAACATTTCCTGTAGCAAAGTATGCCCATGAAAGGTCACTTAATTTATATTTTTCAGAGGTGGGGTTATTGAAATTTGATGTATTTATAACAGCTCCATATGTAAAACAAAGTCTATTACCTCTTCTCTTCCAAGATTGGACAAGAGCATCTACATGCGAAGCAAGGAATGTTTTAGTAACAATCAAATCACTATCAATAAAAACAATCACTTCACCAATTGAATTCTCCACGCCTCTGTTTCTCCCTTCTGCAGGTCCACCATGCTCCTGCTCTACAAGCCGAACATGAGGGAATCTCGAAGCTTCTGCTATCAACCAAGAAATGGTGTCATCTGTAGATCCATCATCTACAACAACAATTTCATAATCATTTAGCTCACCATCAACTACCTGACTCTCCAGTGCTACAAGACACTTTTCAAGAATCGGGCGTCGGTTGTAGGTCGGAATTACAACACTTGCGAACATTCGCAAAGATCCTCTTTGACAATAATCATCTCACTAGACAGTTAAAGAAAGAACTCCACCTTCCCAAATTTGATTGGACTTCTCATGCAACCGACAGTCATGCTCTAAGGGATCAATCAATCTGCTGCGCCACCATTGTTAGCTGTTCCAGTAACACCATTGCCAGCCCCTTCTCCACGACCGTCATTACGCAACTTGCGTTTTTTGAATTTACGAGCATAAGCGCGGTTTCGCTCTTGCTTTTCCTTCTTTAGATTTCTGCGTTTAGCCATTCGATTAGAGATTCAAAGTGCTGTACATACCACCAACTTACCCAAAAGGGGGTAACAAACGTCCATCTTCCATTTTTACAACCCTATCTGCCACATCAAGAATTCTTGGATCATGAGTAACCATCAACACAGAGCAAGATTGTTCCAGCGCCAATCTCTTTAGTAAATACACCACCTCCCTTCCAGTAACACTATCCAGAGCCGCTGTAGGTTCGTCAGCAAGAAGCAGCTTGGGTTGAGCTGCTAAAGCTCTAGCAATAGCAACACGTTGCTTTTGACCGCCTGAAAGGTCCTGTGGCAACTGTGAGGATTGATCCCTAAGCCCGACTTCATGCAACCATTCTCGAGCTTTATCTCGACGTGACCGATAAGAAAGTCCAGGGAGCAAGTCAGCACCCATTTGAACATTCTGTTCCGCAGTAAGACACCTCAGAAGGTTATGACCTTGAAAAATCATTCCAATATTTCGCCGCAATTGTTGACGTAATTTCCGACTAGAGCCATGTACCTTATTTCCAAAAACCCAAAGATTCCCAGTCTGAACCTTTCTCAAAGCTCCAATCAAAGTCAATAAAGTTGTTTTGCCACAACCTGAAGGGCCTGTAAGCAAAACAACTTCCCCAGGAGCAATCTCAAGTGAAATTGTGTGCAGAATCTGCTTCCGTGTGATGCCCTTGCCAAACCAATGGCTCAAGCCTTCTATTTGAACTGAAGGAGTAGTTATTTGCAGAGCCTTTTTATCCTGATAATTTAGAGGTAAAACAATGCTAGCTATTAGAAAATCTCTGCAGGGTCTGCATCTACTAGCCTTCTCATAGCAAGCAATGCAGAACTCATACACATAAATAGGATAAGCACAAAAACAAGCATCGCTCTAGAAGGGTCCATTACCACCGGAAGCTTGGTGGAACTTCTCACAAGAGCATATAAAGCTTGTCCTACAAGATAGGCAGGAACATATCCCATCAATGCA
Organism: Prochlorococcus sp. AG-409-P01; assembly: GCA_003215335.1. Classification (GTDB taxonomy): domain Bacteria; phylum Cyanobacteriota; class Cyanobacteriia; order PCC-6307; family Cyanobiaceae; genus AG-409-P01. Next base: position 13,973 of record QCKM01000004.1, on the reverse strand, counting down.
AGGAAGATGCCTTCTCTAGCAACAACCCCAAGAAGAGTTTTTAGTCTGTAACCCATTGCTAGCAACGTTGCATATTCCGGGAGATGATCGCTTACATCGCTATAAAGAATCTGATAAACAATCACACATCCAACAACAAACCCCATTGCTGCTCCAAGGCTGAAAATAAAACCAATAGAAGTGCTTGTCCTCCAGTAATTCTTTTCAAAATCTATGAAGCCTTGCCGAGTAAAAACTTTGACGTCGCTGGGCAAACTAGCCCTTAAAGAATTAATAATTTTTTCAGGGTCAGATCCTGGACGCAATCTGATCAAACCAATTTCAATACTCCCTGGTGGAGTACTTGGCAAAAGATCAAGGAATGTCTCTCTACTTGTAAGTAGATTGCCATCAGCTCCGAATGAGGGGCCAAGTCGAACAAGTCCAGCAACACGAACGCGCTTGCCAGCAAGCTCAGTCTCAACTATTCGCCCCTCTTTAAACCACTTTGGGATTGGCCCAAATTCATTTCGAGAGAGTTCATCAAATAGCACCCTACCTGGATTTGTAAGAGCCTGAGCTTTCACCTCAAGCTCAGGGTCTTGAAACAAAGGAGCACTAGGCTCAAACCCCAACGCCAGAATCGAACGGGTTGTAAGTGTCTCTGGATTACGCCAAAGAAGAAAATTCCAATTAACAGGTGTTGTACCAACAACATCCTCATGAGCCATAGCCTGAACAAGCCTTCTCCTTGGAAATCCACTCATACTTATTGAGCTCATTGACCTTGGACTCATAAGTACAAGGTCAGCATCAAACAAACGATGCACAGTGACACTTGCATCAAAAAGGCCATCACGAAATCCCAGCTGCATAAACATAAGGATTCCTGCAAAGCTGATCCCTGCTAATGCAACTAAAAGGCGTAATGGTTGCCTACTAAGTAATAGCCAAGCAAGAGGAATTGATCTTTTTTGCCAAGGCCCAAACTTCACGATGGTTGAAATCGAGCTATCACCTTCATACCAGTCAAGTGACTAACTCTTGAAGCAAATTCAGGGAAAAGAATCACTCGAACCTCCACCACTCTTGCATCGGCATCCCCAGTGGGGTCTGTGGAAAGTACTTTTCTCTGCCTTACCTGAGGACTTATTCGCTCAACAAATCCTTTCAAAGTGCCCTTAAAACCACCATTTTCACTAGTGAGCGTAACCTCTTGACCAATTTCTACTCTTGCTATATCTGATTCATAAACTTCTATCAAAGCCTCCATTCTCTCAGTGTCACCTACCTCAAGTACCCCTTCATTTGCAGATCGCTCACCAACCCTAGTGTGAACCCTAAGAACTACCCCATCAATTGGAGACTTAAGTTGACTATCTAAAAGATCAGCTTCTAGAGCACTCCTTTGAGCCAAAGTCTCCTCTCTTTCTCCTTTCAGCTTGTTCAATTCATCTTGTTTCTCATCCAATAGTACTAGTGGAGTTGCGCCTTCAAGAGCAGCCTTTCTATACCTGCTTACCTCTCGTTCCTGCATCTTTATCTCAACTTCAAGCGTCTGCAAACGAGCCTTAACTCCACTCAAATCAGCAAGAATGTGAGGACGACTATCAAACACAGCAAGCACCTGACCTTGCGCAACTAAATCACCCTCTCGAACTTTTAGATCTGCCACTCTTGGAGTACCACCAAATCCACTGACTGGAGCAGCAAGACGGCGAACATCCCCTGCAGGTTCCAGTTGCCCAAGCGCAGCGACTGCTTCAATAGCTCTAGAAGTAGAGACAAGAGGCGCCTGGGAATGGGTTGACGGACGTCTCATCAACATCCATGCTGTCCCGCCAAGTAATAAAGCCAACCCTGTCCCCAAAATAAATATCAGTTTTTTCTTGCTTAAAGAGGGGGAGGAGAGTCGAACATCAGCTCCTCTATGTAGCATTTCGCCCACTGAGGATTGAATGCTTTCTCCAGCACCCGTCTTGTCTTGTCGTTGCGTTTCTGCTGAAGACAATATAGAAGCTGGCCATTGTGCCTTTGAATGGTAGTAGGTGCATGAGGCTCATCGGGATTTGTCCTATCCAATGATGAAATAAGAATCTGAAGATAGTTTTCAACTATGTCCGAAAAACTTTGCTCTTCGAGAATTCCATCAGGGCGGATAAATTGCACAAAAGGTGAAAAGATTGATCCCCATGCTGGCAGTTCCCTGACTTGATTAAATGAAGGTTTAGGAAGTGCATTTAACTGTTGTAATACGTACCCTGGTAAATCACCTTGGACTGGAGAAAGGTCAACAATGGCAGCAGATATTCCTGAGGGGCCAGCCACAACATCCACACCAAAAATCGGCAAGTCAAAACTTGGTTCAGGGAAGAAGACACAGTGCAAAATCTGAAGGCCTGCTCCAAACATGGCCACTTCAAGGTGTAACTTACGAAACCCTCTACAGCTCTTTAGCTCATTCCATATAAACAATGACTCTCCTTCAAAAGTCCCTGTAACAAGCTTCAATTCAGATGAAAGAGGCAAGGGCTTAAGACCGACCATTCCAGATCGGCGACTAATAATTCTTTTCAGAAGATCCTCCATAAGCGGATGAAGGACCTGTCCGCTTATGGGGAAATTAGGCAACACGTTTCCAATAATGATCAGAATGGAACTTTGGCAGGAAGCTCTGACAAGAACTAGTAAAGGACCAGACCTTTATCAATGGTCTCTGAAGAATGGAGCACGTTGCGTCATGGCACCTATGCCTGATGCAACGCTTACCTGTCTTGATTTCTGGTGCAAAGCAGGAAGTTGCTCCGAATTGGAAGGAGAGGAAGGGTTGGCTCACTTTCTTGAACACATGGTCTTCAAAGGGAGTTGTCACCTAGAAGCTGGGGAGTTTGATCGAAAGATCGAAGCATTAGGAGGTAGTAGCAATGCAGCTACAGGGTTCGATGACGTGCACTTTTATGTTCTTGTCCCACCCCAAGAAGCAACAAATGCCCTTGACCTTTTACTGAGCTTAGTACTAACTCCCTCCCTCCTTCCAAAGGCATTTTCCATGGAGAGAGAAGTGGTGCTTGAAGAAATTGCTCAATACAAAGATCAACCAGAGGAACAGGCTTTCCAGAAACTTCTAGGAAATTGCTTGAAGGGACATCCCTACGGGCGTGCAATTTTGGGAATTGAATCAAGTCTAAAGGCTCTTAATCCTGAAAAAATGGATGCCTTTCACCAGCGAAGATATACCGGTGAGAATTGTTGTTTGTCAATTGCAGGATCAATTCCATCCCAACTTCAAGAGATTATTAGCAATAGTCTTTTGGCAGAGGTGGATAAGAACTCAACAAACAACTCTTACCTCAAAGGCATAGGGCTCAACTTTCAAACAGGTCGGGAAGTAATTGGAATTCCCAGACTCGAATCATCAAGATTATTAATGGCTTGGCAAGTACCCTCTGCAAGCGAGCAAGAAATGGTTGTCGGAGCTGATTTAGCAACCTCTCTAATGGCAGAAGGCCGACGAAGTCGACTGGTTCAGCAATTAAGAGAAGAATTACAAATAGTTGAATCAATAGATATGGATGTAACCGTTCTTGAGGAAGGTAGCTTGGTTGTCCTTGAGGCATGCTGCGCAGAGAAGCATCTCGAACATGTAGAAAAAGAGAGTCACAATCTTCTTCGTCGCGCCCTCGATTTCCCTCCAAATAGTCAAGAGCTAAAGAGAGCTCATCAACTAGTGAAAAATGGTCTTTGCTTCAATCTTGAGGCCTCATGTCAAATAGCAGGTTTGGCAGGCAATCAGGCTTTGTGGGGCCGATCACAACCATTACTCGAGCCAATTAAGTACATAAACTCCTGGTCAGCAAATCGATTGCAACACGAAATATTCCCACTACTACAACCAGAGAACAGCTTTACTCTGATCGCCAACCCTCTTCAGACCAACAGATGAGTTTTGTAGACCTCTTGTTGGACCCAATCTCTGCTCCAGGAGTGCTTTCAGCAAAGCTATGGATAAAAGAAGGCAGTCGAGCAGATCCCCTTGGCCAAAAAGGTGCACATCAACTTCTCGGGTCTTTATTAAGCAGAGGGTGTGGGCCTTTTAACAACATTGCTCTGGCTGACTTAGTAGAAGGATGTGGGGCTGGACTGCGCTGTGACACCAACGAAGATGGCCTGCTAATAAGCCTTAAATGCTCTGATCTTGATGCAGAAAAACTATTGCCAATTCTGGGGTGGATGCTTGTTGATCCTCATCTTGACCCAGATCAAATAGCCCTAGAGAAAGATCTGAGTATCCAAGCACTACAAAGGCAAAAAGAAAGTCCTTTTCATCTAGCTTTTGACGGCTGGAGAAAAATTGCATTTGGGGATGGTCCCTATGGGCACGACCCACTTGGGATAAGCGAAGACTTAATGCAATTAGAGCGCAAGGAGCTTTTACCTCTAGCTGAAAGCCTTACTTCTCGAGCTCAAGCACTTGCCCTAACAGGGTCACTTCATCACGAAATAGATAAACGATTAAGAACTATGGAGCCATTCCAAAGTTGGCAAGGCAACGAAAACAACAAATCACAAGATTTCTTTTCTGGTGGAATCACGACTTGGGAGAGGAATTCACATTGCAACTTGAATGTTCATTTTGAAACTACTGGACAAGTAGTTCTCATGCTTGGCCAACCAACAATTCCTCATGGCCATAAAGATGATCTAGCCCTTCGCTTAATCAGTTGTTATTTAGGAGTAGGCATGTCCAGTTTACTTTTTCGAAAACTGAGGGAAGATCATGGAGTTGTTTATGACGTTGGTGTTCATCACCCAATAAGAGAAGGTCCTGCACCCTTCCTACTTCATGCTTCTACAAGCGAAGACAAAGCTCTTTTAACTCTTAAGCTGCTTTTGGAATGCTGGAATTCAGTCATTTCAGAATCAATTCCAAAAAATGATCTAGAGCTTGTAAGAGCAAAGTTTCGAGGCCAACTTGCCCATGGGTCTCAAACAACCTCACAAAAGGCTGAACGGCTAGTCCAATTGAGAAGACTTGGATTAGATGACGACTATGATTCGAAAACCTTGCAAGAAATAGAATTAATAACCGAATCTGACCTGCAAGAAGCCGCTACAAGAACTCTTACTACACCATTACTAAGTCTTTGTGGTCCAAAAAATACACTCAAAGCTCTTAGCAATTATTGGTCCAATATTCCAGCGAAAAATTATTTTGGTTGACATGTCATAAGACGATCAAAAGGAAGCAAAAAAATCCCTCGACGAAATCTAACCTCAGCAAAGTTCATTGGACGCAAACCAACAATTTCACCTATCTCATCAGGAGCAACCAGATCAGGAGGACGAAGCATTGGCATTGGATCTGCTGTCTTTAGAAAAGTCAATGGAGCTGACAAAGAAACCTTGTCGCCAATCTGGTAATCCATGAGACCTATGCAATAACAACTTCCTACTGCAGGATAGGTAAGAGTTGTATTTGAATTGTGAGGGCACTGGCTAACTGGAGCGGCGCCCTAGCCGGTCTAATGATGATCATTGTTGGGAGTTTTCTCCCTTCTGCTCTTTGGCTGCCAGTTCCAAATCTCCCAACTCAAGTAATTAACCTTTCTAGCAGCTGGCAAGTAGGGGCCTTACTTCTCTGTGCCTTGGTGTGCGGACCCAGATCAGGAGTAATTGCAGCAACGGCATATCTGACTATTGGGCTCTTACACCTACCTGTTTTTCATGGAGGAGGAACTGTTAACTATATTTTCGCCCCAGGCTTCGGATATTTAGCCGGATTCGTTCCAGCAGCTTGGATAACTGGAAGACTGGCCAAGCAAAATGGAATCAATAACTTTTTCAACCTGACATTATCTGCATTAGTGGGACTATTTTTTATACAAATGTGTGGTGTGACCAATCTAATGATTGGGTCTATTTTTAATCGATGGGCTGAAGGTCTTCCCGAACTGCTGTTCATGTACACCCTAGGACCAATGCCTGCACAAATAGTTATTTGTGCAGGCATTGGAATTATTGCAATTCCTTTGCGGAGATTACTTTTTTTCAAATGAATCAACGTCTTATCAATCGCAAAACACTCCTTTTGATTAGCTTCTTAACAGTTTTGATTGATCAATTAAGTAAAGATTTTATCCGACAAAACTTAAAGACTGGCCTTTCATCAACATTAATACCTGGCCTTCTGAAAATAAGACTAGTTATGAATACAGGTGCAGCATTTAGTCTTTTTACAAATGCAACACCCTTCTTAGGTCTATTGAGTTTTACTGTAGCCATAGGGTTGATTGTATGGATTTCTCGGTTATCAACTCCCCCCTTTTGGCAAGGACTTTCTTTAGCTCTTCTATTGGGAGGCACTATTGGAAATGGGTTAGACCGATGGCGCCTTGGTCATGTAACAGACTTCCTTGAACTAGTTCCTATTCATTTTCCAATTTTCAATGTCGCTGACATAGCAATCAATATGGCCTTAATCTTTTTATGTATAGACCTGATAACTAACCGCAAAAAAGATCTAGTTTCTTAACCATTCAAAATGACTTCAATGAAAACAAAGCGTGCCATTAAGGAGATTCATATCGACTAATGTCTAGACATCGCCTCCTAATACTGGTCAGCTGTACATTTGTCGCGCTTCTAGTGATAGGAGGAGTAATAGGAGCAATTGCGCAAATAATGCGCTTTTTCCTGCAATTCTTTTTACCTAGAGGCTTAGTTGACCCAGTCCTAATGATTGGGTCAATGCTGCTCATTGCACTAACTATTCAAACAAGTTGGCCATGGTTGAAAGATTTCGCCTCCCAAATCTCTAAAAGACGAAAAGTCGATAAACAATTTACATCTCCACCTAATAGTCGTCACCAGGCAGCCAAACAAAGTCTAGATAGCATTGACCGTCTCATAGAGAAACTCCAAGACAATGTCGCTCGTAAAGGGCTTAAACAAGAGCGACAAAAAGTCGAAGAAGAACTTAACAGAGGGGATTTAGTAGTAGTAGTTTTTGGCACTGGTTCTAGCGGCAAGACGTCATTAATACGAGCTCTTCTTAATGAGATAGTTGGACAGGTGGGTGCTCCGATGGGATCAACTACTAGCAGTCAAATGTACCGACTACGTTTAAAGGGACTTGATAGAGGGTTACAACTTATTGACACCCCAGGAATTCTTGAAGCAGGCAAAGATGGCAGGAATAGAGAAAAAGAAGCACGTGAACGAGCGAGCAAGTCAGACCTTATGGTTGTAGTTGTAGACAATGACTTACGTTCTGCAGAGCTAGAAGTAGTCATAAGTCTCGCCAACCTCGGAAAGAGATTATTACTTGTTCTCAATAAATGTGATTTACGTGGTGAAGAAGAGGAAAGACGCCTTTTAGCCCTATTAAGGGGTCACTGCAAAGGATTGGTTGATCCAGAAAACATAGTTTCAACTTCTGCTTCACCACAAACCATCCCGCGTCCTGGAGCAACACCCTGGCAGCCCCCCCCAGAGGTAAGTGATCTACTCCAACGCCTTGCCAAAGTTCTTCATGCAGATGGCGAGGAGCTAATAGCAGACAACTTATTACTTCAATGTCGAGACTTAGGTGACAAAGGTCGTCTACTTCTTACTCGACAACGTCAAAAGGAAGCCAAAAAATGTATTGATAGGTACAGCTGGATCAGTGGAGGTGTTGTTGCTGCTACACCCTTGCCTGGGGTCGATCTTTTAAGTGCTGCTGCAGTAAATGCACAAATGGTTATAGAAGTTGCTCGGATTTATGGAGTTCAACTCACTCGGAACCGTGCTCAAGAGCTTGCTGTTTCAGTAGGACGAACTCTTGCCGGTTTAGGAGTTGTAAAAGGAGGCGTGTCACTTATTGGCTTTGCTCTGAGCGTAAACTTGCCATCACTGATTGTAGGTAGAGCAGTTCAAGGTGTTGCAGCTGCTTGGCTAACAAGAATTGCTGGTGCAAGTTTTATAACCTTCTTTCAACAAGATCAAGATTGGGGAGACGGAGGAATCCAAGAAGTTGTTCAACGACATTATGATCTAAACAAAAGAGAATCATCTTTAGAGCGGTTCTTAGAGACTGCCCTTAAAAGGGTTGTAGAACCCTTAAAGAAGGATCGAAGGCGAGAGCTTCCGCCACGCCAAAGGCTTCAGGAGGAGGAGGAAGCATGGGACCACGAGCATCTAAAGCCGTAATCAGGATCAAATAAATCAATCCAATCACAACTGAAAATGCACCTGTGATAATCGCAACCCATCGTCCACGCTTAGAAGCTTCTGGCATTAACTAACCTCATCGACTGATTTGTTCAAAAGAAAACTCAACTTTTCCAGATGTGAGGATTTTGTATGAGGATTACCTAAGACCACTTTGAGGTAATGACGTCCATGATGCAAAGGTCTTGAAAGCATCAAGTGCTCCTCCAACAATTTCTGTCGAGTCAAGCTAGACCATTTCTCTGCTTGATTTTGATCAGCTTTCTTTGGCGTAAAAGCAATTACATGTAAAGGGCCAGAAATTAACTCAAAAGAAGATGTATCTAATTTTCCCTGAAGAAAACAACGCCTATCAATCGCAGACTCAAGCAATTGTTTTATGCCTAGTTCACCAAGCTGACGAAGGCCCAACCAAAGTTTAAGGACTTCAGCTGGCCTAGTACCCTGCAGACCCATCTCTCCCCCATGAGAATCGGTCCAAGACGGCTCTAAATATGGCAAACCCGTTGAAAAAGTAGAGGCAAGATGAGATCGATCAGAAACCAAGAGCAAAGAAGAAGTCTTTGTGATCCCTAATAACTTCTGAGGGTTCACAGTCACTGAATCTGCTTGAGACATTGCTGAAACAATGGGTTTTGTAGTTTTTGATAAAGCAAAAGCACCTCCTATTGCTCCATCGACATGCAACCAAACCCCCTCTCTTTTACAAAGGTGACATAAAGAGAGAAGAGGGTCTACAGCACCACGAACAGTTGTCCCTGCAGTTGCAACAACCGCAAAACATTTTCTTCCACTGAACTTGAGCTTTTTCAAAAGATCTTCTACAGCCTGAAGAGACATCTGACCATTTTCATCAGTAGGAACCCTTCTCAATGAATCTGGAGCAAGACCCATAACTCTTACTGCCTTACCTAAAGAGACATGAGAGTCGACACTGGCTATGACAACAGCAGAAGAATCCTGCTGAAGATTTGCTGTTTGTCTAGCTACCACTAAGGCCATTAAGTTGCTAAGAGTTCCTCCACTAGCAGCCACCCCACCAGCGGTTGATGGCAAACCAAGGCAATCAGAAAACCATCTGCAAACCTGTCTTTCCAATCTCGAAAGACTGGGAGACAACTCCTCAGCCAATAAATTGTTATTTAGACCTGCACATATCAAATCAGCTGCAATAGAAGCAGTCAAAGGAGGAGGGTCAAAATGTGCCAAAGCCCCTGGATGAGAAGGCTGATAAGCCCCGTCCATGACCATCTGGAGATCCTCCAAAAGAGCTTCACTAGAAAGGCCTAGCTTGAGAGGAGCTATCTCTGGTAAAACACTCAATGATGGAAGTGGGCTGCGGCTCGCCGCCTCTCCCAACCAATTACAAAGTCTTAAATTGGCCTTATCCAAAAAATCCTTCAACTGCGGATCCAGACTTTCTGGAGAAGCGAAGGGGGACAGGGAAGATGCCGGCCAAATGTCAGATTCGCCAGCCAAGATTTAAAGGGATTCAAATTTCATTTTGCCTCCTAATGGCATTCTTCGATTACTTACTTTTAGAAATCAAAGCCATTGACAAAACCTATTGAACTAAATGAAGTCCAAATTCATCGTTGGATGAAACGACTTATAACTAGAGCAGAGAACCTTGGAAAAACTGGAGAAGTTCCTGTAACAGCAATAGTTTTAGATGCCCAAGGACGATGTATTGGACATGGCAGCAATCAACGCAATCGCACCAAGAACCCTCTTGGGCATGCAGAGCTAATTGCACTTAGACAGGCTGCTTGGTTAAAAAAAGATTGGCGTTTCAATGACTGCACATTAATTGTCACCCTTGAGCCTTGTCCCATGTGTGCCGGGGCACTAACTCAAGCAAGAATGGGACAAGTAATCTTTGGTGCTATCGATAAAAAGCGAGGAGGACTCGGCGGAACAATTGATCTAGCGAATCACGCCAGTTCTCATCACTACATGAAAGTTGTCAAAGGAGTAATGAAAAAAGACGCAGGGCAACAACTTGAGACTTGGTTCAAGCAGAAGCTTCGGAAGAACTCCGAAAACCAGGTAATTCCGTCTCAAAAAGATTAATGATGCGCTCAACATTCTGAGGTTCAGAGTTATAGCCCATCAAACCAATCCTCCAAACCTTGCCAGCGAGACTTCCGAGACCACCACCAACTTCAACACCATGGTTATTTAACAAATGCACGCAGAAAGACTTCCCATCTATCCCCTCCGGAATTAGGACTGTAGTAAGAGTTGGCAAACGAAGATTCTCAGGGACAAGTAGCTCTAGCCCAATTCGTTGAAGCCCATCCCAAAGTTTTTCTGCGTTAGTGCGATGACGATTCCAGGCGTTTTCCAATCCCTCTTCTGCAAGAAGCCTCAGCGCCTCTCTCATTCCAAAGTTCATGTTCACCGGTGCAGTGTGGTGATAAACGCGATCACTACCCCAATATTTATTTAAAAGAGAAACATCCAAATACCAATTTGGAACTTTCCCAGATCTTTCAGCAAGCTTGGTCTCCGCCCTTGGGCTCATGGTGAATGGGCCTAATCCTGGGGGGCAGCTAAGTCCCTTCTGGCTGCAGCTATAAGCAAGATCAACCTTCCATGAATCTATAAAAAGAGGCACTCCTCCAAGTGAAGTGACCGTATCAAGAAGCAAAAGACAATCATATTTATGACAAAGATCACCAATACCCTCCATTGGCTGACAAACACCTGTGGAGGTTTCCGCATGAACAATTGCAAGAACTGCTGGGCGATGCTCAATCAAGGAAGACTCGATCTCCTCGAGAGAGAAAGCCTCCCCCCATTGTTTTTCGATTAATCTCACGTCGGCCTGGTACCTACCAGCCATATCCGCTAAACGATTTCCGAAATAACCATTAATACAAACCAATACCTTGTCGCCAGGCTCAACTGTATTTGCAATAGTTGCCTCCATTGCAGCACTTCCAGTACCGCTCATAGGAAGAGTGAGGCGATTATCGGTTTGCCAGGCATAACGCAACAACTGCTGCACCTCACTCATTAGATCTACATAAAAAGGATCTAAATGACCGATAGGGGGCAAGGAGAGTGCCTTTAGGACATCCGGATGAGCATTAGACGGGCCTGGACCAAGCAGCAGGCGTTCCGGAGAATGTAAAGGCTGGAAACCCTTGCGGTGTTTTTGGTCAACCGATGGAAGGTATTGCGTCTTCGACAAGGACTTTGGTTATAGGTTGGATTGAACTAAAGCCTAAAACAGGCAAGGTTTAACATTGGGGTATTCCTTGAGAGATTGCAATGGCTTCTAACAGGATTCTTGAGTAATCAATGAAATTGCCTTCAGGAAAAACAGCATTCTTTAACAAAGCCAGCAATATCAAACAAAAATCTTTGGGTCTACTTTCAACTTATGTAGAAAAAGTACTTGTTGATACAAAACTGAAGGGCACGCACTTATTAGGGTCGATTGTTATTGCCGATCAGGTCACAAACTCTCCATGGGCAAATCTCATCAAGACGTACTCCGCAAAATCAAGGACGAGGGCATTGAACTTATAGACCTTAAGTTCACTGATCTACACGGAAAATGGCAACATCTGACAGTCACCAGTGACATGGTGGACGAAGATTCATTTATTGACGGTCTTGCCTTTGATGGTTCTTCAATCCGCGGATGGAAAGCCATCAATGAATCAGATATGGCAATGGTCCCTGATGCCAACACTGCTTGGGTGGACCCTTTTTACCGTCACAAGACTCTTAGTCTTATTTGCTCTATTCAGGAACCGCGAAGTGGAGAGCCTTACTCTCGCTGTCCTAGGGCATTAGCTCAAAAAGCACTCTCTCATCTAGCAAGCACTGGCCTTGCAGACACAGCATTTTTTGGAGCAGAACCAGAATTTTTTATCTTTGACGATGTCAGGTACAACTCCAGCGAAGGGAGTTGTTTTTATAGCGTTGACACAATTGAAGCACCTTGGAATACAGGAAGAGTTGAGGAGGGAGGCAATCTTGCCTACAAAATTCAGACAAAAGAAGGATATTTCCCGGTATCGCCAAATGACACCGCCCAAGACATCCGTTCAGAGATGTTGCTGCAAATGGGACAACTAGGGATACCTATTGAAAAACATCACCACGAAGTTGCTGGAGCAGGGCAACATGAGCTTGGGATGAAATTCGCTGAACTTATTCAAGCTGCTGACAACGTAATGACCTACAAATATGTAGTTCGAAACGTTGCACGTAAATATGGGAAGACAGCAACTTTTATGCCTAAGCCTGTTTTTAATGACAATGGAACTGGCATGCATGTTCACCAAAGTCTTTGGAAAGGTGGGCAACCACTTTTCTTTGGAGAAGGAACATACGCAAACCTTTCCCAAACAGCCAGGTGGTACATCGGTGGGATCCTTAAGCACGCACCATCATTCTTGGCATTCACAAACCCAACCACTAACAGCTATAAGAGGCTCGTCCCAGGTTTTGAGGCACCTGTAAACCTTGTCTACTCTCAAGGCAACAGATCTGCCGCTGTCCGAATACCGCTAACAGGACCCAGTCCAAAAGCAAAGCGTTTTGAGTTCCGTCCTGGTGATGCAATGGCTAATCCATACCTCGCGTTTAGCGCGATGATGATGGCAGGCATAGATGGAATCAAGAACAAAATCGACCCTGGCGATGGAGTTGATGTTGACTTGTTTGAATTGCCTGCAGAGCAATTAGCAAATATTGACACCGTACCGTCATCATTAAATGATGCACTAGAAGCACTTAAATCAGACAATGCATATCTCAAAGAAGGTGGAGTATTTAGCCAAGATTTTATAGACAATTGGGTCGATATAAAATACGAAGAAGTGCAGCAACTTCGTCAAAGGCCACACCCTCATGAATTCACTATGTACTATGACGCCTAACCAAAAATGATTCATTAAATAAGCAAAAAGACCCTCCAGGCTTATTTCTAATAATTAACAGAAATAAGCCTGGATATTTTTATCAGAATGCAAAATATCTAACCCTTATAATTCACGGCCACTAAAGTCAAACCTCAAATCAAAGTCATACATCGTTTTCATCTATATACAAATATCAACTTGAATCACTCATGATCAAAAGAATTCTTTTATCTGGGATTGTGATTTTCTTCACAAGCATCTCATCACAAGGAAGAACATTTAAAAACGAAACTGCAAACGAAAAACGAATAAAAATTGACCGTCATATAGAAACAGTTGAAAAGATGCTGCGCTCAAAGACTTACTCATCAGCCTGTAATGAAGCAATCACAGCAGCAGATCTAATAGAAAAGCACCTTTATGAATTAAAAGAATTAGAGCCACAATACAATTGGGGCGAGATGCGGAATGTACTTCTTGAAGTTCCTACAAGGCACTGCCAATAGATATAAAATAGATCTCAATGCTCAAGAGCCCATTAGTCATCAATCTGATCATCAACTTGTTTAGTCGATTCTATATTTGGAGAAGAAGTAAAAGGCTCTTCAACTCTTACTGGTGAATTATCCTTTCTAGCAAGTCCCAAATCTAACGAGCCTAGATCTGAGTAGTTTTCCAGAATATCTTCAGAAGAGTCCAAAGACGGAGTCTCATCAGTTTCTTTTTGTTTTGGAGCAAAGGTTGATGTGATTAACTGTGACTCAATAGAGGCAGAGCGAGCATGATCTGGATCAAAAACATTTGGCCTTGAGATTCCCACCTCACAAAACCTACAAAGATCACTATCTAATTTAAAAAGGTTTAGGTTCATCTGCCTATTGCATGAAGAACAAAATCTTG
>QCKM01000003.1 GCA_003215335.1 Prochlorococcus sp. AG-409-P01 | reverse complement strand
AAATCACACCTTGATGTGCCAGATTTATCAATGGCTAATATTTGTTCAAACTGAAAATCCTATAAAAATCATTTTAGATCTCTCGTTCCTAAAACCAACTACAAAAAATCACAAAGGTGATTTTCTAATTGATATCCATCATGTATCACCATTATTAAATGCATGATCAAGGAACTCTCAAAAACTTCTCTCTATCTCATTAATAATTCAAGGCCTTTTCAGCAATCAAATTGCCTTCACCAAGAAAGTTCTTGATATCCATGCAACGCCTCTCCAATGAAGTAATGACATCCCAAAACCTCATACCAGTAAAGAGAACATTTTCTACAAAAAAGAGTCAGGCACCAATTAGGTTGTTACTACTTTTTTGGTTAATTGCATGCTTACTTACTTTAGTAGGTCTTGGGGATCTTCCTCTCAGAGATTTTGATGAAGGGACATTTGCACGAGTTGCATTAGAAATAAGCCAAAAAAAAGGATTTGAGGGTTTTCTTCCAACACTTTGGGATAAGCCATACCTAAATAAGCCACCAGGCCTGCATGGATTAGTTGCTACAGCAATCAATCTGAGTAGCCACATAAACGGTGTATTACTTCCACCGCCGCCCTCTGAGTGGGTTGTCCGACTAGTACCCGCTTTGACATCAACACTTGTTGTCCCTTTAGGAGGTTTAATCCAGTGGCGCCTAAGCCCCAATAACAAAGCCTCAGCTATTGCTACAGCAGGGATCCTCCTGACACTACTACCAGTAGTCCGTCATGGACGACTAGCAATGCTGGACGGTGCTCATCTAAGTGCAATGGCCTTGCTATGGCTTCTGCTTCTAAGCATTAATCGAAGTCACTTAGATCATTGGCGCGCACTTGGGGCAGGCATAGCTATGAGTTGCATGCTGCTATTAAAAGCGCCACTAGTATTGCCGTCAGCATTGGCCGCATTGACTCCAATACTTTGGGGGAAAGAGTTCAAACAATTCTGGAGATGGTCTCTATTGAAGTGGATAGGGATTGGCCTACTTCCTGGACTTGGCTGGCATATCTGGCACGGTTTTAACCGAGGGATGGGCGCCTTTTGGTTATGGAGTGGTGATGGGGCTAAGCGAGTGCTCTTCAGTATTGGCGAAGGAAGTGATTTGGGTTGGAAAGTTCCTTTAATAGAGATTTTCGAAGGTGGCTGGCCATGGCTTCTTCTATGGCCTATAGGTATTGCGTTCGCATGGTCCGAACGTCATAAGCGCTGGGGGCGATGGAGCTTAGCCAGTAGCTTTGTGCTAGCTGCATCCATCCTTCCTTTAAAAACCCAATTGCCCTGGTATAGCCATCCACTTTGGCTTCCCTTTGCAATTATTTGTGCAGGCCCACTGTCATGGCTTATTCAGAGAAATGAATTTTCCTGCCCTCCTTTCAAAAATATTTTAAGGCGTATTCCTCTGATCTGGACAGGGCTGGGAGCAACACTTTGTCTGCTAGGTCTTGCAGCTCTTTTTGGACTAATAAAAAGCCCTGAACCTTTTGGATTAATTGCAACATCCTTAGGTACTGGATGGGGGCTAGGTGGTTGGTTACTGAACAATCCAGCAAAAATCCAACGCCAATGTGGAGCAATATCCTTAATTGCAGGAAGCTTAGTAGGACTAACAATCTTGTTCAGTTCACCATTGTGGCTCTGGGAGCTAAATGAAAACTGGCCTGTCAAACCAGTCGCAGAGCTCGCTGCAAAAACACAGAGCTCAAATATTGCAATCGCTGACAGTCATGAAAGACCAAGCCTTAATTGGTATGCAGAAAAACGAATACGAACTTTAGAAGATTTCCCAGAAGCTAATTGGATCCTCAGTCGCAACCCAGAAAAATTCATTTCATCTAATAAAAAGCATGAGCATTGCCATGTTGTAGAAGAAAAGAAAGAATGGTCTTTAATGTTTTGCAAGCCAAAAAATCATTAGCTTGCATCTAGTTGAGGGGCCTCTTCCCTTCAGGACTCACAAAAAATGTCATTAATTCGAGAGCGCCTCTCGGTAATCCTTCCTACCTACAACGAGCGCGAGAACATCCTCCCATTAATCACTCAACTACTTGATCTGGGTGATAGTTATGAAATAGAGCTACTAATCGTTGATGATGATTCAACTGACGGCACTGCGGACTTTGTCAAAGAGCTAGCTCAGGGAGATCAACGTATCCGCCTAATTCGTCGTATAGGTCGCTCAGGTCTTGCTAGTGCCATTAAAGAAGGCCTATTAGATGCGACTGGATCAATAGCAGCAGTAATGGATGGTGACGGACAGCATGACCCGAAAGACGTGATACAAGCAGTCACACACCTTAGGAAAAATAAACTCGATTTAGTTCTTGGTAGTCGTTTTCTTGCTCGTTCAAGTATTCAAGGTTTAAGCCAAAGAAGAACAGGTGGCTCCTCAATGGCCAATCGACTCGCACGTTTCAGTCTTCACAAAAACTACAGACAACTCACCGACTACATGAGTGGGTGTCTCGTGATGGATCTGAAGACTTGTCTACCCAGCGTGTTCACAGTGGATGTTAATGGTTTTAAGTTCCTATATGAAATGCTAGCCGTTAGCCAAGGACAGCTGAAAGTTGGGGAGGTCGCACTAAATTTTCAAGCAAGAAAGTACGGGCGTTCAAAGCTGGACATGGCCGTGCTGTGGGATTTCCTAATCTCGCTTTTGCATACTTTAGGTCTGCGATTAATCCCTCGAAGAGCAATTAGCTTTGGCCTAGTAGGCGCTAGTGGAATTCTTGTTCAACTTTCTGCAACCCAAATTCTTATGAGTATGCTGGGACTCAATTTCACTAAAGCTCTTCCCTATGCAGTTGTGATAGCAGCCTCATCAAACTACATTATCAACAATGCGCTTACCTTTAGGACTCAACGTTTAACTGGATTCAGCTTAATAAAAGGACTTCTGAAATTTCTCTTAGTTGCATCGCTACCCGTATTAGCCAATGTAGGGCTAGCAACAACCTTCTATTCCATTATATCTCCTAATGCTATTGAGGCTCAAATAGCAGGAATAGTAGTCGTATTTGTCTGGAACTACGCAGCTTCATCTCGTTTTGTTTGGAATACTCCTTAATTAAAAATATCCATTAATAGTGATGCAATCATCTCGCTGGAATTATCCAACTTGGGTCCCAATCTCAATTGGACTCTTCCTGCGCCTCATCCATGTACAAGTGCCTCTTTTAGGAGTGCATAGCTGGCGACAAGCTGACACAGCTGCAATGGCACGGCATTTCACAATTGGAGGGACGCCCATTTGGCTACCTCAAATTGATTGGAGTGGGGCAAGTCCAGGGTATGTGGAATCAGAATTCCCACTATTTCCATATCTCACAAGTCAGTTTTACAGCCTATTCGGCATTCACGAATGGATAGGACGCTGCCTTTCAGCAATTTTTAGTGTCTTAACGATCTTTATTTTAATTCGTATAGGTGAACAACTGCTCGACCCTATAAGCGGATGGTGGGGTGGTCTTTTCTTCGCGATAATGCCTCTTAGTGTCTACTACGGACGAACTTTCCAGGCAGAGTCACTAATGATGTTTTTCTCTGCGTTATGCATTGAACGGTTACTTGCATGGAAAAAGCATCAAAAAATATGGGCATTGCTAAGCAGTTGGCTCATGTTTTGTCTTGCATGCTTATTAAAGGTGCTACCTCTTGCATGGCTCGGTATTCCTTTATTAATGATTCAACTCCAGTCTGAGCCACTCCAATCAGCCAATCCGATTAACCAGCTATGGAGAAAACTCTTAGATCTCGGGCGATCAGTCTGGCCTTGGATCTATTTAGGCAGCACAGTATCTATCTGTGCTATCTGGTTTGGCCACGCCTACCAAATGGGTCAGGCAAGTGGTCTTAGTTTTGGCTTTTGGGGACCAAGCTCAGACAGAAGTAGCTTTGGCATGCTGCTGGATTTGAGATTATGGCTAAATCTTTTAATTCGAATCAGCCTTCGCAATCTTGCCGTGCTAGGACTGCCCTTAGTGCTTCTTGGCCTCTGGGATTCACGTAAAAAAGCAGGGGCACAAATTCTAGGAGCAGGTTTACTAGGCGTATTTTTTTGCACAGCTATAGCCTTACGTGCAAGTTCAATCCATGAATACTATCAATTACCTTTTCAACTTTTCTTATGTCCATTCATGGGAAGAGGCTTGTTGGTTTTCAAAAAGCTAATTCAGCGAAAAAACTTACCTCAGATATTCATCACCACAACAATCTCACTTACTTTAACCATAAGTCTCCTAGTACTTACTTTTGATTATTGGGCTGTCGAACTAAGGCAAACAGAAGTCTGGATGCCGTTAGCCCATTCAATCCGAAAAACAGTTCAAGAGAACAACAGGATTGTCAGTGTTACTGATTCTGACCCAACTTTGTTAAACCTGGCTCAACGTCAAGGCTGGCTCACAAGTGCCGACGAGGTCAATCAATCCACTCTTCATGATTGGGCAAAAAGTGGAGCGACTCATATTGTTGGAAGCTTGAACTGGAAAGAAATCCATATAAGACGACCAGCAGGAAAATCAAGAGACCGGCTACAAATGATTTTTTGTTCAACTCAATCTGAAATTTATTGTCCAAAACCACCAAACGACAACTTTTTAGTGCCAATAAAGGAGTTGCTTAAATGAGTTTTCGACTACTACCAAATAGTGATAGGGATGCAAAGAGAGTAGTTCGAAAATGGGTTCTCACCTTTTTCATAGCCATCCTACTTTTACAATTTTGGCGAATCTTCAGTCTAAACGCTACTTATGATCAAGGCCTCTTTTTACAGGAGATATGGAATGGATTACACGGTCGTCCTTTTGAAAGCACCCTAGCTTCTGAGCTATCAGCACCAGTGAAATTTGATGGGGCATTACCTCAACTGGGATATCGGCATCTTGGTCAACACTTCACACCTCTGTTATTGATTTGGACACCACTTGTTGGGATGCTTGGAATTTGGGCCCTTCCTCTTATTCAAGTTGGATTAATAGCTTCCGCTGGTTGGGTTCTTTTCCTATTAAGTGAAGAACATCTCCCAGCTAGGTTGGCAGGCTGGATCACATGTAGTTTCTTTTCCACAGTTTTAGTAATAGGGCCATCTCTTGAGAACTTCCATGATTTATGCCAAGTACCTCTTCTAGTATTTCTTCTCTTATTGGGTATAAGTAAAAATCAAAAACTACTCTATTTCTTTCCAGCTCTATTACTCCCATTAGTTAGAGAAGATGTTGGTCTACTTTCTTTCTCTATAGGTCTTTGGATGATGGCAAGGCGGCCTAATTGGCGCCTTTGGGGTTTAGGCATGTGCACATATTCTATTTTGGCTGTCTTAATTATTACCTATAACATAATGCCACTCTTTGGCTCAGAGCTCACACAACGCTTCCTACAAGAGCGTTTCGGACAATATATCAATAATAATCAAGATGGCACATTAAGTGTATTGCTATCTATGTCAAAACAACCATTATTACTTCTTAGAGAGCTTGTCTCACCGGTAAATAGCACAATACGGTTCCTAATAACTCTTGCTTTGCCAGTGGCATTCGTTCAATGGGTTTCGATTGATTCATGGCTTCTTATATCATTGCCTCTCTTTGTCGCTTTGAGTTCTCAAGGGGGGAACGCTCTTGCAGTAAGTCTTCGTTTTGTTCTTTACCTAGTGCCTGGGATCTTTGCTGGAACTGTTTTTTGGTGGAGTAATAAAACAGCTTTGTTTGATAAACCAGCAATACAACATTTTTGGAAAGCGTGTCTTGTAATCGCCTTTAGCTTTGCGCTCATAGGGAATCCACATCGATCTCTTTCCTTCCTGATCCCTGACAGCATTAATCCTTGGGTTCACATTCCACTCCATGAACAATTTAATCGAGGATTCAATACACTAACGATGCTTAGATCTATTTCTAATGAAGCATCTGTCGCAGCTGAGACCCATCTCATTCCCCAATTAGCTCAACGAAGAATATTATTGCGTTTTCCAGAAAATAATCGCTATTTAGATACTGATGGAAATCCCAAAAATGTTGATCTTATTGTTAGCCAGCCACAGTTCAACCAGGCCTACGCCTCTGCTTTCAATCATCATGATAGATGGGTCAAGAAAAGTATAGAAAAGATGAAAGACCTCTTAGAAAAAGGCGAGTATGGTTTGCTTTACTGTGATAGTCGAACAGTCATCTTAAAATCAACTGCCAAGGGCAGTACAGATATGCATGAATGTTTTCAACGAATCATTGAGCATAGTCAGTAAGTTTAATTGAATAAAAAGCAGTGGGCCTTCCTAAGGATTTAGTGCAAAATGATTCACCCATATATCAAATTGATCTCTAAGGAATACAATCCTTTTCTGACATTTAAATGCAAATTACTGCAAACAGGCAATTGTCAATATTTCATCTTTAAACCCTTCACCTTCTGATTCCAAACCCATTTGCTTGTCACAACCAAATGAACCCCGTCAGGCCCCTCAAATGAAACTAAAGCTAGGTCTACCAAAAAAATTTGGCTTCGTCTGTCTAGCTATTTGGCTATTTTTGTGGGCTTGTGCAGCAGCGCGGCACGCACTTCTACAGAGCAATGCATATGATTTGGGACTTTTCGATCAATGGATATGGCTCATTAGCAACGGTCTCCCCCCATACTCATCCATGGAAGGTGTTCATATTCTTGCTGATCATGGTGCGTGGGTTCTATACATAGCAGGCATTCCCTACAAGCTCCATTCAAGTATTCAATGGCTACTAATTAGCCAAGCTGCTGGACTATCCCTTACCGCAATTCCTTTATGGTTCATAGGCACTCAAACGGGGCTTCCTCCACGACTGTGCTGGCTTGTTTGTGGTCTGTGGTGGCTTCAACCTGTTGTCTTCAATGCGAACATATTTGACTTCCACCCAGAGACATGGTTAATGCCAGCATTAGCTGGCTGCTACTGGGCAAACAGAGCTAAAAAACCCTGGCTATGGTTCGCACTTCTAGTGCTTTTAATTGGTAGCAGAGACGGTCTTGTGCTGGTCGTCGCAGGTATTGGGCTCGAACAAGCTTTGCGTAAACGGTGGGTCTGGGCAGGAGCAGCAATAGGGCTTGCTCTTGGCTGGTTAGCCATGCTCAACCGATTTCTATATCCCCTCCTAACTGGTAGTGCAGAAGGTCCGAAAGCTGTCAAAGGACTCTTTTCATACCTTGGGAATAGCCTTGATGAAGTAATCATCAATTTGGTCAAACAACCTCATCTCTTAATCCAGAACGTCGACCTAGTAGGAGGATTGATTTATCTACTGCTGATTTCCGTTGCAATCGGACCTTTCTGGCGAAGAGTATCTATTCCGGTTCTGATTGGAGCATTACCACTCATTTGTGTGAATTTACTTTCTGAACAAGCACCTCAGCGCTCCCTAATTCATCACTACAGCCTGCCTATTGGTGTGATCGTTGTCATTGCAGCAATTGATGGATTAGCAATTAACCCACGTCAAACAGTTCCATGGAAAAAGCTTGCCTGGAGCGCACTTTGCTGGGCAGTCCTTGCAAAACCATGGTTTTTCAGTGGTCCTTACCTAGAAAGGCTCAATGTACTTGGCTCAACAAAAGAGGCAATTATGGAAGTTCCGGAGAAAAGCAGGGTCGCAACAACTAGCTATTTAGTACCCCACTTAAGTCAAAGAGTTTCAATCAAGTTTCCCAAACCAAATGAGGTGCTCAAAGTAGACGACTTTGATGTATTGCTTCTAAATCCCAAGGATCCAGGTTGGGGGTCTGATAAAGAAGCTCAAGACAGCCTGCTAATTCAAGCGAAAGAATCAGGCTGGGCTTGCAGGCAATGGGCAGGGGGTATAGAGCTCTGCAAAAAGTAAACCAATGAAAAAAATACAATCACAGATTGCAAAATTTCAATGAAGGCCATATTCCTTATTTAGAAAAATCTCTATCACGTTTTGAGATTCAAGTCATCTAAGAGGAGTAATGATCAGAATGAGTACATCTTCACAAATCATCTGTGTACATCATTGAGATCGCGCTCAAATTCACTCCCCTTCCAGTTTCAGTGCAAAGAAAGGAATTAAGGGATGCTGAAGGAATCTACAAGAAGGTTCGAGAGTCAATGGAAAAAGGGCATCCACGTCTATTGGAACTAACTTGCGAAAAAGTTGAAGGCAAAAAATTAGCTGTTTTGGTCGGAGAGATTCTAGCTGTGCAAATTTATGAAAAGACTGCTGCAAGTGGAGGGTATAAACGTCCAGGCTTCTCATTTGAAACTTGATGGCATGGCCAGAGGCAAGGCTATGAATCACTCTCAAAAAGAATTCCATCAAGTTAGTCTTGATAAAGTCAGCTATTCATGGCCCTCTGGCACCCCAGCCATAAGGCAATGCAGTTTCTCAATCCCAGGTCCTGGATTATGGATGCTAGTAGGCAGTAATGGAAGTGGGAAAAGCACCCTCTTCAAGCTGCTGAGTGGTCTACTCAAACCAGAATTTGGAACATTAACTTGTTCTCTAAAAGTTGCTTTGGTCTTTCAAAATCCAGACCACCAACTGCTACTACCCAGTTGTGAAAGCGATCTTCTTCTGAGTCTGTCCCAAAAATTAAATATCAGCAAAAAAGAACACATCATAAATACGGCACTCGAACAAGTAGGTCTTGCTGGCATGCAAAGCCGACCCATACATACCCTCAGCGGAGGCCAAAAACAGCGTCTTGCTATTGCCGGGGCTTTAGTCAGCGAAGCCAAATTACTCCTCCTAGATGAACCCACAGCCCTCTTAGACCCTGCCAGCCAACAAACAATTCTGGACATTGTTCAACAACTGTCTCACCGTTCTGACAACCCACTTACAGCATTGTGGATCACCCATCGATTAGAAGAACTCGATCAATCAGACGGTGCAGCAAGAATGGAAAATGGACAAATAGGACCTTGGCAATCAGGCAACCAACTTAGAAAGCTCTTACAACCACTTGCAAGCTGAAGGGGCAGAAGAGTAGGTTCTTCAGGTCTCAATCCTCGGTAGCTCAGCGGTAGAGCGGTCGACTGTTAATCGATTGGTCGCAGGTTCGAATCCCGCCCGGGGAGTACTTCAAAGCCCAACAAAAGTCATAAAGGGTTAATCCCTGGACTTTTGTTGGGCTTTGACCAATGAATTAAGAGAAACCCAATCCTTGAAAAGAGAGGCTGGTGTTCCTTGAAAGTGATCGTTAAATGGAAAATCTCAAGAAAGAGGGCGGGGTATTTCGATCCCGCCCTTTGAGTCAAGCACCTATTTTTTAACCATTCGTGCTCTGACTCCTAACTTAATCGTAGGCAGCTGAGATGAAGGTTCAATGGTAATAATCACCTGTTTCCAGACGAATGTATGTGGTATGAAATTGCGGTGAACTATTCAGATGCTCTGTTCATATTTTCTCCAACCATTGGAATAGTCATTTTCTTTATCTTGATGAATCTTGTAATTACAAGATTCATCACCAAAAACCCAAATAGATGAAGCATGAGGCCTCAAAGCACCATTCTCTACCTAGAAAAATAAGTATTTTCCAAAATGGACTGAAGTCTTATGGAGAAAAGGGTAAAAATATCAAGCTTGATTTCGATCGCAACAGTTAACTCAAACACTGACTTTTTTTCACTTGCCTGAGCAAAGCCCTAGAAAAGTTCTGATCCTTCAAAGGCAAAATATCAGCAAAGACAATCAATCTATGAACCACCATTGCAGAAACGCACTGCAGCAGAAGCACTCTTGCCGCTGTCTCTAATCTCCTCAACGCATTGATTAAAAACCTTCGCTTCCTTGTTAATTGAACAAAAACCTAAAGCTATTGCGACAAGAGCAACAGCCGAAATAGCTCTTGAACCAAGCGTGCTCAATGCAAAAACAAGCATTGCGCCTTTGTTGCTTCCACAGCTTTTAGTGTTTTTTTTCTGTTTTTTGTCACCTTTGCTCATTAGCTGTATACGCGAATTTTTAAAACCCTACGCAATTCTTTTGCTCTATGCGAAACAAAAAAGGCGGTAAAAACCGTAAGGAATTAAGAAATGCTTGTTTTAAATAGGTGGCGACAACTACTAGTCAAGCGCTCTTAGAGAAAGGCCAATTCTAGTTGGGGTGAATTTCAGAATTCCTTGGTGGCGACATTAGCTTTAATCAAAGCATCAAAAAATTTTCAGAAGATCAAGCCTTAACTACCTACGAAGCAGGTTCGCTCCCAACCAAAGTCTTCTGCCATGGCTTATGTATTGAAGTCAATCCACAACAGAGCATGGAGTGATTTGGAAGACTTTCTAAAGAGAGCGAGACCTAAAACGATTCGCAAATGAGCAAAAGCCTTGTGATCATTGGATTCTTGCCTCAAGCGCCAAAAATCTTGGGAATCAAGCATTGCTGCAATGCAACACAAATCTTGAGAGAATCGATGAATTGATGAGGTAACAGTGCCTCGCTGATTACTAATTCCTCTCAAACTCCGATCTAATGAAGCCTTGCATATTGCTGATCGAAGACGACCAGGACATGCGTGACCTGGTAGGTGGACATTTAGAACATGGTGGTTTTGATGTTCAACGAGCTGAAGATGGCATCAAAGGTCAAGCTCTTGCTCTGCAGTATTCACCTGACTTAATAGTCCTAGATCTCATGTTGCCCAAGGTTGATGGTCTCACTCTTTGCCAAAGGCTGCGACGAGACGAAAGGACCTCAGGCATACCAATATTGATGCTGACAGCGCTAGGTGGCACGAAAGACAAAGTAACTGGGTTCAA
Organism: Prochlorococcus sp. AG-409-P01; assembly: GCA_003215335.1. Lineage (GTDB taxonomy): Bacteria > Cyanobacteriota > Cyanobacteriia > PCC-6307 > Cyanobiaceae > AG-409-P01. The sequence goes on along the minus strand of QCKM01000003.1, from coordinate 215,426 downwards.
TTCTGGAGCTGACGACTACCTCACTAAACCCTTTGATCTAGAAGAATTACAAGTCAGAATCAAAGCTCTTCTGAGACGAACAGACAGAGCTCCTTTGAGTTCAAGTAGCCACAACGAAATCCTTAACTATGGCCCTTTAACCCTTGTCCCAGAAAGGTTTGAAGCAATATGGTTTGATGGACCAGTACGTCTTACCCACCTTGAATTTGAACTACTCCACTGCCTGCTTCAACGGCATGGACAAACTGTTGCACCTTCCTTAATCCTAAAAGAGGTTTGGGGCTATGAACCTGATGACGACATAGAAACTATTCGAGTTCATGTTCGTCATCTTCGTACCAAACTTGAACCTGATCCACGAAAACCTCGCTTTATTAAAACCGTTTATGGTGCTGGCTACTGTCTAGAACTTCCTACTGGTGGACAACTTGAAGAGCTACAAGATGTCCTAGCAAAGGCACGGCAAAACAGAGAAGACACAAGCAACGATGAAGAAGAACGTGCAACTGCTTAAACAAATTGCATGAGTTCCAGAAAAGTAACCTCCCAAGCCAATCTTGGTTGAGCAAACCTTAAAAGGTGTGATCTAAGCCTCTCAAGCCTTTTCAAAGGTCTTGGATCATAGGTTTTCAACCAAATCCTTTGCTGCAGCCAATCAATCAACCAAATCTGCTGTTCTCCATCCAAGGCTTCACTCAGATCTCTAGCCAAAGCGAGAGCATCGATAGGTTGGGTTGGCAAGTTGACAAGACACTCCAAAAGCTCAGAAGGAAATGATTTCCATTGATCCATGTGGCTCATAAGAGCACCTGGCGAACCCGCAGCCAAGGCAAATAATTCCGGCTGAGAATTCAAGTTCAAAGATTCCAAATCGCATAATCCACTCTTCTTCAGAACTATCTCTATGGAATCTCTATCTAATCCAAAGAAAGGGATTCTTTGACATCGGGAATGGATTGTTGTTAGCACACGCTCAGGGGCTGCTGAGAGCAATATCAATAAGCCATGTCCTGGTTCCTCAAGAGTTTTCAACAAAGCATTTGCTGCTGCTTCTCCCATACACTCGACTCCCTCTATAAGAACCATCCCTCTCTTGGCCTCAACAGGTTTTCTACTCAAAAACTGAGTAACTTCTCTGATCTGCTCTAATCGAATCTGAGGAGGAGTACGACGGGGAACGCCTCTTTCAATAGCTAAAGACTGAGGGACAAAATTTCCCTGATGCTTATATGTTGGTTCAACCAATAAGAAATCTGGATGATTCAATGACTGCAACCGCCTCCTTTCACGAATCAAAGAATTGCCACCACTAAGAACACCCTCAAAAAAGCGCAAGGCAGCCAACTTCCTGCCAACACCATTTGGGCCAGAAAAAAAATAAGCTGGGGCAATTCTCCCTTTCTCTAAAGCTGCATCCAAAAGAGATCTTGCTAATCGCTGACCAATTAGATCATCAAATAACAAATCATTTTCTTCTTTAATACCAGCCAAATTCACTTCCTATATATCAACAAATGATTGAAGCAATTCTTTTTTAAGAAAGTTAGTCACAACATTGGGTTCTGGATCAGCTGGAATCACAGTCCACCCACGCTGATTTGCTAAATCTGAAAATCCCAATGAAACTCTGGCAAGAAATTCAGCACCTTCAGCTTCAATTCTATCGTTAACAATTTCACCTCGCCTCAACAAACTTTCCTTCACAGATAAATCCAACAAGAAAGTAAGGTCTGGTACTAATCCACCAGTTGCAATTCTCTCAAGTTCATTGATGACATCAATGTCCAATTGTCTTCCATAACCTTGATAAGCAACTGTAGATCCACTAAATCGATCACTCAGCACCCAATCACCCTTATTCAAAAGTGGTTGAATCAACTGTGAAACATGCTGAGCTCTATCAGCTGCATACAACATCAATTCTGCTAAAGGTTGTGGAGCCTCCTCCTCAGGTGGACTAAGTAACAAATCCCTAAGTGCAACTCCTAAAGCAGTCCCGCCAGGCTCTCGTGTGAGATGCAAACGAGCACCCTTTGGCATCAGGCCACTCTTAGGAAGCCATCTAGACAAGTTCAGCAGTTGAGTGGTTTTTCCACAGCCATCAATCCCTTCCAAAACAATGAATCGGCCACTCATGCGGGACGTAATGACAACGCATTGAGAACAACAGTGATAGAGCTCAATGCCATCAGAAGAGCCGCTATCGGAGGAGAAAGAAGCAAGCCAAATGCTGGGAGTAACACTCCAGCAGCAATTGGTAAAGCTATCAAGTTGTAGCCAAAAGCCCAGGCCAAATTCTGACGGACCTTGCTCATGGTGCGACGAGCCAACAAAAGAGCTTCAGGCAATGCCTCCAACTTATCTCCCATCAAAATCAAATCTGCAGAGTCCTGAGCAATTTGAGTGCCTGTCCCCACAGCGATTCCAAGATCTGCCGCTGCAAGTGAAGGGGCATCATTTATGCCATCACCCACCATTGCAACTAAACCATCTTCTCGAAATTCTTCTAGACGCTCAACTTTTTCAGAAGGCAATAGCTGCCAGCCCAGTTGACTACGATGAAAGCCAAGTTGAGCTCCAATCCTTTCCACGGCCTCCCGTCGATCACCACTCAAGATTGATAACGAAAAACCCTGATCGCGCAAACGACTTAAAGCAATTGAAGCATCTGATCGCAATCGATCTTGAATGGATACAGCACCCAACAACTCCTGTTCATGCGCAACTGCTACTACTGTCTGACCAAGTTCACCAGCCCTCTGAATATCTAACTGAATCTCAGGTAAAGAATGAACGCCTTCATGTGCTAACCATTCAGGTGTCCCAACCCGGACAGTTCCAACTAGACCTTCTAGCTCTCCAGCCACACCTTTACCTTGAAAAGTCTGACAAGATTTACAAGAGATTAATACCAACCTATTTCTTTCGGCCTCCTGCAAAACTGCATTCGCTAAAGGATGGCGACTGTTCTGCTCCAAACTCGCAGCAATCTGAAGCATGCGATCTGGCTGTTTGGAACCAAATACCCTTGAAACCATTGGTCTTCCTAAAGTAAGGGTGCCTGTCTTGTCAAAGACAGCCCTGCTGACTGATGCGGCAACCTCAATAACATCACCTCCACGAAACAACCAACCTCTTCGCGCAGCCTGTCCCGAAGCAACAGTAATTACAGTTGGAGTTGCCAGCCCAAGTGCACAGGGACAAGCAACAACCAGAACAGCAATTGCGAGCTGTAAAGCGAGTCCCAAAGGAGTTTCTGCCCCACCACCTAAAGGTGCATGCAAACCATGTTGATGAGCATGCAAAAGTCCTTGTCCGGAAGCATTAAGAACTTGTGGCCAAAAACGAACCCCTAGCAGCCACCAAAAGAAAAATGTAAATAATGCAAGGCTGACTACTCCATAACAAAATCGGCCGGCGACCCTATCAGCCAAACCCTGAATAGGAGCCTTCCTTGCCTGAGCTTGTTCCACCAAATTAATAATTCTTGCCAGAGCAGTCTCTGCGCCAACACGGGTTACTTCCAATAGCAAAGTACCTTCAAGGTTGAGGCTGCCTGAAGCCAGCTCAGTCCCTGGAGCCGCCTCTATCGGCAAAGTCTCTCCCGTGAGACTCGATACATCAACAGCAGACTCTCCTTCAACAACTACGCCATCAACAGGAACTCTGTCCCCAGCCAACAGTTGAACCCTTTCGCCTGGCCTAAGAGCACCAACTCGCACCTCACGAAATAAATCTTTTCGAACAAGAAGTCTTGCTGTATCTGGCTGCAACTCTGCCAACTGCTTAAGAGCATGCCCTGTTCTGAAACGGGCCCGGTCTTCAAGAAACCGGCCTAGCAAAACAAATCCCAAGAGCATCACGGGCTCATTGAAAAAACAAGGCCAGCCCACTTTTGGCCAAATCAATGCAACCAAACTGGCCACATAAGCACTACCAACTCCCAAACCCACGAGAGTATCCATACTTGGTGTTAAAGCAATTGCTGCCAAAGCACCAGACTTAAGGATCTTGAAGCCAGGGCCGGCCAAAGCAACAGAGGCAAGTACTGCATGAAATGACAACGATCCAAGCAAAGGAATTTCCAAATGCCCGCCTTCAGCCAAATGACCTATGACCGATAGAAATAGAAGCACCAAGGCAACCATTAACTGGCGCCATTGATGCCACCAATCTTTTAATGATTTCGATTCGGATGTACTACTAGTCCTATCTACAAGATTTGTTGTTCTCGGCTTCGCTGAAAATCCTCTGACGTTTAGTGCCTCAAGAATTGAGTCCAAAGACTCTCCACTATCACGAAGATCAATCCATGCTGTTCGTGCTAATAAATTGACGCTTGCACTTTCCACACTTGGGTGATCAGACAAGATTCGCTCAACAGTTTGCACACACCCACCACATTTCATTCCATCTACATCTAGTAGAAGAGATTGACTGCCTAGCAGAAAATTCTGATGGCTCACAACAGACAAAAAGTTATTTGCACGCTAATTGCCATTTGGCCATAAAGGCTATGTTCTGACATCACATCAACGTTTAAAGCAAAAACACAGACAAAGTTCCGTAAATACAGTCAGGATGGTTCCAAAGTTTCTTCTTAAAGCCCACCGTGCCTCTTAGCCAAAAAAAAGACAATTTCATTGACAAGGCTTTCACAGTCATGGCCGAACTCATAGTCAAAGTCCTGCCTATCGATGAACAAGAAAAAAAGGCTTATATTTATTATCGAGAAGGCCTGGCAGCACAGGATAGTGGAGACTATTCAGAAGCTCTTGAATGCTATGAGGAGAGCCTAAAGCTCGAAACAAATGCGATTGACAGAGGTGAAACCCTAAAAAATATGGCAATTATCTACATGAGTAATGGAGAAGAAGATCGAGCAATAGAGATCTACAGAGAATCTCTGGAGCAAAACCCTAAACAACCTTCTTGCCTTAAGAACATCGGTTTGATTTATGAAAAGCGTGGCCGTTTAGCTGAACAAGCTGGTAATCATGCCGAGTCAGATAGCTGGTTTGACCAAGCAGCAGAGGTTTGGACAAAAGCAGTTCGACTTTATCCAGGAGGCTATCTGGATATTGAAAACTGGCTCAAAACAACTGGGAGAAGCAATGTAGATGTTTATTTCTAGAGCCCATATCACTAATTGCCTTGTTAAATATCCTCATCCAAAGCAATTACAAGGGCTTCTCTGAGATTTGAAGCTTCGAAAAGTTCTAAATTATCAATTTGATCGAGACCACTTCCCTTAGGCAAAACAGCTCTAGCAAACCCAAGTCGAGCAGCTTCTTGCAACCTTTGCGAAAGCTGTCCAACTGGTCGCAGCTGCCCTCCTAATCCCAATTCACCAATAAAAACTGTCCTTGGAGGGATTGTGATGTCTCTATAACTAGAAACGACAGCAGCGGCGACTCCAAGGTCCGAAGCAGGCTCCTCTACTTGTAATCCACCAGCAACTGCTAAATAACAATCCAAACGAGATAGAGGCAAACTCAAATGTTTTTCAAGCACTGCCAAAATTTGATGGAGACGACTAGTCCCCAATCCAGTAGCTGTTCTCCTTGGGGAGGGATAACTAGTTGCAGCAACCAATGCTTGAAGATCTACAACTAATGAGCGAGTGCCCTCACAGGCAACGATAGTTGCCACTCCCGAGGCAGATTCACCACTCATGAACAATTCACTTGGATTTAAAACTTCTACCAATCCTTTCCCCTGCATCTCGAAAACCCCAAGTTCATAGGTAGCTCCAAAGCGGTTCTTCATCGTCCTAAGAAGTCGATGACTCGCAAATCGATCACCCTCAAAAGTCAACACAGCATCAACAAGATGTTCCAAAACCTTTGGCCCTGCGAGCATGCCCTCTTTTGTGACATGACCAACTAGCACCAAGGTAATGTCATATTCCTTAGCAAACCGCTGCAAAGCAGCTGCACACTCACGAACTTGTGCAACTGAGCCAGGGGTACTGGAAAGTGCTCCATCATTTAACGCCTGAATACTGTCGATAATTGCAACTTCAGGTCTAATAATCTCAAGCTCCTTGAGAACCAAATCCAAATCTGTCTCGGCTAGCAGTTTCATATCCGACTGGGCCCCTTGCAACCTTTGCCATCGAAGCTTGACCTGTTGGGATGACTCTTCAGCACTCACATAAAGAACTTGCCGTTCAGTGGCCATAAGGGTTGCACTCTGCAAAAGCAAAGTGCTCTTGCCTATTCCTGGATCTCCGCCAACCAAAACAAGAGAGCCTGGAACGAATCCACCCCCAAGGACTCGATCAAATTCTCCAAAGCCACTAGAGAAACGCTCAATGGTCTTCTCACCAAGTGAAGACATTGCTTCCGAACGCTGACTCTCTCGATCAACTTCGAGGAAAGGTGGCTGATTGGGTCTGTTGTTAGTTGAAAATTTTGATTGTTCAACTAAAGAATTCCAAGTTCCACAGCTCGAGCACCTACCAAAAAATTGGCGGGTCTGAGCACCACAACTTTGACAAACGTAGATGGAGACTGGTTTTACCACTTAACTATGAAGAAAATTGGCTGTAGTCATGACAATCTTTAGTAGTCTCAAACAGGCGCTTATTTAGGATCAATCTCTACTAGCCGCCAAACAAAGCGCATGACGGCGACCAGTCAATCAAAAGAAACCATCCTCGTAGTCGATGATGAGGCCAGCATCCGCAGGATCCTCGATACTCGACTATCCATGATCGGCTATCAGGTGATCACTGCCTGCGATGGCAATGAAGCCTTAGAAAGCTTCCGCAAATGCGAACCTGATCTAGTTGTTCTTGACGTAATGATGCCCAAGCTAGATGGCTATGGAGTCTGTCAGGAATTACGAAAAGAGTCAGATGTTCCCATCGTTATGCTCACAGCCCTTGGAGATGCAGCAGACCGGATCACAGGGCTCGAATTAGGTGCTGACGATTATGTCTGCAAACCTTTTAGCCCTAAAGAGCTCGAAGCTCGGATTCGATGCGTCCTTCGCAGGGTCGAAAAAGAACACATTGCTGGGATCCCTAATTCAGGGGTAATTCAAGTTACAAATCTCAGGATCGATACCAATAAGCGACAAGTTTTTCGTTGCGACGAAAGAATTCGCCTCACCGGAATGGAATTCAGCTTGCTCGAATTACTTGTAAGTCGCTCTGGGGAACCTTTTAGTAGAGGTGAAATCCTTAAAGAAGTATGGGGCTATACCCCAGAAAGACATGTTGATACTCGCGTAGTGGATGTACACATATCTAGACTCCGTTCCAAATTAGAAGACGATCCTGCTAACCCTGAGCTAATTCTTACCGCAAGGGGAACGGGTTACCTTTTCCAGCGCATAGTTGACTCCGTTGCTTCCGAATGACCCTGATCCCTCTCAGGCCAACTGGCCAAGAGGAAAAACAAACAGACCAAGAGCTATAAGGCGTCTTGTTATCTGGTATCGCCGCAATGCAGCGGTCACCAGTCTTGTTGACACTGCAACAAGCTCTGCTTCAGCAGCTGGAACTGTCGCTGGGACAGTCGTATCCAGTGCTGGGTCAGTTGTGACGAATGCAGGAACAATGGCTGGAAGTGTTCTCCAGCCACTTGTATTTGATCCTCTAAGGCGTCTCCAGGGCGGAGTTAATGAAATTGAACCACTTTCGATAAACGATAAAGATCGTCTTTGGTTGGCTGTAGATGGAATGGGCGGAGATCAAGCTCCAGGCCACATCCTTGATGGTTGCCTCCAAGCCTTACAACGCCTTCCGATCCGCATAAAGTTCGTTGGAGAATCAAAAAAAGTTCTTGATGCTGCTGAAGCCATGGGTATATCAGCCCCAATGCAAGAAGCTCTTAAAAGAGGTCATCTGGAGCTTGTAGCAAGTGGTCCGTCTATAGAAATGGACGAAGAGGCAACAGCAGTCAGACGAAAGCGCGACGCAAGCATCAATGTTGCTATGGACTTAGTGAAAAAAGGAAAAGCCCTTGGAATGTATTCCGCTGGCAATTCTGGAGCTCTAATGGCATCAGCAATCTTCCGATTAGGAAGACTTTCAGGGATTGACCGACCAGCAATTGGAGCTCTCTTCCCCACCAAAGATCCAGGGCAACCAGTGCTAGTTCTGGACGTTGGAGCAAATATGGATTGCAAACCAAACTACTTGCATCAATTTGCATTACTAGGAAATATTTATTCCCGTGATGTTCTTCAAACAGAGAAGCCTCGTATTGGCTTACTCAATATTGGTGAGGAAGAATGCAAAGGGAATGATCTAGCTCTCCGCTCTTATGAACTGCTTAGCACAGAGAGTCGAATAAATTTTGCTGGAAACTGTGAAGGAAGGGATGTCCTCTCAGGATCTTTTGACGTTGTCGTCTGTGATGGATTTACTGGAAATGTACTTCTGAAATTCCTTGAATCTGTTGGGAGTGTGCTTCTAGATGTGCTAAGAGCTGAACTTCCACGAGGCAGAAGAGGCAAAGTTGGTTCAGCCTTCTTAAGAAGCAATCTAAAAAGAATTAAAAAAAGACTTGATCATGCTGAGCATGGTGGAGCCCTTTTGCTGGGTGTAAAAGGTATCTGTGTAATTGGTCACGGTAGTAGCAAAGCATTATCAGTTGTAAGTGCCCTCAGGCTTGCCCACTCTGCAGCTAGTCACGGGGTTATGGATGATTTAGCCCAGCTAGAAAATCCCACTCCTGTAAGCGTCTAATTTCGCATTGTCCTCGAGCTGTGATTGACTTAGCGAAAATGGCAAAGCATCTCCATTGGCTGAAACGCCCTCAATTTTTAGCGGAGTAGCTCTAGTTGGTAGCGGCAGTGCCACTCCTACTCAAAGCCTCTCAAACGATCAACTCGGCTCAAGAGTCGACACCAACGACACTTGGATTCGAACCAGAACTGGTATAGAAGCGCGCCGTTTAATTGGTGCAGATGAAACTCTTACAAGTCTTTGTTGCAAAGCAGGGGCAAATGCTATTGCAATGTCTGGTTGGGAACCTGAAAGTATCGACTTAATCCTGTTAGCCACTTCAACACCTGATGATCTCTTTGGTTCGGCTCCTGAAATCCAAGCCAAGCTTGGAGCAAAAAATGCTGTGGCCTTTGATTTGACAGCCGCTTGCAGTGGTTTTCTTTTCTCATTAGTAACAGCCGCACAATTCCTCAAAAATGGCTCGTTTAAGAGAGCATTAGTCATAGGAGCAGATCAACTTAGTAGCTGGGTTGATTGGAGTGATCGACGGACCTGTGTTCTCTTTGGCGATGGTGCAGGAGCACTGACCCTTGAAACTACTAATACTTCCAAAGAAGGAATTCTCGGTTTCCAACTCAAAACTGATGGAAGTCGCGGAAACTGCCTAAATCTCAAACAAAAAGAACGCCGTGAATCACTTTTAGATGGCATCAGTCATCAAGTAGGTGGGTATGAGCCAATTCAGATGAATGGACAAGAGGTATACAAATTTGCTGTTAGAGAAGTTCCAGCAATCCTTGAAACCCTTCTCAAAAGAACAAATACTGATCCCAAACATCTCGATTGGATGCTCCTTCACCAAGCAAATCAAAGAATTCTTGACGCAGTTGCAGATCGTTTTGATATTCCCCACAGCAAAGTTCTTAGCAATCTTGCTAATTACGGGAACACATCAGCAGCGACAATCCCCTTAATGTTGGATGAAGCAGTGAAAGATGGAAGAATCAAACCAGGCCATCTCATTGCTACAAGTGGTTTTGGGGCTGGATTGAGTTGGGGGGCAGCACTAGTGCGCTGGCAAGGCCCCGACTAGGCTCCAGCAATACATCTCCAATTTCTTATGTCGATCGCCTGGGTATTCCCCGGACAGGGGTCTCAGAAACAAGGCATGGCCGAACCGATACTCAAACTTAATGGGGCCACTGAACGCTTTGACCTTGCCTCGCAGAGCTTGGGAAGGGACCTTTTAGAAATCTGTCAAGGAAGCAACTCTAAAAATCACCAAAAAAGTGATTTAAATGCAACTGAAAACACGCAGCCGGCTCTTTTTGTGGTTGAGTCATTAATAGTTGATGAGCTACGAAGACAAGGAGAAAAAGCTTCATTAATGGCCGGTCACAGTCTGGGTGAACTGGTAGCTCTCTATGCGGCTGAGGTCATTGACTTCAATACGGGTCTCAAGTTGATATTGCGTCGTTCCGAGCTCATGGCAAACGCTGGCGGAGGAGCAATGTCTGCGGTCTTAGGATTTGATCGAGCAGAATTAGAAAGCTTAATAGCTGACAATCAAGATGTTGTCATTGCCAATGACAACAGTTCTCTCCAAGTAGTGATCTCAGGAGCACCAGAAGCCGTCCAAAAGATTAGTAACCAAATCACATGCAAACGAATAGTGCCACTACCAGTCTCAGGAGCGTTCCACTCTCCATTCATGGCCTCTGCAGCAAAAGTGTTTGCAGATGAGCTAGATCAGTTGACTTTTCAAAATGCAACTGTGCCAGTACTAAGCAATGCTGATCCCACACCTAGCTGCGATGGCGAAATCTTGAAGGAAAGACTTAAACAACAAATGACTACTGGTGTGCGCTGGAGAGAAGCCATGGATGCCATGCAAACCTTGAAAATCAAAAATGTTATAGAAATTGGTCCTGGGAATGTATTAAGTGGCCTGATCAAACGATCACTTAATGGTGTTACGACTAAACAAATAGGCACTGCCAAAGACTTGGGCCTATGACTAACAAGCCATCCCCAGCAATAATGACTACTTTAAAGGCAAACAAACCAACTTTCACCTACCAAATAGTTAGTTATTGTTTAGTATTTCCAATCTTCAGAATTCTTTTAAAAGGGCTTACTTATGGCAATGAAAATGTTCCTCTCAACGGTCCTTTAGTAGTTGTTGCTAACCATGGTTCTCATCTAGACCCCCCTCTATTAGGGCATGCACTAGGAAGACCATTAGCATTCATGGCCAAGCAAGAGCTATTTCAAATCCCATTACTTGGAAAGATCATCCGAGCCTGTGGTGCATATCCCGTGAAACGTGGCGCTAGTGATAGAGAGGCAATACGCATAGCTACGGCTCGCTTAGAAGAAGGTTGGGCTACGGGGGTTTTTCTCGATGGAACTCGCCAAAAAAATGGCAAAGTCAACACCCCTATGCCAGGCGCTGCTTTACTTTCTGCCCGAAGCGGAGCTCCATTACTCCCAGTAGCGATCATCAATAGTCACAGAGTTCTAGGGACAGGGCGCCTCTGGCCAAAACTCATCCCCATTCACCTGAGAATCGGGGAACCTTTGCCACCTCCAAATAGTCGAAAACGAAATGATCTTCGTGCAACCACTTACGAGCTTCAACAACGCATCAATGCAATGCTCGACGAGGGTTTATTGAGCCCTAGAGAACAACGTCTCCTGGCCCATCGCCAATCAAATCAAGCCAAAAAAACTGGCCCAAACCTTGAGGTCCAGGCCAGTCATGACCCAAGTTAAAGCCCTAAACCAATCAAAAGAGCGCTTTAAACGACTCTCTTGATTGCAATAAGCAGCACATGAAACAGCAATAGGTGTAAGTCGAATTCCTCTACTGCCAGCCACTAGAAAACCCACTTCCATAGACCTTGGCAAATGGTCTTCACTTGTTACAAGCAATGCATGCTGAATTCCTTGTTCATAGAACTCATCAACTAACGAAGTGAAGTTCTCCAATGTGTCCTGTGCACGATAATCCAACTTGAATTGATTCTCAGGAAGGCCAGCCTCTTGAACTAACCATTGAGCATGCTCAGGGTTGCTTCCGCCACTAACAACGAGAGGGAGACTTAATTCACTTGCTAATTGAGCCCCAACATGTTCTCTATCAATATCGCCACCTAAAACTAAAACCAATTCTGGAGGTTGGTCATACAAAAAAGCTTTGAAATACGGCCGAAAAGGCCCTAGAGCCATAAACCAAATCGAGACACCTGCTAAGACAACAAATCTCCCTCTTTGATTAATCATCAAGAATCCCCCACAGGAGAAGTTGGGTAGATAGGTAACACTTCTCTCCAAGAGCTCTTCTTACCCAATCGATGTGCTTCAGCACAAATCAGCAAAAGCCGTTCGACATCAGAAGCCACATCTTCCTTTGCCAACAAAGCAGGAGCCACTTCGCAACTATGATCTAAAAGATGAGGGGCTTCTATCTCATGGACTCCAACACAAGAATCAATAGATAGCTCTTCAAGCAACTTATATCGACCCGCTACTGTTCCTCTCCTGGGCAAATGTTTCAATACCCAAAAAGGTTCTTTGTGCTGACCTGGGGGTAGCGAAGAAGCAAGCCTAGGAGCCATTAATGCAAAGCTACTAACTCCATGAAGCGGGCAATTTAATTGTTGGGCAAGCGTTCTTGCCATCACAAGAGTTAAACGCGTGCCAGTGAATCCACCTGGACCAATTGCGACTGCCAAACGACCCAACTGCCGCCAACTCTCAAGAGGAAGAAGCTCCTTAACACAAGATATAAGGCTATTAGCCAATCCTCTACCCAACGGGAAAGTAGCGCTAAGTCGAGTCGCCTGAGGATCCCTTGAATCCAAAACTGCAACCCCAAGAGTGTCAGAAGAACTATGCAAAGCCAGCAAAAGTGGTTGCTGACAATCATGAAAACCCTTTTCGATATGGCTCTTCATCGAGGCAAGTTCTGACCAGGACGCAACCTCAACCATCTCCCTTTATCTTCAAGAAAGCTGCTACAAGAACGGACATCCCATTCCACTCCAGACCCACCATCTTCAAAATCCATCACACTGATATGAATTAAAGGATCTTTAGGCTCAAATTTTGGCGTAGAGGTCAAATGAGCAACACCATGCTGTTTTTCAACAGCGTGATACGTCTGACAACAATCAACCCAACGGCAGTCAACACAAATACACATGTCCCACACTCCCGTTGTTGGAAGCATTTTGAATTCTCACCCAACCTTAAGAGCAAAGCTGCTTTGGCAAAAAATTGATCCTGAGCAATGGCCTATCGCCATTAATGATCTCCCAATGGGAACTGCCTTGGTAGGAGGTGCAATCCGAGATGGATTACTTGGGAGGCTTAAATCAAAGCCTGATTTAGACCTAGTTGTGCCTTCAAAGGCCTTAGAGCTAGCAAAAGCCCTAGCTGAAAAATACGGTGCGAAAAATATTGTTCTTGATGCTCGTAGAAATATTGCGCGACTTGCATTAGATGGGTGGACGATTGATTTGGCCAATTTGGAAGGAACAAACATTTCAGCAGATCTCTGGCGAAGGGATTTTCGTGTAAACGCCATAGGTTTGATCCTTAGTCCAAACCCTCAGCTCTTAGATCCAACGGGAGGAATCCAAAATTTAAAAAACAAAGCTCTTGTTGCGGTTAGTGAAGCGAACCTAATTGCTGACCCGATCAGGTTGCTTAGAGGTCTTCGAATAATGGCCGAAATGGAATTAGAGCTAGACCCTCAAACAAAGCGTTGGATCAATTCTCATAAAAGACTTATTCAAAATGCTGCCCCTGAAAGAATACAAAATGAACTTCAACGACTAGTAAATGCTCAAGGGGCGGATGAAGCAATTCATTTACTCAAAAGGAATCAAATCCTTCAACCGTGGGAGAGCTCAGTAAATGAACTCAGTCATCAGCCCCCAAGCATTAAGAATGCTAAAGAACTCACTTCTGAAGAAATAAATATTGCCTTGCCCCTAGCACGTCTTACACATCTACTAAGTGACAAAGGCCTAGAATCATTAAGATTCAGCAGGCGTCAGAGACAGCGTTGTTTTGTATTAAGAAAATGGAAAAACAAAAATGATGGCAGAAACTTTGCGAGCCTTGATGAAAAAGAACGACTAAAACTACATCAAGATTTAGAAAAAGACCTTCCTGCACTGATAATAGATTTTTCGATCAATGAACAAATCAAATGGTTGAAACGCTGGAGAAATTCACAAGATCCATTATTTCATCCTTCATCGCCCATTGATGGTAATACAATTCAAGAGCTTCTGAATCTTCCCGCAGGTAAAAAAATAGGTGAGCTAATGACACACCTTTGCCACGAAAAAGCCTTTGGTCGTCTGCAAACTCCAGAGGAAGCGCTTACAGAAGCTCGTTGCTGGAATAAGCGCAAAAACCCTTACTGTGATTAACTGCAAGGGTAATGCAAATTTTATCGGACTAATCCGAACCCTTTCCTACCTATTCTCCCTTTCATGAGCGTCCGAGTTTACATAGGCAATCTGCCTCAAACCTTCGAAAGCAAAGAGCTTGAAGCTCAGCTTAAGAGCGTTGGCGAGGGAATACGCTTCAAAGCAGTGCTAGACAAAGAAACTGGCAACTGCAGAGGCTTCGGCTTCGCCAATGTCGATGACGAAAAAGTGGCCAATGCCGTCATAGAGCAACTCAATGGCCGTGAGTTCAAAGGAAACAACTTGCGCGTCGAACGATCAGAGAAACGAGACTCCAATAATCATGGAGGGAAACGTGGAGGAGGGGGCAACAATAATTCCCAAGGACAGCGTTCTAACCGCAAAGATGTCAAGAAAGTTGTCCATAGTGATGCGCCTCAGCCTGAAGCACCTGATCCCCGATGGGCTGGAGAGCTATCCAAGCTCAAGGAACTCCTTGCTGACCAAAAGACACCAGCTTGATTTCAAGTAGTAGCTATCTCTAAGCAAAGATTTGACTATCTCGCTTGAGAGATGAAATAAGACATAGGAAGATCGAGCAACTTGCCCCAAGTACTCACATAGGCCCTGTTATTAAATACGTCGTAATCCAACTTCTCAATAGCATCAAGAATTCCTCTATAAAGCCTTAAAGAGGTCCACACAGGCCAGCGTGCATCTGCAGAAAGCCATCGCACCCCAGCTTCTGAACGAGCGAACCACTCGCGAGCACGCTGCAATTGGAAAGCCATCAAAGCCTTCCAGTCACTATTTAATCGACCAGCCATTAAATCTGCTTCTGAATAGCCAAAACGCTCAAGATCCTCCAGAGGAAGATATATACGTCCTCGAGCTCTATCTTCTCCAACATCTCTCAAAATATTGGTCAACTGATTTGCAATGCCTAAAGCAATTGCGGCCTCAGATGGATCTGGCAAAGAGCTCCATGGAGCTGTTGTGTAAGCAGGGTCCAAACCCATGACCCCTTGAGTCATTAGTCCCACAGTTCCAGCAACCCTGTAGCAATAAAGCTCCAATTCTTCAAAAGTGGCATATCTATGCCGATGCAAATCCATTCTTTGTCCATCAATCATGTCTAGATAAGGCTGAATGGATTGAGGGAACCTCTCAAGAGTGTCAACCATTACTGCATCGAGAGAACTACGCACATGACCCTGAAACATTGACCTTGTCAGGTCTTCCCATTTATCAAGACGTTCTGCCAACTCATCAACAGGCCTCGCTTGAGCCTCAGGACTGTCCATAAGCTCATCCGTCCTTCTACACCAAACGTAAATAGCCCATATAGCTCTTCGTTTAACTGGGGGGAGAAGCAAAGTACCTATATAGAAGGTTTTTGCCCATTGAGCTGTTTCCTGGCGGCAAGACTCATAAGCATCCTCAAGATTGATAAACACATCTTTTTGCAAGTTTCTGGAATCCGAGAATGTATTCGTCATCATTCAACTTGCCGAAGCCTCAAAAGCGGATTGCGAGTTTGGCAAATCCTCTTTATTGCTATGAATCACTTCAGCACAAAGTTTCCCACTAAGGACAGCACCCTCCATAGACGCTAAATACCTCTGCATTGTGTAATCTCCAGCAAGAAAGAAGTTAGGAATAGGAGTTTTTTGACTTGGCCTCAACTCTTGACAACCAGGAATTGCCTTGTAAACAGATAATGGGGTTTTAATTACCTTGAATTTCCTTAACTTTGCTTGATCATCTCCAGAGAAATGCATAGGGAAAAGTTTTTTCAATTCACCCATAGTTGCTTCAATAATATCCTCATCACTTCGATGAATCCAATCCTTCGCGGGAGCAAAAACTAACTCAAGCATTGAGCGATCTGGATCTTCATATTCTTTACATGCAATGCTCATATCCGCATACACACTTAGCAATGGAGATCGGCTAAACAAAAGGTGATCAATATTAGTGAGTTTACGGTCAAACCATAGATGAATATTAATTACTGGAACGCCTCTAAGACCGTCTAACTTTCTAAAAATATCCATACTTTTCCATGCTTCTGGTAAAAGCAACTTCAACAAATCAACTGGCAATGCACTAACAAAAGCATCGGCCTCTACATCCTGTAATTTCTGACCATCAACTCCTCCTACAAGAAAGCTTGAGACAGTTCCATCCTCTCTCAATTTGATCTCTCGCAAAGGATTCCTAAGATGAACCTCACCACCTAGGGATTGAATATGATCGACGATTGGCTGGCAAAGTCTTTCAGGGGGTGCACCATCCAAGAAAGCCATTTTCGAACCATTCTTTTCCTGTAGAAAACGGTTAAGTGCAGTCAACAAAACAGTTGATGAAATCTCATCAGGTCCAATAAAGTTTAACGCCTTACTCATTGCGATAAATACCTCATCATTTACCCTCTCAGGTATATTTTGCAATCTCAACCACTCCGACCAAGAATACTTATCACACTCTTCTACATACTCCTGACCTCGAATCATTGCAGGTAAAAGTCCAAGTCCAAATGATATTTTTTCCTGCCAATTAAGCATGTCATTATTTCCAAGAATTGCTGCAACTCCGTTTATAGGTGCAGGAAGATCTGGAAAATCAAATCGACTGTAAGTACCAGGCTCCTCTGGCTGATTAAAAATCATCGAATGGCTTTTCCACTGCAGGCGTTCCTCAATATCCAATTCATGAAAGAGCTGCAACATGTTCGGGTATGCCCCGAAAAAAATATGTAAGCCGGTCTCATACCAATCTCCATCTTCATCTTTCCAGGCCGCAACCTTGCCGCCAAGGACATCTCTAGCCTCATAGACCAAAGGCGTGTGTCCGGCATCTGCAAGGTATTTGGCACATGAGAGACCTGCCAGGCCCGCTCCTGCAATCACAACGCGCATTATTTTGCGGCAATAGACAGACAACCTTAAAAGGAGCCATGCCCCTTCCGCACCCAAATGTCCTTTAACCTTATAGCTAGGTGCAATATCTAGACATTAATTGCCATGGTTAACACGCCGCTGAAATGCACCACACGCCATATTCGACTGTTTACGGCACGCCTCGAAAACAATGCTCTGATTTCAGATCCGGACAATCTCACGCTTGATCTTGATCCCGACAATGAGTTCCTTTGGAATGAAGCTGTTATTAAAAAAGTTCAAAAGCGCTTCAAAGATCTAGTTGATGCCCAAGCAGGGAAGGATTTAAGCGAATATAATCTTCGCCGAATAGGTTCAGATCTAGAAGGCACTATCAGGGAACTACTCCAGGCTGGGGAACTCAGCTACAACCCAGAGTGTCGGGTTTTGAATTATTCAATGGGACTGCCTCGAACGCCTGACCTTTTGTGACTCGACCCCCTTCCAATCGTGACCAAGGCCGCAGGCCATCTAGCAGGCAGCGAAATAGCCCAGGTCGTGCTGGATATGGATCCACTGACCGTTATCAAAGAAATAATTATGAGCTTCCTCCCCGTTCAAGCTCCTCAAATCAACCAACAGACAAAGGACTCTCTTTAAATACTGGAACGATTGCAGTAATTGCTGGTGTTCTTGTCGTGGGCATTGGCATTGGTAGTGCCATAACAAGCACAACTCAAGGTGGTCAAGGCAATATTGCTAGCCAACAGCAACTAGATATGGCAGTTCCAGATCCTGAGTTTTGCAGGCAATGGGGTGCGAGTGCATTTGTAATTGATGTTGAGATGTATACCACTCTCAACCCCTCAACTAGTTTCGTGACTCAACCAGCACTTCAACCTGGCTGCGTAATTCGAAGGGAAAACTGGACCGTACTTCAAAAACAAGGCGCAATTACAAATGAAGACGTAAGAGAATGCAAGCAAAGAATGAACACTTTCGCTTATATCGGATCAATTCGAGACAACCCTGTAGTTCGATGCGTTTATCAAGCAGATGTAAATGAAAACAAATTCATCACCAAAGGTGTAGCCGAAGATATAACAGGTGTTAACCAAGAAGCGGTTCAGTTTTAAATCATATTTTCCTGATGTTCAACTGATAAAGCCCGTGCCCCTCTGTCTCAATGGACTATCAGGGCTAGCAAAAACAGGAAGAATTTCTTCCTTAAAAGCTTCAGCAGCTTTTGAACAATAACGAGCAGGGTGAGAAATTAACTTGAGTTGACGTTTTACCTGAAGATCAGCAATTGCAGGTTTGTAAACAGTCCCAGCAACAAGTTCTCGCTCAATTGAAACCACTGGCAAAAAAGCGGCCCCCAAACCTGATTGAACAGCATTTTTTATCGCTTCCAATGAATTCAATTCCATTTCAATACGAAGACGCTGAATATCAAGACCAGAACTCACTAGAAGTTGATCAACCATTTTTCTTGTAGTGGACTGTGCATCCAGCGAGACAAAGCTCAATCTGTAGAGATCTTCCTTGGTCAGTTCAGGCAACTTTGCCAATTGATGCTTAACAGGAAGCACTAGAGCCAACTCATCACTTGCATAGGGAACCACATCAAGAACTTCATTCAGATCTGTAGGAAGCTCGCCACCAATAATCGCTAAATCAATTTGACCATTTGCCACACTCCAACCTGTGCGCCTTGTGCTGTGAATTTGAAGCTGAACTGATACTTCAGGAAACTTCTGTCGAAAAAGGCCGATCATTCTTGGCATTAAATAGGTTCCAGTTGTCTGGCTGGCCCCAACCACCAAGGAACCTCCTTTGAGATTGTTCAGATCTTCAACAGCACGACATGCTTCATGACATTGGCTAAGAATCCTTTCGCAATAATTCAGTAACAACTCACCTGCTTCAGTTAACTGAGCCTTCCGACCACCTCTATCAAACAATGCAACTTCCAATTGTTTCTCAAGATTCTGAATTTGCAAACTCACAGCAGGCTGAGTCACATAGAGAGTGTCAGCAGCTTTTTTAAAGCTGCCTTCATGAACTATTGCCTTCAAAATACGAAGCTGATCAAGAGTAAAAGGCAGATCAGCCATAAGGGTCTACCAACCAGGCTGAGAATTCAGGAAAAACTTTAATCCCGAACCCTTTCTAGCTCAGAATCAAAAATCACATTCAATCACCAATTGGCACAACTTTCACCCAGCGAACTTCACCACAGCAGCCTTGTGATGTTAGGCCTGCTATTTCTCTTCGCTTTGATACATAGCGGGGGGGCCGCTTTAAGAAATCGTGCTGAATCTATTGTTGGAGCAAGAGTTTGGCGCTTGATCTTCGCATCTGCAAGCATTCCATCAGCTGGGATTTTGATTGGTTACTTCATTGCCCATAGATATGACGGAGTTCGTCTTTGGAACCTTCAAGGAGTTCCTGGAATGGTCCAATTAATATGGATACTTACAGCAGTCAGCTTTTTTTTCCTTTATCCAGCTACATACAATCTGCTAGAAATCCCAGCAGTTCTCAAGCCACAAGTTCGACTTTATGCGCAAGGAATAATCCGCATAAGTAGACACCCACAGGCTATTGGGCAAATTCTTTGGTGCTTTACCCATCAACTTTGGATTGGAAGCAGCTTCACCTTGATCACATGTGCAGGACTCATTGCCCATCATCTTTTTGCCGTTTGGCATGGAGATCGAAGATTAAAAGCAAAATTCGGTAACGAATTTGAAGAAATGCAGCGGAACACATCTGTCATTCCATTCTTAGCAATCCTTGATGGTCGCCAAAAACTGATTTGGAAAGAATTTCTCAAGCCCTCACAACTTGGCATCGTCATTGCCGTGGGGGTCTTATGGTGGGCACATCGCCTAATCCCCCTGGCTAGCGAAGGCTTTTTCGTATCTCAGCTTGGGGAAGTACTGAGGTGAAATGCCTACACTCTCAGGAGCCTGACTCAACCGGATGCCCTCGGCCGCAGAAATCGCCTGGTTAATCCCGGTCCTTCCACTTCTGGGAGCCGTGATAACAGGGTTAGGACTAATTAGCTTCAATAGAACCATTAACCGCTTACGAAAACCAGTAGCGGTAATTCTTCTTTCATGCTTGGGCGCCGCAGCCGTCTTGAGCTACGCAGTACTGCTTGAACAGTTAGCAGGAGCCCCATCTGTAGAACACCTATTTATTTGGGCTAGCGCTGGTGATTTCACTTTGCCCATGGGCTACGTGATAGATCCGCTAGGAGCAGTAATGCTTTCTCTTGTTACGACCATTGCCCTATTAGTAATGGTCTACTCACATGGCTATATGGCCCATGACAAAGGCTATGTTCGTTTTTTTACATATCTAGCTCTATTTAGCAGTTCAATGCTTGGGCTAATAGTTAGTCCAAATCTTCTAGAGATATATGTTTTCTGGGAGCTAGTTGGCATGTGCTCCTACCTGTTAGTTGGCTTTTGGTATGACCGAGAAGGTGCCGCCCATGCAGCACAAAAAGCATTTGTTGTTAATAGAGTTGGTGATTTTGGACTGCTACTAGGAATTCTTGGTCTTTTCTGGGCTACAGGTAGTTTTGATTTCCAAGGAATATCTAGTGGCCTTTCTCAAGCTATCGATTTAGGAACTGTTCCCAACTGGGCAGCACTAACAATGTGTCTGCTCGTATTCATGGGACCGATGGCAAAGTCCGCCCAATTTCCTTTACATGTATGGCTCCCAGATGCAATGGAGGGTCCAACACCTATATCAGCCTTGATTCATGCCGCAACCATGGTTGCGGCCGGTGTATTTCTCGTGGCAAGGCTTGAGCCCCTATACAGCCAATTCCCACTTGTAGGGATGATTATCGCCATTATTGGAACAATCACGTGTTTTCTTGGAGCATCCATTGCCCTCACGCAAATGGATCTCAAAAAAGGGCTGGCATATAGCACTGTTTCTCAACTGGGATACATGATGTTGGCAATGGGTTGTGGAGCTCCAATTGCTGGAATGTTCCACTTGGTTACCCATGCATTCTTTAAAGCAATGCTTTTTCTTGGTTCAGGTTCAGTAATTCACGCAATGGAAGATGTTGTTGGCCATGAACCAATACTCGCCCAAGACATGAGGCTCATGGGAGGCCTTCGAAAAAAAATGCCTATCACTGCAATCACTTTTTTCATCGGTTGCATTGCTATTAGCGGAATACCACCTCTTGCAGGCTTCTGGAGCAAAGATGAAATTCTGGGGCAAGCATTCAACACCTTCCCGTTACTTTGGGGGGTTGGATTCCTCACAGCAGGAATGACTGCTTTCTATATGTTTAGGCTTTACTTCCTGACTTTTGAGGGGAGTTTTAGAGGAGAAAACAAAGACCTTCAGGAACAATTGCTTTTGGCTTCAGGTAATAGTTCAGATGAGAGTGATCATGCTCATTCACCTCCGGGAGTTCTTCATGAGTCCCCATGGTCAATGACATTGCCCCTCAGTATTTTGGCAGTCCCCTCAGTTCTGATTGGCCTGATGGGCACTCCATGGAATAGCCGTTTTGCTGCACTACTAAATCCTGAAGAAGCAATTGAAATGGCAAAAACTTTCAGCTGGGGAGAATTCCTACCCCTCGCAGGTGCCTCAGTTGGAATTTCTAGTGTCGGAATATCAATCGCAGTACTTGGCTATTTTCTTAATCGAATCGATCTAGACAAATCAGTTGCTAGTCGTTTCCCATCAATCAACAAATTCCTTGCAAATAAATGGTACCTAGATGACATCAATGAAAAGCTGTTTGTTCAAGGCAGCCGCAAATTGGCAAAAGAGGTTTTAGAAGTGGATGCAAAGGTAGTTGATGGTGTGGTCAACCTTACGGGCCTGTTAACTCTTGGAAGTGGCGAAGGTCTGAAGTACTTTGAAACAGGCCGTGCACAGTTTTACGCGCTCATAGTATTTGGAGGGGTTATTGCTTTAGTAGTTCTTTTTGGAGTCCTAGGGAACCCGCCCAACTAGAAATTCTTTTGATTTGTGTGTTTCAACGCCTATCTAGACGATGCCAGACCGCAAAGTATTTCTACACTCCAAAAAGTGCTAAGCAAAGTTGTCCGTGCAGGAGTTGATCCTCGGAACATTTCTAGATAGTGATTTATCGCTCGGGACTAACCACTTGAGCAACAATTTCCCATGGCTTAGCCTTTCTATCCTTTTCCCAATTGTTGGGGCATTTTTAGTGCCATTCATCCCTGACAAGGGAGAGGGCAAACAGGTTCGTTGGTTTGCTCTAGGCATTGCCTTGACAACCTTCTTGATAACCGTCTTGGCTTATATCTATGGCTATGACCCAAGTATTGACAATCTTCAACTAGCAGAAAGGGTCAGCTGGCTTCCTGACCTTGGCCTTACCTGGGCAGTAGGGGCAGATGGGCTAAGCATGCCGCTCATTTTGCTGACTAGTTTCATCACCGCTTTAGCTGTTCTGGCAGCATGGCCGGTCTCCTTCAAGCCAAAACTCTTTTTCTTCTTAATTCTGGCCATGGATGGCGGCCAGATTGCAGTTTTTGCTGTTCAAGACATGATCCTGTTCTTCTTAGCCTGGGAGCTTGAACTGATACCTGTTTATCTCTTACTAGCAATTTGGGGTGGGAAGAAACGTCAATATGCCGCCACCAAATTCATAATTTATACAGCGGGGAGCTCTCTTTTTATTCTTATCGTTGCCCTCGCAATGGGTTTCTTTGGTGGAGATACGCCAAACTTTGAATTCATCAACTTAAGTCAAAAGAATTTCGGAGAAGGCTTTCAAGTTCTTTGTTATTCAGGCTTGCTTATTGCCTTTGGTGTCAAGCTCCCAATAGTTCCTTTACATACTTGGCTGCCGGATGCGCATGGAGAAGCAACTGCACCAGTTCACATGCTGCTTGCAGGGATCCTTCTCAAGATGGGAGGCTATGCACTCTTACGTTTTAATGCTCAACTGCTTCCGGAAGCTCATGCCCAGTTTGCACCACTTCTAATAATCCTTGGAGTTGTAAATATCATTTATGCAGCTCTGACCTCTTTTGCTCAACGTAATCTCAAAAGAAAAATTGCTTATAGCTCAATCAGTCATATGGGTTTCGTCCTCATAGGAATAGGCAGTTTCAGCACTCTTGGCACCAGTGGAGCAATGCTCCAAATGATCAGCCATGGTCTTATTGGGGCAAGCCTATTTTTCCTTGTCGGTGCAACATATGACCGCACCCACACTCTTCAACTAGATGAAATGGGAGGCGTAGGGCAAAAAATGCGAATAATGTTCGCTCTTTGGACCGTCTGCTCTCTAGCTTCTCTCGCCCTACCAGGAATGAGTGGATTTATTTCTGAGCTGATGGTTTTTGCAGGGTTTGTAACTGATGAAGCCTTTACCCTTCCATTCAGAATAGTAATCGCAGCCTTTGCTGCGATTGGAGTCATCCTTACCCCGATCTACCTACTCTCAATGTTGCGAGAGATATTTTTCGGAAAAGAAAATGCTCAACTTTTATCCACCACCAAATTGATAGATGCAGAACCAAGAGAGATCTACATCATTGGCTGTTTATTGGTTCCCATCATTGGGATAGGGCTTTACCCCAGGCTAATGACAGACAGTTATACATCCTCAATAGAAGCACTGGTCAAAAGAGATGTCATAGCAATGGAAAGCCTAAAGAACCCAAGTGCTCAATTAATACGTAGAAACTACCTTGCACCAGCAATCATCCCCTCCCCAAGCCTCTTAAACGGAACTGAAAAAACCAATTAAGTCGAGTAACAAACTTCAAACTTCTGACGCACTAATTATTGCCAGCAAAATCTAATAACCGTAATTTGCAAAAAACATCTATTGATTTTCTCTAGAGCTGAGCCTAAACAACCCATGCGGGTCAATTCCAACTTTAACCATCGCATCCAAAACCTCTATCAAGAGTGATCTCTACTTTGCAAGATGACGGGCTAAAGACAGGTACCGACTCAGGTGCCAGGTTGGCTATTCGCTTACTTCAAGATGCTGCTCAACGTGGTGATTTAGATCCTTGGGATGTGGATGTCATAGCAGTGATAGATGGATTCCTTGATCAGCTTCGCCAAAGAATTGAAGTCCCCAGAAAAGTTGCTGCTCAAAACAACAAGGTTCATGGAGGTAGCTACGAGCAAGATCTTGCCGACAGTAGTGAAGCCTTCCTAGCAGCTTCTGTACTAGTTAGCTTAAAAGCAGAGGTTCTTGAATCTCAAGCCTTTCCCCCAGAGCCTTTTGCTGAAGAATTTGAACCGGAACTAATTCATCAAGACTGGTTGGACTCCAGCTTTGCCCTCCCTAAGTGGCCTGAACGACGACTCTTGCGACGGCCAGTGGCACCTCCTCCTTTACGTCGACCGGTGACACTAGGTGAACTTATTGAGCAACTCGAATCAATTGCAGAGCAAATCGAATCTGATGAACTACTTCACCGCCGTCGAAAAAGACATAAGCGCTTTTCAGAAAGAGAAGCAATTGCCCAGGTCACCGCATTGGCTCATCGCGAAAAGCTGCCTGAAACTACTGCTGCCTTAGGAATATTCCTCAACAATTGGGAACAAGCTTTGCATTGGGTTGATTTTGAAAAATTAGTTTGCCAGTGGGAACAAGTCGCATCCGAAGACCTTGATAAAGATCGGGTGGGGGTTTTTTGGGCACTGCTATTTCTTTGTTCGCAAGGCAAAATAGAACTGCAACAAGAGGGATCTCTCTACGCCCCTCTTCATTTAAAACGACTGCTATCTCCAGGAACTTTCGCCCAACTTCCACTTGAAAGGATGAACGTGCCAGATGCCACTCCGGCTGCTGCATAAAGGGGAAGCTAAAAGGGCGTCTATGTTGTCTTGATCAGCTGAGTCCTACAACGCCAATGAAGGCGATGATCCTGGCGGCCGGCAAAGGGACTCGAGTCCAGCCGATCACCCACGTGATCCCCAAACCAATGATTCCAATTCTTCAGAAACCCGTAATGGAGTTTCTGTTGGAGTTGCTTAAGGAGCACAATTTCAAAGAAGTAATGGTGAATGTCTCTCACCTGGCAGAAGAAATCGAGAACTATTTTCGAGATGGCCAACGTTTTGGTGTTGAAATCGCCTACAGCTTTGAAGGTCGTATTGAAGAAGGAGAACTTATTGGTGATGCTCTTGGATCAGCCGGAGGCTTAAAGAAAATCCAAGATTTCCAGGAATTCTTTGATGACACGTTTGTAGTTCTTTGTGGTGATGCATTAATAGATCTCGATCTGACTGAAGCAGTTAAACGTCACAAGGCAAAAGGTGCTTTAGCAAGCCTCATTACAAAAAGAGTCCCAAAAGATCAAGTAAGCAGTTATGGAGTAGTAGTTACAGATGACAATGATCGAGTAAAGGCTTTTCAAGAAAAGCCTTCTATTAAAGAAGCATTAGGAGACACTATTAATACAGGGATCTATCTATTCGAACCGGAAATTTTTGAGCATATACCCTCAGGGAAGCCATTCGATATCGGATCGGACCTATTCCCTAAGCTAGTTCAAAATGGAGCACCATTTTACGCACTTCCAATGGATTTTGAATGGGTGGATATTGGCAAAGTTCCAGACTATTGGCAGGCAATTCGGAGTGTTTTACAAGGAGAAGTTAGGCAAATTAAAATACCAGGAAAAGAAATTAGACCGGGGGTTTATACAGGTCTTAATGTAGCTGCTAATTGGGACAAAATTAAAGTCCAAGGGCCAATCTATGTGGGTGGAATGACTCGCATCGAAGACGGTGCAACTATTATTGGCCCATCAATGATTGGGCCAAGTTGTTGTATATGTGAAGGAGCTACTATTGATAATTCAATTATATTTGATTATTCAAGAATCGGACCTGGGGTTCAATTAGTAGAAAAACTTGTATTTGGTCGTTACTGCGTGGGCAAGAATGGGAATCATTTTGACCTTCAAGAAGCTGCTCTTGATTGGCTCATAACTGATGCCAGAAGACAAGATCTTGTCGAACCATCCCCTCAGCAAAAAGCAATGGCAGAACTTCTTGGCACTGACCTCACAGCTGCTGCAAGCTAATTCCAGCTGATTCCAGAATCTCTGGAATCAGCTCCTCTGCTTTTACAGCCATTAAATGAACCCCCTGAGCCAAGTTCAAATAACTCTGAACTTGTTCAGCCGCAATTTTGATGCCCTCACGACGGGGATCAGGAGACTCTTCTAATCGATTCACTAAAGAGTCTGGAATACAAGCACCAGGTACAACTCGATTAATAAAACAGGCATTCCTAGCGGACTTCAACAAAAATACGCCGGCCAAAACTGGAAGTTCAAGAGGATTTGCCACCTCTCTACAAAACCTTTCCAAAACTGCAGGCTCCATAACCATTTGTGTTTGCAAAAAGCGCGCACCCGCATCCTTTTTTCGTTCCAACCTTCGACGTAAACCAGAAAAGCTAAGGCAATTTGGATCTGCTGCTGCACCAGGGAATAACGTTGTTCCCCCATCTGGCAAATGGCCGGAAACAGGATCTTTTGATTGATTAAAAGCTTGTACAAGTTCAAGCAATCTCACCGATTCATAATCATGCACTGGCCTTGCATCAGGCTGATCACCAACACGCACCGGGTCTCCTGTTAAGCACAAAACATTACGAATACCTAAAGCTTGTGCCCCTAGAAGGTCGGCCTGAAGAGCAATACGGTTCCTATCCCGACAAGCCATCTGCAAAACAGGCTCTAATCCAGCCTCTATTAACAATTTGCACATAGCAAGACTGCTCATCCTCATAACGGCCCTGCTGCCATCGGTCACATTTATTGCATGCACTAGTCCTTTCAGACCCTTCGCCATAGCAAGGGAATGAGAAGCGTCGCCACCACGAGGTGGCATGATCTCAGCTGTAATTGTTACGACTCCGTTCTCAATGGAGCGCTGCAGACCAGAGGTCAAAACCCAAAAACCTTAACCATACTCACTATGGATGATCGCTAAACCCGCAGTCTGCCTAATATAAGAATCAGGCGTCGATAGGGAGGACATGTTTACAGGCGAAGTGCCTAACTCAGCCCAGATATCCCTTTCTGCAAGGGAGATGGAAATCATCAACCATGTAGCTACTGGCCTGACCAATCAAGAAATCGCTGAACTGCTAACGATCAGCAAAAGGACAGTAGATAACCATGTGAGCAACATGTTCACAAAAACAGGCTCAAAAAATAGGGTTGCTCTACTTAACTGGGCAATGGATCACGGCAAAATATGCCGAGATGGATTTAATTGCTGCTCATTGCCAGACGCCTCCGAGGCCTCCGACGAGTCTTGATAGGAACCTTGCTTGGCTCAGGCAATGACATCAATGCACACCCTGCTTGAAGGCCAAATAACTCCGCATAATCCACGCAGGCCTCCCTATCTCGCCCAATAAAGCGCAGGATGCCGTCATTGTCGTACAAACCAAACAAACGATGCCTACCTGCAGCCTTGACTGCCAAAACCTCTAAAAGAAGAGGCTGAAATATAAATAGAATATAAAGGATCGAGTCTACTTTTAGTCGTAAAGCCTATTAACTCTTCTCATATTTTCAGGCCAACTAGCAAGGGGTGTCTGTGCCAAAGCTGCATTACTCCAAGTGAATTCTCCTGTGACCTCCTTCCAGCACCAAGAAGGGACATCTATCGGAGCATCAATTGAAGACAACTCCACTTCCGCCAAAACTAAAGGTGCATTTCTACCTCCAAAGCAATCAACAACCCATTTGCCTCCTGGAAGACTTAATTCAAAACGAGTCTTAGCAATTCGTTCTTGAGTCAGCTCCCAAATACTTTCTGCATCCGCCAAGGGAATTGGGTACTCAAATTCATAGGTGGAAATCCCTTCTGCAGGTGCCTTCAGCGTTAGCCAGGCCAATTCAGCATCAATAATTCTCAACCTCACAATTAATCCATTAATGCATGAAGCCAGGTAAGCCTGCTTCAAGGTATGTGCATTGCTAACGAAAGTCTTCCAAGAATCTCCTGAAACAAGGAAACGTCTTTCGATCTCCAAAGCCATCTAATTCAAGTTTCTGAGGGTTTCCTTTCACTCAAGCTGCCTGCCCAGTGCAACTTTTGAGAAAGAGTCCTGTAATAAGAAGGACTCTGTTCCAAAACAATCATTAGTGCATCATGTTTTGATCGAATAACTTCACATGATTGTCCTGGTTCTAACAAAGCAGCACTTGCCCCGTCTTTCCAAAGCTTGACCATTGAAGTCCTGTCTTCAAGTGGCCTGATTTCCAATCTTGATGCAGGTGGAACAACTACAGGTCTACTCGAAAGGCTCATAGGGCAAATCGGATTTAAAATGATGGCATCTATACCAGGATGCAAAATCGGTCCCCCTGCAGCCATTGAATATCCTGTGGAACCTGTAGGGGTAGAAATAATTAAGCCGTCGCCACGATAATGATCAACCACCTCACCATCTATCTCTAGTTCGAGACCAATAGTCGGAGATTCCTGATCTCGATAAGAACGCATATAAAAATCATTTAAAGCATAATGAGAGTCTTTAAAAGAGTTGACGTAACTATTATTTTCAGCAGTTAAACTTAAATCTGATGAAGCATTAACAACCGCTTTAAGCATCATCCTTCGTTGCATTGCAAAACTATCACTAAATAGACGCTGTAGAAGTTCTTCACTCTTTAAAAGCTGACCTTCATGAGTCAAAAATCCCAAATTTCCACCAATATTAAAAGTTAGAATAGGTACATTGTGTATAGAAAGATGGTGCGCAGCACGTAACACAGTTCCATCACCCCCAAGCACTACAGCAACATCAGGCAAATCTTCTTCTCCCGCCAACAAAGAAGGAAAAGGGTTAACACTCAATCCACTCATCGCAATGACAACTTTAATATCAAAATCTTGTAACTCCTTAGAAAAGATTTCCGCTTGAACTTTTGCTGTATAACTGTCTTCCCGAAAGATTACCCATACCAAACCAAGGTGCATATGCTTATTCCTACCAACGCAACAAGTTAAATTGCTCCATATCAACTGTTACACGGTTTCTATATAAAGAAAGAAGTATTGCGAGACCAACTGCGGCTTCAGCTGCAGCAACCGTAATTACAAAAACTGCAAAAACCTGACCTCTAATTAAGTTGCCATCAAGATATGAGGAGAAAGCCATCAGATTTAAATTGACTGCATTAAGCATTAACTCAATACTCATCAAAACCCTGACTGCATTACGACTATTAATTAAACCCCAAACACCAATACAAAAAAGAAATGCAGCAAGCAGAAGGTATGCCTGAAGAGAAAGAATACCTTGAGACAAATCAAACATGAGAGGAGTCAGGAAAGTAGCAAAAGCAGTTAAAAAAGTCAGGGCGAGGACTTATCAACAAGCAATGGAGTTGGTGTTTGTTCAATTAAACCTTCTTTCATATCATCTCCTGCTAAAAGTTCGGAATCATAAACATCTCTACGAGCTAAAACAATTGCACCAATCATTGCCATAAGTAAAAGAACTGATGCCAACTCAAACGGCAAAAGATAATCAGTAAATAAATGTTCTCCAATACGAGCTGTTGCCTCTTCACCTATGGCTATTGGTCCTGGTAGAGGCCATGGAGTAATGATTGCAACACGTACTAAAAGTACTAAAAGACCAATACATACAGCACCTGAGACAATCCTTCGCAACCGTAAACCCTTAATTGGCTTAAGTTCTTCACGCTTATTGACCAACATAATCGCAAAAATAATCAAAACATTCACTGCACCTACATACACCAAAACTTGAGCGGCAGCCACAAAGCTTGCATTTAAAAGCAAATACAGACCAGCAACAGCCATAAAAACTCCACCCAACATAAATGCTGAGTAGACAATATTTTCAAGCAAAACAACACCCAGGCTGCCTAGCACTATCACTGTGGACAGTACTAAAAAACAAATCAACTCAGTGGAAGTTGCGATAGTCATCCCTTGAGATTTTCTCCATCAGACAACTCAACATCAGACTTTTTTTCTAAAGGAGCCTCTTTCTGCAAACCATTCAATAAATCAGAAGGCAAGTGACCCGCCCTTGGCTGATCAGAAGCAACTCCATGTGGATCGATCTTCCCTACTGGCAAGTAAGCAAGCTCCCTTAATGGCTGAACAGCTGGATCGGTAGTCACACTAGTAGGCAAACGACCCAAAGCAACATTGTCAAAATTAAGACTATGCCTATCAAATGCAGAAAGCTCATACTCTTCTGTCATAGACAAACAATTAGTAGGGCAATACTCCACGCAGTTACCACAAAAAATGCATACTCCAAAATCAATCGAATAATTCCTGAGCTCCTTTTTCTTGGTCTCTTTGTTCATCACCCAATCAACAACTGGCAAATTAATCGGGCAAACCCTTACGCATACCTCACAGGCAATGCATTTATCAAACTCATAGTGAATTCTTCCGCGATAACGCTCTGAAGGGATGAGCTTTTCATATGGATATTGAACAGTAATTGGCCTTCGCCGCATGTGGTCGAAGGTCACCGAAAGGCCCTTGAGCAGGTATTTCCCTGCGTCAATGGCATCGCTTGTATAGCCAAGAACTTGCTTTAGAAAAGCTGACATGCCTAAAAACCTTTAACAAGCCCAAAAAAGCTTCTTCTCAAGCTTACTAGCTTTTTGCACTCATTAAGTAGAAGTACCCACATTATTAGGTGATTCATGGAGCCTTGAATAAACCTTTCATCCACCGAAAGCTAATGGAAATAACAACTTGAGGGCAGCAGTAACCAACAAATTTACTAATGAAATTGGCAAAAGAAATTTCCAGCCCAAATCAAGCAATTGATCAATACGAACCCTAGGGGTAGTCCAACGAAGCAATATGGCTAGAAATACCAACAGATATGCCTTCAACACTGTCATGACGATCCCTACAGAACCAGTCACAAGTTGAATTAAAGGCGCATCAATTGGCTGACTCAACCAAGACGCCAACCATTCAACCGGAATAGGAAATCCCCAGCCTCCTAGATAAAGGACAGACACCAATAAGGCTGAAAGCACCAAATTGATATAACTACCTAGATAAAAAAGGGCAAATTTCATACCTGCATACTCAGTCTGATATCCAGCAACCAATTCTTCTTCAGCCTCTGGAAGATCAAATGGCAATCGTTCACATTCAGCCAATACACATATCCAAAAGATCACAAAGCCAACGGGTTGACGCCAAACATTCCAGCTCAATAAGCCTGCATCATTTTGAAGGTTAACGATTTCAACAGTACTAAGAGAATTGCTCATCATTACAACTGCCAAAACAGATAGTGCAAGAGGAATCTCATAACTAATTGACTGTGCAGCGGCTCTTAAACCTCCAAGAAGAGAGTATTTATTATTTGAAGCATATCCACTCATCAATAAACCAATCGGTTGAATGCTACTTAGGGAAATCCATAGGAAAATACCAACTCCAACATTACTGATTAACAATGTTTGGCCAAAAGGAACAATTAGCCAAGAAAGAATAACTGGAACTAAAACAAGTACTGGACCCAGACTAAAAAGAAGTCCATCTGCTCTAGCTGGAATCACATCTTCTTTAACGAGTAACTTCAAACCATCAGCCATTGGCTGCAATACTCCCAATGCTCCTGCAAATTCAGGTCCAATTCGCTGTTGAGCAGCCGCTGAGATCTTTCTTTCCAACCAAACAGTTACTAAAACACCAACCATTGCGGCCGTAAGGACCAGAAGCATTGGTAGCGGCAGCCAAAGAAGGCGAGCCATTTCTGTTGAGAGTCCAAAGCTCTGCAAGGAATCAACAAAACTCGACTTCAAATCCAAGCCTGGGCCAGCAATCCCCAGATAAGAAGTAGCAAAGAAAGTAAAAGTCATCATGATGAATATATATACAAGTTATGAGTCCAAAGGCTCAATGCGCTCTTCAGGAGGGGTCCAAGATCGAGGCTCTGGTCCTGTATATATCTGTGAAGGCCTAAAAATACGATTGGCACCCAACTGCTCTCTCCAATGAGCTAACCAGCCTGCCACTCTAGAGATTGCAAAAACAGGAGTAAATAAATCCCTAGGGATTCCAAGCTTGCGATAAACCAGTCCAGAATAAAAATCTACGTTAGGAAAGATGCCTTTTGGCCCAAGGCGAGATTCAGCTTCATTTTCCAAGGATTTTGCTACTTCATACATGTGATCTTTACCAAATCTTGCAAAGAGCTCTTCTGCTAAACCTTGCAGTATCGAAGCACGAGGGTCCTTAACTCGATATTCCCTATGGCCAAAACCCATTATCTTCCTCTTACTAGAGATTGCCTTATCAAGAAATACACCTGCACAGTCAGGGTTTCCAATTTCCTCAAGCATTAAAAGGACATCTTCATTAGCACCCCCATGAAGTGGTCCAGCCAATGTTCCTACTGCTGAAGCGACAACTGCATAGGGATCAGTAAGTGTGCTCGCAGTCACTCGCGCACTAAAAGTACTCGCGTTCAAACTATGTTCAGCATGGAGAATCAAACATCGATCCAAAATACGTGCCGCCAGTGGATCAACTTCTCTATCAGTAAGCATATAAAGGAAATTATCTGAATAGGCCAAATCATCTCGAGGCTGAATTGGATCTTGGCCTTTACGAATAAGTTGAAATGCAGCAACCATTGTGGGGATCTTTGCAATGAGCCTCACAACTGCGTCATAAACATATTGAGGATTATCAATTGCCCTACGAGAGTAAAAAAGCCCTAAAGATGCAGCACTTGCCTGCAGCGCATCCATCGGATGCCCCGTAGCAGGGAAACACTTCAACATGTCACGCACGCGAAAACTTACACGACGGTGCATCTGCACCTCACCCTCAAAATCACGTAATTGTTGCGGAGTAGGCAGCTGGCCCCAAATAAGAAGATAAGTAGTTTCTAAGAAAGTGCTATGTGCAGCTAATTCAGCAACAGGGTACCCGCGATAAGTCAAGCTTCCTTTCAATCCGTCAATATCACAGATTGCAGAATGAGTGACAGGTACCCCTTCGAGACCTGGACTAAACAAGTTGCCAGTTGATTCATGACTCATCTCTTCATTTTGCCCCTTCCTGAATCCGTCCATACACAAATCAACAAGCTAAACAGATCAGAGTCTTATCAAATTTCGCCTAAGTAAGGGCTGAAGCCTGACTTGGCCTTGATGAGTTTGGCACTTCTATTGAAAAGCAAATGAGCAAACCCTGATTTCTTGAAAACAAAAGAGTCTTATAGCGAAGCCAATAATTAGCTCAGAGAACAGTTTCAGAGGCTTCATCAACCAAAGCATTCTACGAATCAACTACACAAGAGAGATCAAAAAACACTGAAAAATTGCAAGCTTCGCAATCAAGCAAAGGATATTCGGCCATGGAAGCGTAATGCTGAGCTTCCATCCTGCTGTGCAGGCCCCAAAGCCATCTCAAGTCCTTGCACAATTTCAGGCCGAAAAGATCGGCCTGAAATTGTCTTCATAAGAATCCATGGCCTCCATTTAAGAATAATCTCGGAGCTCATATCTCCTATTAATGAGATCTCATAAGGGAACAGATTATCTCCTTGGCTAGATTTTGAATCTAATTGCTCTAAAAGAACTGATACTTCCTCAACACTTTTTCCTTGGGCAAGAAGCTCCAAATTCTCTGCCCACCAATACTTATCTAAGTCCTCTTCCAAAATCGCAGCAACTTCCGAAGTGACAATATCCTTTCCTTGAATAGTTTTAACAGAAAGTTTTGACCACACATGTAAAGGATCCCCC
Organism: Prochlorococcus sp. AG-409-P01; assembly: GCA_003215335.1. Classification (GTDB taxonomy): domain Bacteria; phylum Cyanobacteriota; class Cyanobacteriia; order PCC-6307; family Cyanobiaceae; genus AG-409-P01. Next base: position 181,642 of record QCKM01000003.1, on the reverse strand, counting down.
TCAAAGGTCAAATCAGATCTAATAAAACCATCAGTTGAAAGAGCATGATCTACTGCAGAAAAATTAGAGCTATCAGCTCTAGTTCCTACAACCCATCCCTGGGGTTCCTTCAACCAAAACAAAGGGCCTTCTTCTGATCCAAAGATGTTTTCTAGTGCAAAGGTTTCTGACTTAAAAAAATGTTCTCTAATAATTGATCCAAGCCATTGAGAAACTGGCTCTTTTGTATTCACATCAAGCAATCTTGAAGGAGAGCTAATTAATGCCCATCCTTCTGCCCTTCCATCAAAATGATTTAAAGAAAGAAGGTCATTTGCCTGAGCAAATACACCCTCAGAAAAAACAGATTCTGAAAATTCCAACAACCCTTCGACACTAAGATCAGCACTTTCGGGGTTTAACACCGCAACGAAATCATTAATGTCATTCCGCTCAGTGAAAAGCTTTGGGAAGTCAAGCCAAGAATGAAGAGCAAACGGGGATGCTGTTAAAAAAGCAATCCCATTCCCTAGATGTAGCAGATCATTCAAAAGCCTGGGGTCAGCTAATTGATTCTTTTCAGGAGAGTTAGAAACATCTATAACTTTATGAAGCACTGCCTCCTCAGAAGCAATCACAAGGAATTCATCATCCATCAAAGCAGTTGCTAACTGCTTAAAACCATTACCAAAATCAGATTTTCCACTAGTTATCAAACTCCTACCCTGATACTTATTTATATGAAGATCTTGTCCCGCAAGACTTCTTATCTGCCAAAAGTTCTGGAAAAAAGTCGTCAAGCTATCTTGATCCCTTCCTGTAAGTATTAAAGCCCAATCGACTTTGCCTCGTACATCTTCTGGTTGAAAAAGGGCCAAGCTAATTTCAGAGCCTAACCAATCAGAAAGATCTTCATCAAAATCAAATCCTGCCAATGCAAATAAGCCATTCCTAAGTTGCACAACCCCCTCACTTATATCTTCATAATGCTTGTTTTTACGCGCTGCCTGAAGTGAATCAGGCAACTGCACAGAATCCTCTAACCAATGAAAAGACAAAGCCACATCTCTTGGAATAAACCTTGCACTTCTAGGAACTTGCACCCCTTTATCTATAGAAGGCAAAGCACCCTGAGAAACCATCGAAGCGCCTAAGGTCTCAGCAATTAAAAGAAATCCCAAAAATATTGCTAAACAGACCAGTAGAAAATGACGAATCTTCATCGATCAACAGCATGTAAGTTAAGAGGGTTTGTAATGATCACCTTCAAGTACCTTCCTAATACAATTAAAACTATTTATGAATCAAAAGGAACCAAACATTCTTTCGGCGAAGGAACTCCACAGCTGGTTAGAACGGGCTGATAAAGAACCAGTCCTGATAGATGTTCGAGAATCCAACGAAATCTTGATAGCTCCCTTCCCCTATAAAGTCCTGCATCTGCCACTAAGTGAATCCTCTAAATGGTTGGAGAAATTGACAGAGCTCCTGCCTAGCCAAAAGCCGCTAGTAGTGATTTGTCATGCTGGGATTCGTAGTTTACATTTTTGCAATTGGCTTATTAATGAGGGATGGAATAATGACATTTTCAATCTGGAAGGAGGCATAGACGCTTGGAGTTTGGACATTGACCCTTCAGTTCCACGCTACTAATCACTAATTCTGTTCAACACAAAAGGCAATCAAGCTCTTACCCACTCGTACGATCTATAGGAATCTCTTAAAAGCATTGGAGATACTGCCCGCGCGACAACAGGATGTCCTAAGAGCCACGGTGCATCACTATGTAGACACCATGGAACCTGTAGGAAGTAGGGCACTTGTAAAGCGTTTTGGATTGAAAGCATGCTCTTCCACAGTCCGCTCTGATATGGGAGAGCTTGAGAAGCGAGGACTATTAACTCAACCTCACCCATCAGCAGGTCGAATTCCAAGTGCACAAGGTTATCGACATTATGTCGACTGCTTGCTTCCCCCCCCAGGATCAACGGTACATCGATTGGAGCAAGAGCTGACAACTCTCAGTCTGCAATGGGCCGCTTTAGATGATCTGCTCTGGCAACTGGCTAAGCGACTAACCGACTTCACAGGACTAATGAGCCTGATCACGAAACCAGTTAGAGCTCAAACCTCCCTTCAGGAAATTAGGCTTGTTCGCAGTGGAGATAGGGTTCTGATAATGCTAGTTGAGAACTCTAACCAAGCCACTCATGTCAATCTGCGACTTCCTAATAAGGCCGCTTCTGAGCTTGCCGCAATTGAAGCATGGGCGCATGCTCAACTTGATAAATCAGACAAAGGAATTCTGGACTGGACTAGTTTGCCGCCTCATCTACATCTAAGTGGTGCACTACTTCGTGAAGCAATTCATAGCCATAGCGCTGCCATGGCAAGAACTGAAAAGAGTACTGTTTTCCATGGAATGTCACGATTAATAGCCCAGCCAGAGTTCAGTCACAGCAAAAGTCTCCGTCCAGTAATGGAATTAATGGATAACAATCCAGAAGCTGTAGTTCCTTTACCAGGAAATCCACTTGAAGGCGTTTTAATCGGAGCGGAACATCCTCAAAGAGCACTCAAAGCATGTTCAGTGGTTCATGCCTCATATCAGAGCTCTAGCAAAGGCGTAGGTCATGTCGCACTAATTGGCCCAATGCGAATGACCTACGCAAATACAACCGCAGCAGTAAAAAGCGTTGCAAAACACCTCGAAAGACTTTTGTCTTAAATCTCAGAATTTATTCCCAAGCTTTTCTGCAACAGTATTTACATCCTTATCCCCACGACCAGAACAATTAATCACTACTTCGGTACCAGGCTCCAAAGTCGGGCAAAGATTTTTCAACCAAGCAAATGCATGAGCAGTCTCAAGGGCAGGAATAATTCCTTCTAATTGGCTTACCAGCTGCAAAGCCTCCAAAGCCTCATGATCAGTCACCGCAAAATACTCTGCACGTCCTATCTCACTTAAAAAGCTATGTTCTGGTCCAACCCCCGGATAGTCCAGGCCAGCACTTATTGAATGAGCCTCCTGAACCTGACCATCTTGATCTTGAAGAAGAAAGCTCATCGCTCCATGCAAAACGCCAACTCGACCTTGGGTAATAGTCGCAGCATGGCGACCAGTACTAATCCCATCTCCAGCTGCTTCAACTCCAATCATTCGAACTGAGGAGTCTTGAACAAAGGGATGAAAAAGTCCCATTGCATTAGAACCTCCACCAACACAAGCCATAAGAACATCAGGCAATCTTCCAAAAGCCTCATAACATTGTCTTTTTGTCTCCTCTCCAATCACTGCATGAAAATCTCTCACCAACATTGGATATGGATGAGGGCCAGCAACTGAGCCAAGAATGTAATGCGTTGTTTCAACATTGGTTACCCAATCTCTGATGGCTTCACTAGTGGCATCTTTTAAGGTTGCTGTTCCCGCAGTGACAGGCTGAACTTTTGCGCCTAGCAACTTCATACGAAAAACATTTAAAGCCTGGCGGCGCATATCTTCTTGTCCCATATAGATAACGCATTTCAAACCAAATCGAGCACAAACAGTCGCAGTAGCAACCCCATGCTGGCCAGCACCTGTTTCAGCAATAATTCGCTTCTTCCCCATCCGAAGAGCCAAAAGAGCTTGGCCAAGAGCATTATTAATTTTGTGGGCACCCGTGTGATTAAGGTCTTCTCGCTTTAGCCAAATCCGAGCTCCAGCCTCATTACGACAATAATGTTGAGTAAGTCGCTTGGCTTCATAGAGAGGTGTTGCACGACCAACATAAGTGCTTAATAAATGATTCAACTCATTGGTAAAGGATGTGTCCTGCCAAGCAGCTATAGCTGCTTCCTCTAATTCAGCAAGAGCAGGCATCAATGTTTCAGGGACATATTGCCCCCCATATCGACCAAAACGACCAGATGCTGATGGACGAGAGTTGACCGCCAAATCCTCATCATTGGACTGAGAAGAAAGGGTGCTTGTCACTGCAAAAAGCGGTAGATAGAACCCAGACTAAGAATTAAACCAATGCCCAAAGGAAACTGGAGGGAATTCAATAACTCTCTTGCAACAGTTCGAATCAACAAATCCGTATCTAGCGAAGTGAAATCTGCACGTGATGTACATGTGCAAAGAACCAAAACTGGAAAAGGAGGCAAGACAGTGACAGTCATAAAGGGACTAAATCTCGATCTTTCAGAAGCAAAGTCCCTTCTCAAGAAACTGAAATCAAGCTGTGGCACAGGTGGAACCATCAAAGAAGATGTACTTGAGTTACAAGGGGATCAGGTCTCAGTGTTATTAGAAATTTTGAGAAAAGAAGGCTATCGCCCCAAGAGATCTGGTGGGTAAGAGAATCCACTCATCAAGAGCAGCATGGAGAATAGGATTCCAATAAATCATTTGATTATGGGCACAACCTCTAAAGAAGGTGAACAACACCCCAAAGCCACAAATATTGTCTGGCATCAATCATCAATAGACCGTTCAGCACTGTCAGTCCAAAGAAGACACCGTAGTGCAATCCTATGGTTCACAGGTCTATCTGGTTCCGGGAAAAGCACCTTGGCCAATGCTGTGAATTCAGCACTTTTTGAACGAGGAGTGACAGCTTATGTATTAGATGGCGACAACATTAGACACGGCTTATGTCAAGACCTTGGCTTTTCAGATTTAGATCGAGAAGAAAATATCAGGAGAATTGGGGAAGTTGCAAAGCTTTTCTTGGATGCAGGCGTCATAGTTCTTACAGCCTTTGTTTCCCCATTTCGGAAAGATCGCGACAAAGCCAGAGCATTAGTTTCTGAAGGTGACTTTTTAGAAATCTTTTGTTCAGCCGAACTAAATATATGCGAAACACGAGATACTAAAGGACTTTATGCAAAAGCTAGAGCTGGTGAAATAACTGATTTCACAGGTATTTCCAGTCCTTATGAAAAGCCAAATTCCCCTGAACTAAAAATTGACACCGGCGCCAAAGAACTTCAAGCATGTGTTGATGTAATTACCAACAAACTAATTGAATTGCAAATTATTCCCAAAGACAAATTAAATGGTAATCAATAATTTCTACAGCACAAATTTACCTTTTATCATAAATATATCTACATTTCTTTTAAATATGATTCTACTCCTTCATTAACAAGTCGTGCATCTTTCTTGATTACTTGGTCATGAAGATTTTTGCGGTAAGCCTTAACTAGTTCCTGAACCTTTGAATCAGATATCCCTAATATCTGGGCGGCTAATAAGCCTGCATTCAATCCTCCACCAATTGCCATAGTTGCCACTGGGATTCCGCCAGGCATCTGCAAAATTGAATACATGGAATCCACTCCAGACAAAGAGTGAGTTTTTACAGGGACCCCTATCACGGGAAGAGAAGTCAAAGAGGCAATCATTCCAGGAAGATGAGCTGCCCCACCAGCGCCAGCAATGATTAACTTCAATCCAATCGACTCAGCTTTCAGAGCAAAGTCAATCATCTCAAGAGGTGTTCTATGGGCTGAAAGCACTCTTACCTCAACCTGGATCCCAAATTCTTCTAAAACCTTTATCCCTGGATCCAAAGTGGCTAAATCCGAATCACTCCCCATCACTACAGCCACCTGCGGCTTAAATGCAGAGTCTGCTGAAGGCACTTATCTAGAAGCAGAGGTCACTATTAATAATGACGAGACCCACGTGGTCACGCACTAGCCCAAATATTGTCTTCAAAAATGGATCGGATAAAAAACGTCCGCCTGCCACAACCTCTAGAGAGTCCCAACACAAACACTCTCTGGTGGATCCTTATTGATGATCAAAAGAAAATCATCTCTATCAACCAGATAGAAGATGGAATGACTATTTCAGGAGAAGACTGGGAAGGCGATTTGTTAAGCCCAATGGGTATAGACCTTCAATTTAATGGGGGTTTGGGCTTGGCATTCCCAGAGCTAACTCCTAAAGACCTGCCAAAACTCTTAAAGCTTCTAGACAAGTTGTGGAATGACGGGGTAGAAGCCATTTGCCCAACTTTTGTGAGCTGTGAGGTTTCCTTATTACGCATGGGGCTCAATGTCTTGCGCTCAGCCAGAAAGAAGCACTGCGAAAAGAGATGCCAATTACTTGGGGCACATCTAGAAGGACCTTTTTTAGCGAAGAGTCACAAAGGGGCCCACTCAAAGCAATGGCTTTCTGCACCAAACTTGCAAGCTTTGAATAATCGTATTAAAGGTTTTGAATCAGAAATTTCTTTAATCACACTCGCCCCAGAGCTTCCAGGTGCCTCCGATCTAATTGAACGCCTAAAAAGCCTTGAAATAATTATTTCGCTAGGCCATTCAGCTGCCAATGCTCAATCTTCCTCAATGGCATTTAACCAAGGTGTCAGCATGATCACTCACACTTTTAATGCAATGCCTGGCCTTAATCACAGAGACCCTGGGCCTATAGGCGAAGCCATTGAAAATGGAAAAATTGCGATGGGGCTAATAGCTGATGGGGTGCATGTTCATCCTTCCATGGCTGTCCTCTTACAAAAACTTGCTCCCAAACAAATAATTTTAGTAAGTGATGCTCTGTCTGCTTATGGGCTTGATGAAGGGAAGCATATATGGGACAAGAAGGGTATTTACACTGAACAGGGAACTTGTCGCCTCGAAGATGGAACGCTAGCTGGCACTACTCAGCCTTTATTAGAAGGTTGCAAAAAACTTGCTCAATGGAGCATGGAACCATCTGCTTCTATTTGGGCTGCAACAATTGCACCACGTAACTTGCTCTCTAAAAGCAATGGTTTAAATGACCATTTACTTGGTAAACCTCTTGACAATCTTCTGCGATGGAAGACTAATTCCCCTTCTAACGTGCTGAATTGGCAGCAGGCTGCTTAAGATCTCGACGACAAACGATTAACCCATGGCCAATCAAAAGCTCAATGAGCTCAAAAAGGCCGAGAAGGCTGAAGTTGAAAGCTACTTCAATGGAACTGGATTTGAGCGTTGGAATCGCATCTATAGCGAAAGTGATGACGTCAACAAAGTTCAGCGCAACATACGTGTTGGCCATCAAAAAACTGTTGATGATGTTCTCACCTGGATTAATGAGGCTGGGTCACTCAATGAAAAAAGCTTTTGTGATGCAGGCTGTGGAGTAGGGAGCCTCTCTATTCCCTTAGCAACTATGGGTGCCAAATCAATTGCTGTAAGTGATATTTCTCAATCGATGGTTGATGAAACTAAAAGACGTGCTTCAGCTGAAGGTCTTGACTTAAATCGATTCACATTTACCACCTCTGATTTAGAAAGTTTGGAAGGTTCTTTTCACACAGTAATCTGCCTAGATGTATTTATTCATTATCCTCAAAAAGCAGCTGAGGAAATGGTCAAACACCTATGCGGACTAACACAAGAAAGATTAATTGTCAGCTTTGCCCCTTATACACCTTTATTAGCCTTGTTAAAAGGTGTGGGTCAGCTATTTCCTGGCTCAAGCAAAACAACACGTGCCTATACTCTTCGTGAGAGTGGAATTATTGATACCGCAAAGAGCTGTGGCTTCGAACCTATTCACAACACTTTGAACAAGGCACCATTTTACTTTTCAAAAGTAATAGAGTTCAAGAAGGTTCATTGATGTAGATAAATTAAACTTCGTTATTTCCACGAAGTTTAATTGGCAAATTTGACTCAAATGTATGCAATTGATTCCCTATTGGTAAATTGAATATTTTATGTGCATTTAAAAAATACCCTCCTTCACCAGGACAAGCGTCTGGGCTTATTGCGCCATACATACCATAAAACTGATCCCCTAATAATGGTGATCCGACTGACGAAAGGTGAATCCTAATCTGATGAGGCCGACCTGTTAGAAGATTCACTTCTAATAGATCAGAATCCACCTTTCGTTCTAACAATTTCACTTTAGAGGAAGACTTCAATCTAATAGTTTTAGACCTTGAATAAACATTGCAAGACGACTCTTTTTTAGCCATATTCCATACTTCACCAAGTAACGGATGCGAACATTTTACGATTTCAGTATTTATATCTATATATTTATTCGTACAGAAAATTAGATTTTGTTGAGATAATGCTCGATAAAGAGTTTCGAACTCATTGAATCGTAAGCACCTATTTCTAAAAAAAGACGAAAGGATTGATCGAGTTTCTTTTTTTCTGGCACAGATCAACAAGCCAGAAGTAAATCGCCCTAATCGATGTACAGGTTTAGGTACCAAGTTATTTTGCACAGATTGATATTTCGACTTGAGCAACTCAACTAGAGTGTGCTCCAGAAAACCACCGCCTGGTGTTACTTGTAATCCAGCAGGCTTGTCAATAACAATTACATCTCCATTATCAAAAATCACATTCCACGAGGACGGGACTCCAGGTTCTTCCCAAGGTGGGCGGTCCCAAGTCAATAGATCTCCGCAATCTAGGATTTGGTTAGAATTTATTAATATATTATTAATCCTAATTTGGCCCTTTTCAAATCGGTCTTCCCAAGTCTTTACAGATGAATGCTGATAATTAGAAACAAGAAATTCTAAAGCTCCCATGCCAGAGAAGCATTGAGAAATAGTTTTGGTATAGCGCCAACCTTTATTAATTTTCGCGGGAAGCCAGTCTGAAGATAATGAAGATCGTTGAATTGCCAATTCTCAAGTTACTAAATGATTCTCTAAGGCATATCTAACTAACTCTGTTCTGCTTGAAGTACCAGTTTTTGCAAACAAACGACTTACATATTTTTCGACATTTCTAATAGAGGTTTCTAACTGTCTTGCAATCTCTTTGTTCATCAAACCTTCAGCGACTAGTTGTAAAACACTTGCCTCCCTAGGAGTAAAGTTGTGCAGAGGCGTCTCACGAGATTGAGAGCCATCACCTTGATGAGCCAATAAAGAACGTATCTCGGTGATCTGACGAGCCATTTGACCAACATCTGCATCAGCAAAACGAGCAGCTTCTTGTAGTAAACGATCCTGCCTTCTAACTACATTTCTCACACGAGCTACCAACTCATCAGGATCAAAAGGCTTTGGAATGTAATCATCAACACCTGCTTGATAACCTTGGGTACGGTCGATTGTCATCCCCTTTGCAGTAAGGAAAATGACAGGGATCCCTGCAAGTCGTTCATCCTCCCTAAGTCGTTTAAGCAATCCATATCCATCACATCGAGGCATCATTACATCACTAATCACAAGATCTGGAAACATCTGCTGAGCCTTTAGCCAAGCCTCCTCACCGTCAACAGCAGTAGTTACATCAAAACCCTCATCCTCTAGATAAGCCTGAACTGCATTCCGCATACCAGGCTCATCATCGACAAGTAGTAATCGATGAGGCTGACTAACCTCATCATTAGGAGTTAGAGGTTCACTCATAAAGAAAAAGTTCCATCTATTAGCAATCTAGAAGCGCTCATAAAAAGAGTTTTGCGTAAATCCCTACCTCAATAACCTGCTTCAAGGTAAAAGTATTTCCTGTGACTCAATCAAATTAGTTGGATATCCCAAAGAAAGAGCTTTGCTATGCAGTTTTTCGGGATCCTTACCTGCCAACTCAGGAACACAGGCTGCCCACCAAACCAAATGATCCTCCCTGTTAACCTCCGAGATAAGTCCACCAGGATTGATTCGACGCACATAGATTGCATCAGAATCTTGTTTCACTCTTAAAGGCTCATAAATATTGCAGCGAGCAGACTCGCTATGCACCTTGAGATCATGAGGCCACTCTCTCCAAAGCTTGAAGCGACGCAGCTCTAAATCAAACTTATCCTTTTCCAAGGCATACATCCCCAAGAGATAGTCACCACCAACATGAGGCTTTTTCATTAAAACCACTAAGTCAGCCGGCCTCGACTCTCTAATTCGATTGCTCCTCTCCTGACGATCACCTGAGTATGCATAAACACTTGCAAATTGGGTAAGCCCAATCAGACTCAAACCCATGAGACTTAAAAAACGACTCATACCAAGCAAGGCAAAGTAACTTTCAATAATGGAGATAAGCCCTTACTGTGGATCCCCCAAGGATCTCCCTATATACCTCGATTATCAGGCCACAACCCCATGCGAGAGGGAAGTTCTAATAGAAATGGAACCCTACTGGAATGAAAATTGGGGAAATCCGTCCAATCGCCATAACCGCCCGGGGCTAACTGCGGCAGCAGTAGTCAGCCTTGCAAGAGAAAGGTTAGCTTCTTGTCTACAAATCGCATCAGAAAGACTGATCTTTACAAGTGGTGGCACTGAGGCCAACAATTTAGCCCTGCTAGGACATCTAAGAGCAAAACATAACCAGTCAAATAAGCCTGGCCACTTAATTACAGTCTCTACAGAACATCATTCGGTTCTAGGTCCCCTCCGAAAGCTTCAAAGAGAAGGCTTCCGACTAAAAGAACTCACGCCTAGTTCAGATGGTGTGATAACAACTAATCAACTTATTAATGCTTTTGAAAGTGACACTCAATTGGTCAGCGTGATGATGGCAAATAATGAAATCGGTGTAATACAACCTTTAGTTGAATTATCCAGAATCTGCAAAGAGAGAGGTGCAATCTTTCACTGCGATGCTGTTCAGGGATTGGGAAATTTACCGATAAACCCTGATGCTCTGGGTATTGATTTAATGAGTATTAGCAGCCACAAGATCTATGGACCCAAAGGAATTGGTGCACTCATAATTAAAAAAGGCTTACCAATATCGCCTTTGCAATGGGGAGGAGGGCAAGAACAAGGGATCCGGCCCGGGACCATACCAGTTCCTTTAGTTGTAGGTTTTGCAAAGGCTGCTGAATTAGCCACCGAAATTCTTCCCAGTCAACAATTAAAACTTCAAAATTTAAGGGACGAATTGCTAAGAATTCTAAAAACTAATCTACCTAATATAATAGTAAATGGGTCAATGAAAAATCGCCTTGCACATAATCTCAATATCACAATTACCGGAGTCAATGGAAAGCAATTACAAAGCAAATTAAAATCAGTGATTTCTTGCAGCAGCGGCTCGGCTTGCAGCCAAGGCTCACCTTCTCACGTCCTGAAAGCCCTTGGCAGAACAAGTCATGAAGCAGAGTCATCTATAAGGCTAAGCTTGGGTAAAGACACCAGCATGGAAGATATTCAGAAGGCCGCCAAAGCAATTATTAATGTTGTAAAAGATTTGAAAGTTTAGATACAAAAAACCTCTTATATGCTTCACAAATACATAAACAATAGATCCATTTTCTACGGCAGTAATTTCTACCAAAAACCAAGTCAAGACTTTCGAAGTGCAACACGAAGTTTTGCACTTCGACTTCGAGAATTATTGCCCAACTCTTCATCACTTGCTATCAGAGGTTTGCGCGTGATTCTTTCCAGACGAGAATCTTTCAAAAAAGCAGTCTTCACGCACCGATCTTCAAGTGAGTGGAAGCTAATTAAAATTAATATGCCTCCTGGTAGAAGCCAATCTGGTGCTTTCTGCAGAAAACGCTCCAAAGCATCTAACTCATTGTTAACTGCAATACGCAACGCTTGAAAAGTCCTAGTAGCAGGATGAAGCCTTCCATGACGTGATTTTCGCGGGAAACAGCCAGCAATGGCATAAGCCAAAGCCATAGTTCCGGAATAAGAACCATTTACTGAAAGATCATGCTTAATTCGCCTTGCAATGCGTCTTGAAAAGCGCTCCTCTCCATATTTATAAATAACGTTCGCCAGGGCAGTTTCATCAAGTCTTGCAATCAACTGAGCAGCAGTCTCTCCCTCAGTAGGGTTCATCCGCATATCCAAGGGTCCGTCTAAACGAAAGCTGAAACCTCTTGCGGCATTATCCAATTGCGGACTACTAACACCTAAATCAGCTAGAACAATTGCTGCAGGTTCAGAAGGGTTGAAATCAGCAAAATTCCCTGGCAAAACCTGCACTCTTGAACCAAACAATTCCAGATACTCAACAGCCGCAGCAAGTGCAGCAGGGTCTTGATCAAGCCCAATTAAACGCAAAGATGGATAGGCCTCTAAAAGCAAAGCAGAATGGCCTCCACCACCTAAAGTTGCATCAATAAACAAGCCTCCATCCAACAGTTCTAAAGGCAATTTTCCAGCTGCTTCTAAAACCCTCTCTGGGAGCACAGAGACGTGACGAAAACTTGAAGTAGAAACTTTTATGTGTTCTTGCATGGGTCCTCTCTAAGATTCATCCATGCTTTTCAGGCCAAGGCCCATGACGCAACTAGAAACGCGCACGGAGCCGATGGTGGTCAACTTCGGTCCTCATCATCCCTCAATGCATGGTGTGCTTCGACTGGTGGTGACCCTAGACGGTGAAGATGTTGTGGACTGCGAACCAGTAATCGGCTATCTACACCGGGGGATGGAAAAAATTGCTGAGAACCGTACAAACGTCATGTTCGTGCCGTACGTGAGTCGCATGGACTATGCAGCTGGCATGTTTTATGAAGCAATCGTAGTCAATGCACCTGAACGTCTAGCAAACATCTCGGTGCCCAAAAGAGCCAGTTATATCCGTGTATTAATGCTTGAGCTGAACCGTATCGCTAACCACCTGCTCTGGCTTGGCCCATTTCTGGCAGATGTCGGTGCACAAACCCCATTTTTCTACATTTTTCGAGAAAGAGAAATGATCTATGACCTTTGGGAAGCTGCCACAGGACAACGTTTAATCAATAACAACTTTTTCCGAATCGGAGGAGTTGCATGTGACCTTCCTTGGGGTTGGCTAGAAAAATGCAAAGACTTCTGTGATTGGTTTGGGCCAAAAATCGACGAATATGAAAAGTTAATTACCAACAACCCCATCTTCCGACGCCGCATAGAAGGTCTAGGCACTATTTCCAAACAGGATGCAATTAACTGGAGCCTTTCAGGTCCTATGTTGCGAGCCTCTGGCGTGCCGTGGGACCTACGGAAAGTCGACCATTATGAATGTTATGACGATTTCAATTGGGATGTGCCCTGGGAGAAAGAAGGTGATTGCTACGCCAGATACCGTGTCCGCATCGAGGAGATGCGCCAATCACTAAAGATCCTTTATCAAGCCTGTGAAATGATTCCAGGTGGTCCTACCGAAAATCTTGAGGCTCAACGAATCTCAGAAGGTAAAGCCAGCAAGTTCACAGAGTTTGATTACCAATATGTAGCCAAGAAAGTTGCTCCAACTTTCAAAATCCCTAATGGCGAGCTCTACACACGCCTAGAATCAGGCAAAGGTGAAATTGGTGTCTTCCTTCAGGGTAATAATGACGTGACACCCTGGAGATTCAAAATTCGAGCCGCCGATTTTAATAATCTACAAATTCTGCCTCACATACTCAAAGGAGTAAAAGTGGCAGACATCATGGCCATACTTGGATCCATCGACGTCATCATGGGTTCAGTTGACCGATAAATACTGAAGTGCCTGAACAGAACCCTAATAGCTGGCTCCTAATGCAAAGGACTGTTCGGTTTGGCGATACCGATGCAGCAGGAGTCATTCATTTCCATCAACTACTACGTTGGTGTCATGAGGCTTGGGAGCAAAGCTTAGAAAACTATGGCCTAAATGCTCTGGAAATCTTTCCCTGCAATATCAATCCAAAAAAACCATTAGAAATAGCTTTACCAATAATCCACTGCCAAGCCAACTTCAACAATCCAATTCAAATAGGTGATCAATTGCTCGTAAAACTCGAGCCAGAACGATTAGACATTGGTAGTTTCCAGGTCAAAATCAAATTTCTACGTAAAGAAGTCACTGTCGCCACAGGACTATTACGCCATCGTGCAATCAACAGCCAAACACGCAGACGATGTTCATTGCCAGAGGCAATTGATCGATGGCTAGAAGCATCATCAATACTCCAAGGACCACATCCGGTTTGACACTTAAGTGCTCCGGGAGTCAGCTAATTTTTTGCTTGCAACCAAGCTTCCCACAGAGCTCGTTCCCATTTCCCCAGTTGATTTGGTGCCAGGGGTGGACAAATATGCCATTGAACTGGTCTTTCGGCTGGCAACCAAGTCGACACTAGTTCCTTCAAGGATTGCAGTAATAATGAAGAGGAAGGAGAAGTGGTTTCATTCGAAAAGCGTACAAGTGCAACCAAACGTTGTCCCCATTCAGCATCCTGTACAGGCAAAAACAATAAGGCCTCTATTGGAAAACCTGAACCAATAGCTTCAGACAACAATTTGGCTTCCAACTCTTCAGGAAAAACTGTTTCTCCACCAGAATGCACAGCAAGATCCATTCGTCCAAGAACAGATAGGCGAATTCCTGATCTACAACTAGACAACTCAGCCCAGTCAGAAGAAGACCACCATCCCTCTTTATCTCTCAAGCTCACCAAACCATCATCTGAAAATAAAGCGACAGCCAATCTAGGAGTCCTGACCTTTAAAGCACCATTATCCCCAAGGCTCAACTCAACATCATGCAAAGGCCCTCCACAACCACCAAGACCTGCCAAAAATTCGTTTGGCGAAAGGGCTGTAATCATGGCAGCCGTTTCAGTGGCTCCATAGCAGGGTGCTAAACGTATACCTTCACTAATGGCCTGCCGAGCAAGGCAAGAAGAAAGCGCAGATCCACCCACCCAAATCACGTCAAAAATTTTCAACCATTCAACACCTTCTTTCTTTGACATAAGGCGGTGGAGTTGTGTAGGCACCAAAGAAAGCAGAGTTGACCTAGTCGACATCTCCTGAAAAAGTTGCCGAAAAGAATCAAACAATAAGTTTGGCTCATGAATCAAAGAAGGTTTAATCCAAACATGTTCAGCGCCCCAACTTCGACTCCGCCACCAAGGCATTAACCCACTCAAATGATGCATAGGTAGTGGATTGAAAACAAAAGAAGAATGAGGGTCAATTCCCTGTTCCTCTAACCATTTACCAGTAGCGAATGCTGATTGATCTAAATGATTGCAGGGATGTAAACAGTGGTGACGTCTCCCAGAACTGCCACCACTTGAAACCACAATCCCTGGGCCAGCAGGCAAGCAAGAGCTCTCAATGAATATTCTTTTCTCTTGTGGAGCTATCAGCTGAACCCATGCACCTTTTTCCAATAACTTGTTTAAATCATCGAACTTCTCATCGACATTTGTTGAATCACATAGGAAAGGAATAACCTCAGTCATACAGCATCCCAAACCAACTCAGGATCAGTACTGAAAAGTGGGCCATCTGGGCACCATCCTGGCGCCAGACCAGGAGCAGTGGGAGTAGGACCATTTTGCTGCAAGGCTGCCAAATGATTTACCCACCGACGTCCAATTCCAGTCTCAAAAGCTGTACTAATCATTCTTCGCCCGATACCTTCTTCCAGTTCACTCAGCAAGAGTCTGGGGTCACCCTCCAAAATTGGTCTGCGAACTTGCCAGCCAGGCCAAGACTTGCGTAAAGCAGGCTCTACCGTTAGAGACTCATCCAGGGCTATCGGAACCTGTTTTAGCAATGCTAAATGACCTTCAAAATCACCAGGAGGCAGAGGTTGCTCAACCCATTCCAGACTGGGTTGATGATGCAGATAATTAACCCAAGTCTTAGCCTGGGAGCGATCCCATCCACCATTTGCATCCAACCTTAAGCGTGCATTGTCAGGGATTCGTTCCAAGATCTTATGCAAAAGAGTTAACTCATTTTCAAGAGGGCCTAGAGCAACTTTCCACTTCAGGGTAAGAGGACCTCTTTGATGGTTTGAGCTTGCAATCAAGGAGTCCAATTCATCCAACAAAACCTCACCAGCAGGTAATAACAAAGCTGAATCGGGTGCTTGTAGCCAACCCTTGCCCACTCCATCACCCACCAATTCATCCAATTCCGCCAAAGCTGCGCCCAATCCAAATGCCATTGGGCTTGGCCAATGGCTCATTCCTTCTTCTAAGTGCTGTCTTGAAGTTGAATGACCAAGATCATGCAAAAGATGTTTACAAGCCTTGAGGTCTAACGCACTTAAAGGAGATACCTCCCCCCAACCACAACAACCCAATGAATTTTCCAGACGCAATAACCAACCCTGACGACAAGCAAAAATTCCCTGAGATGTTTGCAGGGATCGCTTTAAACGAAATGAAAAAGGCTTCCAATGAATTTGAAGTCGCATCTATTCAAGAAAGACTTGCCAAATGAAGTCCCAGATGCGGCCCAATAGCCAAACCAAGACTCAACCCCAAACCATTTAACGTCTGAAAGCGCAAAGCCAAAAACTTACTTCCACTAATCAAATCAGGCTGATCATGATGTCGATGAAGCAAACGTATTAACCCAACCCCTGACGGTAAAGCTATCCCTCCAAATAATGCAGTAATCGGCCAATGACCATTCATTATTGGGATCCATTCCAAAGCAATGGTCAAGGCCAATAACCATGGGACAAGCTCTGCTGATCTTCTAGTCCCTAAAAGAACCAGTGGAGAGCGCTTCCCATGAGCTTCATCCTCAGCCACTTGATGAAAATGAGAACAAAACAGCACAAGAGTTGTCGCCATTGCAGGGCCTGCACCCAGCAGTAATGCAGGCCCCCAAGGGACCAGTGATCCGTACTCAGAGCTTGGAGCCAAAACAATCAGAGCTGCTGCAGTCGCAAAAGGTCCGAAGGCCAGCCAACACAAAGGTTCACCCAATCCTTTATACCCAAAACGAAAAGGTGGTCCTTGATATAAATAACCCAACAGACAACTCACCATTACCAAAAAAAGAACAGAAGGACTACTGCGCAAACCTAAAAACAGCATGAGCAACAGCCCCAATGCAAGAGCCAAATAAGCCAAACTCCTCACAGGACCACGTTCCCCAACTAATGCGACCACTGAATGAGGCTTAGAAAACTCATCTACACCAGTCTCAGCATCAAAAAGATCGTTAGTGAGGTTCTCCCACAACAAAAGCAGAACAGATGCAACAAGAAAGCCAAACAATTGCTCTAAACGAACCACTTCGCCCAAACCAACTCGCCAACCTGCCGCCAAAAGCACTGGCATTACTGCGACCGAATACAATGGCCACTTGATTGCTGCTCGCCACAGCAGCCCTTTATCCAACTCAGAGGCGTAACGGGATACAACAGCCTGCTTCTCGCTCATGGGATCAGGCCTCTAGAACCCTAATGAGGTTTTATACATTTGAACAGGTCCTGCAATGCAAACACAGGATGACGGCTGAATTCACTTTCTTCGACATATTGACCGCATCAGCCAAAGGCTGGTGTGAGAGAAAAGTAGATGAAGGTGTTTTAAGCCTGGCCTTACCAGTATTAAGGATTGATCCCCTTAAGCAACTTCCAATCATTGCGGAACAACATCCCTTCAGATTCCTTTGGGACAATACGCCGGGTCTTTGTCTTGCAGCATCGGGCAAATGCCAACAATTAGACCTGGCCAGCTCTAAAAGGTTTGAACTTGCTCAGAAATTCAGCGATGCAATTCTTGGACGTCTTATCGATACCGCTCCAGAAGCTCCCGCACAAGCACGTCCAAGGATACTTCTAGCATTCTCTTTCTTTGCACAAACTGCTGAGCGTCAAAGAACTCTGGGAATCCCCCCAACAGTTCATGCAGTGCTTCCAAGATGGCAGCTTAGTAAGCATGGCCAAATTGGTTGGCTTCGTATCAATGGAGTGGTCACACAAGAAGCAGAAGCTAGGGAACTTGCTGAACAATTATGGTTAATGAAGGAGCGCTTAACCCAAGAAGTTCCAGAAAACAAATCAAATCTCACCGCAATTCTTACGGAACAATCTTCTAAACAACCCTGGCAAGAATGTTACAAGCCAGCCCTTGATCGTGGAATTGACTTAGTGAATCGAGGAGATCTTCACAAACTAGTACTGGCTGTTCGGCAAACAATTGTTCTCCAAACACCATTAAATCCACTATCAATTCTATCCAGGCTACGCAAAGAACAATCAGGTAGTTGTCGCTTCCTTTGGCAAAACTCCAAAGAAGAATCCTTTTTCGGAGCCTCGCCAGAACGCCTCTTAAGTATTCGTGAGAACAAACTACGCTGTGATGCTTTAGCAGGCACTGCTAATGGAAATGACAATGGCCAAGAGCTACGGAAATCTGAAAAAGATCGTAGAGAACATGAGCTAGTAGTTGAATCCATAAGAAATCAACTCAGTGAGAAAAACATCAAAGCCAAGAGGCCTCGACTACCCCAACTTGCTCGACATGGTCGCCTTATGCATCTTCATACACCAATTACGGCAAATATTCAGGGCCTACATCCACTAATCCTGGCCGAGATTCTTCATCCAACACCCGCGGTTGCTGGTCTCCCGAGAAGAGAAGCAATGAAATGGCTGAGAAACCTAGAACCATTTGAAAGAGGGAAATATGCAGCACCAATCGGCTGGATAGATAGTTCTGGTAATGCTGAACTAAGAGTGGCTATTCGTTGCGGCAATTCAAACGGAAAAGTACTCGAACTAACTGCTGGTGCTGGATTAGTAAAAGGTTCTAATGCAGAGCGAGAATTAGAAGAAGTTGGGCTTAAACTAACTGTGCTCGCTGATCAACTAGACATTCAATCACCATTTCAATCAAACCCAACTAATAAAGATTCAATTATTTGATCTGCAAGAGGCAAATCCATTAATCGCTCCACCTCTCGAATCCCAGTAGGGCTGGTGACATTAATTTCACTCAAGGTTCCATCAATAACATCAATACCCACAAAAAAAAGTCCTTGTTCCTGAAGCACTGGCGCCAACTCCTCACAAATCACCTTCTCACGTTCTGATAGTTGTGTTGCCTCCGGGTGACCTCCTACAGCAAGATTGCTTCGAAAATCTCCAGCTTTCGGGCGACGATTCACTGCTCCCAAAGGCAAGCCATTAATCAAAAGAATTCTCTTGTCTCCTTCAACAACTGAAGGTAGGAAACTCTGAACCATGACAGGAAGACTTTCCTGGTTGGTTACTAACTCCATAACCGCTTCAATTGCTGGAGCCCCCTCTGCCAAGCGAACCACCCCCTGACCAGCGCGACCAGAAAGAGGCTTCAGAACCACTTCCCCATGCTCTCTCGCAAATTTTGTAAGCTCATCAACTCTGCTTGCGACAAGCGTTGGAGCCATTAAATGGCTGAAACGCAAAGCACCCAACTTTTCATTCCAAGCCCGAAGAGATGAAGGCCTATTTAAAACACGTACTCCTTCTCTCTCAGCCAACTCAAGTATATGAGTCGCAAAGAGATAACCATCATCAACCGGAGGATCCTTCCGCATCCAAACATAAGAAAAATCTGTTAGCGGAAGTTTTTTAGGTACTCCTATTGTGATCCAAGGCTCAGGGACTACAGGTGTAGCAAGTGCCCATGACTGATTACCACAAGCCTGCAAGTCCGCAGGAGTACAAACCCACACTTCAATAGATGCCCGGTACGCGGCTTCCATCAAGGCTGCTGAAGAATCTTTTTCTGGCTTAATTCGATCAAGCGGATCAAGCACAAAAAGCTGTCTCATAGCCTCAATCACTAAGGTCTAATAAGACATCGAGCTCTTTCGCCTGATCAAGAGCAAACAAGTCATCGCATCCCCCAATGCCCTTGTCATCAATGAAGATCTGAGGCACAGAACTTCTCCCCTCAGCCCTATCTTTCATAGTCAGCCTGGCCTGTGAGTCACCATCAATAGGGTACTCATGATAGGAAATCTGTTTACTGTCAAGAAGAGCCTTAGCTCTAATGCAGTAAGGGCAAGACTGCCAGGTATATATTTCAACTTTGGCCATACATCATTATTCAATTACATAAGATCCTATTCACACAATGGATCTACTGATAGCGTCAGAACAATTCAATAAAGCAGCACTTTGCAGGACCTTACCGACTTCAAACGAGATCTTTCAATCCTCACTGAGCGCCTGGGCCAAGCTCAGGACTGCCTTTGACGTGCCTGCTCTCAATGCGCGCCAACAAGATCTTGAAAATTTGGCCGCACAAAAAAATTTCTGGGATGACCAAAAAAATGCGCAAAAACAGATGCGCCAACTTGATGATGTAAAAGCCCAATTAGCTCAACTACTACGGTGGCGTAGTGCTATTGATGATGCCAAGGCAACGCTTGAACTATATGATTTAGAACCAGATGAAGAGATACTGCTTGAAGCTCAATCGGGGCTAAATAAACTCAAAGAGGATCTTGACAGATGGGAATTAGAACGTCTACTTAGCGGTACTTACGACACTGAAGGAGCCGTGTTAACAATCAATGCTGGTGCAGGTGGAACTGATGCCCAAGATTGGGCCCAAATGCTTCTGAGAATGTACACCCGCTGGGGTGAGGATCATGGCATGAAGGTCAGCATTGACGAGCTTTCAGAAGGGGAAGAGGCTGGTATCAAGAGTGCAACAGTTGAGATTGAAGGCCGATACGCCTATGGATACCTACAAAATGAGAAAGGAACCCACCGACTTGTGCGCATCTCTCCTTTTAATGCAAATGCAAAAAGACAAACAAGCTTTGCTGGTGTCGAAGTGATGCCAAAAATCGAGGAAGAAGTCAAACTAGACATTCCTGAAAAAGATCTAGAAGTGACTACCAGTCGCTCCGGGGGGGCTGGCGGCCAAAATGTAAACAAGGTTGAGACAGCTGTTCGCATTCTCCACATCCCAACCGGCTTGGCAGTCCGATGTACTCAAGAACGATCACAGCTACAAAACAAAGAAAAAGCTATGGCCCTATTAAAAGCAAAACTGCTTGTAATTGCCCAAGAACAACGCGCAGCAGAAATCGCCGACATACGAGGTGACATTGTTGAAGCTGCATGGGGGAACCAAATACGCAACTACGTTTTCCATCCTTATCAAATGGTCAAAGACTTGAGAACTTCAAAAGAAACTACGGATGTACAAGGTGTAATGGATGGAGATCTAGATCCATTTATCCAAGCTCTACTTAGGAAAGGTGTTGATAATCCTGATAATGACAACGACGTCAACTAATGGTCATGCCTAACAATCCAAGTTCAGACACAAAAAGTCCTGTTGATTCAGCCTCACCAAGCTTTGTGAAATTGGCGATGAGAAATATGGTTCGTAAAGGAAGCCAAAGTCTTATGCACTTTGCACTAACAGCAGCTGGGTTGATTAGCTTCATCCTTCTCATCGCCTGGCTAGGTCGTCCTTCAATTCCTCAATAATTTCTAGATGAACCCAACAACGGTCCATCCATCAAAGATAGAGCTCGATCTTGCCTTTAATACCAATGTTGACAACATAGCGATTGGCCAAATCAATCGGTCAACAATAGATCGACTAACTAATTCAGATACATGGAAACTGGATATATCAAACTGGTTAGAAGTAATTCGAAAAAATCAAAATATTAAATGCCCCAAAATCATTCGAGAAACTGAGTCTTTTAGTCTTGGGCTCCATCTAACAGACGACTCTAGTATTCAATACCTCAATTCTTGCTGGCGCGATCTTAATGAGAAAACAGATGTCCTTTCTTTCCCAATACTTGATAACGAGATCATCCTTCCCACCAATACATGCCTAGAACTCGGTGACATAGTTGTATCAGTTTCCACAGCATACAAACAATCTATTGAACAAAACCATGACCTAGGGCATGAGCTTCGTTGGTTGGTTAGTCATGGACTCTTACACCTTTTGGGATGGGACCACAACACCCCTAAAAAACTTGAAGAGATGCTCTACTGCCAAGAAGAGCTTCTCAAAATTAGCGTTAAGGTTCATCACCTTCATGTTCACGCTCAAGAAACCAAAGATGCTCCCTGAAAAAGCAAAATGTTTAAATGAAGAATTTAGGACACTTTCGAAGGCTAGGAATCGAAAAACAAGGAAAGGTTCATGGCGCACGGCAGGAGATTTCCATGCAAGTTTTCGATACGCCTCTCAAGGACTTGCATATGCATTCAGAACCCAACGTAACTTCCGTATCCATGTATTTGTTGGTGCCGTTGTATGTGCACTAGGTTTATGGCTTCAACTAAATGCATATGAACTTGCAATACTTGTGGTTACCATCGCGTCTATTTTAGTTCTTGAATTAATCAACACTGCTATAGAAGCTGTAACAGATCTTTCTATCGGGAGACGCTTTCACCCACTAGCTCGTATCGCAAAAGATTGCGCAGCGGCAGCTGTACTAGTGGCCTCAATTAGTTCTTTACTGATTGGATCATTGCTCTTGTTGCCACCTTTTTTAATTCGTATTGGCCTCTAAAACCCAGCGACTCCATGTTCTTGGTAATTGACAACTACGATAGTTTCACCTTCAACCTAGTGCAATACCTAGGAGAACTCTCTGCAAAGCACCCAATTGCATCCGACATTCGAGTAGAAAGAAATGATGCTTTAAGCATTGATGAAATTACAGCTCTTCAACCATCAGCAATCATCCTTTCACCTGGACCTGGAGACCCTTCTCAATCTGGTATTTGCCTGGATGTACTAGCAAAACTTGCCAACCAGACTCCAATACTTGGAGTATGCCTTGGCCATCAAGCTTTAGCCCAAGTCTATGGAGGAAATATAGTGAGAGCTCATCAACAAATGCATGGAAAGACCTCATCTTTATCACACAATGACAAGGGAGTCTTTACTGGCTTGCCTAATCCTCTCATCGCCACTAGATATCACAGTCTCATTGTCGACCCTGAAAGTCTCCCTGAATGCCTGGAAATAACTGCTTGGCTTGACGATGGCACAATCATGGGGCTAATGCATCGAGAATATCGACATTTGCAAGGAGTTCAGTTCCATCCTGAAAGTGTGCTAACAGAATCTGGTCATCACCTGCTCAGCAACTTTTTAAATCAAGCTGAAGCTTTTTATCAAGACCATTAATTCATTTCCCTCGAAGTTGCTCCTCATGTCAATTCATTTAAAAAACCTATGGGCAAAGACCCTTAGAACCATCTCTATCGTTGGTTTCACAATTGCTTCTACTTCACCAGCTCTTGCAGGAGGTGTGAGCATTACAAGTTACGGGCACAGTGCTCTTTTGATCAAAGGCGATGGGAAATCAATAATGATCAATCCCTTTAAAGCCGTTGGTTGTGCAGAAGGACTTCAAGAACCAAAAGTCAACTCTGACATAATCCTTGCAAGCTCAGAACTTGCCGATGAAGGAGCCAGAATCGCCGGTGGGACTTTTCTAGTCAAGCCTGGTTCTTATCGAATAAAAGGGATAAATATAGAAGGATTTGCAGCGCCTCATGATCGATTAGGGGGGCGTCGTTTTGGGCAGGCAACTCTTTGGCGTTGGAATATGGGAGGGCTGAGCTTTGCTCATCTAGGAGGGAGCGCTGCCCCTCTCACTGGAGACGCCAAAATACTTCTTGGTAACCCAGATATTTTAATTATCGCAGTAGGCGGAGGTGCCAAGGTCTATAACAGTACAGAAGCAGCGGAAATAGTGAGGCTTCTAAAGCCACGTCGAGTCATTCCAGTTCAGTACGTAACTGGAGAAACCCCAAAAAACTGTGATCAAACTGGAGTAAACCCATTTCTAGACGCCATGGAAGGCACGACTATTCAAAGAAGAGGACAACCCCTTGTTCTACCTGAAAAATTAAACAGTCAAACAGTCATTGAAGTCCTTTACTAAAATTCAAAATAAAACCTCTATAAATCGGATAATTCCATTCACTAACTCAAGTCTAGAAAAATCTTCCAAAACTCCTTCATTTGCATAGTTGTGCCAATACTTACTCGTATAGCTCCCTCAATTAGAGGTTTATGCGACATATCTCTCACAAGAATTCCTTTAGCTCTAAGCAAAGACTCAATTTCAGTGGCATTCCGATCCGGCCAAAGTAAAAAATAATTACCTCCATCCATATGGTATCGAATCCCATTAGCTGCTAACTCAGCTTTGATCCATTCCTTAGCCTTTAACACCTCTGCAACATACGCATCTGTATATGGCTGGTCCAACAAAGCAGCACAAGCAGCAGCAACTGCAAAGCCATTGACATCATAAGGTCCAGTGACACGACTAACTCTGTCCACCACCTCAGCAGCCCCAACAGCGAAGCCTATACGCAACCCGGCCAACCCTGCTGTCTTAGAAAGAGATCGAAGTGCTAAAAGATTAGGTGTCGTGTTGAAATCAACCAAAGGCAAAACACTATCTCCAGTAAATGCTTCATATAATTCATCAACAACAAACAATGTTTCAGAGAAGGAACTTGCTAATTCAATAATTTCTTCAGGTGGCAATCTCGTGCCAGTAGGATTATTTGGATTGCATATAAATAAAAGCCTAGGCTTCTTCATCAATGCATCACGAATCTGCTTTAGAGGAAAACAAAAATCTTTTTCTTGATACGGGATAGCTACTATTTCCATACCCTGCATTTGAGCGCAAGGTGTGTAATAACCAAAAGTAGGAATGGTTGTTAGCAATTGATCACCACGATCACCATATGAATGAAAAATAGAATGGATCGCTGCATCAACACCATTAAAAAGACCTACCTGTTCAGGAAGTAAAGATGTTTGAAGTCCACAAGAAAACAGATTTTCAATCACGAGCTCCCTTAAACCGTCATACTCTGGGTAAATAGCAATCTCATTGGCTGAGATTTTCCTAAGAGCATCTAACACTCTTGGGCTAGGTCCAAGAGTGTTCTCATTAAAGTCGAGACGCAATAGGTTTCGACGACCCTCAAGAGGAGCTCGATAAGGCTCAAGATTCTCCACCTCATCACGAGGTAGTGGAAATCCAAAAGACAACGGCCTACCTACATTGCCCATCACATCCTCTCCAGAGTTGGGATACCAAGCAAACCAAGTCCTAATTTGAGAGTATCAGCAGTCAGCCTACAAATCGCTAGCCTTGAACTACGAATTGGCTCCTCTACCTTTAATACAGGTATCTGATCATAAAAACGATTAAAGGTCTGGCTCAACTCAAACAAGTAATTACACAAGCGGTTAGGGAGTAGTTCCTCCTCAACTTGAACTATGACTTCATCAAACCTCAAGAGCTGTTTAAGTAAAGCCCACTCCTCATCTTGATTGAACTCAATTTTATCGATATGTGCTTGAAGATCTCCACCCTTTCGTGCGATCCCAGCAATGCGTACAAAGGCATACAACAAGTAAGGAGCCGTATTGCCTTGAAGCGCGAGCATACGATCAAAGCTAAATTGATAATTGGTTATCCTGTTCTGGCTTAAATCGGCATATTTAACTGCTGCCAAACCAACTGTGGCAGATACTTGCTCAATAAAAGTTTCATCCTCCTGACGCCCTTCCTCATCTAATCGTCGACACAAATCGACCTTTGCTCTCTGAATTGCTTCATCTAATAAATCACGAAGACGAATAGTTTCTCCCGATCTGGTTTTAAGTTTTTTCCCATCTTCACCCTGTACTAAACCAAAAGGAACATGCTCTAAATTGCAATCAGGAGGAATCCATTTGGCTCGCCTAGCCACCTCAAAAACCCCTGAAAAATGATTAGCCTGTCCAGCATCTGTGACATATATCACTCGTTGGGCACCGTCGCCTTCAGGCACCTCTCCAAAACGATATCTAATAGCTGCTAGATCTGTAGTTGCATAATTAAAACCACCATCACTCTTTTGAACAATCACAGGTAAAGCTTTGCCATCTTTACCAAAAGTCTCCTCAAGAAAAACGCACTTCGCACCAGAGTCAACAACCAAAAGACCGCAATCATCTAAATCATTCACTACTTTATGTAGTAATGGATTATAGAAAGACTCTCCTCGTTCAGTCAATTGAACATCCAGCTGATCATAGATCTTTTGGAATTCTCGACGTGATTGATGACAAATCAAACCCCAAGCTTTTTTAGATAATGTCTCTCCTCTCTGAAGTCGAACCACCTCCTCACGAGCATTCTTCTGAAAAAGACTATCTTCATCAAAACGTTGCTTTGCTTTGCGATAAAAAACAACCAAGTCACCCAAGTCAACAGCATCAGGTCTTTCCAAAGCCTCTGGCGCAACATCCTTTAGATAAGTTATCAACATTCCAAACTGAGTTCCCCAATCACCAATGTGATTCAACCTGAGAACTCGGTAGCCACGGAATTCCAGCACCCTTGATATTGAGTCACCAATAATTGTTGAACGTAAATGTCCAACATGCATTTCTTTAGCAATATTCGGACTAGAGAAATCGACCACAACAGTGCCGAGCTTTTCACGAGGGAGTGCTTCATCAACAAGATGTACTCCAAGCCGCTTATCTATCAAACGTTTCCGCAATTCTTCGATTAAGCATTCTGAACGAATGGTGAAATTGATAAAACCTGGTCCAGCGATCTGAGGCGGCTCACAAAGTCTTAAAAAAGACTTGTCGGCATTTAACTGATCAACAATCAAAGATGCAATCGCACGAGGAGATTCCTTTAAAGACTTAGCCAAAGCGAGTGCGCAATTAGCTTGAAAATCACCAAATTCAGGCTTGCTTGCAGTAACTAATTGAGGGTCTAGCGATATCCTTGCACTACCCGCGGGCTCTGATGCGACAGAGAATGCCTTCTCAAGAGCAGCTTTTAGTTTTTCTTCTAGTGCATTTGACAAACTAATCATGAGAACTAATCAGGCGCAGAGTGATTTCAGAGACTCGAATCATTTGTTGAAAGCTGAACAATTCTCATGCATCAGCATTATCAAAACGCATGCTGATATCAAGCCAAGGACTGCGAGTCATTGGCGCACTAGTAGAAATAAAATCAATTCCTGTAGAGGCATAGGCCCTTATAAAGCGGGGATCTACACCAGAAGCCTCTAAAAAGACCTGACCGGATCCTCCACGACTCAATCCAGTTTGAACAATCTCACGCAACTTAGGTACAAGTGTTTGAATCACTTGATAAGACATTTCATCTAAAAGAACTCCATCAGCACCTACACGTACTGCCTGCTCAGCCTGTTCAGGAGTTTCTGCTTCCACAATAATTCGGCTAGGCCAAGGAGCATGTTTCCTGACAGCAGCAAAAGCAGCTTCTATGCCACCAGCCCATGCAATGTGATTTTCCTTGAGCATAGCCGCATGATCAAGCCCAAACCGATGATTAATACCGCCGCCACAACGGAAAGCATATTTTTCTAACGTCCGCAAACCTGGTGTGGTCTTGCGGGTATCCGCAAGTCGGACAGAGGTGCCGGACAATTCTGAAACAAGTGTGGACGTTGCTGTAGCGATACCAGACAAACGCATAGCCAAATTCAGTGCAGTGCGTTCTCCTGCAACTAATGCAGCGGCAGGACCTTCTAACTCCAAAATGTGTTGCCCAACACTTACTCTCTTTCCCTCACCAACTTGCAAACGTACATTGATCGCTAGATCTAAGCGTTTAAACAGCCTTTCTACTAATTGCCCACCACAGAAAATCCCTGCTTGTTTTGCAACCCAATAAGCAGATCCATGACAATTGCGAAGAGCTGCACCCGTCAGATCACCTCTACCAATATCCTCATCTAACCAACTATCTAAATGTCTATACAGCGCAGGAGCAAATAAATCCACAACGCTTAGAAAAAAAACGAAACTTGCTATAAGCCTATGCAGTCAGAGGATAAGAAGCCATCAAACTAATTCACTTCCCAATACAAAAACGTGAAAAGATGCGGTCAAGGACTTCTTCAGTCAACTCATCACCAGTGATTTCACCTAAGTAACCAATTGCTTGACGCAAATCGATTGTCCAAAAATCCCATGGCAAATTATGCTCCGCAACTTCCTGACTTCGACCCAAAGCCTCTGCTGCCAACTCTGCAAGGTCACACTGTCGTTGATTAAGAGCCAACAACAATCCCTCAGAGTCACTGCTGCCACAAGCTTTTAGAAGGGCATTAACCAACTCTTGTTCTCCTTCACCAGTCATTGCACTGACACGTGCTAAAGCAAGGTTTTCTGGGAGATCGTGATTGAGAACAGAGTTCTTGGAAGAACGATTTAAATCAATCTTGTTCCCAACTAACAGGATCGAGACATCATCAGGAAGATTGTGAAAGAGTGCCTGATCATCATCAGTCCAACCCAAAGTTAAATCAAAAATGAAGAGCACTACATCTGCAGAAGCTAAAGCCTTATAGCTACGATCAATGCCAAGATTTTCTAAGGCATCATCCGTTGCACGAATCCCAGCAGTATCTAATAACGTAATTGGCACTCCAGATAAGACAATTTCACTCTCAAGCAAATCCCTTGTCGTACCAGGTATATCTGTGACGATGGCACGTTCAAGCCGACTCAACCGGTTCAACAATGAACTCTTCCCAACATTTGGTCGGCCAACCAACGCAACCCTCAATCCTTTCCTAACTAAGGCTGCCCTCTTCGCATCTTCAATCAAAATCAAAAGATCTTTTTTCACAGCCAAAAGTTCAATCAAAAGACTCTCTCTATCAAGAAGAGGTAAATCCTCCTCAAAATCAACTCGCGCTTCCAGCTCACTCAACTGATCAAGCAACCTATTGCGAAGAGAAGTTATACGTCGTTGAATACCTCCATCCATCCCAGCTTTCGCGAGCTTTGCAGCTCGTCTACTCCTTGCACTAACAAGATCACTGATTGCTTCTGCTCTAGTGAGCTCAAGACGACCATTCAAAACAGCACGCTGACTGAACTCGCCAGGTAAAGCACGTCTCACCCCTTGCTGCTGCAATACACACTCAAGTATCTGTTGAACAACTATCAAGCCACCGTGG
Organism: Prochlorococcus sp. AG-409-P01; assembly: GCA_003215335.1. GTDB lineage: Bacteria > Cyanobacteriota > Cyanobacteriia > PCC-6307 > Cyanobiaceae > AG-409-P01. The sequence continues at coordinate 153,010 of QCKM01000003.1, read as the reverse complement.
CATTGGATCTCAACTGTGTCCTCACCAGTAAAACTCCTTGGTGCTTTCATGATCAAAATCAACACCTCATCGATATTTTCCTTAGTTGAAGCATCTACAACATGCCCATATAAAACGCGATGGCTTTCCCAGGCCTGTTCCCCAGGTATAGAAACCACACGACGTGCAACAACTTCGGACTGAGGGCCTGATATGCGTACTACAGCAATCCCCCCTTGAGCAGCTGATACTGCCGTAGCAATTGCAGCAATCGTATCTTGGTTATTGGAAAACAAAGACATAAACAAAACTCTGCGGTCCTTCCTACGATCAATTAAAACTTGTAAATGATGTCAACCTGAGGCTCTCGATGATCAAGATCCTCAAGGTACTAAGTAAGCGTTTACTCCAGTGGTTCATCTGGCTATGGCACCAAAAAGGCACTCCTGGACAAAGAGCTCGTGGAATAGCCGCTGGTGTTTTTAGCGGCTGCTTCCCTTTCTTCGGCTTACAAAGCCTAATGGGTATAGCGTTGGCAAGTTTTCTACGTGGCAATCACCTCCTGGCTGCCGCTGCAACATGGATTAGTAATCCCTTAACCTATTTACCTCTCTACTGGTTTAACTATCAAGTTGGTTGCAGCTTTCTGCACTGTAAAAAAACATCGTTACAGCTCAGTCACGGACAATACGATGCCATATGGGAACAAGGTTTTAACATCACTAGTCGCCTTTTAATAGGCTCAACTTTAGTTGGTGCAATTGCCGCACTAATTACAGGTTCACTTACCTACTACATACTCGTAAAGGCAAAATTCAAGAAATTAAAATTGAATAGGTCCAAGAGAAAAGGTAAATAACGCTCCTAGTACTTCTATTGATTTCCCATTAATAGTCCTACCCAAATCCCACACGAGCAATATCCAAAACATCTGCCATTGATCTAATTTGATCCATAGTTGTAGCTAGCTGAGCCGCACTACTAAGTTCTACACGAAGGTCTATGCGAGCAGGTTTCCCAAAAGCTGTCTTCACTTGAGCATCACTGACATTAATCCTGTTATCAGAAAGGCGCATTAGGATATCTTTTAAGATTCCAACTCGATCAATTACCTCAATGCGTAACTGAATAGGGAACCTGTCACCATCAAGAACATTTGCGTGATTCCATCTGACAGGCAAGCGTCTTTCTGTAGGTATTGATGAAATATTGGCACAATCTTGTCGATGAATAGTAATCCCATGATTACCCAATGCAACGGTTCCCAAAATCAATTCACCAGGTAACGGGCTGCAACAACCACCAAATCGATAATCAAGTCCCTCTACTCCAAGAATTGGGACCCCTTCAACTAAAGAAGATTTCGAGGAATTAACTTCCGATGCATGGGCGACAAGATGTTTGGCAACATCAGCATTACTCATTGTCTGCTCAGGTTCTACAGTTTGCAGCCGAATCTCTTCCCTTAAACGATTTAGTGTCTGCTGCAACGTCACAGCTCCAAAACCAAGAGCCGCAAGCAAGTCCTCAGTAGTTTGAACATTGCAACGTTCTGCCACCCTTGTCATTGCATCACTACTGAGCAATGCATCAAAACCATTCCGCCCTAACTCACGTTCCAAAAGATCTTTACCACGTTGAATTGTCTCATCACGATGACTGCGTTTATACCATTGACGAATACGATTACGTGCTGTTGGTGTCGCTACAAAGTTCAACCAATCCAGACTAGGATGAGCCGCATTACTAGTCAGAACCTGGACAAAATCGCCATTCTTCAGACGAGTTGAAAGTGAGCAAATACGGTCATTAATACGAACTCCATGACAATGATTCCCAACTTCAGAATGAATTCTATAAGCGAAATCTACTGCTGTTGAGTCTTTCCGCAATCCAACCACGTCACCTTTAGGAGTAAAAACAAAAACCTCTTCATCAAACAAATCCTCCTTAATTGATGCCAAGTAGTCATTATGGTCATCATTACCTCCTTCTTGTTGCCATTCAACTAATTGTCGAAGCCAATTGAAGCGCTCAGCATCCCCGGCCGCTGGAGAACCTCCTTCTTTATATTTCCAATGGGCAGCAATGCCAAATTCTGCCACTTGATGCATCTCTGACGTCCGTATCTGAACTTCAATTGGACGATGGCGACCTATTACCGCCGTATGCAACGATTGATATCCATTTGGTTTAGGCAAGCCAATATAATCCTTAAACCGACCAGGTATAGGTCTAAAAGTGTCATGCACTACTGCAAGTGCTCGATAACAAGTTTCCACACTAGGGGTAATAATCCTTAAAGCAGCGACATCAAAAATCTCATGAAAAGCTTTTTGCTGTCGCTGCATCTTGGACCAAATTCCGTAGAGATGCTTAGGCCTACCACTCACTTCACAGTTATCCAGGCCAGCAGACGAAAGGCTTTCTCTCAAGAGACGAACTGTTGTAGCCAAACGCTCTTCTCTTTCACTTCTTTTGGTTGCAACTTCTTGTTGAATCTCACGAAATTCTTCTGGCTCCAGGAGCTTGAAAGCAAGATCTTCCAACTCCCATTTGAACTTACCAATACCAAGTCGATTGGCTAGAGGAGCATAAATTTCACGAGTTTCTCTAGCGATTCGCTGTTGTTTGTCGATTTGCAGTGAACCGAGAGTCCTCATATTGTGAAGCCTGTCTGCCAACTTAACGAGCACCACTCGTATATCACTAGCCATGGCCAAAAACATCTTGCGAAGATTTTCTGCCTGAGCCTCAGTCCGGTTTGTGAAATGAATACCACCGAGTTTGGTGACACCTTCCACCAAACTCCTTACTTCACAACCAAAATACCCTTCCAATTGTTCAGGGGTAACATCAGTATCCTCCACAACATCATGCAAAAAGCCAGCCGCTACAACACTTCCACTGGCTCCAATACCCCGTAAGAGATCTGCGACTGCTACGGGATGCACAATATATGGATCACCACTCGCTCGAAACTGACCCTCATGCAACTGAAAAGCTAAATCAAACGCTCTGGCCAGCAATGCCTCTTGATCAGTTGGACAACTCTGTCCTAAGCCGGGAGGGATTTTCTCCAAACACTCACGTAACCAATCTGGCAAAGGAATTCCATAATCATCCACACTACTGATCGGATTTGCTCTCAACTCAGGGCTACCACAAAGGGTTCCATCACAAACCTCATCGGTCTGTAGGGCATCCAGGGTGGAAATGGAATTAAGCATCCGACCAATCGGATAAATCCATGGTATGCAGGCTTAAGGAACCTTGCTACTAACAATGCCCACTTCTTTAGAGCAAATCCTACAAATCAAGAATTTACGTGTCAGATATTCCAATAGTCACCGTTGGACATTGGATGGCTTGAACCTTCAAATTGCAGCTGGTGAGCGTATGGCCCTAGTAGGTCCTTCTGGCTGTGGCAAAAGCACTTTGGCGAAAGCAATCATTCAATTACTCCCATCAGGAAGTGCTTGCGAAGGAGAATTATTGCTCGCCGGCCAAGATCCCAGATCCTTAAGCCCCAATGAATTGCGAACACTGAGAGGGCAAATCGTAGGACTTGTTTTTCAAGATCCAATGACAAGACTGAACCCTCTTATGACAATTAGAGAACATCTCCTAGACACTCTTCGTGCACATAGGCCAGAAAAAAATCATGTCTGGTACCACCAAAGAACCGCAAGTCTTCTAGAGAAAGTCGGGATTGGGTCCAATCGCTTTGCAGCCTATCCACATGAATTAAGCGGTGGAATGCGACAGCGTTTGGCCATTGCCTTAGCTATAGCTCTAAAACCCTCCTTAGTCATTGCCGATGAGCCAACCACAAGTCTTGATGTTGCCATTGCCAATCAAATCATGTCTGAACTACACAGCCTCTGCACAGAACTGAAAAGTGCTCTAATTCTCATTACTCATGATTTGGCCCTTGCTGGACGGTGGTGTGAACGCATGGCAATTATGGACAGAGGTTGCATCCATGAAGAAGGATCTAGTTTTGAATTACTTACTATTCCTAAGTCCAATATTGGTAAAAGGCTCTTACATGCTGCGAAAGGAAGAGAAGGCAAAAGCAAGCTTGGAAGAAGCTACTCACCCATAGTCCTAGAAATTGAAAATTTACGTTGTTGGCATTCCCAAAGTGACTTGCCATGGAAGCAAAAATGGATCAAAGCTGTTAATGATGTGAGCTTCTCAGTTCACTACGGGGAAAGTGTAGGAGTAGTAGGAGCATCGGGTTGCGGAAAAAGCACTTTATGTAGAGCCTTAATGGGCCTAAGTCCAATACGAGGTGGGGTAGTGAAACTTGAAAGTCAAAATATCCTGAATCTTCATGGCCGATCTCTAAAGCGTGCACGTCAAAGAATGCAAATGGTTTTCCAAGATCCCTTGGCCTCTCTAAATCCCAAAATGACTATTGGAGAAGCGGTTGCTGACCCTCTAATTATTCACAATTTAGCCACAAAATCAAAAGCCAAAGAAGTAACCCGTGAACTGCTCAATCAAGTCGGATTACGACCAGCGGAGCGATATGAAAATCGTTTCCCTCATGAGCTTTCAGGTGGTCAACTACAAAGAGTAGCCATTGCAAGGGCCCTTACTCTGAAGCCAAAAGTACTCATATGTGATGAAAGTTTAAGCATGCTGGACTCTGAGATTCAAGCTGAAATTCTTTCTTTGCTAGGTGAACTTCAAACCAAGCTTGGACTAGCAATTCTGTTAATTACACATGAGCTCTCTGTCGCCAGTGGCTTTTGTCACAGAATACTTGTTTTTGATAATGGACAAATAGTTGAAGAAAGTCCTGCCAATCAGATACTTCATGCACCTAAAGCAAAAATCACTCAATCACTAGTGCAAGCTTGTCCAATGCTGCCTTCAACCGCTAGACAGAAGAATGTCTAGAACGTAAAACATTTAACATTCGCTGAAAAACTTCCGGCAATGGAGCCTTAAAAACCAATCTTTCTTTCGAGATCGGGTGATTCAATCCAAGTTCAACCGCATGAAGTGCTTGACCAGTCAACCGGATAGGAAGCTTGCGACAACGACTGTAAACAGCATCACCAACTATTGGATTACCAATATGAGCACAATGAACACGAATCTGATGTGTCCTACCTGTATCCAAGGTGAATTGAAGTAACGAATAGTCACCTAATCGCTCACACAAGGTCCAATGAGTACATGCGTGACGGCCTGACTGGTCCTGTACTACTGCATATTTCTTACGGTCAACAGGATGGCGTCCTATGTCGCCAATGATCATGCCCTTATCACCTTGTGGTAAACCATGAACTAATCCAAGATACTTTCGAGAAGCAACACGTTCTTGAATCTGGGTCTGCAACTTGACTAATGCCTCTTGGCTCTTAGCAATAACAATGCATCCAGTGGTGTCCTTATCAAGTCTATGGACAATCCCAGGGCGCAGTTTGCCACTAATTCCAGGCAAATCAGGGCAATGGTGCAACAAACCATTAACCAACGTTCCATCGCGATTGCCGGGAGCAGGGTGCACAGTGAGCCCAGCAGATTTGTTAATAACAATCAAATGGTCATCTTCAAAAAGAACATCAAGATCCATTGCTTGCGCCTTTAAGTATGGCAATGGTTCAGGAGGAGGTATCCACAACTGAACTTCAAAACCGGGCCTAAGAGGTGTCTTTGCTCGGCCAATAATGCCGTTCACTCTCACCAAACCTTGATCAATAAACTTTTGAATCCGTGCACGACTCTGTTCAGGTCGCTGTTCCACAAGCCATCGATCAAGGCGCATAGGCAATGGCTTTTGGTACAGCAAAATTACTAACTCACCTGCACCCTCACGAAACCCTGGCGAAGAGGCCTCAGATGTCATGGGAGCTCCAATGCAATGAAACCCAAGAACAGTCTTCGAAAGTCATCCAAAATACGCTGAGCCATTCTCGTCGTATCCCCAGAAGTATGACGTCCAGCAACAACCTGAAGCCAATCATAAGTGTCCTTTGTTGATTCATTCAGGTTGACGCCATAACGATGCTTCAGTACCCCTGCAGGAACCCCAGCCTCCACCTTTGCCTCTAAGCAACCGAGCATCTCTAGAAAAGCTAAGGCCACAGACTCAACGTCATAAGAAGCTTGGCCAATATCATCACAAAGAGCTAAACGTAAAGCTGCCTCCTGGTCATCCAAACGCGGAGGTAAAACCCCAGGGGCATCCAACAGATCAAGTTCTTGTCCAAGACGAACCCACCGGAGTGTACGGGTCACACCAGCACGTCGAGCACTTTCTACTGCTTTCTTTCGAACCAACCTATTAATCAACGCAGATTTCCCTACATTTGGGAACCCAAGCATTAATGCCCTTACAGGGCGAGATCTCATGCCTCTCGAACGACGGCGCTCATTCAATTGGCAACCTGCACGAATTGCCGCTTGCTGAATCTGCTTTACACCCGTACCAGCCTTCGCATCACACCACCAAGGACACTGACCATGCTTACGGAACCATTCATCCCATGCAGACCATGCCTGAGAAGAAATCATGTCGCGTCTATTAATTACAAGTAAATGTTGCTTACCATCAATCCAGCGATTGAGCCTCGGATGTGAAGTGGCCATAGGAATGCGCGCATCTCGTACCTCAATCACCAAATCAACCTTGTCAAGATTCTTGTTGAGTTGCTTCTCAGCTTTGGCTATGTGCCCTGGATACCACTGAATTGGAGGGCTGTTCATGGAACCACAAGAACTGGACATGGAGCAAGTTGAATTACCCGGACAGCCGTGCTCTCAGAATCACCTTCTAGATTGACACCACGTGTTCCCATAACAATCAAGTCCACATTTAATTCATCTGCAACATCGCAAATAACAAAAGCAGGATTACCTATGCGCTCCAACACATCGCATTGAATTCCAACTTGCTCGAACTCTTGCCGTGCTTGAGACAAAAAAGATTGCACAGATTCAGACGAATTCTTCCCAAAACCTCCAGAATCAACCACTGACAAAAGGATTAGGCGGCTCCTATTACTTCTTGCTAGATCCAGCGCTTTGCTAGCTGATTCCATAGACGCACGGCTAGCGTCAACTGGTAAAAGAATGTTTTCAAACATGTCGCTCCTATCAAAAAGCAGTCATCAATTATGTCTAAGCACCAGCAAGATTTTTTTGCTGGACTACACCCAACCTAAATAATGGAAGTAAAGGGTTAGTCTCTCTCAGTTTTCTATTCGCATGACTCAATACTGATGGCAAAACGTTCTCTATCAAATCTCAACTCAACAGAGCTCCTTGGAAAGCGTGTTTTAGTTCGAGTCGATTTCAACGTACCTCTTAATGATGCAGGAGAAATCACTGACGACACAAGAATTCGAGCCGCTCTCCCCACAATTCAAGACTTGCAAGGCAAAGGAGCAAGAATCATCTTGGCTGCTCATTTCGGCAGACCCAAAGGGAAGGTCAATGACGCTATGCGTCTAACTCCTGTCGCTAAACGATTAAGTGAATTGCTCGGCAAAACAGTCGCCAAAAGCGAAAGCTGTATTGGTAATGATGCTGAACAAAAAGTCCAGGCGATGGAAGATGGTGATGTGGTGCTCCTTGAAAATGTGCGCTTCTTCTCTGAAGAAGAGAACAATGAATCTGACTTTGCCAAAAAACTGGCTTCGTTAGCTGAGGTATATGTAAATGATGCATTCGGAGCAGCTCATCGTGCCCATGCATCGACTGAAGGAGTAACAAAGTTCTTAACTCCTAGCGTGGCAGGTCACCTTATGGAAAAAGAGCTGCAGTATTTACAAGGAGCCATAGATGATCCGAAAAGACCTCTGGCTGCAATTGTAGGAGGATCAAAAGTCAGCAGCAAAATCGGGGTTTTAGAGGCATTAATTGACAAATGTGACAAAGTTCTCATTGGTGGGGGGATGATCTTCACCTTCTACAAAGCCCGCGGCCTCTCTGTTGGCAAAAGTTTGGTAGAAGAAGACAAGCTAGCTCTTGCTAAGGAATTAGAAGCCAAAGCCAAAGCCAAAGGTGTTGAGCTCTTGTTGCCTACCGATGTTGTTCTAGCAGACAATTTTGCACCAGATGCAACAAGTCAAATTGCGGCAATTGATTCAATACCAGATGGCTGGATGGGCCTAGATATAGGTCCAGACTCCGTCAAAGTTTTTCAAGAGGTACTCAGCAATTGTCAAACCGTAATTTGGAACGGTCCTATGGGGGTTTTCGAATTTGACAAGTTCGCTAATGGCACAAACTCCATCGCAACAACTCTTGCAGAACTTGGCAACAAAGGATGTTGCACAATAATTGGTGGGGGTGATTCAGTAGCTGCTGTAGAAAAAGCTGGCCTTGCTTCAAAGATGTCTCACATATCAACTGGTGGAGGAGCAAGTTTAGAGCTTTTAGAAGGGAAAGTCCTGCCAGGTGTAGCAGCTCTCGACGATATCAATTAAATAAGCCTTATAGACAAGGGGGCGGAGTATTATCTTCTACCCTCTTGTCTGTATATATTCCATCCAACAAATCATCAAGATTAGAGATCAAAAAAATAATTAACTAGGGTGATAATTCATCACTAACGGATACAATACGAACCTTTTTAGAAACAGTTATTAAGCCATCTGGATGAACTAAAAAAATAGCCCATCTTTGATAACCAGGCTTATAGGGTGCATTAACTGACTTAAACAAGCCCCCACTAAAAACTGGACTCAGCTCAATACCAGGACTGATCTGATTTTCAACATCCTTAGAGGTTATTGATGTCATGCCACCAGCCACAATTGCATCTCCGAGAGGCTGGTCAAAAATGACATCAACGTCATAGCGACTACCAGTCAAGACTTCATCAGGAATTTGCAAAGTAATTGGTACCAAGCCTTTACCAGAGCGAAGTATGGACTGTTCACTAATGATTTCCTTGGATGTAATCCACTGCCCATTCATTCGAAAAGCCAAACGCTGTTTAGCCTCCATCAAAAAACTTTGCTCTCCAGACTGGTGCTTCCCAGTAACATGTACCTCGACTGTTTGACGGCCATCTCTTAGTGGTTTAGATGAATTGACAGTCCAACGAGAATCAGGAAAACGATTTAAAAAACTTTGATGTCTTTTCTCAAATTCAGCTGCTAAGTCGGGCGAGAAGACCTCTTCAAATCCTTCACCAGGAGTATTCAAGGCATACTGAAGTCTTGGATTCAAAGCATTCTCCCCAGCGAAAAAGGGCTGAGAACTGATCGCCTTTAAAAACACAAGCAAGCTTGTAGTAACAATGAATCGAATTTGATGTGAGACCTTTAATTTCATTGCAATCCAGATAAGTTAAACATCAAATCCTTGATGTGCTGAATGCGATGCCAAGGCTTCTGATCGCTGCCAGTGGAACTGGCGGCCATCTCTTCCCAGCCCTAGCGGTAGCCAAAGCACTACCTGAGAATTGGAAGATTAAGTGGCTGGGCGTACCTGACCGACTTGAAACTGAATTAATCCCCAACTTGTATGACCTAACAACAGTAAGAGCTGGTGGACTGAAAGGGAAAGGTATCAGTAAATTCTTTCGGTTAATTCGCTTACTGTTTGCTACCAGAGCTGTTTGCTCACTCATCAAACAAGAACAAATCGAAGCTGTCTTTACAACTGGTGGGTACATTTCCGCACCTGCAATCCTTGCAGCCCGTTGGTGTGGCTTACCTGTAGTACTTCATGAATCCAATGCCATTCCAGGTCGAGTGACTCGTTTCATGGGTTGGCTTTGCAACGTCGTCGCTCTTGGCATACCGCATGCGGCCAGCAAAATCCCAAGATCTCAAAATGTTTTCACTGGAACCCCGATCAGGCAAGAGTTCATATCAAAGCAACCTCTTCCAGCATGGGTTCCTAATGGACCTGGACCACTGTTAGTAGTAATGGGTGGCAGCCAAGGGGCTCTAGGCATGAACCAAATGGTACGAGCTGTACTACCCAAAATTCTTTCGGCAGGCTGTCGAGTAGTTCATCTCACGGGAAGCAATGATCAGGACTGCCATAGATATCCACATCCACAACTAATCGAGAGACCATTTACCGAAGAGGTTGCAGGACTTCTTCAACATGCAGATCTAGCCATTAGCCGAGCAGGAGCAGGAAGCCTCAGTGAATTAGCCATGACAGCCACTCCAGCAATTTTGATACCTTTCCCTGAAGCAACAGATCAGCATCAAGAGGCCAATGCGTCTTATGCAGCACAGTTTGGGGCAGCAGTGATATTGCATCAAGATTCACCTGAGAATCCATCCTTAAGCGAAGTCCTATGGAGATTATTGATAGGGCGAATCAAAGGAATTAAAAAAACTTCAGATCCATTGACAGCAATGGAAGAAAGCATGAAACAAATCAGTGCACCCAATGCCGCTCAAAAACTAGTCAAGATTCTCAATCAACTCATTTAAGAAACATTCTTAATAGCTTCAATAATCCGACGGTTTCCTGCTTTGTTCTGCAAACCTATTCGCAACCATCTTTCATCCAGACCTTCAAAAGATCTACAATCTCTCAGCAAAACTCCCTGTCGGGCCAACTGCTCCCGCAACGGAACGAGTGAACTGTCAGAGTGAGCTAAGAAATAGTTGGCTGACGAAGGACAAGGTGACAAAGAATGACTACTTTCTAACTGAGAATGAAGCCAAGCACCTTCACATTCCACCCATCTGTTTACACGTGCAATCCAATGCTTAAGAAACAAGTGATCACTCACAAGCATTGTTCCTGCTGCCACTGCAAGACCATTTAAAGGCCAAGGGTCACGCCATTGACTCCAACGGTTCAAGCGCTCTGGAGTACTAATCGCATATCCAAGGCGCAACCCTGCGATTCCAAAGAGCTTTGTCAGACTACGAATAACAATCAAATTTGAATAATCACCAACTAATGGTAATAAAGATTGCATCTCACCGTTAGGAACGATTGGCAAAAAAGCTTCATCACAAATCACAAGACGATATCTTTTTAGCAAATCTTCCATTGAACTCCTACTCCATAGTTGCCCAGTAGGGTTGTGTGGGTTTGTTATCCAAATCACCTCTGTGCTTGGTCCAACTGGAAAGTGTTGTGGTGCCTTAGATGACCAAGACAAAGGTAGTTGTTGAAAGCTATAAGTCGCATTCCAACAACACAAAGCTCTTACATAGTCAACAAAACCTGGTACTGGCAATGTACTCACACCTTCTGATGCAGCATCCCGTGCAGCCCATGTAAAAAGTTCTGCAGCACCATTACCAGGCAAAACCATTGAAGGGTCAACCCTATGCCATTTGCCAATTGCCTCTCGAAAGCAACGGTGACTTACATCTGGATAATCGCGAAGTGCACTGCCATCCAAAGCCTTCATCAAACACCTTCGAAGCCTCCTTGGCAGAGGGAAAGGGACTAAAGATGCACTTGCATCCAAAACACTCTCTTCACTCACACCTAAACGGCGAGCCTCCTGAAAGCGGTTGCCACCATGAAGAGGAATCACTGCACTCACAAAATCACAACTAAAAAATCACCAACTTGCGATTCAAAACGTTTAAGTATCTTTGAAAAGCTCTTTCAAAAGATAATCCCAACTGAAGTAAATTATTTAGATCAAAATTCTTTGTTTACTCCCAAGGAACTCCACTGCCAACAGCCTCAGAGATGTTACGAAAGCCATGTCGATCAAGTTGATTCAAAATTCCTTCCAAAATACGAGGGACAAGATCAGGACCCTGAAAAATCCAACCTGTATAAAGTTGTAAAAGAGAAGCTCCTGCAGTAATTCGTTCCCAAGCAACCTCTGGCGAATCAATACCTCCCACTCCTATCAAGGGCAATGTAGAACCAGCTGCTGCATACAAACGTCTCATCACTTCTAGAGCACGTTGACGCAATGGGGAACCACTTAATCCACCTGGTTCCTCTGACAAAGTCCTTCCAGTATTCATGAGGATCCGATCCTCAAGACCAAATCTATCCAAGCTGGTATTTACAGCAATTACACCTGCGAGTCCCTCCTCATAAGCAAGCATGGCCAATCGATCAATAACCTCATCTTCTAAATCAGGTGCAATTTTTACTAACAGAGGAGGGCAACCTGGCAAACGACGCAGCCGCTCTACCAACCTCCTCAGCTGACTGGGATTCTGTAAATCTCTAAGCCCTGGTGTATTTGGTGAGCTCACATTGATTACCGCATAATCTGCATAAGGAGCTAAAAGCTCTAAAGATGAGGCATAGTCATCTGCAGACAACTCCAAAGGGGTGACACGTGACTTCCCAAAATTCAGGCCAAGAACAGCTGGTCTCTGTCCTGGTAGTGGTAAAGCCTGGCGCTTAAGGGTTCGTCTCACTCCCTCAGCCCCTTTGTTATTAAAACCCATACGATTCAATGCAGCCTGCTCAGCTGCCAAGCGAAACAACCTTGGCCGAGGGTTACCTGGCTGCTCATGAAAAGTAATTGTGCCCAATTCTGCAAACCCAAATCCAAAACGATCCCATACCCCTGCCGCAACTCCATTTTTGTCAAACCCTGCCGCCAAGCCAATTGGATTACTAAAACGACAACCAAATAAGACCTGTTCTAAGCGTAGATCTCTTCGTTGAAGATCTTTTCCCAATCCATCAAGGAAAAAAGAAACTCCAGGCCAATTCCTTCTCATGGAAAGTTGGGCCAAAGCCATAAGAGCAGCTTGAGTCATATTCTCTGCATCCATCCCTTCATCATTCGAGAGAAAAGGACCAAACCAGTGCCTATACAGGCCCCCAGTTGAGAACAATCGAGAATCTAAAAAATCATTCACCAGAAACCCTCTCTGATTTGCAGTACTCGTTCTTCAAACGACCTAGTCGCCAGTGGTGATCATCTATTGGCTCAACTAACCAATCACGCCAAAGCCAAGAAGTCGTTCGCTTCTCTAATTCTGCAACCGGCTGCTCAATCAATTCAGCCAATTCGAAAGTATTCAAAGAATATCCATTCTTTGCAAAGCGATCCGCCAACTCCAATCTTGTCAAAAGTTTTTCCAAAGCAACAGGTGCTTTGTCAACTTCATCCTTGATCTGATCCAGAGGTTCAACCAATTCACAAGCTTCGAAGGACTTACCTCTCGAAGACTCCAAAGTTGGAAGTTCTCCTTTCGAAAAACAAACGGCTATCTGATCAACTCTTTCATTGTCTGGATCCCCACTGTGACCTTTGACGTATGAAAAAGTGACATCTAACAAGCGTGCACTATCAAGAGCCTCCCATAAATCCTTATTCTGAACTGGCTTGCCTGAAGCAGTTCGCCAGCCTTTTAGCTTCCAATTCACTATCCATTGCGAAAAGCCATTAATTACATACTTGCTATCAGTACGTATTTGCAAACCAGGTTTCCTAGGGAATTCCTGCAGGGTTTCAAGTAAAAAGATAGCTGCTTGTAATTCCATCCTGTTATTTGTCGTGGCTTTATCAAATCCACCAAACTCTTCCACACTTCCATCTTCAAACCTCATTAAAGCTGCCCAACCACCTGGACCTGGATTACCACTACAGGCTCCATCTGTAGCTGCTGCGACTACTCGCAAATGTTTTTGTCTCATCTGAATAAATTGCTAATTGGTATTAAACGCATACAGCTTCTTTCCAAAGTAACTGCCGATTGATTCAATTCATACCAAAAAAACTTTTTCTAATTTAATCAATGCAAGCACTACTAAAAACAAGCGATTAGAGATATGACAGTTGAAAGAGCGCCCCTACAAACTGGTTCATCGACTAGGTGCACATATACATTGTGCCGGTGTGAGGGGTGAGGATACTTAATTCAAGGTCGAAACAAGGAAAGACTCTTGAACAAGTTCCACCTCAAAAGCCCCGCCTTTGGCGGGGCTTTTTTATTGGTATTTAGCTGTTAATTAAAGGTAAATCACTTAAGAGTTACCTTTCCTCCTGCCTCTTCAATAGCTTTCTTCAAAGAGTCAGCCTCGTCCTTGGGAATGCCTTCCTTAATAGTCTTAGGAGCAGCTTCAACCATGGCCTTGGCATCACCCAGTCCTAAGCCTGTGGCTTCACGAACAGCCTTAAGAACTTTGATTTTTGCCGAGGCCTCGAAACTCTCTAATACAAGATCAAACTCAGTCTTCTCTTCAGCAGCAGCATCATCACCTGCTCCACCGGCAGCACCGGGAGCAGCCATAACAACACCAGCAGAAGCAGCGGCAGACACCCCAAATGCTTCTTCTATTTGCTTGACCAGCTCTGAAGCTTCAAGCAAAGAAAGTTCTTTCAGAGAGTCTAGAATTTTGTCGGTTTTAGCAGACATGATTGAGAAACTGATCAGTAGGAAAAAGTCGAGAAATTAAAAGTCAGCTATTGCCGCTATCGGCATGTTGTTGCAGAGATCTAGCAAGACCTGCAGGAACTTCATTAACGCCAACGGCAACCTTAGTCGCCAAGGCATTTAATGCACCTGCAATTTGTGCCATCAATGCCTCCCTAGAAGGAAGGTTGGCAATGGCCTTGATCTCATCATGAGATAAAAGTTTGCCCTCAAAGAGGCCTCCTTTAGTCTCAGATTTTTTGGTGTCCTTCTGAAAAGACTGAACAGCCTTAACAGCACCACCAACATCACCCTTTATTAGGACAAAAGCATTTGTTCCTGTAAGCAAGGAATCAAGATTCGACCAGGCACCATTTCCATCAATAGCAAGGCGCATCAAAGTATTTTTGGTAACTTTGCAAACACCATCGTTAGATTGCAGACGAGTCCGCAAATCAGCCATCTCCTTGATGGATAAGCCTTGGTAATCAAGAACCAATGCCATTTCAGCCTCATCTAAAAGCCCTTTGAGCTCTTCGACGATCTGCTGTTTGTTCTCCAGCGTGCGGCCCATAAGAATTGGATAGGGTCAAAGGAAGAAGCTGGACTCACTACCGACACATGCTTCATAAGGAAGCGAGGCAACTTCTTCGATCCCAATCCCTAAAAAGGGTAAAACCGTAAGGTATGCCTCGGCAGGAATTAAAAAATTACTAACTGATCAAATGGATCAGTCAGACTTCCGACCTGCTGTCTATGGCCGAGCGTGAATGCCCGTTGGCTTTCGCCAATTAATGAGAATACCTCATCAAGCTTCTTGCTCAATATCCTGCAAAGCAGCTACATCAACTTGCACCGAAGGACCCATAGTTGAAGTTACAAAAAGACTTTTCCAATATCGACCTTTAGCTCCACTTGGTTTATTGCGATCAATAGTCTCCTGCAAAGTCTTTAAGTTCTCGAGTAACGCTTTCGCTGAAAAGCTGGCCTTGCCAAAACGAACATGAACAATTCCAGCGCGATCTGCCCTGAATTCCAATTTCCCAGCCTTGAATTCCTTAATTGCTCCAGCGAGGTCAGTAGTTACTGTGCCAGCTTTAGGGTTTGGCATCAAACCACGTGGCCCTAAAACCCTACCTAACTTGGCCACTTTGGGCATCATGTCAGGAGTGGCGATTAAAAGATCAAAGTCCATCTCGCCTTTACTAATTCGTTCAACCAAGTCATCTTCTCCAGCCATTTCAATACCAGAATCCTTGGCTTCAGCTACTTTCTCACCCTTAGCTATTACTGCGATACGAACACTTTGACCAGTACCTGCAGGAAGAGCAACAGTGGTTCTTAATTGCTGGTCTGTGTACTTGGGATCAATACCCAAACGGGCATGAGCTTCAATTGTTTCATCGAACTTGGCATTTGCATTCTCTTTGACAAGCTCGATTGCCTCTAGAGGAGCATAAAGTCGATCTTCAACCTTTGAGGCAAGGGTTGTAATGCGTTTTGAAAGTTTGGTCATAAGAAATGGTTGGGGTCCAAATGACAGAAAGGTCTCCCCCGAAAAAATTTAAAGTTTGGGTTTTAGAAGCTCTAAAAGGATGTCAATCACTTATAGAGACTCCCATGTTGCGGGCAGTACCTTCTATCACTCTCATTGCTGATTCAATACTGCTGCAGTTCAAATCAGGCAATTTAGTCTTGGCAATTTCTTGTAATTGTTCGCGACTAATTGAACCTGCCGTTCCTTTAGCTGATTCCCCAGAGCCTTTAGCAATTCCAGCTGCTTTTGTAATCAAAACCGATGCTGGAGGCGTCTTAGTGATGAAGGTAAAACTTCGATCCTCAAAAACGGAAATTTCAACAGGAATAACAAATCCCGCCTTCTCTTGAGTGCGAGCGTTGTATTCCTTACAGAAAGCCATGATATTGACACCATGTTGCCCTAGAGCTGGGCCTACTGGGGGAGCAGGGTTTGCTTTGCCGGCCTGCAGGGCCAACTTGATCACAGCTACAACTTTCTTGGCCATCAGCGAAAAAAATCAAACGATTACGTTTCACCTGAACTTATTAACAGGTGTTGAGATGAAGAACCTACCTCCTAGACCTCCCAAAGCAGCAAAACAGCCACAAATTAATCAGTTCTGCTTACTGATTTGAGAAAATTCCAATTCAACAGGAGTTTCTCTTCCAAAGATAGACAGAAGAGCCTTGAGCTTGCTTCTTTCTCCTGAAACCTCAATCACCTCCCCTTGAAAATCTTTAAAAGGACCTGAGGTGACAAGAATCTGATCCCCCTCAGTGAGATCAAGTTTAACTACTGTCTTCTTCTCAGCAGCTCTCTTAAAGATTCGGTCAACCTCTTGTCGGCTTAATGGTCTTGGCTTGATGTGACCTCTAGATTTTCCAGTCGCACGACGATCCTCTGCGCCAACAAAGTTAATTACATTTGGGGTGCTACGCACAGCCATCATTGTGTCTTCATCAAGCACCATCCGCACAAGCACATAACCCGGAAAGACCTTCTCTTCTGTGGATTGACGACTCCCATCTTTTTTTAATTTGACTGCTGGAGTCTGAGGAATTTCAATCTCCAAAATCCTATTGCTTACTCCTAATGTGACAGACCTTTGTTCAAGAGTAGCTTTCACTTTCTTCTCACAACTTGAAGCTACCTGCACGGCATACCAGCGAGCTATAGAAGTCTTGGCAATAGAAGGTTGAGGCAGAGTATTCTGCTCTCCTTTGCCCACAGAAGGAGATTCCAAAGAATCATCTGGCTCCTGCGTGGTGAGATCAAAATCTGTCACTGGGAGGAAATAAAACTAAACAACAAGGAAGAAAAGCTGGAATGAAATCAACGAAAAACCTGAGAAGCACCCCATCCATAAAAACGACTCACTGCCGCAATTGATGCAGCAGACAATGCAACCATAAGAATCACAGCAATGGATTCACTAAAAAGTTGCTGCCGACTAGGCCATACGACTAGTTTTAATTCCTCATAAGTTGAGGCTAGGAAGCCATTGGAGCGATTATCTCCAGCCTCATCAGATGAGGCTGGAGATAGAGTTTCTTCATTCTCATCAGATGAGAATGAAGATTGAGTTTCTTCTGAAGAAGGTTCTGGAGTTGAACTAGTCACGAAGCTATAACCGGGTAAAACCGGAAACTGAAACCAGCTTTAATTGCTGTTCCAGCAAATAGACACACTAACGGATAAATGTTTCTCAATCCTCAGGAATAAAAACTAATGGGTCTGCGGGTGCCCCACCTGCTTGAACTCTGATAGCACGAACACCACCAAATCGTTCTTCAAGCAACTGAGTAGCCAAAGGATTTTCAAGGCGTCTTCTTAAAACTCTTCGTAAAGGTCTTGCTCCATATTCAGGCTCATAACCCTGAGCTGCCAATGCCTCCACAGCATCATCATCGATACGCATTTCAAGGCCCTGCTCAGCCAACAAACCTGCCAAATCATTCAACTGAAGTCTGACAATTTGCTGCAAATCTTCGGCACTAAGTGGGCGAAATCTAATTAC
Organism: Prochlorococcus sp. AG-409-P01; assembly: GCA_003215335.1. GTDB lineage: Bacteria > Cyanobacteriota > Cyanobacteriia > PCC-6307 > Cyanobiaceae > AG-409-P01. The sequence goes on along the minus strand of QCKM01000003.1, from coordinate 135,201 downwards.
CTCATCAACACGATTCAAAAATTCAGGGCGAAACTGCAAGCCAAGAGCCTGCTCAACTTGTAAGGAAAGACTCTGTTCAAGAGAAGCATGATCTGCACTTACTTGCTGAGCCAATTTTGAGCTTTCAAGAATCTCACGACTTGCAAGATTGCTTGTCATAACGATGACTGTATGTCTGAAATCAACTGTTCTTCCTTGAGAATCTGTCAATCGACCATCATCCAAAACTTGAAGCAATAAATTAAAGACATCTGGATGTGCCTTCTCAACCTCATCTAAAAGCAAAACGACATAAGGACGATTTCTAACCGCCTCCGTTAGTTGCCCACCCTCTTCATATCCAACGTAACCAGGCGGAGCTCCTAACAAACGAGCCACGGCATTCCGCTCCATAAATTCACTCATATCTAAGCGAAGTAAAGCTTCCTCCTCATCAAAAAGTGATGCAGCAAGAGCTTTGGCGAGTTCAGTTTTGCCAACACCTGTAGGTCCTAAAAACAAAAATGAGCCGACTGGACGGCGAGAATCCTTCATCCCTGCTCGGGCCCTACGAATTGCCGCAGAGACTGCCTTGACAGCTTCAAATTGACCAATGACTCGACCACCCAAATGGTCTTCAAGCTCTAGAAGTTTCTGCCTTTCCTCTGCTAAAAGACGATGAACTGGAATCCCAGTCCATCGCGCAACTACATCAGCAATGTCTTGAGCCTCTACTTGATCTCGAAGCAAAGCATCTCCATTTTCCTGAGCTTCAAACAACGCTTCCTCCAAAGCTGCACGACGCTGCAAAACACCAGGTAACTGTTCATGTTGCAATCTCGCTGCCTCCTCAAGGTCCCCAATGCATTCAGCTTCAGCTATGGAATTGCGAAGATCTTCATCTTGCTGAAGCAATTCACGCAACTCTTTAATTTGATCCTTCTCAAATTGCCATCTCTCCCTTAAATCTGAAAGGAGAGATGCCTGTTTAATTCTGGAATTATTCAATTCGATTCGATCAGATTCACTTGCATTTTCTTCAGCAAGAAGAACTAATTCCAAGCGCCGAAGTTCAGCCTCAGCCTCTTCAACAATTAGTGGCTTGGATGTCACATCCATTTTGAGTTGAGCCGCTGCCTCATCAACCAAATCAATGGCCTTGTCAGGGAGACAACGATCACTGATGTAACGATCTGCCAGCCGAGTAGCTGCAGTCAGTGCAGCATCAGAAATTGTGACTCCATGATGATTTTCATAGCGCTCCTTCAGACCGTGCAAAATTTGAACACTTAACTCAAGGCTCGGCTCTTTAATCAAAACCTGCTGAAAGCGTCGGTTCAAAGCTGGATCCTTTGCCACAGTACGCCGATAATTCTCCGCAGTAGTAGCACCAATACAACGAAGATCACCCCTTGCCAAAAACGGCTTCAGGAGGCTTCCTGCATCGGCACTGGAACGATCACTACTAACAACAGTATGCAATTCATCTATAAATAAAATGACACCGGAGTCAGGATCGCTCACCTCAGCAAGAACAGATCTAAAACGTTCCTCAAACTGACCCCGAAACTTGGCTCCTGCAATCAATGCTCCAAGATCTAAGGCAACCAATCTCAATCCCTTAAAGGATTCAGGGACTTCACCAGAAACAATTCTCTGAGCCAATAATTCAGCGATTGCTGTCTTGCCAACGCCTGGAGCCCCTATCAAAACGGGGTTGTTCTTGCCTCGGCGTGACAACACTTTGATCAATTGGCGAATCTCAGAATCCCTACCAATAACGGGATCTAACTTTCCTTCTAGAGCGGCAGCTGTAAGGTCACGTCCATAAGACTCAAGAGACTTAGGTTCTTCAGAGGCCTGCAACACAATTGATTTATCTGCTGACTCCGCAGTACGGACGATTGCAGTCTCAGATTTAGAAGTTGAAGAAGTTACAGGTACTTCAACTTCGACTGGTACAGAACTAATAGAAGAGTTTTTCTGAAAGGCCTTGACCTTGCGACTTTTTGGAGAACGACGCAACTCAAGTTCCAACTTTTGACTTGGTAAGCCCACTTGATCAAATAACTCAGACCCAATCCGTGGATCTCGACCAAATGCAATAAGAAGATGAGAAACCTCAATCAGTCTTGAACCCCAACGAGCACGTGATCTATCTGCTTCTTCTAACAAAGTTTCTAAATCATCACCAATGAAAAGTTCCTCTCCTCGAGCGATCGGTTGTTCAGCCAAAAAACCTTCTAAACGATCTAAAAGATCTTCATTCTCAATAGGTAATGTTTCTACCCAAAAGGTAAAAGCAGAATCACTAAAAAGTGCTAACAACAAATGCTCTACATCTAACTGTCCATGTCGCCATCTACGTGCACAATCCTCTCCAGCCAGGACAAGGTCCCAAGCATCATCACTAAACCGATCTGGATCAGTAGTAAGACTCAAAGGCATAGAGACTGTCTTAGGAGGGTGATTTGTCATAAATTCACTTCATAGACCCACTAGTTTTCATCTCAATAAGCTCGACCTTGTAGCCATCAGGATCTTCTATAAATGCAATTATTGTGCTGCCATGCTTCATAGGTCCAGGTTCTCTAACTACTCGACCCCCTTTTTCAGAAATCAGAGCACAAGTTGAATGGATATTGTCCACACCTAAAGCAATGTGTCCATAACCATTACCAATCTCATATTCTTTCTGGTCCCAGTTATATGTGAGCTCAACAACAGTACTGTCACTCTCCTCTCCATAACCAACAAATGCAAGAGTGAAACGTCCTGAGGGATATTCCTTACGTCGCAAAAGCTGCATTCCCAAGACTTCGGTATAAAAAAGCAACGACCTCTCCAGATCACCAACCCTAAGCATCGTGTGCAGAATTCTCATTTTGGCCGCTAACAAACTTAGGTAGACACCTTAATTCTGCTTGCGAATTCCAATATCAACAGAATCACAAAGACTAGGAGAGCCAAACAACATAAAGCCAAAGAATGGCTGGCCCCATAAGATCCGTGCAAACCCTACCTGTCACCAGTGATCGATTCCCTCGACCTTGTCATTGACACAATCGTTGCCAGAGAGGTTCTGGACTCCAGAGGTAACCCCACAGTTGAAGCAGAAGTTCTCTTAGAAGGAGGAGCTATTGGAAGGGCAATAGTTCCTAGTGGGGCGAGTACAGGTGCACATGAAGCACATGAAATGCGAGATGGAGGAAGCCGATACTTCGGGAAAGGAGTCATCAAAGCTATCAACAATATTGAAGAGAAAATTGCACCTTCTTTGTGCGGAATATGCGCCTTAGATCAAAAAATAGTTGATGCTTCAATGCTGGAGCTTGATGGAACTAAAAACAAATCAAAGCTTGGTGCAAATGCCATTCTCGCTGTAAGCATTGCAACGGCACGTGCCTCTGCAAATGGCTTGGGTTTGCCTCTCTATAGATATCTAGGTGGCCCAATGGCTACATTACTTCCTGTCCCCCTCATGAATGTAATCAATGGGGGTGCACATGCTGCAAATAATCTTGACTTTCAAGAGTTTATGCTTGTCCCACATGGAGCTGATAGTTTCCGAGAGGCTCTTCGTATGGGAACAGAGGTCTTTCATACACTCAAAGACCTTTTAAATGACCAAGGGCTCTCAACTGCTGTAGGAGATGAAGGAGGATTTGCACCAAACCTTGAAAGCAACCATGCAGCAGGTGACTTACTAGTAAAAGCTATAGAAAAAGCTGGATATAAAGCTGGAGATCAAATTTCTTTAGCCTTAGATGTAGCCAGCACAGAATTCTTTAATAATGGCACTTATATGTTCGGTGGTAAGAACTATTCAAGCGCAGAAATGGTCAATGAGCTATCTGAACTTGTTAGTAAATATCCAATAATTTCTATCGAAGATGGCCTAGCCGAAGATGACTGGGAAGGTTGGCAACTACTTACAAAAGATCTTGGAGAAAAAGTCCAACTAGTTGGCGATGACCTTTTCGTAACAAACACCGAACGCCTTGAAAAAGGGATTAATGAAAATACTGCAAATTCAATCTTGATTAAAGTTAATCAAATTGGCTCATTAACTGAAACTCTTCAAGCAATTGATTTGGCAACTCGCTCTGGTTACACAAGTGTTATAAGTCATAGAAGTGGGGAAACTGAAGACACAACAATTGCAGATCTTGCAGTCGCCACTCGTGCAGGACAAATCAAAACGGGTTCATTAAGTCGTAGTGAACGTGTCGCTAAATACAATCAATTGCTTCGCATCGAAGACGAACTTGGCAAACAGGCAGTATATGCAGGTCTTACTGGCCAAGGTCCTAGAGGCCAATCTTAAGGGTCCCTTTTAGAGATATACAAAAAACCTAATCATCAACTTAAAACTAATTCTGCCTTCTAGAGGTCTGGTCAAATCGACCATCTCGTCTAAGCCTTACCTGTAATTTGAACCAACCAAAGCCAACAGGCAAGGCAAGTATTAAAGGAATCAGTGACCAAACAGGCCTTTGACTAGAAGCAATCAAGGCAGCAGCAATGACAAAACATCCCAAGAGAACAGAATGGCCAATCGAATTCTGAGCCATCACGATCCGACGCAACTGCCGGTCAGATTCCCCCATCCGAATTTGCAGTTGCAAATCCCCTTGTTCAAGCCTTTCCAAACTCTCATCAAGACGTCTAGGCAGAGCAGCGGCTCTACTGCCTATCGCGCCTACTTGGCGACCTAATTCATTGATCAGATCATTTGGACTAGAAGAACCACTTGAAGTCATAAATGGAAGCAGGTATGGCTGAGCAATAGCCATTAAATTAAATCCTGGATCAAGACTTCTACCAACCCCTTCAAAAGTCGAGAGGGCTCTCATCACAAAAATCAACTCGGCTGGCAGTCGAAAAGGTTGGCCATACATCAAGTCATACATATCTCCTGAAAGTTTTTGAATAACATTGGCGTCAAAAGGAGGTGTCAATGCTTCCTGAAGCATCAAACGAACTAAACGACGAACAGGACCAACATCAACACCTGTGGCAACTAAACCAGCAGCCTGCAATTCCTGCACTAATGAGGAAGCATCTCGAACTGCAGCTGCTCTAACCATCGACCCAATTCTGCTTCTGAGACCCTCAGAAATAAGACCCATCATCCCGAAGTCGTAATAAATCAAGGCCCCATCTGCTGCTACTGCAAGGTTTCCGGGATGAGGGTCAGCATGAAAAAAACCAAACCTTACAAGCTGCTGTAGGTAACTAGCTGCACCAAGCTCAGCAACTTCTGAAGGATCTATTCCTGATTCCTTTAACGTCTCGCGATCAGTAATCTTGATACCTGGAAGGTAATCAAGACATAACACTCGGCGAGAACTAAGCTCCCAAATCACTGCAGGAATCCGCACTCTCGGCTGATCCAAAAACTGTTGTCTGAATCGAGCCGCATACTGAGCTTCAACCCGAAAATCAAGTTCTCTAAGCAATACCCGTCTGCATTCCTTAGCCATAGAAACCCAATCGCGTCCCCTTCCCCATTTGGGGTGTGATTGCAAAACAGAAGCCACCTGTTGCATAACCTCAAGGTCCAGCCTGAACAAAGTCTGCAAACCAGGTCTTTGGATTTTCAAAACAACTTGACGACCGCTCCTCAAACTTGCTCTATGAACTTGTGCAAGCGAAGCAGCAGCTAAGGGCTCCTCATCAAGGTCAATGATTTCTGCACAACGTGAACCAAGCTCCTGCTCAAGTAAAAACTGAGCCTTTGTGAAGCTAAAAGGAGGTACCTTGTCCTGCAATGCAGCAAGTTCAACAACCCATCCAGCAGGCAAAACATCTGGCCGAGCTGATAGAAGCTGACCAAGCTTGATGAACGCCGAGCCCAGCCGCAACAATTCTCTCGTTAACCATTGTGCTCTAAGTCCTTGCCTTACTTGCCGACGTTCTGGATTGCAGCCCCCTATATATGTCCAAGATTGACCATCCCACCACAAAAACAAAACAAGTGTCAGAAAAGTCCTCCAAATGCGCAAGACACGTATTCCTCTAAAAAAAGGATCAAAGCGGTATTGCCAATTAATCACCTCCAGGTTTCAACCTCGCTATTGAGTTTGGCAACTTTGCCTCTAAGTCGATCTATTTTTTCCTGAGTGGATTCATTAACGGAAACCGTTCTGGAGCCCACAGAATTATTTTCTTCCCCTAGCTCAGAATCCTTATCTAAGCGATTCGCCTCTGCCCACACTTCTTCTTGAAAAAGACTCCATTCCTTACGCATACGTTCTGGTGCCTTCTTTGCAAAAGCTTCGAATCCAGAACTAACTTCTGATATCACATCACCAAACCGTACACTCAAACGGTTGATTATCGCTTTCAGTAGAGTATCAGTCGAACTCATTGACGAATCCTAGATGGGAAAATCCTTTCAAAGCACCATTTAAAGAAAAGGAATATACACAACCTATCATTACAAAAATGAGTATTTTATGATGTGAAAAGTGAAAAATTTAGAATTCATTTATATCAGACGAAGGTTCCATCAATGGCTGAGGTTCATATTCAAGGATAAGGGGATTCAATACATCAACACCCTTAAGTAAAGACTCCTTCTCTAACTGCAAAGCAGACTCATCAATCTCATCTTTGCCAACTAATGAACCCCTATGATTAGTCGCACCAGCCTGATCAAGACTTTGTTGTATCCCTGCCGGTTCAAGAGCACTCAATCCAGGGAAAAGGTCCTCTTTCACACCACCGTGCGAAAGTCGCAATGATTCCAAGCGTTTTCCAGGAAAACGAAGACTCTCAAAATCCTTAGCATCTGAAATACTCATGCCAGCGTGCAGTATTAGTAACCGATTAGTAATGGAATAGCCAAATGCACAAAATGCTCCCGCCACAAAAGGACCCAACCAAAACCGTGGGCGTTTCTTCTTATTTTGATCAGTCTTTTTTGCAAGTCTCATTATCCAATCCTATTACAAAAACATTGTTGTAGTGAAGAAAATTTAGCAACAATCCAACTTAAACTTCATATTAACTAGCGGTCCCACAAACCTCCAAGAAGCCGATAACAGAGTGAATGTCAAAACACAAATTTATGTGTTAGCCCTTTCTAACTTCCTGCGATAATCTTTTTCGAGAAGAGTCTTGTGCATATCCCTTAATGAATATCTTGTTCACAAAAGTCGAGATTCCTTGGTCGCAAAATTCCTTTCACTAGATCAGCATTAATGGTTTTAATAGTCCCCGTATCTATATCAACTACCTGAAAAATGCTATTCACAGATGAGTCTCTTGCACCCCCAACAATGTGAATAACATGTCCCACCCACCAATCAGCATCACATCCTTCTACAACTAAGCGACTTTCATCCACGACAACTATGTCGCCAGGTTGAGCAACAAGGAAAGCAGAAGAAGCAACGGAAGTAGCACGAGACATACCTCAATCTGTTTAATACATCTGTACTAGCAGGCACAAGTCAGATCGTCAACTGCTTTCTTAAGCTGGATGACTGCAATAAGCAATGGCTAATATCAGTAATTATTACCAAGGAAGGGGCGCTGATTGAATTAACTCGTACATCAATAAGCCAATTAGACTGTTTTTAAAAAGTGTTTTGATCGCAAAAGAGAAGGTTGGCCAAACAAGCAACTTGCGGTGCCAATACACCATGCAATGAAATCAAAAAGGTTCTTCTAAGAAGCTATTAAATCATCCGAATCATCAATAGAGACTAATCCTGCAACAACTAGATCAAGTCTCTCATCTCTATATTTACAAAAAGAATCGTCTTCCAAAAGACAATCGTCGACAAAATCATCAAAAGCTAAGTCACTAACAGACATTTAAATACTTCAGCAAAAACTATCGTCATATCAACAGAAGAAATGGATTTGTCAACTTACTCCCAAGGACAGCCCGGCCTGGCCTTATGAGTAATCATTACGATGGCTAAACTGAATAAATGTGCTTTGGTTTAGATATTAGACAGGAGAGGATTCCCTCAATGCTGAAAGCGCTGTTCCAGGAAATGCTAGAAGTGTCGAACATCTATTACGGAGATGCCATTGGCCTAGCACCTATTGCGCTTGCAGTGCCAAAAAATCAAAAAGAAAACTTTTGGGCCAAGGAATGTAAGGAGCATCCTAATAACATAGCCTGCAGAAATTATGATTCATAGGGATAGTTTCCCAGCAAGAAATTCGATTCTTAACCTGAATGATTTCATCTAAATAGAAGAAATAGAAAGTTCGCAGCCCTTGAGGCAGTAAACATCTCCAGTAGCCGGGCAGGTCCAAGTCCCTTGACCTGTCAAAGGCAAATTGATCCTTTGCCCATATGCACTCATCCATCCTTCTTGCATCGCTGGCACACCTAACATCAGCCCAAAAGCTTTTACATCCTTTGTAATAACTGAGCCTGCACCAATAAAAGCATATTGACCAATAGAAACTCCACATATAATTGTAGAGTTAGCTCCTAAAGTTGCACCTTGCATAACATGTGTAGGCTGGTATTCATGCTTCCGTGAAACTTCTGATCGGGGATTATAGACATTGGTAAAAACAACACTGGGGCCACAAAAGACATTATCATCGAGTGTCACTTGATCGTATACGGAGACGTTATTTTGGATCTTTACATTATTTCCAATCTTTACATTATTTCCTACAAAGACATTTTGTCCGAATGAACATGAGCTGCCTATTGATGCCTGTCCGCAAATATGTGTCCAATGCCATATTTTAGTATTAGATCCAATACAAGCTCCCTCATCAATAATTGCAGTTGAATGAGACCAAAAAGTTTGATCAACCATAAATATTTCTATTGGTAAGTGACTCTTACATGCTACATCTCAAAGATATTAAAAACATCAAAATAATTGCAAGAAGAATTAATTTGGCAAAAGAAGATCATGTGGCCTCAATAGCATCATGGAGATTAGCAATCACTAGTGTCAGATCATCTAATAGTGATCTGAAGGGGTTAAGCAGCAATTTAATTCTTGCGAGTAAATAAGAATTCACACAAGCAAGGAAGGTAGTTCCAAAGCATTTCTAATGCCTAATCCTAGGAGAGTCTCATAGTATTATCCTCACAAAAAGTAAAAAAGCTGGCGTATAAATGAATTATCCGATATCGATAGAACGTGACTTACAGCAGGAGAAAATGAGATCCGATTCAAAAACATTTACATACTGGTCATTACTGGGGATTCCTCCAGGAAGCGACTCTGAAGAAATTAAAAAAGCATACCGAAAAGAGGCAATGCGATGGCATCCAGATATGAACGGGAATGATAGAAATGCAGAAGAAAGGTTTAAATGGGTAAATCAAGCCTTTATGGTTCTCAAGGATCCTAATAGCAGACTTCAATGGGAAGCCGCGGGTCGTCCAACTATCGAAATCAAGGAAAAGACTGTTGCCAGAAAAGAAACTAAGAGCGTGGAGAAGCAAACTACAAGTGAAGCCAATGATTTTTATGAAGAGGAAAAGAATACAAATAAAAGGCCTAACTTTGACACTGCCGAAAAATTGATGATGGCTATAGTAATGAGTTTTGGGATGTTAATTGTAAATATTTTTCGATAAGTACAAATAATTTGTTAGTTAGTCATCACGAAATTTATATAATCGGAGAATAAAGTGTTTGATGGATTGTATTCCAAATATTTTTTGTTATACTTACTCAATTCAGTTTGCCAGTCATCATCACTAACAGAATGAAGATAATCCAAGATTCTCAAGTAATCAGAGTTACTATCGATAGAAGTCCAATAAGGTCCTGTAGAACGCAGAATGGATGGCCAGCCGAAATCACGGCCTCTAACAGCTAATAGATTACCGCGGACAGAAAATGCAGCAGTTCTATTACCTCTAGCAAGAGATTCATAACCCAAAGTACTATCTACAAAAACTACAATTCGAGAACTGTCAATATTTTTATAATGAGTATCAATTGATATACGGTTAAGAAAGTTTAATGATGCTGATGGTACTAATTGTTTATAAAATTGAATTTCCTCATGAGCCACTTCATTACGACATAAAACATTTAACTTATAATTATTCTTTTGAGCCCAAGCAGACAAAACAGGAAAAATCCTTTTTTCTGCTTCCATATATTGCCTTCCAGTTACAGGTTTATCCGTACCAATAGTTTGATTAGGATCAAAATATTGTGAAACGAATGAAATGACTTGATCATTGTTTATAGATGAGGTTTGCTCAATTGGCACGAGATTATTAATCATTGAACCAAGAGGTAAAGTCTTTCCTCCTATATACTTTTTGTACTCATCTCCTACAGAATTTGAAAAAACAAACATATAGTCTACAAAAAGCTTTGTAGAAGGTACATTTGAAAGTGCAAGGAAAAAGTCCCAATGGAAACAACGATATCCATTTTGTACAAAACAAGTTTTAATAGTTGGCCATCGATCTGATATTGTGCAAAATTCAAAGCTTGTGTCTATAAAAGTTACTATTAGCTTTGGGCAAGTGTGCTTAATAAAACTGTCTGTGTAGGCCTGGAAAAGCTTACCTTTCCAGAAATTAATATCTAATAAAGATTTAAGAAGTAAAAAAACATTAACTCGTTCAAATCTAGTGTAATGTATAGATATCCTATGGTTATCAAAAAGAGGAATAAGAATATCTTGCCCTGAAGCATCGTATAACATCACATCACATTTGCAAGGAAGAGACCAATCCTTCTTAGGTTTAATAAAAGCTTTATATGCAAAGTGCAATTTATAGATAATAGAATTCAGATTATTTTTGATGTTATTCATAAATAGTTTGGTGAAAATCGAAAGATGCATAAAGATTTTCCCTAATAATACATCGCTTGAGACTTTCATGCATGAAAACTCTGTAATAGATAGTCGGAAAATCGATAAGACTAAACATATAAAATTACATTAAATATAAGGATGTATTTAATCATCAAAGATATTAGAGTAAAGGTATTCACTTAAATACATTGAAGCAGTTGGAGTAAGGTGCTCATCATCATCAACAAAATAAAATCTAGTAAAGTTTTTTTCATTTACTCTTGATTCAAATCCATCTCTCAAATAAAGTGTGGGATCAATAAACTTAAAATTGTATTTAACTGAAAGTTCTTTTAGCCTATCGCGAGGTTCGATCGTTGCACAAGAGAAGTCTAATCCAAATGTATTATAAAATGGATGATATCCTTTGAGATCAACTTCAAAAATTAATGGGCTAATAAAAACAAATAATTTAGATTCAATCTTATTAGATAATTCTATTAGGCCTTGAAGTTTCTCTTCGAATAAATTCCAATATTTCTCTGCATCAGCCTGAAAAGGCTCACTACCATAGCTCCAGGTATAGGCACCAAGGCTATCGTAGCCACGTTGATGACAACTAAGTTGGGTCTGCGAGGCTCTTTTAGAGACTCCTCCATAGTGAACTAATACCCTAAAGAATACAGATCTGTTTAAATATTCAAAACGGAATCTACGCCAAAAAGAATATGACTTCTTGAAGAAATTAGGTGGTATTATCTCGACACTTGGAACGCGAGCATGAGGAGGACTAATGTCACTATGACTAAACTGATACAGAAGGTATTTATTTCCTGAATTAAATGTTTTAGATACTGAGAGCAAATCCGAAATCGGTAAATCGTCTAATTGCATGCCATAGCTGCTGATGTTAATAAAGGTCATAGAATCATTTTCTAATAATTCATAAAGCCGATTCATTCTTGACCAGTAGATATCCTCATACGCCAATCCATATCCATTAGTAATAGAACCACCTGTAACTATAAATAGATTTTTAGTTAGGTTTAGTTCATGATCCTTAAAAGGTATTCTACCTAATTGTATGTTGAATAAATTACCCTTATAAATCTTTTTTGATCTGCTGATATTAGTAGAGAAGATATCACCTTTAAACTCCGGGAGATAAGCTCTGGCTATCAATTCACCCGTCAAAAAAAAAGATGCTAGGAGACTTATATTGACAAATATAATTTTAAAAGATTCTTTGTTAAGCATGAGAGAAATTCAGAATTGTTGTGAATTGATTATGGCTAGTTGAAGGGATTAATTAAATAAAGAGTAGATGATAAATGTGGCTGAGCCTTGGTTAAAAATTATGATTGCAAAAGATAAAAGGATAGTCAAAATGAAGGGGAATAGCCAATATTTTCTACGAGGCTCTAGAAACAACCATATGTCTTGTAGTATGTTTTTTATTAAATTCATAGTGTGAAGCAAATTAAAAATAATTATAGTTACTAGAATTTAGACTATAGCATAATTTAATTAAAGATAAACCCAATTAATGGCACAATGGGAACTAATAAAATTAGAAGTCAGTTCAAAGCTAGCCAAGTTATAGACTAAAAGGCAAAAGGCTAATTGAATTATTATGATAGCAATTAATATGCTATCATAATAGTAATATATATTTAACTATAAGCTGTTGATCGTCAACTAAAAGTAAAGGTTTAAATTATGAAAGCAAAAGCGTTGTCGAAATTAAAGAAACCGTTGATTGGGATGGTCTTATATATACTGCCGATCACAATCGGAGTAAATTTCTACATGACTATGAATATAAAGATGGAAAAGAATGAAGATTTTTTTATGGAGAAACTTTTTGATTTGGGATACTACAAAGATAAAGGTAATCCCTATGAAGCTGCTATAAATCTAGATTTTCACCCTACAAACTATTTGTCACTTCCAATCACATCAAAAAGAAAGAATGCTATAAATAATCAAACATTTTCATTAGATAATAATGGTTACAGAACAAATCCTTATCTAATTAAAGATGGAAAGAAAAGAAAATGTCTCCTTTTTCTAGGGTCATCAGCTGGTTTTGGCATTGGAACGAGTAGCAACTGGAAAACAATACCTTCATTACTTAATCAAAAACTAGGAAAAGAATATAGTTTATATAACCTTGCTGTTCCTACATGGAATAGTAGGCAAGAGTTAATCTCTGTGATTGATTTTTTAAAGCGAAAAGAAGTTTCGAATTGTAAGTCACTTGATACAATCTCGTTGACAGGTACAGCAGATATTATAAGTCTAAAAAATAATATTAATAGCGAACTCTTTAAAGATGAAGAATCTAGATTAGATTTAATTAGTGCTAATGAAAATTATATGATTATGTCTGCAAATCTCAAGAGTGGTCTTAAGGCATCTTCGAGTATAAAATTTAATGCAAAAATGATACTTAATCAAGTCTTTGAATCACTTTTTGGTCAGATATATCATAATATATCTAAGATTTTTAAGCCTAATAATGATAATGATCAATTGGCTCACTATGAATTTGGGTTAAATCAAATAAACTCCTTCTTTATCAACCATCAAATACTTAACGATCTCATATATAGTTTAGGAGGAAACCATATAATGGTATTGCAACCTAGTCTGAATAATTTTGAAGCCAAAAAATCAGTCTGGGAATTTGCCAATACAATTATTACTAAGAAACTCTCAAATAATTTTTGCTTAAATATCTTAGACCTAAGATATTCATTGATTAAAGAACAGCCAAAATACAAAATTGGTTCAAAATTAGTACCTTTATCCCTAAAAGATGCGATAATTAGCAAAAGGTTGGATGAGCAAACATTAGTATCACATTTATTTTTCGACAATAATCATTACACGGACTTCGGTACAGCACACATAACAGAACTAATAAGTAATGCATACTTGTCAAATTCACCTATGCAAAGTTGCCTAAAAAGATATGGTTGAGTTCCTTCATTGAAGTACTAAGAGTATGGAAGAATACCTACTAGTTAAAGCAACTAATGCTTTGATCAATGCCTTTAGTTAGCAAAATATAAGAACCCATTAAGGTTATCAGAAGATGGAAGAAGAAATATCTGAATATAGAGTGCGCATAGAATCTCAATGAAAAAGAAATGGTGTTCCTTTAGGTAGCCAATATCGTTGTTACTATCTCTCAATTGATGAATATATCTTTGATATCTATAATATATAGATATCAAGATCACAACTGTTAAATAGGGTATTAGTGACCAAAAATTCTGAAGCGTTTGACTGTGCAGTTTTATGTTGGTGAAATCCAAGTCATAAACCCCCAAAGCCAATCCAAAGATTGAAAGGCTCAAGAGACAGATAAGTTCCTTTATAAGAAAATGCTGTGAGATTAAATTGAGTAAGCGCCTGTTTTTACTAATTGATCTAGATGATACTGTTAAAATTGTACTGACCAAAGCAAAGATAAAGTCATGAGGACTTCCTCCATGCCAAATTGCTAAAATTAGAAATAAGCACGCTGCTGGCATACCCTCGATTAGTATATATCTAAGAAAAGAGTTTAAATTAGAAAATCGTCTAAGAGCGAAAAGAGTAATTGGGGTAAAAAGGTAGTCTCGTACTCTCTGAGTTATGTTTAAATGCCAGCCACTCCAAATTTCGTGATAAAAAACTGATCTCTCAGGATTCTTAAAATTATCTATTACATTAATACCTAATAATAAAAGTAATGCCTGGCAGAGCTCACTTGCTCCGGAAAATAAAAGATAATATTTCCAAAAGTTAAATATCCCATAAACTAGTCCTAATAAAATACCTAACAGAGAAATAAAGCCAATATTTGAAAAAATATTATTTACCAAAATAGTATCAGAAGACGCTAAGAGATAACCAATTGTAATTCTAAAGAACCCTGAAGATGCCAAAAAAGCGGTCTTCTTGGTTATTGATCCAAATTTGAATCCCGATATCTTGGAATTATTAACCTCTTCAAAAGTTGCTGATGGACCTGCAAAATAAGATGTGGGAGCAAAGGCTGCTGTAATCGTATAAATCGATAACTTCCCTAATGAAAGCCCTTTTAACTTTTGTTTATTTAAGCCTATATGGAATAGGCTAGCAATAAAAGATATGCTTATGTATTGATAACCAAAAGGAAGAATTTGATCTTTAATTGTTTGGGGCAAAGCTAATGGCAATAATACCAATGCGGAAAGATATCCTAGAGTGGTTCCAATATTCGTATATTCCAAGCTCCGAATCAATGTATATATAAGAACAATTCCAAAGAGAGAAATAAAAAGTGCCCGAAATGGCGACTCTTGAGTTATAAGGCAATAAAAGGTTGCATATACTACAAGTCTTCCAATTAGAGAAGTAGAGTTATGACTTGCTTGTATCAGCTTATTGTTCATTATCACTAATAAAATAAATAAAAAATTAGTTAAGAATTAGAAGTCAAAGAGTCATCTATGATTCTAATAAGATCCCCAATAGTATTTAATCCAGACAATTGATCAAGCGTTAATCGTAAGTTCCACTTTAATTCACACTCATGAAGAATACGTACATGAGAAAGACTATCCCAGCCATCAACATCATGAGCTGTCATGTCTTCGCGAAGTTCTAATTTATCGATGCCTAATACATCGGCAACTATTAATGATAATTCTTCAATAGTTTGAGGAGTATTTAAATTCATTTTAGAGCTTTTCCAAAGCCTTAACAAATTCAATATAATTGACAATGGTTGAAAGATCTTCTTCTTCAAGTCCATTATCACCCTTTGCTACCTTTCTCAGAATTCTTCTAGCTATTTTGCCACTCTTAGTTTTGGGCAAACATCCTATTTGAATTACTTTCCAGGGTCTATGGTAGGGGGTTAACTTTTGAACCAAGCAAGATTTGATTAGTTTATCATCAATACTTAAGCCATTTGATAATACATAAAACAATACTATTTTCTTTCCAGCTATAGAATCATCTAATTCAACAGCTGCTGCTTCATATATTCGCTCGTCTATAGATAAAGTAGTTGATTCTATTTCACCAGTTGAAACCCTATGTCCTGATATATTTATCACATCATCTATTCTTCCGTCAACATATAAAAATAAGGACTGATCTTGATGTCCTAAGTCATGTAAAAGATATCCCCTTTTCTGATCCCAATATCTTGGTTTTCTATCACATGTAACCATTGAAAAGCAGCCTGGCCAGGGGTCTGGAACAGAAAGAGATTTATCTAATTCACAAACATCAATTCTGACAGGGAAATCAGACCTGCCTACTGTTGAATGATCTGTTGATTCACCATTGGTTTCTAAAGGAGCAACAAGAATACCCCCAGTTTCTGTTTGGAAATAAGTATTAACTACAAATTTATTCTTACATTTGAAATAATGAAGTGCCCATTTGGCAACATCATTAGCCAGTGTTTCTCCACAAGAACCAATCCCTACGACTCCAATTAAGTCATCAGAAACAGATTTTGATCCAGTAATCAATGCGAATGATCTTATTGCTCTAAGAAGGGTAACAGAGCAATAAAAAAATGATGGTTTAGTTGCTTCTAAAAATCTCTGCAATTTCCTAGGGTGTTGGAGACTATTTATATCTTCTATAAAAATAGTTTTTGTACCAGTTAGCAAAGGACCATAAACACCGTAAGTATGTCCGTTAATCCATGCTGCATCTGTTCCACAAAAGATTCCATCTTTAGCACCAGCTCCTATTAAATATTTCTTAAACGAATATGATGAGTACACAAGATATCCACCAAATGAATGCCAAATTGCTTTTGGTTGACCCGTAGAACCAGAAGTGAACAAACAAAATAAATAATTCTGACTTTCTATAGGGATGTCTGGCAATAACTTATAGCTTTCTAGATCTTCACAAAAATTAGAATAATTAGATGGATTTATAACTGATAAATTATCATAAAATCCTGAATACTTCTTAATAGTAATCCCCCTCTCTTTAGCTAATGGTTGTAGTCTAAGGAATTTATCCTTGTCAAAGGAAGACCTAATGTAGATAAGAGCAGGTTTAAATATATTAATTCTGCATAAAATTGCTTCTAAAGATAAATCTTCAAATAAGACGCAATGGCATCTTCCGATCAAAGCAGAAGCAATCATAACTGTGGCAGTTTCAGAAGATGCTTTGCCAATAATCATAATTCTCTCAGACATATCAGCTGAAAGTATTTCTTGGGTGACTTCAAAACATTTACCAAGGAGATCAAAATAGGTGATGTCAATCCTTTGACCATCTGTTTGGTAAGAAGAAATAATGACTTGATCTATTCTTTTACCCTTGAATAGAGTTCTCTTCAAATCTATTTCTCCTCCAACAAACCAAGAGAACTTAGAAAAATACTTATTATCATCGTAATCTCTGAGTCTAGACTCTTTATAAGTATCAGTAAACTCTTTTTTCCAATCAAGATTAACTAGTGCATATTCGGACCAAAAATTTCTAAGTTTTTTATAGAATGTATCTTTCATAAAGAAAAGTCAAATTAAAATAGAAAGTCATAGGTCAATAAACATTTACTTAAAGAAGCAACATCCTTTTCATAAGTAAATCATGTGGTGTAATCAGCGTTAATTCTTACATATTCAGCCGTCAAATCACAGCCCCAAGACATACCATGACCATTACCACTTCCAACAACTATTCGAATATCTACTGTGTCATCAACGAGATACGTCCCATTAATGCGTTCCTGCATATATTTAGAGACTAGAGACAAGTCAAATGCCAAAGGATTTCCATTGGCTACTAACTGATATGGGCCCAACCAAATAGCAAAATCATCTTGATTGATAGTGACACCTACACGGCCTACAGATGCAACTATCCGTCCCCAATTTGGATCTTTACCATGTACTGCGGTCTTGACCAAAGAAGAACCGCAAACTGTGCGTGCAATGAGAAGAGCCTCAGAATCACTATTGGCCCCCTGAACCTCAACTTGCAAGAGACATGTTGCACCCTCTCCATCACGAGCGATAAATTTTGCAAGAGATTGAGTAACTAAAGTCAGGCCTCGCTCTAAATCATCAAAATAAACTTCCTGCAGCGGCTCTCCAGCAGCGAAAGCAATAAACGCATCATTAGTACTCGTGTCCCCATCCACAGTAATGGCATTAAAAGAACGTCCTACTACTCTTTGAATCATTCCCAACCATGCTTCCTTGGGAATGAATGCATCACAACTTAAATATCCCAACATAGTTGCCATATTGGGATGAATCATCCCTGACCCTTTGGCCATTCCACCAATTCTGACTTTCCTGCCTCCAAAATCTGCTTCTACAGCAAACTGCTTATCAACAAGATCTGTAGTCAAAATTGCATTCGCCGCTGCCTCCCCACCATTTTCGCTCAAAGAATCAACTAATTCATCCAAACTATGAAGGAGAGAATCAATGGGTATGGGAACACCAATTACACCAGTCGAACAAATCAAAACCTGCTCTGGATCTAATCCAAGTCGATCAGCCAAAGATTGAGTTGCCCTCAAACTATCCTTAAGACCCCGATCTCCAGTAAATGCATTTGCCTGACCAGAATTAATAAGCACCGCTCGAGCTCTACCATCAGAAGCCTTTAAACGCTCAGCGCTTAAATCAACACATGCAGCTCTCAAAGATGAACTTGTGAAAGTACCAGCACAAATTGCCCCTTGTGGAGCAAGCAATAGAGCTACATCCGGCTTGCCAGAAGTCTTTAAACCTGCGGTTATTCCTGCAGCCATAAACCCTAAAGGCGTTGTGACCCCGCCTCCAGGCATACGAGACCATACAGAATCTCTTGAGTTGCTCAACACAATTGAAGACATACTTGAATGATCATCATCCTGTTCCATGACAGATGCCACACATCAGCAAAACGTAATGCAGCGCTGGCATGGACAGCAAAGACGTATTGGCATAACTGGAGGCATTGCGAGTGGCAAAAGTAGCATTGGCAGATTCTTAAAAGAAGTGCAAGGGTTACCAATTCTCGATGCAGATATATACGCAAAAGAGGCCCTTAATCCTGGTCAGCCCTGCTCGGAAAAAGTAATTGAACGATATGGGAAAAGCATAACTATCCAGGATTCTTCGATTCCCCAAAAAATAAATCGCTCTGCCTTGGCTGAAAAAATTTTTTCTAGTTCTATTGAAAGAATATGGCTGGAGCAACTAATACATCCGATAGTCCGCAATCGTTTCAATCAAGAACTAATGCACCTAAAAAGTAAGCCAACTGTTGTGCTGATTATCCCCCTATTATTTGAAGCCAACCTCCACAATATTTGTAGTGAAATATGGTTAATAGATTGCGAGCCCGAACAACAAATTGAAAGGCTCATAAAAAGGGATCATCTAACACAAAAGCAAGCAATTGATCGAATATCAGCGCAATGGCCTATAGAAGTCAAACGTACCCTGGCTGATCTGGTTATACACAATAATGGAATAAAAGAAGCATGGTCAGAACAAATCAATTCGCTTTTTTAACTCGACTCAAATCACCCTTTAAGCTTCTTAATTAGGATCTGATTTGCGAGCTTTGGATCAACTTTACCACCAGTTTTTTTCATCAGTTGACCAACAAAAAATCCCTGAAGCTTATTTTTTCCTCCCCTAAAAGAAGCAACTTCATTAGGATGAGCACTCAAAAGTTCATCGACCAGTTCTTCAATCAATTGAGGATCACTAATCATACCCAAACCTCGCTGCTCGACGATCAACGTTGGTGATCCTCCTTTTTCTAGAAGTTCTGGTAGAATTTCTTTTGCAATCTTTCCACTAATCTTCCCGACTTCTATTAATTTAATCATTTCAGCTAGATTCTCTGGCGTAAGTGGTAAAGCCGAATAAGAAATGCGTTTTGCATTTACATGAGCTGCGATATCGCCTTGAATCCAATTTGCAACTGCCTTGGGATCTGATGCTTGCGAAACCGCATCTTCAAAGTATTCTGCCATTTGACGCTCATCAGTAAGTACTCTTGCGTCATAACTAGATAAACCAAATTCACTTACATAGCGATGCCGCTTAGCTACTGGCAATTCCGGTAATTCAGCACGCCAAGCTTCACAAGTTTGATGACTAACCTCAATTGGACCTAAATCAGGATCTGGAAAATATCGATAATCACTACTACCTTCTTTGGAACGCATACTTCTAGTATTTTGCTTATTCTCATCCCAAAGTCTTGTTTCTTGAACAACCTTTTCACCTGACTCATACAACTTGATTTGGCGTTGAATCTCATACTCACAAGCTTTCTGAATCGCAGAGAAGGAATTCATATTTTTGATTTCGACCTTTGTTCCAAAAGGCGCTTCAGAACCCCTTCTTACTGAAATATTGACATCGCAACGCAAAGATCCTTCCTGCATATTTCCATCAGAAACTCCCAAGTAACGGACAATCCTCCGAATTTCCGAAGCGTATTCGGAGGCCTCTCTACCGGTTCTCAAGTCAGGCATACTCACAATCTCTGCTAGCGCAACACCTGCTCGGTTGTAATCCACAAGAGAGTGGGTTGATCCAGCCAGACGATCACTTCCTGCATGGACCAATTTACCTGCATCTTCCTCCATATGAAGACGCTCAATTCCAACTTTTTTGAGATAACTATCTTTACCTTTCTCCGCAACTTCAACTTCAATCCAACCATCCTCAGCAATTGGCTGATCGAATTGAGATATCTGATAATTCTTCGGTAAATCAGGATAGAAATACTGTTTCCTATCAAATTTGCTGTGCTTAGCAATCTTCAAGTTCAGTGCCATGGCAGCCTTAACAGCAAACTCAAGAACTTTTTGATTCAGTACTGGAAGTGTTCCAGGTAAACCACAAACTATTGGATCAATATGAGTATTGGGATCTTCACCAAAGATCGTTGAGGCTGGTGAGAATATCTTGCTATCAGTACCTAGCTGGATATGAGTCTCCAGGCCTATTACAGCTTCCCAAGCAGCTTCTACTTCAGACATTACCAACTCAATATTTAAATCAATTCTATGAAAGCGACCCAACCGCTATAAAAGAGAATGACCTGAACCACTAAGGATCAATCCTGCCCTGACCAAAAAATGGCTGTGGCATCAACAGACTCAGTCCTCATCTTGGGAGGAGGACTGATTGGCTTAACACTGGCCCATCAGCTAGCCCGTGGAGGCCATGCAGTGGAAGTACTTAGCCGTCGCCGAACCGAAGCATCAGGCTTTGTGGCAGCGGGCATGCTTGCTCCTCATGCAGAAGGACTTAATGGTGACCTACTCAGCTTGGGGCAATTGAGTTTGGAGAAGATACCTGCCTGGGTCGCCGAAATCGAAACTGATAGCAGTATGAGCTGTGATCTTCGGCCATGTGGAATAGTTGTACCTTTTGCTAATGCAAACGAACGAGATTTATTCCCAACTGCTCCATACGGACAACCTCTAAATCACGAGGAATTGGGGAACGAAGTTCCCGGTATTGCTCCTCATTGGAAGGCCGGATTGCTTTTCAATCAAGACGGCCAAATTGACAATCGTCGCAGACTGATGAGGGCACTAGAGAAAGCTTGCGTAGAGCTAGGAGTGCACTTTCAAGAAGGTGTTGAAGTGCTGGAAGTGCTAAATAATGGAACAAAATATGCAGGAGTGAAAATACGTAACGCTGAAGGAGAGCTGAAAACTCTTAAAAGTAGGGAAGCAGTTATATGTAGCGGAGCATGGAGCGGACAGCTAGTCAAAGAGCTTCCAATCTTTCCAGTCAAAGGGCAAATGTTATCTATTCAAGGGCCACGTAATGCTCTTTCGCGTGTAATTTTTGGCCCAGGCACATACCTCGTACCAAGAGAAGATGGCCTAATCGTAGTTGGCGCTACTAATGAAAGAAATGCTGGCTTTCGTGAAGGTCTGACACCATTAGGGCAAAAAGATTTACATGAAGGAATATCTGCACTATTACCAAGTGCCAATGAATGGCCTCCTATGGAAAGGTGGTGGGGCTTTCGACCATGTACTCCTGATGAAGGACCAATCTTGGGCCCTTCATGGCTATCAGGACTCTGGTTTGCAACAGGACATCATCGTAATGGGGTTCTCCTTGCACCGATTACTGCAGAACTTCTTACAAAATGCATAAGTCAGCTTCCAATTTCGAATAAGGAGAATCAATTGCTGAAGTCATTCTGCTGGGATCGTTTTGCTGTTTAGCTCATACCAAAAACAGCCCCTATTCTTTTCTCCAACCTTGGTCTGAAGGGATCCAATCATTTATTTCAGAAGACTTAAACCAAAGGCTAATCTCGAATTGAGCCGTTTCATCGCCATCGGAACCATGTATAACGTTCCGACCAATATTCACAGCTAAATCTCCTCGTATGGTTCCTGGCTCCGCCTCTAAAGGATTAGTTGCTCCAATTAATCTTCGAGCACCAGCAATCACGCCATCTCCTTCCCAAACCATGGCCACTACAGGACCACTAGTAATGAACTTAACCAGGTCCGAAAAAAATGGTCGCTCGCGATGAACACCGTAGTGCTGCTCGGCAAGTTCTTGACTAAGCGTCAATTGTTTTAAAGCAATCAACTTGAACCCCTTGCGTTCAAAACGACCAAGAATTTCACCAACAAGCCCTCGTTGTACTCCATCCGGCTTAATAGCAATAAAAGTCCTTTCGATAGCCATAATTTCGTAAAGGTCCGAACTTGGACATAGTCTTAGAAACAGTACCCTCTTGACAAGCAGAAATCACACAAGAAATAAATTATTGGCCATAGATTTCCATAAATCCATCTACCAAAATGGCAAAGGGCCTGCAAGGATTTCCCTCCTTAGGCCATCAAGCAGAACGACAAGCCTCTCGTGCCAAAAGAAAAAGAATGGTCATCAAGTAAGAGTGCAGCGCTTTATGGCCTAGAGCGCTGGGGAGCCCCTTATTTCTCGATTAATCAACTTGGGCACATCTGCGTGCAGCCAAGCGGATCCAAAGCAAATTGCCTCGATCTATTGGATCTAATCAAGGATTTAGAAGGACGCAATCTGGAGCTTCCGCTTCTAATAAGGTTTGATGACATTCTTGAAGAAAGGCTAGAGAGACTGCACACAGCTTTTGAAAAAGCAATCTCTAAATACAGCTATAAAGGTACCTATCAGGGGGTCTTTCCCGTGAAATGCAACCAACAACGTCATGTTGTCGAAGAATTGGTTACATGTGGCCGAAAATGGCATTTCGGACTTGAAGTGGGCAGCAAGGCCGAACTTCTAATCGCATTATCACTAATCAATGACCCTGAAGCCCTCCTTATTTGTAATGGCTATAAAGACCAGCGCTACATAGAAACGGCAATCCTCGCTCGCCAACTTGGAAAGCGACCAATAGTAGTAATCGAACAGCCCGATGAAGTGGAAAGAATAATTATTGCCAGTCGCGAACTAGGAGCAGCGCCTCTGATTGGAATCCGAACAAAACTCGCCAGCAGAAGTATTGGACGTTGGAGAAATTCTGTAGGTGCTACTGCCAAGTTTGGGCTATCCATACCAGACATACTCTCCAGCATTGATGCACTGCGTGAAGCCAAGCTGCTCAAAGAGCTACGACTACTTCACTTCCATATAGGAAGCCAAATTCATGACATTGCTGTCTTAAAAGACGCCTTACAAGAAGCAGGGCAAACTTATGTGGCACTCAAGGACTTAGGTGCTCCAATGGGCTATCTAGATGTTGGAGGAGGCCTAGGGATTGACTATGATGGAAGTCGAACAGCTACTTCAGCATCAACAAATTACTCACTTCAGAACTATGCGAATGATGTTGTAGCCACAATCAAAGAATGTTGTGAGCCACATTCTATTAAAATGCCTATTTTGGTGAGTGAAAGTGGACGCGCACTTTCAAGTCATTTCTCAGTTCTAATATTTAACGTTCTTGGCACTGAATCCGTTCCTGATGCAATACCAAAAATCAAAAGCGATGAATCCTTAATTGTTAGCAACTTACGGGAGACATTATTAGGCATAGAGAAAATTCAAAAGTGCTCCAATTCAGATCATTCCAAACTGCAAGAAGCCTGGAATGATGCCATTAAATTTAAAAATGATGCATTAAGCGCCTTTAGATTGGGTTATCTCAGTCTTACAGAAAGAGCGTTGGCAGAAAGTCTTACATGGGCTTGTGCTAAAGCACTAATCAAAATATTGCCAGACAGTGAATTAGCTTCAGAAGAACTGAAAACATTGAGACATACATTAGCTAATACCTACTATGCAAACCTTTCAGTGTTTCGTTCTTTGCCAGACACATGGGCTATCGAGCAGTTATTTCCAATAATGCCAATTCATCGACTAAATGAAGAGCCTCAACAATTAGGACATTTTGCAGATCTTACATGTGACTCTGACGGCAAGCTATCCAAATTCATTGATAATGGGCATGTGAAACCTTTACTAGAGCTCCATAAGCTCAATGGAAACGACCCATATCTCATAGGAATATTTCTTGGAGGGGCTTATCAGGAAGTCATGGGCAATCTACACAATTTATTTGGAAGCACAAATGCTGTACATATTCGTCTCACTCCGAATTGCGGTTACCAAATTGACCACGTTGTGAAAGGTGATACCAATTCGGATGTCCTTGAAGCAATGGAACATGATCCGGAGCAATTGTTAGAACGACTAAGAATAGCTAGTGAAGAAGCTATCCAAAATAGAACCCTCAAGATCAAAGACGCTCGACGTCTAATGGATCATGTTGAAACTAGCCTGCGGCAAAGCACTTATTTACAGCAATAAAACTCAAGTCAGCTCTTCAGTTAATCGTCTCAAAGCAGCTTCCAAAGCGATATCTAGTCTTGCAGCATCTCGACCACCTGCCTGGGCAAAACCTGGTCTTCCACCACCTCCTCCTCCACACAATTTAGCAATTGCCCCTATGAACTTGCCGGCTTGCAAGCCACCAGAGACAACTGTTTCACCAAATGCCGCCACTAGAACAACCTTATCGGGATGTACAAGATCAGGAACTCCACCAAGTACAACAGCAGCCGAGTCACCAAGCTGATCTAAAAGCTGCCTCGCAGCATTCTGAAGTGCATCACCACCCACACCATCCAAACGTTTAATAAGAACACTTGTGCTACCAATTGTCTGGACCTGAGTTACTAAAGTCATGGCCTTATTCAAGGCTAGTTCTTCAGTAACCGACAACAAATCCTTAGACATAGCCCTCAACTCATCCTGTAAAGACAAAACCCGATCAACAATTTCATTGGGCTGAGTTTTCAACTTTTCTGATAGCTGCTTAACTACCAAATCTCTCTCGTTGAGATATTTCAAAACAGACATACCTGAAATGGCTTCAATTCGACGTATACCTGCAGCGATACCACTTTCCGAGACAATCTTAAAAAGTCCTATCTCAGCAGTATTAGAAACATGTGTGCCACCACATAACTCCATAGAGACACCTGGCACATCAACAACTCTGACTGAATCAGAATATTTCTCACCAAACATTGCTATTGCACCTGCCGCTTTAGCTTTCTCAAGATTCATTTGTTGAACATTTAACTCATGGGCATCTGCAATCCAAAGATTAATTAACTTCTCAACTTTCTCAAGCTCAATAGTAGTTAAAGATCTAGGAGAATGAAAATCAAAACGCAATCTATCAAAATCAACCAATGAGCCTGCTTGAGCAATATCCGCATCAACTATTTGTCGCAATGCTGCCTGTAAAAGGTGTGTGGAGGTGTGATTAGCCTGTGCTCGTCTACGACTAGATTGATCAACACAACTGTTAACCTCATCTCCAATAGAAAGATCACCTAACTGCAATCGCCCACTATGGATAAAAACGTCCTGGCGACGACTAACATCATCTATCTGAACTCTGAGTCCATCTCCAATGAGTTCACCGCGATCACCAACCTGACCACCAGACTCGCCATAAAAAGGAGTTATGTCTAAAACAACCTCTACTTTGTCTCCAGCAGTTCCGTGTTGAGCCGGTTCCCCATTTACAAGAAGAGCTTGCACGGTACCTTTATGCTCTAAAACTTCATAGCCACGGAAACGAGTAGCAGAACTATCTACGGCTATTGCATCCAGAGCATCTTGAATAGTTAAATCAATACTTATTGCAGCAGCCTTAGCACGTTGACGCTGCTTGTCCATAGCCGCGTGAAAACCTTCAATGTCCACACTCAAATCATTCTCTTCTGCTATTTCCTGCGTCAGCTCTAAAGGAAAGCCATAAGTGTCATACAACTCAAAAGCATCTTTTCCTTCGATTTGATTAGGATTGCTGGAAAGAAGATCTGCTAATAATTTCTCTCCTCTTTCAAGGGTTTCTAAAAAACGAGCTTCCTCCCTTTGCAATTCAGCAAGAATGACATCACGCCTTTCTAACAATTGTGGGTAAGCAGATTTCATTAACTGAATCGCTGCATCACCCATGCAAGCAAGAAAAGGCTTGGCTATTCCCAACAACCGTCCATGACGAACGACTCTGCGCAAAAGTCGTCTCAAGACATATCCACGACCCAAATTGCTTGCACTCACACCATCGCAAATCAAATGAGTAATAGCTCTACTGTGATCAGCAATCACCTTTAAAGAAATTTGTCCTCTTGAATCGAGTTGTTTGTAATTCGATTCAGAGAGCTCCTCTGCCACCTTAATTAATGGATAAATGAGATCAGTTTCATAATTATTAGGAACCCCCTGCAAGATCTGAGCCATTCGTTCTAAACCCATACCAGTGTCAATATTCTTCTTGTCTAACGGCGTGAGAACACCTTCAGAATCACGGTTATACTCCATAAAAACCAAGTTATAAAATTCGATAAAGCGACTATCGTCCTCAAGGTCTATGGTTTCACTACCCATTTCAGGCTTGAAATCGTAATAAATTTCCGAGCAAGGACCACAAGGGCCTGTGGCACCAGAACTCCAAAAGTTATCAGCCTCATCCATTCGGACAATCCTTTCAGAATTCACTCCAACAACATCGCGCCAAATTGACTCTGCTTCTTCATCCTCTCGAAAAACACTTATAACCAAATTTGCAGGACTTAATCCAAAGACTTCGGTACTCAATTCCCACGCCCATTTAATTGCCTCTTCCTTGAAATAATCGCCAAAAGAAAAATTTCCAAGCATCTCAAAGAACGTGTGATGCCTAGCAGTTATTCCCACATTCTCAATATCATTCGTACGAATACACTTTTGTGAGGTTGTAGCCCTAGCAGAAGGGGCTTCAACCTGTCCAAGGAAAACCCTCTTAAAGGGAAGCATTCCCGCAATCGTGAGTAATACGGTCGGATCTTCCGGGACTAAAGATGCACTAGGCATCACCTGATGGCCACGATCACCAAAAAACGCCAGGAAAGCTTGGCGAATCTCTTCTCCAGTACAAGGTCGCGACTTTTGAAATCGCAACAACCCTTCATTGGTCATGACAGCAATGAGCTTAACAAGGAAGTTAAACAGGCATAATCGAGTGTGATTTGCACAATGTAGTGGTAGCGACCTCTAAGAATGTAGGAAAGAAGATCCAGCTGCTCTTAGAATGGTGAAGTAACTCTTAGAGCTCCAGATTCAAAAGCTTGGTCAATTTTGCATTCAGGCTTTATCTAGGTCCGATTTAAGAGGACTTTGGCAAGTGCAATTTCATTCTTAGTCCTTGTCTTGAACTAAGAAATAAGGAGATGTCCTTCACGCAACATGCTCAAAGGAACTATGGCCTGGCATCATTGCTAAAGGAACCTCATTGGGGCTGGTTGCCACTTTTAGCAACTCACTCATTCTTAAAGGAACCCAACGCATGATTTCCGTGTCGCGGCCATGAGTCTGCTGCACGCCACCTGGCTCCCAGCAATTCGTACACCGACCAGCTCTGGCCGGCCAGCTCTACTTGTTTGGGCTGACACCTGGCGAGTAGCCAACCCCGCCGGGCCAAGTGCAACCCCTGCTGTCCATCCCTTTACTCTATCAACAGAAAATCTAAGAGCCTGGCTAAGCGAAAGGGATCTTCTCCCCAATGGAATTATTGATGCAACTGCCTGTTTGACTCTGCCTAGTCGTAGGGTTAAAGCTCGGAGCAATCCCAAGGCAATAAAAGTTCAGAATGAATCTAATACTGAAATAGGCAGCTGGACAGGACTACCTCTACAAGCAGGCGAACCTATTCCAAAAAATACCGAATGGTGGCCGTGGCAAGTCCAAGGTCTTGCAATAGAGCCTGGCGAAGCAACATCTTGGCTATCAACACTTCCACTATCAGACCAAAATTCTGATCTAGGAGAAGAGCTCCGTTGGTGGAGTCATCTTCAACGATGGGCTTTAAGCATCATTGCTCGAGGAAGATGGCTACCACAAGTAGAGCTCAGCAAAGGAGAAGGATATCCACATCGCGCTCGATGGGTTCCACTTCTAAATAGAGAAGATGACCGTCGTCGTTTAGAGGACTTTGCCGCACGGCTACCACTTGTAGCGACCTGTGCACTGCCTTGGAGAGAACCCATGGGAAGGCGCAGCAACAGGACAACTCGTCTTCGACCTGAAGCCATGAGGGAAGCAAACCCGATCGCCTCATGTAGACCTCGAAGTGGACGGATTCGTGTGGCTAGTTTACTTGAAGAGCTAGTTGATGCTCAACTCAGAAAAGGGTTCCAAACCAATACAGAAGGCCTAGACCCTCTACTTGCAACTTGGCAGCAAGCGCTTGGAACAGAAACTGGAGTGATTAATCTACCGAATGAAGAAGCTGAACGTCTAGCAGCAGCAAGTCATCATTGGCGTGAAGGTGTAGCAGGAAACGTAGCAGCAGCAAGAGCATGTCTTGAACTCTTTACTCCGAATGAAGGAGAAGAACTGTGGGAACTGCGTTTTTCGCTGCAAGCAGAAGCAGATCCAGCCTTAAAATTGCCTGCAGCAAAAGCCTGGGGGAGTGGTGCAAACTTCTTACAGCTTGGAGAAATCCGCGTAGATCATCCTGGCGAAGTACTTCTAGAAGGAATGGGTCGTGCGCTAACCGTATTCCCTCCAATCGAAAGAGGTCTAGATAATGCCACTCCAGAATCAATGCAACTAACACCTGCCGAGGCTTTTGTTCTAGTAAGAACTGCAGCCTCACAACTACGCGATGTTGGTGTTGGCGTTGAATTACCAAGCAGTCTCTCTGGCGGATTAGCTAGTCGTCTTGGCTTAGCAATTAAAGCAGAGCTATCACAAAAATCACGAGGATTCACTCTTGGGGAAAATCTGGATTGGAGTTGGGAGTTGATGATTGGAGGGATACGTCTAACCCTTAAAGAGCTAGAGAGATTGGCTGGGAAAAGAAGCCCATTAGTGCACCACAAAGGCGCATGGATCGAATTACGACCTAATGATCTCAAGAATGCTGAGCGCTTCTGTAGTGCAAATCCAGACATGAGTCTGGATGATGCCCTCAGACTAACTGCAACAGAAGGCGACACAATGATGCGGCTTCCGGTTCACAAATTTGAAGCAGGTCCAAGGCTTCAAGGTGTTTTAGAGCAATACCACCAACAGAAAGCTCCAGATCCACTGCCAGCTCCAGATGGATTCAACGGACAGCTCAGACCATATCAAGAGCGCGGCTTAGGGTGGCTAGCCTTCCTCCACCGTTTTGATCAAGGGGCCTGCTTAGCAGACGATATGGGGTTAGGGAAAACAATTCAATTACTTGCTTTTCTTCAACATCTGAAAGCCGAAAAAGAACTCAAAAGACCAGTACTACTAGTTGCTCCAACATCTGTTCTCACTAATTGGAAGCGAGAAGCACTGTCATTTACACCTGATTTAAATGTAAGAGAACATTATGGGCCTCGTCGCCCTTCTACACCCAATGATTTGAAAAAAGAGCTGAAAACAATAGATCTTCTCCTGACAAGTTATGGCCTTATGCAAAGAGACAGTGAACTGTTAGAAACAATTGACTGGCAAGGGATTGTTATCGATGAAGCTCAAGCAATCAAAAATCCCAGCGCTAAACAAAGCCAAGCCGCACGTGACATATCAAAACCAAGCAAAACAAGCCGCTTTCGCATTGCCCTTACTGGTACACCTGTAGAAAATCGAGTTAGCGAGCTATGGGCTCTGATGGATTTTCTTAATCCAAGAGTCCTAGGAGAAGAAGATTTCTTTCGTCAACGTTATCGAATGCCTATAGAGCGATATGGAGACATGTCATCTCTAAGAGATCTCAAAGCTCGAGTAAGTCCATTCATCCTTCGTAGACTTAAAACTGACAAAGCAATAATTTCCGACCTACCTGAAAAAGTTGAACTAAGTGAATGGGTTGGATTAAGTAAAGAACAACAAGGTCTTTACAGTAAAATTGTCGATGAAACATTAGACGCAATAGCACAGGCTCCTTTAGGTCAACGACATGGAAAAGTACTTGGACTCCTGACACGTCTAAAACAAATTTGCAATCATCCAGCTCTAGCTCTGAAAGAAACAACCGTTGAAAAAAACTTCATTACTCGTTCTGCAAAATTACAACGTCTAGAAGAAATTCTTGAAGAGGTTATCGAGGCAGGTGATCGTGCACTCCTTTTCACCCAATTTGCTGAATGGGGACATTTACTGCAAACCTATTTACAGCAAAGATGGAAATTCGAAGTTCCTTTCCTCCATGGCGGCACCCGCAAAACCGAAAGACAGGCCATGGTTGATCGTTTTCAAGAAGACCCTCGAGGTCCACAAATTTTCCTCTTATCTCTAAAAGCTGGTGGGGTGGGGCTAAATCTCACTAGAGCAAGTCATGTTTTCCATGTAGATAGATGGTGGAATCCTGCAGTCGAAAACCAAGCAACAGATCGGGCTTATAGAATTGGACAAGATAAAAGAGTAATGGTTCACAAATTCATTACTAGTGGCTCAGTAGAAGAAAAAATTGATCGCATGATTATCGAGAAATCACGATTAGCAGAAGACATTATTGGGTCAGGAGAAGATTGGCTAGGTGGATTAGGCGTAAATCAATTAAGAGAACTGGTTGCTTTAGAGGACAAGTAAACTAATGCTCTTCCCATGAACTCAAATACCAATCAAAGCAGCACAGAAATCACAACGGCACTGGGCACAGAAGGTCTAGGGCAGCAACCTTGGTGGGTTGAGCAGTGGATGGAATTAATTAATTCCTACCGATTTAAAAAACGTCTTGAAAGAGCCTGGACTTATGCAAGAGAAGGTAACGTCACCTCTATCCGTTTTGAAGGTAGGCGAGTTCACGCAAGAGTACAAGGCACGGGTGAAGATCCATACAAAGTCAAACTTTGGCTTGATGTGCTTAATGATGAAGATTGGGGATATGTCTTAGAAGCACTTACTCAAAAAGCACGTTGGTCAGCACAACTTCTTGCAGGCATTATGCCGGCTGATATCGAACGCGCTTTTGCAGCTAGTGGTCGGCGTCTTTTCCCGTTCAAGCTACAAGAAGTTCGTAGTGAATGCAGTTGCCCAGATAAAGCCAATCCCTGCAAGCACATCAGTGCTATCTATTTCCTAATGGGTGATCGGTTTAGTGAAGACCCATTTGTACTCTTTCAACTGCGTGGTCGAACACGTTCAAAGTTACTTGCAGATCTAGCAGAACAACGTCTACATGCACTTGCGCTTCTAGCACAAACAACAACCGAAGAGACTGGCAGCACAGATGATGAATCAAACAATCAAAACAACTGGGCGAGTCCCCCTCACCCTGCAGTTTTGGACCCAAGTTTATGGTGGCGTTATGACGCCAGTCTCAATGCTGATTTAGTCGTCATCACACCAGCGATGGAAGGCGATACAGGCTTGGATTCAGCAGGCGAGCTCCCCTTGGCAGAAGAGCCTCGATTCCCAAAAGCAGGTCACCTTTTCCTAAGTCATCTTCGAGAACAAGGCCAGCTCTTGGCTCAGCAGGCAATGATGCAAGCGATGACAGCCGGTGACTGAATCTCCTTGGCTCACGCCAGAACAATTAAAACTTGCTAATTGGATTTTAAAGTCTCACCAAGTGGCTTTTAAAAGACCTCTATTTGCACATCACAATTACCAAATTCCTAATCGCACAATTAGTCAAGAGTTATTTGCCTTATCACAACCTGTTATCGCACATGATAGTTCACAGGATCCTTTATTGAACTACATCAACGCAACAGCATTACAAATATGGCATCGTCGATGGAAAGAAATGATTGATATGCCTTCAAAGCTCACTGCACCCATTGAAGAACAAAAGCATCGTGCAATAGCTCTAAGCCAAGCTCAGAACAAATCTTCAGTCGAAGGATATAGAGGTGTTCGAATTAATAGTCGTCAACAAAAATTCCAGATCAACAATGCTCGAATCTGGACCATTTGGAATGATGAGGGAACAGCTTGTGGACAGGCCGCTACATTTACCAGTTGGTGGTTAATTTAATAAACAAGAAAAAAGATTCTATAAATTTA
Organism: Prochlorococcus sp. AG-409-P01; assembly: GCA_003215335.1. Lineage (GTDB taxonomy): Bacteria > Cyanobacteriota > Cyanobacteriia > PCC-6307 > Cyanobiaceae > AG-409-P01. The sequence continues at coordinate 102,982 of QCKM01000003.1, read as the reverse complement.
ATTAATGATTAAAATCTTCAAACCATTTTTTGAAATGCTATCAATCCGACTTCAAAGATTTTCATCATTGAGCTTGCATACACATCCTCGAAGAGCTAACAAAATAATTAATTGACTGGCATTAGCTTTTGGGTACATCTAATACCCATCAGTATTGCCTCGCTGAAACCACTACCGCATGCAACGTAGAAAGCTTCTCAGCTCAAGTATCACTGCTCTATCTGCTGCTGTAGGCACGGGCTTATTGAGCTCATGCACAATTCGACGAGAAGAATCAAGCGGAATCAGTGTCCTTCCCACTGTGCGATGGAAAATGGCCACTAGCTGGCCACCCTCACTAGACACTATCTATGGAGGTGCATTGACCATTAGCCAAAGAGTTAATGACCTAAGTGGTGGAAAATTTCAAATCAAACCCTATGCAGCTGGAGAAATAGTTCCAGGTCTTGAAGTGTTAGATGCTGTTCAAGCCGGATCAGTTGAGTGTGGTCATACAGCTAGCTATTACTACATTGGCAAAAACCCCTCGTTTGCTTTCGGAACATCAGTTCCTTTTGGATTGACTGCTCAAGAACAAAACGCATGGTTGTACGAGGCCGGTGGAAACGAATTGCTAAACCGAATTTATGCAGATTTTGGAGTACTTAGCTTCCCTGCTGGAAATACAGGAGCTCAAATGGGTGGTTGGTTCAAACGAAAGCTGGAAAATCTAAATTCCTTGCAAGGTCTCAAGATGCGCATCCCAGGGCTAGGTGGGAAGGTCATGGCTGAACTAGGTGTGAACGTTCAAGTCCTACCAGGAGGTGAAATATATCTAGCTCTTGATCGAGGCGCGATTGATGCTGCCGAGTGGACCGGCCCATATGACGACGAAAAACTTGGACTATCCCGAGCCGCTCGCTTCTACTACTACCCAGGTTGGTGGGAACCTGGTCCTACTCTGACTGCACTAGTCAATCAAAAGGCTTGGAACAAACTGCCCGCTGAATACCAAGCGATTTTCAGCACAGCTTGTTATGAAGCAAATCTCACGATGCTGAACCGCTACGACAATCTGAATGGAACAGCACTCCAAAGACTTGTACAAAGTGGAACAGAATTAGTTCCTTACAGCAAAAGTATTCTGACCGCTGCACAAGACGCAGCTTTCCAGCTCTATTCAGATATGGCTGCGGATGATCGGAACTTCCGCCAAATATTTGAACAATGGCAAGCGTTTCGCAAAGACATCTACAACTGGCACAAAATAAACGAATTTTCTTTCTCAAGCTTTAGCTACAACTATCGAAAAGGATGAAAATGAGGCACTGGCTATCTATAGCCAATCGTATTGAAAGGATCACTCAATCATTTGCGTTCTTTGGGCGCTGGGCAGTGCTTTTGATGCTTGGATTAGGACTCTGGAACGTTGTAGGTAGATATTTAGGAGTCGCCATCGGCCACAAATTGAGCTCCAACGGTTTAATCGAAGGGCAATGGTATTTATTTGACCTGGTCTTCTTATTAGGTTTGAGCTGGACACTCCAACAAAATGGCCATGTAAGAGTAGATGTTTTGCAAAGTCGCTGGTCTGTGACAAGACAAATACGCATGGAAATTTGGGGCACGCTTGCCCTTCTATTGCCTTTTGCTTTTGGAGTGATGGCCATTTCAATCGAACCAGCTCTCCATTCTTGGAGTATCCATGAACTGTCACCTGACCCAAATGGACTTCCACGCTATTGGATCAAAAGCCTTATCCCAATAGGCTTCTTACTTTTAACTCTACAAGGTCTTGCCGAAGCAATAAAAAACTGGTCATTACTTCGAAAGTCATCAACAATTCACCAATCACAACTGCAACAATCAGAGGAGAAATCCCTTGATTGAGGTTGATCTTCTTGGATATGTAATCAGCTTTGAGCCATCCACATTTCTAGGGCCAACAATGTTCTTGGCTCTAGTGATAGCACTATTGAGTGGCTATCCAGTGGCTTTTTGTCTTGGTGGCATAGCAGTATTTTTTTCCCTAATTGGGATAGGACTTGGAGAGATTGAGCCATTATTTTTAACCGCCCTTCCTCAAAGAATCATGGGGATAATGGCCAACTTCACTTTGTTAGCAATACCAGCATTTGTATTCATGGGTGCCATGCTCGAAGCATCTGGCATTGCCGAACGACTACTAGAAAGCATGGGAAAGCTTCTCGGCGGAATTCGTGGAGGCTTAGCCCTTGCAGTTGTCCTAGTCGGATCCTTACTTGCAGCAACTACAGGTGTAATAGCAGCCACCGTAACAACCATGGGGCTGATCTCACTACCTGCGATGTTGCGCGCGGGTTACAACCGTTCCTTTGCTACTGGCATCATTGCCGCCTCAGGAACACTAGGTCAAATCATTCCGCCAAGCATTGTTTTGGTAGTCCTTGGAGACCAGCTAGGAGTTTCAGTTGGCGATCTGTTTCTTGGATCTCTTATTCCAGGCATATTAATGGCCAGTGCATTTGCAACTTATGTGCTGGTGATAAGTGCCCTTAAACCCGAGCTTGCGCCTAAACAAGGCGAATTCAATTTGAGTATGTCTCAAATAGGTAGATTATTACGCGTGATGATCCCTCCCCTAGGGCTGATTCTCTTAGTTCTTGGGAGCATCTTCATGGGGATTGCAACACCCACTGAAGCAGGGACTTTAGGGGCTATTGGGGCCATGGGATTAGCAGCCTTAGATGGTGGATTCAGTCGCCAAACACTTTCAAAGGTTTGCGACGAGACCTTACGAACAACCTCTATGGTTATGGCAATTTTAATTGGGTCGACTGCATTTAGTTTGGTGTTTAGAGGAGTAGGTGGTGATCAACTCATTGCTGATTTATTGATAAGTATTCCCGGAGGGAAAGCTGGGTTTATAGCAATCAGCATGCTCACAATTTTTGCACTGGGATTTTTTATCGATTTCTTTGAAATAGCTTTCATTGTTGTACCACTCTTACTGCCAACTGCCCGTCAATTATTAGGGCCAGATGCTTTGCTATGGCTTGGAGTAATCATAGGTGCCAATCTACAAACTTCTTTTCTTACACCTCCATTCGGTTTCGCTCTTTTTTATCTGCGTGGGGTGGCTCCAAAAAGCATTACTACTCGAGAAATTTACATGGGAGCATTGCCATTTGTAGCCTTACAAATAACTGTATTAATGGTAATTATTACAATTCCAAGCCTGGTGAATTGGCTGCCTAATCTGGCGTACTCGTAACTTAATGCACAGTTCCTTCCTCAGCATTCTTAGAGTTTGTGAAATAGTGGAATAAATCGATGGAAGCTCCACTGTCCAAAACAAAGGCAGAAACACCCAACGAAAGTCCAGAGTTGTCCCTGCAATGTGAAAGCATTGGTCTTGACACCACAACTATTCGCTCACTGGACTGGAAGCGAAGCCGTTTTGATATTGAATTCGGCCTTCGCAATGGCACCACATACAACAGCTTTCTTGTGCAAGGAGCTAAGACAGCCCTAATTGACACAAGTCACCTGAAGTTTGAAAAATACTGGTTTGCTGAGCTACAAAAGCAAATTGATCCAAGCTCAATTGATTACCTAATAGTTAGCCATACTGAACCAGATCATTCTGGACTTATTGGAGAGCTAGTAGAACGCAACCCACAGATTGAAATCATCGCCTCAAAAATTGCGATTGAATTCCTAAAAAATCAAATACACCGTCCATTTCAATCTAGATCAATCAAAAGCGGAGATAAACTTGAATTGGGAACTAATCAAAAGAGTGGGGTCAATCATCACCTCGAATTTTTAAGCACGCCAAATCTGCACTGGCCTGACACAATCTTCTCTTTCGATCACGGTACAGGCATTCTCTACACTTGTGATGCCTTTGGAATGCACTATTGCTCAAACAGTCTCTTCGACAATGACCCGACAGTTATCGCTGCAGACTTTCGCTTTTATTATGACTGTTTGATGGCTCCCAATGCCCGAAGTGTTTTACAAGCATTGAAGCGAATGGATAATCTTCCAGCAATCAACACTATTGCGGTAGGTCATGGGCCTCTTCTGAGATATAACCTTCCTTTATGGATAGATGATTACCGAGACTGGAGTAAACAGCGAAGCCAAGGTGAAACCTATGCTGCCGTTTGTTATCTCAGCCAATATGGATTTTGTGACCAACTTAGTCAAGCAATTGCACATGGGATTGGCAAAGCAAATGCACAAGTGCAATTCGTAGACCTGCGTGCTTCTGATGCTCAAGAATTGAGCTCTCTAATAAGTGATGCTCAGGCAGTTGTAATACCAACTTGGCCTAATAAGCCTGATGCGGAGTTACAAAGCTCCATCGGGACTCTCCTTGCTGCCTTAAAATCTAAGCAATGGGTTGCCGTTTATGATGCGTATGGCGGTAATGATGAGCCAATTGATACTGTTGCAAGTCAATTAAGAAGTTTAGGTCAAAAAGAAGCCTTCCAGCCACTACGAGTCAAAAAAGAGCCAGATGGCAATACCTATCAACGTTGCGAAGAAGCCGGTACTGATTTAGGTCAAATACTAAATCGCAAAAAAGCTATTGCGTCCATGAAAAGTTTAGATGGCGACCTTGACAAAGCATTAGGTCGTATCAGTGGAGGACTATATGTTGTCACGGCCAGTCAAGGAAAAGGAGGCAGTGAACGAAAAAGTGCAATGATCGCCAGCTGGGTCTCTCAAGCCAGTTTTAGACCACCTGGGCTAACAGTTGCCGTCGCGAAAGACAGGGCAATCGAAACCTTGATGCAAGTAGGTGACCACTTTGTGATCAATATTTTGCAAGAGGATAACTATCAACCATTACTGCGTCATTTTTTGAAGCGCTTCCCACCTGGTGCAGATAGATTTGAAGGTATCAATGTCTTAGAGAACTTAGCTAAAGGTGGTCCAGTGTTAGCAGATGCACTCGCATTCCTAGGTTGTCGAGTAGAGCAAAAACTGGAGAGTTCTGATCATTGGATCATTTATGCAATTGTGGAAGAAGGAAACATTGCTGATTCAGAGGCTAAAACTGCTGTTCATCATCGCAAAGTAGGTAATCACTACTAATGAGAATCCCTTTTCTAAGTAAATCATCGGAATCGACCGACAAGTTAAAAGTAATTAGTATCCCAATTCAATCAGGGCTGCTCTGTCTCAGAGGTGTTAGCACTAAGCGATTACGATTTGAACTTGAATATGCTTTAGAACGAGGCAGCACCGACAACAGCTTCTTATTCACTTCTAATAACTACTCAGATGGTCATGAAGATGACTTAGCAATTTTAGTGCATCCGCCAGGTGTCACCTACGGAGAAGTCTTCTTACCAGCTCTCCTGAAAGCTTTGCCGAATAAAAATGCAAACTTGCAAGTTGTAGTAGGTCATGTAAATCCAAACCGAGTAGCTCTTCTCCGAAAATTAGCCAAGATTTACCCATCCTTGAAATTAATCAGCTCTAATCCAGGAGCAAAGTTACTTCAAGAGCTCTGGAAACAACAAAAGCCAGGTCAAGCGGATAAAAAGTCAACACAGATTCCCGAGCAACCTCCAATACAAACTATTAAACAAGAACAAGAGCTCCCAAAAATTGGTCAGCATCATATAAGGCTAATCCCAGCACCTACTCCTCGTTGGCCAGGATGCCTTATTGCCTATGAAAGCACTTTAGGTCTCCTTATCAGCGACAAACTTTTTGCCGCTCATATATGCACAACAAATTGGGCAGAAGTCAATCCTCTCAGTACAGAAGAAGAAAGACGACATTTCTATGACTGTTTAATGGCTCCAATGGCAACTCAAGTCGCTTCGTTGTTAGAACGTTTTGAAAATCTTGACATCTCCACTATTGCTCCAGGTCATGGCCCGGCTATAGAGGGTAGCTGGCGTAGTCTATTTAACGACTATCAGCGTTGGAGTGAGGGCCAAATCAAGGCACCTCTAGAAGTGGTGTTGCTATTTGCAAGCGCCTATGGGAATACAGCAGCTATAGCTGATGCTTTAGCTCAAGGAATCTGCAAAACTGGTGTTCGTGTAGCTAGTCACAACTGTGAATTCACACCTGCAGATCAATTAGTTCAAGCCATTCAGAAAGCAGATGCATATCTCATTGGCTCTCCAACACTAGGAGGCCATGCACCAACGCCAATAGTATCGGCTCTAGGGACACTGCTCGCTGAAGGAGATCGAAATAAAAAAGTAGGTATCTTTGGTAGCTATGGATGGAGTGGTGAAGCTATAGATCTATTGGAAGAAAAATTGCGTAACGGTGGTTTCGAATTTGGCTTCGATCCAATAAAAGTAAAATTCACCCCAGATCCATGCATGGTAAAAACCTTAGAAGAGACGGGAACATTATTCGGCAGAAATCTTCTTCAAGCTGAACGGCGCCAACAAAGACGTGCGTCAGGTGGACTGAGCACTAGTGCTAGTGATCCAGCTGTTCTTGCTTTAGGACGTATCGTTGGATCTCTCTGCGTACTGACAGCACGCAAAGGTCAAGGCGATGAATCATTAAGCGGTGCCATGGTCGCCAGTTGGGTTAGTCAAGGTAGTTTTTCTCCTCCAGGCATCACCATTTCTGTAGCCAAAGATCGTGCTGTAGAAGCCTTACTTCATAGTGGCGATTGCTTTGCTTTAAATGTGCTTGCTGAAGGGCGTCAAAATGGAGCATTAAAACAATTTCTCCAATCTTTCAAACCTGGGGCCAAACGACTAGACGGCCTAAATCTGGAAAATAGTCCAAATGGGCAGCCCCTAATTCAAGATGCCCTGGCATGGCTAGAAGGTTGCGTACAAAAACGCATGGAATGTGGCGACCACTGGTTGATATATGCAGAGGTTAATCATGGAGGTGTTTTCGACAAAGATGGTATTACTGCAATTCACCATCGCACCACTGGTGCTGTTTACTAAGGAAGAATATTGATAGAAGTAGACAACCCAAAGCTCTCCTACCAAAGAACATTTCAATGTCTTCAAAAAATGACTTGCTTGTTATCACTGCCAGCAATGGGGAAAACCTCAAACTAGCTAAACGTTTTGTCCAAATAGGTCGAGATCTTGGGGCATTACCTCAACTAATAGATTTAACGGAGCTGGATCTGCCTTTATATAACCCAAGAACAAATGCCAAGAACGAAATAACTCCTCAGCTCTCCAAACTGAACCATGAAATGTCTTCAACACCTTATTGGGTAATTTGTGCGCCTGAATACAACGGTTCTATTCCTCCACTGCTCACAAATGCTATTGCTTGGCTTTCAGTTCAAGGAGATGACTTCCGCAATTTATTCAATGGAAGACCAATAGCTATGGCGAGCTTTTCTGGAGGAGGTGGAATGGAATTGTTGTTATCTTTGCGGATACAACTAACTCACTTGGGAGCCCAAGTGGTAGGGCGACAACTCATGAGTAATTCTAATAACCCTGCTAAGGATGCATCAATTGAAGATCTACTCAAACGGCTCATGCAAATGCAACTCCTCGAGCTTTAACACGCAATAAGTAAAGGTGACTACACTATATGTAGGTTGATCAGCCAGCAGAGCAAAAGGAAAATGTGGATTTGCAAATGTTCTGTTCAACCAAGAGCGCAATGATTGCAGTGTTTCAGCTTCGATGTATCAACAACAACAATTCTATGAAAAATGAATTCTAAAGTTTTTTTGAAATTCAAGGGTACACCACATATTGTGTACTGAAATACATGCGTACTTAATTACAAGACCCCTAGTAAATGGGATCTCAACCTATCCAAACTTTTGCGGTTCGTTATCGAGGCTTTCTTATCTTGCTAGAAGCAAACAATACTTGGCTAATACGTCCCGAGCGCAGTCCCATGCAAATACTACCTTTTAGAACTCACGCATCCTCGCTAGAGGAAGCCAAAACAGTATTAGATCTTCGCCTGTCTGAGCAGAACAATCTTATAGAAGCTGCTTAAGGATCAAGCAGCTTGCGGAGGTGGAGTCGGATTATCTTTTGGCTGAATAGGAATAACTAAGGTTGCCCACCGCTCAGGTCGTTCAGGACGCTGCCTTCTGGGTTGACGAACTCCAAATGGAACACGAACTACGTTCGTTCCATCAATTCGCATAGTGTTTCCACCAACGAGTAATGAGTTCAAGCTTTCTGGCAAATCAGGCAAGGTCAAATGATCAGATGAACGAACTGATACAGATTTGCCCTTTGATATGTCAATAGTCATGGTGTCCCCCCAGCGATCTTTGTCGCTGCCGGATAGTTTAGTGAAAACTGTGCCGGTTGCAACAATTTCAAAACCAAAAATTCGGTTTTCAGTGAAAATTTACCGCGTCAAAAACTTTCAGGCCAGGGCAATTCGACGAACTACTCAGAAAAGTCTTCAGGAGAAGGGCATGTACACACCAAATTGCGATCTCCATAGGCGTTATCAATGCGAGCTGTCGCAGGCCAAAACTTAATCTGACGTTGACAAGCCATAGGAAAAGCCGCTTCTGCTCTGGAATATGGTCGATCCCATTCTTCGGCAGTAACCGCAGCCAAGGTATGAGGTGAACGCTTGAGTGGATTATTTTGAGGGTCGGCCTGCCCAGTGCCCAACGCTTCTACCTCTGCCCTAATAGCAATCATTGCCTCGCAAAACCTCATTAATTCCTCAAGACTCTCACTCTCAGTTGGTTCTACCATTAATGTCCCAGCGACTGGCCAACTTACTGTTGGTGCATGAAAGCCATAGTCCATAAGCCTTTTGGCTATGTCCTCAACCTCAATACCCTGATCTCGTTTCAGATGGCGCAAATCCAGTACACATTCATGAGCAACTAAACCTTTAGAACCTCGAAAAAGCACTGGATAATAAGGATCAAGTCGATTGGCAATGTAATTAGCTGACAACAAAGCCACTGCACTGGACTGTCTTAAACCCTTAAACCCCATCATCCGCAAATACATCCAACTAATTGGCAAAATGCCCGCACTGCCCCATGGTGCAGCTGAAATTGCACCTATACCTTTATCAATCTCAGAACCAGCCAAGGGATGTCCTGGTAGAAAAGGCACTAAATGAGAGGCAACTGCAATAGGGCCTACCCCGGGTCCTCCACCACCATGTGGAATGCAAAAAGTCTTATGTAAGTTGAGATGACAAACATCCGCTCCATAAGCAGCAGGCCTACAAAGACCTACCTGAGCATTGAGATTCGCCCCATCAAGATATACCTGGCCACCATATGAATGAACTAACTCACAAATCTTGCGTATCCCTGGCTCAAAGACTCCGTGAGTTGAAGGATAAGTAACCATAATTGCAGCTAATTCAGAGGAATATTTCTGAGCTTTTTTAGAAAGATCTTCAATATCAATATTTCCATCCTGATCACAGACGACTGTCACTACACGCATCCCAGCCATAACAGAACTTGCTGGATTAGTTCCATGAGCACTTGTAGGGATCAAACAAACATTCCGATACCCTTCTCCACGAGATATATGCCAAGCACGAATAGCTAACAAACCTGCAAATTCGCCTTGAGAGCCTGCATTTGGCTGTAAAGAAACTCCTGCAAAACCAGTAATTGCTCCAAGCCATTTCTCCAAATCTAAGAAAAGTTGCTGAAAACCAAGAGTTTGATCAACAGGAGCAAAAGGATGAAGATTGGCAAACTCTGTCCAACTAATTGGCAGAAGTTCTGATGCTGCATTGAGCTTCATTGTGCAGCTACCTAATGGAATCATTCCATTCACTAAAGAAAAATCTCGACTTGCCAATTGCTGTATATAACGGAGTAACTGGGTTTCACTTCGATAGAGATGGAAGACTGGCTGCTGTAGCCATGGAACTTTGCGTAAAGGAACTCCCGAAAAATCTGCTTTAGCTACTAAATCAAGTTCTTCTAATGCTGTAACCGACTTGCCAACTGCCTGAGCCAATATCTGCAAGAGGGTTAGTAATTCTTGATTAGTACTTAATTCATCAAAAGATATTCCGAATCCTTGAGCATCTTCAACAGCTGATCCAATTGGCAAAACCCTGAAATTAAATCCAGCTTTATCTGCTAAGCGATGCACTTCTCTAGCCTCTGGACAAATGACCTCAACAGAATCAAAACGAGATATTGGCTCAAGGGAATAGCCCAGCTGTAAGAGACCTTGCTCCAACTTTGACCTCAAAATGACTACCCGACGAGCAATCTCACTAAGACCATCAGGACCATGATGCACTGCATAAAAGGACGCCATAACCGCAAGCAAAACCTGAGCCGTACAAATATTGCTAGTGGCCTTGTCTCTACGAATATGTTGCTCTCTTGTCTGAAGAGCTAAACGCAATGCAGGCTGTCCTTCCGTATCAACCGATTGACCAACTAAACGACCGGGTATTTGACGTTTGAATTCCTCACGAGTTGCAAAAAAAGCAGCATGTGGACCGCCAAAACCCATAGGCACCCCAAAACGTTGAGCACTTCCAACAGCGATGTCAGCTCCTAGCTCTCCAACTGGTGCCAGCAAAACCTGAGCTAGCGGATCAATAGCAATAGTTACAAGTCCTCCTCCAGCCTCATGAACCTTTGCAATCACACTTGAAGGGTCCCAGATTCGACCATTTTTTCCAGGCAACTGGAGCAAAGCACCAAAGACTTTTTGATCAAAATTGAAGGATTCGGGATTCTGTACTTGAAGCACTATCCCTAATGGTTCAGCTCTAGTGCGCAGAACAGAAAGAGTCTGCGGCAAAACTGCTTGATCAACCAAATAGGTGCGTGCCTCTGACCTTTCGCAGACAGAAAAACTCAAGCTCATAGCTTCTGCAGCTGCAGTCCCCTCATCCAATAAAGAGGCATTCGCGATAGGCAAGCCTGTTAACTCAGTAATCAGTGTCTGAAAATTGAAAAGGGCCTCAAGTCGTCCTTGAGCAATCTCTGCCTGATAAGGGGTGTAAGCGGTATACCAAGAGGGGTTCTCAAGGACATGCCGCAAAATCAAAGCTGGGGTAGAACAAGCGTGATATCCCAACCCAATAAGCGATCTCCTAAGAACATTCTTTTTCGCAATAACACGCAATTCCTCGAGCGCTTCTACCTCACTACATCCTTCTTGGAGAAAATGATGATTTGCATTGACTTCCAGAATGTCTGAAGGAACAACTTCCTGAACAAAGCCCTCAAGATCAGTATGTCCTAAAAAGTGAAGCATCTGCTCCTGATCACCCAGACTAGGTCCGATATGCCTATGAAGGAATGCAGAAGCCTCAATGCTTGATGCCTCCTTGGGGCTTTGGCCAAGCACGTTCAATAGCTCATTAAACAATTGAAGAACCTTAGAAACTCTTTCTAAAAACTGTCAGCTCATAAGGCAGCTTTTTTGATTTATTGCATTGCAACCTTGGAAGCATAAGAACCAGAATCCATGAGCTCTTGAATCTGAGTTACTTGCAAAGGGCGCACTACCAAGAGCCAACCCTCTCCATGAGGATCATTCTGAAGCTCCTCAGGACTAGCCAAGACAGATTCATTACGCTGTACAACTTCACCACTGATAGGGGAAAACATCTCCTCTACAGCTTTTACAGACTCAACAGAGCCAAAGCTCTTCCCTCGAGTCAAGTCAGTACCTACATCAGGAAGTTCAACAAAAACGATATCCCCAAGCTGATCAACAGCAAAAGCACTTATCCCAATTCTTACTAATTCTCCATCCTGAACAGCATATTCATGACTGTCAGCGAAACGAAAATCATCTGGGAAATCAAAGGCCATCGAACTGGCGAGGCAGGTTTTACACAGTCTGCTTCAGATTTAGCAAACCCGCAGTAACTAAATCAAATAATGCTCGATTTAATGCGATTTTCATATGTGCTCGATGAGTGCCGCCTTGAACAAAAAGAATATAAGGCCTCTTAAAAGGTGCATCTGCAGACAACTCACTCGTGCTCCCATCAATAAAAGTACCTCCAGCCATTAACAAATCACATTCATAACCAGACATATTCGCTGGCTCAGGTTCTAAATATGAACCCACTGGTGAACAAGCTTGAAATGAACGACATACAACTTTCAAAACATCTGGATCCCCTAACTGCACTGCCTGAATCAAATCTCCCCGCACTCCTCCTGGTTCAGGCAGAACAGAAAAGCCTAATGAAGAGAACACTCCAGCAACTAAGTCAGCTCCAATCAAAGCTTCAGCAACCATTTGTGGAGATAGAAATAGCCCCTGCAAAATCAATCTATTGAGATCAAAACTTGTGCCCCCTTGAGAACCAATTCCCGGAGCAGTTAATCGAGAACAGGCTTTCTCTACTAAATCAGCTCTCCCAGCCACATATGCACCTGTCGGAGAAAGAGTCCCTCCTAAATTCTTGATCAAAGATCCTGCAATTAAATCAGCACCCACTTCACAAGGCTCTCGACCCTCAACTAACTCGCCATAACAGTTGTCAACGAAACAAATGCAATCGGGCTGCTTTTTATGAACGTATTTACAGATTTGACTGATCTCATCGATTGACAAAGTTTTCCTCCATGAATATCCGCAACTTCGCTGAACAAAAACCATTCGTCTTGGTTCTGCCAAAGCTTTATCAAGTTCTTGAAAATTCACACTTCCATCTTCACAAAGAGCTATTTCTTCATAAAGAATCCCAAAATCTCTCAGTGAACCCTGGCCAGACCCACGCAATCCAATTACTTCTTCAAGCGTTTCATAAGGCTTTCCAGTAACAGTTAACAAATGGTCACCAGGTCTTAATACTCCAAACAAAGCCGACGCAATTGCATGCGTTCCACTTACAAACTGAACTCTAACTGCAGCCTTTTCAGCACCCAAAACCCTTGCGAAAACACGATCGATGACTGCCCTACCCTCATCTCCATGGCCATATCCAGTCAAAGAAGAAAAATGATGTGTACCAATCTTTTCTAGGGAAAACGCATCCAACACCTTCCTCAAAACAGGGACTACTGACTCAGTCCGTTTAAGTGCAACAGACTCCAAACCCTTTGATATCTCATTAACATGCCTATCTGCCCAAACCTTGATGACTTGCTCATTCATTTCATCTAAGGGAAGTATCTGCAAAGAAAGTCGAAGTAGGGTTCAAAGTTCCTTTAGATTCTGATAGTTGCTGTTTCATGCTATGTACTGCACATACGGCAAAAACGGCATAAACAAAACAAAGAGTTCATTTTGATTGCAACTAATCCGGAAAAGTCATCAAAAGCCCGTGAGCTCAGTTTAAGAGCAGGGATAGTGGCACCTCGAGATCCCCTTCCCTTAAAGCAAAGGAAAATAAAAAAGGGCACAACAAGCTTCATGCTGATAATGCATGTAGGAGCTACATTCGCTCTCCTGCCTAGGTTCTGGAGTTGGGAAGCTTTAGCAGCATTTGGAGTCCTTTACTGGACAACAGTGCTTGGAGTCACTCTTGGACTGCATAGATTAGTTGCACATCGCAGTTTTGTAGCACCCCGATGGGTTGAAAGAATCCTAGTGATAATGGGAAGTCTTGCCTGTCAAAGCGGTCCTATCGAATGGGTAGCTCTTCATCGTCATCATCACAAATTTTCTGATCAGCCAAATGATCACCACGATGCAGGCAGAGGCTTCTGGTGGAGTCATAGTGAGTGGATGCTCCATGACATCCCAGCATTAGCTCATAGCAAACGCTTAGCTGGCGACCTATATGCCGATCCTTTCTTCAGATGGCTAGATCATTGGTTCCTATTGCTTCAAATCCCTCTTGGATTATTCCTTTATTGGTTTGGAGAACTCAACCAAGTACATGGAGGAGGCCTCGGTCTTGTGCTTTGGGCAATCCCACTACGTTTAGTAATTGTCTACCACGTCACTTGGTTAGTGAACTCAGCAACTCATACTTTCGGTTATAGAAATTTCAATTCCCCAGATCTTTCTAGGAACTGCTGGTGGGTAGCTTTACTCTCATTCGGAGAAGGATGGCATAACAATCATCATGCATATCCTCATAGCGCTCGCCATGGACTTAGATGGTTTGAATTTGATATCACTTGGCAACACATAAAACTATTGCGTCGTTTAGGCCTAGCCCGGCAAGTACGTCAAGCGAAATATGTTCAATAAGTAGTCTCCTGAAACTTTAAATCTCTAGCTCTTGCTCTCAATTCCTCAAGAAAACCTTCTACTCCACCATTACTTTCACCACCTAAAGCAATGTGTGTGGCATGCAAATCCAATAATTCTCCCTCAAATTCATCAGAACTGTAATCTCTCAAACCAGCCATAACCTCTGCAAAGCGATCCCTTCTTTGAACCTTGCTTACTGGATAAGCATTCATAACCTCGTCTCGACTTTGACGCCATGTTCTGCCTTTACAAAAATGCTCTGCCAAACATGCACTCAACGAAAACGCTTCAGCCTCCTCAATAAACCAATCAAGACAGGCTGGTAAAGGGGCCAAGCCCAAAAAAATCTCAAAGAAATGCCCAGCACTTAAAGGTGCACCATCGTCTCCCGCCAATGGAATGCACGCATGAGAAAGCACCTCAAGCAACTCTGGGTGCACCTCAGCCAAACGATCTTTAATGGGTTCAAGGCCTGCATGAAGTACAGCATTCGCTTGAGCAATTGCTAAAAAAACTTCTGGGCCAGGAGAAGCAAGCTTTGCATTACGCAAATTAGAAATCTGAGAATTATGAACTCGACCAAGTTCAAGGCATTCAACCAAAGCCGGTAAGACCCTATGGGACCAACCATTCCTCTCATGCCACACATGGATGAGATGAGCCATCGCCCGCCGACCCTCTAACAACCTTTCGCGATAACAAATAGTCACCAATCAGGCTTAATATCGTGAAAAGTTTATCGATACGGATCCATATCGATTATGGTTCGTCTCATTGAATATACCTCTCATGGCTTCCAATGCATTGAAAGTGGTTGCTTTGCCTAGCAAGCCAGCAGCATCGCATAAGGCCATAGAAATTTCCGCCAAACTTCAAAACCAACCTGAAACAGCCTCGGACTATCAAAGCAAAGAACAGCGTCGTTGGGGCACGATCGGATTCATGATCGCAATCCATGCCTTAACGATTGTTGCTTTAATGCCTCGTTTCTGGAGTTGGCAAGCATTCACAACATTCGTCATCCTTTATTGGATAACTGCTTGCTTAGGGGTCACTCTCGGCTACCACCGCCTACTTTCACATCGTGCCTTTGCCGTCCCTAGATGGCTAGAACACTTTTTTGCAACGTGTGGCGCCCTTAGCTGTCAACACGGACCAATTGACTGGGTAGGACTTCATCGACACCATCATAAATTCTCTGATACAAATGCTGATCATCACAACAGCCAAAAAGGTTTCTGGTGGAGCCATATGGGCTGGATGTTCGAACCAATCCCAGCAATGAAAACGGTTCCTAAGTTAACTCGTGACTTATATAAAGATGGCTATTACCGCTGGCTGAATAATTACTTTCTACTTCTTCAAATACCCCTTGCAGCTTTTCTCTTCTGGATCGGAACGTCAAGTGGAATCAACGGCTGGTCATTGGTTCTATGGGGAATTCCCTTACGTTTAGTTGTGGTTTACCACGTCACTTGGCTAGTGAATTCAGCCACTCATTGCTGGGGTCAAGTGGCTTATGAAAGTGGAGACAATTCTCGCAACAACCCTTGGGTGGCAGCTCTAACCTTTGGAGAAGGCTGGCACAACAACCACCATGCCTTTCCATACTCCTCACGCCAAGGCCTCCAACGAGGACAAATCGACTTGACTTGGCAACACATACGATTGCTAAAAGCTCTCGGCCTAGCATCGAAAATCCGACTGCCGGCCGCGTCGTAAGGTAATCATTCAAATCAGACCCCACAGCATTGTTATCACCATGGCCAAGCGAGTAAAAGTCGTTCTCAATGAGGACGTCCTTAGCCTCGGCAAGGATGGGGATCTGGTGGAAGTAGCACCTGGGTATGCCCGCAACTTCCTTCTACCCTATGGAAAGGCATTGCCTGTTACCCCAGCTGTGATGAAACAAGTGGCTCATAGGCGAGCAAAGCAAATTGAGCAAGAGGCCGCACTAAAACAAGAAGCTATAGATTTCCAAACAGCCCTAGTAACAATTGGACGTTTTAGCATCAAGAAGCAAATAGGAGAAGATGACGTTTTATTTGGCAGTGTGACTAACGGTGATATTGCTGAGGCAATCCAAGAAGCAACAAAAAAAGAAGTGGACAGAAGAAATATCACTGTTCCTGAAATCCACAGAACAGGCAAATACAAAGCCCAGGTGAAACTTCATAGTGAAGTAACTGCCGAGATCAATATTGAAGTAATCAGCTACTAAGGTCTTGCTTAGGCGTTTGTAAAGCCAAAGTAAATCTCTATTAAAGTCCGGGCTCCTCTCAAATGGTCAGCGTACCCTTCCCCGAAAACGTTGAAACCACAAATGTGGGATCTGGACGCTTAGAGAAGAAAACTGGATCACAAGAACCCAAATTCGAATCATTACCTGACTCAATACCTCCGCAAAACTTAGAAGCTGAGGAAGCTGTATTAGGTGGGATCCTTCTTGATCCAGATGCAATCAGCCGTATAGCAGATTTATTGCGGCCAGAGGCTTTTTATCTGAATGCCCATCGCGAAATCTATCGAACTGCCTTAATGCTGCATAGCCAGGGCAAGCCCACAGATCTCACAGCAATGACAGCATGGCTAGCTGATACAAATTCACTCGAAAAAGTTGGTGGAAATAACCGGCTTATTGAACTAGTTGAACGAGTTGCCTCAACAGCCTCAATTGAACAGGTCGCCAAATTAATAATGGATAAATTCCTGCGTCGCCAATTAATTCGCTCTGGCAATGAAGTAATTCAACTTGGATTTGATCAAAAAATGCCTATGGAAGAAGTTCTAGATAAAGCTGAGCAAACAATATTTGCCATTAGCCAAGAACAACCATCTAAAGGACTTACCGCCACCTCAGAAATCCTAACTAGTACGTTCAATGAAATCGAAAGTCGTTCTCTTGGTACTTCAGTCGCAGGAATTCCAGTGAACTTCTATGACCTAGATGCAATGACTCAAGGTCTACAAAGAAGTGATCTAATAATCGTGGCGGGCCGCCCTGCCATGGGAAAAACCTCCATAGTTCTAAATGTCGCAAAAAATGTAGCTCAAGTTCATAACTTACCTGTATGCGTTTTCAGCCTGGAAATGAGCAAAGAACAACTTACATATCGTCTTCTATCTATGGAAGTAGGAATTGAGAATGGAAGGCTCAGAACTGGTCGTCTTCAACAAGAAGAATGGCCATTATTGGGACAAGGTATCAACACTCTTGGGCAACTTCCTATTTATATCGATGACAAACCCAACCTTGGGGTTCTTGAAATGCGTTCTCTATGTAGACGCCTAATGGCAGAGCAAGGAAAAGAACTAGGACTAATTGTAATCGACTACCTACAGCTAATGGAAGGGTCATCCCCAGACAATCGCGTTCAAGAACTATCTCGAATCACACGCGGTCTAAAAGGAATGGCGAGAGAATTAAAAGTGCCTGTTATAGCCCTCTCTCAATTGAGTCGTGGAGTTGAATCTCGGACAAATAAACGTCCAATGCTTAGTGATCTTCGGGAATCAGGCTCGATCGAACAAGATGCGGATCTTGTTCTGATGATCTACCGCGACGAGTACTACAACCCAGAAACTGCTGACAGAGGAATCACCGAAGTCATAGTGACAAAACACCGAAATGGCCCAGTAGGAACAGTAAAACTCCTATTCGAGCCTCAATTCACAAGATTCAGAAACCTCGCAGCGTAGCAACCAACAATCAAGTGAATATCTGCTGATAATAAAGGTTATGAATGCAACCACGCACCCCACAGAATGCTTTGAAGTCATTGTTGTTGGTGGCGGGCACGCAGGATGTGAAGCGGCACTTACTACTGCCAGGTTGGGTCTTTCAACAGCACTATTCACCCTTAATCTCGATCGAATTGCATGGCAACCTTGCAACCCAGCCGTGGGCGGGCCAGCCAAAAGTCAACTTGTCCATGAAGTGGATGCTCTAGGAGGAATAATTGGGCGAATAGCGGATGCAAGTGCTATCCAAAAAAGAATCCTGAATGCAAGCCGTGGGCCAGCAGTCTGGGCACTCAGAGCCCAAACAGACAAAAGGTTATATGCACGTTTGATGCTCCAAGAACTAGAGCAAACAGATAATCTCACCTTGCGCGAAGCAATGGTGACAGGACTAGAACTAGAAGGAGATTCCAACGGTGGGGGCCCAAATTGGACTCCTGGCCAAGGACATGCAGCCCGAATAACAGGCATCAGAACATTCTTCGGCAGCATATACAGGGCAAAAGCCGTAATACTTACCACTGGCACTTTCCTAGGAGGTCAAATTTGGGTAGGAAACCAATCAATGAAAGCAGGCCGAGCAGGCGAACAAGCATCTGAAGGGCTGACAGAAGCCCTCCAGATGCTTGGATTTACAACAGATCGCTTAAAAACTGGGACGCCTCCCAGGGTTGACAAGAGGAGTATTTGCTTCGATGAACTAGAAGAGCAACCAAGCGATGCGCCAAACCGATTCTTTTCATTTGACCCAGATGCATGGATTACTCAAGAGCAAATGAGTTGTCACATGACTCGTACAACTAAAAGAACCCATGACTTGATCAAAGGAAACCTTCACCTGACTCCAATATATGGAGGGTTTATCAACAGCAAAGGGCCTCGTTATTGCCCATCAATTGAGGACAAAATTGTACGTTTTGCCGATAAAGAATCACACCAAATCTTCCTAGAGCCAGAGGGTCGTGATACCCCCGAAATTTATATACAAGGCTTCTCAACAGGCCTACCAGAACATTTGCAGTTAGAACTACTCAGAACATTGCCAGGTTTAGAACACTGCATCATGCTGCGACCTGCATATGCCGTTGAATACGACTATCTCCCTGCAACCCAACTTTTTGCCTCTCTTGAAACAAAAAGGGTTGCTCAGCTTTTCTGTGCTGGTCAAATCAATGGAACAACAGGATATGAAGAAGCCGCAGCCCAGGGATTAATTGCAGGGCTAAATGCAGCAAGGCACATACAAAACAAAGAATCGGTATTACTTCCACGAGAAAGCAGTTACATCGGGACCATGATCGACGATTTAATCACTAAAGATCTTCGTGAACCGTATCGAGTCTTAACAAGCCGCAGCGAATATCGTCTAGTTTTGCGAGGCGACAATGCAGATCGACGGCTAACACCGCTAGGACATCAACTTGGATTAATCGACAATCGTAGGTGGCAGCTTTTTGAAACAAAACAAAGAGCCCTGCAGGATGAAAAACAACGCTTAAATACCCAAAGACTAAAAGCAAATCATCCTGCTGCTGACAAGATTGCTTTAGAAACAAATGCACCAATCAAAGGTTCGATAACCCTGGCAGATTTACTTCGCAGGCCCAAAATGCATAGCGATGATCTAGTAAGACATGGGCTAACCGATGCAACAATCCCCCTAGCCGTTCGAGAAGGGGCAGAAATCGACATTAAATACAGCGGATATCTTCAGAGGCAACAACAACAAATTGATCAAATTCAAAAAAATAGTCAAAGACTTCTGCCTACTGATCTTGATTACACCACGATCAAAACTCTCTCCAAAGAAGCAAGAGAAAAGCTTAATGCAGTCAAACCAACAAACTTAGGTCATGCCACACATGTACCAGGAGTCAGCAAAGCAGATATCACTGCTTTATTAATTTGGCTAAAACTAAAAGGTCGAGGAACTGTTCCTGCATCCAATCAACCTAAATAATGTCTCAACATTGGAGGCGAGCCCTGGGAAAATCACATTCTCAATTAATTTCACCGAAAAAAATTTGGGAAGCACCCACTACGGCGGTGCTTTCTGGAGATGGGCCAAGCCAACTAACTGGGCCCTGGAAATTAATGCTTCTTGGTGATGGAAGTCCCACGCGGCATCTTCGACTACTCACTGGGCATGAAGTACAAGTCAAATTAATTGCCATGGATTCAGATCTCATAGCACATCAAGAAGCTCCAAAAGAAGTCAACGAGCTATGCCCACCTCTGATAAGGCGACAAGTATGGTTAACTTGCGACAGCCAGACATTGGCTTGGGCAGAAAGCTGGTGGAATCATCAAGAAGCTGAAGAACATCTTAAAAATAAAGATGAGCCAATATGGCGAAGTCTCACACAAGGTCGTTCAGAACTTTTTCGGGAAGTTGATGGCCTGGCTCTAGTTACAGCTAATTGGCTAGAAGCAGAATTCGACCATCCAGGGCCTTTCTGGAGTAGGCATTACAGGTTTTTCCGACACAACCGTCAACTTACTGTCATCCGAGAAGTTTTCAGCCCAAAATTAGAAACCTGGCTTGGGACAACACCTAGAAAAGGACTCAAAATCGTATGATTTAATCAATAGTTTTTTTGAAATTGATAGAGATTTTGACTTGACAACTTGCCAAGTGGTGTGCTTTGCGGAAGATGGTATAGCGGTTCCTTTTGTGATGGCAACCACCTCTGCTTGGTTAAGTCTTACGGATCTAGCTCAAATCTATGGCATATCTTCAACTCATTGCGAAAGAGCCCTTCAACAAGAAGGGTTGCGTGATCGCTATGGGAGACCAACACCTAGCGCACTTCAAGCTGGAGCAGCATGTAAACATGGTCCACACAAACCCCCAAGGGCAGCACTCTGGAACGCGGAAGTCTGCAAAGCATTATTAGAAAGAACTGGATATCAACCCATTAGTCGAACCAAACAAATCGAACAATGGGCCAAATTTCTTGCAGCCCTTGAAGAAGGTTCTCCATCAATCAATGCAACACCTGAACAGATGGTCGAAGATCTTCCTGAAGAACTTGCTGGTGAAGTTAATGACAAACTTGCTGAACATGGTTGTCAATTCAGAATCCCAAAAGCAGCAACTTCATGCAGACTTTAAAAAACTATTGCGAAACTAATTAGTGTTAAAAATGCTTTTGGAAATTCGTTCATTAATGGTGGTGATGATGTCCATGTTCTTCTTCTTCACAAGGTGACCATTTATCTCCCATTTTGTGCGCACCAAAACAATCAAAATATTTTTCACCTGCCTTTTCAGCCTCTTCTTTAGTATTAAAGAGAGAAGGGCTGTCACTTGAAGGAAGTTTAGCCGAACAGCCAATCAAAATAAAGGGATACAAGCAAGAAGCAAGAAGAAAAAAGAAATTTCGACTAGCCAACCTAATACTTTTAAACAAAATTAATGCTAGTAAGTTGTTAATTATTTTGCCAATTCCTTAATTAAATCTTCCCAAAACAAGTAAAGATAGTAAGCAAAGGCAAGCTATTAAAGGTCCTGGAGAAAGATTGAAGGCAATCGCAAGCAAAAAGCCAATAGAAGAAAACAGAATCCCAAATCCGGCAGAGCGGATCATTGCTGAATACAAACTTGGCGCCTGATATAAACCAAAAAGGGCTGGAGCTGAAAGTAACCCTATAACCAACACAACACCTACAGCAGCCATGGAACTAACAACAACAATGGCAGTTACAAAACCAAGTACTAAGCGCAATGAAGAAATCCTGAGCCCACTAGCAGCGGCACCATCAGGATCTAAACCTAAATAGACTAATTTCTGGTATGAGGTTTTTAATACCAAGAGCAATACAATTGCGGCGAGGCAGATTCTCATTAGATCAATTCCTCCTACCGCAAGAAGATCGCCAAATAAAATAGATTCCAAGTCAACTCTTATCTCTAACAGAGGTATCAATAAAACCCCTAAACCAAGTGTTCCAGCAAGAACAGTATTAATAACAGCCTCATTTTCCGCATTTCTTTTTAAGGAAAGTCTTTCTGCAACAAGAACCCCGATTAATCCACTAAGAACACCACCGAATGCAGGATCAAGCCCTATTGCAAGCCCTAACACTATTCCTGGAACTACTGCATGAGATGTCAAATTCGCTTGTAGAAGTCTTCGATGGGTAATTAGCAATGCTCCAGTAGCAGGACAAAGCATTCCTACTAGAAGTGCCATCAAAAATGGCGAAAACCACCAATTAGCAAAAATTGCTTCGATCAAGAGACTGAAAGACTAATGTTGAGAAAGATTTGTGATTCGAATGCCCCAGGATGGCTCAACAAATTAATGCTTTGACGTCCCGTCAAACAAAAATATTGGAAGAGCTGAACAATTGCGTTGATGAGATTAGCGGCCAACAACTTCACCGCATATTGATCGAAAGTTCGTCCACCATGGGTTTGACTACAGTTTATAGACATCTTCGTACTCTTCAGCAGAAGGGATTGGTGCGATGCCGAAATCTTCCAACGGGTGAAGCACTCTATAGCCCTGTGAATAGAGATCACCATCATTTGACTTGTGTCGATTGTGGGCGAACACTAATTTTGAAATCCTGCCCTCTCAAAAACATTGAATTGCCTAAAGCGCAAATGAAAGACTTTGAGTTGTTGTTTCACACCCTTGAATTCTTCGGCCTTTGTAAACATTGTCTGGAGCGTCAGAAAGTGACGTAACTCCGAATATCGACTAACCACAACAGTGATTACCCATACTGTTAATTAATTGCAACTTGCTTTGGACATCCTCTGGAGTACCAAATGCCAAAACAGTTTTATCAAGAGTGATAACTTTGTCGTAAGCATTTAATGCTTTACCCCAGTCATGACTACTTACTAATACCGTCAAACCAGCCTGCGCAAGCTGACGTGCTAGGCGTAGGAATTGAGCTCTAGATGGAGGGTCCAAAGCCGCGCAGGGTTCATCCAAAAGGAAAACGGAGGCTTTTTGGGACAGCGTCTTTGCAAGTAATGCTCTTTGCTGCTGTCCGCCAGACAATGAATCCAGTCTTTTTTTCGCTAAAGCCGATAGGCCAACTCTTTGCAGCGAGGCTTCAGTGTCACAACATGATCGCTTAGCTGATTTGACTTGACCCAGAGAAACCAAAGCTTCAACCGTAATAGGAAAATTCCAATTGATGGAGCTTCTTTGAGGCATTAATGCAACTTGGTGACGATGCGTTCCTAAAGGATTTTGATCTAAGAAAATGTCTCCTTGCTCAGGCAAACTTTGGCCTTGCAATAAGCGCAACAAGGTTGATTTCCCAGCACCATTTGGACCAACAAGAGCCGTAAGGGTTCCAGACTTCAATTCCAGAGAAACATCATTGAGAGCTAACTCCTTCCCATAACTGAATGACAGTCCCCTTGCAATGAGATTAGTCAAAAAGAATGCTAGAAAAACCCAGCTTAAGCCGCAGATCCAAATGATTTCAAATGAAAATGGTTTTCATTTGCAAACATGCATCAATTGAATAGGTCAATATCTCTATCATTTATTTGGTGATTTTTAATTTCTTTAGTGAATGTTCCATTTGCGATAACCAGTTGCACAGTTCTCTCCAGTCTCTTAATTGGTTCAAGCATTGCCAAAGCATCTGAGATGAGACCAAAAATAGTTGCAGTGGATGGAATTCTGTGCGATCTAGTAAATACTATTGCATCAGAATCTGCAAATATTTTCTGCGTAATACCACCAACAGGTGATCCCCATTTCTATCGATTAAAACCCAAAGATCTTCAAGCTATAGCAAAAGCAGACATTGTTTTTCATAATGGTTTTTACTTAACTCCTGCAGCCCTTCGACTAACTACCAAAGCTCCAATATTAGCAATAGCAGAAAAAGCACTGCCTAGATACAAAGGCAAAGACCCTCATGTTTGGCATGATCCAAATAATGTTTCCGCAATGGCTTCAGCTATTGAACAAAGCCTGAAAAAGGTCTTGCCTCAATCTGACTTACCTGCGCTAAAATCTCGTACGCAAAAAAGCAAGTCGGTTCTCAAGGACTTAATTGAATGGTCTTCGACTCAATTAAAATCAATACCTACTAAACATCGAGTTCTTGTTACGCAACATCGTGCTTTTAGTCACCTAACCAAAAAATACAAACTGCGTGAACTACCAGTTATCGATAGTTTCGCCACGGGTGGAACCCTTCGTCCATCCAGCCTTGGGAAGATCACATATGAAGTTAAAAAATCTGGGACTCGTGTTTTGTTCCCAGAATCCTTGCCAATTAACAAGACTCTTAAGCGTATTAGCCGAGCTTCGGGCGTACCGGTATTTAATACTCCTTTATTGCCTGATGGCCTTGGGTCTGGCCTTTCTTTAATTGAGACGGCCACCTCTAACATCTGTGCAATCGCAAGAGGGCAAGGTGGTAATTGTGATCAATCCAAAGCTGAAGCACTTGCTGCACGTTGGGAAAACATTCAATAAAGAAATATCGAAAAACTTTGAAATGCAATATCTACCAATTTTCTTCAACACCTAAACCACTTCAAGGCTCACATGTTTTTTGGCTATATCCTCATTTATTAACTTTGGCTTTGCATTACTTCTCATGGTGTCGTGAAAGGCAAGCCCTTTAGGCTGACAAATCAAAACACACTCCAACTTTGCCCTCTAAAGGGAATTATGGAAAAAAGAACAGAAAGGAAGGCGGCCACAAATAGAGCGGTAACTTATCGTCAGCCAGTAATTAATATCAGTCATAACATGGCTTCTCAAAAAAGCCAAGAATTCGCAAAGAACTTTCTGCCGTTTAAAAAATGAATTATCAAATGCTGCTTGAATGTCATGCAGCGGGGATTTCAATATCCAAGCAAGAAGCACAACTCTTAGATCTTGAACTGGAATCACAAATCGCAAGCATAAAAGTTTCAAGGACACAAGGGTGTATTGAAATAGCCCCAGATCACATTTGTAAGGCTGCTTTTATTTGCAAAGGTAGTTTCTGGATTAGTTGCTTGGCTGCAGTATTAGATCAAGTGACTCCTGTCCCTATGGGTACAAAAGCAAGAGGCGCAACTGTCTTCGATGAACTGGTGCAGAACAGGTATCTATTAACTGATTAAAATTCTGAAAAGCGTGTCCTCTATCAATAACGCCTACGACTAGAGCGAGGTAAAGGACGAATATCAGAACGTTCTCGTTTAAGAGTTCTATCTTGGCGAACTTTCCGATCCATTCCATCATCAGCAACGCGTTGCCAACGATCTAACTTAAAAGTGTCCTCATCTGGCCAATCCTCATCATCGTTCAAACTTTGATTGGAATTTACTTGTGGAGAGCTCACCGATTGAACCCTTTTTGAAATCGCACCTAAAGGTCTTTTGCCTCCAGCTAGGGGAATAGGTTCCTCAACCTGATCAGGCCCCGTCCAATCTTCTTCTTCCAAAAACCAATCTATTTTTTGACCAACCCACCTTCCCATACTTTCCAAACTTGAACTAGCACGACGGTCAACGGCACCTGTCCTTCTCTGCCCAGGGCGATTACCTGCAACCCCGTCCACCAATTGGCGACCAGTCTCTATCCAATTATCAAATCGACGGTCTAACGGGTCACGTGACCGTTGACGAATTTGACGGCGTTGACTTTTTTCATCCATTATTAGAGGTTATATGCACATAAGGGGTAGCGACTGATCCCATGGATCAGAGATTCAAGCAATCGACATGTCACTTAAATAAAAAACGCCAAGAGATAACAATACCTTTCAATTATTTTGCAGGTTCATAAACAAGTAAAAACCTCGAATTCCAAATGCCAAAATTCTGCTCATCACAACACTTGCGACAAGCAGCACCTTTGACTCTTCTTTGATAAGGAAATTTTCTTGAGCAAGAAGGACAAATAGCCCACCACCTTGGAGACTCTGCATCAACTGGAAACTGATGCCTCAATGTGACCTGAAAAATTGACTGAGCTGCGTTAATAGCATTCATCCTTGCCAAAAAATTCGGACCATGGCCTTCTCGACTATGAAGAACAAGATCAACCCATGCATGAATCATCTCGTGGCACAAAGTGCTTTCTGTTGCTGACTGCGGCAACAATTTCAAAACAGGGCTAGACAGGACAATCTCACAACCATGTTCCCCTTCTACATTGGGACCTCGACGATAAAAACCTGCAGTTTTACGTAATCGACCATTACTCCATCGCACTGAAACCAATGGAGAGCTGCCTACTGCCAAAGTCCCATTGAAATGCTCCCGATTTAAACGATGAAACAAAGGCAACAAGGGCAACAAGGGCATTAAATCTTGAGGTGAAACCACCCTTTGAAATCAGCTAACAGTCTGATAGGAAATTGCATACTTTCAAAGTGTTCTTTCTAGTCTGGTAATGCAGAATCATTAAACACGTTCAATCAAACAATGGATGGGGCTCTAGTTAACGAAATTGGAACCAAGGCTCTTCTAGCAGGGGTGGGAGTACTGCTCCTGTACTGGACCGTCTCAGCAATCAAGCTTGTGATTAGTGGAAGAGGCATTAACCCACTGGTCAAACAGTTCTTTAACCAAATAGCCTCAGGCCGGGTTGATGCTGCCTATCTACTGACTTCAAAATCCTATCGACAGCATGTCAGTCGGCAGGATTTCCTCAAATTTCTTGGGAGCCTTCAACTAAATCGCTACAGAAATCTCAAGTCTGGTCGTCCCCGAATCAAAGACAAACTAATAATTTTAACTTTAAAGCTCAAATCTGAAGACAAAAAAACAGAGTTGCCTTTGGACTTCACTTTCATCAAAGTGGAAGACTCTTGGCGTATTGATCGTATAGCCAAGGCAAAAATTTAAGAAATAGTTCTTCGTTAGATCAATAGTGAGAATCTCCTCTAGCAAAGCCTCTGAGCGAGCAGAAGAGTTGCGGAATCTGCTCAACCAAGCAAGTCATGCTTACTACGTTCTCGATTCACCAATAATGGAGGACCCTGTATATGACAAGCTTTATAGAGAGCTAATAGATCTAGAAAAAGATTACTCACTAATTACACCAGATAGCCCAACGCAACGTCTCGGAGGGCTTCCAGCAAAAAGATTTGTCAGTGTTAGACACAGGCTTCCTTTACTGAGCCTTGATAATGCATTCAATCTTGAAGAATTAAGCCTCTGGCATTCAAGGTTGAAGAAATTTATTGATCAAGAAAATAGTACTAAATCAGATACCACTAACTTGCAACTAGTAACTGAACTCAAGATTGACGGCAATGCTCTAGCTCTGAGCTATGAGAATGGTTTACTGGTTCGCGCCGCAACCAGAGGAGATGGCACTGAAGGGGAAGAAATAACCGCCAATGTACGAACTATCTCTTCAATACCACTCCGATTGCTATTGAAGAATCCTCCTAATTGGCTGGAAGTTCGAGGTGAAGCATTTATCCCCAATACAACATTTGAAAGCATCAATATCGAAAGACAAAAACAAGAGCAATCACTGTTTGCTAATCCTCGAAATGCCTGCGCAGGAACTTTACGTCAATTAGATCCTCAGGTGGTTTCTTCAAGAAAACTAGATTTTTTTGCTTATACAATGCATCTATCAGAAGATTGGGAAGGGAAAGAAGAGTCTCCATGTAAACCCATTTGTCAATGGCAAGCTTTAAATTGGCTTAAACAAGCAGGCTTCAAAGTCAATCCAAATGCAGAATTAGTTCAAGGACTTGAAGCTGTTGAGGATTTTTTTAAAACCTGGGATAAAGGCCGGCATCAACTTCCATATGCCACTGATGGCATAGTCGTCAAAGTTAATCACTACCCATTACAAGAAATCTTAGGATGCACCCAAAAAGCTCCGAGATGGGCAATAGCACTCAAATATCCTGCAGAGGAAACTTCTAGCAAATTAATAAAGCTGACTTACCAAGTAGGGCGCACTGGAGCAGTAACTCCCGTTGCTGAATTTGAACCAGTCTCTTTAGCCGGAACTTGCGTTAGCAGAGCAACATTGCACAATGCAGATCGATTAAAACTTCTAGATATTCACAATGACGACACCCTAGTAGTTCGTAAAGCTGGGGAAATCATCCCAGAAGTAGTTCGAATAATAAAAGAACTTCGAGTGCCAAATTCTGAAAGATTAAAGCTCCCATCTAATTGCCCAGAATGCAGCTCAAGTTTAATGCGTGAAAAGGGTGAATCCTCAACCCGTTGCATCAACAATAGTTGTCCAGCAATTATTCGTGGAATATTACGACATTGGGTTAGCAAAAGTGCTCTAGATATTGATGGCCTAGGCAATAAATTAATTGAACAATTAGTTAGTCAAGGCCTGGTTAAAAGTATTGCTGATCTATACAAGTTAGACAGATTTACACTAAGCAACTTGGAGCGTATGGGCACTAAATCAGCCGAGAAAATCCTAAGCTCCCTTGAAATTTCAAAAATAAAACCATGGCACAAACAGCTGTATGGTCTTGGGATTGATCATATTGGCACTGTCAATGCAAAGGTGCTAGCTAACGCTTTCACAAATATCTCAGATCTTGAAATCGCCGCTACCAATAAATCCAATAAGATCATTTCTGTTTATGGAATAGGCGATGAAATGGCTCAATCTCTTTATCAATGGTTTGCAAAGCCTTACAATAAGAAGTTACTAACTGAATTAAAAGCTGTTGGTTTTGCTTTTGCAAGCTTTCAAGATCAGTCAGCAACAAGACAACAAACAAATACCTCACTTAGTGGTCAAACTTTTGTCCTGACAGGCACTATGAATTCGCTTACACGCAATGAAGCCGAGATACTCATTGAACAGGCAGGAGGAAGAGTGACCTCCTCAGTAA
Organism: Prochlorococcus sp. AG-409-P01; assembly: GCA_003215335.1. Classification (GTDB taxonomy): domain Bacteria; phylum Cyanobacteriota; class Cyanobacteriia; order PCC-6307; family Cyanobiaceae; genus AG-409-P01. Next base: position 74,348 of record QCKM01000003.1, on the reverse strand, counting down.
GTAACAGTACTAATTACCTCATTGCAGGAGAGAAGCCTGGCAGCAAGCTACAAAAAGCTGAAAATCTTGGAATTCCAATTCTGAATGAAACAGAATTCAAAAAGATATTATCCAAATAGGATCATTATCTTCTAAAATCCTCAAATTCACTAAGACAATGTCAGAACCTAAAATCTTCAGCTGGATAAAATCAACCTGTGGTAGAGCTAAATATGAAGAGTTAGCTAGTCGTGCTGGCTTAACAGCAAGGCTTCGACTCAGTTGGTTTGTGTTCTTTGCTGCCCTTCGTGATCTAAACCTTCCCAATCCTGATCAATTATCTAAGTCTGATTCCTGAATGGCTTTTCGAGCAGCTCTACCAACTATCCAAACAACTGCAAAAGTTGCGAAAATTCCAATACACCGTAAAAACAAACTTGCCATATCTGATCTCCCTGAAAGGACTTGTCCAAATCTCGCAACATCACCAGCCAAATCCCCCAGGCCGCAAAATAAAATTGTGCCAGGCAATATTCCTATCAAACCAATTGAATAATCTCGCATACTTACTTTGCTCAAACCATAAGCAAAATTAAGCAAGCTAAATGGGAATGCTGGCGACAAGCGAGTTAGAAAAATCAACCTCAAACCTTCACGGCTAACTGCTTTCTCCAAAGCTTTTAACTTAGGAGAATTTTCCATAAAACCATTAATAAAATTCCGCAAAAAGGTTCGCGAAAGAAGAAAAGCTGCTTCTGCACCCAAGCATGCCCCAACAAACACAATAAAACTTCCCACCCAAGTCCCATACAGAACTCCTGCCAACATTGATGCCCATACACCAGGCAAAAGAAGGGTTACCCAAATTGCATAGAAAGGAATAAATAAACAAACTCCCAAAGGAGAATGTAAAAAAGGAATCAATTTCTCTAACAACAACTCTGCGTTAAACATCACCTAAACAAGGGCAGATAATCGATTTTGAGCCAATTCAGCCTGAGCCTCAGCTTCAGCAAGTTTTGCTCTGCATTCAGCCACTACTGCTGCTGGAGCTTTATTCGCAAAATTTTCATTAGCTAAGCGCTGGGAAAAGCCATGTATGTCCTTCTTGGCTTTTGCAATATCTTTTTCTAGGCGAGTTTTAAGTGCCTCCATATCTACTAACCCCTCTATTGGCAGAAGAACCTGTAACTCACCACTAACACCAGCCAAAGCCCTTACAGAAGGATTAGCAGCAGCCTCATTTGGATCTAAGACTTCGAGCTTTTCAGCACGTGTAAGGGCAATCACATCTGCTCTTGCTGCTAAAAGAATTTTGGCTAATTGATCGCGGCCAGTTACAAATCGCACAGGCACAGTCTGAGAAGGCTTCAATCCTGCAACTGCACGAAGATTGCGAACTACTCTGATTGAATCAATCAATTCTGAAAAAGAAGCTTCGAGATCATCATCTACAGCTTCTTCTGAAAATTCAGGCCAGGGTTGTAATGCTAAAAATTGATCTTCTGGAGCTCCCGTCAATCCATGCCATAACTCCTCCGTCAAATGAGGCATAAGAGGATGAAGCATGATAAGTAATTCACTGAGGACCCGTGCCAATACTTGCCGTGCTGTTTGTCTATCAATCAGAGCCTCGTTATTAGGATCTACGACAGGATTGAGACGTCTTTTAATTAACTCAAGATACCAATCACAAAAATCATTCCAAGCAAATTCATAAAGTCCTTTAGCTGCCTCCCCAAGGTTATAAGAACCATATCGTTCGGTTGTTTGATAATTCGCTCTCGCTAAACGAGACAGAATCCAGCGATCAGATAGTTGCAGCGCTGAGGAATGTGGAGTTCCAAGAGTCAGGGGTGTTTCACCACCAAGATTGATTAATGCAAAACGAGTGGCATTCCATAGCTTGTTTGCGAAATTTCGAGATGCCTCCAATAAAACTGATTTATTTGTCTTACGGTCGTAATCCAACCGAATATCCTGTCCAGCACCTGCGACTTCACGGACTAAAGCAAACCTCAATGCATCAGTCCCATAGGTCTTGATAAGTAGCAAAGGATCAATTCCATTTCCTGCGCTTTTACTCATTTTTCGATTGTGCTCATCACGCACTAATCCATGGATATAAACATCCCTAAATGGCATTCGACCAGTAAATATTCCAGCCATCATTGTCATCCTTGCTACCCAGAAAAAAATAATGTCAAAACCAGTTACTAAGGTATTTGTTGGATACCAACGTTCGAAATCAAGAGATTGTTCATCAGGCCATCCCAATGTTGAGAAAGGCCATAATCCACTAGAAAACCAAGTATCCAAAACGTCTTCATCCTGATGCAATTCAACAGGTTCAAGAAACTTTTCTCTTGCCTTTTTCAAAGCTTCTTTTTCAGAATGAGCGACTACATATGGAGTGGAATCAGTAACCTTGCCATCAGTCTCACTAACAACAAACCAAGCAGGAATTCGATGACCCCACCAAAGCTGTCTACTAATGCACCAATCTCGAATATCCGTTAACCAATCGCGATAAACCTTGCCCCATCTTTCAGGCACGAAATTAGGTTCACCCTTATCCAAAAAATCACGACACCTCTCAGCCAAAGGCTCCATTCGAACAAACCATTGGGTTGAAAGGAGAGGTTCTACAGGAACTTTTCCTCGATCAGAAAAAGGAACTGAATGTCTATGAGCCTCAACTTTTGAAAGCAATCCAGCATCTTTTAATGCAGCTACCACTGCCTCGCGAGCCTCAAAACGATCCAGACCTGCAAACCTGCCAGCCTGGTCGTTCATGATTCCATTTTTGCCAATCACCGTAACCTGAGGCAGATCATGTCTTTGACCAATCGCAAAGTCATTTGGATCATGAGCTGGAGTGACCTTTACACATCCAGTTCCAAAATCCTGCGCAACATGCGAATCAGCAATGACTGGTATTTCTCTATTAACAAAAGGAACTATCAATTTCTGGCCGACCAAATGTCGATAACGCTCATCTAAAGGATTAACAGCCACAGCTACATCACCAAGCATCGTTTCTGGTCGGGTAGTAGCTACTTCCAAATGGGTTGTACCATCAACGGTCAAACCGCCTTTAAAGGGATATCGAAAATGCCAAAGATATCCTTCAACTTCTTTCATCTCCACTTCAAGGTCACTGACAGCCGATCCAGAGGCAGGACACCAATTAACCAAATATTCACCTCGATAAATCAAACCTTGTTCGTGTAAACGAATAAACGCTTCGCATACAGCATCACTTAGCCCTTCATCAAGCGTGAAGCGTTGCCTTTGCCAATCAACTGAATAACCCAGTCGACGAAGCTGGGAAACAATTTGACCACCACTTTCTTCCTTCCAATGCCAAGCTCGTTCTAGAAAGCGACTACGTCCTATCTCATATCGATTAGTCCCTTGATCATTAAGCTGTTTTTCAAGAATTGTCTGGACGGCAATAGACGCGTGATCAGTTCCAGGCAAACAAAGTACGTTCTTTCCCCGAAGTCTCTGAAACCGCACAATTGTGTCGATTAAAGAAGTATTAAAGGCATGTCCCATATGCAAACTTCCAGTCACATTGGGCGGAGGAATTACAAGAGAAAACGCCTCACCCTGATCCATTGGATCAGGGTGAAAAGCCTGCCCTTCTTCCCAAGCAGATTGCCAACGAATCTCAGTTCCCTGCGGGTCGTAGGTCTTGGGAAGTGAATCAATTCCCTTGCCAAATCTTTTAGGGTCAGAGGACAACTCAGTCAAGACGGAAATAAAAGTGTTTTACCTATGCTCTCAAAAGGCAGCCATAGAAAACTCAATATTGAAAAATCAAGAGGAAGACTGAGTCTCTTTCCTAGGAATTACTACCATTGCGTCCAAAGTTTGCCACTTGCTGGAATCAGGAGTCACTTGATCGAATAAACCCACTGTCTGCAAGGCTTCTTTCACATGGTTGTGGCTAAGAGATGAAGTAGGTCCACTAGGCATTACTAACACATGACCTTCTGCAGGGTCCCCCAAAATTTGAAGATGAAGATCCCCTAAAGCCCTTTCAAAAAAAATCTTCCTCATACGCATAGTCAAACGATCACCTAATGCGTCAGCAAAAAGCTCAAATGCTTCTCTATCACTGGCCAAGCCACAATTCAAACCAAGCCATATCAAAAACTTCACCCAACTATCGACAGTCCACAGAGGCTGAAAACTTTCTCTGTTTTGGCGGACCAATTCTGTCACGGCAAAATCAAAGACATTTGCCTGGAGGTTGATTTTTGTGGATTCTTCCATAGCAGATAGCTTCTCTGTTGACTTTCGTTCTGCTATCCCCCATTAACCTTATTAAGGAAGCAGATGATTAAAACTGATGGCCCTCGACCTCAATGACCCAGAACTCGAATTTTCAGATCTTGTATATGCCTATCAATCATGGGTTATCGCAATGATAAATGACGAAAAACTTGATAGTGAAGAAGCATTAGTCACTGACGAAATCACTGAAGATGCCCTTAATGCCATGCGTTTCCTCCCTGGGGAGGTCACCAGCGCAATTGAAACCTCCCTGGCGAGGGTATATGACGTCGATGCCGATGAGCTGGCTGCCTTGCTTTTCCCAGAAGAATGATCTCACTTAATGCATCGATAAATTTCCAGTATTCGCAATTCCTTTTTATCGAATGGACATTTACCTCAAAAAAACAACAAGAACTAAAAGTGTGGCGCCAAAGCCTATCCCCTAGCTATGCATGAACTATTAGGCAAAGCCAACCCTTCGTTCCAAAGCCAATGAAGCTTGCCATCAAAGCTCCGACCACAACCACAATGAGCACTCAGGCACGAGAAGCCATTGTCGATCAACTCAGAGCGTGCAAAACAAAAGAACAAGTCCTTGCTTTTGACGCTCGCTTCAATCTTGAAGCAAACGTCGGACCTCTTTATCAGGTCATATGTGGATTCCTTCATGACCGCACAATCTCTCCAGCATTAGCTGCTAAATGGCTAAAAACTCTCTTAGATGATCGAGAAACCCAACTTCATGCTCTCTCAAACCATTAACTGTGTAAAAACCAAATAACTTTTCGGGCCAGAAAATAGCTTTTCAACAGTTCCCGAACATTTAGCAAAAAGTTCTTATAAATAGCAAAACCCCTTGGTAGTAATAGATTTACTGCAAATCTCTGATCCTACGAAAATAAGAGAAATCCACTTAAAGTTGAGCTTCATGGCAGATTAGGGGCACTAGTCAAAAAAAGCATCTGTCACACCAACCACAAGCTACTTCTGACTCCCGTACTGCTACTAACCAAGTGCGCAGGGGAGATTTTATACTTGTTCCTTATCTAAATCGAAGCAACTGTCGAGCAACTTGGCAGATACTCTCAACTGTCCTTCCAATAATTGGGCTTTGGATAATAATCAGCAAAATTGATCAAACAGGCTTATCTGGAACTCTTAAAGCATTTCAACTACTACCAGTTCTTGGGCTTTTAATTTTGCTTTCATCAAGAACATTTTCATTAATGCACGATTGTGGGCATGGCTCATTATTTCGGTCGCAATGGCTAAATCGTATAACAGGTTTTCTTTTAGGAGCTCTTAACGCGATACCGCAACATCCTTGGTCCAGAGGTCATGCATTTCATCACAAGCACAATGGAAACTGGGAACTTTATCGAGGGCCCTCAGCAGTAATTACACTCAAAGAATATCAAGCTCTTGCCAATCATCAAAAGTTACTTTATGGAATTAGCAGGCACCCATTAATGCTATTTCCTGGTGGTTTCTTTTATCTTATTATCAAGCCTAGACTCACATTAATTCTTGGACTAATTGAATTTGGCTGGTCACTTTGCCATGACTTATTTCATGAATCAAAGAAGTCAGGGTTCAATAGTTTTAAAACACTTCCATCAAAACTCTTATCCCATAAATCCAACTATTGGTATACAAAAGGAGAACTATTAGATCTTCTTGCAAATAATGTATTAGTAATTTACAGCTGGTATTGCATGAGTAAGTGGCTAGGCATAGGTCTTTTCTGGACATGTTACTCCTTTATAATGACAATATCGGCGGCTATTTTTATCTGCGTATTTTTTGTCCAACACAACTTTGAAGATTCTTATGCTCATAGAACTAATGACTGGAAATCCCTCCCTGCTGCCACTGAAGGCAGTAGTAATCTAAATGTACCTCGCTGGTTAAATTGGTTCTTTGCAGATATATCTTTCCACAGTGTGCATCACCTTTGTTACATGATTCCTAACTATAGATTACGTGCTTGCCATATAAGAAATCAGCAACTTCTTAAAAATGCAAAAATTTTAACTATTTCAGATATACCAAAATGCTTTAAATATGTTCTATGGGATTCAGAAAAACAAATACTCACAACCTTAAAAGAAGCAAGAAAGATAACAAGTCCCGTCTTAGATCTCTGATCCTTCAAGAAAACTTATTAACCCCACTTAGATATATGCTCAAGCACTAAAAATAGGGCGGTGACATCAAGAGGCATTAGGTCACAAAAGCAATAGATAATCATATCAATTAGTTAGACCACCGAAGCAAGCAAATAATCTTCTCTAAAGACATTCCTAACAAATCAAAGCGCATCTTCCTAATTACTTTCAAATGATTCTGCAAGCCAAACTCATCCTTGTAAGTTGGAATATTGCTGCGAAGACAGCCTCTTTACTTGCACACTAAGGAATCAGGTTCTTATGGAATCCACGCGAAAAGCAGCCATGGTCATCCAATATCTCAATTATCAATCCAATTCGTCATACCTCCCAAATCATTTAAAGGATTAACCAAAAGTCGCTATTCGAACCATTCACACTCTCCACGTAAAAGCTAAGCACTCAAAAATGTGGTAATGCTGATATTTGGGCCTCATCAGAGGAATGATCAACAAGAAAGTTAATGGGCGATCCAGGGTTCGAACCAGGGACATCCTGCTTGTAAGGCAGGCGCTCTACCGCTGAGCTAATCGCCCATAAGACAAGTCTGCCCTAAATAGGCATCCTAGGCATGTCTAATTAGTCAAACACATGGCCTCAGGGCAGCAACATGACCTAGCCACTCTGCTTTGCTGTTTCCCTTTTGGCATAGGTCTAAGTCTGCTCACTGATTGGAGATGTGGACTAATTGGTGCGCTTAGCTTTGCACTAGGAGGTCTTTGGTTGTCACCAGATCTAGATACTCAATCACGTGCCTTACAGCGCTGGGGCTTTCTCAAGTGGATATGGTGGCCCTACCGAAAAGTTATCCCACATCGCTCAATCTTCTCCCATGGACCAATAATTGGAACAATTGTCAAACTTATTTATTTATTTATTTATTTCTGGTTTCTGCTTATTCTTCTCGATTTTTTTGACCTAATTGAATTTCTCCAAGCATTTGATCAATTAAGCACAAATTTAAAATTTCAATCAAGATATCTACTTTTTTGTTTGATAGGAATAGAAGCCAGCTTATGGTTACATCTCGTGCAAGATGGAGATCCAATTCCTATTGAATGGAAACGCTGGTTTCGTAGATAAAAGTAAACAGATCAAAACAAAACTAATGGACCCTCAAATCAAAAATTCATCCCTTGCGGCTCTGTCTGAGCTGATTGACATTGTCACTCGGCTTCGTGACCCTGAAGAAGGGTGTCCATGGGATGTAGAGCAGACTCATCTCTCACTCATACCATTTGCACTTGAAGAAACTTATGAAGTAATAAATGCAATTCGTAATGAAGATGACAATAATCTTTGCGAAGAACTAGGTGATCTACTCCTCCAAGTGATACTGCATTCACAAATAGCAGGAGAACAAAATCGATTTAATATTGCAGATGTAGCAGAGGGTATATCAAAAAAATTAATTCGAAGACATCCTCATGTTTTCGACAAAATTTCAAAACTAACTTATCAAGAAGTGAAAACTAGGTGGGAAGCTCAAAAAGCTCTAGAGAAACCACCTTCTTTTTCATCCAGTCCTGTAAGTGATGAACTTCGCCGAAAAATTTATTCACAATCAGAAATTGCAGGTGCAATGACTATCTCGAAAAAAGTGGCTCAATTAGGATTTGAATGGGAAAGCATCGAAGGAGTCTTAAACAAAGTAGATGAAGAGCTTGCAGAGTTAAAAGATGCTATTTATAAAAAAAACAAAGCTGAAGCTCAGCAAGAACTTGGCGATGTGATTTTTACTTTGATCAATATTGCACGCTGGTATGGTATCAACTTAGAAGAAGGGCTGGCAGGAACAAATAAAAGATTTCTGGAACGATTCTCAATTATGGAAAAGAAACTTAAAGGTAATGTATCTGGTAGATCGATTACTGAGCTAGAGAAGATGTGGCAAAAGGCCAAACAAGAAATCAATGAAAAGAATCATTAAGCAAAGTTAGTCATTAGACATCAGAATTCGTCCAAATCAGAACTCGATTTCCTGAACTTTTTAACCAAACTTCTTTGCTGCTTTTTCAAAAGGCGTCGCTTAACTGATCCATATGTTGGCCTCGTCATTCTTCTAGAGGGAGAAGGCATCTTCAGAGCTGCTCCTAACAAATTGGCCATACGCTCATAGGCAGACTTCCTATTCCGATATTGCGTACGTTTATCCCTAGCACAAACCCTCAGACAACCTTTCACTAAGCGATTTCCACAATAATCTTGGATTCGTTGCTTTTGCACAGAGGTCAAAGTTTTTGAGGCATTAAAATCAAATATCAATTCAACATAGGAATCCGTCTTGTTCACTGATTGACCTCCAGGGCCAGAATTACGAGAAAAACGCCATGTCAATTCATCGCCTGGTATTACCAACAGATCCTTGATATAGAGATGTTGTGACATTTATAAAGACCGAACAACATCAATGAAATGCTTCCACGAGCTAGATACCTTTAAAAATGACACATAATAGCCAATGAAACAGACAGAGTCATGGATTGATGAATGTCATCAAGGAGTCCGCTATGGCCTTAAAGGACACACCATTCATGAAGAAAATAGTGGTTTCCAACAAATTACGATTATCGAAAGTCAACGATATGGGAAAGGTCTTTTACTAGATGGGTGCTGGATGACAGCCGAACTACAAGAAAAGCAATACCATGAATGCCTTGTTCATCCAGCTTTGTGTAGCGCAGCCGAACTCAAGAAAATTTTGATAATAGGAGGCGGTGATGGAGGAACAGCTCGTGAATGTCTACGCCACAAAGAAGTACAACAAGTTGATCTGGTTGAAATCGACTCTCGAGTCGTGGAATTAAGTAAAGAGTACTTGCCACAAATTGGCGGTAATGCTTGGGAAGACCCTCGGCTAAAGCTAAATATTAATGATGGAGTTGAGTGGGTTGCCAAGTCAACAAAATCCTCTTACGACGTTGTGTTGGTGGACAGTTCTGACCCTTCTGGACCTTCAGAAGGTCTCTTTAATGAATCATTCTTTAAACATTGCCATCGCATCCTGCGATCAGGAGGTGTTTTCGGAATACAAAGCGAATCTCCAGAATCATTCCACCAAATACATATAGATATCATTCGATTAATCCGTGAAATTTTCGAATATGCAGATCCACTCTATGGACATGTTCCAATGTACCCAAGTGGTTGGTGGAGTTGGACATTTGCAGCAAAAGATGGGTCAAGATACCTCAATCCATATCCAAATAGAGCAAAAGAAATTTCAAAGGAATGCGAAATCTGGAGCACACGCTGGCAAAAAGGTGCCTTTGAATCAATGCCAGCCTTTATTGAAAGGGAGCTAAATTAATGCCACAACAAAATGCAAATACAGAAGCCACATTTAATAGAAGAAGCCCAATCTTCATGAGCGCAAAAGTAAGCCATGAAAACTCTCAAATAGGAATTTTTGGAGTGCCTTATGACGGCACCACTTCTTTCAAACCAGGGACACGATTCGGACCAATAGCAATATGTGATGCAAGCATTTGTCTAGAAAGCTATTGTCCACAATTGCAGATGGATTTAGAAGAACTTAGCTTTACAGACTTCGGATGCTTAGAAATTCCATATGGTGCGCCAGAACCTGTAGTAAAAGAAGTAAAAAAGGCAACGTCTAAATTAATTAAACTAGGACTAAAGCCACTAATGCTTGGTGGGGAACATTCTATAACCTCAGGAGCTGTATCAGCAGTAGCAGAATACTATCCTGATCTCATTCTGATCCAATTAGATGCCCATGCAGATTTACGCGAAGAATGGCTAGGAACAAAGCATAGTCATGCATGTTCTATGCGTAGATGCTTAGAAGTACTGCCAAGTAAAAAACTTTTTCAATTAGCTATTAGGAGTGGTACGAAAGAAGAGTTCAAAGAAATTATAACAAGTAAAAGATATATACATTATAGAACTGGAAATGGATCAGTAGAACTAGAAAGTGCGCTAAAGGTTTACAAAGGAAGACCTTTATATATAACTATAGACTTAGATTGGTTCGACCCAAGTGTAATGCCTGGAACAGGGACACCCGAACCAGGAGGTTTTCTTTGGAACGACTTTGCTGCAGTGGTTGAAATTTTGCGAGATCATCAAATCGTAGCTGCAGACATTGTAGAGCTTGCTCCACAAATTGACCCTTCTGGTATAAGTAGTGTGCTGGCAGCGAAAGTTACGAGAAGTTTGATAATGCTCATGCATCAATAAACTTATAATCTAAGCATTGAGCAAAAAATTATTATTTATCTATGAGATAGAGACACTCGTGTTTATACGATTGCTAATAAGTTTGTATAACTCTGACATCTAATAACAAATAATTAGATGTCCCCACCCAAAGGAGCCACTAATTCTCTTGCCAACTCAAGTTGTCGGTCTTGATAAGGCTCTAAAGAATTCTTGTTAAGTCTCGGCAAAGCTGGAGTCATTTCTGTCCAGTGATGACAAAAAGCAAACTGTGCCAAATCAGTGTGAACTTTCAGTTGCCTCAAGCGACACCACCCATCTATAGCAGTGGTAAGTCCAACACAGTGTTTACAAGTTTTGCAGCATTCTTTCGAGGGCAATTGCAATAATCGAAGTACCACAACCTAAAGAGGGTTCGCACCTAAGACCACCTAAAACTCAAAATCTCCTAGTTTCCTTCCGCTTTAGAAATAAAGCGGTAAACAGACCCAAATAGGCCTTCGCCTGCAATTACTGAATTTCTATGGAACTAAAGCGAACTCCTCTTTATGAACTTTGCATCACCGCTGGGGCTCGTATGGTGCCCTTTGCCGGCTGGGAAATGCCAATCCAATTTTCTGGCCTAGTCAAAGAACATCAGGCGGTACGACAAAATGCTGGGGTTTTCGACATATCCCATATGGGTGTTCTTCGCTTGTCAGGAGAAAACCCTAAAGATTATCTTCAACAACTGGTGCCCTCAGATCTATATCGCATTGGCCCTGGAGAAGCCTGCTACACAGTTCTTTTAAACGAAAAAGGCGGGATTATCGATGACCTCATTGTTTATGATCTAGGTCAAGACAACAACAAAAAAGAGAACCTTCTAATTGTCATTAACGCTGCATGCTTTGAATCTGATACAAGATGGCTTAAAGATAATCTGAAAGAATACAAAATTGACATTTCAGATGCAAAGAAAGATGGGGCTTTGCTTGCTTTGCAAGGTCGCCAATCCACTGAAATAATTGAGCAAATTTGCGAAGACTCTCTCAACAATTTGCCTCGATTTGGTCATCGTCAAATTACATTCAACAAACTTGAAAATTGCTCACTCAAAACTGCTTTAATCGCCCGCACAGGCTACACCGGTGAAGATGGATTCGAGTTGCTACTACCCGCTGATCTAGCAAAATCCCTATGGGAAAAGCTCCTTTCAGAAGGTGTGCAACCATGCGGGCTCGGGGCAAGAGACACTCTCCGCTTAGAAGCAGCAATGCATCTCTATGGACAAGACATGAATTGTTCAACTACCCCATTTGAAGCAGGACTTGGGTGGTTAGTTCATCTAGAAATGCCAAAACAATTTATTGGGAAAGCTGCGCTTGACCTACAAGCCAAAGAAGGAATCAATCGCCGTCTGGTTGGCTTGCAAATTGATCAACGAGCAATTGCTCGTAATGGATATCAAGTTCTTTATGAAGGTCAGCAAGTGGGAGAGATCACTAGCGGAACCTGGTCACCAACGCTTCAAAAAGCAATTGCTTTAACCTATTTGCCAACAAACTTAACCTCAATTGGAACCGAATTGCAGGTTGAGATTCGTGGCGAATTACATCTTGCAAAGGTGGTTAAAAGGCCGTTTTATCGTCGCAACTAAATCAATTGGCCTAATAAATCCCAACTTTTAGAAGCTGCTGTGGGAAACTCTTTTGTCCTCATGAAGTAATCCAATGCGCAGCAACGGTTGCGGCGAACTGCGGAAACAGCACATCGCCTCGAGCGTTCAACTGTGTGGATGGGTGGATCGCTGTCGAGATCATGGAGGAGTGATTTTCATTGATCTCAGAGATAAGAGTGGAACTATTCAAGTCACAGTGGACCCTGATCAAGGGAAAGAGCTTTTTGCTACAGCGGAAAATCTTCGCAATGAGACCGTTCTGCAAATCACTGGTCAAGTAAGAGAACGGCCAATCGAGGCAATAAATAAAAAACTTGGCACCGGGGAAATAGAGGTACTGGCTGATTCCCTGATAATTCTCAATACTGTTAGTCAAAACCTCCCTTTTAACGTATCTATCCACGAAGATGAAGGGGTCAAAGAAGAATTAAGACTTCGCTATCGCTACTTAGATCTAAGAAAAGAGCGAATGAGCAGAAATCTTCATTTAAGACACCAAACAATTCAGACTGCTCGTCATTTCCTAGAAGAAGAAGGTTTCATTGAAATAGAAACACCAATTCTCACAAAATCGACTCCAGAAGGAGCTCGTGACTATCTCGTGCCTTCAAGAGTCTGTGAAGGCGAATGGTTTGCATTGCCACAATCACCTCAACTCTTCAAGCAACTTCTAATGGTTGGAGGTCTAGAAAAGTATTACCAAATAGCCCGCTGTTTCAGAGACGAAGACCTACGAGCTGACAGGCAACCAGAATTCACCCAATTGGACATGGAAATGAGCTTCATGAACCAAGAAGAAATCCTGGACTTGAATGAAAGGCTAATTGCGGCCATTTGGAAGACAACAAAAGGTATAGACCTCCCACTCCCTTTTCCAAGAATAACGTGGCAAGAAGCAATGAACAGTTATGGCACAGATCGGCCAGACACTCGATTTGAAATGAAGCTCATAAACGTCAATGAAATCGTAAAAGATATGAATTTTAAAGTGTTCTCAAATGCTGTAGCTTCTGGCGGCTGTGTGAAATGTCTTACCGTCTCTGGAGGCAACAATTCCATAAGCAACGTACGTATTAAACCAGGAGGAGATATCTTTAGCGAAGCTCAACAAGCTGGTGCAGGAGGACTTGCGTTTATAAGAGTTCGTGAAGCAGGCGAAATCGATACAATTGGAGCTATCAAAACAAGCTTCAATACAAAGCAAAAAGAAGAACTTCTTGAACAAACAAAGGCCCAACCAGGTGACCTGATTCTCTTTGGAGCAGGTGATATAAAAACTGTTAATAAAGCACTTGATCGAGTAAGAATCTTCTTAGCCAAAGAGCTAGGCCTGATTTCCACTAACCCAAACAAAATGAAGTGGGATTTCCTTTGGGTTGTTGACTTCCCAATGTTTGAATTCAACCAAGATGAAAAACGCTTTGAAGCACTACATCATCCCTTCTGTGCTCCAAACCAAAATGATATAGGTAATGAACCTACTGAGTGGCCTAATCGTTTGCCAAACTCCCGAGCTCAAGCATATGACCTAGTACTTAATGGCCTAGAGCTAGGTGGAGGCTCCATTCGTATTCACGAAGCTGAGCTTCAAAAAAAGGTCCTTGAAACTATCGGACTAAATATGAACGAAGCTAATAAGCAATTTGGATTCCTTACTGAAGCACTACAGATGGGAGCCCCACCTCATGGAGGGATAGCATTCGGACTAGACCGCATAGTGATGCTACTGACAGGTGCAGAATCTATTCGCGACACAATTGCGTTCCCAAAAACCCAACAAGCAAGATGTCTAATGACAGGAGCGCCTAACGAAGTATCTGATCAACAATTACAAGAATTGCATGTATCCAGCACCTGGGTCGCTCCCGACTAGTTCAAGGCATATAAAACCAAGAGAAACTTAAACTCCAGCAAAAGGATGGTGTAAATGGCCACAAGGGTATATAAATGCAGGAATTATCAAAAAGCTTTTGAATCTTTAAGAGCAATCCAAGGTAACTTAAAGAATCGCCTAGGAGTTCATGACTAAATACGTCTTCGTTACTGGTGGTGTCGTTTCAAGTATTGGAAAAGGAATAGTCGCTGCAAGTCTGGGACGACTTCTAAAGGCAAGAGGCTACAGCGTTTCAATTTTGAAATTAGACCCTTATCTGAATGTTGATCCTGGAACCATGAGTCCTTTTCAACATGGTGAGGTGTTTGTTACTGAAGATGGAGCAGAAACAGACTTAGACCTTGGTCATTACGAACGCTTCACTGATACAGCAATGTCACGCCTGAACAGCGTCACTACAGGGTCCATCTATCAAGCTGTGATTAACAAAGAACGGAGAGGTGACTACAACGGCGGAACTGTCCAAGTGATTCCTCATATCACAAGTGAAATTCGCGATCGTATTCATAGAGTGGCAAACAACTCAGGGGTTGATGTAGTCATCACAGAAATTGGCGGTACAGTAGGAGACATTGAATCATTACCTTTTCTAGAAGCGATTCGCGAGTTCAGAGGAGACGTTGGACGACGCGATATCGCATATATCCATGTAACACTTCTACCTTTCATAGGTACATCTGGCGAAATAAAAACAAAACCCACGCAACACTCCGTCAAAGAACTTCGCTCTATCGGTATCCAACCAGATGTACTGGTATGCAGAAGTGATCGTTCTATCAATGATGATCTTAAAAAGAAAATAAGTGGATTTTGTGGAGTCACGAATCAAGCTGTGATTCCATCTTTAGATGCAGACAGTATTTACGCTGTTCCACTTACTTTAGAAAAAGAAGGTCTTTGCCGGGAAATCTTGAATGTCCTCGATCTAGAGGAACATGAAAGCGATATGGATGAATGGGCTCAACTAGTGCATAATCTTCGCAATCCCGGGCCCACAGTCAAAGTAGCTCTAGTAGGTAAATATGTTCAATTGAATGACGCATACCTCTCCGTTGTTGAAGCCTTACGACATGCATGCATAGCCCAAAACGCATCCTTAGAGCTGCATTGGGTCTGTGCAGAGCAAATAGAAACAGATGGTCCTGAAAGTCTTCTTAAAGGGATGGATGCGGTAGTCGTGCCTGGTGGCTTTGGCAACCGGGGCGTAATCGGAAAGGTCGCCACCATTCGTTGGGCAAGAGAACAACGTGTACCATTTCTAGGACTTTGTCTTGGAATGCAATGCGCTGTAATTGAATGGGCACAAAATCAGGCTGGTCTTAAAGGCGCAAACAGCGCTGAGCTAGAGGCAAATGCAATTCACCCAGTCATTCATCTCTTGCCTGAGCAACAAGATGTAGAAGATCTAGGAGGCACAATGCGCTTAGGCGTATACCCTTGCCGACTCACTCCAAATACATTAGCCCAACAGCTTTATGGAGAAGAAGTTGTCTATGAAAGACATCGTCATCGCTATGAATTCAACAACTCGTATAGAAGTCTATTTCTAGAGTCTGGCTACACAATTAGTGGAACTTCTCCAGATGGTCGTTTAGTAGAGCTAATCGAATTAAAAAATCATCCCTTCTTTACTGCCTGTCAATATCATCCTGAATTTCTATCTAGACCAGGCCAACCTCACCCTCTCTTTCGAGGCCTCATTGAAGCCGCTCAAAGACGTCTGCCAAGATCCCCAGAAGAAGCAATTCGCCAGCAAACTACTTCTCTTGAAGAAAAGCTAACCAACCAACATTAATGAGTTCAATTCTTCCTGTAGTGGAAAGCTTCCACTCTGTTCAAGGAGAAGGAGCACATTCTGGTAGAAGCGCATTTTTCATACGTTTAGCAGGCTGCAAAGTCGGTTGTTATTGGTGCGACACCAAGCACTCTTGGTTAGAAAACAAACATCCTCAACAATGTGTACAAAGACTCGCTGAAGAAGCTGCTAAAGCAAGAAGCAAAGGCGCAGCTTTTGTAGTAATCACTGGTGGCGAACCACTACATCACAACTTAGATACTCTTTGTCGTGCAATTAGAACAGTGACTAATGCAGAAAATGGTCATGAAATGCCAATTCATATTGAAACTAGTGGAGTAGATTCACTTAGCGGAGCTCCTAATTGGATCACATTATCTCCTAAACCTCACGCCCCACCACGAGCTGAACTCTTGTCAAGCTGTCAGGAGATAAAAGTGATTGTCCATACAAAAAGTGATCTATCTTTTGCAGAAGAAATTGCCAAACAAACTCTAAAGGAACAAAATAGAATATCAAACATTAAGGAGTCAAAACAACCCTTTTTTTTCCTTCAGCCAGGCTGGAATAGTCAAGAGGGACATAAACTCACTGTCGAATATGTAATTCATCACCCTCAATGGCGTTTAAGCATGCAAACCCACAAATTACTAGGCATAAGATAGATAGATAACTCTAGAAGAGATTTCTTAAAAAGATCAGATCTCTAAATCAAGGAAATGTCCAAGTTGATGCAGAATGTAAAAATAAATAGCAAAAAACTATTCAGTCAAAAGTCATGTAAAAATTTCTTTTATGAACATAAACACACAGGAATTAACCGCTCGCACCATCCCAAAAAAGAATATCAATCATGAGCACCAAAACAACTATTGCACTACTCTCAGGAGGTCTGGATTCAGCCACAGCAACAGCTCTTGCAGTTGAAGCTGGCCAAAAAGTTATAGGACTATCCTTCGATTACGGTCAGCGACATAAAAAAGAACTCACAGCAGCACAAGAACTTGCAAAACATCTCAATCTTTTTGAACACCATGTTATTGGAGTCAACCTAGCTACTTGGGGTGGCTCATCCCTAACTGATCTACAACAACAAGTGCCAGACAAAGGCATACAAAATGGCATAATTCCGAACACCTATGTCCCAGGCAGGAATACAGTTTTCATCGCAATAGGGTTAAGCCTTGCAGAGGCAAGATCTGCAGAGAAGTTGGTGCTTGGAATAAATGCAATGGACTACTCCGGATACCCCGACTGTAGACCTGATTATTTACATGCCTACCAAAAGCTCGCCAACCTTGCCAGTAAAAATGGAAGAGAAGGGGCTGGGACAAGGCTGTGGGCTCCTCTAATAAATTGGAGCAAATTACAAATCGTTCAAGAAGCACTTAGATTAAAAATTCCGATAAATCGCACCTGGAGCTGCTACAAAGGAGAAGAACAGCCATGTGGTGTATGTGATAGTTGCCGAATACGTAATGAAGCTTTAATTAATTCTGGTCGGGAAGATCTATGTAGCTATTAAAGAACATGATTACTCCCATTAAGAGACTTTGTGATTGGCAAGAGCCTTGTTTCATAGCAGAAAAACTAGCTGAAACCTGGGGAGAAGCTGGACTGATTTGGCTAGATGGCGATGGAAGTTCACTTGGACGTTGGATTACTATTGCAGTGGATCCACTCAATCAAATCTGTTGTCGTGGCTTGCCGAATGAATTAGGCAGCAGCAACCCATTTGAAGCACTCAGAAATCTTGAACCAGGTCATTGGACAGGCTGGCTCAACTTCGAAGCTGGTGCATGGGTAGAGCCCCAAAACCCTTGGAAGTCGGACTCAATGGCTACACTTTGGATCGCACGCCATGATCCGATTCTTCGTTTTGATCTAAAAGAAAAGAAGCTTTGGCTAGAGGGGAGTAATAAAAAACGATTTCAACAAACTATTGATTGGCTGAACGGCCTTCCCAAATA
The DNA here is from genome assembly GCA_003215335.1 of Prochlorococcus sp. AG-409-P01. Taxonomy (GTDB): domain Bacteria; phylum Cyanobacteriota; class Cyanobacteriia; order PCC-6307; family Cyanobiaceae; genus AG-409-P01. The sequence continues at coordinate 56,413 of QCKM01000003.1, read as the reverse complement.
TAGCGAGCAAAATAACATCAAAAATACATTATTTAGACAAGCATCTTCTTTTCATATCCCTATCGAATCATGGCAATTTTGTACCAATAAAGAGGAATATATAAAGCAGGTTAATCTGATTAAAGATTGGATTTCTTGTGGAGATATTTTTCAAGCAAATCTCTCCACATGCTGCACTACAACTTTACCTAAAGGAAAGCGTGCTATAGATATTTTTCATCGACTTCGACAATATTGCCCGGCTCCATTCGCAGGAGTAATCATTGCTTCTGGCGAGGCATCAGGTGAAGCTGTAATCACATCATCTCCTGAGCGTTTCATAAAAGTCCTTTCGACAGGCGAAGTTGAAACAAGGCCTATCAAAGGGACTCGACCACGTCATCATGACCCAAAGCAAGATGCTGATCTGGCAATAGATCTAGTATGTAGTGAAAAAGACAGGGCAGAAAATATAATGATCGTCGATCTATTACGTAATGACCTTGGGAGAGTATGCAACCCAGGAAGTATCAACGTCCCTCAGCTAATAGGCTTAGAAAGTTATTCACAAGTTCATCATCTCACCTCCGTAATCAATGGATGCTTACAACCAAATAAAACATGGGTAGATGTACTTGAAGCATGCTGGCCAGGTGGCTCTATAAGTGGGGCTCCAAAACTAAGAGCCTGTCAACGCCTACAAGAGCTTGAGACAACATCTAGAGGTCCCTATTGCGGATCTTTTTTACATCTAAACTGGCAAGGTGACTTGGATAGTAATATTTTAATTAGATCACTGATGCTCAAAGAATCTACGTTGCGCGCGAATGCAGGATGTGGGATTGTCGCAGACTCAGATGCAGATAATGAAGCAGAAGAGCTTAGTTGGAAGTTATTACCTCTTCTTAAAGCAATGGTATGAATCAACCTATAGGGGAACGACTCGGCTGGCATAACGGAAACTGGGGCTCCCTTAGTGAGCTAACAATTCCCATTGATGATCGTGGCCTAAATCTCGGAGATGGGATTTTTGAGACAATTCTCATTCTTGAAGGGAAGCCTCAACTTCTTCTGCAACACTTAGAGAGATGGAGAAGAAGTGCCATATTGCTTGGAATGGCTTCACCACCCAACGAGTTATGGTTACAGCCACTTATTGCAGAAGGACTGGAACTTGCAGGACTCAATAAAGGCAATGGTTCTCTACGCCTAAATTGGAGTCGAGGTCATCAAAGTATAAGAGGTATAAGTCTATCTAATGAAAAACCAAACCCATCGAATCATAGTTTTTGGTTGGAATTTAATATTCAAGACCCTTGCTTCAAGCCCATATCAGCAATAATCAGTCGACATGAACAAAGGAATGAGAACAGTCTTTTAAGTCGTTGTAAAACATTTGCCTATGGTCAAGCTATTCAAGCAAGAAGAGAAGCTCACCTTCATAATTATGACGATGCCTTATTAGGCAATACAAATGGCGAACTCTGTTGTGCAACTACCGCAAACATATTAGTTTTGCGTAATCATGAATTATTAACACCTAGAGCAGCAAGTGGATGCCTACCAGGCATTATGCGAAACCAAGGGTTAAAACTAGATGTTCTCAAAGAAGCAAAACTTGAAGTAGAGCCACAAGCAAATGACGAATGGCTCCTAATTAATAGCCTTGGATGTCATCCAATCCACAAGCTTAATAACAAAAACCTTTCCATTCATACACATCCAGAGCAACTTTGGCGATCTCTCTTGAATGAATAATGACTCTCAAGCCCCCATTTAATATGACACCTAAAAATCAAAATGATATTGGCATAGTCACATGAGCAAGAGGAGGTGAGCAAGCCTCAACCTGAAAGTTAACTGCAACACCAATCATGATGATAGAAGGTGCTGTAAATCCCATTGTCTCAACTTTCTCAACCAATTGGCTAAGAGGAACCTTTAACAACCTCTGGCCAATTACAGTTCCTTGCTGAATAACTGCAGATGGGGTTGAACCATCCAAACCACCATGAATTAATTCAGCAACAATATGCCGCAAATTATGCAAACCCATATAGATAACTAACCCATCACTTGCTGTGGCAAGAGCCTTCCAATTAACACCAACACGTTGCTTATCGACTCCCTCATGACCAGTCACAAAGGTCACTGAAGACCCAGCCAACCTATGAGTAACTGGAATTCCCGAGTATGCAGGAACTGCTATTCCAGCAGTCACGCCAGGAACAACCTCAACTGGAACTCCATGACGGTACAAATAGGCTGCTTCTTCAGCACCTCTACCAAACAAAAAGGGATCTCCACCTTTCAACCGAACCACACAATCATGACGGCGCGCCATCTCTAGCAGAACAGCATTCGTTTTCGCTTGTGGAACTGAATGATGGCCACGTCGCTTACCAACAAAATGACGCTCACAAGAACCAGCTACTAAATCAAGAACCTCAACAGGTACTAACGAGTCATAGATCAAAGCACCGCATTGACTAAGTAAGCGCTGTGCCTTCACAGTCAGTAAATCTGGGTCTCCAGGACCAGCACCCACAAGATATACGGTTCCTTGTTGAAGATCATTCATCACCAACGCCTGAATAGCTTATGAACCACCTGCTTACCCCAAGGTCTGGGGGGGGAAATTTTTAGATGCATCTTGGATTACTTCAGGGCCAAATCAGACACAACAGCCAAAGCAACATTGGCAGGAGCAAATGGAATTTTGCTCAAGTGATAGTTTTTGAAAAATGTGATGATAAATACACCATCAAAAATTACCCTTAAAAAATTACTTTAAATCCAAGTGATTCATAAAGTGCATACGTGCAGCAAAGTGTCTGGTAAAGAACGCTTTAAAACCTATATAAAAGCCATAGGGAGTGGTGAACACACAAGCAAAGGAATGAGCCGTGAGGAATCAGCAGAAGCCCTACACCTAATGCTGACTTCCCAAGCCAGTCCTGTACAAATTGGCGCCTTCATGATGGCTCATCGCATCAGACGTCCTGAGCCCCAAGAACTCGCAGGCATGCTTGACACCTATCTAAAACTGGGACCAAATCTTTTCTCTACAAAAAATCAACGCCGACCAATTTGTTTTGGGATGCCATTCGATGGACGAAATAGAACCTCACCTGTGTACCCACTAACAGCTCTAATACTTCTAAGCGAAGGGCAACCAGTTGTTTTACATGGTGGGCAGCGAATGCCAATGAAATATGGCGTAACTACTTCAGAACTCTTTGAATCCTTAGGATTAAACCTAACTGGCCTGACACTTAAAGATGTTCAGGCAGGTTTCAACCAACATGGACTGGCCTTTATTCACCAACCAGACCATTTCTCTCTTGCCGAAAGTCTAATCGGCTACCGAGATGAAATAGGCAAGCGTCCCCCATTAGCCAGTATGGAACTGATATGGACAGCACATCAAGGCAATCATCTACTAATCAGCGGTTTTGTTCACCCACCTACAGAAAAAAGAGCATGGGAAGCCCTTGAAGTGTTTGGAGAAAAAGACTTGATGACAATCAAAGGATTAGAAGGAAGTACAGACCTGTCTATTAATCGAAAATGCATAACAGCAAGAGTTCAAAACAATGTATGCACTCGCTTATTGCTGAATCCACGCGAATATGAATTTCACGGAAAAGATATTGATTGGAACAACCTACAGACCTGGAGTGATTTAGCGAACGCAGCACTAGAAAACCATGGTCCATTAAGTCAATCTTTACGTTGGAATGCTGGGGTTTATTTATGGTTATCTGAAATAACAGACTCAATAGAAGAAGGCTTGAAAAAAGCCGAGGATGCTATGGATTCAGGATCAGCCAAAGCCTTTCTGCAAGAACTCATTAGATGGCGAAAGAATATTGCTCAAAAGAATTAATTTACTCAGAAAATCTTACTGCATTCAGCAAATATTTTCTTAAAAAATAAGCATTATCACAATGAGTCCTATATTCCTGAAAGTTTATGATAACCAAATATGAATCTGAACTCTGCTGCAAAATTCACTTCTTTGAAAGAAACTACGTTGGCAAAAACCTTCTACACTGCAACAAGATCTTCGAAATATATAAAACTTAAGCTCCAACTAATATCCATGAAATATCAATGCAGAAAAATCATGTAAACGGTCTATATGGGATGGTAGCTTCATGCTGAAGTTTGCCAACGTGCAACTCCCTAAAGTTCCTACTCTGCTAAGCGCATTCATAACTCTGTTAAACGACAGGCTAGGAGAAACCATTGTTTTCCCTTTACTGCCCTTCCTTTTAGAGCGTTTCACAAATAGTGGTGGCACTCTTGGTCTTTTAGCCGGAACCTATGCAATCTCTCAATTTGCCGTTGCCCCTCTAATTGGAGCACTAAGTGATCGCTTTGGTCGAAAGCCAGTGATCATCACATGTGTATCCGGGTCGGTTCTGGGTCTATGCATATTTGCTATAACAGTGAGTCTTAATTGGGACAACCTCCTTCCCGCCTGGGCAGCCGGTGTTCCTTTAATGCTGCTTTTCACAGCAAGAGTTATTGATGGAATTAGTGGCGGAACCGCGGCTACGGCAACTGCGGTACTTGCTGACATTTCAACTCCAGACAACCGAGCTAAAACCTTTGGCTTAATTGGGGTTGCATTTGGATTAGGTTTTCTTCTTGGCCCTGGCCTAGGAACAACTCTTGCAAAATTTAGTGTAACGCTACCTGTTTGGGCAGCAACAATATTCGCAATTTCAAATTTGGGGCTAGTTATCTGGGTATTACCAGAAACACATCCCCCAGCTTCACGAAGCGTACTTCCAAGGAAACGCGAACTTAACCCTTTCACTCAACTCGCTCTTGTATTTCTAAATCCACAACTACGACGGCTCTGTCTCGCTTTTTTCATCTTCTTTATGGCATTCAACGGCTTCACTGCTGTGCTAGTGCTGTACCTCAAGCAAGCCTTCTCTTGGAGTCCAGAATTAGCAAGTTTGACTTTTGTAGTCGTGGGATTAGTTGCAATGATTGTGCAAGGAGGACTAATAGGCCCATTAGTTAAGCAATTTGGAGAATGGAGGCTGACGATGGCAGGAATCGGGTTTGTAATAGTGGGTTGCCTAATGCTTACTGTTGCGACTGATCAAAATGCAATCCCAGTCATATTTAGTGCTGTGTCATTGCTCGCCTTAGGCACAGGGCTAGTCACCCCATGTCTCCGAGCACTTGTTTCCAGGAGACTAAATGCTGCCGGACAAGGAACAATTCTCGGTAGCCTTCAAGGATTACAAAGCTTGGGTACCTTTATAGGGGCAACTGCTGCAGGGTTTTCCTATGACTTGCTAGGCCAAAAAAGCCCGTTTTTTGGAACATTCGGACTATTAGTAATCGTACTTACACTAGTAGCCGGAAGCTCTTTATACAAACCCAAAACAATTTAAGTATAAATAAACCAAACAAAAAACATAATGCTTATTACATTCTTAAAAACATTTGTCAAACAAACCAAAATGCATCAAAGAATTAAAAGGGTAAATAAAGATGCTCAATACATCAATAGAGAATTGAGCTGGATCAACTTCAACAAAAGAGTACTGGCACAAGCGGTTGATCCACGTACACCATTACTCGAACAAGCAAAATTCAGTGCGATTTTCAGCAATAATCTAGACGAATTCTTTATGGTTCGAGTGGCATCTCTCAAATCACAAGTAGATGCAGGTATCACAAAAAAAAGTGAAGACGGGCAAAGCCCTCTTGAACAACTGATAAATATTCGGAAACACCTCATACCATTGTTAAACCAACAACAAAGTCATTACAATCTTCAACTTCTGCAAAAGCTTTCTAATAAACAGATTCATCTCCTAAAATACAAGAACCTCAATAATAAACAACAATTATGGGTAGACGATTTTTTTAAGAAATCTATTTTTCCTGTATTAACTCCACTAGCTGTTGATCGTTCTCACCCTTTCCCTTTTATAAGCAACCTTAGTCTAAATATCGCTGTTTTAATTAAAGATCAACAGACAAAGCAAAAACAATTTGCACGTGTAAAAGTTCCTCAAAAGACTCTATGCAGATTCATTGAGATCCCGGTAGAATACAGTGATCAGAATCCACAACCACTACATACATTTTTGCCTCTTGAAGAAGTAATTGCATTCAATTTAGAATTACTTTTTCCAGGAATGAGAATAGAGAAGCACTACATCTTTAGGGTCACGCGAGATGCAGACTTGGAGCTGCGAGACATAGAAGCAGATGACCTGATGATCGCGATTGAAGAAGGTTTGAGAAAACGTCGTGTAGGCGGAGAAATTGTGAGGTTAGAAGTATCAAAAAACATGCCTGAAGAAATCATGGACCTACTAAAAGAAGGCATGTCGGTAAAAGATTCAGACCTCTATAAAATAGACGGGCTTTTAGGGCTTGATGATCTTTTCGAATTACACAAACTACCTGTCTCATCACTGAAAAACGATGTCTACATAGGCTCCACACCAAAAAGGCTTGCGAAAAGTCAAAAAGGGAAGGTGGAAGAAGGTTCAATCAAGCAAGAAGAGTTTCAAGATATTTTTTCAGTAATTCGTCAGAAAGACATACTCTTACATCATCCATTTGACCTCTTCGCAACTTCCGTAGAGGAATTCATCAATCAAGCAGCAGATGATGAGTCGGTAATGGCTATTAAAATAACTTTATATAGAACATCACGAGATTCACCAATAATCAAAGCGCTAATCCGTGCAGCTGAAAATGGGAAGCAAGTCATGGCCCTTGTAGAACTGAAAGCTCGCTTTGATGAAGACAACAATATCCAATGGGCACGTCAACTTGAACAAGCGGGAGTACATGTTGTCTATGGCGTAATAGGTCTAAAAACACATACCAAAATCATCTTGGTTGTTAGAAAGGAAAAATCACAGTTGAAAAGTTACGTTCATATCGGAACAGGTAATTACAACTCAAAAACATCAAAGCTCTATACAGATCTTGGATTACTCTCTGCAAGGCCAGAATTAGGCCAAGACCTAGTAGAGCTATTTAATTATCTAACTGGCTTTGCAAAACAACAAGAGTTTCGCATGCTTCTTGTTGCGCCAATGACTCTTCGCACAGGAATAGAAACGTTAATCAAGCGTGAAATCAAAGTTGCTCAAGAAGGCAAGAAAGCTCATATTCGTGCAAAGATGAATTCCTTAGTAGATCCAAATATAATAAGGCTCTTATATGAAGCTTCTGCAGCAGGGGTAAAAATCGAATTAATAGTAAGAGGCATGTGCTGCTTATATCCAGACATAAAAGATGTCAGTGAAAATATAAAAATAATTAGTGTGATCGGACAATTTTTAGAACATTCGAGAATCTTCTGGTTTTTCAATGAAGGCTCCCCAGAAGTATATATAGGAAGCGCTGATTTAATGCGTAGGAACTTAGATAGACGAGTAGAAGCAATAACACCAATTCAAGATACAGAATCAAGAGAGCGATTAGAGGAGCTACTAGAAATTTATTTGAATGACAATCGTGAAGCTTGGGTTATGCAAAGCAACGGAAGCTATCTTCAACGGCAACCCAATAGGAATGAAAATTGCGCTCAAAAACAATTGATCGGCCTTTGGCATAAATAAAATCACCACCCTTGAAATCTACGGTTCTTCATGGACTTTTCACAATGCTCAGAAATATCAATAGCCTCAGAAACGAAAAATATGGTTCATCCAAAAGATGGAATACTGAAAGATTTCCGATTCCAGGCGGCTGGACTCGTCCAAAAGTGCTAAATTCCGGCCAAATACAATTTACAGGAGGCCAGGGTGATGGGGATCCCTCTGGAATCTTTGAAGAGAGCACACGGCTCATCTTCAAGAGATTTAGTACAGCCATCTAAAAATGGCAACAGCTCTGAAAAAAGTAGTCGGACAAATCAATCTTCACGAGGTCAAGGTCGTCAAGGCGGTCGCTTAGGCACAGACGCGATTGGCTTTTACTTGAGCAGTATTGGAAGAGTCCCATTACTCACACCAGCTGAAGAAATTGAGCTTGCTCATCATGTCCAAGAGATGAAAGAGCTACTGAAGATTGACGACCAAGAGCAAACACCCAGGCAACGCCATAAGATTCGTATGGGGAAGCGTGCGCGTGATCGAATGATGGCGGCAAATCTCAGACTCGTTGTCAGCGTGGCAAAAAAATATCAAAACCAAGGTCTTGAGCTTCTTGATTTGGTTCAAGAAGGCGCAATAGGGCTAGAACGTGCTGTAGATAAATTTGACCCAGCAATGGGCTACAAATTCTCTACATACGCCTACTGGTGGATACGCCAAGGCATGACTAGAGCAATAGACAATAGTGCTCGAACAATACGACTACCTATTCATATCAGTGAAAAGCTATCCAAAATGCGGCGTATCTCTAGAGAGCTCTCGCATAGATTTGGGCGTCAACCAAATCGCTTGGAACTTGCTCATGCCATGGGAATTGAACCGCGTGATCTTGAAGAGCTGGTCGCACAAAGTGCTCCATGTGCTTCACTAGATGCACATGCTAGGGGAGAAGAAGATCGCAGTACCTTGGGCGAGCTTATTCCTGACCCAAATGGTTCTGAACCAATGGAAGGAATGGACAGAAGTATTCAAAAGGAACACTTGGGAAGCTGGTTATCGCAACTCAACGAAAGGGAACAAAAAATCCTACGACTTCGTTTTGGTTTAGATGGAGCAGAGCCTTTGACTCTTGCAGAAATCGGCCGGCAAATTAATGTTTCTAGAGAAAGAGTAAGACAACTTGAAGCTAAAGCGATTCTCAAATTACGCGTAATGACCACTCATCAACAAGCTGCCTGAGTCAAGGCTTGGAGTATGTCAACTCATTGCTGATCATTGGTAGCTGGATAGCTTTAATGCTTTCAGCTGCCATTGCCAGTAAAGCTTTATGGCCTAATGAACGCGAATTAAGTCGAAAAATAGTCCATATCGGCACTGGCCCAGTAATTCTTTTTGCATGGTGGCTAAACATTCCAAGAACACTAGCAATCCCAATTGCTAGTGCAATTACAATTATTCTTATGATTAATCATCGCTTTAGGATAATTCCTTCAGTAGAAGATGTGGATAGAGATAGCTACGGTACCGTGGCTTACGGTCTAACTATTACCTTATTACTAACGTTCTTCTGGCCAAATAATGCTCCAGCTGTATGTTCAGGGATTCTTGTAATGGCTTTTGGCGATGGCCTCGCTGGACTCATTGGACGAAAAGTCATATCACCCAGCTGGTTGATATGGGGACAACGCAAGTCCTTGGCTGGGACATTAACTATGACTCTTACGACCATAATTGTGTTGATTGCAATTTGCTTGATAGCTAATACTCCTATTCACCCTATTCGGGTTATCGCTATAGCTTTATTCGCTGCATTGCTTGAACAATTAGGCAAATGGGGCATAGACAACCTCACCGTTCCAATAGGAGTCACCTGCACCTGGCTCTGGATGACTACGGCCTGAAGCATGAAACTAGGCTCAATGTCTAGCAGAACGAACAGCATCAGCTAATTCACTCAAAAGAGAAGAAGTCGTTTTCATATCTATACACGCATCAGTAATGCTCTGACCATAAGTAAGGCTAGAAAGATCATCAACTAACTTTTGATTGCCTTCGACCAAATGACTTTCCAACATGACTCCCATGACATTCTGAGAACCTGCTTGGACCTGCTTGGCTACCTCTTTAAGAACTACAGCTTGACGTCGAAAATCTTTGCTTGAATTGTCATGGCTACAATCAATCATTAAGCGATGAGTCAAACCAGTTCTAGAAAGTTCTTTTGCAATTTCTTGAACAGCCTCAAGATGATAATTACTCCCTGATTTGCCACCTCTTAACACAAGATGGCCATCAGGATTTCCCGTAGTACTAACAATCGAAGCACTACCCTGCCGATTAATGCCTAGAAAATGATGAGGTCTAGCTGCAGCCTGCATTGCATTGATGGCAATAGCGGCCGTCCCATCAGTACCATTTTTATAACCAATTGGCATGGACAAACCAGAAGCCATTTCCCTATGAGTTTGACTCTCTGTCGTCCTAGCCCCTATAGCAGTCCAACTAATTAAATCTGCAATGTACTGAGGAACTACTGGATCTAATAGTTCAGTAGCCGCCGGCATCCCCTCACGAGCTAGATGCAATAACAATGCTCTAGCTCGCCGCAATCCACTATTAATATCATATGAACCATCCAAATGCGGATCATTTATAAGGCCCTTCCAGCCAACTGTGGTGCGTGGTTTTTCAAAATAAACCCTCATCACAATCTCTAAATAGTCTGAATGAAACTCGCGTAAAACTTTTAATTGAGTTGCATACTCTTTTGCTGCATCAATGTCATGCACTGAACAAGGGCCAACAATTACAAGCAGGCGATGATCTTGATCACGCAAAATGGACTGGATTTTTTGACGTGTTTTCGAGACAGTCTTTATCGCAACCGAATCAATCGGCAAATCCTTATGCAACAAGTCAGGAGGAAGCAATGGCCTCGTCTCCACCACATGTAAATCAGAAGTGGTGGTCATGGCTCCTGACATCATCAATACCCAGGCTAGGAAATTTCCTAACTGACAGCATTAGTAAATTGCATTTCAGCATCTACTCGCAAGTTAAAGTGATGTTTGGCAAGAAAAAGGTTCTGACAACACCTTCACTCCAGATTGATTCATATGCTGAGTATCTATCGCAAATTGGCCGCAGAACGTAAAGTCCAGGGCCTCCCTGCACTCCCTCTAACGGCCCAACAGACTCATGATCTTACCCTTCTACTAGAGCAGCCTCCAGAAGAAGAAAACATCCACGAGCTTCGTCACCTATTGAGCGAAAGAGTCCCGCCTGGAGTAGACGAAGCTGCATATATTAAAGCCTCATGGCTAAGTGCAGTAGCGCTGGGCAGTAAAAATAGCCCAATAATTTCCAAACTAGAAGCAACGTCCCTATTAGGAACGATGGTTGGTGGATATAACGTTACTGCCCTAATTGAAATTCTTCATAGTGAAGATCAGTCCTTAGCCAACTGTGCAGCACAAGGTCTAAGCAAAACTCTACTTATTTACGATTCCGTCCATGAAATTATTGATTTAGCAAAGAATAATCTCTTTGCTGAAAAAATTGTTCAAAGTTGGGCTTCAGCTGAATGGTTCACCTCTCGACCCAAGCTTGCGGATGAAATAACGGTGACAGTATTTAAAGTTAATGGAGAAACAAACACTGACGACTTATCTCCAGCGACCCATGCAACCACAAGACCAGATATTCCACTTCATGCTTTAGCAATGCTTGAGACAAGGGATCCTACTGCCCTGAAAACCATTGCTAATTTAAAAAAGAAAGGCTATCCAATTGCCTACGTAGGTGATGTTGTTGGTACCGGTAGTTCTAGGAAGTCAGCAATCAATTCCGTTTTATGGCATATAGGAAATGACATTGCCCACGTACCAAATAAACGAAATGGTGGTGTAATCATTGGCGGGAAAATAGCACCTATTTTCTTTAATACCGCTGAAGACTCAGGTTCTTTCCCAATTGAATGTGATGTCAGTTGTCTACAAAGTGGTGATGTAATAACTATCCGTCCCTATCAAGGAACCATCGAACGCGGGTCTAAAGAAAACAACACCAATGAAATCATATCCAACTTCGAACTCAAACCAATCACCCTTACAGATGAAATACGTGCAGGTGGCCGTATTCCTCTAATGATCGGGCGAGCATTAACTGACAAAGTCCGTTTACACCTAGGCCTCAAGCCATCAGACGTATTCATTCGTCCAAAGGCACCAAGCGAAAAGAAGATTGGCTATACGCAAGCACAAAAAATTGTTGGTCGCGCCTGTGGCCTTCAAGGGATTCTTCCTGGCACCAGCTGTGAACCAGTCATGACAACAGTTGGCAGTCAGGACACCACTGGTCCAATGACTAGAGATGAAATGAAAGAGCTTGCTTGTCTTGGCTTTTCTGCAGACTTGGTCTTACAAAGTTTCTGCCATACCGCTGCCTACCCAAAACCAGTCGATCTCAATACACACAAAGAACTTCCTGATTTCTTTGCAGAACGTGGAGGTGTCGCCCTACGCCCAGGAGACGGAATCATCCATAGCTGGCTTAACCGCATGTTGCTACCTGACACAGTAGGCACGGGCGGAGATAGTCATACACGCTTCCCACTCGGAATCTCGTTTCCTGGTGGCTCTGGTGTAGTCGCCTTTGCTGCAGCAATCGGTGCCATGCCACTAGACATGCCTGAATCTGTTCTAGTCAAGTTCACTGGTGCTTTACAAGATGGAATAACTCTGCGAGACGTAGTCAACGCTATTCCTTGGATAGCAATACAAAAAGGTCTACTAACCGTTGAAAAAGCAAACAAAATCAATGTCTTCAATGGCAGAATCTTGGAAATAGAAGGCCTTCCAGATCTAAAGCTAGAACAAGCATTTGAACTCACAGATGCAAGTGCAGAACGCTCCTGCGCAGGGTGCAGCATTCAACTCTCTCAAACTACAGTTACCGAATACCTTCGAAGCAATGTGGCATTACTAAAAAATATGATTGCCCGTGGTTATAAAGATCCCCACACCCTAAGTAGACGTATTAAAGCCATGGAAAACTGGCTCTCTAATCCAAAATTAATCACAGCTGATAAAAACGCAAACTACAAAGAAACCTTAGAAATCAACCTTGATGAGTTAACTCAACCAGTCTTGGCATGCCCTAATGATCCTGACAATGTGAAACTTCTTAGTGAAGTTGCTAATGAAGATATTCAAGAAGTTTTTATAGGTTCTTGTATGACCAATATTGGTCACTATCGTGCTGCTGCAGAAGTCTTAAAAGGAGCGGGCAAAATTCAAACCAGGCTATGGATTTGTCCACCTACACGAATGGATGAACAAGTTCTCCAACAAGAAGGTTATTACAAAATCTTTGAAGAAGCTGGCTGCAGAATGGAAATGCCAGGTTGTTCACTTTGCATGGGAAACCAAGCCCGTGTCGAAGACAACACAACAGTTTTCTCCACAAGTACTCGCAACTTCAACAACCGACTAGGCAAAGGAGCCCAGGTATACCTGGGTAGTGCTGAACTAGCTGCAGTGTGCGCACTACTTGGGAAAATCCCAACAATCGAGGAATACCAATCTATTGCAGCTCAAAAAATCAAGCCATTATCAAATGAGCTCTATAAATACTTAAATTTCGATCAAATACCTGAATTCAAAGATGAAGGCCGAATAATCAGCAAAGAAACGGAAGCTCAAATCCTGACTGAAATTTGATTCAAATGAATGACAATACAACCATCAACAAACATAGCGAATAAGCCCGTGAGCTCAGCTCGCAGCATCAAACGATTACTTCAACAGCGATGGTTAGTTGTCGTAATAGCATTAATCCTGACCGGGCTTGGAGCTGCGCTCACAGGCATTCTGTTCAAATCAGGAGTAGACATACTCTTGAGGTGGAGATTCAGACTATTAGATCAATACCCATCTTGGATAATCCTCCCCACTGTTGGGATTTTTGGAGGACTCTTATCAGGAACGCTCATATCCCGAATCGCCCCAGCCGCAAGTGGTTCAGGAGTCAGTCAAATCATGGGATATCTGCGTCATAGAAACGTTCCCATGGGAATAAAAGTTGGGCTGGTAAAGCTTGGAGCAGGAATATTAGCCATTGGTAGCGGCTTCCCTCTTGGTCCAGAAGGGCCATCAGTACAAATGGGGGGGTCAGTCGCTTGGCAAATGGCTAAATGGCTAAAAGCACCCGTTGCATTCCGTCGAGTAATCGTGGCCGCTGGAGGAGGTGCAGGTATAGCCGCAATATTTAGTGCTCCAATTGGGGGATTTATCTTCGCAATAGAAGAACTATTAAATTCAGCAAGACCAGTCGTATTACTACTAGTTCTCGTTACAACATTTTGGGCAGACACTTGGGCAGATGTACTCCAAGAAATAGGACTGCAGCCTGGATCAGGAGGTTTTGATACCACATTGGGATTCCAGTTAGAACGTGAATACACACCCTTAATACACTTTCTTCCCATTGATTTGATATATCTAATTGGACTAGGATTAATTGTTGGTGTATTAGCTGAATTGTATTGCAGATATGTACTGACAATGCAACGTCAAGGAAATATTTGGTTCCGCAATCGATTAGTCCTCAGAATGGCTCTTTGTGGAGGCTGTCTAGGATTAATATATTCTTGTCTTCCAGAAACATTTCATCATTCAGCTGAACTAAAGCATCTAATCGCAGGAGGAAAGGCAGATATATCACTAGCACTTGCAGCTTTTATAATTATGTTTTTAACCTCTGGACTGGCCGCAGCATCAGGGGCCCCAGGAGGTCTTTTTTATCCAATGCTTACTCTTGGTGGCGCTATAGGTCTGGCCTGTGGTTTTTGGGTAGAAAACCTCACAGGTCATGTTCCAAGTACATACGTGTTTGCTGGTATGGGAGCATTTGTGGCTGGGTGTTCACGAAGACCCATAACTGCAATGTTTCTTGCTTTTGCACTCACTAAAGATCTAATAATTCTCAAGCCAATTTTAGTAGCAAGTTTGGCTAGTTTTTTAGTGGCACGCATCTTTCATGAACACTCCATTTATGATCGTCAAATCGACTTAGAGCTAACAACACATGACAGCTCCAGCATTCGAATAGGCCCCGAAGACAAAACAACTATTGAATTAGATCAATCAATCAATCAAAGCTCATTGAGTAAACCTCCAAGACCTCCCAATCAAAAAAACTGAAAAAAGAAACACTCCTTTTTAAGCCTGTCCCTCCAAAACCTGGAGCGCTGAAAACAGTTCTGGCATTCCCCAGTACTTATACAGTTGGCATAACAAGTCTTGGATATCAAATTATTTGGTCCACTCTTTCGCAAAGAGATGATGTTGATGTAAGACGTTTATTTACTGATCAAGGAGACGCCCCTCATCGAAAATGTGAGTTATTTGGATTGTCACTGAGCTGGGAGCTAGATGGGCCAGTCTTACTAGATCTTCTTGAGGAACAACACATACCACTATGGAGTAGTCAAAGAAAAGAAAATGAGCCAATTGTTTTTGGAGGGGGTCCTGTTTTAACCGCCAATCCTGAACCAATGGCACCATTTTTTGATGTAATTTTATTGGGGGATGGTGAACAATTAGTTCCTACATTCATTGAATCCCTACACAAAACAAAAGGTCTACAACGGACTGAGAGATTAGAATATCTTGCACAAATCCCAGGAATATACATACCTAGCCTTTATGAACCCCAATACTCACCTGAAGGCAATTTGATTGGGGTTAAACCTCTAACTACTGCCATTCCTGCATCAATACACAAACAAACCTGGCGAGAAAAAACACTCAATCATTCTGCAGTAATTACACCTGAGGCTGCATGGCCCAATATCCACATGGTAGAAGTAGTTCGTAGCTGCCCAGAAATGTGCCGTTTTTGTTTGGCAAGTTACCTTACACTTCCCTTTCGAACACCTCCTCTAGAAGAAGGCCTGATACCTGCCATAGAAAAAGGGTTGACGGCTACCAAACGCATTGGACTTTTAGGAGCATCAGTAACCCAGCACCCACAATTTACAGAACTGCTGAGATGGATCAACAAAGAGCAATTTAGTGACATCAGGTTAAGCGTTAGTTCCGTAAGAGCTTCAACTGTGACTTCAGAATTAAGCAAAATACTTAGCAAACATGGCAACAAATCCCTAACTATGGCAATAGAAAGTGGTAGTCAACGCATAAGAACAATCATAAATAAAAAACTCTCTGAAGAAGAAATCTTCAGAGCAACAAAATATATCCATGAAGGAGGTTTAACAGGTCTAAAACTTTACGGAATGGTTGGACTACCTACCGAACAAGAAACAGATATTGAAGCGACAATGAATCTAATGCTGAAATTAAAACAGTCAACTCCTGGTCTTCGCCTTACATTAGGAGTCAGCACATTTGTTCCTAAAGCCCATACACCCTTTCAATGGGAAGGAGTAAATCCTGATGCAAAGAAAAGACTAAAAATCCTAAGCAAAAAACTAAAGTCAAAAGGCATTGAAGTAAGACCAGAAAGCTTTGGATGGAGCATTATTCAAACACTAATTTCTCGAAGCGACCGTCGATTAGCTCCTGTAATAGCCGCCGTCCGAGGTTCTCAAAACAGTCTCGGACAATGGAAACAAATATACAAAGCTTCACGGGGGGAGTTTTTTTGGGAAACAAATAATCCACTCATGCATCTTCCAAAACCTCCCCCCTGGGAAAAAATTATTTTTGAATCCTGGGAAACTTCAACAATACTGCCTTGGATGCATTTAGAAGGTCCTCTTAAACATGAGCAATTGATTGCACATCATCAACAAGCTCTATCTGGCTATTCTGAAACATCTGATATTCAAGAATCATGCATCTCAATCCAGCCAAAAGTATCCAACCGACAAGATTAATCCGACTATCAAAAAATGGCATATCAGCACCATGAAGCAGAACTAGTATAAAAGTAGCCGTCCACCAAGCTCGATCAAAAAAAGCAATACTTGCACCATTTTGTTTAATGGCTACTTGAGAGAGTACTCCCCATCTAAGAGTAGTAATCAATAAACCTAAAATCACCCCTACAAGAAGTAGTGCCACCAAAAAGCCATGGCTTACGGTCAACTCCAAAGGCAGATTATGTGCATGTCCATGCCATTGACCCGTGCGAAGTGGATATAAAACAGAGAAGGCAGCAGCACCCCAACCCAACCAAGGTCTTTCTAAAAACAATTTAATAGCTACACCCCATTGGCTCAGACGAGTAGATGCCAATGCTCTTTGATGGGAATATTGCATGTCATTTAAACGTGACCAAATTGACTCTGGTACAAACTCACGTGACCAATTCTGGAGATCTAAAGGAATACCTGGCAGAGTTGCACAAACAACTGGCAAAAGAAACAAAGCAAATAATGGCAAAAGCCAAGTCCAAGAAGCTGATCCAAGAACAAAAGGAACAGCGAAAATCAACCCACCCCAAGCATTACGAGAATTTGTAAGCACTAAGGCAATTACCATTAAACAAGTCAATAAAAAAACCAAACTGCGAAAACGTCTACGCAAACCAGGTTGAAGCAACGCTGCCAAACAAAACGGCCAAACCAATGCCAACCAAGCACCAGCAATATTTGCGTAATCAAATAAGCCTGACAAACGACCTGACGGTTCTCCTCCTGCTGCCATAAACCAAACGATCAAGCCACCAAACAATTCCCAAGGACCTTGCCACCCCAACCAGAGTTGGCCTAATCCAGTAATGACTACTGGGACTGATCCAGCAACCAACCAAAGTGCACAACGTCTTCTGGCTACACCCGTAAGCAAATAAGGCTGAAAAGCCCAAAAAGCCCAAAAAAATGGTATCCAATTCCCTAATCCTATAAAAGCCAACCAACCTGAATAAGCTGTAAAGCAACCCAACAACATTAAAAAAGCTGCAATCAAAAATGGCCAATTCCATCGATCAGCCCAAAAAGGTTTCGGCCGTCCACAACTCCCAA
Organism: Prochlorococcus sp. AG-409-P01; assembly: GCA_003215335.1. Taxonomy (GTDB): domain Bacteria; phylum Cyanobacteriota; class Cyanobacteriia; order PCC-6307; family Cyanobiaceae; genus AG-409-P01. The sequence goes on along the minus strand of QCKM01000003.1, from coordinate 38,854 downwards.
GAACTAGAGAAACAATAAAAAACAATCCTCCCAAAAAAGCACTGGAAGGCAGCAAGAACAATCCTGCTTGGAATGCAACCCAACCCCGTGCATCACTAAGAGCAGGCCTCCCTTTCAACATCCAAACAAGAGCATTCATGCAAATAAAGCAGTTTTATTGCTATACAAAATGAGAAGCCAACCAAAAACAATCCAGAAAGCTCTAGCTGAACGAAAATATTCAAGGCTTAGAACTGTGGCAATCAAATCATCAACCTTGTTGGAGGTGTTTAAAACTTGCTTCAATAATAGTGATCTTGAACAATCAAAGACAAAGAGCTTCTTCCCCTGATAAAAAGCTGACTCAAACAATTGCGATTATCGGCGCTGGTGCAGTTGGCTCTGGCACTGCCTGGCATCTGTCAGAGCTTGGATATGATGTAACTCTCATTGATCCACAAATAAGTCAACCAGTAAAGCAATCAGGAAAGCGCTCAGGAACAAACGCTTCATTAGGCGTACTGATGGGCTATGTCTTTCGTCGTTCAACAGGCAGAGCCTGGCATCTAAGAGAAAGGAGTATGCATTTATGGCCGACCTGGGTAACAAAATTGAACCAAATCTCATGTCCACTAAAAATCAATCACCCCTTAATCCAATTAGCCAATTCAGAGGCAGAAGCATCTTTAATGAATGAGCTGAGCAAAACACGTAGCCATTTAGGAATAGAGCTCTTAAAACATCAGATCTCTAACAAACAAAGTAAATCCTGGCCACAAACAAAGTATGGAGGGCTGATCTCAAATCGTGATGGTCGTATAGACAGCCTAAGCCTAAAAAAATGTCTAGAAATTGCGATGAAGAAACTCAACGTTCAGACAATAAGTTCATCCGTTCTTCACATCGAAAAAATATCCTCAGGCTCAGATTCTAAATGGCGACTTCATCTTGCAGATGGATCAGCTCAGAAATTTGAAACTATTGTTATCTGTGCTGCAAATGAAAGTGAAGCCTTACTTCAACCTTTAGGCTATAGCCTTCCTCTCGCACCCGTATTAGGACAAGTTTTAGAAGTAGAAATACAATCCTCAAACAACACAATTAATTGGTCAGGTTGGCCCGCAGTCCTTTCAATAAACGGCATAAATTTAATACCGAATGGAAACAATAGGCTTTTAATAGGTGCAACTGTTGAACAAGGAGAATATCCAGATTTTTTAAAATTTCAAAACTTAAAAGATCTCAACGGAAATGCACCTGATTGGCTAAAAGATTCGACAGTGATAAAGAAATGGCATGGTTTTCGCAGTCAACCTATCAATCGGCCTGCACCTCTGTTAGAAAAGCTAGAACCAGGCTTGATACTAGCTACAGGGCACTACAAAAATGGTATTTTGCTAACTCCTGCCACAGCCGAATGGGTAGGTAGAAATATCAACGAAGAAAGTAAATCTATTTGGTCTCAGTGAATTCAGCATCTATAACATCATCACCAGCACTTGAATCTGGACCAGAAGAAGCACCTTCAGAAGCATCATTGGAAGACACATCAGGTGCACCACCCTGCTGATAAACAGAGGCACCCAAAGTATAAAGTTCTTGTTGAAGTTCCTCGATCAAAGATTTCATAGCTTCAAAGTCATCTTTTTCAGCAGCATCTTTTAACTTAAGACGCTTATCTTCAACCTTAGATTTTGCATCTGAATCAACCTTGTCACCAAGTTCCTCAAGCTGTTTCTCAACTTGATAGACAAGTGTTTCAGCCTGATTCTTGATATCAATCCGCTCTCTTTTCTCCTTGTCTGCAGAAGCATTAGTTTCAGCATCCTTGACCATATTCTCAACTTCTTTTTCAGACAATGTTGAGGCGCCAGTAATTGAAATGCTCTGCTCCTTACCACTCCCCTTGTCTTTAGCGGTGACACTAAGAATTCCATTTGCATCAATATCAAACGTCACTTCAATTTGAGGCACACCTCTAGGGGCAGGAGGTATTCCATCAAGTCGAAAAGTTCCCAAACTCTTGTTATCAGAAGCCATCTCACGCTCTCCTTGAAGAACATGAATTTCCACATTGGTTTGGCCATCTACAGCTGTGGAATAAGTCTCAGCTTTCTTTGTCGGAACAGTTGTATTGCGGGGAATCATCTTGGTCATAACACCACCAAGAGTCTCAACTCCTAAAGAAAGCGGCGTAACGTCAAGCAAAAGGATGTCCTTAACTTCCCCAGCCAAAACACCCCCTTGAATAGCCGCACCTACAGCAACTACTTCATCAGGATTAACAGTTTGATTTGGATCTTTACCAGTGACTCTTTTAACTAGCTCCTGAACAGAAGGCATTCGTGTAGAACCACCAACCATCACAATCTCATCAAGCTCTCCTGAAGAAAGCTTGGCGTCTTTGAGAGCCTGTTCAACAGGAACTCTGCAACGATCTATAAGCTTGGAGGCCAATTCTTCAAATTTGCCACGAGTGAGGGTGAGGTCTAGATGCTTGGGACCTTCAGGAGTGGCAGTAATAAAAGGCAGATTAATCTCACTTTGTGTTGCACTAGAAAGTTCGATTTTTGCCTTTTCAGCGGCCTCAGTAAGACGCTGTAAAGCCTGCTTATCTTGACGCAGATCAATGCCCTCGTTGCCTTTAAAAGTCTCTGCCAAATGGTCAACAATGACTTTGTCAAAGTCATCACCACCAAGATGTGTATCTCCAGATGTAGAAAGAACTTCAAAGACCCCATCACCAACTTCTAAAACTGAGACGTCAAAAGTGCCTCCACCAAGATCAAAAACAAGAATGCGTTCATTACTTTTCTTATCTAAACCATAAGCAAGAGCTGCTGCTGTGGGCTCATTGATAATGCGTAAAACCTCCAAACCTGCAATCTTTCCTGCATCTTTAGTTGCCTGTCTCTGAGAATCATTAAAATAAGCAGGAACAGTTATCACAGCCTGACTTACATTTTCACCTAAATATTTACCAGCATCTTCAGATAATTTACGCAAAACTTGTGCACTAACTTCTTCTGGAGAAAATTGCTTATCAAGAACTGGACATTTCAATTTAAGCTTCGATCCTGACTTCTCAACTCCATAGCTGACTTCTTTAGACTCTTCATTAACCTCATCTACCCTACGACCAACAAAGCGCTTAGCAGAATAAAAAGTATTTTCTGGATTCATTACAGCCTGTCGCTTAGCAATTTGACCAACCAACTGATCCTGATTTTTGGTATATGCAACCACCGAAGGAGTAGTGCGAAACCCTTCTGCATTAGCAATCACGGTGGGCTTACCCCCCTCCATGACAGCAACACAGCTGTTCGTGGTTCCAAGGTCAATCCCAACAACCTTGCCCATTGGTAGCCAACTCCTAAAAAATCTCTAACTTGAACATCTGCATCCTCGACAGTGAGGGCACTTTGATGCGAGGTGTGGTTCCCGAACAGATAGCCACCCGCGCTGGTATAAATCAATAAAAAGAAAGTAATGATTGACGGCAAAACAAGACTTTTAGGCCTTCTTGGTCAACCAGTAGAGCATTCCCTATCTCCAGCAATGCACAATGCTGCGTTAATAGACATGGGTCTCAACTGGTCCTACCTTCCACTTCATTGCTCTTCAGGCGACTTAGAAAACGTTCTAAACGCATTACGAGGACTTAATTTTATTGGTCTCAACGTCACAATCCCGCACAAACAAAGTGTGGCAAAAATGTGCGCCGAATTAACTCCGCTAGCCCAAAAAATTGGAGCGGTAAATACCCTGCTACCAAATGATCAAGAAGGCTGGATTGGAACAAACACTGATGTAGAAGGATTTGTTAGCCCTCTTAAAAAAAACTCGCAAAATTGGGAGGGGCTTAACGCAGTAATAATTGGCTGTGGTGGAAGCGCAAAAGCAGTTGTGGCAGGGCTAGAAGAGCTTCGTTTTGCAAAAATCTCGATTGTGAGCAGAAATCCTGACTCCTTGAAAAGATTTTTAAACGATGTACAGCTCAACACCTCTAAAACTGAAAGAGGAGAACCTATTACAAAAATCGCAGGTTTTTTTCAAGAAGATAGATCTTTATCAAACCAACTAAAAAAGGCTGATCTCATCGTGAATGCAACACCTGTTGGAATGACAACTAAATCTAATGAAATTTCAAAACAAAATGACATACCCTTAGGACCCAATATTTGGGATGAGGTGTCTCCTCAAACGACTCTGTATGACCTGATCTACACTCCAAACCCATCTCCTTGGCTTGCTTGGGGCGCAAAACGAGGCTTTCATTGCATTAACGGATTAGAAATGTTGGTACAACAAGGGGCTTCATCATTAAGACTCTGGAGTGGAACGAGGGATGTCCCTGTCAACAAAATGAGAGAAGCGGCCCAAAGTTCCTTAAATAATTAATCACAACTCAAGAAATCATCTTTCATGCTGATCCCCATCTGGCAAAGAATTCTAGGAATACTGGTATATCTACTACCTTGGAGTGACGCGATTCCATTTGGCAGAAACTTATTTATAGAGTTTCCCTTACTGCAATGGCTTTCATTACCAGTACTTCCATTAGTAATTTTTGAACAAACAATTCCTTTTGGAAGCTTGATCCTATTTTTGCTTCTCTTTATCGCAGTTGTAAGAAATCCAAAAATTCCTTATTTCCTCCGTTTCAACACCCTGCAAGCTCTATTGATTGATATATCCATTGTGTTGCTTAGCTATGCCTTTCAAATCCTGCTTCAACCATTTGGCAACGCTCTCCTTATCAGAAGTCTTTCAAGCACCATCCTTATTGCAATTCTGGCAATCATGCTTTTCGCTCTAATCGAATGTATTAGAGGAAAAGAGCCGGATCTCCCAGGCATAAGTCAAGCAGTAAAGATGCAGCTTTACTGAAACAGACCAACAAAAGGATATTGTGGGTGTTCCGTCGCTCATTTCGATGAGCCCTCAGACCTAGTCGGAGAACGTCATGACTGATCAGCCTTACTACGAAACCATGTACATCCTTCGTCCGGACATCCCGGAAGAAGAAGTCGAAAGTCATGTAACTAAATACAGTGACCTAGTTACAAAAGCTGGAGCAGAAGTTCTGGACAGCCAAATGCGAGGGAAGAGAAGACTTGCATATACAATCTCCAAGCACAAAGAAGGAATTTATGTGCAACTCAGTCACAAAGGAGATGGCCAACAAGTTAAAACTATAGAAAAAGCAATGCGCCTAAGTGAAGACGTAATTCGCTATCTAACGGTAAAGCAAGAAGGCCCTCTACCTGCACCAAGGGTTTCACAAACTAGCGAAAAAACTGATTCTTCTGAATCAAATGATTCAGAAGAATCTACCAAAGAAAAAGAAACAGAAGCCAAAAATGAAGAATAGAAGAAACTAATTGATTGAATTACTTTTTAATCTGCTAAACAAATTTAAATCTAAATACGTCTAATTTTAGACCAGATTCGTACTGGGAGGCCCCAAATATAAATGAACCCTTCTGCAGCTCTATGATCAAACTTATCATTAATACCATATGTGGCCAGATCAGGCATATAAAGGCTACTAGAGGTTGAGCTTCGGCCAATTACAGTCGCATTTCCTTTATGAAGCTTAATCTTAACTACACCATTTACGTCCTCCTGAGTTTTATCCATAAAACAATCAAGAGCCTCTTTTAAAGGTCCAAACCAAAGACCTTGATAAACCAAATCAGCCCATTGCCTTTCAAGTTGATTTTTAATTCGCAGTACATCTGCGGCCAAAGTCAAACTTTCCAGTTCCTGATGAGCACGAATCAAAAGCAACAAACCAGGTGTTTCATAAATCTCCCTACTCTTAATTCCAACCACCCGATTCTCAATTAAGTCTAACCGTCCAAAACCATGCATCCCAGCCAAAGTATTGGCCTCACGAATCAAATCAACAGGTTGTAATCTCACACCATCTATAGATACAGGATTACCTTTTTCAAAGCCAATCTCTATCTCTTGCCCATGATCTGGAGCCTTATTTATTGATGAAGTAATTGCAAATACCTCTTCCAAAGGAGGAGTCATTGGATCCTCCAAAGAACCGGCCTCAATGCTTCTCCCTAACAAATTCAAATCAATCGAGTAAGGAGATTCTTTGCTAACTGGAGCAGGAATACCACAACGTTCTCCATACGCAATCGTTTGCTCCCTGCTCATCCCCCATTCCCTCGCTGGAGTAAGCACTTTTAACTCAGGTGCAAGAGAAGCTATTGCAACATCAAAACGAACCTGATCATTTCCTTTCCCGGTACAACCATGGGCAACAGCGTCAGCACCCTCTTCTCTTGCCAATTCAACTAATTGACGCGCAATCAAAGGACGAGCTAATGCCGTAGAAAGTGGATATTTGCCTTCATAAAGCCCGTTGGCTCTAATTGCAGGAAAAGCAAACTCTTCAATAAAAGGCTGAATCAAATCACTGACAACAGACTTAATTGCACCTGCCTGAAGAGCTTTGAGACGAATAGGCTCTAACTCATCGCCCTGTCCAAGATCAGCCGCAAAAGTGATGACTTCGTCGACCCCCCACTCTTGTCGGAGGTAAGGAATGCAAACACTAGTGTCTACCCCTCCTGAATAAGCAAGCACAGCTTTCTTCGCACGCCCCATCAGATGAACTCCAGATAACAAGGTTTTAGTTCTGTCATTCGCTTGATTGTGTCCCAATAACCAAGTGGGACAAATCTTGATGGCAGACTCCAAATTTAATTGAGAATGAGCATCTACTAAAAAATCCAAATTCAAAAGCTTCTTGAATATTGGTCGCCCAAAACAAAAAAATCCTGAAATCAAAAAATGCCACGCAAACCTCGCAATCGAATTGGTGAAAGCTATGGACAATTAACCGTTATTGAACTCTCTGAGCGCCGTTCTACTGCAGGTAATGCCTATTGGTGGTGCCTATGTACATGTGGCAGGAAGCGTGAGGTCCCCAGTGATTCTTTATCACACAAAAAAAGGTCCAAAAAGAACATCACTGAATGTCGAGATTGTGCTCAAAAACTTTCCAGAGAAGGAGTCTCCCGAAAAAACAACCGAGAAGAACAGTTAAGAAGACAAAAAGCTATCAAAAACAGAGCCGAGCTGCTGGGCAAAGTTCCAGAAAATTGGCTCAAGCTACCTTTAACTGATGCAGAAGCAAGAGAACTAGGCCAAAAAAAATTCTTTCGTGGGATCAGATGCTTAAAAGGTCACCTGTCTCCATACCGAATAAATGGAGGGTGCTTGAAATGTGCACAGAAAAATAAAAAAAACTAAAAGCACGCCATTTCTAATTTGGATGTTCATCGCCCTAAAAGCAATGCGTGTAAAGACTGATTGCTAAGTCCTCAAAAGGGCATCAGTCTTAGTACATCGAACACGGAGGCGTCCATGGACGACACGCCACCTGAGCACTCAAAGAAGCAAGCTGAATGCGGCTCCTGCTCCAACAGTCTTAACCAATAAGTGGGCTACTCGTCTGGTGCGATAAATCAATGTGCATCAATCCAGTCGACACTCCTCTGCATCGTCCTAGGTGCCCTAAAAGGAGATAAGCCTTACACCTGAGCATTTGGCCCCAGGAAGCAACCTTCAGAAGCTTCAACATCAACTCTCTCAAACCGACCCTTCTTTCTTACTAGAAGGGTCGGTTATTTGATGTTGGAACAACCAAAATATATTCATTCCCAAGGCTTATCAATGGGCTTTCCGGCTTGCCTGTCACGAATAAAACCCGTCGCCCATACCCAAACAAAAGCAAAGGATGAAATACCAAAAAAAATTAGCGTGTAATTCAACCAAGTGTCTATATCCAAACCAAAAACAAGGCTATTAGGGGCATCTCCAGTTGAAGTGAAAGCAAACAACTCACCAACAACTTTCAAAAAGAGCATATTCAAAGCAATATTGCTCACACAAACTAAATCATTTCCAATACCTGAACTTTCTTCAATGCATTACCAAGGTTTTTACTCCTATCAAGAAACATCGAATGTATCCACTTCGGTCTTAGAAAAACCTTTTTGCAATATCCAAAAACCTATCAAAACAGTAGGTCCCAACAACAAAAGAACAATCAATAGAGGTCTCAAGGAAAAAGGATCAGGGTGCTGATAACCCCAAAACCTAAAAGCTATGCTCAACAACAAAGGCGCTCCCCAGGTGAGGGTCATTAGCAAAAACTTTGAAGACAAGAGCAAGCCATTAATGAAGTCAATGAACTATGTTTACAGATCTAGAGGAAAATTCCAAAATGAGCGGTCTGAATAAAGTCAATCTGAGTTCACTCGATGGCATTAATCCAGCACTCACACGCTATGGACGAAAAGAGCCAGCACCAGTCCTCCCTCTCAGAGAAGAACCAGATCTCCTTACGTGGCTAGAAGCCAGTGGAAGACTTGTGGCAGACGAAGAGTCAACTTCGCCAGAAGTCAGCACAGTTGAAGAAGAAGAACTCTCTGCCCTGATGGGAGAAAAAGAAGACTATAAAGCCGAAGACGAACAGACAGAAGAAGCTTGGGAAGATTAAATATCCAAAATAAAACTAAAAATGCTTTAAACATATAGCTTAATAAAATCTAAAGTGAAGAGCTCTACTACGCAGTTAAAGACTAAAAAAACTGCTTTAAAGGTTCATGGAAAAATCTCGGCGTCCTTCCTATCAGCTTCTATTCTGATCGCATGCTTTTTAACAGATCAATTATTGCCAAATTCCAACCTAAGTATTCCTCTAGCGTTATCTGCATTGGCATCAGGAATATTCACATGGTGGAGTATCCCCAAGCTAAAAGCTTTAAAAATCAAGCAATTAATTAGAGAAGAAGGTCCTAAAGAACATCTTCAAAAAGCAGGCACCCCCACAATGGGTGGACTAATCATTATTCCTTTAGGAGTAATGATTGGAAGCCTTTTCAATATTCAAAAAGGGAATACAGAACAACTCTTAGCGGTCAGCCTTTTAACCTTTACTTATATGCTGATAGGGGTCCTAGATGACTGGCAAAGCTTAAAAAGTAAAAAAAATAAAGGCCTGACACCCAATAAAAAACTTCTGCTTCAAGCAATTGGGGCTATGCCTTTCCTTATATGGGCAGGATTACAAGGCTGGATAGATACAAGCATTTCATTGCCATTAGGGAACTCCATACAAGCCGAAGGTTTGATATGGCCAATAGCCCTATTCGTGTTCTTAGCAGAAAGTAATTCGACAAATCTGAACGATGGTTTAGATGGAATGGCCAGTGGTTGTGGTGCATTGGTTGCCACTGGATTAGCCATTCAATTGATGCTTAGAGGCAATCAAGAAGATGCTGCTCTAGCAGGATTCTGTATAGCAATGGCAGGAACATGGCTTGGGTTTTTAAGTCAAAATAAAAATCCTGCAAAAATATTTATGGGTGATGCTGGATCTCTAGCTATTGGAGGCTGTCTCAGCGCTGTTGCTCTTCTATCTAATAACCTCTGGGGATTATTCATCATGGGTGGAGTCTTTGTTGCAGAATCCATATCTGTAATCATTCAAGTATGGATTTTCAAAATCACAAAAAAGATCTATGGAAAAGGTCTACGAGTCTTGAAGATGTCCCCATTGCATCACCACTTTGAACTGACTGGAATGAATGAAGCAAGAATCGTCACAAACTTTTGGCTAGTGACCAGTGGATTAGTACTTCTAGGACTATTAATTCCTACTACATTTTAAAAATTCATGAGCTACTTCACATGGAAAGAAGCCGGACTTACTCAGGATTGTGTCAGCCTTGAAGCTATGGCACAGCGATTTGAAGAGTCAGCGAATCTTATGCGTCGCATGGCTAAAGAAGGGTTCAAACTAAAAAACGACAAAAAAACACAACTAATCACTCATCCCGACCCTTCAATCTTTGAAGCATGGGGCTTCATCAATGAAGAACCACCATACAAACAACTACAAATTATCGACAATTAATCGACTATGGCTACCTATCCAACAACATTAATGCTACTTGGCAGTGGGGAACTAGGCAAAGAAATTGTAATTGCAGCGAAAAGACTGGGGTGCAAAGTGATCGCATGTGATCGCTATGCAAATGCTCCTGCAATGCAAATCGCGGACAAAGCAGAAGTCTTTGACATGACGAATTCAGCAGAGTTAAAAAAGGCAATACTGCATCATCAACCTGATTTAGTAATTCCAGAAATTGAAGCTTTGGCAGTAGAAGCCTTGGCAGAGCTTGAAAGCCAAGGAATCACAATTATCCCGACGGCGCGAGCAACAGCAGTCACAATGAACCGTGACCAAATCAGAAACCTAGCAGCAAACACATTAGGAGTACAAACAGCACGTTTTGCTTACGCATCTAATGCGGCAGAGTTACAAAATGCAGCAATCCCTCTTGGATGGCCCGTAATAGTCAAACCAGTAATGAGTTCTTCAGGGAAGGGTCAAAGCCTAGTCAAAACACCAGAAGGCCTTCCTGAAGCATGGAACAAAGCAATAAAAGGTTCCAGGGGAAAATCAAAGCAAGTAATAGTAGAAGAATTTATAGATTTTGATTTTGAAATAACACTACTAACAATTAGACAAAAAAATGGTGACACGATTTTCTGTAAGCCAATTGGACATCAACAAGTTCAAGGAGACTATCAATGCAGCTGGCAACCAGCAAAAATAGATCTTAAGCAGCTTAAAAAAGCTCAAGAAATGGCACGCCATATCACAAACAATCTTGGAGGAAGAGGTTTGTTTGGTGTGGAATTCTTTATTCGTGGAGAAGAAGTAATCTTTTCGGAGCTATCACCAAGACCACACGACACAGGTCTGGTGACCATCATGAGTCAAAACCTAAATGAATTTGAACTCCATTTGCGAGCAATACTTGGTATTCCAATACCAGAAATCACAACAGTTCAAGCCTCTGCAAGTAGAGTTATCTTGGCAACTCATAATTATTCTTCTGTCGCATATGAAGGGATAGAAAAAGCATTATCTGAGGCAAATACTAAAGTGTTGATATTTGGCAAGCCAAATGCGAAGCCAGGTCGTCGTATGGGTGTAGCACTAGCACAAGGAGAAAATATAGAAGAAGCACAAAACAAAGCAGACAAGGCGGCAGCAGCGATTCAAATAAAAGAAAACAATCTGTCAACTAATTAGTTCAACAAAATCGATAGTGACCCAAACCTTCCAAAACACCTTTCAGATCAGAAGAAGGGGCAAAAAATACCCTTTGCTGGTTTCTCAATCCCTCTAAACAATTGTCATAACCAAAAGGGACAACAACCGAAGTCAAACCTCTAAGCAATTCGGCATCACCATGCTGACTAGCTACAACTACAACTTGCTCAAGAGGTAATTTCCATCGAAGAGCAAGGTGTCTAATCGCTTCAGTTCTTGATGCACGAATAGGAACAACATCCAAATACCAATGACATCGCACATATGGCAAGGCAGCTTGACCACGCTGCCTTAAACGCTTACGTACCAAAGGTAAAATTGCTTCTCCTGGTTCCTTTAAAAGATAACTCACCTTAAAAGGACCTTGACGTTCCTGTTCCTGTAGCACTAAGTAATCCTTAAGGTCCACCAAAGCTGTTTGGACTCCCTTCAGATCCCAATTTGACCCTATAGAGGATTCCCAAAAAATATCAGACTGCTCTTCTAAACCATAATAAATCTCTGTGCCAGCAGAAGTAATCCAAACTTGTGGTTGAGGTAAATGCAATTCAGCATATCTGTAACGTGCTGCCTTAATAGATCGACCAGTCAAAATCCCAAAACCATTTTCACCTTTTCTTTCTATCGCCTCCAAAGTATTCCTTAATTCAAACAAACCTTCCTTCTCTGGCTCTTCCAAAGTGCTATCCAGATCAAGAAGCAACAAACTCTTACCTAGAGGATTAACCACATCCTTAGCAAAAACTTTTGCATTATTTGCCTTTAAACGCTTTTGCATTAAAGCCAAATAGCGACTTACATGAGCATCCCAACTGAAATGACGACTTACAGCCTCTATCCCATGATTACTCCAACGCTTCCATTGAGCATGGTCAGACCCAGCTTGTTCAAGAGAGTCTTGAAATGAATCCAAATCTGTGACATCAGCTAATAATCCATTTTCACAACGCGCCAAAATATCTCTTGGCCCACCATCATCTGTAGCAACCATTGGAAGTCCAGACGCAGCAGCCTCAAGTAAAGTGAGGCCAAATGGCTCAGTCAATGCTGAATTAACGAATAACCCGCGTCGATAAGCAGCCCAACGATAAACAGATGGGATTTGATCTCTACGATGTCTTTTTGGATAAGCTACTTGACCATATAAATCATAACGATCTACTAAATCAAAAATTTGCTGAAAAACCTCACGTTGCTGTTTATCTAGCTGCCTAAGATCATTCCGACACCCAAGTACCAAAATAAGATTGTGCCGTTGACGTAGAACAGGTGAACGTCCATATGCCTCAACCAAAGCTGGAATATTCTTACGTCGAACAGCTCTGGAGATAGCTAACAAGGGAGGCAAGTTTGGTTCTCGCAAATAAGGCGACAACAATTCGTCCACAAGGCTTGTTTCGGACAATGAATGACATGGATGAAAGCGACTTGAATCAACACCGGGAGCAACAACCTCAGAACAATCAGAAACAAATCTTCCATATCTAGAATATTGATTTTCAGATTCTTGCCGAGTACTAGTGATCACCAAGCTTGAATGAGCTAAAACAAACTCTTCTGCATCAATACGTCTACTAATAGAATAGGTTTGCTCAATTTGTTCATGATCCATACCATCAGCAAGAAGCCTTCTCTGTTTCTCTCGACCCAAAGAATGTCCAGTAAAAACTAAAGGTATCCCAAGTCTTCTACTAACTAATGCACCCACATAGCCAGCATCTGCATAATGTGCATGTATCCAATCAGGAAGACCCTCCTCCTGAAGTATCTTGACTAGAAGATCAGCCAAGTCATCCAAATAAGGCCAAAGCAATTCTTTCCGTAAATATCTCTTAGGACCAAAGGGGACTCGTAAAATATTTGCTCCAGGAGCAATTACTTCCCTTGGCTGAGAGTAATCAGAAGAAACTTTACGGTCAGAAATCAACCTAGTTACTAAATCGACCCGATCAACTTCTGGCCGAGAAGCCAACCCCCTAATCAATTCAAGAACATAAAGAGTCTGACCACCAGTATCTGCATCACGCCCTAATTCCAGATCATGTGAACGAAAAAGGCCATGGAGGTGCAAATGTAGGATTTTAAAACCCATCCAAGACCAAAATAAACATCAAATAACTAATAGACTTTTTGCCTTGGAAACCTAAAGAAAGCCTAAGAATATCCACGGTGGATTTGTCAATTCGTCGAGATTGGTTGCTATTACTGGCTTATGGGTCCAAAGTGTTTTTAACACTAAATTGAAACATGGCGAATTGCAAAGCTTTCTACTACCAAAAAGAGATGGGCAACCAATAGCAATCTTAAAAATCTCTGAGAAATATCTTAAATGGAACCACAAATCAACATTAGACAAGCGCTAGAAACAAATAACAAAATCAAGCAGCAAAAGAAACAGGCGTTGGAGGGTGAGCCTTCAAAACTTTTTTAAGATAACGTCCGGTATGACTAGTCGAATGAGAAGCAACTTGCTCTGGGGTCCCAGTCACAACAACTTCACCACCACGATTCCCTCCATCAGGTCCCAAATCAATGATCCAATCAGAGCAACGAATCACATCGAGATTATGCTCTATCACAATGACCGAATTTCCTTTGTCAACGAGACGCTGAATCACATCCATCAACTTATGAACATCAAAAAAACTCAAACCAGTAGTTGGTTCATCAATTAAATAAAGAGTTTTTCCGGTCGCTCGACGTGACAATTCTGTAGCCAACTTAACCCTTTGAGCTTCTCCACCAGAAAGTGTTGGAGCAGGTTGACCAAGCTTCACATATCCAAGGCCTACATCTACCAAAGTCCTTAAACGATCAGCAGCCTGAGGAATAGCAGAAAAAACATCTGCAGCCTGTTCAACAGTCATCTCCAAAACATCAGCAATAGAATGACCTTTATATCTAACCTGTAATGTCTCACGGTTAAATCGCGCACCTTTACAAACATCACACTGAACATATACATCAGGTAAAAAATTCATCTCAATAACATTGACGCCTTGTCCGCGACAAGCCTCACATCGCCCTCCCTTTACATTGAAGCTAAATTGTCCAACTTGATATCCCCTTGCTTTAGCTTCTATTGAAGCAGCAAAAATCTGTCGTATTGGATCAAATGCACCTGTATACGTTGCAGGATTAGAGCGAGGAGTACGGCCAATCGGTGATTGATCAATAACAATGACCTTGTCTATAGAACTAATTCCACGTAATTCCTTTAAACCATTTGGAAATGGAACCTTCAAACCCAAAGAATGGTTTAAAGCAGGATGCAAAAGTTCATTCACCAAAGTACTTTTGCCACTACCACTAACTCCGGTCACTGCTACTAACTTTCTCAAAGGAAAGTCGACAGTAATGTTTTTAAGATTATTCCGATCACAATCAATCAAACGAAGAGATCTAGAAACTTCATTACGACGAAGACTCGGGGTTGGGATTGATTTGCGACCACTTAGATACGCGCCAGTCAAAGAATCAGCAGCAGCAAAAAGTTCTTCTACAGAGCCTTGAGCAACTATTTCCCCACCATGAACACCAGCTCCAGGTCCAATATCAACCAAATAATCCGACGCTCTTATGGTCTCCTCATCATGTTCAACAACCACCAAAGTATTTCCTAAATCTCTAAGCCTCTTAAGTGTTGACAATAATCGATCATTGTCTCTCTGATGCAGACCAATACTTGGTTCATCAAGAACATAAAGGACTCCAGTAAGTCCTGCACCAATCTGAGTTGCCAATCTGATTCGTTGGGCTTCGCCTCCAGAAAGCGTCATTGCAGGTCGATCTAAAGTCAAATAATCCAGACCAACATCTAATAAAAAATGAAGTCTCATTCGAATCTCACGCAATACCAAATCACCAATCTGAATCTGACGAGACGTAAGGAGAGGATCGGAATCTTTAGAAGCACCTACACCCATCAACTTCTCAATACAAGCCAAAGCTTCATCTACGCTGACTGAAGTCAAGTCAACAATCTTGTATGGGCCAACCTTTACTGCTAAAGCTTCAGGACGCAAACGTTTACCACAACAGGTAGAACAAGGAACCAATTCCAAAAACTTTTCTAATTTTTGGCGGACTGACTCACCACTAGCCTCTCGTAATTGTCTCTCTAGAATTGGTAAAATACCCTCAAATGGACGTTCATAACCACCACTGTTTCCAAAACGACTATCCGCTTGAATTTTTATAGGCTCTGAACATCCACCCAACAAAATATTTCTTTGCTCTAAACTCAATTCTTTCCAAGGGGTTTTAATTTCAAAGCCAAATGCCTCACCAACTGAATATAAAAGCGAAAAATAATAGCTATTGTCTTTCTCGCTCCATGGTGCAACAGCTGCATAAACAGGCAAAGAAGGGTCTGGAACGACTCTTTCTAAAGTAAATTTCCGCAAATGGCCTATGCCATGACAATCAGGACAAGCACCATAAGGACTATTAAATGAAAACAATCTTGGTGAAAGCTCCTCAATGACTGAACCATGAACTGGACAAGCAAAATTTTCTGAATAAAGGCGTTCTCTCTCTAATCCCTCTGGCAAATTTTCTCCTTTTTTTGGAACAACTTCAACCAATGCCAATCCATCACCTCGCTTTAAAGCAGTGCGCAAAGAATCAGTCAAACGTTCCTGAATCCCTTCTCTTGAAATCAATCGATCGACAACAACCTCAATGTTATGAGTATGGTTTTTATCAAGTTCAATGTTGTCAGACAACTCTCTAACTTCGTCATTAATCCGCACGCGGGCAAAACCTTCTACTCCTAAACCACTCAACAATTTTGCATGTGTTCCTTTCTTTCCTCGAACCAATGGAGCAAGTAACTGAAATCTAGTACCCTGAGGCAACGTAAGAATTTGATCAACCATCTCATCAATTGTTTGTGGACGTATTGATCGATCACATTTAGGGCAATGAGGTTCACCAGCACGACCAAATAATAATCTCAAATAATCTTGGATTTCCGTAACAGTGCCAACAGTTGATCGAGGATTATGACTTGTCGACTTCTGATCAATTGATATAGCAGGAGACAAACCTTCAATAGCATCAACATCTGGCTTGTCGACTTGTCCTAGAAATTGTCGAGCATAAGTAGACAAGCTCTCAACATAGCGACGCTGACCTTCAGCAAAAATGGTATCAAAAGCCAATGAACTTTTACCACTACCACTGACGCCAGTAAAAACAACTAATTTATTTCTAGGGAAAGTCAAATCAATATTTTTCAAATTATGTTGCCGTGCCCCTCTTACACGAATCATTTCTTCAAGTGTTCCACCACTTAAATTCACAGAACTGCTTAAAGACTGATCACTGTTCTTAGAAGCAGAATTACCCATGCATCGTGAAAAGCAGCCTATGATTCTACTTAGAACAAGCCGACTTATGCTGCATGTTGGTCCAGCAAGCTGGCCGCATAATGCTTAGCTTTGACATGATCGCCACCTGCTAATTCAGCAAGTTCTACCTGTCGAGCATTAATATCCGTCAATTCTGAAACGGAAGATCGAACCACACCATTCAGAACTGATTTGGTAACAGAAAAATGGTGATTCGCTGCAGCCGCAACTAATGGCTGATGTGTGACGCAAAAGACTTGGTGTGAAGAGGATATGTCCTTGAGCAGACACCCAATAGCCGAGCTTACCCGACCACTAACCCCAGCATCTATTTCATCAAAGAGCAATGTAAGAGGGCTATCTAAAGAAGAAATACTCGCTTTTAAAGCCAAGAGAAAACGTGACATTTCACCACCAGAAGCGACTTCAAGAAGAGGAGCTAACGGCAAACCAGGATTAGCTGAAAAAAGGACTTGAACAGAATCAGCACCTAGAATGCCAGGTTCACAATGATCAACAAGAACTTCAATGCGAACATGTTCTAAAGCCATTGATCGTAAATATTTACTTACTTTATCTTCAAATATTTTTGCAATTTCTTTTCGCTTAGCTGTTAATTTTTGATTAGCAAAATCTCGGTTTTTTCTAGCTTTATACTCTTCAATTTCTAACAGCTTAATACCGTCCTCACAATCTAATGATTCCAAACTATCTCTTAAGCTATTTCTTTGCGCAATTAAATCAGCTAAAGACATCCCATGCCGTTTCTCTAAACGCTTTAAGCTATCTAGTCTCTGCTGTACTTCTTGCAACCTAAGAGGCTCGCTTTCCAAAAGAAATTCATATTGTTGAAGATCATTTATTAAAGATGCTAAATCTAAATCAAGGGCTATACATTTTTGCAAAGGCAAGTTTAATGAATGATCTAAAATAGCCATTGATTGTAATTGCTTTATAGAAAGCTTTAAATGTTCAAATGCCGTTGGCACCAGATTCTGGTCTTCAGACAAACGTTGCAACACTAAGGAAATACCTTCTTGCAATTTAACTAAATTTGCAAGGCGGTCCTGATCAGTAGTTAATTTGTCAATCTCTTGAGAGTCTTCTAATTGTTGATCATCAAGCTCTTCTAAAAAAGCTTTTTTTTCAAGAAAATTTTGTTGAATAGATTCAAACTCAGAAATTGCTTGTTCCAAACTTAAAGAAACAGTTTCCCATTCTCTCCATCGCTTTTTAACATCTAATAATAAAGCTTGTATTTCATCTGCCCCTAGAGAATCTAACCACTGTCTTTGTTTAGATAAATTAGTAAATTCCTGAGTCTGACCTTGTGCTGTGATGTCAATTAAAAGTGGTCTCAGACTAAGAATCAAGTTCCTGTTAACTGATATACCATTTAGCCTAAAACGTGAAGTATAACGATCATCTTTTTTTCTCCATTCTCTAGAAATAATCAAATCAGAATCTTCAATATCAAAATCTTGATCATTCAACCATTTAACAACAGCTACATTTGGAGCAAAAGAAGCTTCAATATGAGCTTGAGAAACACCTGGACGCACCAATCGAAGACCAGCTTGACCGTTTGAGCCTCCAAGCAATGCATCTAAAGCATCTAGAAGTAGGGATTTCCCAGCTCCAGTTTCACCAGTAAAAACAGTAAAGCCTTTCTCAAAACTCAGCTCCAGAGAGTCTATGAGCGCAATGTTGTCAAGACGCAGACAATTCAGCAACGCTATCAAACTAGTTACGCAAACGGTAGCGTTTGCCTCGGTGGATTAGAAGGGGTGGGAGTAGAAAAATTTTTCGAATGGCTGAAGGTCTCGGGGATTTCATAGAAGCCTCTGGGCTAATGGAATACGACCCAGAAAAAATTTCCAATATTTACAAGGGTCATCCAACACGTTTGATCAAACGCTTATGGCAGACCCTAGTACCCATAGGCCTATTCCTCTTGGGAGTAGCAATGGACAAACTACTAGGGAGACTCAATAGAAAAGAGGTCTCTAAAGCTAGAGCTAAAGAATGTGCCGAGCTACTAGTTGAACTAGGACCCGCATTCATTAAAGCGGGACAAGCTTTATCAACACGACCGGATATTATTCCAAAAGTTTTGTTGGAAGAACTAGCTCAGCTACAAGATCAGTTGCCAGGATTTGATAGTGACATGGCGATGGCTTGCATAGAAGAAGATTTGGGCGCAAAAATAAATGATATATATTCAAATCTTGAGAAAAAACCGATTTCTGCAGCATCACTAGGGCAAGTTCACGTAGGTGTACTAAAGGATGGTCAAAAAGTAGCTGTTAAAGTCCAAAGACCAGGATTAAGAGAACAAATAACATTAGATTTATATATAGTTAGAAATATAGGTTACTGGTTGAATAAAAATGTCAAGCTTATTAGAAGTGATTTAGTAGCTTTGATAGATGAACTAGGTCGTAGAGTCTTTGAAGAAATGGACTATATAAATGAATCAAATAATGCAGAGAAATTCTATAACCTGCATAAAAAGAATCCTAAAATTGCTGTACCCAGAATTTACAAAGAAGCTTCAAGCAGAAGAGTATTAACAATGCAATGGATAGATGGAGTAAAACTTACCAATATAGAAAAGGTTAAAGAACTAGGGATAGACCCAGAAGAAATGATAGAAATAGGGGTGAATTGTAGTCTTCAACAACTACTAGAACATGGCTTTTTTCATGCAGACCCACATCCAGGGAACCTTCTTGCCTTAAAAGATGGGAGGTTATGCTACTTGGATTTTGGAATGATGAGTGAAGTAAGCAGAGAATCCAGAACAGGGTTAATAAAAGCTGTTGTTCATTTAGTAAACAAAAGGTTTAAGCAACTATCTAGTGACTTTGTAAATCTTGGATTCCTGTCAGAAGAAGTAGATCTTGAACCAATAATACCTGCTTTTGAAACTGTTTTTAATCAAGCATTAGAGATGGGAGTAAATCAAATGGATTTTAAAAGTGTCACAGATGACTTGTCAGGTGTAATGTATAAGTTTCCATTCAAAGTACCACCATATTATGCTCTTATAATACGTTCATTAATAACACTGGAAGGAATAGCCTTAAGTGTTGATAGAAATTTCAAAATATTGGGTGCTGCCTACCCATATTTCGCAAGGCGGTTAATGGAAGATGAAGATCCGGAACTAAGAGAAAGCCTAAAAGAAATGCTATTTGATGGGAATACATTTAAATGGAGTAGACTTGAAGAACTATTAAATAGCGCCGCAAAAGAAAGCAACCTAAACCTTGACGCACTACTGGACCAAGTTATGAATTTTCTATTTTCAGATAAAGGCGGAATTCTAAGAGAAGAAATAACAGAAGCAATAGTTGACAAACTAGATAGTTATAGTTGGAAAAAAATCAAACAAATCAAAGCATCTATAACAAAGCCATTGAAAAGAGAAAATAGAAACAAACAAGATGATATTAATGATCAATCAATTTTTGACATTAAACCAATTAAAAATTTATATAAAACACTAAGAAACCTACCGGGATTTAAACCTGAATTAATATTAAATAGAATTCCCAGATTAATCAAAGAGAAAGATGCACGCAAAATGGGCATGAAAGTAGCTCAAAGAGTAACCGAACGAGGTATAGTACGTATTGTCAAAGTAGCCGCTGGAGAATCTCAATAGATTTAAAGATGGAATGAAAAAAAAATTACAAACAAAACAAAGACAACAAATTTTATTTGGGATGTTTTTGATCCTTATAAATTGCATGTCATCGGTTCAAGCAGCAGAAAAATTAGCCTTCGTTAGTGGAGGGTTCAAGAGATCAATTAGTATTTCAAGTCTCGAAGAGCTTGCGAAAACAGGAAAAGCAACAGGCTTTTTGGCCGATGTTCTTAAATTCAGTAATCAAGATGCTGAAAACATCTCGAATCTATTGAATGAAAAACATGAGCTCCCAATAGTAATGACTAGTCGATTAATCAACACAACTATTGGAGAGGTAATTATAAGTAGAGTAGCAGACATCATTCATCCACTAAAAGTAAAAAATAAATCAGTTAGTGTACCTGCAATTAGAGCTGGAATAATTCTAGGGATTCAGATGGGCGATGGATCATTAAATGCATTGCAATTTCTAAAAGCGTATCCCAATAAAATAATGGCAGTGAACCTGCCAGAACTTTTTAGAGTGTTAAACAAAGTAGATTCAATTTCTGATTTGGTAAAATTTTATTCCGCAACACCATTAGAGGCTTCAAAAGAAACCAAACCTTAAATCACCCAATCGATCTTAGAAAAGTGTCTCTTATCAAAAAAATTAGTTCTCGTTTTATCCAGGCAAAGCATTCAAGTAATTGGCCTGGTCTAATAGAAGGTTATCGAGAATGGCTACCTGTCAATAAAAACACACCAATAATCACTCTCAAAGAAGGAGCTACGCCACTAATTCAAGTGCCATCTATCCAAAAAGTAATAGGAAGAGGCGTCAAGGTTTTTGTCAAATATGACGGATTAAATCCCACAGGCTCATTCAAAGACAGGGGGATGACAATGGCAATTAGTAAAGCTAAAGAAGAAGGTTGTGAAGCAGTTATATGTGCAAGTACAGGGAACACATCAGCATCTGCTGCTGCTTATGCCAAAAGAGGAGGAATGAAAGCATTTGTATTAATACCAGATGGATATGTTGCACAAGGAAAACTTGCTCAAGCGCTTGTTTATGGCGCTGAAGTGCTAGCAATAAAAGGAAATTTTGATGATGCTTTAGAAATAGTTCAACAAATGTCAAATAATTATCCTATTACATTAGTTAATTCTGTTAATCCATACAGAATAGAAGGTCAAAAAACAGCTGCATTTGAAATCATTGATACATTAGGAGAAGCTCCTGATTGGTTATGTATACCAATGGGAAATGCAGGAAATATAAGTGCTTATTGGAAGGGTTTTGAAGAATATAAAAACAAAGGAAAATCCAAGAAACTACCAAAGATGATGGGTTTTCAAGCTTCTGGATCAGCCCCACTAGTTTTTGATAAAACCATAAACAATCCAGAAACAATTGCCACAGCAATACGAATTGGTAATCCAGTTAACAAAGTAAAAGCGATTAATGCCAAAGAAAAAAGTAATGGTAGCTTTTTAGATGTTACGGATGAAGAGATAATCAATGCTTATAAAATACTTGGTCAGGAAGAAGGCATTTTTTGTGAACCAGCCAGTGCTGCATCGGTAGCCGGACTTATTAAAAGGGCAGAAGAAGTCCCAACAAATGGAACAGTTGTATGTGTACTTACAGGTAATGGATTAAAAGATCCAGATTGTGCAATAAATAATAATAATGCAGTGTTTCATAGCGGCCTGGAAAGCAATATTAAAACAGTGGCAAATGCTATAGGATTCTAAATCTAAATAGACAATCAAAATTCTGGTCTAAGGAAAAGCTTTGAAATCTCTAAAAAACCTGGGGAAAAAAAATGAAATAAACACACTTTTGTTTGCCTCAAGCTTTTCCACAGAAAAATAAAATGGGGAAAAGGAAAGTTTTTCATATGAATATAAAATTTTTCCTCATGGCTGTGAAAAACAAATCGTAGTCACGGGCAGGGCCTCAAGACTTCTCCACTGTTTCCTCAACCCCTACTACTACTATTCTATTTTTTTATTTAAATTAGTAGAAGAGTAAAAGGGAAAAGCAAAAAAAACACTGCTGAACATTTCTTTATGAGAATTTGGGCTTCCTTTTAAGCGATTTGATCGTTACCTTAATTTCATGAAATTGGTTTGTTCTCAGCTAGAACTCAATAGTGCACTCCAGCTTGTCAGCAGGGCTGTTGCTACTCGGCCAACACATCCGGTTTTGGCTAATGTTTTGATGACAGCGGATGCTGGGACAAATCGCTTGAGTCTTACTGGTTTTGACCTTAATCTCGGAATTCAAACATCTTTTACCGCTTCAGTTGAAATTAGTGGAGCAATTACTTTGCCCGCAAAATTATTTGTAGAAATAGTTTCTCGACTTTCAAGTGACTCGCCAATCAGTTTATTTACAGATGAAATTGGAGATCAATTAGAGTTAAAAAGCTTGAGTGGTAGTTATCAGATGAGAGGAATGTCTGCTGATGAATTTCCAGAATTACCTCTAGTTGAGAATGGATTTGCATTAAAAGTAAATGCTTCATCACTTCTTAAAGGTTTAAGAGGAACTCTTTTTTCAAGTAGTTCTGATGAGGCTAAACAACTTTTGACTGGTGTCCATTTAACTTTTAATGGTCATCTTATGGAAGCTGCAGCTACAGATGGCCATAGATTAGCTATTTTAAGTTTAGAAGAAGCTTTAATCTCTGAATCTATAAATGCTGAACCAGAACAACAATTAGCGGTTACATTGCCATCAAGATCGCTTCGTGAGGTTGAGCGTTTGATTTCCTCTTGGAAAGAGGATGATCCAATTAGTATTTTTTATGATAGTGGTCAGGTTGTTTTTTTGGCAGATGACCAAGTTTTAACCAGTAGAACACTTGAAGGAAATTACCCTAATTATCGTCAACTTTTACCTGATCAGTTTTTACATAATATTGAAATTGACAGAAGACTTTTTATTTCTGCTTTGGAGCGAATAGCTGTTTTGGCAGATCAACATAATAATGTTGTGAAAATTTCTTTGACTTCAAATGATGATTTGATGAAAATTACTACAGATGCTCAAGATGTCGGTAGTGGTTCTGAATCTATTCCTGCAATTTATCAAGGTGACTCATTCGAAATAGCTTTTAATGTTCGTTATGTTTTAGAAGGTTTAAAAGTAATAGATTCAAGTAAAGTTAACTTAGCATGTAATGCACCTACAACTCCAGCAGTCATTTCACCCATTGATGATGAAAATGGTTTTACTTATTTAGTAATGCCAGTTCAAATAAGAGCCTAGGTTTTGTTTGATCTACCTGAACAACTTTTATTGAGTGACCTTTTTCGCCATAGAGTTCGTTGTGATCAAGGTTTAGATCATGGCCCAGGAGTACTGGTTTGGATGCATCCTCCTGTTCATAGATTATTAGGCTGGGTTACTCGACCTTCAACTTTGCGAATGGCTAGAGACGTTTGGAGGTTAGATCAAATAAGAGCTATTACTGATCAAGAGATTTTTGTTAAAGGTGAACCTTCTATTACAGATCAACAAACAGTTGATCGATTACCTACTTTATTAGAAGCTGATCTTCTAAATAAAAACTCTGAAAAGATAGGTTCTATTGCAGATTTAGTTTTTGATCCTGCAACAGGAAAAATATTACATTATTTAGTTTCCCGTAGTCATCCTCGTCTCCCAGGTGCTAGTAGATGGAGATTAAATAAGGAGCGAATATTAGATCAATTACCCGGAATTGTTTCTACTTCTATTTTAACCTTAGATGATCTACCAATAGTTCATGCAAGCGTTCGTCAAAACCTTTTAAAAAAATCAAGACATTTAAGGAATCATTTTCAAGATATTAAAGACAGAGCTAGTGACAGATTAGAAGGTTGGCTTGAGGACCCTCCTTGGGATAATGATTTACGCTCTACGACACCTAACAATGATTTCTCCGAAACAGATCCCCTGGAAAATTGGGAAGATGATTTTGAAGGAATGCACAATAACCTTTCCTCTTATGAAAACCCTTCTCATAATCGAGGAGCTGATGATATGAATAATATTCTTGATGAAGAAGAAGATCCTTGGATTTGATTATTATTCAAATGTCTTTTCTTGATTGATTTGTGAGCCAACCACTAGACAATTCTACTAATTATGATATTGCTTCAGCTCTTAAACAAGAAGGGTTGAAATTAGATGACTACAAAGAAATTTGTCGCAGACTAGATCGGCCACCAAATCGTGCAGAGCTTGGAATGTTTGGTGTGATGTGGTCTGAACATTGTTGTTATAGGAATTCAAGATCTTTATTAAATGGTTTTCCTACTAAAGGACCTAGGATTCTTGTCGGCCCTGGTGAGAATGCAGGAGTAGTTGACCTTGGAGAAGGTCAAAGATTAGCTTTTAAGATTGAAAGCCATAATCATCCTTCAGCAATAGAACCATTTCAGGGAGCAGCTACAGGAGTAGGTGGAATTTTAAGGGATATTTTTACTATGGGTGCTAGGCCAATTGCTTTACTTAATTCTTTAAGATTTGGCCCTCTAGATGATAAAAATAACATTAGTCTTCTTCAGGGAATTGTTTCAGGTATCGCTCATTATGGGAATTGTGTAGGAGTTCCTACTGTTGGTGGAGAAATTGCTTTTGACCCCAGCTATTCAGGAAACCCATTAGTTAATGCTATGGCATTAGGTTTAATGGAAACTACTGAAATTGTTTGTTCTGGAGCTAAAGGTATTGGATATTCTGTTCTTTACGTTGGCAGTACTACAGGACGTGATGGAATGGGAGGTGCAAGTTTTGCTAGTTCTGAACTAACTAAAGAATCAATTGATGATCGTCCTGCAGTGCAAGTAGGAGATCCTTTTTTGGAAAAAGGTTTAATAGAAGCTTGTCTTGAAGCATTTAAATCTGGAGACGTAATAGCTGCTCAGGATATGGGTGCGGCAGGTCTTACTTGTAGCTGTTCAGAAATGGCAGCTAAGGGTAATGTTGGGATTGAATTAGATCTTGATCTTGTTCCAGCCAGAGAAGTTGGAATGACAGCATATGAATTTTTACTTTCTGAGTCTCAGGAGAGAATGCTTTTTGTAGTTAAACCTGGATCTGAACAAAGATTGATAGATAGTTTTAAACGTTGGGGTTTATGTGCTGGAGTTGTAGGTAAGGTTTTAGAAGATAAAGTTGTTAGAGTTTTACAGAATAGACAAATCGCTGCAGAGATACCTGCTGCAGCTTTGGCTGATGATACACCAATAAATAAACATGAATTATTAACTCAACCACCTTCTGAAGTTAAAGATGCTTGGAGTTGGAATGAGAGTCAGCTTCCTAGATTATCTTCATCAGGAATTTCTTCTTTGTTATCAAACTCCAAAAAAACAGATGTTACTTGGAATGAAATTCTTTTGATGCTTTTAGATGATCCGACAATTGCTTCTAAATCTTGGATTTATCAGCAATATGATTATCAGGTACAAGCAAATACTATTATTCCACCTGGTGGAGCTGATGCTGCTGTTATTAGATTACGCTCACAAGATGATAATGATTACAGCTCAAGAAAAGAACGTGGTATAGCTGCTGTAGTCGATTGTCCTAATAGATGGGCTTTTCTTGATCCTGAACGAGGGGCAATGGCTGCAGTTGCTGAAGCCGCAAGGAATCTCAGTTGTGTTGGTGCTGAACCTTTAGCTGTTACGGATAACTTGAATTTTCCCTCACCAGAAACATCAAAGGGTTATTGGCAATTAGCTTCTTCTTGTAAAGGTTTAGCGAAGGCTTGTATTGCTTTAAATACTCCTATCACTGGAGGAAATGTTTCTCTATACAATGAAACTCGTCTTTCTGATGGTACTCTCCAGCCAATTCACCCAACTCCTGTTGTAGGAATGGTTGGTTTAATAGATCAATTAAGTAACGTTAGAGGTCAAGCTTGGTTATCTGAAAATGACTCGATTTGGTTGATTGGAATTCCTCTTGAGCAATTAAATTCTGATGAAAAACGTATTACTTTAGGAGGCAGTAGCTATTTAGAAAGGATCCATGGAATTGTTTCCGGTCGTCCCCCAGAGATTGATCTGACTTTAGAGTCTCTTGTTCAATCTTTTGTTCGTAAAGGTATTTCTGAAAATTATATTAATTCTGCTCATGATATTAGTGATGGTGGCTTATCTGTAGCATTAGCAGAAGCTTGCATATCCTCTGGTTTGGGTGCTTCTATTCAGTTGCCCAATAGTGAAGTAAGAATTGATAGGATGTTATTTGCTGAAGGTGGAGCAAGGATTCTTGTTAGTATTTCTTCTGAAAATTTATCTAGTTGGGAAGATTTTATTGCAGAAACCATACCTGTAGATTCTGGAGTATTCGCAGCTCAGAAGATAGGTAAAGTGACACTTGCAGCTAATCTTTTAATTAGTCAAGGTTCATCCACTTTAATTGACTTGTCAGTTCAAAAACTTAAAACTTGTTTTAATCAAGCAATACCCAGCAGAGTTGAATTTCAATAATTGACCTGCTTTTATTTGTTTTTTAAGGCAAAATGAAGAGATGCTTATGAGCATAGGAGCTCTTATTTAGCATGTGTGGCATTGTTGGCATTATTTCTCAGTCACCCGTTAATCAGCAGATTTACGACAGCTTGTTGCTACTACAGCATCGTGGCCAAGATTCGACTGGGATTGCGACAATGGAAGACTGTGTTTTCCATCAGCATAAGTCAAAAGGACAAGTTAAAGAAGCATATAGAACAAGAGATATGCGAGCTTTAAAAGGAAATATAGGTTTAGGTCATGTTAGATATGCAACTAAAGGGGCTGCCGATAGAGATGATGAAGTTCAACCATTTTATGTAAATGCACCTTATGGCATTATTCTTGTTCACAATGGGAACTTAACAAATACTCGAAAGTTGGAGAGTGATCTTTTCAAGATAGACAGGAGACATACTAATTCAACAAGTGATACTGAGATGCTTTTAAATGTATTAGCAACTGAAGTCCATGAGCGAATAAAAGGAAAAGAACTTACACCTGAACAAGTGTTTGAAGCTATTGAAGTTGTTCATCAGCGTATCGAGGGTTCTTATGCATCTATTGCTTTAATTGCAGGCCATGGAATGCTTGCCTTTCGAGATCCATATGGTATTAGACCTCTTGTAATTGGTAAACGTAAAAACAGTAATTCCATTGATGAGTGGATTGTTGCTAGTGAATCTCTTGTTTTAGAAAATGGTGATTATGAAATTGTTCGTGATGTTTATCCTGGAGAAGCAATTTATATAACTAATAATGGTGAATTTTATTCGAAGCTCTGTTCCGAAACTGCCAGATTAGTGCCTTGCTCTTTTGAATATGTTTATCTTGCTAGACCAGACTCAGTAATGAATGGAATATCCGTTTATGAAGCACGCTTAAGAATGGGTGACCGTTTAGCTAAAACAATTTCTAAACAGATTCCTTGTGGAGATATTGATGTTGTTATGCCAATACCCGACTCTTCAAGACCTGCTGCAATGCAAGTTGCTAGACAGCTTGGTATTGAATATCGCGAAGGCTTTTTTAAAAATAGATATGTAGGAAGGACTTTTATAATGCCCGGACAGTTGAAAAGAAGAAAATCTGTTCGTCAAAAATTAAATGCTATGCGAACAGAATTTAAGGGAAAAAATATCCTTATTGTTGATGACTCTATTGTAAGAGGGACTACATCAAAGGAGATTGTTGCTATGGCGCGTTTAGCAGGAGCAAATAAAGTTATTTTTACCTCGGCAGCTCCTCCAGTTCGTTTTCCACATGTATATGGAATTAATATGCCAAGCAGAAAAGAGTTGATTGCTCATGATCGATCAACTGAGCAGATATGCAATGTCTTATCTATTGATAAAATGATTTATCAAAATGTCTCTGATCTTCAGTTGGCAATCACGGAAAATTCAGACGTTAAAGAATTAGAGCTTTCTTGTTTTACTGGTGAATACATTACAGGTACTGTTACAAATGAATATTTGGATTGGGTTGAGAAAAACTATTTATCTTGATCTTCAGTCTTCTTCATCTAGTACAAGTGGAATAATATCTTTGATAGTTTCATTCTCTTTCAGTTTTAAGTTTAATTGCTTCATTTCTAAACCATCTTTCTCTGTCAATGTATTTCTCATTCTTCCAACTCTCCCTTGACTAGTAATCACTCCAATTAAATTTTTGCTGTTACATACATTTAATACTCTATCTTTTTTGTTTTTTTTATCTTGTAATTCGACACAGGCATCACCTAAATCTCCTCGTCTACAAAGTCTTATTGATGATGCTTTTATAGTCGTTATTATGCCTGAATGATTTACTAAAACTAAATTTTCATCTGAATTTGATGAGACGCTAATTGCTCCCGCTATTTTTTCTCCAGGGAATAGACGCATTCCAATTGGTCCCTGAGCTAATTTGCCCATTAAAGGTAGTTCGTCTTCGACTATTGGAAGCTTAAGTACTCTTCCAATGTCGCTAACAATCAGAACTGAACCATTCTCTTCGCATATAAGTGCTTCAGTCAAAATAACTCCATCTTTAAGTTTCACTATGGATGCGGCTCGACCCGAAAGTTCTAGTATTTCTTCCAGTGGTAAGCGTTTAACTCTTCCATCACTGCTTATCAAGCAAAGACTTTGATTTTTTTTCTTAGGGAGAGGGATTAGAGCTGTTATTTCTTCTCCTTCTAGACCACCTGGTAGGAATTTTGTAAGAGATCCTGGTTGTTGTCCGGCAAATTCCCATCTCACTATTCCTATTCTTCCATTGTTAGCCACACCTAGGATTCTAGGATTTTTTCGTATCGGCAATATTAATCTTGCAGGCGATGGTTCGTCTCCTAATTCGCATTCTGAATCAAGATGTAGTCTTCCTAATACTTGCCGACTGATAATTTTAACTTGATTATCTTGTTGTATGAGTATTTTAGCTTCGTTAGGTAAAGCAGCAAAAGCTTGTTGACGTTGTAATTCTGCATTGGGTCTTTGGCTTGCTGCGCGTTCAGCGACTAATTCATCACCACCTTCAATAAGTCGTGTTCGCCGTGGATTTCCAAAACGTTTTTTAAGACTTTTCAGCTCTTTGATGATTTCTTCTAATAGATATTCTCTATTGTTTAGAAGAGATGTGAGATTCTTTCTTTTTGTCTCAAGATCATCAGCCTCTTTTTTGAGATTATTTTGTTCTAGATTTGTTAATCTTCTCAAGGGCATTGAGAGGACAGCATCGGCTTGTTTCTCGTTAAGGCTCAAATTAATTATTAAAGCGGCTTTCGCTGAAGATGCGTCAGCTGCCTTTTCTAACATCTCAATAACATTCCTAAGAGAATTTAATGCGATGGTTAATCCCTTTACTATTTCAAGTCTTTCTTGAGTTTTGTTCAGTGCATGTTTAGTTCTTCGGATGACTGTTAATTCTCTGTAATTGATAAATTGTTCAAGTAACTCTTTAAGTGATAATTGTTTTGGTTGTCCGTCTACAAGTGCAAGTAAAATTGCCCCAAAATTGCTCTGGAATGATGTTCTTCTTTGTAGAGTTCTTAGCACTTCTTCTGCATTGGCATCTCTCTTAAGTTCTACAACTATCCTCATTCCTTCGCGATCACTTTCATCACGAATATCAGCAATACTTCCGATTTTGCTTTCATTTACAAGATCTGCGAGTTTTTCTATCCATCCAGCTTTGCTTAACTGATAAGGCAATTCTGTAACTACAACTGCATTTCGTTTGTGGCGCCCTTTACCTGGTTGGATTTCTTCTATATGCGCCACACCGCGCATTGGAAGACTTCCTCTACCTTTTAGATATGTTTCACGGACACCACTGCCGATTAGTACTTCTCCTCCAGTAGGAAAATCTGGACCTGGGATGATATTTATTAATTTTTCATCAGAAAGATTTGGTTTTCTAATTAAGGCGATGAGTCCATCCACAATTTCATTAAGATTGTGTGGAGGAATACTTGTTGCCATTCCTACTGCAATGCCCGAGCAACCATTCAGGAGCAGAAATGGTAATTGAGTTGGTAAAACGGTTGGTTCTTGTTGAGACCCGTCAAAATTAGGAGCAAAATCAACAGTGTCGTTGTTGATCTCATTCAATATTGCATCATGAGCTATTTGAGCCAAACGCGTTTCTGTGTAACGCATTGCGGCTGGCGGGTCATCATCTACTGATCCAAAGTTTCCGTGTCCGTCTAAAACTGGATATCGACTAGAAAAAAGCTGTACTAAGCGAACTAAAGCGTCATAAACAGCTTGATCTCCATGTGGGTGGTATTTGCCAAGAACATCTCCTACGACCCGTGCGCATTTTCGATATGGACGATCTGGAGTGAGACCTAATTCATGCATTGCAAATAAAATGCGACGCTGAACTGGCTTTAAACCATCTCTTGCGTCTGGCAATGCTCTTCCAACGATTACGCTCATCGCGTATTCGAGATAAGAGCGCTGCATCTCTTGATGCAGCGAAATAGGTTGCAGGCGCTCCTCGTTCATCCAGGTATGGGATTAGAGGCTGGAAGTCGCATAGCCTACAGATTTAGTCTTTAGATAACAGCTCTGATGCTTAGCTGCCACTTTTTACATCAGAATTTGCAGAGGCACGTTCAACGGCCGATTGGAGTTTAGGGCTGGATAGTAGTGTTTTTGTTGCTTTTCGAAGCTTGATTCCCCAGAGTTGTTCTTTTT
This sequence comes from Prochlorococcus sp. AG-409-P01, assembly GCA_003215335.1. Lineage (GTDB taxonomy): Bacteria > Cyanobacteriota > Cyanobacteriia > PCC-6307 > Cyanobiaceae > AG-409-P01. The sequence goes on along the minus strand of QCKM01000003.1, from coordinate 8,023 downwards.
GGTGTTCAGTAGTGACATAGTTTGGATCTTTAATAAGAGCTTCTTTTGAAAGTTGTAGGGATTCAGAGTTGTCAGGATTTGTCATATTTAAAGCAGCGGCTAAAGCAAGCATTGGCTCGGCGTTCTCTTTAATTTCTAGTACCTTTCTCCAACTTTCAATGGCTTTTTGTACTTGATCGAGTTCGAATAAAACTAGTCCTTTATTATTTAATGCTTCCCAGAAAGTTGGTTTTAAAGAAAAAGCTTTTTCAAATGCTTTGAGCGCTAGTGAAAGTTCTATTTGCATTACTCTAGCGTTGCCTAAGTGAAAGTATGCATTTGGGTTTTTTGGTTCTAAGTTTATTCCTTCTTTTAATAGCTGTATTGCTTTATTTGGTTTTTTTTGAATCAGTGCTAGAGAAGCTTCTGCGAACCAAAGACTTGCTTTTTTGGGATTTATTCTTTTTGCTTTTGCGAGAGATATGCTTGCTTTCTCAAGTTCTTTATTTCTAATTTGAGCTTCTGCAAGAATTGACCAAAGATAATCATTATTTGGTTCTAGGCGAACGGCTAATGCTGCAACACGGGCAGCTTCTTTTGGTTGTCCTAATTTTATTAATTGTGCTGCTGTGTAACCAACTTTTATGCTTGCATCTTTTAATTCTTTAGCTGTTGGTTCATAAACATAAGGAGTCAAGGCATTGACTGGAATTCCTAACGATATTGCTGCTAATGCTGAACTCAAAAGAAGGCATCGTGCAGTTGCTGTGATTGGTTGTTTCCAAAACCTCATGCTTTTTTTGTGTTTTTAAGAATAGTTTGTTTTTTAGGTTCAATGAATGACGCATTTCTGCGCCACATCCATGGCTTGATTCTTTTTAGTGCGGAGTTTTTTAATTTTAGTTGCCATTCTTCGTCATCCCATTCAAGCGCTTGTTCTTTGGTCAATGTTGTAATCCATTCTCCTGGAAGAAGCTCTGGATCTTTGGTGCTTTGAAGAGGTTTTTGGTTCCACGGACATACATCTTGGCAAATATCGCAACCAGCCACCCATGTTCCAATTGCTTTCTGAATTTCTTTTGGTAGTTCAGGATTTCTGTTTTCAATAGTGTGATAAGCGATACATTGCCTTGAATCCACTACAAAGGGCTCTTTGATTGCTTTTGTTGGACAAGCGTTTAAGCACTCTTCACAGGTGCCACATAGCGTCTCTGCAGGCTTATCAGCTGTTAGTGGCTCGGTAGATAAAAGATGTCCAATAACCATCCAAGAGCCTTGCTTCTGATGAATCAAATTGCTGTGTTTTCCTATCCAACCAATTCCAGCTTCTTCTGCCCAGGCTTTTTCGAGTAGTGGAGAGCTATCTACGCAGATTTTCCAGTGACTTTCAGGACGTTGTTTTTTGAGCCAACTTCCGATTTTTTTGAGTCGTTTTTCTACTATTTTGTGGTAATCCTTTCCCCAGCCATATCGAGCGATTGAAAGACACCCAGGTGTTGTTTTGGCATCTACGTAGTAATTCAGTCCTACAGCAAGAACGCTGTTTGCTCCTTCTAATAGTTGCTGTATATCTTTCCTGCGTGGGGCTTTCATCCAGTCCATGTCAGCTTGATGCCCTGCTTGAAGCCATCTTTGTAATGCTTTTGTTCGCAGCCTTAGCCTTTTGCTGCCAGGAATACTGGCTATGCCTACTGGATTAAACCCTTGATGCAAAGCTTGTTGCTTTAGCTCTTGGCTTAATTCATCTTGGGTCGTGAGTCTTGTGGTCACAACGAATAAACTAAATTGGATTTGGTTTTTGGTATGTAGCCATTATTCTTTCGAGTTTTTGACTGGTTTTTTTGTTGCTAGGTTTCACACTCCTTCTTTAAATCCTCTGCAGAGATCTTTTCTACTTGTTAATTTAGGAAATACAGTAGTCCTTTGGTGTCGGACTCTTCTTGGTGCAGTCCAGTCCCAAAACAGATCTTTCGCTGACTTCTAGGCTTCAGCAGGATCTCAAGAATGATCTCATTGCAGGTTTGTTGGTGGTCATTCCATTGGCCACAACGATTTGGCTGTCCACGATTGTGAGTCGTTTTGTCCTGGCGTTTCTTACTTCTATTCCGAAGCAGTTAAACCCTTTTATTACTCTCAATCCTTTATTGCAAGATTTGATCAATCTTGCTTTGGGATTGACAGTGCCTCTATTGGGCATTCTGTTGATTGGTCTAATGGCTCGTAATATTGTTGGTCGATGGCTGCTTGAGTTTGGAGAAGGGACTCTTTCTCGTATCCCTTTGGCAGGATCTGTTTATAAGACTTTGAAGCAGTTGTTGGAGACTTTTTTGCAGGGTAACTCAAAGCGTTTTAGACGTGTTGTTTTGGTTGAATACCCTCGAGAAGGATTGTTCAGTGTTGGTTTTGTAACTGGTTTAGTTGGGCCTTCGCTTCAACCAGAATTGGATCAGCCTCTTTTGAGTGTGTTTATTCCTACAGCACCTAATCCAACAACAGGTTGGTATACCTTGGTTCCAGAAGCTTCTGTGCGTGATTTGAACATAACTGTTGAAGAGGCTTTTAGAACAATAATTTCTGCTGGGATTGTGAATCCTGATGAACAAGAAGTGCCTGTAGATCGTAGTTTTTCAAGCCTGATTAATCAGCTTCGTCCAACTGCAGCACCATCATCTACTTCTACTCAAACTTGAGATATTGTTTGTTTCTTTGGTTTATTAATGCAGTCAAGATCGCTTTCTAGAGAATTGGCTCTTTTGGCATTGGGTCAGATACCTGAAGGTGATTCGCAGGATTTGCAAACAATTTCACTTGAAACTTTGATGCAAAAGGTTTTAGATGGTTTGATGCAATATTGGAGAGAAGGTTTAGATGATATTGCTAGTGAATTGGAGAATGCCAATCAGAATTTAATTGATAGTGAATCAGCTATTCCAAAAGGTAATTCTAATCTTCTTGTTAAAGAACATTTGCGTTCGGGTTTGATCAGAGCACAAGAAGTCTTGAATAATCTTTCAACCAGCCTAGAAATATCTCACTTGTTGTTTTTAAGAGATCAGGAAGAGGTTCGAAAGGGGGCAATAAATAGAGCTGCTTTAGTTATTGAGAAACGCGATAGCATTGATTCTCGCCTTGACGGAGTTATGGAAGGATGGCGGTTACGACGCTTGCCACGTATTGATAGGGATATTTTGAGGCTTGCGGTGGTTGATTTGATTGATCTCAACACACCAGCAGCAGTTGCTTGTAATGAAGCTGTGGAACTTGCCCATAGATATAGCGATGATCAAGGTCGGCGCATGATTAATGGTGTTTTGCGTCGTCTTCAAGACGCTTCTTCGAGACCTATTAATTAATAATGGATCATCAAGGATTAAAAGTTGACGTGAATGACTCTTCTAAAAACTCTGGAGATCAGACAGAAGATTCTCTTGAATGGGCTCGCAAAGCTTATGAAGCTCTCAAGCAACAACAGCAAAGTCAAAAGACTTCAGAATCTTTAATTGATCGATCTTCTACAGATTTAAATTCCTCTACAGAAGACTCTGCTGATGTTCCACTTAATCAAGATGAGTCTTTACCTGACAATGAAGATCGATTAATTACTGCTTCTTCGCAAACCAGAAGTGATGTTAGAGAATCGGCTTCTTCTGTCAAAGTAGTAGACGGTGCCTTGGATTCTTCTACAGAATCGATTGAGAGTGATGCCTCAGTTGATGAACCAGTTTTAGGAGATTTTGATGAAACTTTTACTTGGTCAGCAGAGGTTTTGGCGGCTCAAGGCAAAGAAGCAGAAGAAATTTCTATAGATGATATTGATTGGCTGGGTCGTCTAAGACGCGGCCTTGAAAAGACAAGAAAGAATTTTGTAGCTGGTTTATTAGAGAATCTTGGAGACGACCCACTTACTCCAGAAATTCTTGATGATTTGGAGACACTGCTTTTGAGAGCGGATGCTGGAGTTACTGCAACTGATCAGGTGTTAGATGTTTTGCGAAGAAGATTAAATGAGGAAGTTGTTGGACCAGAAGAGGGTCTTCGTTTTTTAAAAGAACAGCTTTGCAATCTTATTGAGAATCCAATTAAAGAAAGCGGTGTCGATGCTTTAATTCCTGAAAAAGGACGTCTTAATGTTTGGCTGCTTGTAGGGGTTAATGGGGTTGGGAAAACAACAACTCTTGGGAAATTGGCAAACCTTGCTGTAAGGAGTGGTTATTCTCCTTTGATTGCAGCTGCAGATACTTTTAGGGCTGCGGCCATTGATCAAGTTCAGATTTGGGGTGATAGGAGCGGGGTTCAAGTTGTTGCCAATTCTTCTGCTAATGCAGATCCAGCAGCTGTTGTTTTTGATGCAATTGGTGCGGCTAAATCTAAAAATAATGATTTGCTCTTAGTGGATACTGCTGGTCGATTACAAACCAAACATAACTTGATGGAAGAATTACAAAAAGTTCGACGAATCATTGATCGCTTAGCTCCTGAAGCAAAAGTTGAATCTTTGTTGGTTCTTGATGCTAGTCAGGGTCAAAATGGCTTAAGGCAAGCTTTAGCTTTTGGAGAGGCTGCAGCTTTAACAGGAGTCGTTATTACTAAACTTGATGGAAGTTCAAGAGGTGGCGTTGCTTTAGCGGTGGCTTCTGAGGCCAAATTACCCATTCGTTTTATTGGAGCTGGAGAAGGCATACGTGATTTAAGACCTTTTAAAAGCTTTGAGTTTGTAGAAGCTCTTCTTGCTAAGCGTTGATGTGAGGCTTTTTGATGAATCTTTTGCTAGTTTTTTAGCTCTGCTTTGGTGATGCCGTGAGCAGCAAACCACCAAGGCGACATCCAACCCCATCACTTAGGGATATTCCCTCATCTCTTTCGCCATCTGCATCGTTGCGCGAATTGATGGAGAGTTTGTCTAAAGAGCAGCGAAGAAATCAAGAATTATTGGTTTCTTTAGGTTTTGCACTGAGGAGTTTCACTAATTTGCATCGCTTTTTGGAGCTGATGCCAGTTGTTGCGGCCAGATTAGTCGGGGTTGAGGGTGCTTTGCTGGTTCCTTTTCAACCTGATGGGCGTTTGTGGAGGGATAATCTTCAGTCAATTCCAGCTAATCAGTCTCAAGAGTTGATAAGGAAGGTGGCTGCATTTGAGCCTGGGAAAAGCATTGGATTTGGTTTCGATGATAGTCAAATTCTTGCTTTGGATGGTTTGGTTCAACGTCAATTAAATGGTGCAGGACTTTTTGCAACTTCGATAGTCTCTCGTGGTAGACATCGTGGACGTTTATATGTTTTTGATCCGAGAGGCGCACTTGCTTGGAGTGACATACATCGACGTCATATTCAATTTGTTGCAGATTTAATCGCTATCGCAATAGAGAATGATGGCTTACTTCAAGATTCTCGAAGGCATAAACGACTTGATCAGCAACTCAGTATTGGTGCGGAAATTCAGGCACAACTTTTGCCTGATTCTTGTCCAGTCATTGAAGGTGTGGATTTAGCGGCAAGATGTAGACCTGCTTTTCAAGTGGGCGGTGATTATTACGATTTCATGCCTACGCGTCCAGATTTGATCGGTTCTCGTCGTGAACGCGGTCGATGGGCATTGGTTATAGGAGATGTAATGGGAAAAGGTGTTCCTGCTGGTTTGTTGATGACGATGTTGAGAGGAATGTTGCGAGCAGAGGTTTTGAGTGGACTGCCTCCAGATCGGATTCTTCATGACTTAAATCAATTGGCTCAGGAGGACTTTTCTCAATCTCATAGGTTTGTAACGCTTTTTTATTCCGACTTTGACCCAAGAACTCGCCGATTGCGTTATGCAAATGCTGCTCACAATCCCCCTCTTTTATGGCGTGAGCAACAACGTTGTGTAAGTCGTTTGGATGCTCCAGGCTTATTGATTGGCCTCCAGCCAGATGCCGAGTTTGGTTCTAATGAGGTTCCTCTTGAACCAGGAGATGTACTTCTTTATTACACCGATGGTGTTACTGAAGCTCCGGGAATGACTGGAACTCGTTTTGAGGAGGCTCGTTTAATTCGTGCTTTGGAATCAGCCTCTCGCAGTGGTGAAGGGGCCCAAGGGATTTTGGATAATCTGTTTTCTCGATTAGATCGTTTTGTTGGCAATGATCACCAATTAGAAGATGATGCTTCGATGGTTGTATTAAAGGTAAAGGATGGGCTTACTCTTCCTTCTGTTTCAAGTTCTTTAGCTTGAAGTGAATTAGGAATTGGAGTTTTAGATGTCTGGTGGGGTTACAAGTGGTTCTGACAAGGCCTGGAGTGACAGGTTTGATCAGGGATTGCACCCTTCGATTGAGAGATTTAATGCATCTATTGGCTTTGACATCAATCTTTTACAAGAAGATTTGGATTGCTCTATTGCCCATGCTCAGATGCTCTCTGATTGTGGAGTAATCACTTCTGAAGAGGGCATAGAGATTCAAAATGGCTTGGAAGTCATTCGCTCTGAAGCTGCTAAAGGATTATTCCAGCCAACTTTGGCTGATGAAGATATTCATTTTGCTGTTGAAAGGCGTTTGATTGCTTTACTTGGGTCCGTAGCAAAAAAACTTCATACTGGTCGTAGCAGAAACGATCAGGTTGGGACTGATTTGAGGTTGTGGTTAAGACGTCAAATAGATGAATTTGACTTGGAATTGGTACGTTTTCAAAACGCTCTGTTACTTCAAGCTGAGGCTCATAGACAAACCCTCATCCCTGGATACACTCATCTGCAAAGAGCACAGCCTGTTTGTTTGGCACATCATTTGCTTGCATACATTGAGATGTTGCAAAGAGATCGAGATCGCTTCCAGGATGTCAGGACTCGTGTAAATCTTTCGCCTCTTGGAGCGGCAGCTTTAGCTGGAACTTCAGTTCCAATTGACCGTCATAAAACAGCTTTATTGTTGGGATTTTCTGATATTTATGCAAACAGCATGGATGCAGTAAGTGATCGGGATTTTGTTGTTGAGTTCACTGCAGCAGCTTCTTTGGTCATGGTTCATTTAAGTCGCCTAGCAGAAGAAGTGATTCTTTGGGCTTCTGAAGAGTTTTCCTTTGTTCGTCTTAGTGATCGTTGTGCAACTGGTAGCAGTTTGATGCCTCAGAAGAAAAATCCTGATTTACCTGAGTTGGTTCGTGGAAAATGTGGACGAGTGTTTGGACATTTGCAAGGCTTGCTCACGATGATGAAGGGATTACCACTTGCTTACAACAAGGATTTTCAAGAAGACAAAGAAGCCCTTTTTGATGCAGTGGGTACCACTAGAGCTTCTGTGGAAGCAATGTCGATTCTGTTGGAGGAAGGAATTGAGTTTTGTACTGAAACTCTTGCATCGGCAGTTGATTCAGATTTCTCAAATGCAACTGATGTTGCTGATTACTTGGTTTCAAAGGGCATACCTTTTCGAGATGCCTACCAATTAGTCGGTCGGGTTGTAAAGAGCTGTATAACCAATGGAATTTTGCTTAGAGATCTGAGCCTTGATCAATGGAAGGGTTTTGAAAGTTGTATTGAAGAGGATCTATTTCAAAGATTGGTTCCTAAAGAAGTTGTGGCCGCGCGGATTAGTGAAGGCGGCACAGCTTTTGAAAGAGTCGATGAACAGTTGCTTCATTGGCGTACACGTCTTGGTTCTTGACGACCATGATCTAAAGGTTTACGGGGGGTCTACTCTGTTTCAGTCAGAGTCACAGGGATTTCTCCCTAGTCATTCATTAATGGCAAACTCTGGTTCAATAGATCCATTTATTAACGGTCCACAAGGAAAGTGAGTATTTTCGTCGGCAATTTGCCCTTCCGCGCTGAGCAGGAAGATGTCATTGAATTGTTTGCACCTTTTGGTGAGGTCTCAAACTGTTCTCTTCCACTTGAGAGAGACACAGGTCGAAAAAGGGGCTTTGCATTTGTTGAGATGGCAGATGAGGCTTTAGAAGCTTCTGCTATAGAGGCTTTGCAAGGTGCTGAATTAATGGGACGCCCTTTGCGTATTAACAAAGCAGAGCCTCGTGGGAGTGCCCCTAGGCGAGGCGGCGGCGGTTATGGCGGC
>QCKM01000002.1 GCA_003215335.1 Prochlorococcus sp. AG-409-P01 | reverse complement strand
CACCACCACCCTTCTCATTACTAGCTTCATCTTCGCTCAGTGAAGACCACACATCTTCCAGAGAATCAGCTCTATTGGGCTTTGATTCTTCCATGTACTTCACTAAGATCATCAGACATCGATAAAAGTATCACTCAAGTGATCAACAAGACAGCATGAAAAAGCACCAATGCCCAGATTGCACCTACATTTACGACCCCAGAGTAGGCGATCCAAGCCAAGGAGTCCCACCTGGCACCAAGTTTGAAGATCTACCAGCAAACTGGAAATGTCCTGCATGCAGAGCTGGGAGAAGGAGGTTCAAACCAATTAATTAACTTTCTATCTAATAGACAAGTAACAGGACAAACCTTTGTGCCATACATTTATTAGTTGATTGATTCAAAAACCTATGAGGTTAAATAACCTCGCTCTAATCGATTAGATCTTCACACGCAAAGCAATAAAAAAGCCTCACCAATCAAGGTGAGGCTTAGGCTTATCACTTTTAAGAAAGACTCAATTCAAGAGGCAGGGATTAATCAAAAACAATCAGTCCCTAAGGGTTACAGCCTTATTAAATGGACCATTTTTTGTGTCCAGTAAGCGCTTGAAATCGAATCCCATGGCACGAAGTGCATGCCAAAGATGACCCTGGATATAAAAGAATCCAAGGTAATAGTGAACATTAGTCAGCCATGCACGTGATGTATGGGCGCTGACGTAGTTGGAAGTATCTACAGTCTCAATCCAGTAAGGAGAGATACCGAACTTGAATTCCAATGGAGCGCCATACCACTCAGTTGGGTAGATGGTTGTATTTGATGCACACCAGAAGGCAGCAATAATTGCCATCCAACCTATGCCTGCAAGTGACCAAGAGAGGACAGCTTCAGCTGAAAGCAAACCAGAACCTTTGAATTTGGTGTATTCACCAATTTGCTTAGTAGCAATGTGGAATGCGCCACCACCAATCTCGAAGAAAGCCAAGAAGGCATGACCACCCATTACATCCTCGAGACTGTCAATAGCAAGGAAGTCAAATTGATGATTCCAAATTTGTGTCAAGTCAAGGTTGTAATTAACCTGGCGTACAGCCCCTAGAGCAGGGTCGTAAATACCATGGATCCTTGCCCATTCAACAAACCAAATACAGGCGACACCCAAGAAAATCAAATGGTGGCCGAGAATGAAAGTTTGGTTATCTGGGTTGTCCCACTCAAGTTTGAACTTTCTGGCTTGTAAGACTTCTGAATCTTGCATGTCCCCTGGAAACAGAAGGGAATGCATTAGGCCACCGGCTCCATAGACCATGGACAAGATCAGGTGAACAATGCCTATGGTGACCACACCTGCACCTGTCCATACTCCAGCTTCATCAAAGCCAATGCCGATGGATGCCAAATGAGGGAGGGTTACCATTGCCTGTTGCCCCATAGGCAATGAGCCGTCAAAGCGTGCAAATTCCCAAAGGGTATTTGCACCAGCTGCGAACGCAATCAGTCCAAAGTGGGCAGCATGGGCTGCAATAAATTTCCCTGAGCGATTGGTCACCCCAGAATTACCCGCGTACCACCCGTAGGTGACGTCTGGGTTTCCATAGGTTTGCATAATTTAAGAGTGAAAGCCGGATATAACCTTCGAAGACTACACTCAATTGGAGCCCGATCGGCTATGAGTCTGGGCATCCGTAAAGGTCTGCGGCAAAAGGGTTTCCCCTTCGCACGAAAGATACTTTGTTGAACGACCTAGCTGACAAGGCATGAAAGCCTTAATTACCAATGCCTGACTGGGTCTTTAGAAAATGCCAGTCCTTTCTAAACAGCAATGAGACATTCCTTCAGCTTCGCTGTATTAAGTAAGCAGATAAGTCTTTTAGTTAACAAACTCCCGTTTGATGATTCAGCTGTACAAGGTCAAATCATCTCCATAATCACTCAAAGCAGGCGTTCCTTGCCGGCGTATTCAGCTATTGACACGGGAAACATCAAAAAGAAGGAGGGTCAGGATGAATCCTCAATCAGATGAAAAACTTTGAAAAGCAAAAAACTTCCAAAAATTTTCTTGCCCCCTCAAATAATTCGTGGAGCAATCCCTTTGCTTACAAAGGTCGAATGATCCCCATCACCCAGCGACAAAAAGGCTAGTCGACGTCAAGGTCATCTGTGATAGTCGTAACACTACATATAGATTTGAGGTCACTTATCTTTAACTCCCGACACCATTTGTAGTGGGGGTTGTTTTTAGCATCATTTGGTCTTAGAAATTGTGTTCCCCATCACCCAGGCCCATCGCATTGCGAGAGGGTCTTTTTTTTTTACCATCAAACGGGAAGTCTTTCTTCGGCCTTAGAGATTATCTAAAAGGATCAATGCAATCTATAACTGCAATGTCAAATTTTTGACCTGCCTAAGCAAGCATGAAAATTAGAATAAATAATATCTTTTGATGCATCTTTAATTACAAACAAAAAAAGCCCCGTCGATTTGACGGGGCTTTGAACTTGGAGTAATTCAAGCTCTTAAGAGCTTGCAAGTGAAAGTCTCTTGCCTACATCCTTAAAGTTAAAGCCCATGGCGCGCAATGCATGCCAAAGATGACCTTGAAGGGCAAAGAAGCCTGCTATGTAGTGGAAGTTAACCAAATAACAACGGCCTGAATGGCCCAATGGAGCGACCCCAGTCAGATCAACTGTATCCACCCAACCTGGGGCAATAACAAATTTCTGCGCCAAAGGCTCGCCATACCACTCGATTGGATAAACAGTGGTATTGGTTGCGCACCAGAAAGCAGCAACAATTGCCATAAACCCAATCCCTGCGAGCGAGAACGAAAGGATTGCTTCAGCAGAAAGCAGACCTGCGCCTTTGAATTTGGTGTATTCACCAATTTGCTTAGTAGCAATATGGAATGCTCCTCCGCAAATTTCAACAAAAGCCAAGAAGGCATGCCCGCCCATAACATCTTCGAGGCTGTCAATAGCTAGGAAGTCAAACTGCCTCTGCCAAATCATCGAGAGGTCAAGGTTGTAATTGACCTGCCTGATTGCTCCTATAGCTGGGTCATAGATGCCATGAATTCTGGCCCATTCAACAAACCAAATACAGGCAACACCCATAAAAATCAGATGGTGACCAAGAATGAAAGTCTGGTTATCAGGGTTATCCCATTCGAGCTTGAACTTTCTGGCCTGGAGAACTTGACTTTTCTGCATGTCATCATCAAAAAGAATGGCATGCAAAAGTCCACCCGCTCCATAAACCATGGAGATCATCAAGTGAAGGATTGCCATTGTGACAACACCTGCACCAGTCCATACTCCCGCCTCATCGAATCCAATACCTATAGAGGCAAGGTGGGGGAGAGTAACTAATCCTTGATGCCCCATCGACACCGAAGAGTCATAGCGTGACAGTTCAAAAAGGGTATTTGCACCAGCCGCGAAGGCAACCAATCCTGTGTGCGCAGCATGCGACGCAATGAATCGGCCTGAACGATTGGTGACCATAGAATTACCGGCCCACCAGTTGTAGGTGACGCCTGGATTCCCATAGGTCTGCATAATTTTAAGAATTCAATGCTATTTACGCCTCGAACCTTACAAGCTGCTCAATTAATATTCTCAGAATAGTTAAAGGTCTTTATTTACAAGCAACCACGCGTTTTCTTAAAAGCAAAAAACGACTAGAGAAAAAAAGCAGCCGAACAGATTAAAAAATGGTGTGCACCTCACCAAAATTCAGTCTCCAAAAAGGTCTAGTGAAGAGAAAGGGGACGTGGGGTAAAACACAAAACGCATCAAAATTGCCTGCAAAAGCAGCCTTGAAAAATCTTCTGCCGGCAATTCAAGAAGTCAAGCCAACAACTCATCGCCTTCGAAAGGCTTAGCCCTGAGAGATCGCCTCCTAATCACCACCCCCATTACAACTCCACACCTTGGCAGGCAACCCTTGAGTATTGGTGCCGTCAATGCGAAAAGTCCTTTCAATACATTCGTTCTGAATCCTTGTCCAATTAGCTATTGGGATTAATGAAGCAAAAATGCCAACAAGGCTAATTGTGCTTATTACTGCCAAAATTGGATAGGCCTTAGAACGAATCATTTCTCTTGGGGTGTTTTCCTGCCCATACGAAGGAGTCATATCAAAATGTTCCTAAAGGATGATTTCACCTGAAAAGATTTCTGGAAGGAGGCCTCTAGCCATTAAAGGGATTCCATATAAAGCAAGAGAACCATCCCTCATAAAAGAAGAAAAAAGCTGCTTGAAAGATTGCGAAGCCTAATTAAGGCCTAATTACTAGTGCTTAATTTTTCAAAAAAAGCAGGGATGCAATGCTCCTGACCATCTTGTGACTTGAAGCACCTTTCAATACCCCATTCTCTTTCAACAATTTTTACCTGAGTAGTCCCCCTGCCAAGCGCCGGGGCAATTAAATGTGCTCTGTTCATTTGGAGATGCAACCAGCCTTTTTTTACCTAGAAACTTCTCTTATGCAATAAGCAAAAGATGCGATTGACGCATGCATCAATAACTCAGATGACCTGATACTCCAATGACATCAAAGTAGGTTCAACTAACAAAGTCAAACGGAATGCCATTTCACTCAGTCAGAGCATCTTAGAAATATTCACAGCCATCAATGCAGATTATTCAGGCCAGTACTTACTTACTCCTTTTCCTTTTAGATGCAGGCAATAGCTTCTCTTGACTTTTTGTAGGCAAAGGGAGCTCCTTCGGCAAGTCGGGACGAGTCCCATCCAAAATATCTGCCAATGTTCTGAAACTTTCAGCGTAATTCCAAAAATTTTCTATACGTTGAAAACCAGCAAGGAAATGTCTACTGAAATTCTTCTGAACCTCCCAGCGTTCCTCATTTCTTGCAAATTGCTCGCTGTTATTCATATCAATTGAAAAGAGACTTGCCCTTTCATACCTAAGGCAAGCTTCTTCAGTATCGAAAAGCTCACCATCATCAGCTTGCCAAACCTGTTTACCCATTAACAGTGCCAAGTGTTTGCAGAATAATTGTAAACATAAACAGTCTTATAAGTGCCACAGCCTTGGTTAGAGCTTGGATCCACCCAAAAACAGCCAAAAAGTGATTTGAGCGAGATCATATAAATACAAAACCTATCAAGAGTCTAAGAGACTAATTAAAGAGAGTGCGGGAAGATCTAGGTTTGAAGATTGGATTCAAATCAACAGTTGCACTTAAAGCTGTTGGAATCTATGGTTTTAGACTTCAATATTAACTAAATACAGCTTGCCTAATATTTATCTTCTAAATAAATTTTTAGATACAAAATATTTTATAGTTAATCTTGATCTAGATTAAGATGCAGCTCTACACATTCCGTGACACATTCAACATCTTCACCTGCGACACCAAAACATGCAGTAATGCATTCATAGTAGGAATCAAAAACATCCTTTTCTTCTAGCAAATCAAATTGATCTTGGTCGATTGACATAGCTTCTTCCTCCAAGATTTGCATATATAGCATCAGAACACTCGCGAAGTCCGACTTAATTACCAAATATAAATACCTAATCAATAGGCTTGAACATCACCGGCTCGATCAATTTAATAAATAACTTATAATTATTAATATCTCAAATGTTAGTGGAAAGTCAAAAGTTAATCTTATCAATTCCTTTTCCTGCAAAGCCTCTCTGATAATTTAAATATCATTTATGCACCCGACATTCAATAAGCAAACAAATCAAAGGTAGGCCAAAGATAAATTAATCTATGATCTCGATGATTCCATCTGCAACATATTTAGCAAGGTCCTCCATATTCTCATCCAGTTCTTCAATCTGAACATCCCATTTGCTCGAGATCTTATTAGCCAAATTATGTTCTTTTGCATGAGAAAGCATAGACTTGACCATATAATCAGGCAAAGATATTTGCATCCTTACCTGTAAGTAATCCCAAACAGACTTTTCCATTGAACTAATAAATTTAATATTATCTACGCCCGTATACTCGTAAAGTTCCATAACTCCGTGATGGCAGAATATTTGCCCTAATTCGTCGTAAGAACTTGTAGACCCTTTCGCATGCTCATACTCTGCCAACATCCATTGCAGCTCCTTTTCCTTCTCTTCATCACCTCCAATCACGGCTTGCAGAAGGCTATAAAATTCACCAAATTCAACTGGTTTTGTCATAAAGTCAACCAAAGCCCACTCAACATAATGATTTTTGAGCTGATTTAAGAAAGATAGTTATAAAAGGAGCCATGATAAGTATCTGTTTGCTAACCACCTGATGAATCAGGTAAAGAATAAGATCCCCTAAAGCTAGTAAAAAGATCTCGCGTAGATCTTCCAAAAACATCTCTAAGCTTGGTTTTTGTGCAAGCACAACCCATCAGCGTCTCTTTTCTCAAGAGCATCGGTCGCCTAGAAAGTGATTTCAAAATGCTGCAAGAGGCTTAGTCAGCCCCAAAATCCTTAACAGTTTGCAGCAAGCTCATCAGTAAAACTTAGCCTCGATCGTAATATATTTCTGGCTTTCATCCAATTCCAAAAGGTTTAAATGGTTATGATTAAGATTTTCGGAGGTCATTTTCCGGAAAACTACTAAATATTTATTCAATTCTCCTTCTGTTATAGAGATATCATCTCCACAGACTTCAAAGACATTCTGAACAATAATTGAGGCTATAAAATCTTTTGGGAATGAAATGGCTTCGGTTACAATAGCTGAAAAAACAATCCTCTAATCATGCCTTTACAGCTACTTGTGTAGATTTCCAATACTCTTGCCTTCTGAAATTGAACCGCAAAGGGGTTTCAGAGTTATTTGCAAAGCTTGCAGGTGGAAAGTTCGCAAAGTTGGAAAAGATTAGTGAAGCAAAGAGTATAGACAAGAAATGCTTAAAAAAGATTCTGCAATAGAGACATTGTCTTTTATTCGATTGTTCTCTGAAAAGTAGTTTTTTGGAATCACCCAATCTCTAATTAAAATAAAGTTGAAACTTTCTTCAAAGTGAAAAAAGCTAGTTCGACGACTCTTAAAGAGTGCTTGCAAGACTTTGCCACTTCAACCCAAAGAATTGAAGCATTCAAAACGATGAGAAAGGTACTCGGACCTATGACCTGCTTAGCCCTACCTTCCATCAGCCTTGGATTGGAGCAAACCAACAATAAAGGTTCCTGATGGAGTGAAGAAGAGACAGGCACTAGCATATGCAGCTATTTCCTAAAATCCCTCCCATTTCCATCTGAGATGAGATGCAACTAGTGATTAACGTTTAAAAAAATCCTATTTATATCAAATTATCCTCCAATAAGTATCGGATGTTCGCGATGACAGCTGAATTTAAAACTCTAGACCAACTACTTCAAGACGGTTCTTTATATCAGATTGCAGCCGATGCAAAAAAACCTTTTACAGGGCTTTTTGACTCCGTAGATAAAATCACTCTTTCCATTCAATCTCTTAATAGCGACTTGTTAATCATTCAAACAATTATTGGAGTTATTGCGCTGATAGTTATTGGGATTACTTTTCTACCTTTTGGAGCAACAGCCGCTTCTATAAAAACCTGTCAAGTAGATATGAATCAAAAGCTTCTTAAGACTGGCGGCGTATTAATTGTTGTAATGACTTCCCTTAGTGCCATTATGTTTGTAGAGGTTTTAAAGCTATCACAAATTCTTAACAAGCTCTAGTCCCATTGATAAGTAGAAGAAGAATAATCAAGCAAGCGTTTGCTAAGAAAATATTTATTTCCCAAGGTTTGAAAGATCTACATAGTGTTTTCAGAGTAAAATTAGAAGGGTTGGCATTAAGAGAAGTTCGAATCTTTGCTTATCTATTAAGAAGTTAAGTTATCATAAAAATAATAATTAATTAGAGGGGGTGTTCACTTTTTTTAAAAGAAGTCTCTCTCAAATCTCTTGTGATGATTATTGAGTTTCAAAAAACTCTTATCTATTTAAAAAAGGCAGGAGCCAAATCAAGAGTTTGCTCTTTCATTTCCATTGACTCCTGGCCAGCCGGTAGATACGACAATGGATCACCTCCGTTGAGAAACTATGGGAACTCTAGTAGCTCCTAATCAATGCTGCAATCTTGATGCAACGAATCTGACTTAAGGGCATTTATAAGGCATAGCATCCAACTCGATTCCTGAGAGCACGTTAGTAAGGCAGTCACTACCGACTCAAGATGAGGTGTCCCATTCTCCAAAAATTAGAAAGAGTGTCTGATTCACCAAAAATCAATAAGTAAAACACCTATGCGCTATAACAGCAGCCTTCTCTGATCTCTAAATGCAGTCACAAGGTAATTTCTCCGAACTTGTCTGGCAGAAACGTCTCAAAAAATTCTCCCTTTCGAAATGGGAATCACTTACAGAGAACCAAAAGGCCTTTGCTAAAAAGGCTTTTCAAGTTTTAACTTATAAATGGAGATGGCAAATCGCAATGAATATTCCCTACCTTGCAATTTTTGCTTTGGATCGAACCGTTCCTTCGGTTCATAGCTTCAATATGGCCTTACTGACATCTGTGACTTCCAAGATCCCTGTCCCTGCATTCATATCTTCATGGATCGGCTTAGGGTCATGAAACAGAAAGATGCATGCTTGGATTGATCATTACCAAACTTAAAAATAGCTTTGCATACTTAGGCAATCCTATTTCCTTTATAAGCCCACAACTTGAAAAATATAATAACCAGTGTCATAAAATCTAGTTTTCACAGAGAAAAGCAATTCGGACTGCCTTGACTTCATACAAAGCAATCCGCAAAAAAAACAGAACTCTTTTTCCCTTTTATGTCTCTTATACCTCGCTGGGAAGTCATGACTAATAATGCCAAGACAATAACTAAAAGGATTTGTCTTTCTTCTGTAATTCTTTTGATTGCCCTATGGGCAACAAGAACCTTAATACCTTGGTTAATAGTGGCTTTGCTTGGATATTGGGCCCTCGCGAGCTACTTCAAAAGACACTAAGAGTCAAAGTGCAACAAGATGACTACCAAAAGGCAAGTCATGATATTCCTATCTTTAATAAGACATTCCAGCAAAGCAAAATGGTTGACAAAAGTAGTTTAGAGAGACAGCTCGCTCTAAAAGCAATTGAGTTATCAGGGCCTCAGCGAAATGATATTGAGCGCTATTGCTGGATGGTAGTTCATGAGCATCATCATGGAGTAATGCCAGTTGAATATGACATTAGAGATATTGATGAGGACCTTTATCTGAATGTTCTCAAGCAGGCTAAAATCAATCTTTGATATAAATCAGCAAAAATATTTACTGATTTATATCAAGGGACACAGCCACAACTCTTACAAATCCTCTAAGCAGTTAACAGCCACTCTTTTTCTCTTAGGCGTCAAGTAAATCCTCTGAACAATCTTGCCAGAACTGATTATTATTGTTTCCAGGTGAGAATCTTGTGGAATAGATACGGCCTGAGATTGATCTACTTCGAGTGATTTCTCGTCCTTCTTCAATGAAGTCTCAAGGAGAGATCTATCTAAACTCTTTTCTAGGTTCTTATTTCTTGCCTTCTTTATTTCTTTCTTTTTAGATTTCTTTTTCTGCTTAGCTGACTTTTTCTTTTTCTTTCTTTTAAAGCCTGCACTTTCATCATGAAATTCTTCCCCTAATAGCTCATCTGAGGGCTTGTTATCAAGGTCGCATTCTTCCATCGATACTTCCTTATCATCAATAAAACAATGCAATTCTTTTTGATAATCTAATCCCAAAAACTTATTCCCAAAACCTTTGTATATAGACTTGGCGACACTTGCAACTCTCTTTATATAGGTCTTAACTCCCATCAGAAAAAACCGTAGCTTCTTCTACGCTATCTATAAATCTGCCATTAATCAACTCATGAGTCAGCTGAGACTGATATATCATTCCATAAATAGTCAGTCAAAAATTACATGGATTCTTTAGAAGGGTCCATGTAAAAATTTAATGTAAAATTTCAATCAAAACTTTATGGGCTAAGTGATTTGATCAAGTCTTAATCCATACGCTAACTTATTGACTCGTTTCTGATTTACTCCATTGTCTCCAACGCCAACTCTAGATTCTGATCTAACTTGAATGATATCTTTTTCTGGAATTGCTTTCACTAAGAGGTCATCAGTGTATCTTCTCCACTTAGTTTGAGCTTCTGCATGCATATAAGACGAAGTCTTCTCGACTATTTTTGTTCTAGGAGTCTTAGCAACCTCATCCACTAGCTTTGCAAATGACTCTTCTACATTGTCAACTCTCCAATTCTCAAGTACACAGTGGGTTAGTACTATGCATTCAGGTAACTCACTATTTTGAATATCTGCTAATAGAATACTAGGGCTAAAAACAAATAGAAGAAGCGCGAAGCAAGAAGAAAAGACTATGTTCATCTATTAAATCAATCCTAAGTATCCAGCGGTGAACCCAGCTGCACAAAAGAAGGCAAACTCTAATAAATCCCGGCTCCCATTTGGGATTTTACTTAAAACCAAAGCAATCATTTGTGCCAATTGCGGCTTCTCAAGCTAATTGGGATTGACGCTAATAAATTTTTTTTCTAACCGAGTGGCGTAAGAACCGGCCAAACCTTCTCTAGAGAGCAGAGCAAGAGATGAGTAACGAGCCGAGTTAAGCTATAAATCAACTTCACCTGCAAATACTGCAAGGGCCTAGGTCGTCCCTATGACTTTCGTAAAGGTGATGATGAGCATTACTGCAAATGACTTTGATGATGAGTCCTATGAAGAGGGAGAACATCCTCACATAGATGTGTGGCAAGACGAAGAAGATTGTGAGTACTTCCCTCTAGAGCAATCAAAACCGCCCCATTACTGATCTGAGCGGATAGAACTTGAAACGAATTTCATTCTATTTTTTGTTTGATATTCGATTAGATAAGTGCTTTTAGATAACTAATCAAGGAAAAAATCCTGAAAGCCTCTATTAAGACTTCTACAATTTAATCGGTATTAGAAATAAGATCTTCTAGAGTTATTTATGTTTGAGGGAAAGAGCTGCATAGAAGGATACAAAATCAATCACTGATAGGCCTTTTTTAGCCTGACACTTGATAGCCTGCATAAGTTCAGGAGAAAGCGTAACTATTTGGTGTCCCCTCTGCCAAACCTCAGACAATTTGTCGAATAACTTTACGAATTTATACCAAAAATAAGAGTCCGGCAAATCTTTCCTCGCAAAAGCTTTCAAGGCAAAGTAAGATCTCGTAAAGACTTGGCGGAAGTCAATGAAAAGCTCTTTGTAATTGCATAACTGGTGCTAGGGAAAATAAATTAGAGCCCTTAATAAGTTCTAAGGATTAGCCATGATAGGATCCTGGCATTTCTCGTTAAATCCATTAAAAGATGATAGTTAATAGTGCAGTCACTAGTGCTAATTTAATTATCATATGGATTAGCGCAAGTGCATATGTCAGCAATAATCTTAAGGCTATCGGTAAAAGATTTAAATTAGAAAGCCAGGCATTAACTGGACTAATGCCAGCAACCACTCTTTGTATTGGAGCTTGCCTGACTTATTCATTCATAGCAGCCTTAAATATAACAACACATTTTTTTGGTGAAACTATTACTTTTCAAGCTTGGGTTCCCATCCTAACATTGTTGATATTGATTTTATCTAGAAATGAAATTCTCAAATTTTATGCAGAATTTAAAAAGTATTTTAGAATTAGTCAATTAAAGAAATTCTGGTCTAACAGAAATAAAAAGAATTCTATTCTCGAGAAAATATTAATCTTGTGCCTATTAATATCAATTATTGGTATTTCATACAGACTTTGCCTGCCGGTCACATGGGAAGACATGTTGGATCAATATTTCTATGACTCCCTACAGATTTCAAGATTAGGAAACATCGATTTAGATCAATACTATCGACTTGGCCAAGGATTTAGGACAGGTTCAGCAGCATCATTCTTTGATGCATATATTCTGCAGCTTACTGATTCATGGTTCATACCTAGGGCTGCAAGGCTGGTTTCTTTGATACTTGTAATTGCAATCAACATTGAAATACTTAGTACATTCAAAGACATTTCTCCAATAAGATATTTATTACAATTAGTCGTCATCCTCTCTTTAGTTGACATCTGGACAATCTCAGTTTCTGGCAAACATGATATATACATCTGCCTACTTGAGTTAACTACTTTTAGGGTTGCGATGCTTTCGCAGTTAGATAAATCAATTAATTTCAAAATCAGAATACTAACTTACCCTCTATTTATTGGGATAGTGAGTATGTTCTCCAGGCTATCTTCAATGGCCCTTCTAATAGTACTTTTAATATATATAGCCCATCAAATTCTAAGCTCAAGCTTTGTTAACGGTATTAATTGGAAATTAGTATTAATTCCATTTCTTCTGATATCAGCATCAATAATCATTTTTGGTTATATATGTCTCCTAAACTATATTTATAAAGATAATCCCTTTTATATCGTACAACCTCCAAGCTTTCTGAGGGATCTCTTCCCTAATGCGCAATATGTTTATGATTTAAAGTTTTGGAGGTACAAGTATAATCTACATAATATACCAAGAATTTTTTATCCTTTTGCGGTCTTCCTATATAGTTCACTTGGTCTAGAACAGATTAGATACTTTGCTTTTAGGTTATCTGACATCCCTTTTATAGCTGAAAATACATATCAATTATTATCCAAAGTTGGTCCAGCTCGACTCGTACATTCAATAACAGGGTTCTCTCCATTCGTTCTGTTTGCTTTCTCAAGGTCTCAAAAAGAAAAGCTGGCTTCTAAGTCAATTAACAAGAACTTGTTATTTATTATTTCATGGTTATTTATATGGTCAATTGGAATTACATACACCAGAGCAGCTTTAGCATCTTCCATATTGCTGACTACTTATGGCATTGCCGAATTTAAACTACATAGATCTGATAAATATAGATTATTAGGAGCTTTCTCAATAATCAAGAAGTCATTTATTATTTACGCAATAATTAGTGCAATTTTATTTACATTATGGGGCTTTACAAATCTAAGGTATTTACCAAACATTTTTAAATACTCAAATATCCCATATGACCGAAGCAAGTTAGTAGAAGAATATATTGTAGGTTTAAATAAAAATCAGAATACAAATTATCTATTGCCATCCAATGATTTCCAAGCAAGTTGGGATAACTACAAACCCACTTCTGCAAATGAAAAGACAATGATTCTTGTTGGTGCTCCAACAGAATTCTCATACTTCATGAGTCATGGTCTAACAATGTTGAATATTTCTACGGATCAGCTAAGCAATGCTGAACTATCTGAGATCCATCTCTACAAAGTTAACTCAGAAAACAAGCTGATTGAATACAATAAATCAGAAGACCTCTAATTCAAAAGCTTGAAAGAATTCTTATTCGATTTTGAAAATTGGGTTTGGACCTCGGGCAAAGAATTAGTATCAGAGAATAAGTTGTATTTTATTATGCAATAAATAGCCCATACAGCATCCTTCCAACCAATTTTCTTGCCTTCACTATAGGTTCTACCATAATATGATATTCCAGTTTCATAGATTCTCAGGTTTAATTTAGAAATCTTTGCTGTTATTTCAGGCTCAAAACCAAATCTATTTTCAACAATATTGATTCCTTTAATAATATCAGTCTTAAATGCCTTATAACAAGTTTCCATATCTGTAAGGTTTAAATCAGTAAATATATTACTTAAAAGAGTCAAGAATGTATTCCCAACTGCATGCCAAAAATAAACGACACGATGAGAGCGACCACTTTGAAAGCGACTCCCAAAGACAACATCAGCCTTACCTTTCAGAATTGGACCTATAACAATCGGGTATTCTTGAGGATCATACTCAAGGTCTGCATCTTGAATAATACATATATCTCCTTGGGCTTGAGCAATAGCGGATCGTAGAGCCGCTCCTTTCCCAAGATTCCTTGCATGGTAAATAATATTTATTTGAGGATCTTCAATTGACCTTAGAAAATCAGTTGTCCCATCAATAGAGCCATCATCAACAATAATTATTTCGATATTTGTGACTGGTGAATTTTTAATTGAACTTATAAGTTCAGAAATAGTATTGACTTCATTAAAGCAAGGGACAAGAACACTCAGTTTCATTTTCTAAAAATCCATCAGCTTTGAATAATGCAAGAGAAAGACGCCAAGAAAAATAATATTATAGCAGCCAGTAAATTTTTAGCAGATCCAATGAGAACTCCTGTTTGTAGGCCTGTTGAATTTAATAGCCAATTGATGAACATCAAAATGCTATATCTAAAGATCTTTCCCATCCCAAGTATTAATTCTGTATTGAAGACTATTTTTCCATATAAAAGTAGACGAAAATGCTATTAAAGATTTGGCTAATAATCGCTACTACAGATATCTTCAAAGTACTACTATAAAGTAAAGGATGAAGCAATGCATTAGTTAATAAAATATTCACCAATCCTGCTAATAAAAATCGGCGTTTACTTCCTAAGCAAATCAAATGCATAGTTAAAATACACTACTTCTCCCAGAACAGTGATTAAACAAACAATTCCACATAACCTTAAGCCTCCAAGGGCTTAGTAAATACCACTTAGGTTGAGCAAAGGGCAAAAATTCTAGCTTTAGACTATCAAACGTTTTCAAGAGGGTCAGATCACAGTTTCAATAGGCATTAAGACCTCCCAAGGCATAGAGCGCAATTGCTCAAATGCAACCCAAACCTTGGTTTCGTAGAACTCTGAGAATCTTTTGAATAATTATATTTGTGCTCTTTAAAAAAGAAGTTAACTTAGAGACAGTTAAAACACGATCAATTGAGCATGCCTCAATCACTAACAGGAAAAATCAAAGCATGGCTAAAAAATGCACTAGGGGGTATGGGCGGTGCAATGGTTTCAGAAAAAAGCAAAACTGTACCTCCTGACATTGGGGACCAACCATATAAGGACACTCCCAAAAAAGGGGTCCTATAAAGCAAAAGACAAGGTCCTAACTACTATCTTTTACAAGCAACTTACATTCATGCTCAACAATTTCACCACTTGGGAGACGTTGAGCGAATCTTGGGTTGTCTTGGTGTAAGCCTTTTTCATTATCTTGATAGCTCCATAACCACCTCCTGTCTGTAAAGCTAATCTCACCCTTTTGGAATGAAACAGGCAGCATAAGATTGATAGCATTCCAATTTAAAACAACAAAAGCACCTTGATCAACTTGGTCTAAATCAGTAATAAGTGAAAAATCGCCATTCATGTTGTTCCTAATTGCTGCAGTAAGTATTTTGCCATCACAATCAAATGTTGTTGCTGGTATGACAGCTATAAAAAGACTTAATAAGAAAGAAAATATACTCATGATTTCCTTAGAACTTTGAAGAGTCTCTCTAACCTTATAGGCTTCTTATGGATCTTTGGAAGCTTGGTCTTCTCTAGTTCCTCTTAGGATTGTCTTGATGAGCTCCATGCTTTGGATAGAAAATCTTACCCGCGAGCTCAACCGAATGATATTGCATCCCAACTTGAAACTGCAAAGTGCATAGAGGTCAGTCTCATTGCATTACTTTTAATAACTAGGTCAAGGGTAAGTTCAAGGTCTTGTTTGTTTAGCCTGACTAGAAGTCTGTATATAGCAAGTAAATACTCGACTATCTTCTAACAATCCCAATCTCTTATGGTTAGGACTTCATTGCATTATCTACATCTCTCCCGACATTATCTATAGAGCAGCCTGAAAACCGCTAGAAAGAAAGAAGAGCTTCAGGGTTTAGGTACTAAATGGGTTTTCCTCATTGCCCTTTATGCATGGGCTTAGCAGTTTTGTCCCTTATGTTTGTTAGTAGTCGTGGCATTTTGAGTTTGGCACTCATCAAAGAATCGCTCAAGCCAAGGCTTAGCTAAATAACTATCACTCTTCGCCCAAAAGTACTGCCATGACTGACATTGCTATCGGTCAATAAAAGTTGTAGCCATTGATGGACTTTGATTTAAAGAAGTTGCCAATTTCCATTCAAACTTCATTCGAACTTATTCACTCCCTTTAACCATTAATCAATCAACTGGAAATCCGTTTACTTCTACTACTTAACATACTGAAAACGCATACAATGTTTGTATCAATTCATAATCTGGCTCCTTTTGGAGTATGGGCAAAGCTCCCATTCATTAGCTTGCCAGAAGCTATTTGATTCCAGAAAAATAGCCAGTGAACTTAAAAAGCTCACTGGCTAAAGAAATGGAGAGTAACCTTTCAAGCTTGAAAAAGATACTCAACAATTGTTTGAGTTTGCTTTACTCTTCTCCTTCAGGTACTAAACGGAATCCTTTGCGGCCCATCTTGATTGCAAAATTGTCTCCTGGCTTGAGATCTAATAGAGCTGTGTAGGCTTTACCAATCAAGAGATTTCCATTGCCTTGAACAGTGGCGACATAACTAAGCTTTCTTCCACCTTTCCCAACGCCACCTGCACTTTCAGAAGCAAGACTGACACCTTTAGCTTCCAGCAGAGCCTCGTAAAAAGCAGTGAAGTTAAGACGGTCTCCGCCTCCCTTCTTTGTGGATACATATCCACAAGCCTTCACAAGATCTGACTTTGATACATCACCTAAGTCCTTGACTTTGGCTAGTAATTCTTTTCCAGTAAGCATGATTGAGGGTTAAATGCTTTTCAAATAACACTATATATGAAGGTGGCAAAAATTACACTAGTTTTTTTGACAAGAGCAAATAAAAAACAACTTTTCATTCAATTAGAGGTCAATTCGAACTCTATCCGCATCTGAGATCTAATGCTCCTAAACCTCTCTGTCTTAGGTCCCCCTTATCCCTTCTTACCAACAACCACTAACGTCTTTGGATTGATTGGGTGAAAAGGAGTTTCGTGCTAGGTGCACTGTAAATCCTTGTAGCCCAATCCTCTGAGCTAAGAAAACTACTGACAAATGAAATTATTCACTTCAGTGCTAGCAAGTGTTTTCAGGAAGTCTCTAATTTCTCTTCAAACTTTATTCAAACTGGCAAGCAGGCTTTTATCAATTGAAAAAGAACTCAATCTCCTTAGGCTTTAAACCTTCCCACCCAGCATTGATCAAGCGCTGATTAAGGATTTCTTGATCGAAGTGTTTTGCTCCTGTTCGGACAATTCTATTGCGCATTGATTTTTTTACTCCACTTCTTTTTCTTGCACCTTCTTTTGCCATTACTTCCTTATAGAGGTTCAACATCTCAGTTGGGATTGAGCTGCCATCCAAATCCAACCCTGCCTCAATAGCTTTATCAATAGCGTCAGGTCCAGAAAATTCCATATTTAAGAAGTTGTCAGTACTGATTTTGGCTTATTAGATAGCCGCAAGATAAGCAAGAATATGCATTGAACCACCATGATCATCAATAACGAGAAGATCACGTAATAAAAAGTCAGTCTTGAGACTATTTCAAGAAGGACATCTCAAAGCAACTGAAAATAATTTTTATTAGCCGAAATTATTGATTACAGAATTCGTTAGGATGACACTAAAGAAGTCGCAAACAACGAGGTATCAAATCAGCAATGCAAGTCATCTCAAGACCGGGCATACGAAGAAACACACAGAACTGACTAAAAGTCCGCTTTTTCTATTTCTAGATTTTCCCTACCCCTGACTAAAGTCTTTCAACTTCCTCACAATAGGGAAGACTCGCTAAAGAGTCTTCCCCAAGAGAAACGGTCTGTTCTCATAAATAAGATCTGCTTTGTAACGCCTAATCTCAGCCAAGCCTCTTAAAAGGTGGCTGCTTAGTTAGATATGTCTAGTGTGTTTTTAGTGATCCATATATCCAATGCCCACAGCCACAGCAACTAAACCAGCTGCCACACCACGAAGAGCAACCGCTTCGACGACTCAATCTCGTTACTCCTCGACTCAAGCTCGCTTTGCAACCAGCAAGCTTATTCAAAACTTGGGCTCATCAAATGATGGGGTGCAGTTCTCCTTCGCAAGCAACTTAAGAACAGCTCATGGCAGGGATTGATTCACAGTTGCAGGACTATCAGCTTGACTGATTTCTTCTACCTCCATCTATTGCAATCTCAAAGAAGACTCAAAATTCACCATTTAAGCCCTTCAAATAATTTACGGTTCCCTCAACAAAGGCTAGCCTCCTAGGCAAAGCGCTCAGTTGTTTTGATTGATTAGCTTTAAAGGCATGCTCAGCCTTGCTGAATAGCAAGGCTGAGGGTTCTCCTGTTTCAGAAGGTATCTATCAAAACCAATGGGAATCGACAGCAAAAATACTGATCAATAGCCTGTCAGTAGTAAATTTGCACCAAACAAAAAGAATCACTGAGCTGATAGTAGAAGAAGCTATAAACAGAGCATCTAAAAATTCATCTTTTGTTTTCCCAATAACTCTTGGCTGAATCAATCATTTTGACGATCTCACTATTTGGACATCCTGTTCTCTCTTGCAAGACTTTGCACTGGGAGTTGATATCTCTCCAAATCTCCCTGATTTCTAAAAACTGTTCATCTGAAAATTTAAAGTCACTCATGGTCACCAATTTTTTGTTTTTTACCCAACTGAAGAGCAAGTGAAGGTATTCAAAGCATCCTAAGAGTCATACAAATGCATTTGACATCAAACCAATGCATAAAGGGCAGAGGCTGAATAGAAATAATTGCCAAAATGCTGAAAGCGAGGATCCAAACAAGTTCTAACCTGACTGCAAAAATTAGTATCATATAGAGTCGAATGTCGAGATTGTTCTTCAAATCAAGAAAGAAACAGCTAAAAAGGTATGGTGTCCTGAGATTCGTCCAAATGAGCATTACCGTTACATCACCTTGCCCTGAAAGAACTATCAACGATTTAGGTATAAAACAATGGCCAATATGGACTTGTAAACCAAGCACTTTCCCTTGGACATACAACGAAAAGGAAACTTGTTTAATACTTGAAGGTGACGTGACAGTCTCTCCAGAAGAGGGCGAGCCTGTTAGATTTAGTTCTGGAGATCTTGTCGTTTTCAGTGCAGGCTTATCTTGCACTTGGGAAGTCCACAAAGAAGTGCGAAAGCACTATCATTTTGGAAACTAGTCAATCAATTAGATCTTCACTACTGAAATTGCAACCTAAAATGTGGTAAGCAACGAGTATTTTTTTAATTAGTGGAGTTTGATCTTTACTTTTAAATTAAATCCATGATTATTCTTGTCCCTGCAGCCATTTTAATAATTGCGATACAGATCATAAATCTCAGTGCAAATTTAAAGAACAAGAGAGGCGAAAGGCTGTTCTTTAATCGAACGAGGATGTATTCAATTCAGATTCGTTTAGAACAATTCTTCAATACAATCCATACTCGCAAAGATTAGTTAGAAAACCTTTTTGATATTTCAAGATGAGTTCTACAAGAACAATCATTTTCAACGCTTCACCCATCCCTTGACAAGATCCTTGATATTCGGCCATGCGTCGAGCAATTCTTTGATAGCCTTACGATTTGACGTATAAGAAATGCAAGAGAATGCACTAATTAAATAAATAGCAAACCACCAATAATTTGCCGCATAAACCGAGACAAACGAAGTCCTTAAAGGTTTGGTTCTTTTTCCCTCAGCCTCTTCTTTAATTACCCTCGCCTTCTCCTCATCTAAAGAGTCATTATCTTTAACAAGCTCTGACAATTGCTCATCCCTGAAGCTTCTTAAGAGGTCAAAATTCTCTTTGATGAAAGCCATAAAATTAACGCTTCAAAGCTTTTCCCCTCAATTAACAACCATGCGTCAGGAGAGTTGGAAGTGAGCTGCAAAAAGCTATAAAGTAGGGAAGTAATACCTTTTAGCTCATGTCCACCTTTCGCGACAGAGTCAATGCTCATCTCCCAATCGTTCTTCAATTGCTAAGCACAACTTCATTAGTTGTGCTTGCATTATGTGCTATCTGCGGGTCACAGTCACTCAAGAGACTTTCGGAAAGTCATGATTTCAAGAGCCCAGCCAGCCACACCCATATTGGAAGATGAACAAGGCCACATCCACAAAAATCATTAATGCAGTCAAACTTCTAAAAAAGTGTCCGATGTGGTCCCTTTGAGCCAACCCTTTAAAAAAAGCTTAATAATTAAAAGAATCTTTGAGCTGGAGAAAACAATGCAAAGTAATCATCATTCAATTACCAATAATTATTTTCTTTTGTATCAGCCTAGATCAAAGCTCAAAGTATTTGGTTCTCGCTAAGCTTAAAAAAAGTATCCCAATCAATTGAAATCAATTCCCTCTGCGGCACTAATCCTGACATCAGCAGTTTTAATTGGCTGTTCTGCTGGATTAGAAAAAAACAGCGTGCCTTCTATATTTAATACTAGAGAAGAGGCAGAAAAGGCTGCGAAGAACTTCAATTGCAATGGTGCCCACAAAATGGGTGAAAAGTGGATGCCCTGCGAACAGCATGGCAACACTCATGAACATCACCACAATCACTAAGCAACTACTAAATGGAGAATTCAAATAGTTCTAAACAGCAAGAATCAGGAAGCTCCGCACATTGTGGAAGCAAGCCGAAAAAAATTGCGATAGGAATAGCACCACTAGGAATCATCTCCATTGGAATTGTTCCAATGGGTATTGTCACCATTGGCATAGTCCCAATGGGAGTTGTGTCTCTAGGGGTAGTAGCGATGGGAGTCGTAAACGCTTCAATAGTTGGCATGGGAATCTTCTCTGCAGGAATAACCACTATGGGGCTGAAAGTATGGAGCCCAGAAGGAGCAGCTCTGCAACAAACAATTGAGGATGCTTCATCTCCAAAGAACATCTACGCCTATCCCACAAGATCTATGGCAAAAAAAAAGGCTCAAAAGCTCGGATGCATAGGTGTTCACAAAATGGGAGATCTATGGATGCCATGTGCAACCCATGGCATCCATCAGTGATTCTTTAAATCTCTATCAACTTGAATTAATAGCTTTGGCTTCTGATTATCAACCTCCAAAATCTTTGCAACGCAATGAACAGAGGGGGGGCATTCCTAAATTAGTTGACATTGGGATAGCACCTCGCGGAGTTATTGCTATTGGGCTTGTTCCAATGGGCATTGTTGCCATTGGTGCTGTCTCAATGGGGATTTTTACAATCGGTGCTGTTGGGATGGGATTAGTGAACGCTTGTCTGGTTGGATGCGGACTAATTGTTTATGGAGTCAAAGCAATGGGTATGATCTGAAAAGAGCGTTTAAAAAAAGAAAGTAATCATGAGTTAGTGCAGTCATCTTTTTGAACACTCTCTCGAGATTGACAAATTTGATCTAATGTTGGGCGACGAGTAAGGGGCAATCTCCACTTTGACCATAGTCGATAAATTTCATTAACCAATGCTCCTAAGACTGGCCAGTTCGTTGGCGCATAGACCCAACCCAGTCCGACCAAGCGATATGCCTCTCTAAATACTCTTACATCCTTGAGGGTCTCTCCAGAAGAAGTTAATGCATGGATTCTTCCCATTGCCTCTCGGTAACTAATGCCGCCATAAAGATCTGGATTGTAATTAGGTGAATCAATATCTACAAACTCAATATTATTCTGGTTATCTCTAGACCGCAGAAAAGATACCTCTCTTTGGCAAAGAGGACAGCCACCATCAAAAAGTAAAGTTAGCTTTGTTGGAGTCAAAACGAAAGTTATTTAAAACCAATACTTCAATAATTAGCTCAAATTTTACTAAAGCCTTCATTTTCACTCAAGTCCCGTGCCATAAAAAATCATTAACTAGACCATATGAATTTAGCTTCTTTGTCATCAATCGATTTAAGGAAGCAAGCAAAAGCTTTTCAAACTTTTTTTGAACAGTAAGCCTGAAGTCTAAGTTTTATTTCGTGATGTCAACATTTCCCACTGGAGCCAAAAAATTCACGATCGCTGGGATCAAAAAAAGAACGGTTATTAATCTGACCGCATGTAATGCTGCAACTGCCGCACCAACCCCGAACTCCGCACCAACTAGACTCATACCTATTGTCCCTCCAGGCGCTGCACCCAATAAAGCTACGATCTTTTCCACTCCAAGAAATCGGCTAATAAGAAGGCCTACCACAATTCCAGTTATCAAAAGTGTAAAAGTGATCACTAATGCAGGCTTCCAAAGCAATTGCAATTCCCCCAATGTTTCTCTATTAATTCCCGTACCAATAACTGTTCCTATACCAATGCCAAGAACCGTTTTTGTGCCTACAGGCCAGGCCGCAACATCCAGCTGACCACTAACGCTTAACAAGCCAGCCCCTAAAATTGCCCCTAAAAGTGGCCCTGCAGGTACCCCAGTCAGAAGCATTAGAGCCCCCAAGGATGCTCCCCCAAGGATGTATAGAAGCAAAGTCACTAAAGAAGGCATTTAAATCGGTTTAGATCTACAACCAAGTTTCTAGCTTTTAGCATTGATTTATCAAGGTCACCAACCTGTGAATTCTTCGACAGGTCTGTTTTCAACGAGTCGACAGCGTAAAATCGCTCCGGCATTGTTTAATGGCAACTTAAATAAGTTGCAAAAATAGGCTAGCGAAAATAGTGTGAATGCTAACGAGGCTAATGCCATCAAACATTTATGACTAACGCTCCAGAAAATAAAGATTTTGATTGGATAAAAATTTTCAATGGAGTTGCTCTGCTTCTATGTGCTTGTTGCCTTGCCATTATTGCCATAAGTTTGCGACCAGTTTCTGAATGGGCAACCAATCAAAACATCTGTGTTGAACAAGAAATAGCTAAGTCTCAAGCACCTATTTCATGGGGTGTTAGAAAGTGCAATGGACGTTCAAAGGTATATCAAGTGAAGTGAAAGGAAATTATCTTAAAAGTGGATAATCATGTCACTCTGAATGGATAAAGCATTGAGCATGAAGTAACGGCAGCCAAGACATCAATCTTCCATGTGCGGGAGTTTTCTTTTTATGTTTAATGGGATAAATTTTCAAATCTCGCAAATTATTAACCTTAAAATACCTGTCACTATGAGTATTAAAAGCAGCGCCAAGGGGAGTACTAATGCATACATAAAATCGAATCAGCAGGAACCTTACTTAGGGAGCCAATACCCACAGCTATGATTCGCCATCCCTACTGATATGACTGCGATCTCCTTGTCCATAACTATCAGGCAAATCCCAAATTCATTCAAACTCTCTTCGAAGCCAAGGCCTGTTCCACCAAAAACAGCGTCCAACCCTGCACAGACTTTGACAAACAAATCTTTTTAAGGCCTAAACTCTTCTTATACGTTCACTTAAATAATGAAAAAAGAAAATCTAAAGAGGATTATTCAGGACCTTGAATCCTTACTAACTGAATTAAAGAGTGAAGTCTACTCGGACCCTGAGTCATTCGTTCATCCATGGTATGAACAAACAGGGAATAATCCGCATAGCATTCCTTGCGACGATGACGATGGGTATGCAGACTAAGAAATACTTGATTGCAACTGAGTAAAATCGCATGCTTCTTAATGTCAAAATCGATAATTGATAGGAAGGATTTCCTATTAAATTTCTAATTTGATTTATATATAAGGCGACCAGCCTAGTCAAATAGCATGAGTATGCTTAAGGAATGTGATCTTGAAAAGTTGACCAATGGCCCAAGAAAATAAACTTCTAATATTTAACTAGATGAATTTAATTTAATCCAATCGAATATCAAATACATAGCAAATCCTAGACCTATATACAAAGGTAAACGAGGGTACTTAACAAGCAGATTTGCAGAACTTGACTCTTTTCCTTTCTTGGGAGTCTTTGGAGACAAGCCCTGCTCTTTTCTTCTTTTAGCTTCTCCCATAATAGATCTAACTATAAACCCCAAACAGTTCTAAAGAAGAAAAGAAGAACTAAGGCTTATAAGTCATCTTTTGTTGGAATCAACAATTTAATGAGCTCTTTTGAAATGACTGATATGAAAGCCTATCCTAATAATTTTTAGCAGAATTCGACTGTTGCCTAACTAATTCAAAAAATTCCTGCTTCAAGCTTGAATCATGGCGGAAATCACCTCTAACTACTGAGTTAATCATGCTGGTATCTGGTTCTTTAACCCCTCGCCATTTCATACAATAGTGCTGCGCCTTAACGATGATTCCTAAACCTTTTGGCTCACACAAGCGTTCGATCTCATCAGCAAGAATCATTACAGCCTCTTCCTGAATATGCGGTCTGGAGAACACCCAGTCAGCTACCCTTGCAAACTTTGACAATCCTATTACCTTTTTACCTGGCTTGATCCCAATCCAGCAATCCCCCAAAATTGGCACCAAGTGGTGTGAGCAGGCAGATCGAACAGTTATTGGTCCAACTGTATATATTTCATCTAAATTCTTATCATTTGGGAAACTAGTGACTTTAGGTTGCTCATAAAACCTTCCTTTAAAAACCTCATTTATATACATTCTAGAAACCCTCTCAGCAGTTTCTTGAGTATTATGATCTTTATCAATATCAATCAACAAAGTCTTAAGCAAATCCCTTACACGGCTGGCGACCTCCTTCTCAAGTATTTCCAACTCGCCAGGATATATATAATCTGCAATGTTATCATTTGCATGAAATCTTGCATTATCAGAAATAATTCTTTCTCGAATTATTTCTGATATTAATTTAAAAGAAATTTGATCTTCTCGATCTTCTTTAATATTCTCACTTGGTGCTGTAGAAGTCATAAACTTTTAGATCAAATTATACAAGTAAATGTTAGATGAATCCAACCTTAGATCGCAGAAACTATATCACACCTAAGAGATGATCCAGGAGAGCCCCTCCTGTTCAAAAGGCCTCTAAGCTGAAAAGCCCGGCCGAAGCAAAGTAGGTGCTCGGATCTTTGACAGAAGCCAATAGTCACTATCAGCTCCTTCAAAAGGCCTAAAACGCCATTAACTTTGCATTTTGGAGTCGGCACAGCCTTCTCCTCTCTTGAAGCAGAATTAGCATTAAAGTTGAATGATTGCGAAACTTACCTCCATTAGAAGTAGCAATTAACTGAGCCTGATGAATACGTACGGCTCTTTTAATGTGCGTGCGAATCAATGGGAGAGCGTTCATGACGTTTCTCCGAAATGACAGCCCCATTCCCTGCTGTAAAACATGCATCCCAGCGAAGAGACGAACGTATAAAAAAAGTAGCAACGGATAACGAATTTTGGCTCTGATAAAAATTCCTGATCTCAATCATCTTAAGATCCTTACTCTTGCATACGTTGGCATTAGCAAGATCCACAATCGATTTTTGCTATTCCAACAGCCAAGGCCATCAAGTTTCGATTGGCAGCAAAGGACCTAACCAATGACGAGAAACAGGTGCCAAATACTCTTTTTTTATCCTGTTACTGGTCTCGTTAACACAAGTTCAGAAAATCTACTCTCAAATTTGATCTGTTTGAACAATTGACCCATAAGATCACTAGTGGGACAGCTCTAATCTCCTAACTTTGCTGGACTGTTGGGTGATGATTATTAGATTGACTAAACTTTGTTATGTAGATGAAGTGCTAAGCACTGCAAAACCAAATCCCTATCTTTATGCACCGCTTACTAATTGCCTTTCTTATCGCAACAACTTTTTTTCTTGCTCCGGTTACTGCATTTGCATCCGTGGGGGATTTATCACCTGCCGTCTCAGATGTAACTAGGAAGTTTTCAAAGAACTTCTGCACCTCTATTGGGAAGGGAGTAACTCCTGAAAAGGCTGGAGAAAGTGCTGCCGTTCAACTTTCAACAAGCTTGTTCTTCTCGCCTGTGATGGATGAAATAATGTCTGCACCGAAAGAAGATTTGGCTATTTCTCTATCCAATAATATTTTTGATGGCTGTGGAAATGAATTAGGAGGTACTAAAGAAGAACTTGATGATTTTCTAATTCAATTAGCGAATAAAGTTCCCAAAAAATCTAAGGGCTTAAATCTGCCTCCAGTGCGACAGAGAGAGCCTTTAAGGCAATAATTATTAACTTTATATAATACCTTTCTACCCAAGGACATCAAGACTTATTATTAATGAGGATATTCTTTTTCACCGTTGGTCACAAACTAAATCAAAGCAGTCTTAAATTTAATTCCATACAAAAAATGGTGGTTCAATTGTTGTTATTGATGCTTTATTTAATTTGGATTCATATACAGCGCCATTACAAACACCTACAGCCAGTGAATCCTTAGCTTTTTGCCCCCATCCATTTAAATCAGCCGCTTCATCTATCCACTCGCGCGTGCTATCTAGACAGCGATTCCAATAAGCCGCTTGTCTAGAAATAGGTATCAGCTCTATAGCTATGCACGACACGCCCAAAGCAATTACGCCAAAAAAAGCCTTCTGAAGTGAATTGCCCATAATTAAATTGAGTGCCTTACTTCAATAGGTTCAGCAGGAAGACATTCAGTGGGATACGAAATGACATTCTTCGCAGTGATACCTGCTCCTATTGCAACTAATCCAATCACACATATCCATTTAGATCTTTCACTAGAAAGTAAATTTTTCATAAAGGCAGAATTTGAGGCTAAAGGTTTTTTGATAGCGATCCATCAACACTAAAGCATTTAAACCCAAAATGTACAGTTGCGGTCGCTTCGCTTTCCTGTGAGTAATAGATATTGCTTTGAATTATTCTTTTCTTTCTCTTTCGTATCTTTGATCGTAATCAATCCCACCCTGCAGTAATAGCGATGAACATAAAAAATCCATTCCATTGAAAGGCCTAAAAGCATTCGGCAAGAGATGCTCAACCCCTTGCCCCAAAGCCAACGAACCACTTATCTTAAAAAAAATTATCCGACAAGAAGTAAATATAAGAAATCAATATGTCTTGGCAACCTTCTTAAGCAAGGAATTGCGCCAAAGCGGCCTCAAAAGTCCCAAGAGGCCAAAATCTATTCGCCTAGTCGATCTTGTTAAAGCATGCAGCAATTGGACAGACATTTTCCATGATCCTTCGTTAACATAACAAAAGAATAGAAACAGGAATGGCTAAGGAGAGAACTCAACTCAACATAAATATTGATCCAAAGCTTTTGGTGAAACTCAAGTCTGAATCAATAAAGAATGGCAAAACTTTAACTGAATTTGTCACTGAAAAATTAGCTTCCATTTCAACCGACTCAACAAGCTCATCACAAGACTCACTTGAGCAAAGACTCACAAAAATAGAAAATCATCTTAATTTAAACAACAAATCATATGCCTCAGAAAAATCAATAGGTGCTATTTTTACTGATGAAGGGGCAAAGGAATATGGTGATGTTTCTAAAAAATTATTTGAGTTACATCTTAAGAAAAAGAAACTTTCTATTGGGGATGGATTAAAGGAACTATCGACTTATCTCGACAAACTACCCAATAGCAATCCCGAATTAGTGTACCAAATATTATTAGGCACTCATGCTTTAACCGGCAAAGAAATGACAATTGCGTATAGGCATGGCTCTTGTGCAATGAGAACTGCTCTAATTGAATTTTGCAATGACCCTTTAGAAGAATTAAACACTGCTTTTCTAAAAGCAGTGATCTCGAAAAGTCTTGTTTGAGCATCTAGATAGAACTTAATATCTTCATAAGTGAATCCACCTTGAAAAATATATTCATTAGCCAATTATAGAAATACCCAACACCAAAGATCCAATCTTTGATACGACTCTGCTCAAACAGCCACCTCAAGGGAAAATAATGTATGGCAATTAATTGATGCGGCGTTTACTCTTGCTGCCTTTCACTACAAGAGTAAAAACCAGCCTTATCCATAATGAGCAGCCTCTATTCACCCTTAGAAAAAACATTAAAATTCAACCAAGTTAATTGGTATTACTGAAATCAACTTCTCGCTAATGAGAAGTCAAAAGCCTTTGATGCCAATACACCTCAAGGGGCCACCTAAACCCATCAATGCAAGCCATTTTCAGATCTCTGGATCCTGCTCTCAAAACAAATAGTAGTCAAAGCCGCATTTAGCAATGATTGTGTTTCTAAGTGAAGGGTTTATGCTCCCCCTTTGTCAGAAACCCAATTAATTAACAAAGCAATTGAACAGCTTAAATAAAACACAACCTTCCATCGCAAACCAAAAGAGTTTTAGGAAGATGAAATTCTCTGGCCTCAATGGGAAGGCTCTTGACATACAGATGAGTGATATCCCAAGCATGCAAGCCATTATGGAAGTTGTGCCTAAACACTGTTTCGCACGTAAGACATCAACTTCCTTGGCCTACCTTTTTCAATCAGTCGTAATTCAGGCAGTAATTGTCGCAATAGGGCTAAACATTCCTTTTACTAAAGCAATGATTCCCGTTTGGATTCTCTATGCTTTTATTTCAGGGACTACAGCAATGGGCTTCTGGGTTATCGCTCACGAATGTGGGCATGGAGCCTTCTCTGACAATCGAGCTGTGCAGACAGTGATTGGTTATCTACTGCATTCCTTGCTGCTAGTTCCCTACTTTTCTTGGCAACGATCACATTCTATTCATCATCGTTTTACTAATCACATAACTGACGGCGAGACGCATGTACCAATAGTGATAGGTGGCAATGGAATCAGTGAAAAAGTCGGGGGTGAGAACGAATTGGCTCTTTCAAATGCTCTAGGAAAAACTAGATACGGGCTCATGCAACTCCTATTGCACCTTGGCTTTGGTTGGCCCGCATATTTGTTGACTGGCAGCACAGGGGGACCCAAATACGGGACTTCTAACCACTTTTGGCCAAGGGAACCCTTCTCTACAAAGCTGTGGCCATCCAGTTGGGCAAAGAAGGTTTGGATATCAGATCTTGGGATAGTTTTGGTATTAATAGGACTTTTCATATCGGCATTTAAATATGGTATAACTCCACTAATAACAATGTATTTAGGTCCACTGTTAATAGTCAATTGTTGGCTAGTTATATATACCTGGCTTCACCATACAGATACAGATGTCCCACACCTCTCCAACTCACACTTCTCTTTTATGAGAGGTGCCTTTCTTTCAATTGATCGTCCTTATGGAAGACTTTTTGATTTTCTACACCATCACATCGGCTCTAGTCATGTAATTCATCACATATCTCCGACAATTCCTCACTACCACGCTAAAGAAGCAACTAATGCAATTAGAAAAGCTTTCCCTAAGGCCTATCTTTTTAACCCAATGCCAATACATAAAGCCCTCTGGAATATCGCATGTAATTGCATTGCTGTTAAGCCAGAAAAAGGCAGTGGCCAATATATATGGCAAAACGCATACACAAATCAAGAGTAAAGGGCTTTAATCAGCAATGGTAAGGTTATAAAAATATCAAGAAACTGAAAGATCCTTAATTAATTCAACTTTAAGTCAATCCTCTTCTTTTTATTTCAATCCTATTCATAGAATTACAAGCTCCTCTTTGAAATCGACATAAACGGTTTAGAAATCTTTCTGCTTAGGAAATTAAATACTGGCTTATATCAAATTCCCGTTGAGGATATCAACTGTTCTTAGAGAATCAAGAATTTCTAGTCAAAGTTTGAAGAAGATAATTAAAAGCGAAATGTCACACCTGTTCCCAAGTGATGATTCCAAGCTTCTTTCCATTCAGCTCCATCTTTCTCACTAAACGTTGGTTGCCAGTGAAAAAACAACTCAGCGTTATCACCAATTGGCCGACTAACTTCTAATTCACCAGCAAAATCTGTCCGATTACTAAGGCCTACATTAAATCTTGGACGATAAAAACGAGGTCCCGCCTCGAGCCTGAAACTAATAAGATCATAATTAAACTCAACTCCGAATCTTGGGTCAGTGTATTGGCCTTGCCATGTGCCATCAGAGTCCCATCCTTGACGATGCTCAATACTCACATAAGTACCATCAATTAAATCAGTAAATTGATCTCCTAGTGCAAAATTGACATTCCCATCGCCAAATTTATATAGAGCTTTCGAGCCAATTTCATACTTGGTTCCTTTCTTTTCTTCTCCCTGATTTTTAGTTACTAAATGTGGATTGGTATCCAATGAAAAGCTAAGTCGATCATTGGGTGAATAATTAAATTTCAAGAAACCTCGAAAATCTGTCCGCTTGAAATCTGTGTCATGTGCTTCATGCTCTTCACCCTCTTCCTCTTCATGCACAGCACCATAAAAATGGTCCGCTTCCCCCCAAACAAAGACAGGTCCCAAAGCCGCCTCAATTGAAAACTTTCCATCATTTTCCAACCCCCAATCCATTACGACTCCAAACAGGCCATCAAGTCCATGGTGTGTAGGAGTATTTTCCTTGCTGTTTTCAACCCCATGATGACCTTCCAAAGTGACATATGGAGTCGTCCTGAATTCACCAACTTCTAGAGGCTCATCTCCCCCGCCACCATGGGCATTGGCTTTGAACGGCAAAACAAACTCAATTGCAGCGAGCAGATAACCAAAAGCCAAAAAAACCTTGATGGGAGCAAGTTTTTTAGGGACCGTAAAGAAGGAAGTTGACACAAACAATAAAAATAAACATCGAAATCATAATGGTTACCGTTTTCATTTAAGATGAAAGTACTTGATTCCTGACCTGATCGCAGATGTCATTTCAAGCAATAATGCTCAAGTCATTTCCAACGCAAGCGGTACTGAGCAACAACGGGAAAACCACCTCCTAAAAAAGAGTTTTTCAAATTCTGCTTAAGCCGCCACTTTTCGCCCAAATCGATTGATATGGCAATTAAAGAGAGCAATGAAGAAAGGAAAGAACGCTTCCAGGTGATGTCTAGCGATGAGAGAAAAGCTCTGATTAGAGAAAAATTGAAAGCCGCGGGGTTACAAGAAGGTAGTGGAGTCCAAGGGAAAGACTTGTCTTCATATGACAAAGATGAAATCTGGGATCTAATCCAAGTAACAAGCTGTTTTCCTGAGATGAAAACCAAACCAAGGCAAATCGAACCAAAGGCTCTTCGCAAAAAAACATCCTTAATTGCTTGGATAATGATTGCAATAGCTCTAATCGGTGGAATGGGCTTGTATTACCGGCAATATCCATCCCCAGATACAAGAAGAGAACTATCCGTAGATGGAATCTTTGCTGATTAAATTTGTAAACCTTCCTTAATATGAAAACCACAAGAAAAACCTTCACTGATCCTTAATTCAAAATGCGACGCTTTTTACTAATTGCACTAACTGCTGGGGTTGCTTTACCACTATTCGCCTGTGGTTCAAAAAAAGAAACATCTGCAAATGTTGAGCCTGTAGTTGTCGAAACTCTGATAAGTGCAACTGAGTCTTGGAATGGAGATTCTTATGACTATCCAAAAGGCAAAGCACAAATGACACTTCAGCGAATAACTGCCCAACCAGGTTTCAAAACACCTCTTCATTCCCACTCACAACCAGGAATTGCATATGTGGTAAAAGGAAATCTTTCCTGTGGAACCCTCAATGGCAAAACATTAAAAGTAGGCCCTGGAGAAAGCTTCGCCACTCCTCAAGACAGCATCCATTATTGCGAAAGCATTGGTGATGCAGCGGCACTAGTTTTTGTTTCTTCTGCAGGAGTCAAAGGTCAGAAAATAACTATTCCTTATAAGAAGTAATAGGCATGTGTCTTGAACTTAAGAACCGAACTCACTCATTCATAGCCAAACTCATTGACATTACTGAAATCAAGTATTGGCTAATTAACGCTTACAAGCCTTATTACCAATGAATCAGAAGAAACCCCTGAATATTGTTCAAACTAGCCAAAAGAATTAAAAAGGAAGAAAATCAATCACTTTTAGCGAAGATCTTCTCAAGTTTCTTTTTAATCTCGTCCGTCTGATTTTGGTTTCGCAGAACCCTTTCGTTACTCCCATTCCTAATAGTCATGTTAATCCACCAAAACTGAAGGCCCAAAAAAACAATCCCTACAACAGCTAGAGCTAGATATCCACCATTAATGCTTTCCATCATTACTACGTTAAGTCTCCTTCCAAATAATTCCTAGTTCATTAGCAATTAAAGCGTGATTTTTTTTACTACTAGAAGCATGACCTAATTTCAATCTTCTGATTTTTCCATCATCCCAAAACCAGAACACTGGATCGGCTGCTTTTGCTTTACGCAAATCAGCCCTATCTCTCAAACTGACAGGGACAAATTCCTTATTTGGATCAAAATCTCTATCTCTGACTGCTTGATTCAACACCATGCTGCCCTCTGACCCCGAAACAGATTGGTGATAAGTCCCAATTGGTATTTGAAGAGCGCCCATTTTTTGATTGAGGTAAATCACGTGGTGCGGCTCATCCCATTCAGGGTTAAGCAAGGTAAAAGTACGGCTTCCATCTAAAACCAAGTTATGGTCAATCTGATGGTAATGAACGTAATACTGCTCAAATTCGTCGTCATTGGGAGGAGAGATTGCAGCCCCATGATGAATAACCACATCAGATCCATTAGAGCCCTTTACTCCTGCATCAAAGAATTTGACTTGAGGAGTTTCTCGAAAGACTTTCGTAGAGACAAAATTCAAAGATGTCTGTTTTTTCTTTTTTGATTGATTCCAGTGGACTTTGATTTTTAGTGAATCATTTAAACTTCTCAAAACAGGGCAATCCTTCGTAGCCTTTTGAAGGGCCTTTAATTGATTAGCTTCTAAATCAGGTGGCATACTAATTTGAAGTGATAAAGATTCAATCTTGCGAGGAGCCTGAGTTGTCATCCTCTTATCAATTTGAACTGCTATCTCATCTAATTTCCACCCTTTTTCTTCAGCTCTGATTCCCATAACTGTAAGGAAACAAGTCCCTACAGCTGTAGCCAATAAATCAGTAGGAGCAAAATTCTCTCCTTTGCCTGCATGATCAAGAGGTGCATCGGTCCTAAGTATTTCTCCAGAATGAACATGAATAGCTTCTGTATGCAAATCTCCTAAATAACGGCAAAGAATCTTATTTACACTTGATAAAGCTTACAAGAAGATTTTGTGGGGTGAAGTTTACATTCCTGTTGCCAGAATTCACCTAGCTTTTCATTAGGAAGATTGCAAGTGCATTCATGCAGAAAGTCAAGGTCTCGAGATTGGCTTGCAATTACAGTGAAAGAAGTTCTTAGTTTCACAACCCTCCTGTTCAGCTGATTTATTTCTAACACATTTACGTGAATTAAGTATAGAGCTTTTACGCAAGTATTTAGACTTAAGGGTTATTACCAATGAAGGTGTTACTAACCGAATTAAGTGATATTGACCGTATATATTTCTTCGGTTTACAGCATTAGCTCTTGTTAAAACTTGAAGCAGAGTAATGGAGTTCCCGCACAAATCATCATGTACACATCCCTACTCGACTCCTTCTTTGCAGATTCATTCTTTTCTCCAATGAAGACTGTTTATGTTGTCTCTGATAGCCAACTAGAAGAGATCAAGCGTAAGCAGCGGCAAGAGGAGCTCGACAATCTTGAGGCTTCTCGCAAGAGACTAGAAGAAACTTATCAGTCACGCATCAAAATCATTGATGAACGAGAGCATGAGCTTCAAGAAGAGCTAAAAGCTCTAGCGCCAGCAGAAAAAAAAACCGAACTCTCTGCTGAAGAACCTGAAAAATGCGCTGTCAAGGCTTAATCCTTTCGACTCACTGAGTGATGGGGATCACAAAGGACTTACTCAGGGGTCAGACAAGGCCCCTTTTTTTGCAATTTTCAGGTATACAGACTGTCAAAAATCAAATCAAAAAAATCTAAATGGTTAAGGGTCAAATTTCTAAGGTTTTCAAACTTTATTAAAACCAACCATTGCCGCCCAAATACTTTGACATGGCCGAAATCAACTGCTGGCTAATGGAAACTTCCCAATGAGGGGCACCAACCGGTCTCAATAAATCAGGAATTTCTTTCCAAACTTATGAAATGAGGAAAATGGCAAAATCAAAGTCACTCACCAATCAAGAAGAAATCAAAGAAAAGAATAGGGATTCTCTACTTACTTATGAATACGAGCAAAATGCCGGTCCTGTCGACATGGAGACATAGCAAGTACTAAAAAATGACCTATCGCATAACCAGGCACGATGGAGAAGAAGACAACATCACATCTCAAGAATTCGACAACTACGAAGATGCCTACGACTTACTGGAGGAGATCTACCGAGACATGTGCTGCTCAGATGCTGACTACGAAGACCGTCCGTACTACGACATCATTCAAGTCGACCAGTAGATATAAAGACAAGAACCTAGGTTCAAAAGGACTAAAGGAAATCAAGCGGCCTCTGGACACCATCCAATCTCTTTCTCCCGTCGCTGCTGCCATAGGGGACACCTGGAAGTCAGGTGCTCCCCGTGGGGTATCAGCTTCTGCTGAATGTGGCAGGCAAGAAGAGTTCGGCAATGCTTGTCACAGCAATAATTGAAGTGCTGGCACGTCATGCAAACGCAAGCTGAACGGTTTTTTTTGAGTATTCCATCTTCGAGATAATCCCACTCCTCGGCATCGTTGAACCGCTTTTGGGGTAACGTTTTTTTGGCCTGACTCTTACGCATTGACCTAGTCCAATAGGAGCCGCTGGACCCATCCAGTCCTCAGCCTTAAAAACCGCGTACGGGGAAGCAGATGGAGCCATAAGCCTGTAATAGTACATCTGTTCTACAGGTGGATTGTGGCCTTGTCAACTCAGTTTTTGGTCAGTGCAAAAACTGAGAAGCGCATGGCCGACTATAAAAATAGAAACCTGAGCTAATCATGCGCCAAAACATCTTTCTCATTTTTTTGCTTATCTCAGGCTTAACCCTTTGCGCTTTGCCTTTTCTCCTCTTTGGCAAGCCTTAATGGGCAACTTCCTGGAACTGTTCGAGCAAGCATCCGATTCTTTCCAAAGTTAATTACCTGAGGAAGAATGGCAGCAACTAGAACCCTCAGATCGAAGATTTACCCAAACTTTTCTCAAAACCGCCGATTTCTACTCAAATCCCTTGACATAACTAATATCAGCCACTTGTTAATAAAAACTTTCCTTTAAGTGATAGCAACCGGCCTCAGCGAGTCGGGGATTTTTATCCACAATTTTTCCAAGCCAGAGAAATTATGATTCCGCATAGCCTTTGTGGTCAATCTAAGAGGCCTATTCCTAGATGGAGAGCAAGCTAAAGAGTATTTATTTGCACATAAAGAGTATTTGTCCCCATTCCAAAATTGAAACTCCTAACTATGTATCTAATAGAAGGTAAGTTCATTTGTTAATGGATGCTGATTCACAACTAAAAGAGATCTTGAAGGCAGCTGTTAAGAATGCTGTATCAAGAATGGAAGCATTAGAAGAACCTTCTGATCGACGTTGCCTTTTCCAAGAATACAAGGAATGGTTAGGAGAAAATATTAATGACGAAATTTGGGCAATCCCGACAGAGCCGATTCAACAAGATCTCAATACGTAGATCTGGACTGAATAGGAATTAGTTCATGCAGCCCTCAGAAAAAATAACAAGGGTTTACTAAAACCTTAACCAAACCGATCACTCTCTCTCAAATCCCTTGACATAACTAGTATCAGCTACTGGTTAATAAAAAATTCCTTTTATTTGACAGCAACCGATCTCAGCTAATCAGAACTTTCTATTCAAACTTGCATTACTAAGGACCTGGAACTCATAGGTACCTAGGGAAGAAAACAGCTAGCTTTTTAGTGAATGAGATTAAAAGAATGACTGGTATTACAGGATTCCTTTTCTTATTATTCAAGCCCATGTTGTTCTTGACCCTAAAAAAGGTGTTCAAGAAACAAATGAAAGCTTGGATTATTTCTGCTTTGGAATGGTTAGCCCTGCAAACCGACAACGATATTGATGACGCAATAGTCAGAAGGGTTAAAGCAGCAATGAAGTTGGGAATCGCATGAAAAGTGCGCTTCACCTATGTATGGAAACACGCCAGAATATCGAGGGTC
The DNA here is from genome assembly GCA_003215335.1 of Prochlorococcus sp. AG-409-P01. Lineage (GTDB taxonomy): Bacteria > Cyanobacteriota > Cyanobacteriia > PCC-6307 > Cyanobiaceae > AG-409-P01. Next base: position 245,955 of record QCKM01000002.1, on the reverse strand, counting down.
TATCCAAACTTTATTCAAACCACCTGTCTTCGCCCAAACCCCTTGATATGACAGAAATCAACACTGGCCAATGAATAAGTACATTTGAGTCGCTGAAAGCGATGACAAGGAATTCGCAAAACCCCGTCACACTCTATTCACACTATTGAAGCTCTAAATGACTGAAGCAAACAGACCAAACCCTATGAAGGAATTTCTAGATAAGTTCTTTGATTTATGTAGGGAATTTCAGCAAGAAATTCCGCCTCACAAAATGGCAGAGGTTTTAAGAGACTATGCAGACAGGTTGGATGGGTGATGAAAGACCTTCCACTTCTCCTTTCTTGTATTCAATAAAAAATAATGCCCGATAAGCCTTCGAAATGGATTACCTCCCTCCGCGAAGAAATTCGAAAGGAATGTGGCAAGGGATGGATGGTCCGCGGCATAGGGAAAGGTCTGGTTCAAAAGGTTCAGCTAACAGTTCGTTTTGAGGATGGCACCCGAACCAGCATTGTTCTTGGGCCAAAGGCAAAGAACAATCCAGATTTTGTTCCATGGGTAGGAGCAAGTGCCGGATGGATATTGAAAATCTCCACAGACATTTCGCTAATAATGAAATCTGAAGGAAAGGGTTTAGCTGAAGCCTATGAACTAGTGAAGAAAAAGAACGGGTCTGGATTAAATGGTGCGCTCGACTGGGAGCAATTAGCCAGAAAATTTAAATCACATAAAACAAGTAGTGGGAAGAAAGGATCACGAGTTTGGAACCGAAACTACCGAACTCCTATTGCACGCACATTGCTTATCCTTACCTGCGAAACTTCTGTGGCTAGTGGCTACTCGGTTTTAAAAACCCTTGTCGAACGTCATGGAGGAGAACCTGGCTCAGCAAGCCGACGACTCCGGATCCAATACGCAGCGGAATTCCTACGCTTTGCTTTTAAGAATGGGGCTAATAGAAGTTGGCTGCCACCAGAAGATCTGAATAAATTCATTGGAGAGAAGGCAACTATGGATCAACTGAATGAGAATGGGAACAAGAGTGAAGCTTTATAATCAGCTCCTGTTCACACAACCTAAAAAGTCGTTTGGATGGTTCTTAATAACGGGTCGGGAACAGTTGTAATACCAAAGAAATCCTAAGCACCAATATAATTCTGAATGAGTACTTGTTATTACGGAAGCGATAGTTGTGCCTCTTGTAATGAAAAGTTGAGGGCAGTGATCATTTTTCGCCCTTAGAAAAACATAATGTATTCACTAATCAAAGAAGTGTAACGAGGTATTTTGTACCAATATAAAAAATATTTAGTTTGCGGTCAGGCTAGAGATAATTGCTTTTAATTATCTTTGATTACAAAACATATTATAGTATTGATCCTTGAAATTTCCTTTTGAGGCACCAAATCTAAATCCTGAGCGAACTGGTAGTCAGCACCTATCAGAAATTGGGAGAAACACAGTTGCGACTTGGAAAAAAATATATGGTAACTGGAAACCTGGCAAGAAATTCAAGATAGAGGCATTAGGCTCTTAGTCATATATCTGTGCAAAGAAAACTTTCAACATAAATAAAACAGTTCTCACTGATTTAAAGCCAGGTATTTATCATACTTAGATTAATTTACAACATTCTAAGTATGATAAATACTATTAAGCTCTTCATCCAAAATTCCAACTAAACCAAAGAACTAATGAGCAAAGAAATCACATCTGAACTTGCCAAGAAAGATCAGAAAGATGCTGAATGGGCTTACAACAATGCAATGGAAAAGTTCTACTACTCAATGTTAGAAGTTATTTTTTTAAGGATAAAAAGTCATCTAAGTCCAGCAGGATTAAAGAAAGTCATGGAGGTTGATGAGCAAAGGAGCAATAATGAAAACTTAGGTATTGAATTTAGTCAAAAAACTTGGGCTATTTTGGCAGAGTCATGGGCTGGTGCAGAAGGTCTAGCCATGACAAAAATTGCTAATCTTTATGGACTTGATATAGCTGATTTAGATATATCTAAAATTGAGAGGCTTAATGAAAAGCCTAATACTCCAAGATGCGACCCCACTTCTAAGTAAAAGTGAAAATATCAATCAATTCATTAGCATTGTTAGTAACGGAAATTCTTAACCTCTGAGCCCATGAGCGAACAGGCATTGAAGGTAAAAGTCAATGAGTTGGCCGACAACCGTGTAGCTGTGGAGATTGAGGTGCCAGAAGATCGCTGCAAATCAAGTTATGAAGCTGCCTTAGCACGTATGGGTAGTTCTGTAAGACTTCCAGGCTTTCGGCCAGGCAAGGTCCCTAAGCCAGTCATTCTTCAGCAGGTAGGCATTTCAAGAATCAAAGCCGCAGCATTAGAAAAACTCATCGACAAAGCATGGAAGGATGCCATCGCTCAAGAGTCGATAGATGTGATTTCAGAAGGTGAATTAAAAGAAGAGCTTCAATCGTTAGTTGATCGCTTCAACCCTAATGAGAGCGTCACATTTACCCTCGAAGCCAAGGTGGCTCCTGAAAGCAAATAAGAGAAATATTCCTTTTGAATAACTAAAAGCTGGTTCGAATCTCGTTAGAACTTTTGATCTACTGAAAAAGTTCTTCTCTGATGATGGTATAGAGCTTTAAAGAATCAAAAAAATCTTTTCTCAAACTTAAATAATTCAGTTCTAAGCACTAATTAATGATCTGTTCAAATCAGTATTTCCTTTTTAAGCAAATACAGCTGTTCTACCTCGATAAACCATAACTTGATGCTGCAAATGCAATCGCACTGCTGTTGCTAAGGCTAAACGCTCCGTATCTCTTCCTTTTCGAATTAACTCTGCTATCTCATCACGATGACTGACATGCAAAATGGTTTGTTCAATAATAGGAGATTCACATGATCTCATTCACGTCTTATTCACGAGTTGAGCAACAGAAATGTCTACTTCTCAGATGCTGACAAGTTCTCAACTAAATACTACTCCGACGCCTAGCATTGTCGTTAATGTTAATACATAAGTTTTCCAATTAACTTCTTCTCCCTCCACTCTTGCAAAGAAAAGTGCAATTACTGGCGAGGTACTTAAAAGTGTCCAACCCAATCCAATAGGCAATAATCTAAAGACATTTTGCTGTAACAAAATCCCTATATTTGTCCCCAACAATGTTGCAAGTAAAAGACTAAGCTTATTTTTCAAAGGAATCTTTCCAACATAAGAAGTCACTTCTTTTCGCAAAAAAGGAAGCAGACCAAAAATACTTCCAAGCAATCGAATTTCTGTAGTTTGGAATGGATTTAAATCAGAATTTATGAGTACAAATCTTGATAAAGCTGCTGCCATAACAGCGCAAAGAACTGAAAGAATAGCAAATATAAAGCCTTCTTTTCTATCCTTATTTGATATTGTATTTTGAGTATTTTTGGTTTTCTGAAAAGCCACACCTAGCAAAGAAATGCTTACAATAAAAACTCCTGCCCATACCTTAAGAGGAAGTATCTCTTTCAAAAAAATTGCCCCTAAAACCGTTGCAATAATGGGAGATAGGGCTTCAACAGCAAGAGTGCGACGTGTACCTAATTTTTTTAAAGATGTTATATAAAAAGTATCACCCACAGAAATTCCTATAATTCCACTTAAAAAAAGAATAAAAATATTTTTAATACTAACTTGAAGGTCAAGAGTCAAAATGACCGGGAAGAATACAATAAAAGCAATTATATTTTTAGTTATATTTATTTGTGCAGCAGAAAAGTATTTAGTCTGCTGTCTCCATAAGTAACAAGCATATGTCCAAGCGCTAGCAGCTCCTAACGCAGAAATAATTCCAAGCAAAACTTACTTGTCTGACTCGTCCACTTGTTCTGTCTTCTCTTGGTTTGCTTTGTCCTTCGAATAAGCGCAATCACCATCACCTACCCAGCCCCACGCAAGTGCAGGGGCAGAAACCATTGAAAGAGCAAATACTAATGGAAGAATTTTTTTCAATGCAGGTTCGAAATTAGGTTAATCATAAAGCGTTGTCGGAAATTGCAGGATTTAGCTGCATTTTGAACTAGTAGCCAGTTGAACATTCTCTGGCAACCAACAATCAACCAGCTGAGTAGTACTTAATCACGTCGTAAATCAGAAAAATCATGAAACCTCCGACAAGGATGTAAGGAAGGATTTGGTATCTGGCGAAGATATTTGGGGTATCAGCTTTTTTTTCTTCTTTCTTTGGCCGAGGTGGTAGCCCCTGTTCTTTCCTTCTTTTAGCTTCGCCCATGGAATTGAGGTGATCTCATGAATCCATCATGACGGTTGCCAGCCAACGTTCAACAAAAAAGAGGCCAGCCACTTTGTAGCCAGCCCCAAGTATTTAAAAAATCAATTTAGAAACTATATAAATCTGTTGATGATGAATCCTTTGGCCTTCAACAAGGATTTGATGGAAAGGTGAGCAAATAGACGAGTCAGCATAAAAAAAAGGTGACTAAAAATATTCTTCCCAAGGAACCGTCAAAGTCAAGGGTCTATAAAACCCAGCCCAAACAACCCCGTTTAACAAAGTCATGACCAACGGCCATAACTCTAATCACGCAAAAGCTCAGTATTAGTCAGGCTTTTCGAGAAAATTTTGCTAGATGGTAAAGACAATCTAGAGAGTCGACGTTGAATCTAGGGTTCAGTATTTCTACCCCCTAGCGAGCTCCAAATCTCCTGGTTTAGATGATGGCCTGTCCACAAATATTCAATGGCGAAAAAGGGGAAGAAGAAGAGCAAGAAACTCGAGCTTCAAGGAACTAAACAAGCAAAGCATCCAGAAGAACTGGCAGCAGCAGCAGAAATCCTGAGTTCAGTCTTTAACGAAATTGAAAGTCGCTCTTTAGGGACATCCGTTGCTGGAGTTCCAGTCAATTTCTACGACTTTGATGCGATGACTCAAGGTCTGCAAAGAGGTTCTTTAATTGTTGTTGCTGGTAGGCCAGCGATGGGCAAAACATCCATCTGCCTCAACATGGCAAAGAATGTTGCCCAGATTCATGATCTCCCTGTTTGCATTTTTGGTTTAGAGATGAGCCAAGCGCAATACACCTACCGACTTCTGTCGATGGAAGTTGGGATTGAAACAGGAAGGTTGAGGACAGGGCGAATAGCACAAGACGAATGGCCAATCCTTGGGAAAGGGGTCGATACTCTTGGCCAAGCACCAATTTTTATCAGTGGTAAACCCACAATCACAGTTGAAGAGATGCTGGCTAAATGCCAACAAATTCAAGAGACAACAAAGAAGTCTCTAGGGCTGGTTGTTGTTGACTATGTCCATCTGATGGATGGTCAGAAATACCTTGATTCTCGAGAAGTAGAACTGGGGAAAATCATTAGTGATCTAAAGCAGATGGCCAGCACTTTGCAGGTCCCAGTCATCGTGATGTCTCAACTCAGTCGAGCTGTTGAGCATCGAAGAAACAAACGTCCCATGCTTTGTGACTTGCGAGAAACACATTCACTCGAAAGTCATGCGGACATGGTGGTGATGATTTATCGAGATGAGTACTACGACCCTGAGACAATTGATCGAGGAATTACAGAACTGATCACTTGCAAGCACAGAAATGGTCCACTCGGTACTGTGAAACTCCTATTTGAACCACAGTTCACACGGTTTAGGAATTTAGCCGCTTAAGAAATGGAGTCAGTCAACAAGCAAAATCCAGATCTGTTGCCGTTACTCAATTTAATTACTTCTATTATCGCTTATATGGAAACACCTAAATGGAAGCCTTCAGAAGAAGAGCGTGAAGTCATGGAAGCAGTGTGGATGCAAGTTAAGGGTGCTTGCGAGAAGCTAAAGGAAGAGACCAATGCTCAAGACGATCACATACGAAAAATGCTCCAAGAAATGGCGGACCGTTATTACTCATGAAACGTTTACTACTTGCGTTCCTTAATGCTTATCAAAAAGGTATCGATTCAGGAAACTTCTATGAGGAACCGATAGGGGATGATTATGTCTATCCTGATTGGTAATGAATTTTGCTGACAACTGGGCGAGGGTATTTGTCGTGATGACGTTCTTAGCTCTAGAAGCAGCGAATACTTATTTTGCTAAAGCTGCAATTGTTGGAGGGATAATCCCCAACCTAATTGCTTTTGGTTTGTTTCTTGGAGCCATTGGCTATTTTTTATTTACTGGGCCCCTATTTGGCAAAGGTCAAAAAGATGGATGACTGGCCAACTGTTGAGGCTGCTAATAGAGCAGTAGGAACTGCCGGACTATTTCTGTTCGCGGCAACCTCTGTCTATTTGGTTTGGCAGGTCAAAAGATTTTTTGGAGAAAAATAATGCAAAAACTGCTCATTACTCTCGGACTTGGAATTGCAGCTATAGGTGTTCTATACCCTTACGTAAGGCAATTGGGTTTAGGGCAACTTCCTGGGGACATAGTTTTGAAGGGAGAAAGCTCAACGTTTTATTTCCCAGTCGTTAGTTGTATTGTCATTAGTTTGCTTGTTTCGGTGCTGCTTAATTTATTCCGATCCTCCTAATGTCTCTCAAAAAACTCACTCCTACAAAGCCAGATAAAGATCAACCTTGGAAAGTTTGGGCTTTTGTTGTTGGTTTGAATTTCGTGGCATGGGTTGGTTGGTATTTCATGCATGATGCTCCTTCTAAATGGTAAACATCTGATGCGTTGGCTTCTAAGACATCAAGCTTTGATTTGGAATGTAGGCGTTGGGCTTTGTATTGCACTTGGCTTGGCGCGTTATCTGATGAATTAAGGGTTGAAAAAGTTTGAACAGAGTTTGAACAGGATTTGTGAATTCCTTCTAATCCCTTGGTATCAATGGTTTATAACTTTTCATTAGCCAGTAGTTAGGTTCCTGTAGTGCCATGGGATTTTAGCGATATTGCGATGTGTGGATGGTGTTTGGATGGCTTAACATTCTCGCCCTCTTATTTCTATTCTATTTCAATCAAGTTTCTATTACTAATAACCAAAGCAAGAGAAGCATGTTTTATATCTGATGACATGCCTGACCTTTACGCCAAAAGAAATCAAACGGCAAAAGCTGCATAATTCAGATATGAAGCGCTTACTACTTCCATTACTTGCTGGACTAGCTCTACCCACTGCCGCTAATGCTGAAAGTTATTGGCTACTTATAGGCGTAGGCAAAAATAGTTACGGCGGGGCAACCTTAGAAAAGATAGAAATGAAGAGCCTTGCAACGTGTGAAAGTGAGGGCAAAAAGCTCACTGACAGAAACAACCCATCTACTAAATCCTTCAGGGATAATTTTATAGATAACCTCAGGTATTACTGCGTCATAGGCAAATAATCATGCGTCGCTTACTGCTACTCCCTCTTCTGATTGGTCTTTTCTCGCCTTCCTGGGCTGGGTTAGGAGATGCAGAAGATGGAATGGAAGGAAGCATTGTCTCCAAAAGAATTTATGACGCTTGGTGTGGAAGCATTAGAAATAAGTCCTGCAAAGTGAAATTCAGGGGGCAAAGAATAATCGTTAATGATGGAACTGGAGTTTTACAAGATCAGGTTTTAGAAATTTCTCAAAAATGGCTCCTGTTCATGATTAACAGAGACTCAGAGCAAAACAGATCAGATCATGGAGCACTCTGCGTGCCAATTTCTCAAAGGTTTGGCAGGCCTAGCTGTCAGAACCATTTTTGGATTACATACAAAGCCTCCTCAGGAAAAACTCGGATTGCCTTGATTAGGTTTTCGCATGAAGCGCGCTCAAATCAATTCAGAAGAGACTTGGAAAATTGGTCAGGGATAAAACTAAGAGGCACAGGGCCGACTATAAAAATAGAAAACTAAGCTAATCATGCACCGCTTCTAGCCTTTGTTAGCTGTTAGGACATAGTTGGGACATACTTCAGTGATTTGGTACAACCTATGCGATTGTTATTTGCTTTTCTTGCATTATCTTTTGCGGCACCTCAACCAGCTTTGGCTGAGATTCGTTGATGTCACTCAATGAGAAGTCTTCATTAGCTAATACGAGAAACTCTTTTTACATCCATGCGTATAAAATGAACTCAATTTTCTTGCAGGATTATGGCAACAACAATTGAAGTATTAGGAGACAAAGTAACTCTAAGACTAATTTCTACTGATACGAATGGTAAATATAGTTTCTTAGAATTTGAGACCCCAGAAGGAGTAGGTCAACCACCTCATTCTCATGATTGGGATGAGACTTATGTTGTGCTTGAAGGTGAATTAGACCTTAATTTAAATGGCGTAAGTACAATTATTTCGGCTGGGCGTTCAATTGATGTCCCTGCTGGAACAATTCATGCTCCACTATCTAAACAGAAGAACACTAGGTATGTAATGGTTGCACAGCCAGGAGGCGTCGAATCAGTATTTACAAGCTTGGAAGCAAATTCAAGTTCTCTTGACGATATGCAGAGAGTAGTTGAAATAGTCACTAAGGAAGGAGTTAATATTGCGATGTAAGATGATCAATGACAAATATTTTTCTGTATTGATCTATAGAGAAATAAATCAGGATATATGTAAAAATAAACATTGAATATGAACTATATGGGTTTAATTTTAATTAAACGTAGGAGTACTTATAATTCTTTCAGGTCTCCCAGTCGACGCCATCGTCATCTTCGTCGTACTCATAATTCAGTAGAGAGTTCTCCTCCTTTTCTTTGTTCTCTTCTTTATTCGCAAGAGGCTTTTCTTCTCCCATTTTCACCATTTCTCTAGTTTGGATAAAGTTTGGATAGAAATTCCTGATTCGCTGAAATCGCGTGCTATCACTCAAAAGGAACTTTTCATTAGCCACCACTGGATATCAGCCATAGCAAGGGATTCGGGGGATAAAAGTTGTTGTTTATAGGCTTTTTTGGGCGTTGAAACCCATCAAATGCCTACGTTTTCTTCTCTATTCATAGAGCTTTTGATCCTACTGAGCAATATTTGTGGCTATCAATCTCTCTCTCAAAATAATGACGAGGTTTATGCGAAACCCTTCCCTTTGGGATTTGTTTTGCTGCCGGCGGTAAGGAAGTGCGTTTTATCGCTACCAATGTCATAAAGGGTGTAATTCAAGCCAGCTCCAATTCCAATCACGCTTCGCTTGGGAACTTCCTGTTGTTGTTCACGTTTACCGTTCAGATCCTTTACTTGTGAATTGATCCCTCCTCCAGTCAGTTCAAGATGAAATTGTTTAGTACTGCGCGCTGTGAACAGTCTGTTCACATTGAGACGGGTGAGTCGATCAAGGAGGATCAGTGGAGATGTTTCAGCTGTGAGGTTGTCACCCACGTCTGAAGAGCTCCCATGGATGAGTGCACAGTCAAGTTCAATGAAGCCAAATTGCAGTGATGCCAGCCATTTCAGGTGAGAAGGATTAACCGTATTCAGCAGTGCGCTGACTGTGTCTTCACCTTGGCTGAGCCGCAGAGCATCAGCTTTGCGTTCACCACGAAACCCACGCTCTGCAAGTAGTTGCTCTTCCCACCAGCCATAGATGCAATCTGGTTTTAAATCGCCGCGATGGGGATTTCTTAGTCGATCCAACAGTGCGTCACAGTTGCGTTCGGGCCCGACTAGGTCTCCAAGGACAAATAAGGCTGTAACTCCACGAGTCTTCTTTAGATCCCGTTGAATTAGCTCATAGGTCTCGAGATCTCCGCGTAGACCACTTACTAGTGCCCATCTTTCAATCATCGTTCACACACATGACTTGCATCTTCGGCCTGCTCGGCGAATTCAAAACCATGACTCAGTCGCCATGCGAAGACTTTCGGTAGCCCTGCCTCGATAATCGCTTGACACGTTCGAGCAACGTCATAGGCCACCTCTTTTATCTCAACTTCGTCAGTTGCGTCGTTGTGAATTACATAGGTGGCATTTGTACTTCCATGACGTGGCTCACCCACTGATCCAGCATTGACGATTTTGCGCATCGGCAGGGTTAGTTCTTCGCCCTGATCATTGCCATGCTCGGCACTCTGTAAACGCACACGAATAGATCCATCTCTCAATTCACGTACATAAGGCTGGTGAGTATGCCCGCAAAACAGAATATCGGCCCCCGCTGTTTCTACTCGCTCGAGAGCCGCAAATGCATCCATGTCTGGCAGAAGATACTCATGCTGACTGTTTGGACTTCCATGCACAAAGAGGAGTCGATCACGACGTAATGATGTTGGGAGGCTGGCTAAAAAACATTTGTTTTCGTCCGTTAACTGATCATCTGTCCATTGGTGGGCCAGGTGCCCGCGTCTTTCTGCTAGCTGAGAAGGATAGCTGCACTCGCAGGCATTAAGACCATCGATGATATCTTCATCCCAGCAGCCCTGGCAGGTCGCGATGCCACGCTTCCGTATCAGCTCAACCACTTCGTTGGGTTGGGGGCCATAGCCAACTAGATCACCAAGACAGGTAATGGTGTCAATCCCCTGCTTATCAATGTCATTCAAGACAGCTTCTACTGCAGGGAGGTTGGCGTGTAGGCAGGAGATAATTGCGTGATGCATGGCGATTAGGTTGAGGGAAGAGCTTCTTTTTGTCGATCCCTAAGAGGCATTTGATGCATCTCAAGTACGGCATCGTTTAGTAGGCAGAGGTCGATCGTTGATTGAATGCGTAGGCAATCAAGATGTTTTCCTTGGACAACAAGCTCAGACAAGCTGCGAGGTCTCCCATTTGGATCTGAAATTTCTTGAAGTGGAAGGAACTGTGAGCTTTCTTGGCTCACGATCCAGTTGAAGAAAATAGAGCGCCCATCTGGCAAGTTCATCAAGCCCTTAGCTCGATAGACGTCGCCATATGCTCCGTTCACTAGCTCGAACCAAAAGGTATTCAGGCTGGGTGGATCCCAGACGCTGGTATTAAGACTGAGGCTGAAGGATTCAAGTTTTTTGAATTCCAATGTGTCTTTGTTTGGCAATTCAGGATCCCGACCAAAGTGGAGATGCCTATCAGGATGAAGTTGCAAGGTTTCAAGCTGATTTTTGACGCGAGGATCCATATCCGTTAGGCCTGCATGCTGAGGAGCCTGAAACTGGGGAAGCTCAATCAATGTGAGCAGGTCGCCTTGTTGAGATCTGGAGGCATGATGGGAATCCGATAGATCTATTAGTTGAGGGAATTGATCCTTGAGAAATGCCTTATCGATTCCTGAGTCAGATACCTGCTCTAGTCCCTTAGAGGCATAGCCATCTAGTCGCAAATATCCGCATTTACCTTGATGGCCTTGCATTGTTTTGAGTATCCAGCTGGTTTTGCCGCAGCCTGGTGAACCCGAGATCAGCCATGTTTGGCTCATTCTTTGGACAATGACAATCGCTCTATAAAAATATCAGATGGTGATAACGATAACCATTTTCATCATTAAGCCCTCGTTTTCTCTTCTTCCATTTCTCTAGTTTGGATAAAGTTTGGATAGAAATTCCTGATTCGCTGAGATCGGTTGTTATCACCTAAAGGGAACTTTTCATTAGCCAGTAGTTAATTTCGCTCATTTGCTTGGTATAACTATGATTTAAAGGATTAGAGTAACTTCACCTGAAACAAAGAGTATCAAGCGGATTTTGGAAGAATCTTGTCCAAGTCCATTATCGACCAAATGGCTCAATCTTTTACCTCAATGATCTCGTAGTAAGGACGATCTTCGTAGTCAGCATCTGAGCAGCACATATCTCCGCAGATCTCTTCAATTAAGTCGTAGGCATAGGCATCGTTGTAGTTGTCAAAGCTTTAAGAGGTGATGTCGTCCTTCTCTCCATCCTGTCTCGTAATGAGGTATCTCATTCAGGCTTTAATCCTTCCTCGTATGGATCTGCCCGAAGAGCTTCTCTATCCGTAGTTGAATCGCATACATCTGAGTTCGATCAAAGAAAAATCTTTCACCTTTGTTGTTCTTGACGATCGAGAGCAGCAAATAAAGCTGTGTACCCATGAAGATGAGTCCAACTAGAAGCAGAACCGAATAGGGGTCAGCTAGCACTGAATTTCTGATTTCCTGTGCACTTCCTTTCTAGCTGTTTTCTGAGGCTCTTGATTGGATAGTCTGTTCATGGAGGGAAAAGCCGCAGATTATGCTCATTCCGTTTAAAACTTATGGCTTCTAAGGAAGAGGGCTCTGATCCCTTCGTGAATTTCAGCGAGGAAAAACTATCAGAGATTGTCAAGGCGAGTGATGCTTTGGATCAGGCAGATTCGAGAAGAAGAAATGAAGAGAACGAGGAAGAAGAAAAAAGAAGATCTGAGAAGAAACCATTTCGCAGATTAAGGAAATCGCCTCTTGAAATTTTTAATCGATCACTATTTCTTCTGTTCTTAGGTAGCTTTCTCTTCTCATTTGTTTCTGTTTACGCGACAAGTCGTTGGTGGTTCTTCTGGTATCTGATCAGTGCTTTTTCCTGCATCTTGTATACACCAAACAGAAAAGCTCTTAAAGAATTGCTAGATGCTTGGCCAAATATTGTGGATCTAATAAAAGGTCCTATCAAATAAGTGAGATGCTTATTTCTATTGCATTGCAAGTTTGCATAAAGTTTGAATAGAAATTCCTGATTCGCTGAGATCGGTTGTTATCACCTAAAGGGAACTTTTCATTAGCCAGTAGTTAATTCTAGTCATGGTCTGTAATCTTGGCGATAATGGTCGGTTCGAATGAAACCTCAAAGTCCCTTCTCTTTTCTTTACTGTATCCAAGTGCCAGTGATTTTTTTATGCAATGAATCCAAGAACTGTTTTGCCAGCTAGAACCACAAATATTCCTTCTGCAAAGAGCAACCAGGCAATCGTGGAATTATTCAGACCCAACCTTCTATACCTATCAAGCGTTGAGTCGTGTACTCGTCTGATGGTGGCAAGCATTTAGTTTGCTCCCATTACTTTGATTTGATTTCCAGCATCACTTAATTTCATCCATCTCTTTTTATCTTCATCAGTGAAGGTCTCTACGCGTCTTGCATACGCGGCATCTGAATTTAAGTCTTCGATCATTTCATAACCAAAGAAGTCCAATAACTCTTCCTGACTGTTAAAGCATCGATCACTCCACTCATAATTTTTATTTCCCTTGGCATTTTCATACTCATAGCACTCATAGAAATAATCAGTCCTATAACGCTCTACTAACGCAAACTCCTTTTGCTCTTCATCTGGGAGTTTGTCGTACACGCTCCAACCAATTATCAAGACTGGCATTACTTTTTCAGTTGAGAGCGAAGGACTAACTGACGCTTTAGTTTCACATTCTCGTCTTTTAGTTCTTCCATCTCCTTCTGATACTTGTCGATCAAATCCAGACTCCACTTCCAGTCTTTCTCTTTGCAGTGTGCTCTTGCTGTGTCCCAATCCATAGTCAAAACCTCATTATCAATTGAGTCCCCTTGTCTTTTCTAGCAGGGTCTCATTTACTCCTGATCATTAATTAAATAAAGAACTTCTAGATCTTGCCTGGAGTCGGCAACCTTCCTCCTTAAAAAGGTCAAGGCATCTCCATCCATTTGCGATTCAGCGATCATCGCTTCTGACTGATAGATGGCATGCTCCAAGTTCTTGATTTTGAGTTGTCTAATCTCCTTATCTTTCTTGCATTGCTCAAAGGTGTAGGCATCAATCATCTTCTGTTTCGGTCATTGGTGAAGACCCTTGTAATCACGATATTCATCACCACAAAGAAAATCACCAATCCAATGGTGGGAGCAAATATGAACAGCGCATCGGAATAGTTCATCGCTTTATATCTGGCAGGCCTGGTGGTTGGTTTCTCTTCAGTCGTTTGTATTCAGCATGAAGAGCTCCTAATCGCCATGCATCTTTCATGGTTGTTGCTCCTTCATCCAGCAATTTGAGGTCATGAATAGAGACAGTCCCTTTGAGTTGCTTGAACTCTTCCTGCCACTCTGCTCCATCTGATTCTTTCCAATCAACAGCCATACCCTTGCACTCTCACGCATCCGATAAAAGGTTTCAGCACAGCGAATAAGAATAGTCTTGTATTCAGGGAAATATGCCTGCATTAGTTCAGCAACCATCGGTGTTGGGAATGCACCAGGAATATGGAAGACAACTTCTTTTTCTTTTTCCCGAAGGAAGTGAGGTGGAAGGTCTTTCATTCTGCCGCTACTTCTTCTATTTTGACCATTTCTCTAGTTTGCATAAAGTTTGATAGGTGATTTTTCATAACCAATATTTGGTATCCGTTGCTACTATTTCTATACGTTCGTCCCTTTGCTGGGATGCATGTTTTGGCAGCAGGGAACGGGGCTGTCACTTCGGAGGAACGTAATGAACACTCTCCCATTAATTCGCTCGCACATCAAACGAGCAGATCGCATTCACAAGGCTCAGTTAATTGCCACTTCCCATGGAAGTAAATTTCACGACCAGTCAGCTTTAAATGCCAATTCTGCTGCAAGAAAGGAGAAGGCCAAGCGTCTACTTAACGCTCAATTAATGGCGTCTTAAAAGTTCGAATGGATTTTGGTTAATGCCTCAGACCCCTTGGTAACAATAGCTTTTAACTGTTCATTAGCCAGTGAAGAGCAAAAGAGGTGTTTTTACTCTTGGGTCTTGGTTATTGGTTGGCTAGAAATGAACTAGGAGTCTAAGCTCGTTGGTGTAAAAAATAAGAGCTGGACTCAAAGGGGGACATCGAAATACGTCCCCCTTCTTCATGGAATCTCCGAACAATTCAAGGATTCTTTTTGCCGCTGTTTTCTTTTCAGTCATTAGTCTTTGCTTCTATCTCGATTTAGTAAGTCTTGGCTTGTTTCCAGATAAAACCTATTAGTAGTCCCATCAAGATCAATGGGAGAAGAGCTTTCACTATCCCAACGACAACTAATACCCCTAACCCAATAGCTCCGTAAATAGCCCATTTAGGCACAAAGCTGACTGCATTTTTGCCTGCTGAACTAGAAGGAGGGATGACTTCAGGATCAATAGACATTAGATAATTCCTGCTGGCAAATAAAAACTAAAGCCTCTCAGCAATTTTGCTAGAGAATTTTCTACTAATTCATACTCAAAACTTACTGCTTTCTGACGGGATCGACTGTCCTAACTAGGGTGTCTGGATCACAGAGCACTGGATGGTGCTTAGACCTAGGCAATAAAAAAGGCCCTTGCTAAACGCGCGGGACCTGGGTGATGGGGAGCTTATTTTCTAAGAGACATTCAGCTTAAAATCAACCCCCATAAGTAGTGTATTTTCTTATCAGTTGTATAAGTCACACTATAAATAGCGTGTATCTACCGATGACAAATCGTTTGACAGTGACTACTGTCAGCCCAATGGCCGGGTGATGGGGATCAAACGGTCTTAATACAAGAAGCCTCTTTTCTGCATGGGGGCTTTTTTTAACTCCTTATTGATAAAAGAATGTTTCCTCTAACAACTGGACAAGAAAAAGGAGCCATTAAGGCCCCTTGAATACGTCGTTAGTGATCCCCATCACTCAGTGAGTCGAAAGGATTAAGCCTTGACAGCGCATTTTTCAGGTTCTTCAGCAGAGAGTTCGGTTTTTTTTTCTGCTGGCGCTAGAGCTTTTAGCTCTTCTTGAAGCTCATGCTCTCGTTCATCAATGATTTTGATGCGTGACTGATAAGTTTCTTCTAGTCTCTTGCGAGAAGCCTCAAGATTGTCGAGCTCCTCTTGCCGCTGCTTACGCTTGATCTCTTCTAGTTGGCTATCAGAGACAACATAAACAGTCCTGGTAGGTGAGAAGAAAGAGTCGGCAAAGAAAGTATCGAATAAAGATGTGTACATGATGTTCTGTGCGGGAACACTCTTACTTTGTCCTAACTTTTCAGATAAAGTAATGATGTAAACCGAAGAAATTGATTCGGTAAATATCACCTGTTTCGGTTAATAACACTTTAGTCAGTGAGAACCGTAAAGCCTAAATACTTGAGTAAAAACCCTATATCTAATTCTTATAGATGTGTTAAAAAGGAAGTAACCGAATAGGAGGATTATGAAACTAAGAACTCCTTTTACTGTTGTTGCGAACCCACTTAGAGATATTGACCGTATTCACGATTTCTCTTATCAGTTACCTAATGAAAGGCAGGGCGACTTTTGGGAACAGGAATGCAAACTTCATCCCACAAAATCCACCTGTAAGCTCTACGAATTGTAGACAGAATTCCTTGCCGATATCTTTGAGATTTGCACACAGAAGCTCAGCATGAGCGTTCATGCTTCAACGATGGATAACTAAACCCATTTACGAATCTCTTCTTATTCCAAACTTCCTCAATAATTTCCTTCGCTTTTAGGGACTAGAGAATCTTCCAACCTGCTCTCATTCTGGCGTATACGCCAAAACCAGTCTTTATTTGTTTTTGCTTAGCAGTGATTGGAGAAGGAATAAGCATTAAGGCGGATTGCAATAATGTAACGGTTGATACAAAATTATTTCACTGACACACGGAGGGATTAATGATCGACACTCCACCTGAGTATCAAATAGAAGCGAATTGACTTCTGGTCCCTGCTCCAACATTCTCATTTTATAAGTGGGCTGGTCGTAGATGCTTTCCTAGCATTAATGACACTCTGATGCATCGTTTTAGGTGCCCTTAATTGAGTTTTATCAGCCTTACACCTAGACACTTGGCCCCAGGCGATTAAGAGCAAGAAGCTTCTAAAAATATACACATGAAACCGACCTCCTTGCTTGCAAAGGAAGGTCGGTTTTTGTTATTTTTATAAGTCCATTCAAACTATATTTAACAGCAAAAATATAGTTAAGTCTTAAAACTTCATTAAGTCATATTTGGCTAGTAAGGATTACCTAATCACTGCATATTTTGTTACTAAATTTCTAAAATAGAATTTTTTATGATAGGTTCTACTTCAATCTGAAGGAGGTGCAAGTCATGTCCACAACAAGATCTTATGACATGCAAGATGTTGACATCGAACACGATGCTATTGATGAGTATTTTGAATGCATTACTGCCTGCTCGTTAGGTGATGATGGCATCCAATGTGTCACTCAATGTATAGAGGTTCATCTTAAAGAGGAGGCAAAAAATGATTACGACAAATCCCTTATTGATTAGCCCTAAAGGCGGTTCAATTACTTGTTTTAGAGGTGATAATGGTCGGATATTTCGATCATGCTCAAGAAGCCGTTGTGTGTACTCAAGAGACTTGCATTCTGCCAAGGCATACTTGGACGATTTGGAAGGTAAGGATAGTTTGATTACGGAAGTTTCTGATAAGGTTTCTGCTCAAAGGAAAACCACATTGAAGTGGAGCAGTGATGGTGAACTTTCCGCAGTAGACATGACAAGAATTCTCGATCGACTCGCCAACCCAGACTTGACCGAATGTGATTTGGCTTGTGATTTAAAGGATTCCTCTCTTAAAGATCAAGAAGACATATCTTCTATGCCACTGCCTGCAAGTTCTTGGCTTCCATGAATAGATTATTGAGGGTAAGTACTTTAGTAATAGCACCATAGACATTGTTACTATTAACAATTAAAAATTAAGTAGAGCCTAGATGGGCAATAAATACAAGGTAAATGCTCTTACTGGCTTTAGGGGGGCTTTGGTCGCAAGCCCCTCGCAAAACTTCCTCAGGAGGTCTGTAATGAACTATCAAGAAGGACTCAACTTAATTGAATCTATTCTCCCAATAGCTGTTGGTATTTCTCTTGGATGCTTGGCCTTTCTAGGTGCCCGGGAGTTCTGGCACGAACTTGCAGTTGCATGCAAAGGAGGTTTCCAATGAAACTAACTACAACATTCGACATCCTTGGGGATGCATTGAAGAACAAATCACTAGATAAAATCGTTTGTACGATCGATGATGTTGAAGTGCCTATTAAGGAATGTGGTCTCGAATTAGAGGTAAATAAGCAAGAGCCAAATTTAGATTTTTGGGATGAAGAGTGTGAAGGGCATCCAACCAATTCTCATTGCAAGGTTTATGATGATTGAGTTTTCTTTGATGGAAAATGTCAATAAAAGTGGGGCAAGAAGTAAGCAGCGCATGATTGGTTGTTTTTCCCTTGTCTAGTTGTTCTAGGTCAATATCCCACTTATTTGAAGTAAAAAGGAGTCTGAGTAAAGTTTGAGTAAATCTCCACGATTCGCCGAGAGCACTTGCTATCACTCAAAAGGGTTGTATCTGGCAACCATAAGGCATTCATTGGAGAACTTTGGACAGTCAATCTTTAGCAGTTGCCAAACGAGAAAGGTAGGCATCTCTCGTGCCTGCATTAATCCACCCTGTAGCAATTGTTTTAGTCCCTTCATCATTTACTTGACCACGATGAATATGAGATGGACCTGCCGGAAAAATCAAGAGTTTCCCTCTTTCTGCAGATTCATTATGTTCTTGCCAATAGAACTCAGTGGCAGCTGAATCAATGTCATTGCAATAAAGGATCCAAGCAAGAACTCTATGAACAGGCTCTGTCAACTCATCGCTGATAGTCCAATCACAATGCCAGCGCTTGAAACCTTCTCCAGGGGCATAACGTTGGATGTTGAAAATCGGGATTACAAATAAAGACTGGTCTGGAACACATTCTCTAAATAAAGGACGATCTTGAAGATATTTATTGAGAGCAGCAGTAACACCTCGAACAACTACATCTGAAAGAGCAAATGCCTCTGGATCTGAACGATCAATTGCAACCAGGCTTATATCTGTAGAAACTTTGGCTGGTTCTGACTCAGCTGAAGATGAATGATTCCCGAATGCAACTCCATTACGTTGAAGATCATGACGGCGATCGAAGAATGACATAACCCCATCAGCAAGAGATTCAAAACCGGGGTTGCGATAAGAAGCAATCAGGTCCAAAGACACTCCTTTTCTATAGTGGTTGACATCAAATCAAGTACCTTTTCAAAGATATACCCCTTTAGCTCAATGAGCTCCCCCAAGGTCCCTTAAAAGAGATGGGCCCAAAAGCAACTGAAACTTCAATATAAATAGGCCAAGATAGAAAAAACAGAAATCCCCTGCTGAGGTCGAGGATCTATCAAAACTTTATTCAAACCACCCATTTTCGCTGAGATTCCCTGGCTTAACAGGAACCTAGCTACTGGCCAATGGAAAGTTCCCTTTAGGTGATATCAACCGATCTCAGCGAATTAGGAATTTCTATCCAAACTAGAGAAATGGTGAAAATGGAGGAAGAAAAGACAAAAAGCCATTTTTTGTGCCCTTATGAACTACATCTTTAGTCCATAGGAGCTATCAATAAAAAGGGCATATGGTTAAAGCGCATTCAGACTTATTCCTCAAAGAGCCTCTTAATCAAGTCCAAGAAATGTTCTTTGACCATCTTCAATCTCTAAACAATGGAAAAACTTCTTTATCGTGGCAACAAATATACCCAACACAAAGAAATTGTGTATAAAAAATCTGTCCAATTAAAGTACAGGCGAAGCATTTACAATCAAAAAAGACAATTAATATCTAAGGTTCAAAATAATTTGATCTACCGTGGCAGCAAATACTTGTCAAAAGGATCTACTAATAATACTAATAAGCCTTACAGCTCTGAGGCTAATAAAAAAGTCTTCTCGTTAGCAAGGGATATTATTAATGCACAATTTAATCTCGCGAATGATGAACTGACTCGCAAACTATGGAATGAGGTTGCAGCTCTTAAAATTGATCCACAACGTATTATTAATCTTATGTACAGATGCTGCTCAAATGAAGATAATCAAAGCATGCTAGAAGCTGATTTAGATTATTTCTCGAAAGAATAATTACAATGGGTCCCTCCAAGTCAAACAATTCTAAACACAAGCCAATGATCTAAATCTAACTTTTCAATCAAGGGCTAACCTTATTTAAGAAAGGGATACTTTGATAGAATATTGTTTTTTGTAGCAACTGCAACATATGAATAATATGGGTCTCTGCTCTAATGGTCATAAATTTATTTTCAGGAAAAGGGCTTAGAATGGTCAGCCGCCTCTATAGGTCAAAATCAAGAAGAACATTAACAACAAGACCTTCTGAGCAAATAAATAATTTAAGCCACCCCAGTAATTTTAATAATGGACTAGATAGAGACATTGCTGCAATGAAGAAAGTTTGGAAAATGCTATTGGAAGGTTCAATACGTTGGTTTGGCGAAGTGGGTCGTCAGTATTAGCTTTTCGATTTAGGTTCTGAAGAGAGATAAAAGAACTAAATGACTATTTTCTTGTATCTAAATATACATAGCCTAATCTTCTAATCTGCTCTAGAAATAGCAGATTAGCAATGCTTTAGATGAGTCAATCAATCAAAACTCATCTTGGCTGTAATAATTCTGTATCTAAGTACACTAAATTCTAAATTCCAGAAATTTCCATTTTTGTTTAATCTGATACATATAGATTGAGCTCTTAAATGCATTAATAGTAGATGAACTTCAGTCCTTTGAGATGAATAGAGTCCTAGCCTCAAAAAATTTATACGCCTGAAATATTCCTCAATTTATTATTCTCTTTTCTTACACAAAATCAATAGCATTAAACATCTGAACCATGAAACCGTATTTAGAAGGGAAGAAATTAAATAAAATAGAAAAGAATAAGGCCCTGAAAGATGGGCTCCTATTGGGCAGAGAAATAGAAGAATTGGCCAAGATTGGTTGGGAGAAAATGGACAAAATCGACTTAGAGCTTCGCTTGAAATGGTATGGAATGTTCTGGCGGCCTAAAACACCAGGAAAATTTATGCTCCGTTTACGAATAACTAATGGAATACTAAATGCACATCAATTAAATGTAATTGCATCTATTGTTGCTCGTTATGCAGAAGATGGAAGTTGCGATATCACTACAAGGCAAAATCTCCAACTCCGTGGGATTCTTATTAGTGACCTACCTGAAATTCTTAGACGTCTAAAAGATGCTGATATAGAAACCATCCAATCAGGGTTTGATAACCCAAGAAATGTCACAGGTAATCCATTAGCAGGAATCGATCCGAATGAAATTATAGATACCAGGCCATATACATTGGAGTTGGATAATTACTTGACTAAGAATGGAGAAGGAAATTCTGAATTCTCTAATTTGCCAAGAAAATGGAACACTGCAGTAGCAGGTTCACATGACAACTTTCTTTTGCACAATGACATTATTTTCCATCCAGTTATAAAAGAAGGAGAGCTTGGTTTTAGTGTTTGGGTTGGAGGGATTCTTTCTTCTCAATTAAATGATTACGCTATTCCTCTTAATGTATGGGTTAAACCACATGAAATATGTCATTTCACAGGGGTAGTTATATCTAGTTGGCGCGATGATGGAGAACGTTATCAACGGCCTAAAGGACGATTTAGGTTCTATTTAAATAAAGTTGGCGTAGAAAATTTCAGGGATAATGTTCAAGAAAAATTTGGAACACTTACTCCAGATCCTGGTTCTATTTTTTCACAAAAACCACGTTCTTTCTTTGGAGTTCATCCTCAAAAGCAGTTAGGTCTTAACTATGCAGGCCTACATATTCCAGTAGGTCGGCTTTCAGCAGAAGAAATTCAAGATTTAGCCAGCATAAGTGCAACATATGGGAGCAGTGAACTTCGTCTTACTGAAGATCAAAATGTGATCATAGTTAATATCCCAGACAAGCAGATTGAGAGTTTTAAAGCTGATCCTCTATTAAAGAAATTTCCCCTCCGCCCAAAAACAATAGCGGCAGGGACTGTCTCATGTACAGGTAATACCTACTGCAGTTTTGCTTTGACAAATACTAAAGATCAGGCTCTAAAGGTATCTAAAGAGCTTGACTCAGAAATTGATTTACCTGAAGAACTAAAGATTCACTGGACAGGGTGTCCCAATAGTTGTGGTCAAGCCTATATGGGAGCAATAGGCCTAACCGGGACAAAAGCCAGAAATGCTGATGGGAAAATGATTGAGGCTTATGACATATCAATTGGAGGAGAGCAAGGACCAAATCAAAAGATAGGAGAGTTAATACATAAATCAGTTCCTACTGCTGAATTAAAGAATCTATTGAAAAAATTATTGATTGAAAATTACTCTGCAATTCCAAAGACCAAGAATTTCTCTGAGAAATTTATTGCTTTAAAGCAGATTATTGATTGGATTCGGCAGTTAGGTAAAAGCAGTCGTTCTCCATAAGCTGCTTTTACCAAAACCACAATCATTTGTTAACTTCTCTATGAAATTTAAATCTAATTCAACTGATTTCTTTAGTCGCATTGTGAATTGGCTAAGTGAATTTGGGAGTGACCGTCCACTCATTGATCGTCAAGGCGGAAGTAAAGATCCTTTTTCAAGGCTAATGAATCGCATTAGCAGATAAATCAATCAACTTAAAAAACATCTTCCAACACAATCATTTTCCCAAACATGGATGCAAACAACTCACAAATGGATTATGTCCTTCCTAATGAATTAGTCGATGGAATGATTGCAGCGGGCGGAAAAAAATCTACTGTAAGTACAAAAAACTTGCTAGTAAGAGGTTTTTACTCTGGGGCAATACTTGGCTTAGCTAC
Organism: Prochlorococcus sp. AG-409-P01; assembly: GCA_003215335.1. Classification (GTDB taxonomy): domain Bacteria; phylum Cyanobacteriota; class Cyanobacteriia; order PCC-6307; family Cyanobiaceae; genus AG-409-P01. The sequence continues at coordinate 223,503 of QCKM01000002.1, read as the reverse complement.
ATGTCTAGCAATAACTGTAGGTATTCAATCTGGGATGCCTTTCCTTGGTTCAGTTATTTTCCCGTTTGGATTTGCAAGCATAGTGCTTTTTGGTATGGAGCTAGTTACTGGAAATTTTGCTCTATTACCTATGGCAACTTGGGCGGGCAAATCCTCCTGGAAAGCCACATTTAGAAATTGGGGGTGGGTCTGGATAGGTAATTTCTTGGGCACATTTCTTGTAGCAGTTTTACTTTCAATTAGTTTGACAAGCGCAGGAACTATTGATCCTTTATCTGCAGCTGAAGGAGGTAAAGGATGGGCCGTTGTTGCATCAAAGCTGATATCTATAAATCAATCAAATGTTCTTACCAAGTATGAGTCTCTAGGAAGTACTGGACTTTTCCTAGCATTTATACGAGGTGTTATTGCTAACTGGCTAGTATGTCTTGGAGTCACAATGGCTCTAGTAAGTAAAAGTGTTCCAGGAAAACTTCTTGCTTGTTGGCTACCAATTACTGCATTCCAAACAATGGGCATGGAGCACATTGTTGTAAACATGTTTTTGCATACAGCAGGCCCCCTTCTTGGTTCTGGAGTGCCCTTCAGCAAGGTTATTTTTTGGAATTTCCTGCCAGTTACTGTTGGCAACATTATTGGAGGAATGGTTTTTATAGGCATGCTCTTCTACAGCACACATCGCACCAAGGTGTCCAATGTCCTGCCAACAGTTCATGATGAAAAACTGGAACGAGAACTAGCCGCAGAACTTGGTGCACGCTAAGGACTATCTATGGCTATCCATGAAGACTCAATCTGGGAAAAACTCAACCAATCCCGCAGGGTTCCCCTCGAGCCTTGCTGGTTGGGTGAGGTTTATTCAATCAATCTTCAGACAGACCTTCGCTTTGCGATAACTGAGCAACTCGGATTACTAAGTAATAAAGGTTGGCCAGTTTTAGAGTTACTAATCAAACAAGCAGGGGCTCAACCAGAGTTAATTAGTGCAGCAGGACTTTGTCATCAGCCTGAGGCAAAAACTTGGTTGCTAAAGCTGCTCAAAGAAGAGAACCAACTCAAGCTGCCAGTTCTGCAAGCACTTAGCTGCTGGGGAGGTGAACTTCCAATCATTCTCCTTAGGAACGTCTTAAGCGAAAAATCCCAACCCCTTGTCTTAGCTGGCTTGGAATTACTCAAATTCAAAGTTCATCAACTCAGTGATTACATTCTTCTTGATCTTGTTCAGAAACCATTAAAAGATTTTCGCGATCCAGTTGTGTTATCAACCATTAGGGTTTTACAACGGCGCAATAGTACCGCCATCAATTTACAAATTGCAGAAATTGCTAAGAACGGATCAGAAGCAACAGCTCGTGCAGCACTTCTTGCCCTCAGTTGTATAGCCACTCCCCATAGCCTTGCAACCCTGTCAAATCTTCTGATTGAGCTCCCCCAAGGTCCCCTAAAAGAGATGGCTCAAAAGCAACTGCAACTTCAACTTCAATACAAATAGGCCAAGATAGAAAAAATAGAAATCCCCTGCTGAGGTCGAGGATCTATCCAAACTTTATTCAAACCACCCATTTTTGCTGAGATCCCATGGCACAACAGGAACCTAGCTCCTGGCTAATGAACAGTTATAAGTCATTGATGTCAAGGGATTAGAAGGAATTCCTAAATAACGCATAGCTGACTAGACGCCTAGATCGTCTAGGTATATTTTGAGGGGGCTGGCTCTCAAGAAACCTTTTCTCATGCCAAAAACTCTTAGAAATATTTCTGGAATTATATTGTTATTGAGTTTATTGCTTATTGGTTTTCACGAATTTCAGGAGAAACTCCCTTCATCAAACTTTGATATTGCCAATAATATAATCACACTTAATGGACTTAAAAATGGTGGCATATCTGCGATCCTCATCACTATAACTGTAAAGTTTGCCCTATTAATTCTACCTATATTTACAATTCCTCTTTTTGAGGCGGCGAACAATGGTAGAAATAATATTTTTAATTTATTTAATGAGACAAGTATAGGTAGGCTAAATCACGTTGAAGGCTATAAATTAGCTGATATATGGTATTTCTTTCTATATCTTTTAAGCTCACAGCTACAATTTTTAGTAATGTTTTCAACAATAGGTTTAGCTGCTTTGAATGAGGGAATAGGAGATTGGTTTCATGGAATATATCAATCAATAATGCCTTTACCAAATTCAAAGCCTTTAATTGTTTGTATTTTTATTTTTGCATTACTAATTTCAGATATGGCCCAATATTTTTGCCATAGACTTGCTCATCATGTTGGTTTCATTTGGGACCTTCATGAGTTTCATCATTCAGCTTCAGAGATGACTATTCTTAATAATTTTAGGGAACTTCCAATTGAAAACACCATAAAAGGAACTCTGATTCTACCTATTACAATTTTCACAGGTTTATTAATAAATGAATACTTGTCGCAAGGATATTTGATCCCACTATATATATATCTAATAGATTCAATGATACAAAGAACCTGGGGGGTTTTAGCACATAGTGGGTTAAAAGTTTTATTCCCAAAACCAATCAATTTTATATATATGAGCCCATCATTACATTGGTTCCATCACTCTATAGAACCAAGACATTTTCATAGCAATTTTGGCGAGAAGTTCGTATTCTGGGACAAGCTATTTGGCACTTATCTTGATGAGTCGAATTTACAAGAAATCAAGCAATACGGTGTAATAAATAGTCAATACAATAAATATCACCCACTTTTCTCATTCGCAATTCTACCAATATTAAAGCTAATCAAAAGAGCTAAATTATTACTATTTACTTCTAGTTAATCCAAAAAACTTTACTGTTTCTACTTTTATATCACTTAACCCAGTCTTAGCTTTTTAAACTATTCCCAATTAATTCAAACTCTGGTTCAATAGATGGAAAGTCTGATTCCTTAGATGGCAATTAAAGAGACCCGTGAAGAAAGGAAAGTTAGGCGATACGAAAGGTGAAGTTTCTGCTTACGCTAAATACAAAAAATTTGTGGCGACAAACATTAAGGAAGGTCTAAATAAAAATGTAGAGAATCACCCAGAGTTCTACTACATCTAAAAATGTTGCATAAATTTCTGAGCTCATATAACGAGACGGGCAGGACATATGACTCCCTCATACGCCTCTCCAGAAAGTCACCATGAAGGATGAATGGATTGATTCATCGAACTGGTTTCTAAAGTCTTGGAATTGATCCTCAACGTCGGAGAGGAAAGGAAAGATTGAATACTCTGTGCAGAAACACGTACCGCCTTGGCATCACTCGACCAATGAGCGATGTGTGGATAGGTTTTGAAAATGGTGTGGATAGAAAAATTGCGAATAACTCAGATCTGTTGCCGTCACTAGATTTCTCAATAAAGGGTGCTTCCTGGGAATTGAGGAGTTTTTCTGTCAGTTGCGATCTGTTCTTTATTTATTAGAAGGTCTAACGATTATTTCTCTGATCTTTTGAAACTGCTTTTTCCAAAAGCTAATAACAGAATCAGGAATGGGTTTATTGATAGGCATGATTATTTGCCTTTGACGCATATATATCTCATACTCTCCCACATATAATTTCTGGCGTGGTGGTCGCTCTGCATAACTTTTTTTCCTGCAAGTTCGCATTCTTCCATGGTCGACATGGGAACTTTCAACATTGCACCAGCAGTAGTCCTAGTTCCTGAAAGGATTAACCAATAGGTTTCAGCGTTGGCGGCTGTAGGTACTGCAATAGCAGCAATTAGTGGAAGTAGGAAGCGTTTCATATCTGAATTATGCAGCCTTAGCAGCTTTATTTCTTTTGGCGTAAAGATCAGCCGTTCCATCAGACATAAAACATGCGAGCCTTTCTTTGGTTATTAGTAATAGAAACTTGATTGAAATAGAATAAAGAAATGAGGGTGAGAATGTTAAGCCATCCACACATCATCCACACATCGCAATATCGCTGAAAGCCCATGGCACAACAGGAAATTAACTACTGGCTAATGAAAAGAGGCATTTGAGTGATAGCAAGTGCTCTCGGCGAATCGTGGAGATTTACTCAAACTTTACTCAAACTCCTTTTTACTTCAAATAAGTGAAATATTGATCTAGAACAACTAGACAAGGGGAAAAGAACCAACCATGCGCCGCTTACTTCTTGCACCACTTTTATTGACATTTTCCATCCCTGTTCAAGCAGCCGATCCAGCTGTTCATTTAGTGCTGGCTTTCTCTAGAGGGCCTGGAGTATATGGTTCAATGTCCTCTGTTTCCATGCCAATGGCCTCTATGGACCAATGCCAGGAAGAAGGGGCATTAGCCACTACAAGAAACAAAAAGGAATACAGCACATATTTCTGGTGCGTTGACGGAGGAGTTCAATAATATGAAATCAAAACATGCTTTGATTCTTCTTCCATTTTTTGCATCTTTATTTAGCCCAGCCTTTGCTGACTTTGGAGATGCTGATTTCCCAGAAGAACTTTTTAAAGATGGGCCTAAGAGTTATCACGATGCTTGGTGTCGTTGGTTAAAAAACAAATGTAGGGTTCGATTTCAGGGGCCAGGAATGTGGGTTGAGGGTCAAGGAGGGATTCAAGCTTCTCAGTACATAAAATATAGAAATGACATAGATGGCGGCGAATACTACAACTACATCACTTATAGAGGAAATAACGGCAAAGAAAAACAGGCCCTCTTCCTTTTTGCTAATCGAGGGGCTCAAAAAAACTTTGTAAAAGCTCTATTTCGCTGGAAAAGACAAGATGCTTTGCCATACCCCAACTTCCGTATGCCCTATAGCCAAGGACCGCAAGACACTCAAGGTAGAGATAAAGGGCTTAACCCTTATGAAAACCCACCTATTACCGACTGGTCAAAGAAAACAACTAAAGAACTAAAAGAAATTTGCAGGACATCTCCCTACAGAAAAAGCCCTGTTTGCAGATCTTTCAGATAATAGGTAGAGAGCTGAAACGCTTAGATTTAGGGTTTACTCAAACTTTACTCAAACCACCCATTTTCGCTGAGATCCCATGGCACAACAGGAACCTAGCTACTGGCTAATGAAGAGCGAACCAGATGTTTATGGTATTTCGCAACTAAAAAAAGAATCTACAACTCTCTGGGATGGTATTAGGAACTACCAAGCCCGCAATTACATGCGAACGATGGCCATTGGTGACAAGGCTTTTTTCTACCACTCAAACTGTAAACCGCCAGGCATAGTTGGAATAATGGAAATAATTAAATTAGGTTTAATCGACCCTACTCAATTCGATCCAAAATCGAATTACTACGACCCCAAATCTCTTAAAGAAAAGCCCCGTTGGGACTGTGTTGAATTGAAGTACCTAGGTCGTTTTAGTGAAATGCTAAGCCTAGAAGAGATGCGATCTATTTACACCCAGGAAGAACTACCGGTCATAAGAAAGGGCAATCGCCTTTCAATACTGCCAATCCCAACAAAAACAGCCAAAGATATACTCAAACGCCTAGGCAAGTTTTCATGAGAAAAATCTTTTCAAATCTATCTCGATCACTTTAATCAAGTTGCAACTACCTCTAACGAAAGGGACGCAGCAATACCTCAAATTCCATTAAGCATTGAATTTCCACCAAACATGTTCCCTACATAAAGACGAGTTATTTGCCTTGATTCAACCCCGTTTTGAACTAAAAACCCTGCCATAGCAGCTTGAATCAATCGATACTGATCCCAATTTGGATAACGCTCAATAAACCCTGCCATAGCCACTTGCAAAGCAACAGGAAGCTCAGCATAAAAACTCACAACCCCCTCTGGGGTGCTTGCATCAACGTGATTGGGTAAAGAAGAATCTTCCTGCTTTTGCGAAATTTCTTGAAGGGCAGCTAAGTCAGTCAATTGAATAAAACCTGTTTTGTCGAACACAAGTCTCCACAACCTGAGCCAGTAGTCAAGGTCAGGTTAGTTCTGCCAGTCTCAAAAGCTCTTGCAATAAGATCCAAGTCATAACAGCCCTTTACAGCCCCATCATTTTTCAAATCAAAATCAGAGGAAGAAGAACACCTATGCGTCAAGAGTCAGCCGATAAATCATGAGCTTTTCCACAGTCTTTAGATTTGCAGGCTATCTGCACCCAAAATCAGTGGAAAAGCTGTGGAAATAGAACGATAAATCAGGGGAAGATCATTCAAACCTAATTAATCAGTCTCCCTAATCAATGGACTGAGTCCCAAAATTTGTCATTGCAGATGCAATTGCTTGAGCAGCAGGTATAGACCAATACCCCTCAATCCCACGTGCTCCTTCGCCATCCCCTTGCAAAATAAATTGCAAGCTCCATGAATCTCTATCTCCATCAAGACAGCACCACCAGGGGCCTTTCTCCATCTCTAGACATATTGATTCCTGAGACATCAATTGAGCATCGAGATGGAGATGCTGTTCAGACAACTCTCTAATTATTAGAACCAAAGCAGCCCACTCCTTTTGAGTGAGCTCAAATGCCCAACCCTCTCCACCTATTAGAAAAGGGAAGCTTCCTCTAGCAGGGTCCCTGGCAAGTCGCCATCCAGGGCCTGCATGTTCAATCACAACTAGCCAGGCAACAAGTCTGGTTGATCTTGCTCATCACTCAACTCTACGATTGCCCTTTGAACAGGCTTGACTGCTGATTCTTCCAAAAGCCCATCAAAATCATCAAAACGACGTTGCTTTGCTCGGAAAGCAATTCGAACCGTTGTCAGATATCTATTAGTCGAATGTCGAATAAGGCTTTCACCTCTTTTAGCAAGATCTTTAGCATCAACCCTGGAAGAGATCACTGAGAGTTCTGAATGGTAGAAATAATTTTAGCGAAAGACCATCTTTGATTGAGATTCAACCCATTAGATCCCTATAAAAAGACAAATTCAATAAATATCCTTTATCACGGTGAATTCATGTGCCCTCATCAAAATACATCCTTAAGGCAAGTCATAGATTTAATCCTTCTTCAATGAGAAGGTCTGCTCTATAGGAAAAAAACAACTGCCCTACTCGTTCCATGACAAACCTCCTAAGCTCTAATACTTCAACTCCCCCATAGCTGTGGACCTGCCCTCCAAGGTCGGAGATAAGCCTCAGGTTTCAATTCGAAAAGGCACCCTTGCTATTGACCTTGGCAACACAACAACTGTTGTCGCTTTTCAAGGAGAGGTCGATTTAATACCAGAGCTTCTTGATCTACCTCCTATAACTCGATTCACTGGTGAAGTCCCAAGTCTCGTTTGGCAATCAGACAATCAAGACTCAAGGTTCTTGGTTGGCAACCAAGTGATACAAGCAGGATTACTTGATCAAAATGATCCAAGACTTTCTAGCGATTTCAAGCGTTGGATAGGAGCAAATAATGAGATAAAAATTACTCAAAGTCATATTTCTCCTAACAAAGCAGGGGAGGTTTTGTTACTTGAAATTTGGAAAAGGCTTCCTAAGCAAATAAACGTTTGCAGGCTTGTACTAACAGCACCAGTCGAGAGTTATAAGGCTTATAGAAGCTGGCTATATGAAGTCTGCAATGTTTTACCCGTCGAAGAAATTGCACTTATAGATGAGCCCACTGCCGCCGCAATAGGAACAGGACTTAATCCAGGCGCAAAAGTGCTAGTAATTGACCTTGGAGGCAGCACAATAGATATATCTCTTGTCGCCCTAGAAGGTGGAGAAGGCAAGGCAAATCCAATCGCACAGCTACTCCGTTTTCGAGGCCAAGATCTCGAACAAATCAGTCAGCAAGTTCTTCGTTGCGCAAAAGTTCTTGGGAAAGCAGGAATTCAACTTGGGGGAAGAGATCTTGATCGTTGGATTGTCAATCATCTCTTCCCAAAAACACTTCCATCAGAAGCATTCTTAAATGCAGCAGAGAGACTGAAATGCAGATTGAGCGATGAAAGCATTTCAGATACACAAACCCTTTTAGAAATTGCCAATGACCCTGAAACTCAAGAAGGAAAGCCATTAAGGCTATGCAGAAATGAACTAAATAAACTGCTGATTGAACGAGGCTTTCTTGACACCCTTTCTGAACTTTTAAAGCAGACACTAGCTGGAGGCAGAAAACACGGCAGCGATTTAAATGATATTCAAGGAGTGATTGCTATAGGAGGAGGCTCAAAGATTCCTCTGTTTCGCAATTGGCTCAAAGAACAAACCAAACCATTACCCCTTTTAAATGCGCCACCAGTTGAGGCTGTTGCTTTAGGGGCCCTATCCCTAACACCAGGTGTAATTGTTAAAGATGTGTTGAACCATGGAATATCTCTTCGATGCTGGGATAAAAGAGGTCAAGAACATATATGGCATCCTCTCTTTGTTGCTGGCCAACCATGGCCTACTTCCTCACCACTTGAACTGGTACTTGCAGCAAGCAACAAAAATCAACTGGAAATCGAGCTTTTTCTAGGAGAACCTCAAACTGAAGGATCTCATGAAGTCATCTATATCGATGGAATACCTACTGTCAAAACACTAAAAGCTAATCAAAATCTCCAACCTTGGGGAGGGCCAACTATTTCGATTCCGCTAAATACTCCTGCTCAACCTGGTGAAGATTGCCTCCGGGTTCAATTCAATATCAATCAGGAAGGCAATCTCCAAATCGAAGGCAAAGATCTACGTACCGGAGATGCCATAAAACCTCAAATCCTAGGACTTATTCGTTAGCCAATCAATAAAACTATCAATCCTTCTGAGTTAAATAAACACCCTCCTTGCCATCTAAATCTTTTAAGCGCAACTCAATACTCTCAGCTCGTCTAGTAGGTACTATTCGCCCACAAAAATCAGGCTGTATTGGCAATTCCCTGTGCCCACGATCAACCATCACAAGCAACATTACTCTGTTAGGCCTACCCCAAGCTTGCAAAGCCTCAAGGGCAGCTCGAACAGTACGGCCTGTAAAGATAACATCATCCACTAAAACTAATTGGCGTCCATCCAAGCCTGTTGGAAGGTCAGTGGATTGAACCATCCTTGTACCTATCCGCTGGATATCATCACGATGAAAAGTGGGATCGAGACTTCCATGATCAACAGAATGCGAAGTCAACGTCTCCAACTCCTTCGCGAGAACCCTTGAAAGATAAACACCCCTGGTAGGAATACCTAGAAGCATCAGATCCCTGCTGTCCCTAACAGATTCAAGTACCTGAGAGGCAAGGCGCCTAAGTGTTCTCCCAAGCTCTTGTGCAGAAAGTATCTCAACTGTGTTAATGCTATTGAAATCGCTCATTGAGTGGTTTGTAAGAAAGAAAGTGTATGTCGATCTAACTTCAACTCAAAGCATATGGGATTCGGAAAAGCTGACGGAACTTCGCACAAATGAAAAGCATGCCCAAAGAAGAAGTAATTTAATCAAGAACAATCCCTTATCAAGGAATCATCCCGGGTCAGCATGCCGAACATTAGTTCCGGAGACTCCATGCGTTCCGGCAGAGTTGCGCCTGTCGTCCTGGCGATACTTGATGGTTGGGGATATCGAGAAGGTAGCGAAAACAACGCGATCCTTAAAGCAGATACACCAATAATGGATGCTCTCTGGCATTCATATCCCCACACTCTTATTGAAGCAAGTGGCGCTCAGGTTGGTCTACCTGATAATCAAATGGGGAATTCTGAAGTTGGACATCTGACCATTGGCGCAGGTCGAATCATTCAACAAGAGTTGGTACGCATTACCGAGACAGTTAAAAAAGAGTCTCTTGGAGAGAACCCTGCGCTAAAAGAAATTGCCAACTCATTGCAAGAGTCCCAAGGCACACTGCATGTATTAGGGCTGTGTTCCGACGGAGGAGTACATAGTCATGTTGACCACCTATGCGGAGTTTTGCGATGGGCCGCCTCCATTGGGCTGCAAAAAATTGCCGTTCATGCCATCACTGATGGCCGCGACACTCCAACAAACAGTGCAGGTAAATACTTGCGGCTCGTTGAAGAAACTATTGCCTCTACTGGGGTGGGGGAGATAGCAAGTCTTTGTGGCAGATACTGGGCAATGGATAGAGATAACCGCTGGGAAAGGACGGCAAAGGCCTACAACCTCTTCACAAACCCAGAACTTTCTCCATCGAAAGAATCAGCTCAAGGGATTCTTCAAAAGAGCTACGAAAAAGACATTACTGATGAATTTCTCGAACCTACGAAGCTAACTAATTCTTATTTAAAGGAAGGAGATGGACTATTAGTTTTCAACTTCCGACCAGATCGTGCCCGTCAATTAATTAAAGCGATAACGATTCCTGACTTCGATGCCTTCGAAAGACCCCAAAAGCCCAACTTATCCGTAGTCACCTTCACACAATATGAAGCAGATCTACCTGTCTCAGTCGCATTTCCACCAGAGTGCCTGAATAATCTGCTAGGCCAGGTGATATCAGAACATGGCCTTAAGCAGTACAGGACCGCCGAAACCGAAAAATATCCTCATGTCACCTATTTCCTCAATGGTGGGATTGAGAAGCCACTCGCTGGAGAAGACAGACATCTCGTTCCTTCACCTCGAGTGGCGACATATGACCTTGCTCCAGCAATGTCAGCCAATGAACTGACCGATAGCTGTTTAAACGCAATCGAAAGTGGTCTCTATTCCTTGGTTGTAATCAATTATGCAAACCCAGACATGGTTGGGCATACAGGCAATATGAGTGCAGCCAGAGAAGCTATTGCGACTGTAGATCGATGCATCGGGAGGCTTCTAGAAGCAACCGGAAAAATGAGTGGAGCACTTCTAATAACAGCAGACCATGGTAATGCCGAACTAATGAAAGGTCCTGATGGGCAACCTTGGACTGCCCATACAACTAATCCTGTACCAGTAATACTTGTTGAGGGAGAAAAACGTAAAGTTGAAGGCCATGGCAATTCCATTCAATTGCGCAAAGGAGGGGGATTAGCCGATATCGCACCTACACTCCTTCAACTGCTTGAACTGCCTAAACCTAATGCTATGTCTGGATACTCATTGATTGAGCCAACTCAGACTCCTTCAATCAATGCTCAACTCCCTCAAACCGTCTGATTTAGAAAGCTTTTCTTATCCCATTTCAACTGTCTAAGAAAGTCCACACTAAAATTTCCAAATGATTGCATCTGTTCTTAGCTGGATATGGGTCGCTTCTGGCCTGATTCTTATTCTTCTAGTCCTTTTACATAGTCCCAAAGGGGATGGCATGGGGGGACTCGCAGCAAGCGGGAGCTCCATGTTTACTAGTGCGAGCAGTGCAGAAGCCGCCTTAAACAGAGTGACATGGACCTTTTTGGCTATTTTCTTAACTCTGGCAATTATACTTAGTGCAAGATGGCTAAGTTAAAAAAGAAGTCCGACTATTCCTCAAAAAATTAGGTTGCAAAGTTGGAATTTATTTTATTTCTTACAGCAAACAGCAAAGAAATTCTCGACCTGGTTAGAAAAGCAAACTACTCCATTTCAGAGAATCAACTGCTTTGCATAGTACAACCAAAAATATTTGGAGCATTAAATAGCAAGAGAAAAGAATTGATAATGTGCACAAAAAATATCAAGCTTTACGGGAAAAAAACAGGCAAACTCATCAATGAGACTCTTCTACACGAAGCAGTTCATGTTGCTCAAGCTTGCAACCAAGGGAGGCCATTTCGGATCCCAACTAGAAACATGAAGCTACCTCCAATAAAATATAGACACCTAGAAATTTCTTACAAGATCTCAGGGGAAAGGCAAAAAGAGCATGAAGCTTATTGGATGGAAAATAAGCCAAGTAAAATCAAGCATGTTTTAAACAAATACTGTCTATAAAGATCAAGTAAATGATCAACATATCTATTCATGCTCATCAAAAGTCCAATTAAAATTCACTCTGACTTTTAAATAGCTTGGAATAAAGAAGAGGCTGATATAAATAACCTAATCACCATTTAAAATCCGCCACTTTACAAAAGAAATAAAACAAGTCAAAGGAATACAAGTGTTCCAAAAAGAGTTGTTTTCAATACATATAAAAGTGTCTCGAGAAAATCAAAGAGCTATTTTATTCAAATGACTACTTGTTCCAGAAACGTATATTAACTAAAATGTTTAGGTGACATCCGTTTCTGGAACAAAATGATTGGGTTCCGCAGAACTCCTCCGAAATTCTTGGTAGATCGCAAGCCCTTTTCAAGCAAACAGGCAAGCCAGTCAATTGGCTATCTGCGAGTGAACTCAAGCCAACCAATAGTCTCCGATAATCTTCAACCTTTTAAGAGCGCTGGCTGTTGCCTGATCTTCAAAGAAGAAATAAATGCGAGAAATAAATCAAGAAGCTGCCCTGAGCTTCAAAAAGCTCTCTCTAAACTAAGGTCAGGAGATGAATTAGTCATAGAAAAGCTAGGCTGCCTAGGCGGCTCCCAAGCAGAAGTAATCTCTCTAATAAATGAGCTGCAAAGCAAAGGCATTCATATAAGAACACTCAATGGGCTCGTCAATACAAAAAACTTAGGTGAATTAGCTCCACTCTTGATTGGGTTACTGCAAAGTCTTACGGAAATAGACAAGTCAATTATTCAGGAGCGTAGTCGTGAAAGCATAAATTTCCGAAGAGAGAATGGCGGGAATTTAGGAGGGCGCCCTAAGATAAATCAAGCAAGGGAAAAGCTCGTACTTCGCCTTAGAGAAGAAGGAGCCTCATATAGATCTATTAGATCACAAACAAGCCTTGCCCTCTCAACAATTAGAAGAATCATTCTCGAAGATGAAGCATTGAAAGTATATAGTAGGGAAAAACATCAACCTGAAAATGAATAACATTAAAAGCAAAGTAAGCTTCAAAAACTAATAATCAACTTCTCGACCTTGCCGCTTGGTAAATGTTCACTCGACTCCTTCACTTATTGCTTCCGCATAAAAAACTTTCCCTTCAGTTGTCATCATCAATTTATTCCATTCTCCATCCTCTGTCTTGAGAGCAACTTCTAAAACCTTTTCCTGTCCAGCATTAGTAGTCCACTCTCGAACCCAAAATTGATTCTCATAGTCAAACTCATAACCCTTTGATTTCAAGAGCAAGCGAGTCGTCACCTCCCTTGCAAAAGCATCATCCATGGCCTATTACCTCATTTACCTCTGTTCAAGTACTAGCAACAGAAGATGAAAGGCGCAGAAGCATCGAAGCATTTTTTTCGACTCTTTAAGAAAAAACAGCTATATGCAAGCCAAACACAAATAAATAAATGCGCTCAAGAAACCAATAAAAAAGGACCCTGAGGTCCTTTTTTATTGGTTTCAGGTATAGAAAAACCTAAACAAAATCAATAATCAAAATCTCCACCCATACCTCCAGCTCCTCCTGCTGGAGCAGCTTCCTTCTTCTCTGGCAAATCAGCAACAATGCACTCAGTAGTAAGAACCATGCCTGCTATAGAAGAAGCATTTTGAAGTCCAGAACGAGTCACCTTTGCTGGGTCCACAATTCCAGCAACAAGCATGTCCACATATTCTCCAGTTGCTGCGTTATATCCCTCACTCATAGGTTTGCTCTTAACGTTTTCCGCAACAACCGCACCATTGGCACCTGCATTTTCTGCAATACGCATCAATGGAGAGGTAAGAGCAGCCTCAACGATATTGGCTCCAATCAACTCTTCCCCACTCAGAGCGCTACTAGCCCATTGTTGAAGAGTAGGGGCAAGATGAGCAAGAGTTGTCCCACCACCAGGAACAATCCCTTCCTCTACTGCTGCTTTAGTTGCATTGATTGCATCTTCTAGTCGCAGCTTCTTGTCCTTCATCTCAGTTTCAGTCGCAGCACCAACCTTTACTACTGCTACACCACCTGCAAGCTTTGCTAAACGTTCCTGAAGCTTCTCCTTGTCATATGTGGAGTCTGTTTCGTCCATCTGCTTCTTGATCTGCTCACAACGAGCTTGAACAGCGCTCTCGTTGCCTTCGGCGACAATAGTTGTGGTGTCCTTATTAATTGTCACACGACGAGATGTGCCCATCATTTCAAGCTTGGCATTTTCAAGCTTGAGGCCAGCATCTTCTGTAATCAGTTGCCCATTTGTAAGAACCGCCATGTCTTCAAGCATGGCCTTTCGGCGATCACCAAAACCAGGAGCTTTAACAGCCGCGACATTAAGAACACCGCGTAAACGATTGACGACCAATGTTGCTAAAGCTTCCTTCTCAATATCTTCCGCAATAATCAGCAATGGCTTGCCTGTACGTGCAACTTGTTCAAGCACAGGAACAAGGTCCTGCACTAAGGCAATTTTCTTATCTGTAAGCAAGATATATGGCTCATCCAAAACAGCCTCCATGCGCTCTGTATCGGTAGCAAAATAAGGAGATATGTACCCCTTATCAAAACGCATACCCTCAGTAACCTCCAATTCGGTGCTCATGGATTTGCCCTCCTCTAAGGAGATAACACCTTCCTTGCCAACTTTGTCCATTGCATCGGCAATCATCCGACCAACTTCCTCATCATTGCCAGCCGCAATGGTTCCACACTGAGCTATGGCGTTGCTATCACTAATTGGTTTTGCATGATGCTCAATCTTTTCGACAAGAAATTCAGTGGCCTTATCGATTCCCTTTTTAAGGGTGATTGCGTTAGCCCCAGCAGCCACATTGCGCAAACCAGCCTTGACCATTGCATGTGCCAAAACAGTTGCTGTGGTAGTTCCATCACCAGCAGCATCATTAGTTTTTGAAGCTGCCTGACGAATTAATGCAACTCCAGTGTTTTCAATGTGATCTTCAAGTTCAATCTCCTTAGCGATGGTTACACCATCGTTAATAATCTGTGGAGCACCGAACTTTTTCTCAAGAACGACATTCCTGCCCTTAGGGCCAAGAGTTACGGCCACAGATTCAGCCAAAATGTCGATTCCACGCTCAAGGGCGCGACGTGCTTGCTCGTTGTAAATGATGCGCTTGGCCATGGGAGGCTTTTCCTAAATGAATGAAATTGTTTTGATCGGTTAAAAGTCAGTGGCTCAAAAGGCTCAGTTGACGACAGCCAAGATGTCTTTCTCAGACAAAAGAACATACTCATCTGAGCCAAGCTTGATGTCTGTTCCTGCGTACTTGCTGTAGAGAACCTTGTCACCAACACCTACTTCTGGAGACTGGCGAGACCCGTCTTCATTACGTTTGCCTGGGCCTACTTGAGCGACCTCGCCAACCTGGGGTTTTTCTTTAGCGGTGTCAGGCAAAAGTATTCCGCCAGCAGTCTTCTCCTCTGACTCAGAGATTTTCACAAAAACACGGTCCCCAAGGGGTTTTACGGTTGAAACACTTAAAGAAACGGCTGCCATGGATTAATGCGGAAGCAACAACAGGGTGCGTGAACACCACAAAAATGACCTGAGATAGCACTCAAGGTCTACGAGTGCCAACCTATGCGCCAAAGCACTGGACCGACGATAGGCCTGCTGGGCGGATCACCGAACCCTGCCGACCCTGCTGCAGGCACAGTGGTAATCTTGCGCGGCTATAGAAGGGAATGCTCACAGCTATCCCTCTACCCCTCTTTATATATCTCCTATGGCCGCTGCTGCTCCCACCACATCAGGCACCAAGGGCATTGTTCGCCAGGTAATTGGCCCAGTCTTGGATGTGGAATTTCCCGCAGGCAAGCTTCCGAAAATCCTTAATGCTTTGCGCATTGAAAGCATTAACCCTGCTGGGCAGGAAGTTGCTCTAACAGCAGAAGTTCAACAACTTCTTGGCGATCATCGTGTAAGAGCTGTGTCAATGAGCAGCACTGATGGCCTAGTCAGAGGAATGGAAGCTATAGACACTGGATCTCCAATCTCAGTACCAGTAGGAGAAGCCACCTTAGGTCGAATTTTCAATGTGCTTGGAGAGCCAGTTGATGAGCAGGGCCCTGTTACAAGTGATGCAACTGCTCCAATTCATCGCCCCGCTCCAAAACTGACTGAACTAGAAACAAAACCAAAAGTCTTTGAGACAGGAATCAAAGTTATCGATCTCTTGGCTCCCTATAGACAAGGGGGAAAGGTTGGCTTATTTGGTGGTGCAGGCGTGGGCAAGACTGTTCTGATTCAAGAACTGATCAATAACATTGCAAAAGAACACGGAGGGGTTTCCGTTTTTGGTGGTGTAGGGGAAAGGACAAGAGAAGGTAATGACTTATATGAAGAATTCAAAGAATCTGGCGTCATTAACGCTGACGACCTAACTCAATCAAAGGTTGCACTGTGTTTTGGGCAAATGAACGAGCCTCCTGGGGCGAGAATGAGAGTAGGCCTGTCCGCGCTAACAATGGCCGAGCATTTTAGAGACGTTAATAAGCAAGACGTACTACTTTTTATCGACAATATTTTCCGTTTCGTTCAAGCAGGTTCTGAGGTTTCAGCCCTACTCGGTCGTATGCCTTCTGCTGTTGGGTATCAACCAACACTAGGGACCGACGTTGGTGAACTTCAAGAGCGCATTACATCAACCCTCGAAGGATCAATCACATCTATCCAAGCCGTATACGTGCCTGCCGATGACCTAACAGACCCAGCACCAGCGACAACATTTGCCCACTTGGACGCGACTACTGTTCTTGCTCGTGCATTGGCTGCTAAAGGAATTTATCCAGCTGTTGATCCACTGGACTCCACAAGCACCATGCTCCAGCCATCAGTTGTTGGTGATGAGCATTACAAGACAGCTCGAAATGTCCAATCAACCCTCCAACGCTACAAAGAGCTTCAAGACATCATTGCAATTTTGGGCCTTGATGAGCTTTCTGAAGAAGACCGGCGCACCGTTGACAGAGCCAGAAAAATTGAAAAATTCCTCTCCCAGCCTTTCTTTGTAGCTGAGATCTTTACTGGAATGTCTGGTAAATATGTCAAGTTAGAAGAAACTATTGCTGGGTTCAATATGATCCTTTCTGGTGAACTGGATGATCTGCCTGAGCAAGCCTTCTACTTGGTAGGAAATATTGAAGAAGTGAAGGCCAAAGCCGAAAAAATCGCTTCTGAAAGCAAGGGCTGATTTATTCAGTCCCTAATACATGCTTTAAATCTCTAGCGTGCATCCCACTAACTCACTCTCAACACTTTCACCCTTTCTTTTATAACCATGGCACTCACCCTCCGTGTGCTGGCTCCTGATCAGAGTGTTTTTGACGGCACAGCCGAAGAGGTGATTCTTCCAAGCACCACAGGACTACTCGGAATACTCCCAGGGCATATTTCCCTTGTAACCGCCTTGGATGTTGGTGTATTAAGAGTACTCAAAAATGGCACATGGAATTCAATTGCCCTTATGGGTGGATTTGCAGAAGTTGAGTCAGATGATGTCACTGTCTTAGTCAATGGTGCTGAGATGGGATCAGAGATTGACGCTGGAGTTGCAGAAGCTGATTTAGAAAAAGCCAAACAACAATTCAATCAATTAGAAGGCCAACAAACATCTCCAGAAAAAATTAAAGCCCAAGAGAGTCTCAACCGCGCCAGAGCAAGAGTGCAAGCAAGTAAATCAGCAGAAGCATAAAAAAATTCCAAAACCCTAAAACAAAAATTCATGAGTCTTGAACTGCTACTTGATAGTGCAGATCCAGAAAGATGGGAAGAGTGGATACCCTCAGGGATTTTCACAGGGATTACAACTAACCCAACACTTTTACGACAAGCTGGACAGCCATGCGAGTTCAGTAATCTTAGGCAGCTCGCTCACAGAGCAGATCGGCTGAGAAGTAAAGAGCTCCACCTTCAGGCCTGGGGAAATAACGCACAAAAACTTATATATTGTGGATTAAAGCTTAGCGAATTAACTACTCCATCTCTAAAAATATATATCAAGGTTCCAATCACGCGTATAGGCACTGAAGCAGCAAAAGAACTGATAAGTAAGAACATCTCTATTACATTTACTGCGTGCTATGAAATCCAGCAAGTTCTTATTGCATCTGCGCTTGGAGCAAGTTATATAGCACCATACCTAGGCAGAATAAATGACAATTCCGTGGATGGGCTTAAAACAGTTTCTTCAATGCAAAAAGCTATTGATAACATCAATAGCAACTGCAAGATTCTTGTAGCAAGCATAAGAAAAAAAGATGATATAAATAATCTTGTCTATGAAGGCCTAAGCACATTCACAATAGGTCCTGAACTTATTGAGGAGTTCTTCAATGTACTGCCAACTATTGAGGCTGCAAAAAATTTCGAAAATGATTCAAATGCCTAAATAAAGTTAATAGCGCTGCATTTCACGCCGTTCCGCAGAAAGTCACATCAGGGAATTTCAACTTGGCCTCTTCAAGACTTTTTCCTTTCCCTTCTTCCTGCCAATAGTTAATGACTTCAGTGGCCTTATTTAAAACTTCTACTCGCTCATTTTCAGTTATCCACCCTTTCCCTTCAAGCTCTCCTTTAAGAATTTCCCAAGCATCCTCTCTAGGCCAAAAGAAATAAGCCGTTAGAGGGCTAGGCCCTCCTCCAACAATTTGATCAACTGCCAAAGCGACATTATCTGGCAACCAAAGAATCTTTACTAGGAAGCGTCCCTCGTCAGCCTTAGGCGTATATCCCGAAGGGACACCATCTGCATCAATGGTTGCTGTAGCCAAGGCAGCGGTACCCCCTAGAGGTGGTCTGCCTTGCTTTGGCTGCTGCTCTTCAATAGTTTCAGACGCCTGGGATGCCGCCTCAGGCATTTCTGCGGAAGCATTGCCTACCTCCTGTTCAGTAGTAGCGGCTTCGTGACCCATCATTTTCTCAGCGACCAATTGAACCTAAACAAAGAACTAACCTAACAGCCTTACAACGCTTTTTTGGATCCGACTCTTGCAAGGTTTTCTACTGTTTGACATAGATGGAGTTATTCGTGATGTATCCGAGAGCTACCGTTTAGCAATTAAAGAAACTGTTAAACACTTCAGTGGCTGGTCCCCAACTTCACAAAATATCGATTCTCTTAAAGAAGAAGGGATCTGGAACAACGACTGGGATGCGAGCTTAGAACTACTTAGGCGCTATTCAGAAAAAGAAGGAGCAGATTTCGAACTGCCAAACATCAAAGAAGTTACCGTTATTTTCACAAGTTTCTACTTTGGTGGTGACCCTGAAGGAGACCAGGACAAATGGGATGGGTTTATTCGAAATGAAAAGCTCTTAATTCAAAAAAGTTTTTTCGATGAACTTGATAAAAAAGAAATCGCTTGGGGATTTGTCAGTGGAGCTGAACCCACATCTGCAAGATTTATTCTAGAAAAACGCTTAGGACTAAAAGATGCTCCGCTAGTTGCGATGGGCGACGCGCCTAGCAAGCCTAATCCAACTGGATTACTAAACCTAGCCTCCGAACTAGCTTGCTCATCGCTTGGCAAAGGGATCCCTCCTATTGCCTATCTGGGAGACACAGTCGCAGATGTACTCACCGTGAAAGAGGCTCAAAAACAATGCCCCGACCAAAAATTCTTAAGTTTGGCAATAGCACCTCCACATTTGTATGGCAAAGAAAATCAAACCGCCCGTAGAAAATATGAATCAAGGCTTAAGTCAGCAGGAGCAAACTTTGTTTTAGAAAGAGCTACGGATTCTGTTGATTATCTCGTATAAGAAATTAAAGATATCAAATCAAAGTATAGCCTTTCCAAAAGGCATAGTGAAAATCAATTGACTAAAAAATGAATTAATCAAAATCTAATATAATCAAGTTCTAGACTTCCTTAGGTCAAGAACTTCTATTCCTACTGAGTCAACGTAATGCCCACCATTTAAAGCTGTAATTCCAAAAATAAGCCCGCCCATACGAATACCTTCATCTATTAACAAGGCAAGCTTGTCCTTGTTAATTGAATAATTATTAGAATCAAGATTCTTACAAATAGAAGCATAAATATCAACCTGGAGATCTTTTTTATTTAGAACCAATTCACCTTGATTAAGGCTTGACGTTAGCCTCATTATAGTTTCACTGATTGAATAAGATTTGATATCTTTTTCATTTACACCTAAAACAAATAGCTGACTTTTATTAAACAAAGGGATTGCCGGAATAGGGTAACCTAATTCATATCCCTCAACTAGTAAATCGTCCCTTAATGTGTTCACTGCAGAATCTTGTTCAGGGTGATCTCGAAATATATCTGATACCAAAAGGAGCAAGGATTCTTTTCTGAATTGAGTACCTCTAAGTAGAGTTCTAATGCTAGCCTTAATAGTGGTTACATTTACGAAAGATTGTTCTATAAACATGATCAATTCCTGAAGTATATCTTCTCTAAGATCTTTATCTAATGAGTCACAAGATGCTTTCGAGAAATCCCTCCCAAGTACCCATTTTGCGAGAGCTTCTGAATTTCTAAGTATATTAGACCATCTCAAAAAACATCCCAAAACAATTATAATTTCATAAATATAATGCTCATAGACTATTCTGGCAATCTCAATTTTTTGGTTTTCCAAACAAGCTCCAGAGTCATTTATTCTTTCAAGCATCTTAGTTGCAAGTATTCAGGATAACGACTTTAAATACACTTTTTTCTCTATCAATAGCTAGAATCCTCATGATAATTAAATTCCTGTGTATAAATTCTACCCTTTCTTTTGCAAATCACTTACTGCAGTTGCAGCTGCTGAAGTAAGCACCTCATGACCTTCATCAGTAACTGCAACATCATCTTCAACTCGAATACCTATACCCTTCCATCTTTCCTCAATTAAAGGCTGACCATCAGGCACTGGTAAACGATCACTAATGTAAAGACCAGGCTCAACGGTCAAGACCATACCTGGTTGTAGTTCAACTGGGTATTCTCCCAACCTATAAGCACCAACATCATGTACATCTAATCCCAACCAATGTCCAGTGCGGTGCATATAAATATGCCTGTAAGCTCCTTGCTCAATAACACTTTCGACGCTCCCTTGTAATAAGCCAAGATGCAACAAACCTTCTACTAAAACTCGAACAGCAGCATTGTGAACCTTCTCAGCATTTTGACCTGGACAAACAGAGGAAACCGCAACCTTTTGTGCGGCTAAAACAATCTCATAAAGAGCTAACTGCTCACCACTAAAGCGGCCGTTAACAGGAAACGTTCTCGTGACATCCCCATTGTAATAATCATCCAAAGAACACCCTGCATCGATCAACAACAAATCCCCATCTCGCAATACTGAATTATTAGCGGTGTAATGCAATACACATGCATTATCTCCACCAGCAACAATCGAACTATAGGCGGGCCCTCTAGCACCATTTTCTAAAAAATACTGCTCAATAATTGCTTGGAGTTGGCGCTCATTCATACCAGGGCAAGCAACCTCTCTTGCGATCTCATGTGCCTCGGCTGAGATCCTTCCAGCCACGCGCAAACGATCCAACTCTTCAGGTTCTTTGAATAAACGCATTTGGTGCAGGATTGGACAAGGGGCTTTTAAAGTCACAGGGGCAGAGCCGCTGCGCTGCAACTTTTCAAGTTGATCTGCCCAAAAATCAAGCACCATCATTTGCAGCTTGCGATGCTTTCCAACTCTGAAAGCAATCCCTTCAGACCCACTTAGGTATTGCCCCAATAATTTAGGGAGTTCGGAAAGAGGATGAGCAATGTCTGCTCCAAAATGATTAACAGCTCCTTCTGTCCCCCATCGAGATCCACTCCAAATTTCTATTCCAGACTCCTTTGGGTGCACAAAAAGTACAAAACGTTCCCCAACTGGTCTATGAGGTAAAAATAAAGCCACTGCATCTGGCTCATCAAAGCCAGTTAGATACCAAAAATCACTGTTCTGTCGGAAAGGATATTCGCAATCAGCATGATGGGTCACCAAAGGAGCAGCTGGAATAACTGCTGCTGTCCCTCCTAATTCCTTCAAAAAGCGAGCGCGCCTTTTGCAAAAAGTTCCTAAATCGATCACGACAAAGACATAACGGCTATTGATCGTCAGGATGGCAGGAGAGCCAAATCAAGTTGAAGCTTGCCACCAAATGGTCCACTTAAAAGAGAACCAATCAATCATCTAACCCATCATGCCTGCCTTTAAGAACCTTCTCATCCTTATTACTCCAATTAACTAATGAGCACTGACCTGCTGGTCCTAGCTTTACTCGTACTAATCGTGCTTGCAGGCTCTGCGTTGTGCTCAGGGCTCGAAGCTGCACTGCTGGCAGTAAACCCTCTGCGAGTGCATGAACTCGCAGCTCGTCCAAACCCAATTAGGGGGGCCAAGCGTTTAGACAAACTTAGAAAGCGACTAGGCAGAACACTTTCCGTTCTGGTTATTGCAAATAATGGTTTCAATATCTTCGGTAGTTTGATGCTTGGCGGTTACGCAGCATTTGTCTTCGAACATCGCAATGTCAATGGGATAGCACTCCCAATATTTTCTATAGGGCTAACAGTTCTAGTAATTCTTTTTGGTGAAATCCTGCCGAAATCTTTAGGCAGTCGGTTTGCTCTTCAAGTCTCCTTAGCAAGTGCCCCTTTATTGAATCTATTAGGCCTAGTAATGCGCCCTTTAGTCATCTTGCTTGAAAGATTAATGCCGGCCATCACCGCTGAGGATGAACTCAACATAGATGAAGATGAGATACGTCAACTAGCAAGATTAGGCTCACAAAAAGGCCAAATCGAAGATGATGAGGCAGCAATGATTGCAAAAGTATTTCAGCTAAATGACCTGACAGCCAGAGATCTGATGACTCCTCGTGTAGCAGCCCCCACACTTGATGGAACTTCTAGCCTCAACAAACTTCGCAACAGCCTTATCACCCATGATGAGCAATGGTGGGTTGTTCTAGGGGCTGGAGTGGATAAAGTTCTTGGAGTGGCCAGTCGGGATCGCCTGCTCACAGCAATAGTCCAAGGATTAGGGCATTTAACCGCCGCGGACTTGAGCGAGTCAGTCGATTTTGTTCCAGAAATGATCCGCGCTGACCGTCTCTTGGACACCTTCCAGGCTGACAAAAACGGAGTGAGAGTAGTAGTTGACGAGTTTGGGGGGTTTGTTGGATTGATCGGAGCAGAAGCTGTTTTGGCAGTCCTTGCAGGGTGGTGGAGGAAATCAAGCTAATGCACAAACAAACCTCAACCCCAAAAAGATGCCTTCTTCGATTAACACAATGGCGCAATAATCTGAGGTTAAGCAGCCGAGAACAAAGCCAACTCAATGGCAAGCTTCTTGCTATGGACCGACAACTTCAACGATTCAGTCAACGCAAACTAAGGCTTTCAGTTTTCGGGAAAGTAGGTGTAGGGAAATCAAGCTTGCTTAATGCACTTCTGGAAGAATTCACCTTTGATACGGATGTAGCCCATGGAAGTACTCGAAAACTGCAATCCATTAACTGGAACCAACAATTTAAAAACCTGCAATCCGTACAGCTAATAGACACTCCAGGCATAGATGAAATTGCTGCGGCAGCCAGAGCTCGTCTGGCCAGAAGAATCGCTCTTCAATCCGATTTGATAATTGTCGTTCTTGATAGTGACTTAACAACTATCGAGAAAGAAGCCATCGAAACTCTTTTGCAAAGTGGAAAGCAAATTCTTCTAGTACTCAATCGCTGTGATCAATGGTCACAAAGTGAACAAGTCCTTTTAATACAAAGCATTCGACGACGTTTACCTAAAGAAGCTCGTAATTTGGTAATCAAAGCAGTATCTGCTGCACCTCGCCAAGTCCATCTCCAGACAAACGGCAAGGTGAGAAGCTACCCAGTTGCTCCCCAAATAGAAGAATTACGTAGTCATCTCATGCAACTGCTCGAGAGCCAAGGCGAATTACTGTTGGCTCTAAACGCCCTTAGGGAAGCAGACTCCTTCCACCAAAGTTTGCAAGAAGAAAGACTAAAACTACGAAAATCTAAAGCCCAAGGACTCATAGGAAAGTTCGCTGCTGTGAAAGCTACCAGTGTTGCAGCCAATCCATTTTTGGTACTTGATCTTGCTGGAGGCCTCGCCTGTGATACTGCTCTGATCTTGGAGCTATGCAAACTTTATGGCTTACAAATGGAGGCTCCATCTGCAAGACAGCTGGTCACGAAAGTATCTGGTCAAAATCTTCTCCTAGGAGGAGCTCAAATAGGTATTCAATTAGTTCTAGGAGTCATTAGACAGTTGCTTTTACTTGCGGCTCCACTAACTAGTGGCTTGAGTTTGGCTCCAGCAGCACCTGTTGCACTTGTACAAGCAGCACTTGCAGTTCACACCACTAGGCTTACTGGACGTCTTGCTGCTCTTGAGCTGGTCTCAGAAAATTCACGTACTAATACACAACCCAGAGAAATGCTTCGTCGCCTTGCTGCGATTGATCCGCAAGTCAAACGTCTATTAATTAAACAGCCACAAGGAATTAAGTCCTTACCTCTCCCGACTCTGCTTCCATGAGCAAGTCAAAAAGTCCTATAGCCTTATTTGGGACAAGTGCAGATCCTCCAACATGTGGACATGAAGCACTTCTAGTTGGCCTCCTTAACCTTTTTCCGAAAGTTATCACTTGGGCCAGTGACAACCCCATAAAATCCCATGGGGCAAACATTCAAAAACGCGCGGCATTGCTAAATGCACTTGTAAAAACAATAGCCAATCCAAACCTAGAGCTTATTCAAGAATTAAGTAGTCCATGGACAATTACCTCACTTGAACGAGCCGTTGCCCTATGGCCAGGGTCCGAATTGGTTTTTGTTATTGGTAGTGATTTGACCTGTCAAATTCCTAATTGGAAAAATTCCCAATCAGTTCTGAAAATTGCACGTCTTGGGATTGCCCCTCGTGCAGGTTGGCCACTTCAAGCACCACAAATAAAGCTATTGGAGTCATTAGGAGCTCAAATCGAAATTCTCCCCCTAGAAATCCCAGCCACAGCCAGTTCTAATGTGAGAAAAACGCTAGAACTTTCTCACATTCCAAACGCCGTTTTGTCATTATTACTCGAAGAAAAACTATACGGGCTTACCCAAGAGACTTCATGAAAATAGGCTTAGCACAATTAAATCCTCTTATAGGAGACCTGGCTGGCAATGGTGAGCTAATCAAATCCACCTGTATGAAAGCTTCTAAACTTGATACAGATTTGTTGATTACACCAGAACTTTCTCTATGGGGCTATCCACCAAGAGACCTATTACTCAATCAATCTCTACTAGATAAGCAAAAAATAGTGCTCGAAGAATTAGTCAACACTCTTGCCATTGGAGCTCCTCATCTAAAGCTCCTAGTAGGAATAGCCGAGGCTGCGCAAGATGCAAAGTTACCCAAACTTTTTAATTCAATTGCTCTTGTTCAAAACAATGGTTGGGAAGTAGTAGCTCGCAAACAATTGCTGCCCACTTATGACGTCTTCGACGAAAAGCGGTATTTCCGTTCAGCTCAGCAAACAGAAATCCTGGAATTTCAACATAGAGGAAAGCTTTGGCAACTTGGGCTCACTATTTGTGAAGATCTCTGGGTAGAAGAAGATCTGCAAGGTCATCAACTAAGCGGGCCAGATCCCATTGAAGATCTACTCCCACACAACGTTGATCTCTTAATCAATTTTTCAGCCTCACCTTTTTGCCAACACAAAAGCAACCTTCGAAAAAAACTTGCATCCAGCGCAGCACAAAGATTGAAATGCCCAGTTATCTATCTCAACCAAATAGGAGGAAATGATGAGCTTGTTTTTGATGGCGCTAGTTTTATCATTGATCAAGATTCACAGCTCTTACTGAAGCTTCCTAGTTTTCAAGAAACTTTTAGTGTCTGGGACACACACTCAATCGTAAGAGAGCCCATTAAAGCTGAAACTTCAGAAGAGCAGCAACTCTTCGAAGTATTGGTACTCGGTGTCCATGACTATGCAATGAAATGTGGCTTTAAAACTGCATTAATTGGCTTGAGTGGAGGCATTGACTCTGCACTAGTAACTGTAATAGCTGCAGCAGCATTAGGCCCTAGCCAAATAACAACAATGCTTATGCCATCTCCATGGAGTAGTCAAGGGTCCATTAATGACGCTAAAGCCTTAGCCGACAGATTAGGAATAATTCATAAAATGATCCCAATCACTCCTCTTATGGAGTCATTCACATCATCACTTACCAAGCCATTAGGAAAACCTCCTGAAGGGGTAACAGCAGAGAATCTGCAATCAAGAATTAGAGGAACCTTATTAATGGCAATGGCCAATCAACAAGGTCATCTATTGCTCTCTACAGGAAACAAATCTGAATTAGCCGTAGGTTATTGCACACTCTATGGAGACATGAATGGTGGATTAGCGGTAATAGGTGACATTTACAAAAGCACAGTATTTTCTATCTGTCATTGGCTAGACAGCCCTGCTGCACAATCTTGTCGTATTGCACTGGGTCTGCCTGCAAGTGGTGAGCTCATTGGAAAAGCCATTCGACACAAGCCTCCCAGCGCTGAATTAAGTCCCAATCAGCTCGACACTGATTCATTACCTGATTACTCAGTCTTAGATCCAATCCTAAAGTCGTTGATTGAAGACAAAATTAGTAAAGAAGAGCTAATAAAAAAGGGACAGGATCCCGCTTTACTCGATCAAATTCAAAAGCTAATACAACGTGGAGAATTCAAGCGGAGACAAGCACCTCCGCTTTTAAAAGTTACTCCACAAGCATTTGGGAGCGGCTGGAGAGTTCCTATAGCCGCCGTTTGATCAAAACAAAAGCTAGTTAGTCTGGCCATCAATAGCCAACCTAAGAACAGTCACGTCTATTCATGGTGTCCTCCGTTCTTTCGGCCCCGATGGCCAGCATCGGGGTGCCTACCGAAATCAAACCTGATGAACTAAGGGTAGCCCTGACTCCCGATGGGGTTAGAGAACTTGTGACCCAAGGCCTTGAGGTTCGAGTGCAAACTGGGGCCGGGGCAGGAGCAGGAATTGAGGATGCGGCCTTTGCAAAAGCAGGGGCTCAATTGGTTACTAAAGATGAGGCATGGGCTGCTCATCTCGTAGTAAAAGTAAAAGAGCCTCAAGAAGAAGAATTTGATCTACTTCGGCAAGACATGGTGCTATTTACTTATTTGCACCTTGCTGCTTACCCAAAAGTTGGAGAAGCCCTACTGAAAGCAGGAACAACTGCAGTGGGATATGAAACGGTTCAGCTGGAGAATGGGAGCCTGCCTCTCTTGGCTCCAATGAGCGAGATTGCAGGCCGTCTCGCAGCACAGATAGGTGCTCATTTATTAGAAAAACCTCATGGCGGTAGAGGTGTCCTCATGGGAGGGTGTACTGGTGTTCGGCCTGCGAGAGTTATTGTTCTAGGAGCTGGAACAGTAGGGTGGAATGCTGCGAGGCTTGCTGCAGCAATGGATGCTGAAGTAATGCTTTTGGACCGATCACCTGAGAGACTGCGCAATCTAGAAGCCGACCGAAGAGGCAGACTGATGAGTGTTGTCAGTAGCCGTGGTCTACTCGAAAGACTTGTCCCGACTGCAGACCTTTTGATCGGAGCAGTATTAACTCCTGGCGGTCGTGCACCAACACTCATAGATGAAGAAATGGTCAGACAAATGAATACCAACTCAGTAATTGTAGACGTTGCTATTGACCAAGGAGGGTGCGTAGCCACCAGCCGCGAAACGACTCACACAAACCCCACTGTTTCAATACATGGTGTACAGCACTATGCAGTAGGCAATATGCCAGGAGCAGTACCTTTTACATCTACCGAAGCACTTGTAAGTGTGACATTGCCATACATTCTCGGCATCGCTGGGAGAGGTTTAGAAGAAGCGGTTGCAGAGAGGCCAGAGCTTCTATCTGGACTAAATACAGTGTGCGGTTCAGTGTGTCATCCTGGCGTAGCTAAAGCACTTGGCATACCACCACGTCACCCAATGGCATGTTTACGCTGACGTCCCTCGCAGATTAGCCAATAGTAAATTCCCTATTCAATAAGCCAATCAATAACTATTCAGATCCCTTAAGCATGTTCTCAGTAGCCAACATTGGCCGTTGTAATGCTTCCAAAGAAATTCCTTCACGCAAAAGCATCAAAACACCCGCTGCTTCAAGGTAATTTTTGGCACGAATCAAACTGTATCCACGTGAAGGTTGAGATTCCTGCTTGAGCCCTAACGTCTCACAATTAACTCCCAAAACTCCAGGGTTATCAACAGATATCAGTGGGATTCCCTTCTCTATGCAAGCCAAAACAGCTTCACCTCCTAATGCACCGTCTGGAGCCACTATTGCTCCTAAATCTTCAACCTTGATTATCCTTGCGTAGTCTCTCTTAGCCTCTTCAGAGGAAGACGTTAGCAACACTATGTCCGGTGCTTTACTCAAGCCAACTAATACTGAAGTCAGAAAAGAGTAGCCAAGCTCCTCAGCTACCGCACGTGGGTCTACAGAAGTATCCAACTCAAGAGGAGCTAGCGCAGGAGAATGTGCACAAGGGATACCTAAATGACGAACCAAAAGATGACTAATAATTGCTTCTGCACCAGCCAATGCATCCACCCCTTCACCTTTACGGTATCTCTCAAAGGCAAGGTCCTCTTCGCCATCAGGGAAGCGAGCAATAACAGCAATAGCTGTAGCACCAGCCCTTTGAAGACTTTCTCCTGCCTTTAACAATGCCTTAGGCTCTCCAATCGAACCCCAACTCGCACCAGATTCTCCAATATTTAAACGTACATCTAACGGGGTTTCAGTAGTGATCACTGGGCCTACATTCAATCCCAAAGTCGCACGACAACCATCAACTACTTGTAAATTTCTAGACCGCAACTCAGGCTCAATTGCTGCATCTAAAATGACTCCAACTCGTTGCTGCCGAACAGGCCTGAGAGCAATCTCACCTATCGCAAATTGATCAAGAGCATAACCTTCAACATAATGAAGACGTGAATCTGGCCAAAAAAGAGTGCCGCCATTTAAAACATTTGGGTGGGTAATCAAGCAACCACTTGCTGCTGCCAACAAACGCGCAGCAGGTATTGCATCTCCTGCATAACCACCAATGGAACAACCTATGCCCGAAGGGACTACCATAATTGTTGGAAGTGGCGCCTCCACTGATGAGTTTGCATATTTATGCAAAGGCAGCAAACCCACAGTATTCACGATTCTGAAACTATCATCACCGCTTCAATTTGAAGCTGAGGCAAGGCACCAGAATTCAAACCAGGTTCAATATCAGTAATTGACCAACGCAAAGGCTCACCATTTTTCTTCAGCCGCTCTACAACTAAACGTCTTAACCCTTTGAGCGGCATATCTTCGGGCCAAGCCATCTTGAACTGTACAAAATGAAGTCTCACTTCTCAACAATAAAAACTACTCAATAACCTGTTTTAAAAAACTGGCTGATCACTTTTTTAAGAGTAAAAGAAAAGTCGATCAATCAAACCTAATCGAATTTCAAATGCGATTAGTCATACACAAGAACCACCAACAACTTCAAGAATCTCTTGAGTGATCGCAGCCTGACGAGCTTTGTTGTAATCAAGCGTCAAGGTCTTGGCAAGTTCCTTGGCATTATCGCTGGCGTTGTTCATTGCCGTCATTCGACTGGCCAATTCAGACGCAGCTGATTCTTGAAGTGCTCTTAAAAGTTGATTCTGCAAATAAAGAGGCAACAATGCATTTAAAAGTTGCTCTGGACTCTGCTCAAAGACAATATCGGAAGGCAAGGGAGGCTGCTCATTTGCTGGAGCAGAACCCTTTTCAATAGTTAGTTGACTATCCTTTGTAGTCAATCTAAAAATCTCATCATCAGCCTCTGCTATACCCTGTGGATCTAAAGGAAGCAAAGTTTGCACTACTGGATTACAGCTCACAAGATTAATGAACTTAGTATAAATAACCTCAACCCGGTCAGTGCTTTCCGAGAGGAATTCGGCCAAAACCTCACTAGTAATTTTTTCTGCATCTTCTGAAGTTGGAACTTGTTCTAAATCAGTAAAAGTAGCCCTTATTGTGTATTTACTTGATCGATTCTGAAAATAGCTAATTGCCTTACGTCCTATCAAAACAAGGTCAGGGTTAAATCCCTGATTAGTTAACTCGGCATAGCGAATCTCAGTTCGCTTAATAATATTTGAGTTATATCCACCACAAAGACCTCGATCAGCAGTAACTGCCACAAGAGTAATTGAGCTGATATCTCTAGTTTTTAGTAGTGGAGCATCAGCCATCTCGAAGCGCATACGAGTTTGAATATTCTCGAGAACACGTGCTAGACGGTCTGCGAAAGGGCGACTTCGCAAAACTTGTTCCTGTGCACGCCGCACTTTTGCTGCTGCAACGAGACGCATTGCCTCTGTAATCTTTCGAGTGTTCTTGACAGAAACAATCCTGTCGCGGATGTCCTTAAGATTCGCCATGGATAGTTGTTCTCCGAGTTGTCTTGAAGGATCAGGCCGCAGCCAGCATGGAGGACTTCACTTCATTTATGGCTTCAACAAGCATGGACTCAGCTTCATCACTGAGAACCTTCTCTGTGAGAACCTTGGAAATGAAGTCAGCCTTATTTGTCTTGAGATAGTCCCGAAGTTCACGTGCAAATTGTGTAACAGCTTCTTCAGGAACTTCATCAATAAGACCTTTCACGCCCGCGTAAACAATCGCGACTTGTTCAGCAAGGTTTAAAGGAGCAAACTGAGGCTGCTTAAGCAGCTCACGAAGACGCTTTCCACGACCAAGCTGATTTTGTGTAGCTTCATCCAAATCAGAAGCGAACTGAGAGAAAGCAGCCAGCTCATCAAACTGAGCCAATTCAAGCTTCAAAGTACCGGCAATTTTCTTAATAGCTTTAGTCTGAGCAGCGCCTCCAACACGACTTACTGAAATTCCAACATTAATAGCAGGCCTTAAACCTGAGTTGAACAGGTCTGAACTAAGGAAAATCTGGCCGTCAGTAATCGAAATCACATTAGTAGGAATGTAAGCAGAGACATCTCCTGCTTGAGTTTCAATAATGGGCAAAGCAGTCATCGATCCCTTACCCATAGCGTCTGAAAGCTTTGCAGCCCTTTCCAATAAACGACTATGCAGGTAAAAAACATCTCCAGGATAAGCTTCCCTTCCTGGGGGACGACGAAGCAAAAGAGACATCTGACGATATGCCTGAGCCTGCTTGGTTAGATCGTCATAGATAACCAAAGTGGCTTTGCCTTTGTACATAAAGTATTCAGCTATAGCTGCCCCGGTATAAGGCGCCAAATACTGCAAAGCTGCAGGGTCTGAGGCACTTGCATTAACCACAACCGTATAGTCCAATGCCCCTTTTTCACGCAGCACTTCGACTACATTTGCAACTGATGCAGATTTCTGACCAATCGCAACATAGACACAAACAACATCTTCGCCCTTTTGATTGATGATTGTGTCTAATGCAATGGCAGTCTTACCAGTTTGACGATCGCCAATTATTAATTCTCGTTGGCCACGGCCTATAGGGATCATCGCATCAATAGATGTGATTCCTGTCTGCATAGGCTCATGAACAGACTTTCGTTTAATTATCCCTGGGGCGATCGACTCAATCAATCTTGTATCACTTGTTTGAATCTCCCCATTCCCATCTACTGGCTGACCAAGTGAATTCACTACTCGACCCAACGTGGCCTCTCCTACTGGGACAGAGGCAATCTTGCCTGTTGCCTTAACGGTACTCCCCTCCTGAATACCAAGTCCCTCTCCCATCAACACTGCTCCGACATTGTCATCCTCAAGGTTTAAAGCAATACCTTCAGTGCCATCTTCAAATTCAACCAGTTCCCCAGCCATGACTTTCTCAAGGCCATAAACACGCGCAATACCATCACCTATCTGCAAGACGGTACCGACATTGCTTACTGAAACTGACTTGTCATAATCAGCGATCTGCTTCTTAAGAATCGAGCTGATCTCATCGGGGCGAATAGAAACCATGGGAGGCTTTTAAGTTGAGGGAAGGAGCGAGAAAGAGAGGGTGTTAACTAAGTCGACTTAGCTAGGGCTAGGCCAAGACGACGCACTTGCCCAGCAAGGCTTGCGTCGATGACTTTGGAGCCAACGTTGACTATGAAGCCACCAATCAAATCAGGATCAACCTTAAGGTTGATCTCAAGATTATCGGTGCCTGCGACGGACTTAACCTTCTTGAGAAGGTCAGCCTGCTGATCCTTAGTGAGATCAGAAGCCGAGGTCACTGTTGCTAAAGCAATATTTCGCTGTTCTCTATAAAGCTCAAGAAGGCGCTCTAATACAGCATCCAAAAATCCAATCCTTTGACGATCAGCCAAGAGCTTCATAAGGTTTAGGAAAGAAGGTGTGACCTTTCCATCAAAGATATTCTCAAGGGCAAGTTTCTTGGAATCAACTTCCAGAACAGGAGAGGACATTGCATCACTTAACTCTGGAGAATCATTCCAGAGAGCAAGTACATCCTTGGCCTCTGCGACTACACGATCGACTTCCTTATTGCTTTCAGCTACTTGAAGAAAAGCTTCGGCGTAGGGAGTCGTAATGGTGTTTAGAAGTGGCATCAAGCTTCTCCCATTTCTTTAATTGCCTGGTTGAGAAATTTCGCCTGAGTATCTGAGTCAAGCTTGGAAGGCAAGCTAAGTAGTGCCTTCTCAATAGCCAATTTTGCCGCTTCTCTTCGTAAATCTGAACTGACACGTGCAGCCTCTGAATTCAGATCAGAAACAGCGCCTTGCTTAATCCTTGCCATTTCCTCGACAGTACGCTTTTCGCTTTCTAGACGAATGGCTTCTGCTCGAGCTTTGCAATCGGATCGAATCTGAACTGCCTTCTGCTCAGCAGCTGCTAGTTCTTTTTGAGCATCAGCTAAAGCTTGAGTAGCTTTAGAAAGACGCTCTTCAGCATCATCAAGATCTACCAAGATGGAAGCACGTCGGCGCTCAAGCATGCTTCCAAGGAAATTTGGAAGAAACTTGTAAAGACCGAAAATAACTACTGTCAAGTTGATGATATTGGTCTCGAACAAATTGAGGTTGAGACCAAAACCTCCTGTGGCGAAAATCGAAAGGAAAGTCATTGGGCTGCCAATAGTCGTTCGACAATCAAATCACCAAGCTTCTCGGCATCAGCTTTTAATTGATTCAAAGCAGACTCTTTCTGAGAGTCGATCTCACGACGAGCCTCTTCTCTAGAAGCATTAGCTTCAGAATTAGCTAATGCCAATGCTTCTCGATAAAGCTTGTCAGAATCCTGCTCAGCATCATTAATGAGCTTCTGTGAGGCCTGGCGTGCTTCTTTAAGCTGCTCTCTTAAATCCTCTTCAAGCTTCTCTACTTCGGCAAGCTTTTTCTTAGCCTCAGCTCGACTAGTCAAAACATATCCTTCACGCTCCTCAACAACCCGGCCAACCGGCTTGAAGAAAAGAGCATTCAGGATGAAAGTGAGGAGGACCACTTGGACCGCCATAAGAGGCAGAGTGGCATCGAAGTCAAAAAGACCTCCCTCTGTAGCACCGAAAAGTAGCAAGCTTGTCATTTGGCAAAGGTGCAAGCAATTGAAGCAAGCAGCAAAACGTAGAAGAAGCTAAAAGATGAGAACTCAGGTGAAATTCAGCAGATCAACAAACCTTTTAGGCATAAAAGCCATTTCAATTTGAATCCCTGCTGAAAAGCTCAGTTCTTTCTCAACCAGCAAAAGGGTTGGCGAAAAGAAGCACCAGAGCGACCACAAGGCCATAAATGGTGAGAGATTCCATGAAAGCGAAAGAAAGCAGCAGAGTGCCGCGGATCTTGCCTTCAGCTTCAGGCTGGCGGGCAATGCCCTCGACTGCGCCTTGTGCTGCGCTGCCCTGACCGATGCCGGGGCCGATAGCGCCAAGGCCAACAGCCAGACCAGCGGCAACTACAGATGCGGCGGTGGTAATGGAATCCATGGTTGAACTAAGGATGTGATGCGCTTTTTTTGCGCGTATAGGACCGGGAGTTTATACCTGCGAGGGGGACATCTCAGAAAATTTGAGATGGGTCCGGATCGAAATCGGACCTTCGCGCAAGAGAGTTTGACAGACGATCAGTTAAGGCCTGATAAATAAATCAGATCAATGATGCTCCTCTACTGCTTCCCCGATGTAATAAGCAGCAAGAGTTGCAAAGATCAAGGCCTGGATGGCACTTGTGAAGAGGCCAAGAAACATTACTGGAATAGGTAAAACTAGTGGAACTAGAAAAACCAAAACAGCCACAACCAATTCATCCGCCAAGATGTTTCCAAATAAACGGAAGGAAAGAGAGAGAGGCTTTGTGAAATCCTCCACAATCTTGAACGGAAGCATGATGGGTGTTGGATGCACGTAATACTCGAAATACCTCAACCCCTTGCGACTTAAGCCAGCATAGAAATACGAGAGAGAGACGAGTAATGCCAATGCAACCGTAGTGTTGATATCAGCTGTAGGTGCTCCAAGCTCACCACTAGGAAGATGAATCAACTTCCATGGGACCAAAGCACCACCCCAGTTACTAACAAAAATAAATAGGAAAAGGGTTCCAATAAAAGGCATCCAATCCCTATAAGCCTTTTCGCCAATTTGGGTGCGAGCTAAATCACGTATGTAATCCCAAAGAAACTCGAGAAGATTTTGAACACCACGAGGGTCGCGTTCCATCTTTCGAGTGCCTACAACCACAAGAGCAAGTAGTGCGCCTATCACGATCCAGGAAGTCATAAAGACCTGGCCGTGAAGTCGAAAGTTTCCAAATTCCCAGTAAAGGTGTTGACCCACCTCTAACTCGGCAAAGGGAAAAGCAAATGACAAGGAACCCATTGGGTTTGAAGTTCGGTGTCGTTTTTACGACGTTTCAGTTAAAGGTGCCAAAAAGGCATTGCAGTTGCTTCGGATAAAGCTCGTGTTCAAGACTCGAGCAACACCTGAAGAATCATGGTGGGCTTATAGAGCATGAAGCCCAAAATGGCTGGCAAAAAATCAAGCTGGGGGAACCTGGAACTCGCTAAAACGAGTACTACAGGAACAAGCAGTTGAGACTTACTAACCCTCTTCGATACTTTTCCCAGCTTTCCGACACCACGTGACAGAAGCCAGAGATAGAGAAGTCCAGACAACCCACCAATCAGAATGCTGAAGGTAGTTGAACGGTCGAAGAAAATGGCTGAAATAGCAACAGCAAGTGCTGAGACTATCGAAGTGGCCACTATGTAGCGCTGCTGATGCTGCGCATATTCTTCTGATGCCTCCAAAAGGGCAGCATCAGAAGAATCTTGGCAAAGAGTTTTCTCTTCGCTATGACTGGCTTCCTTAGTGTTTTCCAATCCAACTGAGCCCCCCTCGGGAGGCTTAGTTTCAGACCGAAAAAGAGAGGATGCCAGCAATGGCTCTTAAGCCCTTTAAAGAAAGGCTCGCGGAATCTATCATGTGAGTGAATTCACCCTGGCAAAAGAAGCAAGACCTGTTGCTCCTGCAAATCTCTTGCCAATGAAGCGATCACAGATGAATCCACCCCAATATTCAAAGAACGCAAAGGAGTAACGAAAGGAGCCTCTTCAACCGCCTCAAGCAACTTTTTGGAATTAGGATTTAACCTGAGATGTCTCCCATTGGACAAAACTGAGCCATTCTTTAGAAGATTTTTTGGAAAACAAGGATTAATTTTTGCAGTAGCGTTGAGAATTTGATTGTCATCGCTCCATTCATGAATTGAAATTGGTGACTTTGACAAGAAAAAATCAAAGCTAATTATCTGCGTATCAAGCTCTTCAATCAATTTCCATTGTTCAAATTGAGACAAAGATATTGCCCTCTCTAGGAATTCTCCACGCAAAAGACGTGACAAATCCCAAACCTGAGGGTTAGAGAAGCCAGCAAAATACAAATCTACCTCCGAGATTAATTCAAACAATTCATCAAGACTAAAACTGGTCTCATAAGGGTGAAGAAACATATCCGCAAAATCTGCATCAACCTGACAATCTCGAAACCATTTTTTTTTGAAATTACAACGAAATTCATTATCAAAAGGTAGATTTTCAAAGAGCTTTCGAGCAAGTTTTACATCTGCTTTATGGTCACTGAAACCAAGCATATTAAGGGTTCGATGAATTCGTTGAATTGCCCACCTGCCTGCACTTGAATAAATAGAAATGTGCATTAGTCCTGACGGACTCAGCAGAGAGGAAAGAGCTTTCAAACCGGCCGAAGGGTCATTTAAATGATGCAAAACACCTATTGAATTTATATAATCAAATAAGCCCTCATCACTTAGGTTGAAAAGGCTTTCTTTATGAAAGCGCAAATCAACGAATTCAATACATCCAGACCGTCTCAATCGCTCAGCAGCAACTTCAAGAGCTCCACCAGAAATATCTACTGCAAGGATTTCTGCACCTTGGTTGAAATATGCCAAACAATTCGTGCTCACTCCACTTCCACAACCTGCATCAAGAATTCTTATGGGTTCGAAAATATTTCGATAAGAGGGGTGCACCCCTGTACAAAACGAATAAACAGCATCAAAACAAAAGTGCCAATCACATTCTTGAGGCAGGTTAAAGATTAATGGTGAAGAAGGAAAAGGAAATTGGTCATAAAATTTACTTGTAGCTTCACTTATCGCATCAGGAGAAACAAATTCAGAAGACATGTCAAGGAACAAGTCAAGATCTTGCGGTCTTCTATTTTAACTTAAAATATTCCAATTTTTATTTGTAAAATACTAAGCAGAAGTCCCTTCAAACAAAACCTATTTAATGTCAATCTAAATATTGATCAATGAACAAAAGGCTACTCAAACCAGCAAGAGAAAACCAATAACAACTCTCGAACTGCTTTATTCATTCTCATCACCAAATTTCTCTTGGTGTTAGCAAGACTTGGCAAATTGCCTTAGGAGCGTCTCAATAGGTCAAAAGAAACCTGCAACTCAGTTTTGAGAAGTCCCTCCGAATTGAAAACCGGAAGTCGCCACCATAGAGACGGAACCTCCAAAAAAACTCAAGGGAATCGTGTCCATAAATTGTCCTTATTACAAAAGCTTCTGCCATTACCTTGGGTTCTTTGGCCAGCCGAAGCTCGTTTACTACTTACATTAATTGCCTTCTGGAGCATTGCTGGGCTTTTGGTTCTGGGCTCTGCAAGCTGGTGGGTTGCTAGCCGAGAAATGGGAGACGGAGCGTATTACATCAAGCGCCAATTGATCTGGATGACCGCCAGTTGGACCCTACTTGGTTTTTCAATGTCAACAAATCTTCGAAGGTGGCTAAATCTTGCAGGGCCTTGTGTATGGATAGGCTGCCTTCTGGTAGGAGCAACCTTATTTATTGGCACCACTGTCAATGGTGCAAGTAGATGGTTGATATTAGGGCCTCTCCAAATACAACCATCAGAATTAATAAAGCCATTTGTGGTACTTCAAGCTGCAAATCTTTTCGCCTATTGGAAGCGAATTAGTTCAGATCAGAAAATTTTTTGGTTGTTAATCTTCGGAACACTTTTACTCCTCATACTCAAACAACCAAACCTAAGCACAGCAGCTTTAGTAGGGATTTTACTTTGGCTAATGGCCATGGCAGCAGGACTTAGGTTTCGAACCCTCATTGCTACGGCCCTATTAGGTGGTTTATCAGGAGCCACAAGCATCCTTATCAATGATTATCAACGTCTGCGAGTAATTTCATTTCTAGATCCTTGGCAAGATCCTCAAGGACATGGCTACCAACTTGTCCAAAGTCTTCTCGCTATAGGTTCTGGAGGATGGTTTGGAGAGGGGTTTGGCCTCTCAACACAAAAACTCCAATATTTGCCAATTCAAAGTACTGACTTCATCTATGCGGTTTTCGCTGAAGAGTTTGGATTCGTCGGCTCGTTGATGTTATTGCTCTTCCTAATGCTCGTTGCATTTCTAGGATTGCGAATTGCAATCCGCTGTCGAAACAACAAAGCCAAGCTAGTCGCAATAGGCTGTAGCACCATTCTGGTTGGACAAGCAATTATGAATGTGGCGGTCGCCTCAGGTGTCATGCCAACAACTGGACTGCCATTCCCAATGGTTAGCTATGGAGGTAATTCACTTTTATCGAGCCTCCTAATCGCAGGGCTTCTGATCCGCTGTTCACTAGAGTCAACAGAACTTTTATCAGAGCGACAACTAAAAAAGATCCACTACTAGATAAGGTAAATAATCTTATTTGATCCGGCTAAGCCGGCAGAGACGATTCCCACCCTGGACTTGGCCATCTCTGATTTAGCTCGCAATAGCGAGGAATTGCTAATTAATGGCCTAGCCAATCCAGGTCCATTAACAATTTTCTTAGTGTTTTTTGGAGGTTTATTAACAAGTCTAAGTCCATGCTCGATATCACTTTTACCCGTGACAGTGGCATACCTTGCAGGTTTTAATAACCGACAAAGTCCCTTAATGCGCAGCACAGCTTTTTGCGGGGGAATCGTTAGTGCGTTAGTTCTGCTGGGGACAATCAGTGGGCTTCTAGGGCGGATATATGGCCAAGTTCCATTATTCATTCCGACACTAGTCGCACTACTCGCTGTAGGCATGGGTCTCAATCTGCTTGGACTAATAAAGCTGCCTTTACCACAAGGGCCTGACCCAAGCATTTGGCAATCCAAAGTACCAGCCCCAATAGCCCCTATCACAGCAGGACTAGCCTTTGGGCTGGCGGCCTCACCTTGCACAACTCCTGTGTTGGCAGTTCTCCTTGGATGGATCGCTCAAAATGGTCGTCCTGTAGTAGGGATGGTAATGCTTGCATCCTTTGGTTTTGGGCAAATAATTCCTCTACTCATGGCAGGCACTGCAGCTGCGTTTATTCCAAATCTCTTGGCCTTTCGCTCAGTAAGTAGATGGATACCACCAATCAGTGGAGCACTGCTGGTAGCAACTGGCTTGCTGACCCTTTTAGCTAGATGGATCTAATGCATGAAAATTTTCAGAAAAATCATTGCTTTCATATCTGATCTACGTATTGCAATAGCTCTGCTCTTAATAATTGCAGTATCTAGCGGCCTAGGGACAAGCATCCCGCAAAACGAGCTCTCAGCGAATTACTTCGAGTTATATAGCAAAAAACCGTGGTTGGGAATATTCAACGCAGAAATGATCCTCCGATTAGAGATGGATCACATATATACCAGTAGCTGGTTCCTATCACTATTGGCATGGCTTGGCCTTTCTCTCATTATTTGCAGTTGGCGCAGGCAATGGCCCGCTCTAAAAGCAGCTTTAAGCTGGATCGACTACAAAGAACCACGTCAACTAAGCAAACTGGCCTTAGCAGAAACCCAAGCAATACCAGAAGATGAATTGAGTCTGGAAAAACTGGCTCTACGTCTACAACAAAAAGGTTGGCAAGTAAAACAAAAACACCTTCGTCTTGCAGCTCGCAAAGGGGTAATTGGTCGAGTAGGTCCACCTCTTGTGCACTTTGGTCTGATAGTGCTTATGTTTGGCGCAGTATGGGGAGCACTTAACGGCCAAAAGGTAGAACGCTTCTTAGCTCCTGGGCGTTCCTTCGAATTACTAGACAGAAATGGAATCAACCAACTCACTCTTCAACTAAATGAATTTGGAATTGAGAGAGATTCAGTAGGTAGACCAGAACAATTTCGTTCCAAAATAGAGTTGATTGAGCCTGGAGAAAACGCTGGCAACCTTCAAGAAATCAGTGTCAATCACCCCCTCCGATTTAAAGGGCTAACGGTTTATCAAGCTGACTGGAGCTTGGCTGCGATAACTCTCCAAATCGGCAAAAGTCCACTATTACAGCTTCCTTTAAGCAATTTCCCTGAATTAGGAGAACAAGTTTGGGGACTAATTCTGCCTACCAGTCCTGACAATAGTGAAAGAGTGCTTTTAAGCCTTTCAAACGAAACTGGGCCAATACAAATATATGGTTCCAATGGCGAACTGATACTGAATCTGCGGCCAGGTGGACCCGCAGGAGAGATTAATGGCCTATCAATTCGTGTATCAGAAGTCCTACCCGCTAGCGGTCTACTTTTAAAACGAGACCCTGGAGTTCCATTGGTATATGCGGGCTTTGCTTTAACTCTTATCGGTGGTGGCTTAAGCATAATTGCCACTCGCCATTTATGGGCAGTAGCTGATCCAAAACAATCTGCTCTGCATTTAGGTGGACTCTGCAATAGAAACCTCTCTGGCCTAGCGAATGAATTACCAAGCCTCTTCAATCAGTCAAAAGCATAAATTCAACACGGCTTTCTAATCCCATGACTCACTTTGACAACAGTATGAACATTGCCCCTTGGGTTGAAATCTGCCTCAAGTTGCATCCAATTTGGCTCACAAACTGAAATGAGATCATCAAGAATTCTATTCGCAGCTTCTTCATGAGAAATAGTGAGATTCCTATAGCTATTCACATAAAGCTTGATTGATTTAAGCTCCACCACCTTTAGCGCTGGTTGATAACACAATCGCAATACAGCGAAATCCGGATATCCAGAAAAAGGGCACTGGCAGGTGAACTCAGGCAAATCAATTGAGATCTCATAAACCCGATTAGGGCTAGGGTTATCGAAACAGATCAGAGCACCTTCATTGATAGCTCTTTCCCCATACAGGGGAGAATGGGTATGCGGGTCAACATTTTTCACGAAGATAAAAGCGCTCCTTACAAGAACTTAAATCTCCACCATCAGAAGCAAACTAAAGAAAAGCGCCCCTCACCAACCATTCAAAAGCGAAAAAGGATCTACAAAAGCTTGTTTTTTTAGAAACTTTTCACAAAATTTTCTAAAAATGTTCACCATGAACATCAGTATTGGTCTAGAACTATCTTGAAGGACAAAACGTTGAGCTCGACCATCAAAATTTTGATGGTCCATTAAGCCGGAAGTAGCCCCCGCCAGGCGAAGCAACGCTCCTTCCCTAGAGGTGGCGAATCTCCTTTCTTAATAGCAAGGAAACTCTCTTCCCTTCGAGGTTAATCCCATGACCACTCAACAAAGGACCTATCGCGGAGTTACCTATAGTCCCGCTGAACATGAAGAGGCAAGCAGTGCACTCTTCGAGCATGTTTATCGCGGAAATCGTTACGAATCGCCTTTAAAACATGAGGCCCAGCCAGTTAACGAAAGTGTAGAACTCCACTACCGCGGGAGCATTTATCATCATCGTCAAGATGCGGTAGCTCGCAGCATGAACAATTAAATCTGTAGCAAAAGCGACAACCTCGGCCCTCGTTTGCCCCCCTAATGGGTCAAGACAAGGGCCTTTTTCATGGACATATCTTTAATCACTACAGACAGAGGCACCCATTTACGACCAATGAGTAT
The DNA here is from genome assembly GCA_003215335.1 of Prochlorococcus sp. AG-409-P01. GTDB lineage: Bacteria > Cyanobacteriota > Cyanobacteriia > PCC-6307 > Cyanobiaceae > AG-409-P01. Next base: position 182,311 of record QCKM01000002.1, on the reverse strand, counting down.
TCATGGAATCCTTTGGCTACAGACACATTTCGCTGAGAACCATTGGGAAGCCCTAGCCTCTGGTCTAGTCAAGTTGCCTAATGAAGAGGCTCGGGAACTTTGTGAGGACGCAAATCAGGCTGGCCTAAATTTAGGAGTGATTCCAGAACTATCTATTAGCACTAAATTCCAATAATATTTATCCACTTACTTCAACTAATAAAGAGAACTCCCCATGAAGAAAGTTGAGGCGATCATCCGTCCGTTCAAGCTTGAGGATGTCAAGCTTGCATTAGTAAATGCCGGAATAGTTGGCATGACTGTGAGCGAAGTGCGTGGTTTTGGAAGACAAAAAGGTCAAGTAGAACGATATCGCGGATCAGAATTCACTGTTGAATTCCTTCAGAAGCTAAAGGTAGAGGTTGTAGTAGATGATGAAAAGGTCGACTCTGTCGTCTCAGCAATTGCTGATGCAGCAAAGACCGGAGAGATTGGAGACGGGAAAATCTTCATTTCCCGAGTGGACTCTGTTTTGCGCATTCGCACTGCCGAACGTGACAGTGAAGCGCTTTAGGTCAAAGTTTCTTCAACTAGCTTCTCAAGACTTATTTCCACACAATTTTTCTGACTCGCAAGCCACAAAAGATATTCATGGTTCCCAGCAGGACCAGTCAGAGGAGAAGGCAAGATTCCTTGAGGGAACCAATCTTCCTCCATTGCAGCATTAATAACTAATTTCAAAGCCTCTTCATGGGCAGAGGGGTCCCGCACTACCCCACCTTTAGCCACACGTTCGCGGCCCACCTCAAACTGTGGTTTGACTAAAAGAACTGCCTCTGGATTTTCAGGGTGCAAAAGAGCTTTTATGGCAGGCAAGACTAAGCGAAGTGAAATGAATGACAAATCTGCAACCGCCAGACTTGGCAATAAATCTTGTGGTCCATAAAGATCAACTGATTTAAGGGTGCGCAAATTAGTTCTCTCATGCAAAACAACACGCGAGTCATTACGAAGGCTCCATGCTGTCTGGCCATAGCCAACATCTATTCCATAAACACGCCTAGCTCCATGCTGCAAAAGACAATCAGTAAACCCCCCTGTAGAGATTCCTCCATCCAGACAAATCCTTCCATGAATTTTTAAAGGGAAGGTACTAAGAGCTGCAAACAATTTTTCTCCTCCGCGAGAAACAAATCTTGGCTGCTGCTTTATAAGCAGTTCAAGATCCTCGCCAACCTCAAATCCTGGCTTGTCCAACAATTTGCCAGTGGCATCTCGAACTTTGCCTGCACGAATTAACAACTGGGCCTGATGGCGAGAAACAACCCAACCTTTTTCCACCAAATGAACGTCAAGTCTTCGTTTACGGGACATTTCGTCATAAAAGCAGATGGAAATCTGAACAAAAACCGCTCAACTCGTCAATTTTGCCCAATACCCCGAGAAGATCAACACAACTTACTTAGTGGACGTGATACCCACTAACCCTTCACCTTCCCCTGAAAACTCTGATGAGCAAAAGCTCAACAGACTTCATCTTGTGCCATCAGTTGAGCCTGCAAAAGTCCTAGAGCTGCTAAGACCTGGGAGTTTTGTAAAACTAGACAACCAGCCACAGGATCTCCCTCCCTTTCAAGTGATCAACTGCAAAGGAGGGCGCTGTTTGGTCCGACAACAGTCATGGGGAATGTCAGTTCAATGGGAGGTGGAACACGGGCGACTTCAGTCTGCGTGAGCCAAGGAACTAAGTTCAATACACAATTAAACGTATTCGGGCCTTGATCGAGCGTTACACATTGCCTGAAATGGGCCAAATCTGGACCGACCAGGCCAAATATCAAAGCTGGCTCGATGTCGAGCTAGCAGCATGTGAAGCCAACTGCCAGCTGGGCAGACTTCCAGAATCTGCTATGCAAAAAATAAAAGAGAAGGCTTCCTTCACGTCTGAAAGGATTCTTGAAATCGAAGCGGAAGTTCGACATGACGTAATCGCTTTCCTGACCAATTTGAATGAAAATGTTGGAGAAGAAGGCCGTTTTATCCATGTTGGCCTGACAAGTAGCGATGTTCTAGACACAGGATTAGCAATACAACTAAAAGCCTCAATTGGACTTTTGCTTAATGAACTAAAAGGGCTTGAGTTTGCACTCCGCAAACTTGCAAAAGGCCATAAAAAAACAGTAATGATTGGCCGTTCTCATGCGATTCATGGGGAACCTATAACCTTCGGGTTCAAGCTTGCAGGATGGCTAGCAGAAACATTGCGCAATGCCGAACGATTAAACCGACTAAAACAAGTCGTAGGAGTAGGCCAAATCAGTGGCGCAATGGGTACCTATGCCAACACAGATCCAAGAGTAGAGCAGCTCACTTGTGAAAGGCTTGGCCTTACCCCTGACACAGCAAGCACTCAAGTGATATCTAGAGATCGCCATGCAGAATATGTACAAACACTTGCCTTAGTAGGAGCTTCACTTGATCGGTTTGCTACTGAAATTCGCAACTTGCAAAGAACCGACGTCTTAGAAGTTGAAGAAAGCTTTGCCAAAGGCCAAAAAGGCAGTTCTGCAATGCCACACAAACGAAACCCTATCCGGAGTGAAAGAATCAGTGGGTTAGCCAGAGTTCTTCGTAGCTATGTCGTGGCTGCACTAGAAAATGTAGCCCTCTGGCATGAACGTGACATCAGTCATAGTTCAACTGAACGAATGATGTTGCCAGACTGTTCGACAACTTTGCATTTCATGCTTAGGGAAATGACCCAGGTAATTGAAGGGCTTGGTATTTATCCAGAAAATATGCTTCGCAATATGAATGTATATGGAGGTGTTGTTTTTAGCCAAAGAGTACTTTTGGCTCTCGTTGAAGAAGGAATGAGTAGAGAAGACGCCTACAAAATTGTCCAAACCCATGCACATCTTGCCTGGAACAAGGAGGGCGGAAATTTCCGCAAAAACCTTGAGGGTGATGAGAAAGTATCTAAGCTGATCAGCCAAGAAAAGCTTGCAGATTGCTTTAGTACAGAAATTCACCAAGCAAATTTAAAAGTGATATGGGAGAGACTTGGGCTCTGAACCAAATAAACTAGACAGATTTCCAATTGGGATTGTTTAAAGCAGTGCAACCCCAATGAGCAATTAAGGCTCAATAGATTCTATGGAAAACTGATCGAATTCTTCATGCTTAAAAAATCCCTTGTCCAGCTCCTGCCACTTACCTAAAACGAAATGGCTGAAACTCTGCGAATTGAATACGACAGCATGGGCGCTATCGAAGTGCCGGCGAATGTCCTCTGGGGAGCTCAAACACAAAGATCTTTGAAAAACTTCGCAATCAGCAAAGACCTTATCCCTTTAGAAATAATTCATGCATTGGCTCTGATCAAAAAAGCATCTGCAATTGTTAATAGCAAGCTAGGTGTTCTTGATAATTATCGAGGTGATTTGATCATAGAAGCAGCTTCAGCAATTGCAGATGGGATACATGATGATCAGTTCCCACTAAGGGTTTGGCAAACAGGTAGCGGCACCCAAACCAATATGAATGTCAATGAAGTCATAAGCAATTTAACTTCCCAGGCAACTGGCCATGCTTTAGGTAGCCATCAACCAGTTCATCCAAATGATCATGTCAACCGTTCACAATCAACCAACGATTCTTTCCCTAGTGCGATTCATATTGCGGCAGCATTAGCCATTAAAGAGCAATTACTTCCAGAGCTCGAACTATTAGTCAAAGCCATGGATGACAAAAGCAAAGCTTGGCAAAAAATAGTAAAGATAGGGCGGACCCATCTACAGGATGCAGTCCCTCTAACGCTTGGCCAAGAAGCATCTGCCTGGCGGGATCAAATTTCTCTTGCCCAAAAGCGTATTGAAATAAGCCTTCTCGAGCTATACCAACTACCTATTGGAGGAACAGCATTAGGTACTGGCCTAAGTGCTCCGCCGCTATTTGATAAAAAAGCAACCAAAGAACTAGCAATCCTCACTGGCCTACCCTTATGTTCAGCTAGAAATAAGTTCGCATTAATGGCAAGTCATGACGGCTTGGTAAATGCAATGGCTCATATACGCATGTTGGCAATTGTTCTTTTAAAAATAGTGAATGATATTCGCTTCCTTGGCTGCGGTCCAAGAGCAGGAATATCAGAGCTTCTTCTTCCCGAAAATGAACCCGGCAGCTCAATCATGCCAGGCAAAGTAAATCCCACTCAATGCGAAGCAATGGCCATGGTATGTACACAAATAATGGGCCTTGATTCAGCCGTCGCGATGGCTGGAGCCGGTGGTCATTTGCAAATGAATTCTTATAAGCCCCTAATTGGTTTCAATCTCCTCCACAGCATCGAGTTAATACATGATGCATGTAGAAATTGTCGGATACATTTGATCAATGGAATAGAGCCCAATAGGCCTCAAATCCAACGTAATTTAGAGGGGTCTTTAATGCTCGTCACAGCTTTAGCCCCAAAGATCGGTTACGAGAAAGCCTCTCAAATTGCCCAGCATGCTCATAAAAAAAACCTCACTCTTCGACAAGCAGCTATAGAACTAGGCCATATAAGCGAATCAGATTTTGATCTCATTGTCGATCCTGCTTCAATGGCGAATCTGAATTCTGAAAACTGAACACAAAATCCTGATTCTAAGCTGCTCTTTCAGTGGCTGGATTAAACCCCTCAGATTCAGATGCAGCGGCTTTCAAGAGATCGTCTGCCTCGCAGACTGGAAAGCGATTAATTGCCTTTAAAGCAGCTCTAGCGTTCGTGCGCAATTGATCACTAATCACTTCGCAATAAGGCACTTGAGCTAACAAATCCACTGTTCGACGCATGATCCTCACCACATCCCCTTCATCAAGAGAAGTATTGGCTATCAGATCTGCCCAACTAGCACCACGAGCCCACACTTCAACCAGACCCATGAGTTCAGGCTCCCACCAAGCAGGACAAACAACTTTCAAGCGCTCCTGAGCACGTAATAATTGTCTGCGCATCCCAGCTAAATCATGTAATGCCTCTTCAGCCCTTGGAGGAGGGGCAAAGCCACTCCAAAGGTCTGGTCGATTCACCTCTGTACTTATCGCCTCTACAACCGCTGCTAACTCAGGGGGCGAGAGATCATCCAAATGGCCGCTCATCAACACAAGTCCAATCCAAAGCTCGTTATCACCCCTCAGAGCAGCCACAGTTCTTCCTATTTGAGTAGGTTCCAATTCCTCTAGACAACCAAAAGATTGGAGGATTTCCATCAAGGCAAGGAAAGTGTCCCAATGACGGTTGGCTCGATGATGCAAAATTCTTTGTCTTTCTTTTATCTCCAGCTCCAGCTCCTCCATGCGACGACGATGTTTTTTTAATTGCTTACGATCACCCCATCTATGTGCAGGCAGTTCTTTCAGCTCATCTTCTAACTTGTCTACAAGCTCCAACTGAGCCATTACCTCCCCAGCCAAATCGTACTGAGGAGTTTTCATGTCATGCCTATGAGCCATTTGGGAAACAGCGGTAGAAAGTCCCTCGCTCTGTTTGTCACCATGTCTAATTTCTCCAGAGCGATGCAAACCAGGGTTACTTAGATGCCTTACCTCCAAACAAGTCAACTCAGCATGAATGCTGACCACTGCCTGACAAGGAAGTAACAGCCAAATATTTTGATCAGTCAAACAAAGCAAGAGAGGAAACTGACCAGGCCCCTGAAGCTTGTCTACAAGTACTGCAGGAGTCACTCGACCTTTTAGTTGAGGCGCTTTAAGGCTTACCAAGGTCCCCACGCTTGCAAACTGCAATGCCATAGTGAGCTCATTGGCCAATGTCTCTTGGGCCTGTTGCTGCAAAATCCTTAACAAGCGTCGCTCTTCCTTTAAGCGACCTCGACGTTTCTCATAATCCTCAAAGTCCTGCCATGGCACGTCACCTGCCACATTCTCCAATTGGCCTAACTGAACCCTTAGATGTTCAATAATTTCCTCTTCTTCAACCAAGTCCAAACCCGCTAAATAACGACCAAAACTTCTCTCAACCAACTCTCTAGCCTTATCAAGTGAATGTCGCTGCAAGAGGTTTAGCACCATTCCATAGCTTGGGGTGAATTGACTGATAAGCGGATCTGCAGGACTAATCGCCAACTGTCCTGCTTCGCGTACGCCCTCAAAACGACTTTGAACTGTGACCACATATCCCTGAGAATCAAGTCCTCGACGTCCTGCACGTCCAGCCATTTGTAGAAATTCACTACCCATCAAAGCCCGATGTCCACGTTCAGTGCGTTTAGACAAGGAAGAAATAACTGTGCTGCGAGCAGGCATATTTATTCCAGCTGCCAAGGTTTCTGTTGCAAAAACAACTTTGACAAGACCTTGCTGGAATAAATCCTCGATCAATTCTTTCCAGGCTGGCAAAACTCCAGCATGATGAGCGGCAATCCCTCTCAACAATGCTTCTGAGTGAATACCTTCTCGCACTGCCTCAGGGTTCGACTGGCTATAGGCCTCAAATCGCTTGCGAATCAATTCCTGCTGAGGCTTGTCAACCAAGCATTTAATCCCGAGATCCTTAACAGCCTTGTCACAACCACGACGACTAAAAATGAAATATATAGCGGGAAGCATCTGGCGTTCAGCCATCTGTGAAACTACAAAGCTGATAGGTGGAGCCTCAGGCTGAGGAGGTTTATTTGAACGCCCCTTTCTCTTATGTCCCTTAGGTGCTCTCCAGATCTTGCAATTTGGATGGAGACCTGTGCGCTGTTTATTTAGCAAAGGATGCAAACCTTTGGCGCTACAAAAACTGAATTGAAGAGGAACAGGCCGAAAATCACTCTGCACAAGCTGCGTAGGCCCATGCACCCTTTCAATCCAATCAGTGAGTTGTTGAGCATTAGCCACAGTTGCTGAAAGTGCGACCAACTGCACTGATGGAGGGCAATGAATAATTGACTCTTCCCAAACAGTGCCTCGTTGAGAATCGTTCATGTAATGACATTCATCCAATATCACCGCCTCGACATCAGCTAGAGGGTCGTCATTCTCATCGACTTCCGCATAAAGCATGTTGCGGAAAATCTCTGTGGTCATCACAACAACCGAAGCATCACGATTAACACTTAGATCACCTGTCATTAATCCAACGTTCTCTACTCCAAACTGATGCCGAAAATCTCGTAACTTTTGATTCGAAAGAGCTTTTAATGGTGTCGTATAAAAGACTTTCTGCTTATGAGCAATTGCTCTATGGATGGCATATTCTCCTATTAATGTCTTACCAGATCCTGTAGGAGCACTTACAACAACTGAATGCCCCTGCTTTAGGGCATCAATAGCCTCAATCTGGAATTCATCCAATGAAAAAGGAAAGATGGCAAAAGGATCTAACTCAGATTGCGGGACGCCGACAGATTTTTTGACGTTCGCCCCTGAACTCATGGGAGAAATCCTATAAAGCTCTTAAATAAATCTCTGGACATGAAACCCACTTCACAAGAGAAAGCAGAAAAGTGCCAGACCAAGTGTTCAAGACAAACTTGAATACTTGTTCTTCAAACTGTACTCATGCATAGCAATACACCGGCCCGCCGTCGCCATCTGAGAACCTGGATCCCCGGCAAAGGAAATGCTGAATTACAACCATGCAGCAATACTGGAATCAAAAAAAAATTATTAGATCTTGCTAGCAATGATTATCTCGGTCTTAGTAGGCATCCTGAATTAATCAAAGCCGCCCAAACAACAATGAATTCAGAGGGTCTTGGAGCAGGTGGCTCAAGACTTTTAACTGGAAGCAGACCCATACATGAAGCTTTAGAGAAGGCTATGGCTCACTGGTTAAAGCGTGAGCGCGTTTTACTATTTCCCAGCGGGTTCCAGGCAAACCTCGCTGCAGTAATGGCACTAGCCAATCGCAATACCACTGTGCTGGCCGACCGACTCATTCATCATTCTCTTTTAATCGGAGTGAAAGCAAGCGGAGCCAAGCTTCAACGATATGCACACAATGACATTAATGATTTGCGAAGACTTCTCAAGCTGAATCACAATAAACAAACACTTGTAATTACAGAAAGTCTCTTCAGCATGGAAGGGAGCAGCCCTCCCTTAGACAAGATTTCTAGTCTTTGCGAAGAATACGATGCCAAACTTATCGTAGATGAAGCCCATGCGCTTGGCGTGATTGGAGAAAAAAGTCGAGGCCTGAGCTATGGATTGTCTGGCGCTTTAACTCTAATCAGTGGAACCTTTGGCAAAGCATTTGGTAGTGGTGGAGCATTCCTAGCAAGCAATGCCTCAATGGGTGATCATCTACTCCAAAGTAGTGGCGCATTTCGATATACCACTGCGCTTGCACCACCTTTAGCAGCGAGTGCTCTGGCTGCACTCAACCTTATTCAAGCAAATCCACAATGGGGTGAAGAACTACAAGAACGATCTTCAAGATGGAGAGAACGTCTTGCCAAGGAAGGATGGGCAAAACCACCAGGGAATGGGCCAATTCTTTCCTTAATAGTTGGAAGTGATCAAACAGCTCTTGACCTTCAACGCCAACTAGAAGATGAAGGATTACTTTGTATTGCAATCCGCCCCCCAACAGTTCCCGAAGGCACTTCCAGACTTCGAATTGTCCTTAGGAAAGATCTTCCTGATAAAGCATTAGAAAAACTAGTGAAAGTACTAAATAAAAAATGAAGCAAATAATCGCCATGCATGGCTGGAGTGGTGATAGCAATGGCTGGCAAAACTGGATTCCTTATTTCAAAAATCATGGTTGGTATTGGCAAAGCGGTGAGCGGGGATACGGCGAACTGCCACCCATTAATCCTCAATGGGAACAAAATGCTTTTTCCAATGAAGTCCCCAGGCGAGTAATCATTGGCCATTCCCTTGGACCTCATCTACTTGAAAGCAAGGTTCTTGAAGAAGCCACAGATCTAGTCTTGCTAGCTAGCTTCAGCCGATTTGTGCCTAATGGACCAAAAAGCCGTTTGATCCAGGCAGCCCTCACAGGCATGCATGCGCGATTAGGGACAAAAGACGAAAAAGCCATGCTCAACAACTTTCTCGCAAAAGCATGTGAGCCGCTCCCGGTCAATCATCTCCCAGAAGGTCCAATCCAAAAAGGACTGTCAATTCAAGGACGCACGAAACTCCAAGCTGATCTGCAGTTACTTATGAGCACTCAAGGTTTACCTAAAGGATTTCCACCCGAGGCAAGGGTTCTTGTTATACAAGGTGAGCAAGACGCTGTATTGGTTGAAGCCACTAAAAATCACCTCATCAAAGATCTGGAACAACATCTGCAGAAATCAATTACACATTGGAAGATGAAAAATTCAGGGCATACGCTTATTTGTCCTGAACTAATTCAAGACGTTCACAAATGGTTGGAGTCACAGCAATGAACTCTGGCTGGCAGAAAAATGTTCTTCGAAATTTTGAGCAAGCTTCTAAGGATTACAACGTGCATGCAAAATTGCAACGCGCTGTGGCATGGCGCCTAGCAAAACACTGCTCTCGCAATCACATCCCACTGGGATACTGGATAGACCTTGGTTCTGGCACGGGACTTTTAGCCGATGCGCTGGAGATATGTACCCCATTACAGACGGTCCTAAGAGTTGACGGAAGCCGTGGAATGCTCGCACTGAATCGAGCCAACAGCCAAACACAACAATGGGACCTCAATCTAGGATTACCTGCATGCCCTGAACCTCCAACCCTTCTCGCCTCAAGTTTCACATTGCAATGGCTTAGCAATCCTCAATACCGAATAGAAGAATGGTTCAAAGCCTTAGCCCCGAAAGGGTGGTTGGCATTAGCTCTACCCGTAGATGGCAGCTTCCCTCAATGGCAAGACGCATCAATAACTGCAAATGTTCCTTATACAGCCCTACCTTTACCGTCAAAAACAAACTTGTTGAATGGAATTCCAAAAAACTGTATTCGTTATCAGAGACTTCACAACTTCACTCAAAGGACCACTCAACTTGCTCAAATTTTAAAGCCTATTCGCAAAGCAGGATCCCAAGCTAGTTACAAGCAAAGTCTTAGGGTTGGAGAGTGGCGTCTGCTGAATAAAGCTTGGAACCGCTCAAAAGATAACAATATCGAACTCACCTGGAGGGTCCTATTCCTATTACTACAACGATGAACTCATCAACGAAGGGCTTAATCGTTTGCGGAACAGATACTGACGTAGGCAAAACTGTTGCCAGCGCTCTATTGGTACAAGGTCTTGATGCAACCTATTGGAAGCCTGTACAAAGCGGATTAGATGGAGGCGGAGACCTTGGAAGGATTTGCAAAATCCTTAACCTGCCTCAAGAAAGATGGTGCCATGAGGCATACAAATTTGTCGCTCCAGTCTCACCTCACTGGGCTGCAGAAAAAGAAAATCGCCTCATCAATCCGAAAAAACTTCAGATACCCAAAATCAAAGGTCCCTTAGTAATAGAAACTGCAGGAGGAGTTTTAGTACCACTAAATCGAGAATGGCTTCAAGTAGACCAGCTAAAAGAATGGCAATTGCCTATCATCCTCGTAGCACGAAGCGGGCTTGGAACACTAAACCATACGCTTTTAAGCCTTGAAGCCCTGCGCCAAAGAAAATTGCCTGTGCTTGGTCTAATTTTAAATGGACCAACCCATCAAGATAATCCCAAAACATTAGAGCAACTGGGAAATGTTCCAGTAATCGCTCAACTCCCACATCTACCTAAACTGACAGCACAAGCACTAAAAGAGCAATGGCAACATCAAAACTTAAGTAATACTCTTCAACGCCTTCTCAACTGATTTGGTCAACAACAATGTACATTCGACAAACATGGGGCACATTAATCATTGCTCTCTGCTGTGGAGCAATCATGATGGTTTTCACAAATGTCGAGAAAAGTTTCATGCACTGGTTTCAATGCACATTGATCTCATCTATTGAATTGGAAGAGCAAAGAAAAATTTGTCAATAAATACATAATCAGCCTTTTCATCAAAGACTCAAATGACAACAATTCAACTAAAAGTAGTTATTCACCCTACTTCCTCAAAGCTATGTAGCGAATCTTCTTTCTGTGATAAACACCACTGACAGAAGATTCTTAAACAATAGATGATCTGAATCCAATACCTGGTATGACCTCCCAAAAATGGCATCAAAACATATGGCCACCATTTACTCAAATCGCTTCAGCGTCTCCACCTTTACGTGTATCAAAAGGCAAAGGAGCACTATTGATTCGTGACAATGGTCAGCCACCACTGATTGATGCAATAAGCAGTTGGTGGGTCACCCTTCATGGTCACTCAGACCCCTATATAGCTAACGCTATATCCAAACAGGCAAAGGAACTCGAACAAGTAATCTTTGCAGATTTCACTCATGCACAAGCTGAGCGACTTGCCAAACGCTTAAGTGCTCATACAGGTTTACAGAGGTTATTCTTTTCAGACAATGGTTCAACAGCTGTAGAAGTAGCAATCAAAATTGCATTTCAATTTTGGCATAACCAAGGTATAGAGAGGAAACAACTTATTGCCTTCGATGGGGCCTATCACGGCGATACATTTGGAGCCATGTCTGTAGGTGAACGAAACATATTCAATGCTCCATTTCAAGAAATGCTTTTTCCTGTAGCCCGAGTCCCATGGCCCCAAACATGGTGGGGGGATGACTCAGTTGAATCCCGTGAAGCAATGGTTTTAAAGGAGCTCGATCGTTGCCTAGAAAAGCCAACTGCCGCAGTAATTCTTGAGCCGCTGGTTCAAGGTGCTGGTGGGATGTCTATGGTGCGAAAGAAGTTCCTACAAGCAATCGAAAAAAAGACACGGGAAGCAGGTGCTCTTCTTATCGCTGATGAAGTACTAACTGGTTTTGGAAGGTGTGGCGCATTATTTGCATTTCAACGAGCTGGCATCAAACCTGATTTAATAGCACTTTCCAAAGGCCTTACCGGCGGTTTCTTGCCGATGGGGGTCACTATGGCTACGGAAGAGATCTTTGAAGCCTTTATCGGGAATGAGCCTGAACTAACTTTCTGGCATGGTCATAGCTTCACCGCTAACCCCTTAGGCTGTGCAGCCGCTAATGCCAGCTTAGACCTACTGGAGCGCAAGCCTATGGCCTACGAGGACTTTGAAAGTCGTCACCTGCCCCATCTCAAAGATCTTGAGAAACATTCAAAAGTACAAAAGCCAAGGCTTACAGGATCCATTGCTGCCTTCGACATCGCTGTTGAAAAGCGTGAAGGTTACCTCAACCCAATTGGCCGTATTTTCAAAAAGAAAGTGATAGCCAATGGAGTTTTTCTAAGGCCACTTGGTCAAGTCGTTTACCTTCTACCTCCATTGTGTATTAGTGATGACCAGCTTGAGCAATGTTATTCAGCCATAAAAGTCAGTCTTGATTATCTATAGCAAGTCAAATTAATGTTCCACTCAAGGTCCTTGCTTGATAGCAGCCTCAACATCGCTACGAGAAAGCCCATAAGAAAAACAACAACTAGTACTTTGACCATCCTTTAACCATGTGACTCTTAACTCATCCTGTGCCAACAAAATTTCATTTGTCCATCCTGAAAGTACCCAAGTCCAACGGCAACGGTCATCATCAGATCTCTGGGCGCCCAATTGACGCAGCCAGCTTTCCAATCCATTCAAAGAATGTCTATTTAAAGGAGTTGTAGAGGGTGGCAACATCGACATCAGAAATAATTAATAAATTGGTGGTGCCAAGAACATCATCAACCATGAGCCAACTTGGCCTTATTTGCAACTCTCTGCCCTGTGCAAACTGAAGCACTAACACTAACAACAAACTTAGTAAGAAAGCACCACACAACAAAATAAGCGAAAACAATTCACCACCTGAAAGCGGACGAAGCGTACTCACTTTCTTAGCCCTGCCTTTTACAAAGCGACTCTTAGGAACAGATCCTGACATTCGGTCTAACTTGACCTCAGAATCATTTTGAAGGGTCAAATCATATAATTGACGTTTATGTGGATCTGCAAGGTATCCATAAGCCTCACAAAGTACATGAAATTGTTTAGCTGCTTCTTCTGCAGGCAATCTTGTCGTATCAGGGTGAAGTGTTTTGCTTAGTTGACGAAAAGCCCTATGAATAGTGTCGGAATCTGCTGAAGGTGAGACTCCTAAAACTTCGTAATAGCCATGAGGAGTAGTCAAGCTCTCACAAAATATTCATGAATATGGAGTTGCTGATGCTTTCGCTTTGGGAAGCCATGTCTAAGGACACTAAAGTTGACAAGAGATGAAACAAAACAATTACTTTGATAAATCAGATAGATCCCTTTGGGAAGCTCTTCAATGGCAACCTTCTTACCAACAAATCGATCAATTCGTCAAGCTTCAAATACTTTTGAGAGAATTGAATACCCGGCTAAATCTAACTCGCCTAATAGAAGGAGAGCATTACTGGATATCTCAAGTATTTGATAGCTTATGGCCGTTAAAAGATGAGCTCAAAAACCCCTTAAGGCTTAGAGAATGCGTAGACATTGGAGCCGGATGTGGTTTCCCAGGTATAGCAATAGCCATAGCACTACCAAAATCTAAAATGACACTCATCGATTCATCAAGCCGCAAAACTAAAGCACTTAAAACCATTATCACTGAGTTAGGTCTCGATAGAAGAATAGTTGTACGGACCGAGCGCGCAGAAATTACCGGTCAGAATTCAAACTTCAGAGGAAAGTTTGATCTTGCAATGGCACGAGCAGTTGGAAGAGTCTCCGAGGTCGCTGAATACCTTATTCCTTTGATCAAATCCAATGGAGAAGCACTGATTTATCAAGGGCATTGGAGACAACAAGATTTGCAAGAGCTCAATACAGCCCTTATCCCACTTCATGGAACAATTAGCAAAATTGACAAAACAGATCTTCCTGGCGAGCGAGGCATACGTCACCAAATACGTCTAAAAGCTATTAACCACTGTCCAGAAAAATATCCAAGAGCAGTTGGAATACCTAAGAAGAGACCCCTAGGCCATCTAAAAAGATGAGAGTCTTTGCTGAGAAGTCCCTCCTACACGATCTCGAAGCCTTCGAAGCATTTCAGGTATCTCATCACACCAAGGACTCTTACCTAGCGAAGCGCATAATCTTTCCTCTGAAATTTGATTGTCAAGGGAATCAGCATTTTCGCCAGGGAACCAGTGACTGCCTCGCCCTAAAAGCCCATAACGTGCCTTGGCATAACTTTCCATACCCCAAGCTTCAACTAGGTTGTATAACCAAAGCAACACCTCAATATTGATATTTCCTGGAGTCTCATGCCATTTCGGGAGTCCCTCAGACCAACTTGAGACCCAAGCAGCTCCTAAAGATTGGACTGCGGCATTCTCAAGTTTCTCTTGAATTGGAGCAAGCAACTCATCCGCTCTTGAAAAATGCTCTAGAGCTTCAATATGAAGATCAAAGTCTTCCAATTTTGCAGCCCCAATACTTATGGTGTGCACCCTTGGATCCTTCAAGCAAAACAAGTCATTAAAAACAATGGGGTGTAGCGGTTCGCAAAGCTCAAGTAATTTGGGAGAAGGGCTATGGAGGTGACCACCTTTATCTGTAGGACTAATAATAAAAACCCCTAAATCATGCTTAGCCGCAGCATCTAAAGCTGCATCATTGTCTTGTCTGATGTAATACCAATGCAAATTCACAAAATCAAAAGCGTTGGATTCAATGGCCTGAACAATTAAATCCGTTGGGCCATGAGTTGAAAAGCCAACATGTTTAATTCTCCCTTCTGCCTGCCAACGACGAACTACCTCCATACAACCTCCAGGGCGCAAAGTCTGTTCCAGATGCTCTGGCAAGTTCAACCCATGAATTGCCAACAGATCAATCTTTTTACATTGAAGGCGCTCCCAACTAACCTCCAGCTCCAGCTCAAAAGCCTTTGAGTCCTCATAAGGAGGCACTTTTGTCTGGATTAACCTCAGTGAGTCTGGGACTTTTTTTAACGCCAACCCAAGTTGCATCTCAGAGGTTCCATAATGCCTAGCAGTCTCTATATGATGGAGACCCAACTGCAGAGCCTTCTGAAGAATCCTCTGCAGTTGGTTTTGCCCATCAGGAATGATCTCTTCTAAAGGCAATTCCGACCAACTCTGCTGAAATCTCATCCCTCCTAGAGATAAAACAGGAATCTGCAAACCCGTACGACCAAAGCGTCTACAGGGAATCGCCAAAGCTATCAATTCTTTCTTAAATTTATCCTTTTAGAAGGTTTAGGCAGCTTGCCCAAATCTTGAAGGTCCATCGCATCTAATTGAGCTCGCAAGTTTTCTAAATTCTCAAAAGGAACCCAATGAATGCAATTAACTGGACAAGTATCTATAGCCTCTTGGATACGAGCAGTGCTATCACCATCTTGTCGAAAAGCTCTTGATCTCCCCAAGCTCCTTTCAATGACAAAAGTATTAGTCGCTACATGTGCACAATATTTGCAACCAATACATATTGATTCGTCCACCCATACTGCCTTCTCACTCAATTGACCACCCAAACAAGGTTCCCGTCCATTGGGCGAATCTTTGGAATATGGCTCTGCCAAATAGGCTGCAGAGGGATCAGAGGTCATTGCCTTCAATCAAGGATCCCATCGAGTAACAACTAGTTCTATCGAACCATCAACATTTGTACTCTGTTCAGCAACCTCGAAACCTTCTTTAACAGAAGCGGAAAGCACTGTATTAAGTGCATATCTCTGAGTTAGCTGTCCCAAAAACCGCTCAACAGGAACATCATGTGACCAAAGATCTAGATCCGCAACTAATTCAAAAGCACCGGTAGCTTCATTCCATCTAAAGCCAATATCACCACCTTTTGGGAAAGATACAGCAAGCTCTGCTTTTACTGTCTGACCTTTGTAGCCCCGCACTAACATTTCACCCTCTTGTGGGTCATAGCCAAGATCTTGCAAAGACTTCACAAGAGAATCAAGCTTACGGAGCTGAGTTTTAACTGTGCTGAAGTGGGACATCAGATTGATTTGAGTTCGGTAGTAATTGCATGGGACTCTTCTTGAGGTTGGAGAAAAGCCTCGGAAGTAGCCTCGCGGTTCTCCACAGAACCTAAGGCTTCTTCAAGCTTCTCAGTCAGTTGATAACAAGATGAGCCAAGAGCCCCCTCGACAGACTCTTCAACTCTCCCATCTTGTTTAATCCGGAACCGAAGCGTGCGTTGTGGCATGCGTCTGGACTGAATAGAAGTTGATGCTATAGAAAACCTCAGGAATTTGTCGTGGCAGTTGTTACATGGATCAACTTAAAAGAAATCTCAAGCCAAGAGTCCCTCATTACTCAATTGTTGAAGGCGTTTTAAGATTTGAGGACTTTCAAGTTGTTCCAACACAACACGAGCCTCATAACGAACCGACTGCTCAGCTTCTTGCAAAAGAACATCGATTAAAGCCTCTACCATCGCATTTTTAAGAGGTTCTTCCAGATTTTGATAAAGGCGACCCAGAGCCCAAATACAGTTACTGCGAACAACTGGTTCACTATCAATCTGCAAACTGATCAACAATTGATTAGCCGCTGCTTGCGCGCTCTCAGAAGATTTTCCACCAGCTTCTGCAAGTGAGCCAGATGCCCACAGGCGAACAGCTGCAACATCGTTCTGAAGGGCATGTATAAGAGGGTCTAAAACAGAAGCGTCTGCATAATTTCCCAAGCTCCATGCGGTGGCTTTACGCACATAAGCATTGCTATCTGTTCGCAATAACTGAAGCAACAAATCAACAGCAATTGGACAAGGATTCCGACCCAATGCATACACAGCACTCATCCTCTCAACAGGACAGGGCTCATTAAGTAAAGGCACCAAGAGAGGCAAAGCTCGGGCATCTCTATGCTCGCAAAAAACCCTTAATCCCTGAAGACGTTCCTCATGTCCTTGCTGCAACCAAGTCAACCCAGCTTCACATTCACGAGCAACCTTTAATTCATCAACATCCAATCCATCCAGATCAATTTCATCTAATGGATCACCTAAAAGCTCAGCATCCAGCTCTCTAGCCAGAACATCTGGATCTATGGCCAAATTAGCAAGGCCCTCTTCAGATGACTGTCCAGCAGCAGAGTTCATAAAGAAATCGTAGAGGCATTAAGTCCAAAAGGCCTTAAGACATTGAGGCCGGCTCCAGCATGTCCCCAGGCAACCAAATACGAGCAGAGACAGCAAATAATGCCAAACCAAATAAGGCCACAATAAGAATTGGCAGCAATGTCGTTCGAAAAAAAGTCAAGAGAAAAAGCTTTTCTCTCATTCTGCTCCCCCAAACAACTCCAAAGAATCAACCTGTTACCAGCCTTATTCGCATCCAGGTCTTTGCCATAGGAATCAAACAGAAACTAGCAACAGAAAGGCCTATCCAACCTCCAAGAGTCTGATGCAAGATGAAAGAGCCAGAACCTAGAAGAGTCCCAAAAAGGACACCTGAACTCAAAAGAAAGCGGGTCACAAGGGTGTCTAACGAATCTACCGGTTTTACACCCAACCTTTTACGCCAAATTCGCCACCCTGGGCCAGGAGGTCGAACTTGATGTACGAACCGTGCCAATACTTCAGGAGATTCTGGAGGAGTCATTACCAAAACGATGAGCCAAACAACTGCTGTAAAGGAAGTCGTAAAGATTAGCTTTAATCCATAATCATCAATACGTACCAAAGGCACAACAGAAGTAGTAAGTCCAACTACAAATCCACATACCATCGCCGCAAGTTCAGTCGCCGCATTCACTCTCCACCAGAACCACCGCAAGACCAGAACCACCCCTGGTCCAGTTCCTATAGCTATTGCAAGCCTAAAAACAGCTCCAATGCTGTCACTTACAAGCGCAGTCACAACGCCTAAAATAAGTAATAAGCAACTGGTTAATTGACCTATCAAAAGCAATTCATGTTGACCTGCTGAAGGACGGAAGAATCTCTGATAAAGATCATGAGTGAGGTAACTAGCCCCCCAATTCACAGAGGTGCTAACCGTACTCATAAAAGCCGCCACTAATGACACCACGACCAAGCCAAGTGCAACCGGAGGCAGGTATTTAACCGCAAGAGTTGGATAACTGAGCTCCCAATCCTGCTGAGCAGGTAACAGTATTAATCCAGCCAAACCCACCAAAACCCATAACCAACTTCGAACCAAATAATTGACGATAAGGAACACCCAACCTGCCAATTGCGCTTGTTGTTCGTCCCTAGCCGCCAACATCCTCTGAATAAATTCACCACCACCATCACTTCGTCGAAAACTCCACCACTGAAGGGAAAGGAATGCCATAAAGCTCGCAAAGCTAACCCCTGCACCTCCAATCCACTCCAACCGAGTGCCAGTCCAGGTCCAAGGAAATATTGATAACAACTCAGGGCGTCCTAATTCATCCAGTCTCTCTAACATCTGAGTCATGCCTCCTGCGGCATGAACAGCAACAAGCGCAACAGTCAATGCACCAGCAAGAGCCAATATCAACTGAACCAAGTCAGTCATCACAACTGCCCAAAGACCACCCACCACTGTGTATGTCAACACCAAAGCTGCAACGACTAAAAGCAGAATCAGCGTGTCAGTAACCCCTCCAAATAAAGGTTCGCCATCTACCATCCCCAATGCTTCTACAACCTTACGCATAGCGAGAAATGCGTAGCCAATACCAATACAATTAACTGGGACTGCAAGTAAAAAAGCTTTTACGGCTCGAAGCCATGCGGCAGCTTTACCTCCATAACGCAGCTCAGTAAAAGCAGCATCAGTAAGTACACCACTCCTTCGCCATAAAGGAGCAAATACTACAGCCATTGCGACATGAGCCAAACCAAAGCTCCACCATTCCCAATTTCCAGCCAATCCACGAGTCCCAACCAAACCAGCCACATAAAGTGGCGTATCGATTGAAAAAGTTGTTGCTGCCATCGACGCACCAGCTAGCCAGCCAGACAGTCGTCTCCCTGCCACAAAATAATCATCATCACTCCGATTTCGACGAGCTAACCAAAACCCAATACAGAGAGTGAAAAGCAAGTATCCAATCAGGATGATCCAATCAATCGCAGACATATAGGTTTTCTCTTAATTGCAAACTCTTATAGTCACACTCGTCAAGCAAGTTCAACATGCCGACGACGCAACTGTCCACAAGCGGCGTTCTGATCCAAACCTCTACTAGCACGCAAACTTACATTAACTCCACGTCTTTCCAATATGCTCTGAAAGGCATGTATTCTTTTCTGGCTTGGGCGTTGAAATTGTTCTCCTTCCACAGGATTGTAAGCAATTAGATTCACGTGACTTTGAAACCCACTCACAAGATCTGCCAACTCATCTGCATGCTCAGGTAAATCATTTATTTCTTTCAAAAGAATATATTCAAAGCTAACCCTTCTTCCAGTAATAGCAAAGTAATGTCTACAGTCCTCTAGCAAATCATTTAAAGGGTAATTACGAGCCGGAGGAATTAATGACTCACGTAGTTCTTGATTAGGCGCATGGAGGCTTACGGCAAGCGTGAACTGGACCCGTCCAAGACGTTCTAAAGCGAATTCAGCTAACTGAGGAAGAGTGTCAACTACTCCCACAGTACTTAAAGTGATTCTTCTTTGGCCAACACCTAGATCGTTATTTATGCAACGAATAGCAGACAGAACCGCATCAACATTTAGGAGGGGTTCACCCATACCCATAAAGACCACATGAGATGGCCTTCGAGACATAGCCTCGCGAATACTAATCACTTGGTCAACAATCTCATGTGCTTCTAGGGAGCGTTTCAGACCTCCTTTACCCGTCGCACAGAAACTACAAGACATGGGGCATCCAACCTGGCTAGATACGCAAACAGTAAGGCGATTAACCGTGGGGATACCAACAGCCTCAACAATTTCCCCATCTGAAGCTGCCAATAGCAACTTTGTAGTGGCATCCTTTGCAATTAAACGCTTAACCTCATCCAAGCGACCGATAGTGATCTCTAAATCCTGCAAAGTTGAACGCCATGCTTTAGGTAAATCAGTTATCAACTCAACATCCCTAATACCTTTTCTATACAACCAATGATGCAACTGACGGCCGCGGAATGCTGGTTGCCCTTGTGCAATAGCAAACTCTTCCAGATCGCCAATACTGCTACCAAGAAGGACCTTATGCCCTGATACTGCTAACCCTCTACTCACCAAATCAATAGACCATGACCAAGAAATATCTCTACAGCAACCAAAGCAATAAAGCCCAACATGGCTAGGCGACCATTGAAATTCTCAATATGTTTATGGAAGCCATATCGAGGTAAGCGCCTAATGGGGATGATCTTTGGTTCAAGCATGATCTACGTACACAAGCATAAAATGAAGAAGAAGGAAAATAAAGGTTTACTCATCAGAAAGCAATCCCTCCTCCTGTAAACCCTCTAGTGCTGCAGGGTCAGGGAGCTGATCTTCTTGAAGCTCAACCTCTCCACTAGGGCGAGCAAAAGCAGCAAAATTGCTCAAGGAGGGATCAATACCATGACGACTACGTGTTGCTTCTAAATCCTCATCACTGGGATCATCCAAAACAATCGAAGAACTAGCGGCAGAAGCGGCAGGCATATCAACTGTGTAATCCGGACGAAGGTTTTGGATCCTCCGATAACCAGCAGGGTCTTCGGCCAATATGTCAGGGTGTGGTCCTGCCTCAGCTCTTAACTCTTCAACAAAACCACTGAAGCCAGTACCTGCAGGAATCAGTCGGCCAATAATGACATTCTCCTTGAGACCTCTTAACCAGTCACTCTTGCCCTCAATCGCAGCCTCGGTAAGAACTCGAGTGGTTTCTTGGAAAGAAGCAGCTGAAATAAAGCTGTCAGTATTCAAAGAAGCCTTAGTAATTCCCAAAAGAACAGGAGTGAATTCAGCTGGAGCTCCACCAGTTATTGCCATGGCCTGATTTGTATCCTCAACCTGTCTTAATTCAATTAGCTCGCCTGGGAGAAGCGTAGTGTCTCCAGCATCTTCAATTCTGACCTTACTGGTCATCTGTCTAACAATTACCTCAATATGCTTGTCATCAATAGAGACACCTTGAGACTTGTAGACGTTCTGAACTTCAGTCACCAATCTATGTTGCAGCTTAGCGATAGCCTCCTGAGCTGCCTCCATCAAAGGCTTACGGCCTCGAAGATCTGTAAAAAAGCAATCCAATAATTCATGTGGATTGATAGGACCATCCGTCAGAAGTTCTCCAGCTGTGACTTGTTGGCCATTACTGACCATGACATTGCGTCCAAGAAGGATGGGATATTCACCAATAGCATCATCTTCTTCAATGACGTTGACAGTCAGTGACTCATCATCTTCACCTTGTTTAATTTCAACCACACCTGGTTTCTTACAAAGTATGGATGAATCACGAGGACGACGTGCCTCCAATAGCTCCTCAATTCGTGGAAGCCCTTGAACAATATCTCCAGTCTTTTGCCGTTCGAAAACTAACAACGCAAGGCCATCACCCCGCTGTACTAAATCTCCGTCAGAGACATGAAGGACGGAATCAGGGGACACCATATATGGCCTACCCAATCGCAAAGTAATAGACTTAGAGTCAACTACCTCTACCTCTCCGCAGCAATCAATCAGCTGATCCTTGGAGAGTAGATCCCCATCAACCAATCTGTCGCCAACTTTAGGAATTGGTGTTCCATTAGTAGACAAAGTAACTGTGTCCTCATCTCGCTCAACAATTAGACGGCGAACAGGATCTCCATCTCTCACTTCAGGAAGCTGAACAATGCCTTCTTCTTTGCATAGAATTTGAGTGGTCGCAATCACATCCCCAGCTTTCACTACTTGGCCATCCTCTATTTGCAACTCAGTATGAGTAGAGCCATGGCTTGAGTCTGAAATAGTGTCTCGTCGCACCAAAATACTTTCGAGAATAACCAAACTCAATCTTTCTATTGTCTTAGCTCGCTTATCTTTTATAGCCTCAACATCAATAGTCATCTGCGGAGTTGTATCAAACGTCTCCAAGGTGAGCTGAGTTTTAAGTAGTTCAACTCCTTCAACTGACTTGACTAATTCACCATCTTTAAAAGCTAATCTCTGAGTTGCTTTAAGCCCTAAATGAGGTCCTTGAGGTTGCTTCACATGCAATAGCTCTGGTAATTGTGCCTCATCAGGAATCGTGTATTCCTCAACAGGCCTAAGCAATACACCAGATCCCTCTGGTGTATCGATAGCTTGTACAAGGACTATTTCATCTGTTTTGATTCCCTTGGCGATAGTCTCGCCAGGGTTAACCATCTGGCCATCTCCCTGAAAACGCTCAAGAGCTTTACTCTCTTTGCAAAGATGAAACGAGCCACTTCGAACAATGATTTCTCGAAGAATATCATTCTTTTGAGTAACAGAAACTATCCCTGATGTCTGACTGAAGATGTCCTTGACGACCTCAGTACCTGCCTCAATCCATTGCCCATCTTTAATCATTAACAACGATATATCTTTGTTGATCTCGTGAGTTTCTTGAGGGATCCAAAGCAAGGTGCCACCCTTGCTTACCTCAAATCCATTCTTGGCAGATCTAGCTTTCTTAATAGCTAAACCAGGAGCAAATTTCGCAATACCTCCTGTTTGCGTTTTGAAGCGATCATCTGCAAGCTCAGCAACAACTTCCCCATTACCAATCTTGCTACCAGGAATCGTGTTTAAGCGGTAATTAGTACCATCTTTAGCTTCAAGGTGCCATATTTCTCCTGAATGAGTGGACTCACCAATAAGCTTGAAGTCCTTAAGGGTCATTGAGGTCGTCACAATCTGAACCTCTCTTGAATCCCCGATAGAGTCACGTAGGCGTACTTCTCCGCCGAACTCACTCGCCTGACTGGCTTCTGCAAGCACTTGACCTTCGACAGCTTTGATGTTGCCATTTACCACTGGGCACGCATTAGGAGGGAGGTTGTAAACATCTCCAGCTAAAACCCAAAGCCGACCCAATCTCTGGGCCTTCAAGGTGATATTGCCCTGCCTATCTGTAACCTCTTTAGGTTGAATTGCTTTCTCATAACGCACCTGACCTGCAAGGTCACAAATCACATCCTTAGTTGCCTTCTCAACACTCTTTTTGACTGCAACTGAAGCAATCTGTGCGACGGTAACGTCGACTGGGATCTCCTGCCCATCTTCTACAAATAGTAGAGATCCATTAGTTATTTCAATTTTCTGAGGCCTGCCCTTACCTGATGAGGGCTTCACAGTGACTGTGAAATCAACCTCAGCTTGTTTAGCTTCAACTCCATGGGGAGTTCGATAACCACGAATACGAGCTTTACTACCAAACTCCACCTTGCCGGAGATCGTTGAGCGAACCACCCCTGTCTCAGCTGTAGAGACACCTCCAGTGTGGAAGGTTCTCATAGTGAGCTGCGTCCCAGGCTCACCAATTGACTGAGCAGCAATAATTCCGACTGCTTCTCCTAGGTCAACTAGCTCATTATGAGCTAGGGCCCATCCATAGCACTTCCGACAAACTGATCGCGTGGCCTCACATGTCAATGGGGAGCGGACCATGACAGTAGCGAGTCCAGCCTGTTCAAATCGTTTAGAAAGTAAAGGATCAATTTCTTTGTCACGCGGTGCTAAAACTTCACCATCAGATCCAACTACCTCTTCTCCAGTAAGCCGACCAACGAGACGATTCCCAAACTTGCCATCCTCTGCTTTTACAAAAATCCCACGCGTGGTCCCACAATCTTCCTCTCGAACAATCACATCCTGAGAAACATCAACCAATCTTCGAGTTAAATAGCCAGAGTCAGCCGTTCTTAAGGCTGTATCAACCAAACCCTTCCGTGCACCGTAAGAAGAAATCACATACTCAGTGACAGTGAGTCCTTCACGGAAGTTTGTACGAATAGGTAAATCAATAATTTCGCCCTGCGGGTTAGCCATCAGCCCACGCATGCCTACTAACTGACGGACCTGAGACATGTTTCCACGAGCTCCTGAATTAGCCATCATCCAGACAGAATTCAGTGGATCATTCTGGTTGAAGTTCTTCTTGACTGCATCAACTAAACGTTCATTTGTCTCCGTCCACGTGTCAATAACCTTGGTGTGACGTTCAACTTCCGTAATCTCACCTAGCCGGTAGCACTCCTCGGTAGCCGTAATCTGTTCCTCAGCTTGTCCCAAGAGATCTTGCTTAGCTTCTGGGACCTTCAAATCATCAACAGAAATAGATACTGCCGCTTGGGTTGCATATCGAAATCCCAAGTCTTTGAGATTGTCAGCCATAGCAGATGTTGCTGCAGTGCCATGAGTTTTATAGGCCCAAGCAACAAGCTGTTTAAGGCCCTTCTTATCTACTACCCGATTACGAAATGGAGGTGGGGTCTTTGCTAAAACGCGAGACGCACTAACCGGAGCATTCTTCTTGGAACCCTTAGTTCGCTTAGAACCTTTCGCAGACTTAGAAGCCTTGGTGGTCTTACGGGGTTTAGGAGAAGTTGAAGTCATCGAAGCAAGTAATTCAAAAAGAGGGTTAGAGGGGTTGAATCAGAACGCGTTAAGTAACAGCTACTGCATCGATAATTGTGTGGTTCATAACTACTCGACCTACAGTTGAAAGAAGATATCTGCTTATCAGAGCTCCTTGTTCATCAAATCGATCTCTGCGATAAGTCCATTGTTCAATTCGAGTCCCATCACTAAGAGACTTGGACTCAACGGGAGCATCTAGCTCCTCCTCATCATCGACCTCACCGTTAAAGCGAACCCAAACCCAATCATGTAAAACAAGTCGCTTGTCTTCAAAAGCGTGAATTACATCTTCAAGGCTTGCGAATGTTCTCGAGCGATCACCAAACTCAGGCTGCTTAAATTCAGGCTGAAGTGCAGTTAAATAATATGAGCCAAGGACCATATCTTGCGACGGGGTAATAATCGGATCCCCGGTAGCAGGAGACAGGATGTTATTACTAGCGAGCATCAACATACGGGCCTCAGTCTGAGCTTCAATGGCTAAAGGAACATGCACTGCCATTTGATCTCCATCGAAATCAGCGTTAAATGCCGGGCAAACCAAAGGGTGAAGCTGAATTGCTCTGCCATCTACTAATTTCGGTTCAAAAGCTTGTATTCCTAAACGATGAAGAGTAGGTGCACGGTTTAACAAGATTGGATGTCCATCGATCACTTCCTGCAAGACCTGCATTACTTCATCATCAGCTCGCTGAATTAATTTTTTTGCAGCCTTAATGTTATTGACAATATTTTGACGAATTAGCCGGTGAATAACAAATGGCTGAAAGAGCTCTATAGCCATTTCTTTAGGTAATCCGCACTGATGCATCTTTAATTTTGGGCCAACAACTATTACGGATCTTCCTGAATAATCAACCCGCTTACCTAATAAATTCTGGCGAAAACGTCCTTGCTTACCTTCAATAATGTCACTAAGAGACTTGAGCGGTCGATTATTAGCACCAACCACTGTTCTGCCTCTTCGACCATTATCTATAAGAGCATCAACAGCCTCCTGAAGCATTCTTTTTTCATTTCTAACAATTATTTCAGGGGCCAATATTTCCTGCAATCTAGCCAAGCGATTATTTCTGTTAATAACTCTTCTATATAGATCATTCAAATCAGAAGTAGCAAAGCGTCCTCCATCAAGTTGAACCATAGGGCGCAGGTCAGGAGGTATTACAGGTATCGCATCTAAGACCATCCACTCTGGGCGTGCACTAGTCGCGATGAAATTATCAATCACTCTCAATCTTTTAATAAGTTTAGCTCTTTTCTGACCCTTGCTAGCTGCAATATCCTCGCGTAACTGCTCCGCAACTTGCTTTAATTCAAGATCCTCAAGCAACTGCTTTAAAGCCTCAGCACCAATGCCAACAATAGGTTCATTCTCTATCTCTGAATCTTCAGCATAAATCTCATCTTCTATTTCCAACCATTCATCTTCAGTCAACAACTGTTTATATTTAAGGTCCTTATGGTCTCCGGGATCAAGTACTACATAACAGTTGAAATAGACAATTTGCTCAACATCTCTCAAAGGCATATCTATCAAAATAGCTACATAACTTGGTATCCCTTTTAAATACCAAACATGTGAGACTGGTGCGGCGAGTTTAATAAAGCCCATACGGTGTCGACGTACGCGGCTTTCAGTAACTTCTACGCCGCAACGTTCACAAACGATGCCTCTATGTCGAACACGTTTATACTTTCCACAATGACATTCCCAATCTTTTGAGGGTCCGAATATCTTCTCACAGAAAAGCCCATCCATCTCTGGCTTCAATGTGCGGTAATTAATAGTTTCTGGCTTGGTTACTTCACCCACAACTTGGCCATTAGGAAGAGTTCTCTGCCCCCACTCCATGACACGGTCCGGGGATGCCAAGGTAATCTTGACGTAATCAAAATGATTTTCTGTACGAAGGTTGCTGTTAGTCATGGACAAATCTTTAGTAAATGTAAGAAGTAGTCAGAGTTAAATAAGGTTGTTAGTCATCGTCGTAATCAGTAACCCCTAAAGATTCATAAGTAGGCCTACTAGGTGTACTTCTTCGAGGATTTACATCTTGCATTAAATCCACTTCCTTACCTTCATCTGTATAAACAGCTATATCTAAACCTAAGGATTGAAGCTCCCTCATCAAAACCTTGAAAGACTCTGGAGTCCCAGGTCTGGGAATAGGCTTACCTTTCACAATGGCATTGAGTGCTTCATTTCTCCCTTGCATATCATCTGATTTGACAGTTAGAAGCTCTTGAAGCGTATATGCAGCACCATATGCCTCAAGCGCCCAAACTTCCATCTCACCCAATCGCTGTCCACCCTGCTGAGCTTTCCCTCCAAGAGGCTGTTGGGTAACTAATGAATAAGGACCTGTTGAGCGCGCATGAATTTTGTCGTCCACCAAGTGAACTAACTTCAAAATTTGCGCATAACCAACAGTGACAGGCTGGTCAAAAGGTTCGCCCGAGCGTCCATCAATCAACTGAAGTTTGCCAGGGTTCTCAGGGTCATAGACCCATTCCTTTCCAGGTTGTTTTGCAGCTTCTTTCAGATAGGCCTCAACCGTCTGTTGAGATTTCTCTGCTCCATACATTTCATCAAAAGGAACAACTTTGACTCGACAATCAAGATTCGCTGCAGCCCAGCCCATAAGACATTCAAAAACCTGTCCGACGTTCATGCGACTTGGCACACCCAATGGATTGAGCACTATGTCCACTGGTGTGCCATCAGGCAAATAAGGCATGTCTTCCCTAGGAAGGATTCGGCTAATAATTCCTTTATTGCCGTGACGTCCAGCCATCTTGTCTCCAACCTGAATTTTCCGTCGCTGAGCGACATAAACCCTGACGACCATATTTGCGCCTGGTGGAAGTTCATCACCTTGTTCTCGCGTATAAATTCGAACATCTACTACCCGACCACGCTCTGTACTCGGGACTCGCAAAGAGTTATCTCTTACATCGCGTGCTTTTTCGCCAAAGATTGCTCTTAAAAGTTTCTCTTCAGGAGGTTGATCAGATTCACCCTTAGGAGTCACCTTCCCAACAAGAATGTCTCCACTTTCAACAAAAGCACCTATCCGGATAATGCCCATCTCATCAAGGCTACCCAAGCTCTCTTCTGCAACGTTAGGTATCTCTCTTGTAATTTCTTCAGGTCCAAGCTTGGTTTGCCGAGCTTCAATCTCATATTTCTCTATATGTACAGATGTATAAAGGTCATCTTTTACCAGTCTTTCGCTAACAAGAATTGCATCCTCATAGTTATAACCTTCCCAAGGCATATAAGCGACCAAAACATTCTGCCCAAGAGCAATTTCTCCGCCTTCACATGCCGATCCATCTGCCAATACCTGTCCAACAATCACTGGATCCCCTTGTCGAACTATTGGGCGCTGGTTCAAGCAAGTGTCTTGATTTGAACGTTGATATTTTTGTAAATAGTGAGTGTGATCCATACCATCCTCATCTCTAACCACAATTGCATTAGCATCAACAAATACGACCGATCCATTCACTCTTGAGATGGGAACCATCCCTGAATCTCTAGCAACTTGAGTTTCTAGCCCTGTCCCGACTAGTGGGCGTTCTGGCCTAAGAAGCGGCACAGCCTGACGTTGCATATTTGATCCCATAAGAGCCCTATTTGCATCGTCATGCTCAAGAAATGGGATAAGGGATGTTGCAACTGAAATGACCTGAACAGGGGAGAGTTGCACATAATCGACTTGCTCAGGGGGGACCTTCTCAAAATCCTGCCTATACCTAACAGGAACAAGCTGAGCAAGAATTTTTCCATCTGAATCAGTCGCCACATCCCCTGGGGCAACACGACACTCATCCTCAAGGTCTGCAGAGAGATATATAGGGTCTCCCTCTTTAATTAATTTTCCCTCTTCAACCTTCCAAAAGGGCGTCTCTATAAATCCATATTGATTAACCCTTGCATGTGTGGCTAAAGAATTAATCAATCCTGCGTTGGGTCCCTCAGGAGTCTCAATTGGACAAAGTCGTCCATAGTGTGACGGATGAATATCTCTAACAGCAAAACCTGCTCTTTCACGTGTAAGTCCTCCAGGGCCTAAGGCTGAAATACGCCGCTTATGAGTTAATTCAGCCAAAGGATTGGTCTGGTCCATAAACTGACTCAATTGGCTTGAGCCAAAAAACTCTTTAACTGCAGCAACCAAAGGCTTTGGGTTGACCAACTGTGCAGGAGTTAAAGAATCAGTCTCCCCAACAGTCATCCGCTCCTTAATAATTCTCTCGAGACGATTAAGTCCAACACGCACCTGATTCTGCAAAAGCTCTCCTACTGAGCGCACTCTGCGATTACCTAAATGATCTATATCATCTAAAGTTGCGCCTCCAACATCGAGCTCTAAATTAATCAAATAATCTAGAGTAGATAAAACATCTTCATGCGTAAGTGTACGCACTGAATCTGGAATTGTAAGTCTCAGTTTCTTATTAATCTTATAACGACCTACACGACCTAAGTCATAACGTTTCGGGTCAAAGAATCTAGTCTGCAAGAGCTGCTGACCACCACTCACTGAGGGAGGTTCACCAGGCCGAAGTTTTTTATAGAGTTCTAATAATGCCTGATCTTCAGAACTTATACCCTCTTCATCCGCCGCATCAATAGACTTCTTGTAATACTCAGGATGACGCAATTTATCTACAACATCATTATCAGATAAACCCATTGCACGCATTAATACATGAGCATTGATCTTTCTTGTTTTATCAACACGAACATGTAGAAGGTCGTTCTTGTCAGTTTCAAATTTCAACCATGCGCCCCGATTGGGAATAACACTTGCATTGTATGTACGTCGACCATTTTTATCCTGTTCATCCTTAAAATAAACTCCTGGACTACGAACTATTTGGTTAACAATTACTCGTTCAGCACCATTAATAATAAAAGTTCCTCTTTCTGTCATCAGAGGTAACTCACCTATGAATACCTCCTGTTCTTTAATCTCACCCGTTTCTTTATTTACAAGTCGACATGTTACATACATCTGAGAAGCAAAAGTTGCATCACGTTTTTTAGCTTCTTCCACATCGTGGCGTGGACGCTTCAGCCGATATTCATTGCCAACAAAATGAAGTTCAAGCTTACCGGTGTAATCAGTAATAGGAGAAAAGCTATCAAGCTCCTCAATTAAACCCTTTTCCAAAAACCATTTAAAACTGGCCCGCTGTACCTCGACCAGATCAGGAAGATAGGTAGCGGTCTTGGCGACCTGAATCGCGCTTCTGCTCATTCGAAGACCTGAAGGTGAGAGGAAGGGAGATGAAACCTGGAGGTCGAAATGCCTCTTCGCAAAGTATGAGCACAAAATGCACGGCAGCCGATCACTAAGGAGAAGAACGGCTGCCGTGCTCTTGTACTCAAGAATCTCTGGTCAGAATGGCTGACTTCGACAATGCACCTGAAGTAAATAAAACCTTTGGCAGCAAAAGCGTAGGCGAACTACGCAATGCCCAGGCAATTAGTCATTTTACACATAAACGGCTTCTTTAATTCTTTGTCTATCGAAATCAAGGAAGTCCAAACAATCGTCGTGCATTTTCAGTGCTGCTTGTTGCCACCAAAGAGAATGGTTGTTCACGAAGCTCGGCTATACGAGCAGCTATGGCCTCCACATAAGCAGGCTCATTTCTCTTGCCTCTCTGAGGGGCTGGAGCAAGGAAAGGGCAATCAGTCTCAACTAAAAAGCGATCTTGTGGAACCTTACGTGCACAAACATGAGTATCTACTGCTTTTGGGAAGGTCACTGTTCCGCTAAAGCTTATAAAGAAGCCCAACTCCAAAAAGCTTTCCATCTCCTCAGGGGTGCCACCCCAACAATGCATAACACCTCTAGGACAACAACCATTGGCCGCACGGTGACGCAATTCCAACAACATTGGAGAGGCAGCATCACGGCAATGAATGATTACGGGCAAATCCATTTCCACAGCAAGGTCTAACTGTGGCCTCAAGACTTTCAACTGTTCTTCAAGATTTGACTCTCTAAAGAGGTCTAAGCCAAGCTCACCGATTGCAACAACACGCGAATCTTCTAAAACTGCATTGCGCAAAATTGCCTGAGTATCTTTTCCCCAATGCTTTGTATCAAGAGGATGAACTCCGACTGAATACCTTAATTCAGGAAATTTATCCGCCAACGCACGAATGGCTGGTATTTCAGAAGGTTCAACACAAGCATGAAGAAGACTGACCACACCAGCCTTTCGCCATCTAATAGCCACCTCCTCAATATCTTGATCGAAATTACGAAAGACAATGTGGCAGTGGCTGTCGATCAATGCATTCGACAACACTCAAGTAAAAAGCGAATCTTCTTGAACATTTTGCCAGTAATCCAAGAAAAACTAATTAAAACCTCATATCAATGTCTGTCCAAAACCCAGCCTAATTAGGAGCAGCTTGCTGCAAAGCCTTCTTCACAGCAGCACTGAGACGAGATTTCTGATTTGCACCTGCATTGCGATGTAAAACTCCTCGCTTCACTGCTTTGTCGATCTTGCTAAAGGCAACATTCATACTTGTCTGAACAGCATCTTTAGCCTTATCTCCTGGCTCCTGAGAGTAATCGCTACAAGCATTAAAACAACGCTTGAGCAAGGTGCGCATTGCAGATCTATAAGACTTGTTCTCCTGACGATTGCGCTCTGCAATGAGAACACGCTTCTTGGAAGATTTATTATTGGCCACAGAGGCTAGAACTGACTAGACAATCAACAACCATAACTCACAACCCTCCAAGAAATCATTCCTTATCTCATCTGGTTCACACCAAATCAGGAAGGTTCTAGGTTAATTCAAACCTGTTGAAGAACTTTGACGCATAGAAGCCTGGAAAATCCAAACAGATATCAAGGGCTTTTACAGCTGGCAGAAGATATTTCTCAAGCCAAAATCCAAATTGAAAGACTTTCAAAACGAACAAACGAGGATTCCCAAAAACAAGCGATCTCAACCGTTGAGCAAATTCTCGAGAACATACGTATAGATGGTGATAAAGCTTTAATTTCTTACACCCAAAAATTTGATCACTTTCTTCCAGATCCCTTATCAGTTGGTACAGAAGAACTTGAAAAAGCCTGGAATGCAACACCTAGAAACCTTCAATCTGCATTAAAGCTTGCCCATCAAAGAATCAAAAGCTTCCACGAACTTCAAATACCCAAAGACATTGAACATGAAGGCAAACATGGAGAACGAATAGGCAGGCGCTGGCGTCCTGTTGAGAGGGCAGGGTTATATATCCCTGGAGGGCGGGCTGCTTATCCAAGCACAGTTCTTATGAATGCTATCCCTGCCCAAGTCGCTGGAGTTAAAAATATTGTAATGGTCTCGCCTGCAGGAAAAGATGGCTTAATCAATCAAACAGTCCTTGCTGCTGCTCACCTTTCTGGAATCGAACAAGTTTTCAGAATCGGTGGCGCTCAAGCAATCGCCGCCCTCGCTTTTGGAACCGAAACAGTCCCCAAAGTTGATGTAATAACTGGTCCAGGCAATGTTTATGTAACCCTTGCAAAAAAAGCTGTCTATGGCCAAGTGGGTATTGACTCACTCGCAGGACCAAGTGAAGTCCTTGTCATTGCAGACCATACTGCCCAAGTAGAACAAGTTGCTGCGGACTTACTTGCTCAAGCAGAGCACGATCCAATGGCAGCTGCAGTTCTTTTAACGACTAGTCAAAGTCTTGTTGAATCATTGCCTAACCATTTGGAGTCTCAGCTCAAGCGGCACCCAAGGGAACAGATTTGCAGAACAGCACTTAGAGACTGGGGGTTAATGGTTCTTTGCAACAACCTTAAAAGCTGCACAGAGCTCAGCAATCATTTTGCACCTGAACATCTTGAGTTACTAGTAGAAAACCCTCATCAACTTATTGAACAAATCACTAACGCAGGAGCGATCTTCATTGGGCCTTGGTCACCTGAAGCAGTGGGAGATTATCTAGCTGGTCCTAATCACACCTTGCCTACATCTGGAACAGCCCGATTTAGTGGTGCCCTAAGTGTCGAAACCTTTTTGAGAAATACTTCTCTAATTGAGTTTAATCAAGCCGCCTTACAAGCCACAAGCGAAGCGATCCAAGAACTAGCAATAAGTGAAGGCCTTCATAGTCATGCTGAATCCGTAAGAATTCGCTCATCTAAGTCTTGATCTAATTGCTGGTCAAATGACGAACACTTGCAACCTCATCAACTATTTCGCCTACCAAAACTTCGTCTGCCAAATTGACAAATAAACCATTTTCAAGAACTCCAGGAATATTATTCAGCTGAGATTCCAGCAACTCAGGATCCTCAATACCTCCCAGAAAACTAACATCCAAAACGAGGTTACCTTGATCAGTAATCACAGGTCCAGCCTTGCGAGTCGCCATCCTCAATTCTGCATTACCCCCTAATTCCGACAAACAGCCTTTTACCTGACGCCAAGCTCCAGGCAAGACCTCTACTGGCAGCAAAAAATCTAGGTTTAATCGATCAACAATCTTTGTGGAATCAACTACCACAACAAAAACATCAGCCTTACTTGCAACCAACTTCTCTTGAACATGGCAAGCTCCACCACCTTTAATAAGGTTCAAAGAAGGATCTACTTCATCAGCACCATCTATTGCCAAATCAATTCGCTCAATCGCATTAAGTGTGAGCAAAGGTATCCCCAACTCAGCTGCCATCACCTCACCTTGAAAGGAGGTAGTAATTCCAACGACATCCTTTAACTTGCCAACCGAAAGCTTCGCCCCTAATTCCTGAATCATCATTGCTGCTGTAGAGCCAGAGCCCAATCCAACAACCATCCCATCTTCTATCTTTTCAACAGCAGCTGTTGCTACTGCATGCTTCATCTGTGTTTGAAGGTCAGACATAATTCCTTAACTAATAGGCGAGACCGTAGCAAGGGTTGGAAAAAGTTCAATTAAAAACTGGCAAAGCTTCCGGCTGGACAGAAAGTCTTAGCTCATCACCATTCCTCATAATCTTTAAAGTTAAAGGCATCCCAATTTCAGCCTGATCAACTTGTTCCAGCAAAGCTTGTGGTTCAGTAATAACAACCTCACCAGCCCCAACAACCAGATCACCTCGTCTTAAGCCAGCCCGATCAGCTGGACTGTCTCTCAAAACATTTTGAACAAGTGCACCAGATAGTTCAGGAAGTTCAACTAGCGCATTTGGATCAAGATTGTGTTCCCTAGCTATTCGAGCAGTAAGCGGTATGAGCTGTACTCCTACATATGGGTGTACCACCTCGCCATTCTCTAAAAGCTGCTCAGCCACCCCACGTGCAAGATTGATAGGAATAGCAAAACCCAAGCCAGCGCCTGGTCCAGAGCGCACCAAAGTATTAATTCCGACAACCTCTCCATGATCATTGACAAGGGGGCCGCCAGAATTACCTGGATTTATTGCGGCATCCGTTTGAATCAGTTCTAAGCGCTTATCAGAAAAACCAAGTGTATTGATACT
This sequence comes from Prochlorococcus sp. AG-409-P01, assembly GCA_003215335.1. Taxonomy (GTDB): domain Bacteria; phylum Cyanobacteriota; class Cyanobacteriia; order PCC-6307; family Cyanobiaceae; genus AG-409-P01. Next base: position 148,297 of record QCKM01000002.1, on the reverse strand, counting down.
TCGATGCAAACTACTGATGATGCCAAGGGTGACGGTTCGCTCTAACCCATAAGGAGTACCAAGTGCTATAGCCCAATCTCCAACCTCTAATTCTTCAGAATCACCTAGAGGTGCAGGAGTCGGCTTGTTATCACCTTCAAGACGAACCAAAGCCAAATCTGTAACCTGATCGGTTCCAATAACTGCAGCATCTTGCTGATCACCATCAGCAAGTGTGACCGTCACCTGATTGACATTCTCGACAACATGGGCATTAGTCAAGACAAGTCCTTGATCATCAATTAATACCCCTGATCCTTGCCCCCTCTCTCGTTCGGCTCCTAACTCTGGTTCACCCAAAAGATCACGTAATAGAGGATCGATAAGTGTTGGATCGAAAGGCTGCCTCTCAATTGTCCTTTCAGTATCAATACGAACAACAGCAGGGGCAACTTCGCGCACAGCGGCAGCCACAAAATTGTGACTTCCAGAATCCTCCGGAGCCAAAGCTGCATAAACAGGAGCAGTCCAAAACGCTACTGGCAAAAGTATGACCTTAAAGAAAATTGCCAGACCTCCAAGAAGGTACTGATGGACAACTTGCTGCAGAATTCTGATTAGTTTCATAAATACAAGTTAGATGGAAGGCGAAACCCACTCAAGAACTTTGCAGAGTCCAAGCATTGTGAATGGCTATCAACACTAAAATTGCTCATAAAAACCCTTTTTAAGAAAGGATTCTTCTGACATCTCCCACAAAAAGCATTGATAAAGTAGATTTAACGCATGCCTGGCAGGTTCCTCCTTCGGGAGGCAGGTTCAATCTGAAACCGGTCGGGCTAGAAGTCCGATCATTACCTTTCTCTTGCCTCACCCATTGCTCCCGCACTTGGAGAGCCTTGCCTCTGATACGGCCGCTGAAAACGGCTATCAAGTTTGCAGTGTTCACCTGCTCACTAATTTGAGGCCAATCACAATGCAAGTACTGATTAGTCATCTCGAAGGAGGTGACGTCTCACTAGATGATTGTGCTCGTTTCAGTGGTCCAATGGGTGAAGCAATCGAGGCATCTGAATTGCTAAAAGAAGCTTATGTTCTAGAGGTCAGCAGCCCTGGAATAGGAGACCATCTTGAAAGTGATCGAGACTTTGTGACTTTTCGGGGATTTCCTGTAGAAGTTACTAGCCACAACACCAAAGGCTCTGACCTTAAAGAATCTGGTTTGTTGAAAAACAGATCCAGCGAATATGTGCACCTCAACATTAGGGGCCGCATTAAACGCATTCCACGTGATTCAGTTGTTTGCGTCCGCCTAATAAGCCCTACGAGCTAACAGGCACAATTTCAAAGCATCAACAATCCTTCTCTAACTCCATCGTCGATGGCACTAGTTCTTCTTCCCGGCCTCAATAACCTGATCGATGACATCAGTGAAGAGAAGAAGCTGCCTACACAAGTTGTAGAAGCAGCCTTAAGAGAAGCCCTATTAAAGGGTTACGAAAGATATAGGCGCACACTATATTTAGGAATTAGTGAAGACCCTTTCGAAGAAGAATATTTCAGTAATTTTGATGTTGGTCTTGACCTTGACGAAGAAGGATACCGAGTTTTAGCAAGCAAAATCATCGTCGAAGAAGTGGAAAGCGAAGACCATCAAATTGCTCATGCAGAAGTAATGCAGGTAGCTGAAGACGCTCAAGTTGGGGACACAGTTGTATTAGATGTAACCCCCGAAAAAGAAGACTTTGGCCGAATGGCTGCTGCCACAACCAAACAAGTTTTGGCACAGAAGCTAAGGGATCAACAAAGACGCATGATTCAAGAGGAATTTGCAGATTTAGAAGATCCTGTACTCACAGCAAGAGTCATACGTTTCGAGCGTCAATCAGTAATCATGGCGGTAAGTTCAGGACTTGGGAGACCTGAAGTAGAAGCTGAACTACCCCGGCGTGATCAGCTGCCAAACGACAATTACCGGGCGAATGCAACCTTCAAAGTCTTCCTAAAAGAAGTCAGCGAAATCCCTCGACGCGGCCCACAACTATTTGTAAGTAGAGCCAATGCAGGTCTTGTTGTTTACCTTTTTGAAAATGAAGTGCCGGAAATCCAAGAAGGATCTGTCCGTATTGTGGCCGTAGCCCGTGAAGCAAATCCCCCTTCACGATCCGTAGGGCCACGAACAAAGGTTGCCGTAGACAGCATTGAAAGAGAAGTTGATCCTGTTGGAGCATGTATAGGAGCAAGAGGTTCTCGAATTCAACAAGTAGTGAATGAACTCCGTGGAGAGAAGATTGACGTGATCAGATGGTCGTCTGATCCAACTCAATACATTGCCAACTCTCTCAGTCCAGCAAGAGTAGAAATTGTTCGTCTAGTAGATCCAGAAGGTCAACATGCCCATGTACTTGTTCCTCCAGATCAATTAAGTCTCGCAATTGGACGCGAAGGACAAAATGTTCGTTTAGCAGCAAGGCTCACTGGCTGGAAAATTGACATCAAAAATAGCCAGGAATATGACCAAGCTAGCGAAGATGAGGCTGTTGCTGAGCTCATCGCCCAACGAGAAGAAGAAGAAGCTCTTCAACGTGAAGCAGAACAGCGACTAGCCGCAGAGCAAGCAGCTCGGGCTGAAGAAGATGCACGTCTCAGAGAGCTCTATCCGCTACCTGAAGATGAAGAGGAAGATAATTCAGAAGAAGAGTTTGCTTCGGAAGAATCTGAAGATATAGAAATAGATGCTCAGGAAGAAAAATACTCAGACGAGGAAGTCAAGCAAGAAGATGATGAGATGCCCATTAAAGAAGAAGAGGATGGGGTCCGGTGAACCATCGGTCCGTCCTACGTCGATGTATTGCATGTCGAAAGTTGCTAGATCGTAAGCATTTTTGGCGTGTAGTTCGTGACCATAAGGATGGAGTGGTTCTCGATGAAGGGATGGGTCGATCGGCCTATCTTTGTAGAAATGAGAACTGCTTAGCAGAGGCTCGCCGCCGCAAACGTCTTCAAAAGTCACTTCGTTGTCAGATCCCTGAAGATGTTTATGAGGTGCTGCAAGAGCGGCTCATTGACCCCATTAATTCAGCCGTTAAGGCAAGATGAATAATGGACCCTCACTGAATTAAGCCCAAGGCAAATTTTTCCCGGACCGACCGGAGACATTAATGACCACCAGCGGTAAAATCAGAGTTTATGAATTATCCAGGGATTTAGCCCTGGATAATAAGGATGTGCTTGATGCCGCCAAGAAGCTTTCTATAGCGGTAAAAAGCCACAGCAGTTCGATCAGTGATGAAGAGGCAAGACAAATACGTGACCTTCTCATCAAAAAAAAGAAATCAGATCAACCAACAAGCAAAAAAGCCCAACCTGAGAAAGTAATTCTTTCTGTCAAGAAAGCTACGCCCAATTCCGTCAAAGAAAATTCTAGTAAACAGCAAAAAGAAAACGCAGCTATAGATAAAAAACAAACCCCTCAAGTAAAACCAAAGCCCTCTGCACCTAAAAGGCCTGGAACAGCTACTTCAGGACGACCTGCTACCTCAGCTAAGTCATCAATTGAGTCTAAAGAATCCCCCAAGAAAAATCATGGGGCCAATGTGCCTTCAAAACCAACAAATGTTCCAGTATCACGGCCACAGCCTCCTAGTCGCCCTCTAGCCCCCGCCGCGAAGCCAGCCTCCCCTTTACGCGCAAACAACAGCGCAAAGCCATCTAATTCAACACAAGGTTTACCAAGAGATATTCCTAGGCAAAAAAGCTCAACGGCCTCCCGTCCAACAATTATCTCCAAACCTCAGTCACCAACAACGACAAATCGAACAGCACCCCCCAAAAAACCGATATCTAGTGATCGATCCACAAACAAACCTGAACTTGTAGGACGCCCTCAACCCAAAAGGCCCACCGCACCTCCTGTCCGTCCAAATTCCCAAAACCAACGTCCAGATAAGAAGCGCCCGAATGTCAGTCCAAGGCAATTAGGTGTTGGGAATCAACGAAACAATATGCCCCAACGTGGTGGAGCTCCTCAACGCCAAAACCCACCAACACGCCCAGGAAGCCCAAGAACAGGACAACCTCGTTCGAGTGGAAACTCTCTTGAACTAGTTGGCAAACCTATTCGTCGCGATCGCAATAGCGGACCTAATAGGGATGGCAGCAATAGGCCAGGAGCACCTACTAGGCCAGCTGGCATGAGAAAGCCGATGGCTCCTGGGGAGTTAATGCAACTTCAGAAGCCAACTGGCCGTCCAGGCACACCACCTCCTAGAAGACCTGATGGAACTCCAGTAAGTCCTAAACCCAAAGGCGCAACAGATGGAGCTACCCCCCCTCCAAACAGACCGAATGCACCTGCAGCAACTCCAAAAAGACCATCTCATAGGCCTTCTCCGGGTGCCCCTGGATCACCACGAAGACCAGGCCGCCCTGATTGGGATGACAGTGCCAAGCTTGAAGCTCTACGCAATAAATCACCTCAAAAGCAACGACAAAAAGTCCACATCATTGGCGAGAACGATGATGCATTAACTACTGAAACAAGTGGATTTGCGGGCGAGCAGCAAGCAGTTCTTCTTTCAGCAAGCCTAGCCAGACCTGCCAAACCAAAATCAAAGCAAAAGTCTGCTGCAAAACCTGTTGCAGCAATTAGAAAGCGCAAAAAAGAAACTGCTCGACAACGACAACGTCGAAGAGCGATGGAATTGAGAGCAGCGCGAGAAGCCAAGCAAGTCAGGCCCGAAATGCTGATTATTCCTGAAGGGAACCTCACAGTTCAAGAGCTTGCAGACATGCTGAAAGTAGAAAGTTCAGAAATCATCAAATCCCTCTTCTTTAAGGGAATAGTCGCAACCGTAACTCAGTCCCTAGACCTTTCCACAATCGAAACTGTTGCAGATGAATTTGGGGTACCTGTTCTTGAAGATGATGTCGAGGAAGCTGCTAAGAAAACTTCAGAAATGATTGAGGAGAAGGATCTAGATCACTTGATCCGTCGCCCACCTGTAGTAACTGTCATGGGGCATGTGGACCATGGCAAAACGAGCTTGCTAGATGCTATTCGCAAGTCAAGAGTCGCTGCTGTAGAAGCAGGAGGAATTACTCAGCACATTGGGGCGTACCAAGTTGAAATTCAACATGGTGGTGAGCTCAGAAAGATCACATTCCTAGATACCCCTGGCCACGAAGCTTTTACTGCAATGAGGGCTAGAGGGACAAAAGTTACAGACGTCGCAGTGCTAGTTGTCGCTGCAGATGATGGAGTAAGACCACAAACCCTTGAAGCGATAAGTCATGCGCGTGCGGCCGAAGTTCCCATAGTTGTTGCCATCAACAAAACTGACAAAGAAGGTGCATCGCCAGACCGCGTCAAACAAGAGCTCTCAGAACAAAGTCTCCTCGCAGAAGATTGGGGTGGAGATGTTGTGATGGTCCCTGTCAGTGCAATCAAGGGGGAAAACATCGACAAACTACTGGAAATGGTTCTTCTAGTTACTGAAGTTGAAGACTTACAGGCCAATCCCAACCGATTAGCAAAAGGAACAGTGATTGAAGCTCATTTAGACAAAGCCAAAGGACCAGTCGCCACGCTTCTAATACAAAATGGCACTCTTAAGACTGGTGATGTTCTTGCAGCTGGTTCGGTACTTGGCAAGGTACGAGCAATGGTTGATGAGAATGGTTCAAGAGTTAAGGAATCTGGTCCTTCAGGAGCTGTAGAAGCCCTTGGTTTTAATGAGGTTCCTACAGCAGGTGATGAATTCGAGGTATACCCTGACGAAAAATTAGCTCGTTCAGTTGTAGGAGATAGAGCCTCAGATGCTCGCGCAAGCCGACTGGCTCAACAAATGGCCTCAAGGCGTGTGTCCTTGTCAGCTATGTCTGGCCAGGCCAGCGAAGGTGAGCTCAAAGAGCTAAACATTATCCTCAAGGCAGATGTTCAAGGAAGCGTAGAAGCCATCCTTGGTTCTCTAGAACAATTACCCAAAGATGAGGTTCAAGTTCGTGTACTTCTATCTGCCCCAGGAGAAGTCACTGAGACAGATATAGACCTAGCAGCCGCCTCTGGAGCCGTAATAGTCGGCTTCAACACCTCAATGGCTTCAGGAGCGAAACGCGCCGCGGATGCCACTGGTGTTGACGTAAGAGATTACGAAGTTATCTACAAATTGCTGGAAGATATCCAGCTTGCTATGGAAGGTCTTCTAGAACCAGAAATGATAGAAGAGCCTCTTGGAGAAGCAGAAGTCCGGGCAGTCTTCAATGTCGGGAAAAGTGCGGTTGCAGGCTGCTATGTCACAAATGGAAAGCTTCAACGCAACTGCCGAGTAAGGGTAAAACGAGCAAACCAAGTTGTATTCGAAGGAGACCTCGATTCCCTTCGCCGCAACAAAGACGATGTAAAAGAAGTAGCTACAAACTTTGAATGCGGCATTGGCTGTGACCGCTTTGCTAACTGGGAGGAAGGTGACATCGTTAACGCGTATAAATATGCAACTCAAAAACGGAAGCTGAATAATTAAATCAGGAGAGTTAATACAACTATATTGACCACCAAATCGCTTTATTTTTATAAGGAATACCCGAAAAAGATAGCGCTAATTCGGGTAAGGTCGATAAAAAATGTGACTATGAAAATTAACGTAGAAGCTAATTTTTTTTGCGAAAATCTATCCACAGCAATCCGCCAAATAAAATCAGAGCCGCCAGTTGAATACCAATATCACTTAATAAAACAGTATTCCCTGCAAATGCCCTTAACCCCATAACACTTAACCCAAGACAGGCTGATCCAAATAAAGCCACCCAAAGAGCTAATCGAAGCCCCCTCCAAGGTGCTTGCGACTCTTTAAGAAGCCTTTGACGTAGATCAGGGTCCAAATTTGTTCGGAAGTCAGGAGATTCGCCCAATGAAACACATCCAATATTTGCAATGTTAGGTTCCGATGGCAGCCGGTGTAGCTCAGGGGTAGAGCAACTGATTCGTAATCAGTAGGTCGCAGGTTCAATTCCCGTCACCGGCTCTATAAGAAACCAATAAAAAGCCCCCTTTTTGAGGGGGCTTATAAAGCTCAGCACTTGCTGAATATTGAAATCGCTTAACGCAATTCGTTGTCGTCAACCAATAGCAGGAGCTATAAGAGCAACTGGTGTTGATTCACTAGCTGCAAGGTCAAGAGGGAAGTTGTGAGCGTTGCGCTCATGCATAACTTCCATACCAAGGTTTGCACGGTTAAGAACGTCACCCCAAGTAGGAACAACCTTGCCCTGAGAATCAAGAATCGACTGGTTGAAGTTAAAGCCATTCAGGTTGAAAGCCATGGTGCATATGCCCATAGAAGTCAACCAAACGCAAACAACCGGGAAGATCGCCAGGAAGAAGTGGAGACTACGGCTGTTATTAAAACTGGCGTACTGGAAAATCAAGCGGCCGAAATAACCGTGAGCAGCCACGATGTTGTAGGTCTCTTCCTCCTGACCAAACTTGTAACCATAATTCTGGGACTCATTCTCTGTGGTTTCACGAATCAGAGATGAAGTAACCAAGGAGCCGTGCATAGCGGAGAAAAGACTTCCACCAAACATTCCTGCAACACCAGCCATGTGGAAGGGGTGCATCAAAATGTTGTGCTCGGCCTGGAACACAAACATGAAGTTAAAAGTTCCAGAGATGCCAAGAGGCATTCCATCAGAGAAAGATCCTTGACCGAATGGATAAACAAGGAATACAGCGAAAGCAGCCGAAACAGGAGCCGAGTAAGCAACGCAGATCCATGGACGCATACCTAAGCGGTAAGAAAGCTCCCACTGACGTCCCATCCAGCCACAAATACCGATCAGGAAGTGGAAGATGACCAACTGATAAGGGCCACCGTTGTACAGCCACTCATCGAGGCTGGCGGCTTCCCAAATTGGGTAAAAATGAAGGCCAATGGCGTTACTAGAAGGGACAACAGCACCAGAAATGATGTTGTTTCCATATAGGAAGGAACCAGCAACAGGCTCACGAATGCCGTCGATATCAACCGGAGGAGCGGCGATAAAGGCAATGATGAAGCAAGTTGTAGCAGCCAGCAGGCAAGGAATCATCAAGACACCGAACCAACCGACATATATACGGTTATTGGTGGAAGTGACCCATTCGCAGAAGTCTGCCCAAGCGTCGAGTTCCCACCTACCCCTATCGCGGATAGAAGTGGTCATAGGAATTAATAAGGCGGTGTAAAAGTGCCCCCGAAGGGACGCTAGTAAATGCAGGTTTAACCTGGCTCAAAGACTTTAAAGGAAGATTGCGCAAACTGCGGACAACCTGTTCAGATTGTCTTCAACTGAGAAAATGATTCCCATGGGAACTTCTACTTATCTCTAAAAGACAAGCAAGTTTGCAAAGGCGAAACCCTTTTCAAACCTATGGACCCTAAAACTGATGGCCTTATTGGGTGTATTACACAACCCAAAATCCACTCAACGCGATAGCGTCTTTATTAATTCAAAGAAGGCTTTAACCCGCCCCTTAAATGGACGATGAGTTCGACTTCACCATATGAATTCTCTTCCAATAAGGGCTTAAAAAGGGCCCCTAAACGAGAAGAGCGGGTCTTGCTAGTAAGACTTCCTTGCAACCCAATCTTTCCAATAGGTCCGATTTACTTAGCTGATCACTTACACAAATGCTTCCCTAGCCTCCCTCAACAAATACTTGATCTAGCAGCAGTCCCCTTAGTCGACGTAGAAAAAATACTTATCGAAACTATAAATAGATTCTGCCCAACACTATTGGTCTACTCGTGGCGAGATATTCAAATTTATGCGCCAGTTGACGGTCGAGGAGGCAATCCACTTCAAAACTCATTTGAAGTTTTTTATTCAAATAACCCACTCAAAAAAGTGCGCGGCGCATTAGGCGGATTTCAATTAATGACTAGCCATTATGGAGAGCTTTGGCGCAACAAGCGTTTAGTAAAAATCGGGCTAAAGATTGCCAACAAAAATTCAAAAAATGTCAAGGCCGTTATTGGTGGAGGGGCTGTCAGCGTCTTTTATCAACAACTAGGCAAATCATTGCCAAGAGGAACCATTATCTCTATAGGAGAAGGCGAACCTCTTTTAGAAAAGCTTTTACTGGGAACTTCACTTGAAGGCGAACGCTGTTTCCTTGCAGGAGAGACCCCTCGTAATGGGCTCATTCATGAACAACCAGAAAGCCGCCCTAAAACAGCCTGCAATTACGAATACATTTCCAAAATATGGCCCCAATTTCACTGGTATTTAGATGGTGGTGACTTCTACATAGGAGTTCAAACTAAAAGAGGTTGCCCACACAATTGCTGCTATTGCGTATATACAGTTGTAGAAGGCAAGCAAGTTCGTATAAATCCAGTTCAAGAAATTGTTGGAGAAATCCGCCAGCTATATAACCTAGGAGTAAGGAGCTTTTGGTTTACTGATGCACAGTTTATTCCTTCTCGTAGTCATATAAGAGACGCAAAAGAGCTTCTAAAGGCCATCCTAGATGAAGGGCTTAAAGATATTCACTGGGCTGCATATATCAGAGCAGACAACCTGGACAAGGAGTTAGCAGAGCTGATGGTTGCCACTGGGATGAGTTATTTCGAAATAGGAATAACATCTGGTTCTCAAGAACTCGTTCGAAAGATGCGAATGGGCTACAACTTGCGGACAGTACTGGAGAACTGTGAACTACTAGCAGAAGCCGGTTTTAAAGATCATGTTTCAGTCAACTACTCATTTAATGTTATAGATGAAAGACCTGAAACCATCCGACAGACTATTGCTTATCATCGACAACTAGAAAAAATCTTTGGTGCAGATAAAGTTGATCCAGCAATATTCTTTATAGGTCTACAACCCCACACCCACCTTGAACAATATGGTTTTGAAAAAGGCTTAATTAAACCTGGTTATAACCCTATGAGCATGATGCCGTGGACTGCTCGAAAACTTCTCTGGAATCCAGACCCAATGGGAAAAATCTTTGGGAGAATATGCTTAGAAGCTTTTGACAAAGATTCGAAAAATTTTGGCAAAACAGTATTTAAACTGCTTGAAAGAGACTATGGAGTAGCACCTCTTCAAGATGCATTGCACGCTCCTTTATTAGGTCAGAGATCCATATCCAATGCAACCAGTTGACGATAAAGAATTATAGATAAAACAAGAATCGCAAGCATTCCTCCAAGGGGGTTACTTGGATCTCCAGGACCAATGATCCAAGTAGGTGTATTAGAAGAGATGTGAATCAAGCCTGATTGAAGAGCAAACCAACCTCCAACTAATCCACCATGAATACCTATGCAACCCCATAAACAACCACCATCCATTCTACGTCGAATTCCCAACACAAATCCAAACAAGAATAAGCCCAAAAATAATCCTAGATTTGAACCACTTTGGACTTGAACCCAGAAACTATCATCAAATCTAATGTGCGCCAAACTAAAAACTATAGCTTGAGAAAAAGTGGCAAATCTAGTGCCAATCAATAGATCTAGTTCTCCCAAAAGCCAACCTCGAAAGATCAATTCTTCAATTAATCCAACACCAAAAGCAAGCAACAAAGAATTCAAAAAATTAGTGGAGCTCAGACCACCCACCCAATAACCCCATGAGCCCACAAACAAAGCAAAGGCGACTATGGTCAATAAGCAGAATGAAATAAATAGACCCTTTAAAAAGGATGCTATTAAATGCCTTTTGTGAAATCCCAAAAGACCCAAAACTTTCCATGTTTTTTTAGTTTTCCACCTAACTTTTATCCAAGAAGGTAGGCACAAAACAAACAAGGCTACGCTAAATAGTGTTCCTAACAAAGCAAAAAAATCATTCGTCTGATTCTTAAAGAGAAATTGCAAAGGTTGAACAAATAACCATCCCAAAAGGTAAAGAAAAGGAATAAAAGTTATAGTTGGCAACCAAATCTTTCGCTGACGAAGCCATGCATTCCATCCCATCGCGAAAAATTTAATCAGCTGTCCTGTTCAATGGTGCTAGTCAAGCCTTTCGCTTTTAGAGTCTCTGAATAGAACTCTGCAGGTTCAATATCACAAATAATGACCAAACCAATCCCAGTATTGTGAGCCTCAAGCATTACAGCCAAAGCATCTTGTTCACTTAGCTGTGGAACGACTTTCCTAAGTGTCTCCACAACATATTCCATTGAGTTAACAGAATCATTGTGCAACAAAACCTTGTAGAGCGGTGAGGACTTTCTTATGGGCTCAGTGCTCTTTTCAAGCACTGCTGCACCACCTTTAGTCCCGCTATGCATCTGAGCGACCATAAACAGCTTCACAACCTAAACAATTTAAATGGAAAGAAATCAAATGCGAAAACACGTGCATCAAAGCAAAGCAATGCGCTCCATCGCTTTTTCTACGTTCGAGCGACTATTGAAAGCTGATAGGCGAAAGTAGCCTTCACCACTAGCACCAAAGCCACTCCCTGGCGTTCCTACAACATTGGCATGATGCAAAAGATGGTCGAAAAATTGCCAAGAATCCATATTTGATGGGGTGTTAACCCATACATAAGGAGCATGTTCTCCTCCAAAAACCTTGAATCCAAGAGACATAAGTTTTCTACGAATTATCGACGCATTTTCCATATAAAAACTAATAAGTTCTTTGGTCTCAGCTTGTCCCTCTGAAGAATAAACAGCCTCAGCTCCTCTTTGAACGATATAACTCACACCATTGAATTTTGTACTTTGACGACGACTCCAAAGGCTCCACAGATCAATCTCAGCACCATCATCCGTCTTCCCCTTCAAAGTCTTTGGAACAACTGTGAACGCACATCGAGTCCCAGTAAAACCAGCATTTTTTGAGAAAGAGCGAAATTCAATTGCACATTCACGAGCACCATCAACCTCGTAGATGGAATGGGGCAAAGCTGGATCTTGAATAAAAGCCTCGTATGCAGCGTCGAAAAGAATCAAAGCTTGATGCTCTTTTGCATATGCCACCCAACGTCTTAGCTGATCCAGGCTTGCGACTGCACCAGTAGGGTTATTGGGAAAGCATAAATAGATGAGATCTACATGTTCTTCAGGAAGTTGTGCCTCAAAATTATTTGCAGCAGTTATTGGTAAATAAACCAGTCCCTCATACCGGCCCAAATCGCCAGCCCTGCCTGTATTTCCAGACATTACATTGCTATCAACATAAACTGGATAAACAGGGTCAGTCACCGCTATTCGATTACCTTGGCCAAGAATGTCGAGAATATTGCTGCTATCGCACTTAGAGCCATCTGAAACAAAGATCTCTTCGGGACTAATCTCACATTTACGAGATTGATAATCTTGCTTAGCGATGACTTCGCGTAACCAGCTATATCCCTGTTCTGGTCCATAACCATGAAAGCCTTCAACACCGCTCATCTCCTTAATCGCAGCCTTCATTGCTTCACAGCAAGCTTTAGGCAAAGGCTCTGTGACATCACCTATACCAAGACGAATCAACTGCGCATCAGGCTTACTAGCTAAAAAAGCATTTACTCTCCTTGAAATCTCTGGAAATAGATAACCAGCCTGAAGCTTGAGGTAATTAGCGTTGACCTTAACCACAAGATTAAAAACAATTTCTCAGAGCATCCTGCTACGGGAAGCATCGTCTTGCAGAGAGAACGTAAATACCATGCAAAAAGAACCAACACTTTGTGTCCTGTGAGTCCCTTCTCCAACAAAGCGTTTCAAGCAAATTTGCCGCTTGGCCCAATTAACTTCAAACATGTAGTAAACAGCAGCATCAACAAACCAGGCCGATACGTAGGTCATGAGCTGGGTGTAGCACCTCGTGAATGGGATAAAGCAAAAGTTCACTGGGCACTTTCATATCCAGAGCTATACGAAGTAGGGGCCAGCAATCTTGGACACATAATTCTCTATTCGATACTTAATGCAATTCCAGGGCAACTTTGTGACAGGACCTATTTGCCGGGACTTGACTTAGCCAAGAGATTGCGAGAAATAAATCAACCATTATTTGCAGTTGAGAGCAAAAGGCCTCTTTATTCATTCGACATCCTTGGATTCAGCCTTAGCTACGAACTGAGTGCAACAAACATTCTTGAAATGCTTGATCTTGCTGGCATACCACTGCAAAGCAATCATCGAGCAAACCTACCTCTCAATCACCCACACTCGCCACCACTCATATTCGCTGGAGGACCAACAGCAACCAGCAATCCAGAACCCTATGCAACATTTTTTGACTTTATCGCTCTTGGTGATGGAGAAGAACTTTTACCAGAAGTTGGCCTAATCGTTGCGGAAGGGAAATCATCAGGATTGATTAAATCAGCTCTGCTTCGAGAACTTGCCGAAATTCCAGGAATATATGTCCCATCTCTCTACTCAACAGGGGTCGATGGGACATCCATACAGCCAATCGATCAAACCACACCTACAAAGATTCTCCGTCGAGTAGCAACGCCAATGCCTTACTACTCGATGGGCTTAGTACCCCTTATCGAAACTGTCCATGACCGTCTAACTGTTGAAATAAGAAGAGGCTGTACAAGAGGCTGTCGTTTCTGTCAACCAGGCATGATTACACGCCCTGCCAGAGATGTAGACCCCGAAGTGGTTATCAATACTGTTGAAGCTGGAATGAAAAAAACTGGATATAGCGATTTTTCGCTCCTTTCACTTAGTTGTAGTGACTACTTATCCCTGCCATCAGTTGGAGTAAAGCTCCGAAACCGACTTTCCTCTAAAAATGTAACTCTCCAACTACCAAGCCAAAGGGTGGATCGATTTGATGATGATATTGCACACATACTTGGAGGGACAAGAAAAGCAGGGCTAACATTTGCACCAGAAGCTGGTACTCAAAGGCTCCGAAACATTATTAATAAAGGCCTAACTGATAACGACTTAATAACTGGGATCAGAAAAGCTATGGAAAATGGCTATAAAAAAATCAAACTATATTTCATGATCGGTTTACCAGGTGAAACAGATGATGATGTGATTGGGATAGCAAATACCTGCCTAATGCTCCAAGAAAAGTGCAGAGATATTGGCCAACTTAATCTGAATCTCACTATTAGTAACTTCACGCCAAAACCCCATACTCCCTTTCAATGGCATAGTGTCTCCACCGAAGAATTTATAAGAAGACAAGCACTCCTAAAACAAGCTTTCAAATCCATCAAAAAGGTAAAGGCAAATTTCACAGATGTACGTCTTTCTGCAATGGAAGATTTCATCGGACGAGGAGATAGGCGCCTAGCGAAAGTAATAGAACAAGCCTGGAGGTCGGGAGCAGGGATGGACGCTTGGTATGAGAATGCAGAGCACACTTTTAAAGCTTGGACTCATGCGATAGAAGCTTCAGGACTAATAGGCCATTATCGAAAATTAGAGCTAGGAAGCTGGGGGGATTTCGAAAATTTAACTGGGGATGATTTGCAGATTTTTTGTTCTCAACCTCTTCCATGGGATCACATTGATACAGGTATAAATAAATCTTGGCTTGCTAAAGATCTCCAACAAGCATTAGAAGAAAAAGTAGTTGAGGACTGCTCCTTTGCAAGCTGTAGTAGTTGTGGAGTTTGCACTCCAGAATTAGGCCATAACGTAGTCATCAAAACACAGCCTGTTCCAAAGCAAAAAACTCAAGAGCCTCCTCCATCCCAGCGAGTCTGCAAACTCAGAGTTAAATTTTCCAAGACTGGATACATTACTCTTCTAAGCCATTTGGACCTAATGCGGCTTTTAGAGCGCGCACTACGCAGAAGTGAATTACCTATAAGTTACTCCGGTGGATTTCACCCACTTCCCCGCTTACAAATAGGCCTTGCACTTCCTCTAGGAGTAGAAGGCTTAGGAGAATGGATGGACATTGAATTTATTCAACCCATAACAAGTAAAAACTTACTTAAGCGGTTGCAACCCAACTTGCCAGAAGGGATAAATATCCTCAGTGCAACTTCAGTTCCTCTTGGGGGGAAAAGCCTTTCTCAAGATTTAGTCTCTGCAAAATGGTCCTTTAGCCTCTCAACAGATTCAAATTGTCCACCTACATTGTGTCAATGGATTGAAGCCTTAGAAGCAATCAAGAAAGCTCCTGAGCTTCTTTGGCATGACACCGACAAAAAAGGAAGACCTCGGACTCGCAATTGCAAGTCGGTCCTGCGAAACATCAAAATACAGTCTCCCAAAAGTGAACATACAGATCAGTTTGGTCTAAATAAAGTTCATTTAATGCTAGATGCACTCATAGATCCATTAGGTAGAAGCCTCAAACCTATACAAACCCAAGAATGGATTAGCAAAGAACTAGAGCTGCCGCTAACCATGACAACAGTGAAACGTGAAGAGCTCGTATTGCGTAAATGCTAGTGTGAAGTTAGGACTAAATGTCCAAGGCATCTTTTGCTCGTGGCCAGTTCTGGCATTCTTTACCAGTCCTGAGGAATACCAGGCCTGTTACAACACCCACAGTTCCGGAAGGAAAACTCCGGATCAAACAACCATCTGAATAAGAGCAACAGCTCATTGAATTTTCATTGGCCCATGCGGTCAAAAAATTACCAGGCAGCTCAATGTGCATGCAGCCATTGATCTTTTTCATCCAAACAGGGCCATCATTCTTGACCTTCTATGCCCAAACAAATTGTCATTGCTGAGCAGTTGCGAATCGCAGCCTTGCTCACTGATGAGCGAGTTGACGAGTTAATAGTCGCGCAAGGGCGCTACCAAATCGGAGATGTTTTTCTCGGGACAGTTGAAAATGTTCTCCCGGGAATTGATGCCGCATTTGTAAATATTGGAGAAAGTGAAAAAAATGGTTTTATACATGTCACAGATCTTGGCCCACTAAGACTAAAAAAAGGTACTGCTGGAATCACCGAGTTACTTGAACCTCGTCAGAAGGTTTTAGTCCAGGTAATGAAGGAGCCAACTGGTACAAAAGGTCCAAGACTTACTGGCAATTTAGCGTTACCAGGTCGTTACTTAGTACTCCAACCTCATGGATTAGGAGTAAATATCTCCCGTCGAATCAATTCAGAAGGAGAGAGAAATCGTCTTCGAGCATTAGGAGTCCTCGTCAAGCCACCTGGATCTGGTTTATTAATACGTACTGAAGCCAATGGGATCAGTGAAGACCTCCTAATTGATGACCTAGAAAATCTTCTTAGACAGTGGGAAGCAATTCAACAAGCAGCTGAAAATGCAGTTCCCCCTGTCCTACTAAATCGTGACGAAGATTTTATCCATAGAGTCCTAAGAGACCATGTTGGTCCAGATTTAGTACGAGTTGTTGTTGATAATCCAGCCGCTGTAGAACGTGTAAGTTCTTTCATTAGTCAAGACGGACTTAGTTTATTAGTAGAAGCTCATTCGGAAAATACAGACCTTCTTGAACATTATCTTGTCAATGCAGCAATCAAAAATGCTCTAAAGCCTCGTGTTGACTTGCCTTCTGGTGGTTACATAATTATAGAGCCAACAGAAGCGCTAACAGTTATCGATGTCAACTCTGGGTCCTTCACACGATCTGCAAATGCCCGGGAAACTGTCCTCTGGACAAATTGTGAGGCCGCCCTGGAAATAGCCCGCCAACTAAAGCTGCGGAACATAGGAGGCGTGATCATCATCGATTTCATTGATATGGATTCACGAAGAGATCAACTGCAATTACTGGAACATTTCACTACTGCAGTTAGAGATGATTCTGCAAGGCCTCAAATTGCCCAGCTAACTGAACTTGGGCTAGTTGAATTAACCAGAAAAAGACAAGGGCAAAACATTTATGAGCTTTTCGGTCAAGCATGTCCTAACTGCGGAGGTCTGGGACATGTGGGAGTACTTCCCGGCAAAGATCTCCTAGAGCCTCTGGCCTCTGCATCAGGATTAGTAAGGTCAACAACAGCTCCCAGGCCTGATCTTCAGACTCCATTAGATGGAAGTAATGGTCGTCGCCGTCGTGGAGGTCGCAATCGTTCGAGTTCAGAACTTTCTGAAATAGCTCTAAATCAAGAGACAATTAGCGAAAGCGATCAAATTAATCATCTGCAAGAAGCAAATGATGAAGCCTCCCAATCAGAAGTCTCAAGCAATCGTCAAGATCCCGAATTGATCGCGGTTCACATGGATCAGGCGCAAGAAGAGGTTTTTGGATGGCTCGGATTAAATCCTCTTCTTCTACTTACCCCTCCTCCAGAAAAAGACAATCTTCTAATTAGAGTTGTCAGGCCCGGGGAAAATGAAGCAGCCGTTCTAGAAGAAGCCCTTCAACAATTATCAGCCAACTCTGGTCGAAGGCGGCGAAGAGGTCGAAACATTATTCGCGGCACAATTCGTGGATCCACAGAAGCCACAACGGATTCCGAGGAAACAATTAACAGCGGAACCAATGCTGAAATGGGTGACAATGATTTAGCTGCAAATGTTGAAATCACTCCTCTGGCACCAAATCACTCTTTGAGTGATGACCCTTCAAACGAGAACCAACAAGAACAAGAAGATTCCCGAAGGAGGCGCAGGCGCTCTTCAGCTACTCCATAATATGAACTGCCCTCAGGAGCTTATTGCAGGGGTCGATGAAGTCGGCAGAGGGTGTCTTTTTGGACCTGTTTTTGCAGGTGCAGTGGTTCTAACAGAGACCGCCTCACAATATTTAATCAAAAAAGGGCTTAGAGATAGCAAGAAACTCTCATCTAAAAGAAGAACAACCTTGATTCCTGAAATAAAGAGAACAGCGCTTGCGTGGGGCTTAGGGCAAGCATCATCTAAAGAAATTGATACCAATGGCATTCGTACAGCGACAGAGCTAGCGATGCTAAGAGCAATTCAAAAACTTCCTGATCCGCCAAATCTTTTACTAATTGATGGTGTCCTGCCATTAAGGCTATGGGAAGGTCCTCAAAAGACCTTAATCAAAGGTGATAATCATTGTCCGGCTATAGCGGCAGCAAGTGTTCTCGCCA
Organism: Prochlorococcus sp. AG-409-P01; assembly: GCA_003215335.1. Lineage (GTDB taxonomy): Bacteria > Cyanobacteriota > Cyanobacteriia > PCC-6307 > Cyanobiaceae > AG-409-P01. The sequence continues at coordinate 130,360 of QCKM01000002.1, read as the reverse complement.
AACAAGCACGTGATGAACTATTACAGCGTCTAGAACAAAAGTTCCCTGGATATGGCCTTAAAACAAACATGGGATATGGCACAGCTTTTCACCGAGAAGCTCTAATTAAAGAAGGGCCAACTCCATTACATCGCCATTCATTCTTAACCAAGCTCTTCACTAATTGAAAGCTCAGGTGATTCATCACACCACTTTCGAAAATCTGCAATCAACTGTTGGCCAACCCGAGCCTTTATGCCAACAAGAATCCCATTAAGGATTGATTGTCCTGTACTCTCCAACACCTTCGGTGGAATCAATCGCAGAAGAGGAGGTTGACTAACAGTCACTGAAAGTATTGCCTCTCCCTCAAGACCTCTTGGAGTGGCCTCCAAAGTTGCATCAAGACTCAATTCAAAATCATCGACCAATCCAAGTCCCTCCAATTGACTATCTGTGGCACACATTTTTAACTTCTCATTAGCGTTTTCAACTTGTATACAAACAACAGGATTAACTTTTAACTGAAAAACTTGCAGGCTAGTTACTGTGTAACGAAACCTTCCAGGGGCCAAAAGCGTAAGCTTTTTCGGGTCAAGCATTGCACCAACTACTCTCTCCTGCTCAAGCAAATAAGAGTTCAGGCGCTCAACATTGCGCCTTACAGGCAAATCCAATTGCTGGCTGGCTTGAAAGGCCAGAGACATGGCCTGGTTGTCGCGCATCATGATCCTATCGACCTTTACGTTTTGCGTTTCTCATGCCAACAAGAGTTGCCTTCTTAGGTCCGAAGGGAACCTATGCCGAAAAGGCTGCAATTGCCCTTGCTGGCTTAGAAGGAGTAACAAATCCAATTTTGATTCCATGCACAGGTTTGCGTTCAGTTTTTGAGCATTTAGCCAATGAATTATGTGATGCAGCTGTAGTCCCAGTAGAAAATTCCGTAGAAGGAGGAGTAACTACCACTTTAGATGCACTTTGGATACATAAGCAGTTATGCATTCGAAGGGCCTTGGTGTTACCTATCAGGCATTGCCTACTTAGCAGCGGAGAGCTTTCACAAATTTCTGAAGTCCTATCCCATCCACAAGCTCTTGCCCAATGTGGTGGCTGGTTAGCAAAGAACCTACCTAATGCCCTGCAACTTCCTACAAGTTCTACAGCAGAGGCCGTAAGGCTTGTTGCAAATAGCCGCTTTCGTGCGGCAATCGCCTCCCGGTCCGCAGGGCATATTAACGGGTTAAAAGAACTTGCCTATCCAGTAAATGATGTGCCAGGGAATCGCACTAGATTTCTTTGGCTAGAGCATGGTGAGAAGAGTAAACAAGGTGATCTTGCAAGTCTCGCTTTCTCCTTGCATTCCAATGTGCCTGGAGCACTCCTTAAAGCACTCTCATGTGTAGCTCAACAAGGGTTAAATATGAGTCGCATTGAATCAAGACCCTCTAAGCGTGAACTTGGCGAGTACGTCTTTTTTGTTGATGTGGAATTACCTATAGGAGCCCAAAATGCGCCACATCTACTAAGCCAAGCACTAGAACCCTTATGTGAGCATTTAGCTAATTTTGGAGCCTATCCAAGTAGTGAAATGATTCTTGAATGAAATTACGACTTAATGCGGAAGACACCAAATTGCATGAGGCCCGTTTTAAAAGCCCACATCATTAACAAAATTGTTGGGACTTCTCTAATTGCTTGCACAAAAGCTTTTGGACCTAAACCAAGAACAGCGCGTGGGCGCCGAATGCCTTCAAGAATGGATTCAATCCATGAAGGGGAAGTAGGAACAGTCCAATCATCAGTTTCTATAACCCCTTGGCAAAAAGGACTTCTAAGAAGATTTTGACGAAATTCCCAAATGCTTGCAAATTCAGGATGTGCCCATTGATCAAGCAATTGAGTCATCACAAATCTCTCAAAAATGGTCATTTCTCCATCTTGAGCATCTCTACGATTCCAATCAGCTAGAGCCAAAACCCCACCAGGGCGAAGGACCCTAAGAAGTTCATTTGCAAAGAGTTGCTTATCAGGAATATGAGGACCCACTTCGACACCCCACACGGCATCAAAACTGCCATTTTCAAACTTCAAGTCCAGCGCATCCATAACCTCAAAGCGAGATGAAGTCCCTTCTGAAGTAAGAGCAGAAGCACGTTTCACCTGTGCTGGACTAATGCTTATTCCAACAACTTCTAGTCCATATTCCTTTGCCAAGATTCTTGCGCTACCACCAACACCGCATCCAACATCTAAAACTCGAGATCCAGGAGGAAGTCTTTCTAAGCCACTCCATTTAACCAACTCATGAACAAAAGCAACCTTTGCTTGGCGAAAATCAAAGTTTCGAGGGGGGTTTCCGTAGTACCCAAGATGCACATGGTCGCCCCATAGCCTTTCAAGTAACTGGTCTTCAGTCCATTTGTCGTAAGCAGAAGCAACACTTGAACCAGATCTATACCTGCGATTATTTTTCAACCAAACCAAAACTGCAAGAAAGAGGGACGCTCCTAAAAAAAACAAGACAAACAACCACATTTACATCAACCGTTGGATTGATCAGCATTAGCGAAAGTATCTTTCAAAACAGTTCTTGCAGCTAATTGTCGACGGGTTTGATCAAGCATCTCAAATTCTCTTCTCAAACGATGATTGGTATCGCATAACTCAAGAAGAAACTGTTGTTCTTCTGCTACTGGACCACCTAAATGAGCCCCTATCCAAAATGAAAGTTCCCTTGGAAGGTCTGGCAGGTCTTCAGGCAAGGTAAGAGTTGACCCAGTGAGCTTTCCGGTAAGAGCCACAACATCTTTTAGAGCAGTTTGAACTTCTTGAGAGAGCTTCTGAAGTTCATCGTGACTCTCCACTTCTTCATCTTCTATCCAACTCACCATTGCAGTGCGAAAAGGGGCTTCCCGAATGACTTCTAGCACTCGAAAACGTTGTTGGCCAAGAGTCACAATATTGCTGCGACCATCTTCTGCAGTCGAATGCTGCATAATCTCAGCACAACATCCAACATCAGCCATAAGCTTCTTATTTGGATCCCACCGAACTACTCCAAAACGCCTATCAGTTTCCAAAACACTTTCTAGCATTATCCGGTAACGCGACTCAAATATATGAAGTGGGAGTACCTCCTGAGGAAACAGCACAATGTCTGGCAATAGGAAGAGGGGCAATTCCCTGACTGAAAGATCGGTCACGGAAATCTTCCGAAACAGGATTAAATCCTAGATAAACAAATCAAATATTGAAACTGCCTGCAAATCAAAGCTTCACCTCAATATCGACACCACTTGGAAGATCTAACTTCATGAGGGCATCAATTGTCTTGGCAGAAGGGTTGTAGATGTCAATTATCCGCAAATGAGTACGTGTTTCAAAATGTTCACGGGAATCTTTATCGACATGAGGAGAACGCAGTACGCAATAAATCTTACGCTTTGTGGGCAAAGGAATTGGCCCAATTGCTGTTGCAGCTGTGTTATCCGCAGTCTCAATAATTTTTTCGCAGGAAAGATCAAGCATGCGGCGATCAAAAGCCTTTAAGCGGATACGAATCTTCTGCTGAGCAATTGCCGTAGACATAAATAGTTAATGCGAAATCCCTTTGAGGGCTTTAAATGAGGTGGGTTGTCGAGGTTCTTTTAAGAAAAGTAAGCTCTAAAGCTTAATTCGATCGTATTCAATGTAATGGATGACTGAACCTAAAAGGCCCAGTCATCTCTATTAAGCGTTACTGAATGATCTTGGACACCACTCCAGCACCAATTGTCCTTCCACCTTCACGAATAGCAAAACGCATATTCTTTTCGATAGCTACAGGACAAATAAGCTCACCAGTCATATTTATTCGGTCACCAGGCATAACCATTTCGACGTTACTACCATCATCAGCAGTAAATGCCGTGATCTGACCAGTTACATCAGTTGTTCGAATGTAGAACTGTGGTCGATACCCTGCGAAGAAAGGAGTATGACGTCCGCCTTCCTCCTTTTTAAGAACATATACCTCACCTTCGAATTTGGTATGAGGAGTGATTGAGCCAGGCTTAACAAGAACCATCCCCCTTTCAATATCTTCTTTTTGAATACCTCGTAGGAGTAACCCGACGTTATCTCCTGCCATACCTTCATCAAGGAGTTTGCGGAACATCTCCACTCCCGTGACAGTCGTTTTTCTGGTGTCTTTAATCCCAACTATCTCAATTTCTTCGCCCACAACCACCTTCCCTCTCTCAATGCGACCTGTAGCAACAGTTCCACGTCCAGTAATCGAGAAAACGTCTTCTATGGCCATCAGGAAAGGCTTGTCCACCTCTCTTTCTGGTTCAGGTATTGATTCATCAACTGCTTTCATTAACTCATCAATCTTTGACTCCCATTCAGAATCCCCCTCAAGGGCTTTCAGGGCGGAAACTTGTATAACTGGAAGGTCGTCACCTGGGAAGTCATAACTCGTAAGGAGCTCACGAATCTCCATCTCGACAAGCTCAATCATTTCTTCATCATCGACCATGTCACATTTATTTAGCGCCACGACCAAAGAAGGAACACCTACCTGCTTAGCCAGAAGAATGTGCTCTTTTGTTTGAGCCATAGCACCATCAGTGGCAGCCACAACAATGATTGCCCCATCCATCTGAGCAGCACCCGTGATCATATTTTTCACGTAGTCAGCATGACCAGGACAATCAACATGGGCATAGTGCCTGCCTTCAGTCTCATATTCGACATGGGCAGTGTTGATTGTGATGCCGCGTTCACGTTCCTCAGGAGCACCATCAATGTCTCCATAATCTTGGGCTTTGGCCTGGCCCTTCTTGGCAAGCACATTAGTAATTGCTGCCGTAAGAGTTGTCTTTCCATGGTCAACATGACCAATGGTGCCAATGTTGACGTGAGGCTTGTTCCTCTCAAACTTCTCGCGAGCCATTGTTTTTAAAGAATCGGGGGATGAAAAAGTTGGATGTTAGAGATCAGGAATTGCCCTGATTCTTGGAGATGATGGCTTCAGCCACATTTCGAGGAACTTCCTCGTAATGGCTGAACTCCATCGAGAAGATACCCCGACCCTGAGTCATTGATCGGAGCTGGGTAGCGTAACCGAACATTTCGGCTAGAGGCACTTTGGCCTGGACTTTGGACTGTCCATCATCAATGGACTGTCCTTCGACCTGGCCTCGACGGGACGAAAGATCACCGATGATAGACCCTAGGAAATCCTCGGGTATCTCAACTTCGACTTTCATCATGGGTTCAAGTAATACAGGATTGCACTTCTTGACGCCATCTTTAAACGCCATAGAGCCAGCAATCTTGAAGGCCATCTCTGAGGAGTCCACATCGTGATAGGACCCATCAACCATGGTTACCTTTACGTCAATTAATGGATAGCCAGCAATAACACCTGATTCACAGGTTTCCTTCATACCTGATTCTGCTGGTTTGATGTACTCCTTAGGAACAACTCCTCCAACAATCTTGTTAATAAATTCAAAGCCAGAGCCGGGCTCTCCTGGCTCCATCTCAATCACAACATGACCATATTGTCCCTTACCTCCAGTTTGTCGAGCAAACTTGCCTTCGCCTTTTGAACTAGTACGAATGGTTTCTCTATAAGAAACTTGAGGGGCACCAATATTTGCTTCAACTTTGAATTCTCGCAACATTCGATCCACCAGAATCTCTAGGTGCAATTCACCCATTCCAGCAATCACTGTCTGACTAGTTTCTGGGTCAGTACTAACTCGGAAAGTTGGATCCTCTTCCGCAAGAGAAGTTAAAGCCTTAGAAAGCTTTTCCATATCAGCTTTAGTTTTAGGCTCAACTGCAACAGAAATAACCGGCTCTGGAATAAATAAAGTTTCTAAAACAATTGGATCATCCGTTGTGCAAAGAGTGTCTCCAGTAGTTGTATTTTTAAGTCCCAAAACCGCACCAAGATCACCTGCCCTTAATTCTTCAACCTCTTCGCGATCGTCAGCCTTAAGAATAATTAGACGAGATATCCTTTCCTTCTCATTCTTCGTTGCATTTAAAACATAGCTTCCTTTTTCCAGTACCCCTGAATACATTCGGACAAAAGTGAGCTTTCCATATGGATCTGCCATGACCTTAAAAGCAAGCGCACTAAAAGGTGCATTGTCATCGGAGGGTCTCAAAGCCTCTTCCCCATTTGGAAGTAAACCCTGAATAGGAGGAACATCAACAGGAGCGGGAAGGTAGTCAACTACTGCATCAAGAAGTAATTGAACACCCTTATTTTTAAATGCTGATCCACAAAGCATAGGAACCAAACCATGCTTAAGAACTCCCTCACGAATCCCAGAGATGAGCTGGTCTTCACTTAGCTCTCCTGAATCAAGGAAAACTTCAATTAATCCTTCATCTGTCTCTGCAACAGCTTCCATAAGAATGGCCCTCCATTCAGCGGCCTGCTCAACCATTTCTGAAGGAATCTCAGTTTCCTGAATATCCTTACCAAGATCATCTTTATAAATAAAAGCCTTATTTCTAACTAAGTCGACAATTCCCTTCAAATCATTCTCTGCTCCTATAGGCAACTGAATTGGAACAGCATTTGCCTTTAGGCGTTCCTTAATTTGTTTGTGGACCTTGAGGAAGTCAGCACCGGTACGGTCCATCTTGTTCACAAAAACCATCCTCGGGACGGAATATCGGTCCGCTTGCCTCCAAACTGTTTCTGACTGGGGCTGGACTCCACCAACTGCACAAAAAACTGCAATCACTCCATCCAGAACGCGCATGGAGCGTTCGACCTCAATAGTGAAGTCAACGTGACCAGGTGTATCAATAATATTTATGCGGTGGTCGTTCCATGTTGTTGAAATTGCTGCTGCAGTAATTGTTATGCCTCGTTCTCGCTCCTGAGCCATCCAATCAGTTACTGCAGCACCGTCATGAACCTCACCCATCTTGTGAACCACACCTGAATAAAAAAGTATGCGTTCAGTACAGGTAGTTTTACCCGCATCAATATGAGCGGCTATACCGATATTCCTTACACGTTCCAAGGGAAAGGCGCGAGCCACAAGAAAAGTCTCCGGGAGTTTGCGAGAAAATGCGGGTCAGACTCTACAGGTCAACCGAAAAAAATGAACTAGATCTCATGATTTCGAGCTAATACCGATAATGAGCGAAGGCCTTATTGGCCTCTGCCATCTTGTGTGTTTCTTCTCGTTTGCGAACAGCACTACCGGCCTCATTAGCAGCATCCATAAGCTCTCCTGCAAGCTTGTGGGCCATGCTTCGCCCATTCCTGGCCCTGGAAAAATTTACAAGCCAACGCAAAGCCATGGCTGTTCCACGCTCCTGGCGAACTTCCATTGGCACTTGATATGTTGCCCCTCCTACTCTTCGTGCTCTTACTTCAACTAACGGAGTTGCATTCTTAACCGCATTTTCAAATAGCTCTATTGGGTCAGTACCCGTCCTTTCATTTATCAATCCAAAAGCTTCGGAAAGAATGCGCTGAGCAGTTGATTTCTTCCCGTGTTTCATAAGCCTTGCAATCATCATGGTCGCAAGACGATTATTGAATTGCGGATCAGGTAAAACCGGACGTTTTTCAGCAGCGTTACGACGGGACATAAAAGGTCAGATAAGTGAATTAGGGACGAGAAAGATAATTCTAAAGAACATGGAATCAATCTTTATTTAGGCGATTTGGCACCATATTTTGATCGTGCCTGACGTCGATCATTAACACCGGCAGTATCAAGCGTTCCCCGAATAATGTGATACCGAACGCCAGGTAGATCTTTAACTCTTCCTCCTCGAATAAGGACAACAGAGTGTTCTTGAAGATTATGCCCAATACCTGGTATATAAGCTGTAACCTCAAACCCTGAGGTGAGTCGCACACGAGCAACTTTCCGCAAAGCCGAATTGGGCTTTTTCGGGGTTGAGGTATACACCCTTGTACAAACACCTCTGCGCTCTGGGCAAGCTCGCAATGCAGGAGATTTGGTCTTACGTGTGAGGCGTTGTCGCTCAGTACGTATCAGTTGTTGAATAGTTGGCATCGACGATCGGAGTACGGTCGGACTCCCGACCCAATTCGACAAGCTCCCATACTACTTTGTCAGGTGAAAAACTATGCCACTAAAGCAAAGATCAAATCAGCTGAAAAATTACCGTTAATGGCTTAAATACCCAATTCAAAGGCAGAGTCCAATATGCAGCAGGTCACCTCTCTAGGATTCTTAATTGACGCTTTAAGTCTTTTCCAAGTCCACTGTTGAACAGAGAAACAAAAATACGAAATCATGTCTAACGCTCCCAGAAGTCTTAATTGGCCCTACTGCGACAGCCCTGCCCCTATGGCAGTTGCCGGAGAAAAAGACGCTTGTGGTGTGGGCTTCCTTGCAAGAGTCGACGGTGCATCAAGCCACTGGATTCTCAAACAAGCCCTGAGAGGGCTCAATTGCATGGAGCATAGAGGTGGTTGTGGAGGAGATTCCGATTCAGGCGATGGTGCAGGTGTCCTTTGTTCAATTCCCTGGTCATACCTTGGAGCCGTCTGGCCTATAGCCAATGTGCAACAAGAAGAATTTCATGGCCTTGGAATGATTTTTATGCCTCAGGATGAATACAAAAGAAAAGATGCCCATGTTTTTTGTGAAGAAGAAGCACGCTCTCTTGGCCTTATCTCAAAAGGATGGCGAACTGTACCAATCAACTCGTCTGTATTAGGTCCTCTGGCAAAAGAAAACTCTCCTTTTATCGAGCAATGGTTAATAGAAGGAACTGAGAAAGGAGAAAAATTAGAAAGTCTTTTATTCCGCCTACGAAGACGTATCGATAGTCGAGCAAAAAAAGATTGGGGTAATGAAGCCGCAATCGATCTCTACATGGCGTCTCTTAGCAGCAGAACAATTGTGTACAAGGGCATGGTTCGTTCAGAAGTGCTCTCTTCTTTCTATGCAGATTTGATAGACCCACGCTTCGAGGTCAGTTTTGCCGTTTACCACCGCAGATTTAGTACCAATACTCTGCCCCGTTGGCCACTAGCTCAGCCAATGAGATTGCTAGGTCATAACGGCGAAATCAATACACTTCTAGGCAACCTAAATTGGGCCAGCGCAAGCGAAGTCCACCTCAATGAAATTTGGGGTTCTAATACTGAAGACATAAAGCCAGTAGTAAATGCTGCTTTAAGTGATTCAGCCAACCTGGATTCAGCTCTTGAATTACTTGTTCGCAGTGGAAGGCCAATTACAGACAGTCTTTTAACTCTCGTTCCAGAAGCTTTTCATAAGCAACCTGAACTTCAGAACAAACCTGAAATTAAAGACTTTTACGAATATTCCGCATGCACTCAAGAGCCTTGGGATGGCCCAGCACTTTTGGTTTTTTCAGATGGGCGATTCGTTGGTGCAACCCTCGACAGAAATGGACTTAGACCAGCCCGATATTGCATAACAAATGACGGTTTTGTCGTTATGGGCTCAGAAACAGGTGTAGTCGAACTTGAGGAAAACAAAATTATTGAGAAGGGCCGCCTAGGCCCAGGACAAATGCTTGCAGTAGATCTAGAAGAAGGTCGCTTATTACGCAACTGGGATGTCAAAAAAGAAGTTGCTAAACGCCATCCATATGGAGAATGGCTCAAAGATCATCGAAAAACTATTAACAATAAAAGCTGGGAAAAAGATCTCTATTTAGAAGCATCAGATCTACTTCAACAACAGACTGCTTTTGGCTTCACCTCTGAAGATTTTGACATCGTCATTGATGCAATGGCAGGTGGCGCCAAAGAACCAACATTCTGCATGGGTGATGATATCCCTCTCCCAATTCTTTCTAACAAGCCACATCTGCTTTACGACTACTTCAAGCAAAGGTTTGCTCAAGTCACAAACCCACCAATTGACCCTCTCAGAGAGAAACTCGTAATGAGTCTCGAGATGCATCTAGGAAAGCGCGGATCAACTTTGCTTCCAAAATCATCCACTGCATCAGTCCTGCATCTTGAGACTCCAATCCTAAATGAATCATCACTTAGTTCATTAGCAAAAAGTGGTCTTTCCACAAAAAATCTTTCAACATTAATCCCTGCGAATGATGGCCCTGAAGAATTAAAGAAATCCCTTACAAGGCTTTGCATTGATGCAGAAGAATCTGTACTTGAGGGCAATCAAATCTTGGTTCTTTCAGATAGAGGTGTTAGTGCCACGAGAAGCTATATCCCAATGATGCTTGCAATTGGAGCAGTTCACCATCACCTCCTTAGAAAAGGGTTGCGCCTAGAAGCTTCCTTAATTGCAGATACCGCTCAATGCTGGAGTACGCATCACCTGGCCTGCCTAATTGGATATGGAGCAAGTGCAGTTTCTCCATGGCTTGCATGGGAAACAACACGACATTGGTGGCATCATCCAAAAACTCAAAAGATGATCGAAAACGGCAAATTACCATCCCTAACAATTACTCAAGCCCAAGAAAATTTAAAACAAGCCTTAGAAGATGGCTTGCGCAAAATACTTTCCAAGATAGGAATTTCCCTTCTAGCTAGTTATCATGGTGCACAGATATTTGAAGCGATAGGTATCGGGGCAGACTTAATTAACTTGGCATTCAAAGGTACTACTAGTCGAATTGCTGGTCTAAGTCTAAAAGAATTAGCTACGGAAACTTATACATTCCATAAAAAAGCCTTTCCAGAATTAAACAACAAAAAGCTTGAATTCATGGGCTTCGTTCAATACCGAACGAATGGAGAGTTTCATCTCAATAGTCCAGAAATGTCAAAAGCTCTCCATGCAGCTGTCAAAGCTGGGAGTGGATACGACCATTTCTCGACTTATCAAACACTTCTTGAGAATCGACCTTGCACCGCTTTAAGGGACCTCCTTACTTTTAAGAAAGCTCCTCATCCGCTGCCATTAGAAGAAGTAGAAACAGCGGAAGCCATCTGCCAAAGATTTTGCACAGGTGGAATGAGCCTAGGGGCTCTATCCAGAGAAGCTCACGAGGTGCTCGCTGTTGCAATGAATCGAATAGGCGGAAAAAGCAACAGTGGCGAAGGGGGCGAAGATCCAGCTCGTTTCAAAGTTCTTAGCGATGTCGATTCAGAAACTCGATCTGCCACTCTTCCAAGTATTAAAGGCCTACAAAATGGCGACACTGCATGTTCAGCAATTAAGCAGGTTGCTTCTGGAAGATTCGGTGTCACTCCTGAATATCTTCGCAGCGGAAAACAACTTGAGATAAAAGTTGCGCAAGGGGCCAAACCTGGTGAAGGAGGCCAACTGCCTGGTCCAAAAGTGGATCCTTACATCGCCAAGCTTAGAAATAGCAAGCCAGGGGTGGCATTGATTTCTCCACCTCCTCACCATGACATTTATTCAATAGAAGATCTAGCCCAACTCATCCATGATCTCCACCAAATACATCCAGAAGCAAAAGTAAGCGTGAAATTAGTAGCTGAAATTGGTATCGGCACTATTGCAGCAGGAGTTGCCAAGGCAAATGCTGATGTCATCCAAATCTCGGGACATGATGGTGGAACTGGTGCCTCCCCACTTAGCTCCATCAAGCATGCAGGATGTCCATGGGAACTTGGACTGACAGAAGTACATCGCTCCCTCCTGGAAAATGGGTTAAGAGATCGAGTATTACTTCGTGCTGATGGAGGCTTAAAAACTGGCTGGGACGTTGTCATAGCTGCATTACTTGGCGCCGAAGAGTATGGATTTGGGTCAATTGCCATGATTGCCGAAGGCTGCATAATGGCGCGAGTTTGTCATACAAACAATTGCCCTGTTGGAGTAGCCACCCAAAAGGAAAATCTTAGGAAGCGTTTTCCAGGGATCCCTGAACACGTTGTCAACTTCTTCCTATTTGTAGCTGAAGAAGTCCGCCAAATAATGAGCATTCTTGGCGTCAGGAATCTTGACGAGCTTATTGGTCGAACGGAACTTCTTCAGCCTCGCAAAATAAAGCTAACAAAAACTCAATTCATTGACTTATCTTGCCTCCTTACTCCGATCAAAAGTTCTTCTAATAGATCCTGGCTAGCACACAAAATCAAGGCTCATGGCAATGGCCCCATTCTGGAAGATCAACTAGTAAATGACCCTGAAATAATTTCCGCCATTCAAGACAACCAAAAGATCGCCCGCAAATTTAAAATAGTCAATACAGATAGAAGTGTCTGCGCCAGGATCTCAGGAGAGATTGCATCTCGCCATGGCAATAAAGGCTTTAAAGGGCAGCTCGATTTGACTTTTAAGGGTTCTGCAGGCCAAAGCTTTGGAGCATTTGTTCTCCAAGGCATGAATATTCGTTTAATAGGAGAAGCAAATGACTATGTAGGAAAAGGAATCAACGGTGGAAGAATAACTGTTGTACCAGCAACTGATATCAATCAAATCCAAAATCAAGTAATCCTTGGCAACACCTGTCTCTATGGCGCTACAGGTGGTGAACTTTTTGCCCTAGGAAGAGCTGGTGAACGCTTTGCCGTAAGGAACAGCGGAGTCAAAGCAGTAATAGAGGGTGCAGGTGACCACTGCTGTGAATATATGACTGGAGGAATTGTGGTTGTTCTGGGTTCAACTGGCAGAAATGTTGGCGCTGGCATGACAGGGGGTGTGATCTTCCTACTTGATCAAGATGACCGAGTTATAGAAAGAGTAAATCATGAAATTATTGAAGTATTTAATCTCACAACTATTAAGCAAGAAGAAATTCTAAAGCCATTATTAGAAGCTCATTTAAAACAAACAAAAAGCAATGCTGCAACAAAAATTTTATCTGATTGGCCTCGATGGAAAAAAAGTTTCAAGGTGCTTGTACCGCCAAGCGAGAAAATAAATCTTGGTCTAGATATTCAAGAAAAAGTTTTAACCTGATTCATGCCTTTCTTCGTAAAAACTGAAACTTTTACAAAACAAACACTAAAATTACTACCAAACCAACGAAAAAAATACTTAGATGCTCATAAGAGCTGGGTGAAAGAATTAAGTGAAACTGGAATAAACATCTCTAGTGGATATTTAGTAGATGAAAACAATATTCCAGGTGGTGGTGGGTTAGTCGTGCTAGAAGCCGAGTCTTTCGAAGTTGCTAAATCAATCATACAAAAAGATCCAATGATTTTGGGAGAGCTTGTCAATTGGCAACTGCATGAATGGCTTCCTGTTTCTGGACAATTAATGCCATGAAATCATCGAGGGTACTGAGTCATTAGTTTTTCAACCTCACCAGCGTGATAACTACTCCTTGTCAAGGGTGAACTAATTACCTGCAAAAAGCCCAATTCACTTTCACCTTTATGCTTGAAATAGTCGAACTGTTTCGGGGATACAAATCGATCAACTCTCAAGTGATTGGGACCCGGTGAGAGGTATTGACCAATCGTGACGATATCGACCTTATTACTGCTCAAATCTTCTAAAACTTCCAAGACCTCTGCATCTGTTTCTCCAAGACCAACCATCAAGCCAGACTTGCTATAAACCTTTGGCCATCCATCCCTAACACGATTAAGCAATTCAAGTGATCTTTTATAAGTTCCTTGTGGCCGAACTTGTCGATAAAGACGTGGGACTGTCTCAATATTGTGATTCAAGACCTCTGGCGAAGCATCAAGCACCGTTGATAGGGAACCCCAACTTCCACAAAAATCTGGAATCAATAATTCAATACTGGTTGCCGGTGAAAGCTGACGAACTTCATCGATACATGCCACAAACTGGCTAGCCCCGCCATCAGGCAGATCATCACGATTAACTGAAGTTATAACTACATGTCGAAGGCCCAATCGCGAGACAGCTTCACCAAGACGTTTTGGTTCAGTGGGATCGAGAGGTCTATGGCTCTTATCAAAAGCTATATCGCAATACGGACAAGCCCTCGTGCAACCAGGCCCCATTATTAGAAAAGTCGCTGTGCCAGCAGCAAAACATTCGCCAATATTTGGGCAACTGGCTTCCTGACAAACCGTATTCAGCTTGAGATCTGAAAGCAGTTCAGCAACACCACCAATACGTTCATGTTGGGGAGCCTTTACACGCAACCAATCGGGTTTAAGCAAGTCGTTTTAAGAAAGAGTTGACATTAGAGTGTCTAAATTGCCTCATAAAAATCCGTAAGGGAAAATCTTCTAAAGTCTTTTTACGGGATGTAGCGCAGTTTGGTAGCGCACTTCGTTCGGGACGAAGGGGCCGCAGGTTCAAATCCTGTCATCCCGATTTTTCGAAAAAAGGTGAGGTCTTGTCTCTCTCTTTATATCCCCTAGGAGTAACAAGAAATCCATCATGAAATTTAGTGCAATTATTTCCAATTAAAACCAGCGTAAACATATCAATTTGATTGACCGGCAAAGTATCGAGGGTGAAGACCTGAACTTTCTCTCCTTCTCTACCTACCTGCCTTGCAAGTGCAGCAGGAGTATTTGCAGGTCGATGCTCCAACAAAATCTCAATTGCTCTAGAAATCTGCCAATCTCGTTGATTAGAACGTGGGTTATACAAAACGACCACAAAATCGCCTATAGCAGCTCCTTCAATACGTTGTTCTATTTTTTCCCAAGGGATTAAACGATCACTAAGACTCACACTACAAAAATCTTGCATAAGTGGAGCCCCCAATCGAGCTGCAGCAGCTTGAAAAGAAGAAATCCCAGGGTGCACTTGGAAAAATGGCCTCTCATGAGGAAGGTCTTTCAACCACATTTCCAAAGCCAAACCTGCCATTCCATATATCCCACTTTCACCAGAGGAAACTAAAGCGACACGAACCCCTTGTTTCGCGAGTTGAATAGCCTGAAAGCAGCGTTCACGCTCAAAAGTCAATTTCCCGTCTATGCGTCCCTGATCAATTCTTCTTAAAGGCTCCAAAAGATCCAAATAAGGAGCATATCCCAACCAAACAGCAGTTCTGGCCAGTGCGGAACGTGCATCTGAAGTAAGAAAAGCCAAATCCCCAGGCCCACTTCCAATTAAATGCAGCTCTCCACGCTGAGGTGCAAAAGCTTGTACTGCTTCTGAGATAGCTAATGTTGCAGCCCCTTGTTCAGAAAGCTCAGCACGAAATATTTTTTTTGATTTTCTAAGCGAACCTCCTTCTCCGGCAGCCAATAATGCTGATGCTTCTGCAACCGAAGGAGTACCCACTGACTCTTCAACAACAGTAGATGGATTAGGAACACTTACTTTCGAGAGCTCTTGTGCAGTGAAAAGCCTTATCGGCCAACCTTTTGCTTTCGCAAGCGAGATCAAAGCTATTTCATCACCTTTAAGGTCAATACTCGCAATACCAGCAACTGCATTCGATGAAAGCTTGGCTTGAGAAAGCATTTCTTCAACAGCTCTTTCAAGCAAATGAATACTTGTTTGATAAATACAACCAATACCTATCCAAAGAGTTGGGGGATGCCATGAACAACAAGCCCGTGCATCAGGACCTATATGCAAATGAGGCGAAATTGATGAATCGTTGCGGACAACCTCAGAAACTGAATTTTGAGCCGCCAAAGTGGTTTTCCAAAATTCCGTACCACTCGACTGAGCTATTAACAACTTGTCTCCATGAGCTTGAGAAAACAACAAGTTGTTCCAATCTGTCCGCTCTCCACTGCGGATCCAGCCCCAAGGACTCCCAAAACTATCTAAAGCCAATTGGCCTTGACTGTTGGAATCAGAAGTAATTACAACATTGCCATCAAAATCAGCAGCCAATAAAAAGGCCAAAGATTCAGCCCCAGCCGTATGGCCTCCCAACAAAGGAACAATCAGCTCAGCTTTTGCATCAATAACAACTACCGCGGGATCTTGTTCCTTAGACCTCAATAAAGGTGCTATCAAACGAACCACTGCTCCTACTGCCCCTACGACCAAGAAAGCACCACCTTTTTTCCAATTATCGCGAAAAACATTTGATGCTTCAGCAATGAGAATGCCTTGTGGCAAAGATTTCAAAGCTGAAGCAGCTCCAGGAGTTAGAGCCAATTGATCTACATAGCTCTTAGCAGAAAGCTGTAAAAGCAATGGCCAAGAACTTGAAGAAAGTCCAATAGCTATTTTTCGAGCAGAGCTTTTGGAAGCAATCGATTTGAAAGCTGATCTATCAAAAGAAACCTTAAATCAGCACAAGCTTCAACAATAAAAAGGCTTTGCCAACAAAATCATAAGGAGAACAAAAAACTTGTACAAACCAAGTTTTCTAAAGAAATTTGACCTGGAAATCCAAAAAAATCTTAACTCCTTCTTAAGACTGCACGCCTAACGCGAAAGACTTGCACTGTTTTGAATGTTTTCAATCTTTCATAAGGCTGTCTTCGCTTAAGAGAAAGGAGATGTCAGTCATACCAATGGAGATCAACATCATAAGTCTTCTAATAAACTCGTTTGAAATTACATTACAAATAATCCTACTAAAAAATGCAATTCGAATGGATGAAGCAGACGATTGAAAATTTTTAGGTATTTTATGCAATCAATAAGGTCGTCGATGGGTACAAAAAATATTGCCTCACTAAGCTTTCAGGGAAAGTGATTAGTGGATTTATCAATCTGGACTGATCACTTAAAAAATACAGCTTGAAAGTTAAAATTTCCGTCTATTTAAAAACAGATGAAAGCAGAGCCCGTCCTGAAGACTGCAGGCCCACACTGACTACACCCCGGATAGAACATTTGTTACTTGCTTCAGTAGTGACAGGCTCTCCCCTTTATGCTTCATAAAGCGGTCCCCTTGCAGGGGCCCACTCGCTCCAGTGCTGAAATCGGTTTCGACCCTTTAAGCACTGGCGCCCGAAAGCAGCATTGCTCCGGCAATGATGATTTCGGGGCCCCGGCAAGTGTTCTGACTTGTCGAAGGGGTGGCCCTCCACCTCGATACCCGTACCTCGAGGAACCTCTCGATGACCATTAGCCCACCAGAGCGTGGGACGAAGGCTATTTACGACCAACCCGTTGACAGGGATGCTGTCCCTGCTGACGTTCAAAAGCTCGGAGAACCCGGTCTTTGGTCTCGTAGTCTCGGAAAAGGTCCCAAAACCACAACCTGGATTTGGAACCTCCACGCTGACGCTCACGATTTTGAAACCCACATCGGTGATGTGGAAGAGACGAGCCGGAAGATCTTTTCGGCCCACTTCGGCCATCTAGCCGTAGTATTTATCTGGATGAGCTGTGCCTTCTATCACGGCGCACGTTTCTCCAATTATTCCGGTTGGCTTGCCGACCCCACGCACGTGAAACCCGGTGCGCAGGTGGTCTGGCCAATAGTCGGCCAAGAAATTATGAATGGCGATTTGGGTGCCGGATACGACGGCATGCAAATCACCTCCGGCATTTTCTCAATGTGGAGGGCCTGGGGCATAACAAGCGAGACCGAGCTTCTGGCTTTGGCCATTGGCGCTCTGGTCATGGCCGCCTTAGTGCTCCATGGAGGCATTTATCACTACCACAAAGCAGCTCCAAAGCTCGAGTGGTTCAAAAAGATTGAGTCGATGCTCCAGCACCATCAGATTGGTCTGATAGGTCTTGGATCCATTGGTTGGGGGGGTCACTTAATTCACGTGGCAAACCCAACAAACGCAATGCTTGATGCGATTGACTCTGGTAATCCACTTGTCCTTAATGGCCAAACAATTGCCAGTGTTGCTGACATTCCATTGCCTCATGATCTCTACAACGCTGATCTAGTCGGCCAAATCTTCCCTGGTCTCGCCTCAGGAGTTGGTAACTTCTTCTCTCTTAACTGGTGGGCCTTCAGCGATTTCCTCAC
Source organism: Prochlorococcus sp. AG-409-P01 (assembly GCA_003215335.1). Lineage (GTDB taxonomy): Bacteria > Cyanobacteriota > Cyanobacteriia > PCC-6307 > Cyanobiaceae > AG-409-P01. The sequence goes on along the minus strand of QCKM01000002.1, from coordinate 112,618 downwards.
TAATAACGGTGGAGTGAATCCTGTAACTGGTGGACTTTGGATGACTGACATTGCCCACCATCATTTGGCATGGGGCGTGTTTGCAATCTTCGGAGGTCATATGTGGCGTAACACCATGGGTGTTGGCCACAGCATGAAAGAGATCATGGATAACGCCAAAGGCGATCCAATCCTTTTCCCTGCTCCCAAAGGTCACGAAGGAATCTTTGAGTTTTTAAGCAACAGCTGGCATGCACAACTGAGCATTAACCTTGCCTGCGTTGGTTCCGCAAGCATCATCATTGCGCATCATATGTATGCGCTACCGCCCTACCCTTATTTGGCTGGAGACCATGCAACTGTGCTTGGTCTATTTACCCATCACATGTGGATAGGTGGCTTAATGATTTGCGGGGCTGCCGCTCATGGTGGTGTTGCAATAATTCGGGATTACGATCCTGCAACTCACGTAGACAATGTTCTTGACAGGATTCTGAAAGCTCGTGATGCAATCATCAGTCAACTCAACTGGGTTTGCATGTTCCTAGGCTTCCATAGCTTCGGGCTTTATATCCATAACGACATAATGCGCGCCCTTGGTCGCCCAGGGGACATGTTCAGCGATACGGCTATCCAAGTTCAGCCCGTTTTCGCTCAATGGACTCAGAGCGTTTGGCAAAACTCCATAGGAACAGCCTCTCTGGTTGGAGCTGGTGATCTTCCTGGTGCTGTTAGTGATGCATTCTCAATGCCTCTAGGAACAGCAGACTTGATGATTCACCATGTGCATGCATTCACAATCCACGTGACTTGCCTCATCCTTCTAAAAGGTGTTCTTTACGCAAGAAGTTCTCGTCTCATCCCAGACAAAGCTCAACTAGGTTTCCGCTTCCCATGTGATGGCCCTGGAAGGGGTGGCACCTGTCAGGTGTCTTCATGGGACCATGTTTTCCTTGGCCTGTTTTGGATGTACAACTCCATCTCAGTAATCATCTTCTACTTCTCTTGGAAGATGCAAAGCGATGTATGGGGTCTAACAGGTGGCAACTTTGCTCAAAGTTCCATCACCATCAATGGATGGCTAAGAGACTTCTTATGGGCTCAGTCTTCTCAGGTACTAACTGCTTATGGCACTAATCTCAGTGGCTACGGGCTGTTATTCCTAGGTGGACACTTCATCTGGGCATTTAGCCTGATGTTCCTGTTCAGTGGGCGCGGATACTGGCAGGAATTGTTTGAATCCATTATTTGGGCTCATAACAAGCTGAAATTGGCTCCTACCATTCAGCCTCGCGCACTTTCCATTACCCAAGGCCGTGCTGTAGGTGTAACCCACTTCTTGTTGGGTGGCATCGTGACCACTTGGACCTTCTTCCATGCCCGACTTCTTGGGCTTGGCTGACCTTTCCTGACCTTTTCCCACATGGCAACGAAATTTCCTTCGTTCAGCCAGGGTCTGGCACAGGACCCTACAACCCGCCGTATTTGGTACGGCATCGCCACGGCTCACGATTTCGAGAGTCATGACGGCATGACCGAAGAACAGCTTTACCAAAAGCTGTTCTCCACACATTTCGGTCACCTTGCCATCATTGGCCTTTGGGTTGCAGGAAACCTGTTCCATATCGCCTGGCAGGGCAACTTCGAGGCTTGGGTCGCCGACCCAACGAATGTTCGCCCAATCGCTCACGCAATCTGGGACCCTCATTTTGGTGAGGGTATTACTGAGGCATTAACCCAGGCTGGTGCTAACCGCCCAGTTGATATTGCCTATTCCGGTCTTTACCACTGGTGGTACACGATCGGCATGCGCTCCAACACAGAGCTCTACCAAGGTGCGATTTTTATCAACATCATGGTTTGCTGGCTCCTGTTTGGAGGTTGGTTGCATCTTCAGCCAAAGTTCCGCCCATCACTGGCGTGGTTCAAGAATGCTGAAGCACAGCTGAATCACCACATTGCTGTCTTGTTCGGCTTCTCCAACATCGCATGGACTGGACACCTTGTACACGTAGCCATTCCTGAGTCCCGTGGCCAACACGTCGGCTGGGATAACTGGCTAACAGTGCTGCCACATCCAGATGGTTTAACCCCTTTCTTTACAGGTAACTGGGGTGCTTACGCACAGAACCCAGATTCCTTGGATGCCGTATTTGGTACCTCTCAAGGTGCTGGCACTGCAATGCTCACCTTCTTAGGTGGTATGCATCCTGATAGTGGTTCCCTTTGGCTAACTGATATTGCTCATCACCACCTCGCTCTTGGCGTTGTGATGATTATCGGTGGTCATATGTATAGGAATACCTTCGGTATTGGTCACACCCTCAAGGAGATCACCGAAGCTCACAACACCAGTCACCCTAACGATCCTCACAAAGATGGTTACCGCGAAGGTTATGGCCATTTCAGCCTGAACCACAACGGTATCTACGAGACAGTAAACAACTCCCTGCACTTCCAACTAGGACTTGCTCTTGCTTGCCTTGGAGTTGCTTGCAGCCTTGTAGCTCATCATATGGGTGCTCTTCCTTCCTATGCATACATTGCGCAGGACTACACAACGCAAGCAGCCCTCTATACACACCACCAATACATAGCTGTACTGCTAATGGTTGGTGCGTTCTCCCACGGAGCAATCTTCTTCGTCCGTGACTATGACCCAGAGCTCAACAAGGACAATGTCCTTGCAAGAGTTCTGGATTCCAAAGAAGCACTTATCAGCCACTTGAGCTGGGTAACGATGCTCCTTGGCTTCCATACCCTGGGCCTTTACGTTCACAACGACGTATGTGTTGCCTTTGGTACACCTGAGAAGCAAATTCTCGTTGAGCCAATTTTTGCTCAGGCACTCATGGGGATGAGTGGCAAAGTGATGTATGGCATGGACATGTTGTTGGCTAATGCCAATAGTGCTGCCAGCCTTGCTTCAGCGAACATCCCTGGCAACCATTATTGGTTGGACATGGTCAACGCACCTGATGCCACGACCAACTTCCTTCCAATTGGTCCTGCTGACTTCTTGGTTCACCATGGCATTGCCCTTGGTATCCATACAACAGCTTTGATCCTGATCAAAGGAGCCCTAGATGCAAGGGGATCCAAATTAATTCCTGACAAAAAGGATTTTGGATACTCATTCCCTTGTGATGGACCAGGACGTGGTGGCACATGTGATGCCTCCGCTTGGGACGCTACTTACATGGCTCTCTTCTGGGCAGTAAACACAATCTCTTGGGTTCAGTTTTACTGGCACTGGAAGCACCTTGCGATCTGGCAAGGAAACGTAGCTCAGTTCAATGAGTCAGGCACCTACCTCATGGGATGGTTTAGGGATTATCTCTGGTTGAACAGCTCACAGCTGATCAATGGATATAACCCATTCGGCGTAAACTCCCTATCTCCTTGGGCGTTTATGTTCCTATATGGTCACCTGGTATGGGCTGTCGGTTTCATGTTCCTTATCTCCTGGAGAGGTTACTGGCAAGAACTCATTGAAACACTCGTTTGGGCTCATCAACGCACACCAATAGCTAACCTTGTTGGCTGGCGTGACAAGCCTGTTGCTCTTTCGATTGTTCAAGCTCGATTGGTTGGTGTAGCTCACTTCGTGGTTGGTACGGCCATAACCTTCGGGGCATTCGTCATAGCTTCCACAGCTGGCAAATTTGGATAGCATCTAGCTATCTTCAAATTCACTAAGCCGCTTTAACAAAAACCCCGCCAAAATTGGCGGGGTTTTTTTATGTTATGTGTGGCAACAACAAATCAAGGCTAAAATAATTCAATTGCTTTTCATAGAATTAGTAGACCTAAGCTGTACTTCATGCAAGAAAAAACTATTAAAAACATTCCTACTACCTTAAAGAAATTCCTTCTTGTCAGCTTTTAAACTAAATATTTAAAATGTAGATGTATTTTAAAAGGGTCAAAAAGAATTATCTTGATACTAATCAATCAAGCTAAAGTCTTTTCAATCTTTTGCTTGTTCATGACTGCTAGAAACACTTTTTAGCTGATCATCAGATTGATTTCTATTAGCCTCAGATGAAGCTATAGAGGCTAATCCATCAGATTCAAGGTTTGGGTTTGAACTAGTTTCAGCTTCAATTCTTTTCAGAAGATTATTCCAAGTTATCGGCCACCTCCATCTCACTATGAGGCCAATTACAAACAAATAGAAAATCCCTTCTAAGGGATGATTAATATTCGAAAGATTTGAATAAAGTTGATCACTCCAAGTGAAAGTGCTCTCCATAGCAATTGTGTTATACATTCCTAGGAAAGAAAAAGCACCGTATTGGACAAGACAAAGTTACTTCGAATCTTCACTAATCATCAACACTAGTCAAAAAAATTGTCCTGAAGCAATGTTCATGCTCAGGACAATATTTTTTTAGGTTTTAGAGTCAGGCCAACAATCAGCCAACCCAAGGGAAGAACGCGCCCTGCTGCATCAAAGTATCAACATGCAAAGTTCCACATAACAACCAAGCAAAAACTGCACCACCACAACCACCTAACCAAAATCCACTTGTGAAATCTGCCCAACCAATCTTGGTGAATAGATCAGTTGGTGGATTGTCAATTGTGCAATCAGCTGGCTGAACGCTTGGAGCTTTCCCAGGAGAGTTATATAGAACCAATAGAGCTGTAAGGATATGCATCGCTCCAACAGCGCTTAGCAAGCCTGCAGTCAAAGCGAAATCTGTATTCCTAAATGGGCCAGTAATAGCAAATGGTCCAAACAGGAAATATCCAAACATGGCTCCTACTTCTAGTCCACGAAAATTAGGAGAAAGTCCTGGACGATAGAAAGGAAGATTATTGAGCCAAGCTTTTGTGAAATAGCCGCTGTTAACAGGAGTGGCCAGATCACCAACACATGGGTCAGCAGGAGGGTTTACTGCCCATTGGTCGGCTATCCCTATGTCATTTGGACGAGGTGTACTGTCGACGTACTTCTCAGGGAATTTAGCCGGCTTATTGGAGCGAAGAAACGGGTCTTGGAATTCGGTCATTTGATAAGGAGAGCTGGGTTGGCTGGTTGGAAAAAGCAACCGAATCAGTCAGTTGCTGTGATATGTCGGCCTACCAGAACAATGAATACCGCAGGTGTCACTAGCCCTATCAAGGGAACAAACACGGCAGGTAGCCAGGCGGCAGCAAATTCGCTAGTCATGGCATACGCCAATTAGGTCCATAGTTACTGTATAGATGGACTTTCTCAAGAACCTATTTCAGTCCCTGTGGTGACATAAAAGTTCAATCCAATTCGAGCTTCCATAACCACTAATCAACGAGAATCCTTCAACTTCTTTCCTCATGAACCAGCTTTTTGCAGGCGGAGCTGCCTTAGTTTTAACACTTTTCATATGGAGTTTAGGCAAGCGTCCAAACAAACTCACTCTGAAAAACAAAGATGCAGACTCACTTTCAGGCCTTAACCGTGAACAAATGAGCTTGGTCCAACTCAGTTCATCAAAGACGTTTCAATCTTCTTCTGATAAAAATTCTGCTCAAGCCGAATGGCAATCACCACTAAATCCTCAAGAACAGCTCAAACTGCTTCGAAAACTTCGTAAATTGACAAAAGGTGGTCCAGAAGAACGTCTAGAAGCGATTTCAATCGCTTTTTTATGGGGCCACCCAAAGACTTTGCCTTTTCTAAGAAGAGGCCTTAAAGATGCAGATAGTCGTATTGTCAATCTCGCAGCTGCAGCACTAAATAACCATCGAGGAAAAACCACAAAAAAAATCGCTCAAGTAGAGCGTCCTCCGCGCAACGTAGCCCTAATGCGATAAATAGGGCGGCCTTGACTTTCGTGATATGTCCGAATCTGAAGCTCACCTAGTAGACCAAAGCAAAAGAGCTGAACGCCAGCCAAGCCCATAACTACTGCCAAAGTCAACAAAGGCCTATTTGCTATGTCTTCTCCTAAAAGCTTGATTGAAAAAAGATAAAAGCTCGCCAGCAGACTCCCTGCTATTGCAACCAACCCCCCAAAACCAAACACATACATTGGTCTGGTAAGAAAACTATTCATAAACCAAACAGTTAGCAAGTCCATCAAAACTCTGAAGGTTCTATCTATTCCGTATTTACTATTTCCATATTGACGAGCACGGTGATTGACCTTCACTTCTGTAATCCTGGCGCCCTCAATAGAAGCCAACGCTGGTAAAAACCGATGTAGCTCTCCATACAACCTCATATCAGCAAGAACTTCACTCCGATATGCCTTCAAAGAGCAGCCATAGTCATGTAAACGGACTCCTGTAACCCGGCCAATTAAACGATTAGCAATCCTTGAAGGCAGCTTGCGTTGCAATGCAGCATCTTGACGGTCATAGCGCCAGCCGCTTACCAAGTCATAACCCTCTCGCAATTTTGCCAAAAGGACTGGGATGTCGGCAGGGTCGTTTTGCAAGTCACCATCCAAACTGACAACAACCTTGCCTGTAGCAACATCAAAGCCCGCTGCCATAGCAGCTGTTTGTCCATAATTCTTTCTAAGAAGAACTCCCACAACTTCTGATGTTTTTTTGCTAATGGATTCCAGAACATCTGAAGTGCTATCAGTCGATCCATCATTCACCAAAACCAATTCAAAGCTCTCTTCCATTGGCCGTAGGACCTTAAGAAGCTGTTCAACCAGTTCAGGAAGACTTTCCGCCTCGTTATAAAGAGGGATTACTACAGATAACTCAAGGGGCAAACTCATACTTTTAATCTGACAGTCAAGACCAAATTAAGCAATGGTTTTCAAGGCAAAGTAGTGCCGTCATGGCAGCGATAGACTCGGCCCGCTCCACGAAACTTAGACCGATAATAAAAAGCTACCGAATTTCTATCAGATATATCTAAGCCATCTAGACAAATCCCATTATGTCCATTCTCAGGGCCTGAACTGTGCCAATAAAAACCTTCCCCTTTATAAATAGCGACATGGGTACATTTGGCATGACTGCCAAAGAAAAGTAAATCTCCTGGAATCAAAGCTTTGTAATCATCCAAACAATCTCGTACAGGTTTACAAAAATGCTCCTGTTGATAGGCATCACGAGGAATCCAAATATCTTGACTAGCAAATGCTGATTGGACTAAGCCAGAACAATCAAAGTTTGGACCTAAGCTTCCTCCCCAAAGATATTGATTTGGTTTACGTGAAGCTCTATCAACCCAAGTCAATACTGCAGAGAGGCGAGCAATGATTTCCTGATAAGTAAAAGAATAAGGCTCCCATTTTTCACTTGGAATGGACGAGCCAAATACATCAGAAATTTGGACCCAAGAAAGATAACCATCCTCAAGAGACCTCACACGAATCCGTTTCTGTTTTTCATCAGAACTTTCTTTGTTGAAAGATTGAAGAACTTCAAAATTGCGACCAATGCATAGCTGTGTTGACAATTCAGGGCCGGTTTGATTCGCATAACAATTAACCGGCTTGGTCAGCTTCCAGAAAGTGCCAATAGCAAAGCTGTTCAAAGTTCTAAAAGTGCCTAGTGTCGGCATTAGTGATGCGAGCGCTATGGCGTTCTACCGTTCCGATTCCAATATGCATGCTCACCTAGAGGGCCTGCTAGATCAACTTGAAACAGATGGAAGGCCTGGTTTAAGAAACAGTATTGCACTTACTTGGATCCGTTATAACAAAGCAGACCCTGCCCCTTGTAGCGGATTCGGTACAGGTTGGTGCGAAGAGAGGCTCCTTTACCCAGCAAGCGTAGTGAAGCTAATTTATGCCATAGCAGTTGAGCAATGGCTTCACAAAGATCTCTTACCAGAAAGCGAAGAACTGCGAAGGGCTCTCAAAGAAATGGTGCTCCACTCAAGCAATGATGCAACAAGCCTGATTGTAGATCTTTTAACAGGCACATCAAGCGGCCCCTCATTGCAAGCTGATTCTTGGGAAAACTGGAAGCAACAAAGACAACTTGTCAATAAATGGCTTAATGAGCTGGGATGGCCAGAGCTAAAGAGTATTAATTGTTGCCAAAAAACCTGGGAAGATGGTCCATATGGTCGAGAAAGAGATTTCTACGGAGCAATGAACGGCAACCGAAATGCACTCACAACTTCTGCGACTGCTCGTATGCTGGAAGGAATAATGACTAATGGACTGATATCTCCTAGAGCATGTAAGCGACTTAGGGAGCTGTTTGCGAGATCAATAGATTTAATTAATCGAAAGGAAAATCCAGAGAATCAAGTTGATGGCTTTATTGGCGAAGGGTTACCTCAAGGCTCACGCTTGTGGAGCAAAGCAGGTTGGATGAGTCAGGCCCGACATGATGCTGCCTGGTGGAATTCACCAGGGAAAAGCCCAATGTTATTAGTTGTTTTTAGCCTTGGCAAAGAGCGCGCTAAAGATGAGCTCCTTCTGCCAGAAATGACCAAACAACTAGCTAGCTTTCCTCCACATTAGACAAAATCAAATCAAAAAGAAATTATTTTCTATTAGCAAAGAGTCAAAGGTCTTGAAACCATTCAAAGAAAATTGTTTGTTCCAAAAACAACTAGTTAAAACTACAATTAAAAATTCTTTTTTGGAACAGTCATATGCATTAGAAAGAAAGCATATAGAGATAATATTACATGTTATTTAAATAACGTGTAATCAGGACAATAGGTTGAAAAGCTTGGCTTCACTTTCTCTAAAAACCCTGCAAGCAAGTCGAACTAAGGTCTTAATACTCGAATGAAATCCATGGGCAAAAAAGCAAAGAAGTGCTCAACAAGGAAAAGAATTCTTTGGTATGTCTTTGGAGCAGCAGGTCTAAGTTCTAGAGCATTGGGCGCAATCTCTTTATTGGCAATCGCCTTCATGATTTGCCCAATCAAAAAAGAATCAGCATCATTCAATGACTGCGTCAAGGAGCTCAAAGCTTCTCAAGGCATAGCCAAGGCAGTTCACTACTGCAAAGGCGGTAACTAAACAAGCGAGCCTATTAATTGCCACCCCAAAAATAATTTCAGGATTTCCCTAATCCTTAATCTATAAAAGAGTTGACGCAGAGAAGCTTTTTCGCTAGTACTTATGTACTTGAGCTGCGGCTGTGGCACAAAACCTAGCAAGCGATCCAGAAGGGTGGATGCAAGATCCAATGGGAGAGTGGTCGCTTCACTTCCATCAAGATCAACTCTCTTGGGCTAACAATAAATACGTCTTTATGGATAAAGGGAAATCCATGAACGATGGATCACCAGCCTTACTTAAAAGCAGGCGACATTTACCTAAGAGAGCCGCAAGGAAAATCTGGAATGGATTACAAGCAGGCGGGTGGAAGGTGGTTGATCCTCAATGGGGTCTTGATTTAGAACCGTAAGTAAGGAGCATCATGCCTCTTAAAAAGTTCCCAAATCAAGCTTCTAGAGATTCTGAGGGTTCATCTAGCAATCAACATGACACCAGCGAAAAGAACTGAGCCAACAATGAAGCCAACACCCAAAAGGATTGCTGCTATTGGTGTATTTAGATAAACAGATATGGTTGCCAACTCATTTCCTTTTTTTTCTGCCACTTGAGAGGACCTAAATACGAACCAATATTCAAGCATCAACTATTAAGAGAAGGTCCAAAGAATTCCTTCCTAAAACAATTCCTTCAAAAAAACGCAGACAACCTTTTTTCAAGGAAACTCCACCAAAACAGACTATTTACTGGGAACCAGGATTAGCGGGATTTCGCTTGGAACAAATCAACAGCAGTTTTAGCTTTGAACTTTCTCGCAACATTTCTTTGATTATCACCAAAACGATCTTTGCCAGCCTGTGGACCTGTCAAATCAATTTTGGGAGCTTCAGTCTTTGGTCTGGACATCACAGAGGAAGTCTCAGTCAGAGGCTTTGTTGCATCTACTTCAGATTCGACTATCAAATCTTCAGATGTAGAGGCATCAATCTGAGGCTGGTCAACTTCAGAAGTCGAAAGAACCTTCACCTCCTGAATCGTTTGTTTAGGAGTGAAGTCAAAAGTGGTTGGGAATATCCTGAACTTCCCATGAGACAAGGAAACTGCAGAGAAAACGAAGATTGTTGCAATCAAAACAACGGCAAAAATTATTAATGCAATTTGATTGATTGGTTCCCAATAAATAGAAACCTCTGCAAGCTCTCGGCCATCAGTAGAAGACTCATCTGCAGCAGGGCCCCACTGCAAATAAACATCGTCAGTGACCCATCCTTTATTTGCAGATCTATATGGAGATTCTGTCTTTGCAAAATCGACAATCTCCTGGACTCGCTCTCGTATCCGTACCAATTTCAAATCCTTAGTTCAGGGAAGTATTCAAGCACTGAAAAGGAGCATGTTGGTGAACTGAAAAAAGTTGCCTCAGACAAGAAAGGTCATTTTTCCAAGAAAGTCTGCTCCAATCACCTTGCTAAAAAAGTGAGGGCAGTTACAAGAACCGCTGCAGCGACAACCCCCACCGAAACAAGTCCAGCGATTTTGCCTGCATTCAAATAGACAGAGACGGTCAGGAATTCATTTCGACTATCGCGTTTTTGTTCAGAGACTGTCTTGATTGGCTTACCAGAAGCAACTTGAGTTGAAGAAATTGTCTTCTTATTAGCTGCTGCTTTGCGATCTGCTGCGGCTTTGCGATCTGCGTCAGCTTTCTTCTTCTCTGCTGCTTTGCGATCTGCTGCAGCTTTGCGATCTGCTTCGGCTTTCTTCTTCTCTGCTGCTTTGCGATCTGCTTCGGCTTTGCGATCTGCCACTGATTAATCCAAGAGCTATCAAGGTATTCAAGCACCCTGGTCGCAACAACAACTTCCTAAAGCGCTTCCTTGAAATCCATTCCAATCATTAGCTTCTAATCACGAATACATGAAATCCTCTCTAAAAAAAGAATTTTTGAAAGATATAAAAAACTAAAATTGATATGGCCAGTTGATGCCTAATTTTTTAAACGGTTTCAAAATCTTTGAGACTTTCCAAGGTTTAAAACGGAGAGGGAGGGATTCGAACCCTCGACAGAAGTTGCCTCCTGTAACTCCTTAGCAGGGAGCCGCTTTCAACCACTCAGCCACCTCTCCAGCAGCATCTACACCTTATCAAGTAGTTGATGATCAATGATGTCTTTGTTCAAAAGCAAGCTTATAGAAAAATCAGACTAATACTCTAGGGAGTCGATGCTTAAAACTGCAGAGAACCTCCCATGGAATTGATCCACTCAAATCACTCCATTGTTGAGGAGTAATAACAGCCTTACCATCTTCACCAAGCATTGTGACCACACTCCCAACCTCTAGCTCAGGATTATCAGTAGCATCTAATACAAGCTGATCCATAGTAATTGCTCCTACCTGAGGCATAAATTTGCCGTTTATTAATGCCGAGATCCTTCCTGAAAGGGCTTGATTAACACCATCTGCATAACCAATAGCAACTACAGCTAATCGACTGGGCCTTTTCGTATAGAAGCGATGTCCATAACTCACACCAACTCCAGAAGGAACATCTCGAAGAAGAATCACTCTTGCTTTAACAGCTAGTGCTGGTTTAAGGGCCAAGTCGGTTGAGAGGTTGTTTGTAGGCCTATATCCATATAGTGACAAGCCAACACGCACCATGTCGTAATGAAGGGAGCGATCCCTAAAGGTTCCAGCTGAATTAGCCAGATGTCTATAAAATCCATCTGGCTGTGGTGGCATTTGCCTCAAGATTGAATCAAATCTCTCTTGTTGCATCGCAGTGAAATCTGAAGCCTTGCCATCAACATCCCCATCAGCAAGAGCCAAATGGCTGTATATACCTTTTAGGACCAAATGGCTACTGCTTTGGATTAACTCCAACAAACGTGGAACATCCTGCAAATCACAACCAAGTCTGGTCATGCCAGTATCAAACTTGAGTTGGACATCAAAAAATCGACCACTAGCTTCAGCAAGGTACTGACAAAGCTCGACCTCCCTATGAGAATTAATTGTGGGCATCAACCGCCAATGCAAGCATGCACTGAGCTCCTCAGGGTTAGTCAAGTTGCCCAATACAAGAATTGGAGCCTCTAAACCTGATTCTCTTAGTTCTATCCCCTCTTGCAAAGTCGCTATTCCTAAACTGCTTGCACCACCTTGCAATGCCGCACGTGCAACTGTTGTCGCCCCATGTCCATACCCATCGGCCTTAACAACAGCCATGAGAGAACAATCAGCTTCAAGAAAACTCTTAATCAATCTTGCATTCTGTTCGACCGCCAAAGGCTTGACCTCTACCCAAGCCCTATGACGTGGGTCAGCTTTGGTTGCCATTTCTGAGTTAATACTCAAAGAAGTTTCACCTGAGCTGGCGATCACATTTTGCATGAATAAAGCTATGCAAGAGGACTGCGCAACCCTTGTGTTGCAGTTAGCATGCCGCTTAATCATCTGGCTCGCATGGGACAAGTTCTCGTTCTTAATGCGTCCTATGAGCCGCTGAATATCACCACTTGGCGAAGAGCGATGGTGATGATGCTTAAAGGCAAGGCAGAAAGCCTAGAAGAAGATTCAAGTCGCATGATTAGAAGCGACATCATGCTTCCTACTGTCATAAGACTGCGACAGTTCGTGAGAGTCCCATTCCGTGAACTACCACTTACCCGTCGCAATATTCTTCATCGAGATAGTCACAGCTGCCAATATTGCGGATATATCGGAGACAAACTTTCAATAGATCATGTCATTCCACGTAGTCGCAATGGCACTGATTCCTGGGAAAATGTCACTACCGCATGCTTTTCTTGCAATATTCAAAAAGGCAATAGGACACCCCAAGAAGCCAATATGCCCTTAAAAAGTCGGCCTCATAGACCACTAAGTGGACTTACCTTTGAAGCCAATAGACAGATTAACGCTGGGCATCATTCAGAATGGCGCAAATACGTGATTGGTTGGGGAAGAGAAGAGTAAAGTCAGTTCTCTTCTTGAACACTTAATTCTTCAATCTGAAGTCTTTGTTCTTCAGCAATACAAGATCCAATAAGTTCCTCTAATTGACCGGCAAGTACTGGTTCCAAAGAAAAATTTTGACCCAACCTATGATCAGTAGTCCGATTGTCCTTGTAGTTGTAAGTACGAATCTTTTCACTCCGATCGCCAGTCCCCACTTGAGCCCTTCTTGCTGAGCTTTCCTTCTCATTGGCTTCTGCTAATTGTCTCTCCAACAACTTTGCTCGCAAGATCTCCATAGCCCTTTCACGATTCTGAAGTTGAGATCTCTCCTGTGTACAAAATACCCTTATCCCTGTTGGCTTATGAAGCAAATCGACCGCTGTCTCTACCTTATTAACGTTCTGACCTCCAGCCCCCCCTGAACGAGCAGTACTGATTTCTACATCAGTTGACTCAATCTGAACCTCCACAGGATCAGCCTCAGGCATCACAGCTACCGTTGCGGTTGAAGTATGAACTCGACCCTGCGATTCTGTTGCTGGAACTCTTTGAACCCTATGCACTCCAGCCTCAAATTTCAGTTGACTAAAAACAGCTTTACCTTTTACTGAAATAATCAACTCTCTAAAACCACCAAGATCAGCCTCAGAAGAACTTATAGGGTTTACTGACCATCCGACTCTTTGTCCATAGCGCTCATACATACGGGCCAAGTCTCCTGCCCAAATACATGCTTCATCTCCACCAGCACCGGCACGTATCTCAAGCATGACACTTCGCTGATCTCTAGGGTCTTGAGGCAATAATGCAAGCGTCAATCTCTGCAAAAGATCTGTTTTGCGACCCTCCAAATTGTGTAATTCTTCCTGTACCAAATTCTCCATATCTTCATCACCTCGACTTTCACGAAGTAATTCCTTACTCTCTGCCCATTGCAGCTCTACTTGCTTAAGAGCCTCATAATCCAATACAAGTGGCTCAAGTCTTGCTCTTTCTCTGGCAATATTTTCTAATCGCTTTGGATCAGAGGCCACATCTGGATCCGCAAGCTGTCTCTCTAGACTTTGAAAGCTTAAAGTTGCAGTTTCTAATCGTGATTTAAGTATTGAGGAATCCATACCCTTCAGACCCTGACTCTATTAAAAAAAAGCTTGGACCTATAACTCAATAAATCACTCTTCGGTTGACTTATTCTCCTGGGTATTTTTTTTTGCAGTTGATTTCTTCTTGTCAACCTCATCATTTGGGCTCCCCATACCGTACTTGCGCATAAATCGATCAACACGACCTTCAGTATCCAAAATCTTTTGAGTTCCAGTAAAGAAAGGATGATTACCACTCCATACATCAACATGTATTTCTGGTTGAGTGGAGCCAGTGGTCATTACCACCTCACCGTTACATATAACCTTGGATTCTGGGTACCAAGTTGGATGGATATCTGGTTTTGGCATATCAAAAAATAGATAAAAGAAGAGAAGTAGAAATGGTCAACGCTTGGAAAACTGAGGGGCTTTACGAGCTTTCTTGAGTCCGTACTTACGTCGTTCTTTAGCTCGAGGGTCCCGACTGAGATGCCCTTCAATTTTCAAAGGCTTACGATTATCAGTCGACAACTCACAAAGCGCACGTGCAGCACCTTGCTTAATTGCATCAGCTTGTCCAGTAAGACCACCTCCATAAACATTGACTAAAAGATCATATTGTTCACTTAAACCCAATGTTTGAAGAGGCGCCTTAACAGAAGCCAAATAAGCTGGATTGAAATTTAAATAATGATCACCAGGACGACCATTGATGGTAATCATGCCTTTACCAGGAACCAAACGAACTCTTGCGACAGATGTCTTCCTTCTGCCAGTCCCCCAATAAACGACGGAGTTGTTAGTAGAGCTAGTCATTTGGCTGAAGAGGCAGGGTCAAGCTTAAGAATCTTGGGTTGCTGAGCAGAATGAGGGTGTTCTGAACCTCGATACACCTTTAATTTGCGGAACAATTGTCTGCCAAGGGCATTATGTGGAAGCATTCCTTTAATTGCCTTCTCCACAATTCTCTCAGGCAAACGCTCCTGTAAAGCCTGAAAGGTTTCTACTTTCATACCTCCAGGCCGACCAGAATGTCGTCGATATAACTTGTGCTGAGCTTTGGTGCCTGAAACTCTAATTTTTTCAGCATTCACAACAACGACAAAATCACCTGCATCCAAATGTGGAGTGAACTGTGGATTGTTCTTACCCCTCAAAACAGAAGCCACCTCAGCAGCCAACCTGCCAAGGGTCTGATCCTCTGCGTCCACCAGATACCACTGGCGGTCGGCAGTCGTGATGGAAGGTACAGAAGTCTTGTTCATCGCGCCGGCATGCCGGTTCTCAAATGCGCTATCGCAAGCGACAGGGCTGGACAATCAACATCAGAATCAGAAATAAAAACCTGACTGAAGCTGAACTTCAAATTTTACACTTCAGAGGGCATCACCTGAATTAATTTTTCAGAAGAGCCCATCAAAAAGGTTTAAAAAGCTTGTTTTCACCAAGCAATCAATTAATTGAATTCGATCTCGGAGGTTTGATTGGTGAGTCACTAGTCTCCAAGCAATACCTTGGTAAAGACAGATAACTAGAAGGCTTTGAAAATAATTCCTCTTCATACCCTACCCGCAAAAAACAAAGACCATGAGCAGGGGCAGCCTCCTTCACTTCAGACCTTTGTCTTTCCATCCAGCGTCGCTCAAAAGTTTGCAAACTCACTCTGTGTTCACCGACTGCTACCAATTGACCAACAATTAATCGAACCATTCCATACAAAAACCCAGTTGCCTGGATTTCAAGTGTCAATAAATCACCCTGTCGTTCAAGTTGAACTGACTGAATTGTTGTTAAAGCATTGGCTCGCCTACTCCCTGATCGCTGAAAAGCTGAAAAATCGTGGTGTCCCAGAAGTCCTTGAAGGGCTTCACCCATGAGGGTTTCATCTAGACGAAATTGATAACGATGCCAAGACCAAGGTGCAAGAAAAAGATTGGGAGACAAGCCGTTATAGATCGTATATCGATAGCGTCTATAGAGAGCTGAATGACAAGCATGCCAGCTGGATGGCCTTCCGATTGACTCAAGAACACGAATTGTTTGAGGAAGGATTCCGTTAAGTGCAGAAGCCCATCTTTGCTCTGGTATTGGCCCACAACAATCAAAATGAACCACCTGTCCAGAAGCATGCACTCCTGAATCTGTTCGACCTGCAGCAATTGCTTTGATTGGCCTCATTGGGTCAAGCTTGGAAATCGCATCCTCTAAAACTTGCTGAACGCTCAACTGGTTTCGTTGACGTTGCCAACCACAAAAACTTGAACCCTGATATTGCAAAGTTAATGCGATTCTTCTTGAATCTGAATAATCGGCTCGCACAAACGAACTTTCAGGTCCCATTACAAGACTGGACAAATATTTATTCAGTGTTTGTCAGACGTTAAACAAGCTCGATAATTGCCATCTGAGCATTATCTCCCCTACGAGGCACAGTTCTAATGATTCTGGTGTAACCACCCATGCGATCCCCATAACGCTCTTGGGCTTTTTCAAAAAGCGCATGAACCAATTTCTTATCGTAGATATACCCAATAGCCCTTCGTCTTGAAGCAAGGCTACCTTCCTTTGCAAGAGTAATCATTCGCTCTGCCTCATCACGCAATGCTTTAGCCCTTGCTTTTGTAGTAGTCACACGGCCTTCACGTATTAATTGTGTGGTCAAGCCACGAAGCATCGCCTTACGTTGATCGGCTGGTCGTCCTAATTTTGGAACTCGACATTGGTGGCGCATGACTTGGAGTAATTCTGAAACAGCAAAGTGAAATTAAGTCAACCAGAAGTGCGACTCTGAGGAATAGAAATTCCTATTCTCTCAAGTGCTTCAATTACCTCATCAGCAGACTTCGAGCCAAAGTTCTTAATTTCGAGTAGATCCTCGTAACTGAAGCCCATTAAGTCAGAAACAGAGTTCACCTGAGCTCTTTTTAGGCAGTTGTATGCCCTTACTGAAAGATTAAGCTCTTCAAGCGGAATCTGAGCTTCTGCTGTTGGTTCTGGTTCCTCTGGAACCTCCTCAACCATAGTCACCGTTGCTAGTGGCTGAAAAAGCTCAATCAAATAATTGGCCGCTTCGGCCATTGCATCATCTGGTGTAGTGGAACCATCAGTAACCACCTCCATACGAAGTCTCTCTCTGGTTGACCCCCCCTCAGCAACAGCTGTCTCGTCAATAGTGAAATTGACCCTCTTTACAGGCATAAAGACTGCATCGATCTGCAAAAGATCAATCGCACTGACTTCTTCAGTGTGACGATCTACAGGTCTGTAACCAACACCTCTTTCAACATGCACTTCCAACTCAAGGCTATGTCCCTCATGGACTGTTGCAATTGGTCGCTCTCCATCAACAACTTGGACTTGAGAAGAAAATTGAAGATCTTTAGCTTTAACTTCAGCAGGTCCTGAAACAACAAGACGACCTATCTCAAGTTCTTGAGCTCGACTATTAACAGAAAGCTGTTTGCAATTCAAGAGGATGTCTAAAACATCTTCTCTAACTCCAGGAACAGTTGCGTATTCGTGATTGACTCCTGAAATACGAACAGCCGTAACTGCACTCCCTTCAAGGCCACCCATGAGAACCCTTCTCAAAGAGTTCCCCAAAGTGGTGGCCTGACCACGTTCTAGAGGCCCAATTAGGAAAATTCCTGTCTGAGCTCGATCTTCAGAAACTTGATGATCGATACGGTCAATCTGGTATTGCAGCACGGTCTGAAGCGGGTGAAGGGTTTTTAAGACAGATAGATAGACAACGATTAAACACGACGGCGTTTAGGCCGTCTGCAACCATTGTGAGGAAGAGGCGTCACATCTCGAATGAGTGTGATCTCCAATCCAGCCACCTGCAGAGCGCGAATGGCTGTTTCACGTCCAGAGCCTGGCCCCCGAACAAGCACCTCTATTTGACGCATGCCCTGCTCTAGAGCACGACGTGCTGCAGCCTCTGCTGCTGTTTGAGCTGCAAAAGGCGTGCCCTTCCGAGCACCCTTGAAACCACTAGCCCCAGCAGATGACCATGAAATAACTTCACCTGAAGTGTCCGTGATAGAAACAATTGTGTTATTGAAGGTGCTCTGAATATGAACAACTCCGTTTGGAACGTTGCGTTTGGTTTTTTTAGAACCTGATTTCTTGGTGGGTGTGGCCATAAATTGGGGCCTGAATTGATAGGGTATTTAGGTGTTCTGCCTGACAAACGCAGGACAGCAAGATTATTTCTTCTTACCTGCCACAGTCTTACGAGATCCTCTGCGGGTACGGGCATTTGTCCGAGTACGCTGTCCTCTGACAGGAAGACTCATTCTGTGCCGGCGGCCTCGAAGGCAACCGATGTCCTGAAGTCTCTTAAGCGCCATGCCTTCCTGACGCCGCAAATCGCCTTCAATAGTGAAAGCTTCAGTTGCAGTTCGTAGTTTCTGAACATCACCATCCTCTAAATCTTTTACCCGAATATCAGGATTAACGCCTGATTTGGTCAAGATAGCTTTGGCACGTGTTAGGCCAATGCCATAGATGTAGGTGAGGGCAACTTCGACCCGCTTTTCGCGGGGTATGTCGACGCCAGCAATTCTTGCCACTGAGCAGATGAATCGGTGAGGGACAGGTGCCACAAAAAGTGGCTAATGCTAGAAAAACAAAGAATCAATGTTCATTGTTTTTCTAATTAATCGGGGAATCAACCCTGACGCTGTTTGTGCTTGGGGGTGGTACAGATGACCATTACCCGGCCGTGGCGTCGAATCACCCGGCACTTCTCACACATTTTCTTGACTGAGGCACGCACCTTCATGGGTGTGGCTCTCCAATTTTGCAAACGGTAATCCTACACCACCATTCAACTCAAAAAATTCTCTATACGTGAAGCTATCTCTTCGATAGTCCCATTAGCTTCAACAGTTTTGAGAATGCCTAGCTGACTGTAGTAATCAACAAGTGGAGAAGTCTTCTCTCGATAGACCTCTAATCTATTGCAAATTACTGACTGATTGTCATCAGCCCGTCCTCGAGCTAACAACCTTTGAATTAATTCTGCATCAGGTAATTCAAGATAAAGAACATTCTGAATTGGCTGATTAATTTCCTCAAGCAGCTTTTCAAGAGCTTTAGCCTGACCAACGGTGCGAGGAAAGCCGTCCAAAAGCCAGCCAGTATTAATCAGCTTTAATCTGCTCTCCACTATTGAGAGAACCAATTCATCACTGACTAGTTCACCTTCTTTCATCAAAGCATCAGCCTGACGACCTAATAAAGAGTTCGATGCAACTTCTGCTCTCAAAAGGTCACCAGTTGATAAATGAACCAAATGATGTTTTTTACTAAGGCGCTCTGCTTGAGTGCCCTTACCAGCACCGGGAGGTCCAAGGAATAAAATACGTTGGTTCATTTTTTCTTAATTAGATTGACTAGTCAAAAAGCAATCGTTATTGACGAACAAGACCTTCATAACGTTGCGAAATCACGTAAGTCTGAACTTGCTTAGCAGTATCAATTGCCACACCAACAAGAATAAGCAGTGAAGTAGCTCCTAAACCCTGAAAAGTCTGAACATTTGTTGCCCTCTCAACGGCTGCTGGAATAATTGCAACTGAACCAAGGAATAACCCACCAAGAAGAGTGAGTCTATTCTGAACTCCAGATAAATAAAGGGTCGTAGCCCGTCCAGGACGAATACCTGGGATCGCAACACCACCTCGCTTCAAATTAGTCGCAATGTCCGTTGGGTTAACCGTTAAAGATGCATAGAAATAAGCAAATCCAAGTATCAAAGCAAAAAAGACAATTGCATAAGGCCAAGGATTGGCAGCTCCAGGGTTAAGAGCGCTCGCTGCACGAATAAGCAATTCATTTTTAGTGATATTTGCAACTGTAATTGGCAAGAAAATCAATGCAGAAGCAAAGATAATTGGCATGACGCCTCCAGCATTGAGCTTCAAAGGCAAATAACTCTGTCGATTTCGTAGAAGTCCTGTGCTGCCAATTTGGCGCTTGGCACTAACAATTGGAAGACGCCTGGCGCCTTCTTGTACAAAAATTATGCCAACAATAGTAAATAAAAAAACTAAAACTAAAACAACAATTCCGACCACATCACTTCTATCACCAGTCTGAGCTTTCTCGATTGTTGACCCAAGTGCTTTCGGAAGAGTTGCAACTATATTCAAAAAAATCACTAGAGAAGCTCCCTGTCCGATTCCTTTATCAGTAATTATCTCGCTAAGCCACATCACTACCATTGAACCAGTAACAAGTGCAAGAGCAGTTTGAACCACAAAAAAAACTTCGCCTAAACCCTCAATTGCATATTGGCGAAGAATTAAAGCAAAAATTACACTCTGAACAAGTCCCCACCCGAGAGCAACATAGCGAGTTATCTGTGCAATCTTTCGTCGACCAGCTTCACCTTCGTTTTTCTGAAGGTCCTCTAATTGAGGAAGTGCTGCTGTCAATAACTGCAAAATAATCGATGCATTTATAAAAGGAAGAATGCCCAACGCAAAGACACCCAAAGTGGATATTCCTCCTCCAGTAAAAATATCCAAAAAGCCAATCAACTGTCCCCCTTGTTGGAGGAAATCCTGAAAAGCAACACGGTCGATACCTGGCATAGGAATGTAAATGCCAAGACGAACTAAAAGAAGTAATCCCAAAGTCGTAAGAACCCTGCCACGGAGCTCAGGGTTACTCACTAACTGGGTTATCACTTCACCCGCACTAGGATTGCGGCCCCTACTAACAAGCATGAAGGAAAAATGTTTGGTTGGATTGATAGTGGTCCAAGCGTTAAAAGGCTGGATCTACTATGAGCCCTAAAAAATAAAGTACAGACATTACCTCAATCAAGAGTTTTACAGCTCCCACCTGCTGCTTCAATCTTGCTACGAGCAGTAGCTGTAAATGAAGCTGCCTGAACCTCTAATTTCACTTTTAAATCTCCATTACCCAAAACCCTAAGAGGATATTTAGGACTAGTTACGAGACCTTCCTTAACTAGAGAGTCCAAACTGACGGAACTGCCAGCTTTCAATGCATTTAAAACAGATACGTTCACAACCGTATAGTGTTTTGGATTGATCCTGGTGAAATGCTTGAGCTTAGGGACCCTTCTATATAAAGGCATCTGACCACCTTCAAAGCCAGGTCTGGTAGGTCTGCCTGATCGAGATTTTTGGCCCCTCATACCAAAGCCACAGCTAGCACCTTGGCCAGCAGCTATACCACGACCTTTGCGAAGCTTGCGGCGGCGAGCTCCAACATTTGGCTTCAAGGAATCAAGTTTAAAAGTCATTGTGAATCAAGAATAAATCTGCTCGAGGGATATCCCCCGTTCCTTAGCGGTGTCCTTATGGGTGCGGAGACCAGCCAAAGCCACCATGGCGGCTCGAGCATTGTTCAATGGTGTTTTACTGCCTAGCCTTTTAGCCAATACATTTTTAATACCAGCCAACTCAAGAACAGTTCGAATAGATCCTCCAGCAATTACACCCGTTCCTGGAGCGGCTGGACGAATAAGAACACTTGCTGCACCATCTCGACCATTGGAAAGCGTAGGGATCGAACTATGTCTAGTCAGGGGCACCTTAACCAAGTGCTTCTTTCCATCTGCCACGCCCTTTCTTACTGCACCAATAACATCACTGGCCTTTCCAACTCCTACACCTACATGGCCACGTTCATTTCCAACAACAACTATTGCCCGAAAGCTCATCTTTTTACCACCCTTTACGGTTTTAGAAACCCTACGAATTTGAACCACGCGCTCCTGCCATTCAGAATCTCTATCCTGTCCACGGCCGCCTCCACGCCGGCCACCTCTGCGTTCTCGATCTCCTCGGCCGCCGCCTCGACGTTGTTCCTGTTGGCCGTCAGCGGCTGCTGGAACTTCTTTCGAATTTGTCTGCTTGTTTGATTCAGTCATTTTAGGGACAGGGGTCAAAAGTGAAGGCCCGCTTCCCGGGCTGCATCGGCTAGGGCCTTAACCCTTCCGTGATATAGGTTGCCACCTCTATCGAAGACAACCTTTTCGATACCCTTAGAAAGAGCACGCTTAGCTACTAACTCGCCAACAGCAACCGAGGCGTCACAGCTGCTGCCATTAGATTTAAGGTTAGAGCGTAAGTCTTTATCAAGTGTTGAAGCTGCACAAAGAGTGTTTTGAGCCTCATCATCTATGACCTGAGCATAGATATGGTTATTGGAACGAAAAACTGCAAGCCGAGGACGATCCGCAGTTCCATTCAAATGACGCCGCAATCGCTTATGTCGCTTTTGAGTTTGCTGTTTTCGAGATAAAGAAGACATTGGTTTAAATAAAAAAGAAATTAAGATGACATCTACTTCTTGCCAGACTTACCTGCCTTGCGAAGTATTCTTTCTCCAAGGTATTTAATTCCCTTACCCTTATAAGGCTCAGGAGGCCGAATGGCGCGGATCTTGGCCGCCTCATTGCCTACTAGTTCCTTATCAGCACCTGATACTGTCACATTGGTATTGTTCTCAACTGCAAAAGTAATGCCAGCAGGAGGCACAACTTCGACTGGATGACTAAAACCTGCACTAACAACAAGATTTCTCCCCTTCACTTGTGCTCGAGAACCGACTCCAATAATTTCTAATTTCCGGCTATATCCCTTGCTTACTCCTTCGACCATATTTGCAATCAAAGTGCGGCAAAGGCCATGGCGCTCACGAGACTTTCTCTTATCACTCACTGGAACAACAACAATTTGATTTTCCACCTGACTTACCGAAACGCCCTCTGGAAGAGTGCGACTCAATTCTCCCTTTGGACCCTTGACCGTTACAGAAAGACCATCTAAAGAAATCGCAACTTTTTCAGGGATTGAGATTGGGTTTTTACCTATACGAGACATGAATCGAGCTCCTAATTAATAGACGTAGCAGAGGACTTCTCCCCCAACACCTTGCTTACGGGCATCGCGATCACTCATGACACCCTTAGAAGTAGAAATGATCGCAACTCCCAAGCCACCAAGAACCTTTGGTAAGCCTCGAGTGTTCTTATAAATCCGAAGACCTGGTTTGCTCACCCGCTGCATTGAACGAATAGTAGGTTGGCGATGCTTGCCGCTGTATTTCAATTGAAGGACAAGTTGAGACCGTACTCCCTCACCCTCTTCATTGATTTCTGCAATAAAGCCCTCCTGCTGAAGGACTTTGGCGATACTACGGGACATGCGCGAAGCGGGAACACGCGTAGTCTGGTGACGCTTCTCACTGGCATTACGAATGCGGGTGAGCATATCTGAAATTGGATCGTGATTAGCCATAGTCGTCTAATAAATAGGGCTCAATTACTGCGAAACGGCATTCCCATTTCTTTGAGGAGGGCCCTGCCCTCTTCATCTGAACGGGCGCTGGTCACGATGGTGATGTCCATGCCCCTAATAGCATCGATTTTGTCAAAGGAAATCTCTGGAAAAATAATTTGTTCTCGTACACCAAGGGTGTAATTACCTCGTCCATCAAAACTTTTTGGACTAACACCACGAAAATCTCGAATCCTTGGCAAAGCCAGATTGATCAAGCGTTCTAGGAAGGCATACATTCTTTCACCACGAAGGGTGACAGCACAGCCGATTGGCATGCCCTGACGAATCTTAAAGCCAGCAATAGCTTTCTTAGCTCTCGTTACTAAAACCTTTTGGCCAGTAATTGTTGCCAATTCGGAAATAGACGCTTCCAATGCCTTGGAGTTCTGAGCCGCTTCGCCCAATCCCCTATTAACAGTGACTTTCACCACCTTGGGGACTTCGTGAATATTGGAGAGACTTAAGTCTTTCAGCAATTTGGGCTGAATTTTCTCCCGGTAGCGCTTTTTAAGTGACATGGCTGGATTGAGATTTGCTTCTGGTCTTAGTCAGAAGAATGCAATGAGGTTGATACGTTAAAAGTTTTTTGTGAAGAGGCCCCCCTACTAAAAAGGAGAAAAACATCGGTGATTAATCAATCAACTCACCGGTTTTCTTCAATCGTCGTTTTTTAGATCCATCTTTTTGATTAACTAGCTCAACTCGACTAGCTACCTTCTTTGCCGTTGAATAAAGCATGACATTGGAAGCATGAACTGAAGCTTCTTCATTGACAATCCTGCCTGTCTCACCCTCTTGAGTTGGCTTGACATGTCTTGTACGAAGATTGATGCCCTCAACGACCACTCTGTTCTCAATAGGAAGAGTTCGAAGGACCTCACCTGTTTTGCCCTTGTCCTTACCACTAATAATCTGCACAGTGTCTCCTTTGCGAATTCGCATTTTGATTCGATTAAGAGACTTCACTTTTTGCGTTGCTAGTGCCATTTCAAATCACCTCAGGAGCTAGAGAAACAATTTTGGTGAAGTTACGTTCGCGAAGCTCACGTGCTACAGGCCCAAAAACTCTTGTACCACGGGGGTTTTTGTCTTCGTTAATTAAGACAGCAGCATTGTCATCGAAACGGATTGAATTACCCGTCTCACGACGCATAGTTGCTTTAGTCCTAACCACCACAGCCTTAACCACATCAGACTTTTTAACACCCATATTTGGCATTGCATCCTTGACGGCAGCAACTATCACATCCCCTACATGGGCATAGCGACGATTAGATCCAAGGACACGAATACATTGAATTCGCTTCGCGCCACTGTTGTCAGCGACGGTCAAAAAAGTTTCCTGCTGAATCATTTAGAGACCTCCTTAACTTTTGGGCTATGGCTAAGAACTTCAGATACAGCCCATCTTTTTGATGCGCTAATCGGGCGAGTTTCAGTAATCCGAACACGATCGCCTACACGACAAGCATTCTCTTCATCGTGAACCTTGTAACGCCTAGTCCGACTAACCGTTTTCTGGTAGATGGGATGCGGGAAGCGGTTTTCCACCGCAACAACGACTGTTTTATCCATCTTGTCACTTACGACGGTACCGAGCCTTTCCTTTAATGCCATGGGTTTAAGAAGGGGGTCAAGAAGCAGCAGAGGAAGTGGAGCTACTCCGCTCCTGCTGGACCGTTAAAAGCTGGGCCAACTTAATGCGAGCCTCCTTGAAACGGTGTGTATTAGTCAGCTGCCTAGTGGCACGCTGAAAGCGAAGGTCAAACAATTCTCGACGGATTTCATCGATTTGTTTTGTGATGTCTGCATCGGTCAACTTGCGAACCTCAGCAGTTTGAGAACGTGGCATCGTCAACTCTCCACTTTGATAGCTGAAACACTGTCAGACGTTTTACCTGCAGCGGGCTGATCCTGATCATTCAAAGAAACGAACTTCGTTTTGACAGGAAGCTTGTACTGGGCAAGACGCATAGCCTCTCTTGCGATGGTTTCGGTGATTTCTTCACCCCCCATCTCAAAAAGGATCCTGCCTGGCTTGATCACAGCAACCCAGAATTCTGGGTTGCCCTTACCAGAACCCATTCTTGTTTCAGCAGGACGCATGGTTACTGGCTTGTCAGGAAAAATTCGAATCCAAATCTTTCCACCTCGTTTGACATAACGAGTCATTGCTCGACGACTCGCCTCAATCTGACGTGAAGTAATCCAGCCACATTCCTGTGCTTGCAAAGCAAATTGACCAAAAGCAATCGTGTTGCCTCTGGTGGCGACGCCGCGCATACGACCTCGCTGTTGTTTGCGGAATTTGACGCGTTTTGGACTAAGCATTGTTAGATCTCCTCAACCCTCATTAGAGCGATCTTCAAACTCTTGAGGCCTGCGATTAGCCCTCCTACGAGGACTAGCACCAACAGGCACTTGCTGCTCTTCTTTTGCTAGCAGTTCGCCTTTAAATACCCAAACCTTAATACCCAAGACTCCATAAGTAGTGCTGGCAATTCGTGTTGCATAATCAATTTCAGCACGAAGAGTATGAAGTGGGACCCTGCCTTCGCGAGTCCATTCAGTACGCGCAATCTCAGCCCCGTTAAGCCTGCCACCAACCTGGATTTTCAAACCAAGGACACCTGCACGCTGTGCTCTCTGAACCGCCATCCGAATAGTGCGACGAAATGCCACACGTTTCTCGAGCTGTTGAGCAATGTATTCAGCCAACAAAAAGGCATCCGCATCAACTCGATCTACCTCAACCACGTTGATACGAACTTGACGGTTATGATCGCCAATTGTCTTTTGTATGCCACTTCTAAGTTCTTCAATTCCACTACCTTGACGACCCACTAGAACACCTGGGCGTGCTGTTTTGAGCTCTACTTCTAGTTGATCAGCTTTACGCGCAATCAATACATCACTAATACCTGCAGCGCCGTACTTCTTGTGAACAAAGCGGCGAATTCTGTCATCCTCCTGCAAAAGAAGTGGATACGTCTTACTTGTTGCATACCAACGTGAGCGATGTTCCTGGGTAATTCCCAGTCTTAGGCCAGTTGGATGGATTTTGTGTCCCATCAGTCGATCGAATCAGTGGTTAAGAGTCGGTTTGGGCCGTCACAGCAATACTGATGTGACAGGTCTGCTTCTTGATCGCATAAGCACGACCTTGAGCACGAGGCCGATAACGCTTCATAGAAGGTCCCATATCAGCGAAGGCCTGAGTAATCACCAAAGAGGCTGGATCTAAGCCAAGATTATTCTCGGCATTCGCCACAGCAGACCTAAGCACTTTGGTGATAGGGCCAGTGGAGCGATAAGGCATGAACTCCAACATGATCAATGCCTCGCGATATGAACAACCGCGTATTTGATCAAGCACCCTCCTTACTTTGGAAACAGAGCCACGAATAAAACGGCCATGAGCCTTAGCAATAGGTGAATTTGTGGGTGGTGATGTAGTCATTGAATCAACGGCCTCCTTTTTTATCCTTTATGTGGCCTTTAAAAGTTCGAGTCGGAGCAAACTCCCCCAACTTATGCCCAACCATCTGCTCAGTAATGAAAACAGGTATATGGGTTCTGCCATTGTGAACAGCAATTGTGTGACCAATCATCAAAGGCAGAATCGTGGAGGCCCTAGACCAAGTCTTGATAACTGACTTGTCATCGTCAGCATTTTGCTTTTCAAGCTTACGAAGCAAGCTGTCGGCAATGAAAGGGCCTTTTTTGAGTGAACGTCCCATGGAGAATTAAGCGGATAAAAGAAGAGTGAGTTTCATTAAGAGTCCCGTCCTCCTCTACTGCGTTTAGAAGTGCGCCGCCTTTTGCGCAGTACAAGCTTGTCACTAGGCTTATTCCGCTTCCTAGTCTTTAGACCAAGAGTTGGTTTACCCCAAGGCGTGACAGGACCTGAGCGACCAATAGGTGCACGGCCCTCACCTCCACCATGAGGGTGATCACAAGGATTCATGACACTTCCACGAACTTGTGGCCTTCTCCCCAACCAACGGCGGCGACCAGCTTTGCCAAGACTTGTATTCCTTATTTCTGCATTACCTACTTCTCCAACAGTCGCATAACACTCTCGTCTGACAAGGCGTACTTCGGTAGAAGGTAGCTTCAAGGCAACGTAATTACCCTCTTTAGCCATTACCTGAGCACTTGCCCCAGCTGTTCGTGCCATCTGGCCGCCTCGACCAGCATAAAGCTCAACATTATGTACATTTGAACCTAATGGGATAGCAGAAAGCGGCAGTGCATTCCCAACATCAATTGGAGACTTGGGGCCAGAAATAACTTCCTGACCTATAACAATGCCTGCAGGAGCAAGAATGTACCGTTTTTCTCCATCAGAGTAGAAAAGAAGCGCTAAGCGGGCATTGCGGTGGGGATCGTAATGAATAGCAGCTACCTTTGCTGGTATGCCATGTTTATTCCGACGAAAATCAACGAGTCGATAAAGGCGCTTATGGCCTCCACCACGATGTCGGCAAGTTATTACCCCACGATTATTGCGACCCTTTCGGCGATGCTTAGAAAAGACAAGAGAGCGCTCTGGTTTGCGATCAGTAACCTCACTGAAATCTGTAACGACTCGAGTTCGAGTTCCAGGGGTGTAAGGGCGGTAAGTACGGATTGCCATAACTGCTAACTTCCTTATGACTCAGGGAAAAGTTGAATCGTATTACCCTCGGCAAGACGAACTACGGCTTTCTTAGCCTGAGCACGTTTACCTGAGAAACGACCAACCCTACGTGTTCGTCTGGGAGGGTTCATAGTGCTAATTCCAATAACCCTCACATCAAAAAGCTTTTCAACAGCTGCTTTGATGTCTGGCTTAGTAGCCCGATGATCCACTTCAAAGGTGTACTGATTGAGTTCCAAAGCAGTTGTTGCCTTCTCAGTAATGAGCGGCCTGCGAATTACATCAGCCAAACGATCTCTAAAGCGTTCAGTCATCTCCATACACCTCCTTGATTTTTGAAAGAGCCTTCTCGCCTATTACTAAAGAATTGGCGTGAAGCAAATCGAAGACATTAAGTTGATCAGCAGAAATCAACTTGACCTTCTCCAAATTTCGCACTGATCTCTTAATTAATTCAGAGGGACTGAAAAGAATAATGAGAACCTTTGATTCGGAGTCAATGCCTAAACGAGATAGGGCTTGAGTGATTTCACTAGTCTTAGGGGTCTTGAGACTGCTCCCAAAATCCTTGACCACCAATAAATCATCGATACGGGCCATTAAGGCAGTCCGAAGAGCTAAACGACGCTCCTTTCGGTTCATAGCTAGGTTGTATGACCTTGGCTTAGGTCCAAAGATAATTCCGCCACCAGGACGCAAAGGTGTGCGAATCGAACCTTGCCTAGCCCGTCCAGTTCCCTTCTGTTTGTAAGGTTTCCGTCCACCGCCGCGGACTTCTGCACGAGTCAAAGTACTTGCCGTGCCCTGGCGAATATGCGCCTGCTGACGAAGTACAGCACGATGCATTAAATCAGCACTCGTAGACTCCTTTGCAATTTTCAGTTCAAGCGTGGCCTCTCCAGCCTCCTTGCCCTGCCAATCTCGAACAATACATTTAGCCATCACTTACCTCCTCGAGTAGCTGTCGCACCTACCTTCTTGGCAGGACGAATATTGAGGAGAGCACCAGGCTTCCCTGGCACAGAACCCTTTACAACTAAGAGATTGCGATCATTATCCACTTTAAGAATGGTGAGGCCTCGGGTAGTGGTCTTTTTCCCGCCATAACGTCCAGCCATTCTCTTACCAGGATAAATTCTGCCTGGTGTGGTGCCAGCTCCAGTCGAACCTGGCTCACGATGATTTTTTGAACCATGACTCATTGGGCCGCGACTAAAACCATGCCGCTTCTGATAACCAGAAAAACCCCGCCCCATAGTGTCACCACTAACATCAACTTTCTGCCCAACTTGAAAAAGGCCAACAGTAATTGGGGCGCCAAGCTCTAATTCATCAAAATTCTCAACCCGATACTCGTGCAAATGACGAAGAAGGTCATCTCCTGACTTTGCAAGATGTCCTTGAGAAGGCTTGTTGACCAACTTTTCACGAACTTGGCCAAACCCTATCTGAACAGCCAAATAGCCGTCAGTCTCAGTAGTTTTGAGTTGTGTAATTCGACAGGGACCTGCCTCGATCAAAGTGACCGGGACCGCTCTGCCTGTTTCATCGAAGAACTGGGACATCCCCAGTTTCTTCCCAAGAATGCCAATAGCCATTTGAGGAAGGAACGCCAGCGGGAAAACCTCTATAAAGAGGCTTGAAAAATACTGATCAGATGGGTGCCGCAGGCATTAACCGAATAGAGCTACAAACAGTCAAAAACTGGAGTGGTGCTATCGGACTGGGCTAGCGAACTAATCAGCTGGCTGAGACTTAGCCGACGTAGTAGTCGGTTAGTTTCCCGGCAGCAAAAACAAAATCTTTTACTGCACTAACCAAATAGATCCGGCGCTATCGCCAGACCCGCTTGAACTCCTGGAGGCCCGGCTAGCGGACGGGCACAGAAAACCCAAGCAAACAACAACACTACACCACCATCAAATAGTTCTATTTTTTGCATGTGAGCTGCCAAACTTATAACCAATTGATTTAAATGAATGCCACTGTTGCTCTCGGGTCAAAAATTTCGAAGAGAACTCGAGTCTTCTGGATGCATAGCAATACATGTGCCCCTCGAAGGAGGAAATGAAACACGCTTACTTCGTCGTCTTAGAAACAATGGTTATCGAACTCAAATAACCTCTGCAAGAGGGCTCGGAGATCCAGAAGTTTTCCTATGTCAACTTCATGGGATAAGGCCTCCCCATCTTGGACATCAAAGCGTTGGTCGAACTGCTGCAATAGGAGAGGTTCAACAAGTGATGCCCCAACTCTCAGAATTGCTCTTTAATGATCAACCAGTAGTCCTTTGGCTCCTAGAAGGGCAAGTTTTATCAAAATCTGAACTCCTAGCACTTTGTGATCTTTGCGATCGAGAGCCCCGATTAAAAGTAGTCATAGAGATGGGAGGAGCCCGTAGCCTCAGGTGGCAACCCATGAGGCTTTTTTTAGAAACCTAAGCTTTGAGAGCTTTAACTAAATATCTAAGGCAATTTTGAATTTTTTGCTCTCCTCGCAAATACAGGTTTTCTAGAAAAGCTTTGGCAAACTAACGTTTATGTAGCTGCAGCAATCACCAAAATTGAAGCTGCTTGAAACCTGACTAGTAAATCCATGGTCAAGTTAGATTGACGAAGGTCACTCCGCTATGGGTAACTATCAGAGGCCAGTGACAGCATCCTCTTAATAGATGCTGATCTGGATCAATGGGCCGTCGCCAAGTGGTAAGGCAGCGGGTTTTGGTCCCGCCATTCCTAGGTTCGAATCCTAGCGGCCCAGTTTTCCTTCCTTTTGAATAAATCTCGCCCGATATTGATATCCGATTTTGACGGTGTCATTGTTGATGGGATGCGCGAATACTGGTGGAGTTCACGTCAAGCTTATTTTCATCTAATTGGAAATCATGCAAGTAATCAATTACTTCCAGAAGAAATACCCGACACTTTTCGCCTAATGCGGCCTTGGATCAATCATGGTTGGGAGATGGTTCTAATGGCCGCCGAACTTGCTCACCCAGAAAGCATTCTAATTAAATCTGGTTGGAAATTTTTCACTGATCAATACTCCTTAAGTTGTCAAAAAGCACTTCAATCACGAGGATGGACATCAAAAGAACTCCAAACAGCTCTGGACTATGTTCGCTACCAAGAATTAACAAAAAATCGATCAGGTTGGCTAAGCCTTCATCAACCCTTCCGTGAAGTAGTTGAACGATTAAGCTCTCTAGATAGTGAAGGTTTCGACCTAGCAGTATTAACAACAAAAGGAAAAGATTTCACAAGCGAACTTTTAGACAACTTCCATCTTGCCCCTCATCTTCTATATGGCCACGAATCAGGATCTAAAACTCAGGTTCTACTTGAGTTGGCCACAAAGCGATCTCTTCAAGGCTTTATAGAAGACCGACTTGAGACCCTAAAAACTATTCGAGGCAATCCCAAGCTCAACCATTTGCCTTGCTACTTAGCAAGCTGGGGCTACCTCAAACCTGAAGACAGCCAAGAGCTACCTCGAGGAATACATCTTCTAAAGCCAGAAACACTGGCGGCCCCCTTGGCGAGATGGAAATGATTCGTTAGCGTACGTCTGTACTACCAAAGGCATTCGCGTTCGTGGAAAACTGGAGCCCTGGTCCAGCTTCCACCGCTAATCGCGTAATGCCATCTGCTCTTTACCAGTCAAAAGCCAAAGGCAGCTTGCAACTATTAACCAAAACTCGCCATGTCAATTGAA
The DNA here is from genome assembly GCA_003215335.1 of Prochlorococcus sp. AG-409-P01. Taxonomy (GTDB): domain Bacteria; phylum Cyanobacteriota; class Cyanobacteriia; order PCC-6307; family Cyanobiaceae; genus AG-409-P01. The sequence continues at coordinate 80,989 of QCKM01000002.1, read as the reverse complement.
GGAAAAACCACACAAACCTCTGGTACAGAGCTACGGCAAAGTGAAACGAGGCCAGGAGAAAGGGATAAAGCTCTAGGACTCGTCCTGAACCAAATCGAACGCAACTTTGGGAAAGGCTCAATCATGCGACTTGGTGACGCCTCAAGGATGAGGGTCGAAACCATTTCCACCGGCGCCCTCACCCTCGATCTCGCACTAGGTGGTGGCTACCCCAAGGGACGAGTCGTAGAGGTATATGGACCAGAAAGCTCAGGCAAAACCACTCTCACCCTTCATGCCATAGCAGAAGTTCAACGCAATGGTGGTGTTGCAGCCTTCGTCGATGCTGAACATGCTCTCGACCCGGTCTATGCCGCCTCATTAGGTGTTGATATTGAAAACTTGCTGGTATCACAACCAGACACAGGGGAGATGGCATTAGAAATTGTCGATCAACTAGTGCGTTCAGCCGCCGTTGATATCGTCGTTGTCGACTCAGTAGCCGCACTAACTCCTAGATCAGAAATCGAAGGCGAGATGGGAGATCTGGCGGTAGGCAGCCAAGCGCGTCTAATGAGTCAAGCCATGCGCAAGATCACTGGGAACATCGGAAAATCTGGATGCACCGTAATTTTCTTAAACCAACTACGACTCAAAATTGGAATCACTTATGGCAATCCAGAAACAACAACTGGAGGCAATGCCTTGAAGTTTTACGCCTCAGTAAGATTGGATATCCGCCGAATCCAAACATTAAAACGTGGAACGGAAGAGTATGGAATTCGTGCAAAAGTAAAGGTGGCAAAAAATAAAGTTGCGCCTCCCTTCCGTATCGCCGAATTTGACATTCTTTTTGGTCGTGGGATAAGCACACTGGGATGCTTGCTTGATCTAGCAGAAGAAACGAATGTCGTGACGCGTAAAGGTGCTTGGTACAGCTACGAAGGAGACAACATTGGCCAAGGTCGTGATAACACGATTAACTGGCTTGAACAAAATCCAGAACCACGAGATCAAATTGAGGTATTAGTTCGCCAAAAGCTCACTGAAGGGTCTGAAGTGACAGCCAACTCAATGCGTCCTTTAGCTGCTGCTGCTCGCACGGCGGCAGCTAAAGCAACTATTACTCAAGATTCGCAGGCCGCCTAATTAACACACTTTTCAGGCAAGCTCTCAATCATCCAATAGTTCGATCCACCACCAGCAGATGCAAGATAAATCAAATATTCATCTTGCATCTGCTGGTGTCCACCATCCCGCGAAGGGTCCAATAAAGCGAACAACAACCCAAACAGTCACAAGAAGACCTATACCGATCCAAGCGCCACGAGTAGTAATGGCATAAAACTGATTTTTTTGATTCTGGGTGATTGGCAACCAAGAAACAATCCTTGGAGAATCATCCTTTTCAGCTTTGCTCTGGCGTGGTGATAAACCTTGATCAGCTCTTCGACGGGCCTCTCCCATTGCCTTAATGAACACTTACTTCATAACGAAGACTAGAACGTTAATCAGGTAAAAGATGCTGAAGTGGAGACCATGGTTCGAGAGCTTTAAGAACTTGTTCGCCCCAGCTTCTTCTTCGCAAGCGGCCATCCAGAATCGCTAACCTCCCACAATTTCGCCTAAGTGGAGCCACTGCCGATGGAAGAAGGCTTAATGCTTCTGGCAAAAGCAAGTCACGAAACCAATCTCGTCGTTTTGCCTTCAACGACTCAACCCGTGCTGCAACTAGTGGAGATTCCAAGCTAGGTATTGGGAGCAATCCAACAATCAGTTGTTCAGGAAGTGGCACCTGATCTTGATGTTCTATCCACCAAGACCAACGACAACACAAAACACCATTGGAATCAGGGGCAGTAGTTTCATGAATGACCCTCGAACCAAATTCTGCAGCTAATTCGCTCGCAAGTTGTCGACGTAGTTGTTGATCATTCAGCAAAACAATAGTGAGGCCTTGTTGTCCCAAAATCAATCGTCTGCATTGATCAAGTAAATGCTGACCATAAACTTCAGTATTTGGCATAGGTTGCCTTGGTGGTGCAAACAATGAAATGGGTTCTTGCAAGCTGGGTTCACTTAAGTTCGCAACAACAGTCGCTGGGAAAGCTACAGCTTGAAATTGAGTAGAAAGAAAATCATTTTTCCCTGATCCTGTAAGCAAAACCACAGGTTGATCTTTTAATAAACCAGGCAGAACCTCAAGAGGTTCAAGCGGCATTAACTGCCAAGACCAAGTCAACATACGGTGATCAAGTTCAGCCCAACTCGCCCAGTTAAGGCTGTCAGCCTCAATAAAGGCAGACCATGGGGGAGGCAACGGAGCGATCATTCTGAGCAAATCTTTTAATGCCAAAATCCCGTTACTAGGAATTCTGATATGAGCATCTTCTCGAGTGGCGTGTGAAAAAAGCCTAAAGGTCAGTTTCTTATGCAATTCGATTAAAGAACTCTCTGCAGAAGGATGCGCCCTTCTTAAACGATCCCAATCTTGATCAGTAATTACTAAAGACATAGATTCTCTAAGACGCTCACTGAGTCGCTCTGCCTCAGGAATAATTAGTTGCCTTGATTTGAGATAACCATTTTTGTAGGCATGAATCAAACCAGTTGGATTCAACAACCAGAGTTGGCCTGACGGAGGAGGATTAATTGCTTCCCAACAACAGAGTGTGAAGCCTTTTTGCTTTAAGCGGGGGAGCTCTGAATTAAACAATCTGCGTCGTTGAGAGTCTGTAAGAACTAGTACTGCTCCACTTTCATCAAGGCAAAGAGGTACCAACAAACCAAGCCAAAATTTATCCTGACTACCATGCTCCAGTTGAATATGAGTATGGTCCATACGTCGAAGACTCCTTGCCACAAGACGGCTCAAGGTCAAATCATGCGGCCATGAAGGAGATGAGCTCTTTAGAAGATTCTTGAGCTGCTTATGTGCATGAGCTTCCAACATTGAGCAAGACTAATAACCCATAGCAATTAAATATTTCATTAATTCATTCCATCAACATGAACAGCAGGCCTCTAAAAACAACTGATAACGAAGACAACAATCAATCAAGATCTGTTGGGATTGTGGGGCTAGGCCTCATTGGGGGTTCCATTGGCCTAGATCTTCAAGAATTAGGTTGGGAGGTACGAGGACTCGTACATAGATCTAAAACTGCAAAAAGAGCAAAAGAAAGAGGCCTGGCTTCTGAAATAAGCACTCATCCAGAAATCTTGGCTGAATGCGAAATAGTGATCCTTGCCCTACCTTTAGATCAACTCATCAAACCAGATCCATCAATTCTGCAGTCGATACCTAAGAGCGCTGTAATAACTGATGTGGGATCTGTCAAACTTCCCATTCTCAAAATTTGGGAAAAGCTACATCCTCGCTTTGTAGCAAGCCATCCAATGGCAGGCTCTACAGAGTCAGGAGTCAACTCAGGAAGAAAAGGCTTATTTGTTCAGCGCCCTTGGGTAATAACACCCAATCAAAATACAGATAAACAAGCTATACAAATTATTCAAAAACTTGCTGAGGCTTTAGGAAGTGATTTGATCACGGCAACTCCCGAGAACCATGATCAAGCAGCTGCACTTATCTCACACTTACCTGTAATGGTCAGTGCAGCCCTATTGCGAACAATTGGGAATGAAACGAATCCAACTATTAGCAATTTATGCAAACAGCTCGCCTCTAGCGGTTTTGAAGATACAACAAGAGTTGGTGCGGGAAACCCATTGCTGGGAAAGGCGATGGCATCATTCAATAGAAAGGAAATTCTTAAAGGTATAAAGGAATATAAAAACCATTTAGAAACACTTGAACAGGTAATTCTTTCTGAAGAATGGTGCAAATTAAAGCTAGAACTAGAAAAAGCTCAGGCTCTACGATCCAACTTTTTAGAGAAATTAGACCCTTAACTATCCAACTGAAGCTTGCCTCCACGCTGTGCAACAAGTTGACGACATGCAACCAAAGCAGACTGACTTACTCCCGCAGTCCCTTCGCCTGGATGAATTGAATCCCCGCACAACCAAAAATTATTCATTGGTGTGCGACTTGCAAGACCAAACAAACCAAAATCCTTTGGCTGCTGACCTAACCCACCAACCATCCCCTGAGGACGACCAGTCCAATACTCAAAACCTCGAGGTGTTGCCAATTCTTGATGCTTCCAATCCTCTTGAACACAATGAAACCAATCATCCAAAACCCTACGAATAGATTTGAGCATGAAAGTTTTTTGAGCTTGATAACTCTCTTCAGATAGAGAGTGCCAAAGATCAGTTTTAGTAAAGGTACTAGCTATAACAGTTGCCTCCCCAAATGGGGCGCGGCCATCTCCCTCAAAACTTATAGAAACAAACAGCGGCCCTGGATCATCAACCCCTATTTGTATATGACAAGGACAATTTTCAGGGAGAACACTGCGATCAATCGCCCCATAGAACACTAAGGCGCCGGTTGGTTGAGGTAATTTTTTAAGACGGTTGCGATATGAAAATGGCATCCCTGAACCAGGCGCAATCAAATCAAGCAAACACTGAGGAGGAAGACTAGAAACCACATCAGAAGCCTCTAACTTCAACAATCGTCCAGAAGGGTCAATTACATCAACGCTCCATCGCTGCCGAGAAGTTGAGGGTTGCAACCTAACAACTCGATGTCGCAACATCACTTGGGAGCCCTCTCTAATCACGCACCTCTCCAATAATTGTGAGAGTCGCTGCATAGACCCTTTTAAATGCCAAAGACCAAGAGGAGCCTGTGCCATATGGAGCACAGTTGCCCCATATAAAGCTGCAGTACGATGAGCAGGTTCTTGTGAATAAAGCCTTAGCTGAAGGTCTAAAAATTTTCTTAATCGATAATTTTTTTCGCAACCAGATAATTTCAGCAAATCTGCAACAGAAAGTCTTACAAAAAACCCTGAAGTAAAAGTTTTGGGCCGTAATGCTTTAACCAGCTGGCCCAAATCCCAAGCATTCCTAGGGGATACCACAGGATCTCTACCCGAAAATGCCCAGTTAACTTTGTGGAGATAACTAATTAAATTCCAAAAAGTCTGACAATCAGGAAATTGTCTTTGATATTCCTCGATCCATTGCTTTGGATCATGCCATAGCCGAATCGGATCTGACCCATCTGCAAGATCAACCAAACAACCAGGATCCAAAAGAATGGCCTCTGGCAGTTCGAGTTTGAGATGCCGAAAGAGCCTCTCATGAGCCCCTCCAGGCTCTAACCCAGCCACTTGAGTGGCACCTACATCAAATACATAAGGTCCACGACGAAAGGTTCCTGCACAACCACCAAGTTGATGATGAGCCTCTAAGAGTTGGACTGGATAACCTTGCTTCGCAAGCAATGCGGCGGCAGTAAGGCCAGCAATCCCACCACCTATAACTATTACAGAATCTGTTTCCATCTAAAAACACAAAGAAGAGCAGGCTTGAAAGGTTATGGAGCAACTACTTCAACAAAAACTAATAGAACCAAGGGGCCCTTTAGAAGGGTCGGTCATCACAAAAGTGACTTCAGTTGCTGGTGGATGCATCCATCAAACTTGGCAACTGCAAATGGAAGATGGCCACAAAATTTTTGCCAAAACATGCAATGAGGCTTCATGGCAAATGCTCCAATGTGAATGTAAAGGCCTTAATGAACTAAGGAAATGGGCTGAACCCAGCCTGATCGAAATACCAGAACCACTGGCACTTGAAAAATTTGATAAATCAGCAGTTCTATTGATGCCATGGTTAGATCTTCAACAAGGGAATCAAAAAAAACTTGGTCAAGGCTTAGCAAAAATCCATAAGTATTCAAAGAAGAATGGACCAGGCAAGTTCGGTTGGAATGAAGATTCATATATCGGCTTAGGTCCTCAACCTGGAGGATGGCGAAAAAACTGGGGCGAATGCTTTGTCGAACTTCGCCTGATACCACAACTAAAAATTGCCTCCAAATGGGGTCTAAGTACTACAAAGTTAGATGAGGTAAAGCACTTCCTAATAACTCTTCTAAACGAACATGACCCATCTCCATCTCTAGTTCATGGGGATCTTTGGAGTGGGAATGCCTCTGTATTAGGAAATGGAAGTGGCGTACTGTTAGATCCAGCCACATGGTGGGCTGATAGAGAAGTTGATTTAGCTATGACAAAACTTTTTGGGGGCTTTTCAGATGAATTTTATAAAGGTTATGAACTTGAATGGCCTATAAGCTCTTCGGCTAAAAAAAGAGTAGAAATTTATAATTTTTACCACCTGCTTAATCATGCAAACCTTTTTGGAGGCAGTTATATATCTCAATGTATTTCATATTTCAAAGATCTCGAATCATTATCGATTTCTTAAACAGTTATCTAGCCTAAATATTCTTTTCTAAGAGTTTGGACTCGCTCAAATAATGCATTTCGCTTCTCACTAGTAATTAAATTCTGCCAACTCCATTGCCCAACAACTACAACACCTAAAAGTTCAAGCAAGCCTGGTATTACTGGTAGCAAATTGATTGTGTCAAGCACTCCCTTAATAATGACCTGGGCAATAATGACAAGAGCAATTATCCCCAAGGCCTTGCCATAACGACCCATCTGACTCCAATCAACTTGATTCAAGGCCTCATTGACCTTTCCCATGACTTCCCCATAGCGATCAGAGAGAGAGCTCTCACTGCCTTGGCTGCCAGTATCGGGGCTTGGGACACTGTTGGAGACTTGGTTTGCCTCAGTGCTTACGTCGCTCATGAAGAGAACTAAAAGCAAAATATGCGCTGAGAGTATCGAACTACACTGATTTATGCCAGTTTTCGTTGATTTCTATCGCGAATGCCTCATACTTCTTCGTGACAACCTCCTGGCTGTCGCACCAGAAGAAGGCTGCGCACTATTGCTGGGTGAGAAAAAGAAATCATTTCAACATCCCAACGAGCCCTATTGGCAAATACAACGAATTTGGCCCTGTCGGAATGTTTGGGCACCTTCTTTTTCTGAGCAATTTGAACAATCAAGTATTACTGAAAACACCACCAGAGCAGGTTTATCTCGTCTTAATCGATATGTCATAGATCCACTTGAGCAACTTGATGCCCAACGATGGGCAAGAAAAAACAATCTCGAAATCCTAGGAAGTGCTCATTCTCATCCCAGAAGTGCCGCAATTCCATCATTAACTGATCAAGAATTATCCTTTGCTCCAGGTTTAAAAGTTATCGTTGATGGGCAAGGTCATGTCCGTGCATGGTGGGTATGTAGAAATAGAACTAGCGAAGAAATCCAAATCAAGCATTTGAGTCAGTATTAAGAGAGTCCCTAAATGATCCAATTCATTAATGCAATCTGATGAATCCAAAGAAATGGATTTGAGCCCTGAGGAAATGGTGCGTTTTGCATCTCATATAGCTCTGCCTGAATTTGGTGTGAATGGCCAAAAGAATCTAAAAAACGCTGCAATTCTCTGTATAGGCAGTGGAGGGCTCGGCTCCCCATTGCTGCTTTACCTTGCCGCTGCAGGAATTGGTCGAATTGGGATTGTCGATTTTGATGTAGTAGAAACCTCCAATCTGCAAAGACAAGTTATCCATGGGACCAGTTTTGTTGGACAGCTAAAAACAACCTCGGCTAGTGCTCGGATTAATGAAATAAATCCACATTGCCAAGTTGATATTTACGAAAAGAAGCTTACTTACAAAAACGCCATTGATATAATCAAAAAGTATGATTTAGTTTGCGATTGTACAGATAATTTCCCTACAAGATATTTAATTAATGATGCATGCATTCTACTTGGAAAACCAAACATCTATGGGTCTATTCAAAAATTTGAAGGGCAAGTTAGTGTGTTCAACTTACACACTAATAGCCCTAACTATAGGGACCTAGTTCCCGAGGCCCCCCCAAGTGAGCTTGTCCCCTCATGCTCAGAAGGAGGCGTGCTTGGAGTAGTCCCAGGACTAATAGGAATAATCCAAGCAACAGAAGCAATCAAAATTATTACTGGTACTGGAGCAGTGCTTAGCGGAAGGTTATTAGTTTTTAATGCTCTAACAATGACTTTCAAAGAGTTGAAAATCATGCATGATGATGAGCAGAAGATAATTGACAACCCCTCTATTTATAACAAATTTTACAACTCTGGAAAAGATTCTCCTGAAGAGGAAGAAGAGGTTTCTATAACAAGCATTTCGGTTCAAGAGCTTAAATCAATACTAGAAAAAAGCTCGAAAATAACGGCTTTAATAGATGTTAGGAATCCCAGTGAAACATCAATTTCCAAGATTGAGAATTCCGAATTAATACCTCTTTGCACCCTTGAGAATCAACATTCAATTCAACATCTAAAAAATCTCGCACGTTTACGAAAGCTGTATGTTATTTGCAAAAGTGGAAAGAGATCTGCAAAAGCAATTAAGATTTTAAAAGCACATAAAATTGATGCAATTAATGTAGCCGGCGGAATCGACGAATACAGTATCAACTTTCCAGAGTCATTAATCACTTCTTATTCCAAAAATACATCAGATTAATAATCTACCCCTCTTTTAAGATCTACTCCCTGCTCTGCATAATGCTTATGGCATACCATTTCCGAATGAACGCTTGCCAAATCAAAATAAGCAGGAGGATGTTTACATCGCCCAGTAATAATTACTTCAGTCTCAACAGGCTTACGTAGCAACGTCTGCACAATTGGTTCTACTGGCAACAATTCAAGATCAACGCTTGGATTTAACTCATCAAGGATGACCGTTTTATATAAACCACTTGAAATGGCAGCTCTAGCTATTTCCCAAGCCCTTTCTGCTTCTACATAGTCGATAGGCTGCTGTTGCCCACGCCAGACAATTGCATCACGACCTGATCTCAGATGGTCAACCAAATGCGGATAACTTTCACGAAGAGCAGCTATAGCTGAATCCTCTGTATACCCACTGCCCCCTTTAAGCCATTGAAGTATTAACACCCGATGGCTCTTGTCCTGACTAATACCTCTTCCAATAGCCTGCAAAGCCTTCCCTAAAGCACTCGTTGATTTGCCTTTACCTTCTCCTGTATAAATCTCTATTCCTCCAGGCGCAAAAGTCCCTAATTGTTCTTCCATTAGCGCAGTCGTCCGATGAGCACGCATCTCAGAATGCAAATCAGCAACTTGAACTAATGCAGCTGGCGCCGCTCTACCAGTAACGATTATTTCCATTCCTTCTGATCTATGAGTAAGTGTCCTAACCACTTCCTCAACTTCGAGAAGCCCTAAATCCAAAACCGGGTTGAGTTCATCAAGTACCACTACTGAATAAAGAGCACTAGCAATAGCCCCCTTAGCAATATCCCAACCCCTCTGAGCTTCCTGGCGATCAAACTGACTAGCTTCGCTGGCTGTAAAAAAATCTGCCCTTCCAGTCCGCACTTGATCGATCAGATGAGGAAAACCCTGCTGCAAAGCCTCAATGGCAGAATCCTCATCGTATGCACGACCAGGACCTTTCAGGAAACGAAGGAGCAGAACTCGTGTTCGCCGCTTTTCACATATACCTAAACCAATGGTACGAAGAACAACCCCAAGTGCAGCCTGACTTTTACCCTTGCCATCACCATCATAAATATGTAATTGACCAAGACTTCGTTCCCGACTATCTGCAGCAGTAACAATGCCAATTCCAGGTCGACCTTTTCCAGATGATGCCTTTGCACCGGTGGATATTCTCCTTGCTTCCGTCTTGGGCTTCATGGACGGTCTCTTCTACCGTTGGAGCTTAACTAGCCAAGCAAGCAGAAGCTGGCCAGAGTAAGAAAGCCTGAACTAAAAAATGTTTAAACAGATTCACACACTCACAAATCCAGATCAGAAGATGCTGAGGTTGCTACGTGAATATATTGGCGGATACCAAAGTGTATGTGTGGCTTATTCAGGGGGAGTTGACAGCTCACTCATCGCAGCGATTGCGAAAGAACAACTTGGTTCTAAAGCATTAGCCGTTACAGGAGTTTCGCCTTCACTTGCACCGCATCTATTAAAAGAAGCACGAGAACAGGCGACTTGGATAGGCATCCATCACCAAGAATGCAAAACAAGCGAACTAGAAGATACCTCCTACAACAAGAACCCTACGAATCGTTGTTATGCATGCAAACGTGAATTGCACAAACATCTAACAGCAATAGCAGAAGCGGCTAACGATTCCCAGGTATTAAATGGAGTTAATTTTGATGATCTTCACGATCATCGTCCTGGAATTGATGCAGCGAAGGAAGCTGGGGCACTTTCTCCACTCGCTGAATTAAAGATTGGGAAAACTTCAATAAGGCAAATATCTTATGCACTTGGTTTTCCATGGTGGGGAAAACCTGCTCAACCTTGCCTTGCTTCCAGATTCCCTTATGGAGAAGAAATCAACGAAAACAAATTAAAGCAAGTTAGTCAGGCTGAAGATTGGCTAAGAGCAAAGGGATTTAATGAAGTCAGAGTAAGAAGTAAAGGTTTATCAGCAAGCATTGAAGTTCCCCATGAGCAAATTGAAGAGTTGATTATCAAGCTGGATAGAGATCAACTCATAACAAGCTTCTTAAGTTTTGGATTTACATCCATAAGCATTGATATGGATGGATTAATCAGTGGCAAACTAAATCGAAGCAAATCAATAAAATCTAACTTCTTGCAATTGACTCCATAAAAACACATATTAATGTTCTAATAATTACAAAAACTTTCTAACCTAAAAGAAAATATTGATACTTAGATTAAAAAAAACTTGTAGCGGATTCAAAAGGGTTTCTAAGCTGCCCCCGTAAACCAGTAGGCGCCTCTCTAGAAAAACTTTTTAATTCATGACTTTGAGCCCCAAATTCGGTTCTCAAAACATCACAAGCCCTATCAGGCACAGTGTGATTGCCACATGTAAAAACATCTACAGCTGCATAGCCATTCTCTGGCCATGTATGAATAGAAATATGTGATTCCGCCAAAAGAGCCAAACCAGTTACTCCCTGAGGATCAAACCTGTGAGTAATGAGATTGAGAAGTTTGGCACCTGCAACTTTGGAAGCAATCGTGATGGAAGTCCTTACAAAAGCTTCATCATTCAGCTTGTTTTTATCACAGTCATACAGCTCCAAAATGCAATGTTTACCAATGACCTCTGTGGATGTATGAACAATGGAGCTAGTGCCCCCTTGATAATCAACATCAGCATCTACCCATCCAGGAATGGGATGATCGCAAGAAGGAATCTGCTCCATCAAAAAACAAAAATGACTGACCACCTTAACCGATAAAACCCCTTGCCTTGAATGATTCAGCATTGACTATTTGAGATTTTCTTCGCCAAGTTCCCTCGAACGCTTCAAGGTGTGTCGCACTCACCAGACACTGATGTTTATCTCCTACTGCCTCAAGGAGCTGAAGCTGTCTAGTTGGATCAAGTTCCGCCAATACATCATCTAAAAGCAACAGCGGAGATTCTCCAAATAACTTGCCTACCAGCTCTAGCTCGGCAAGTTTTAACGATAAAACAAGTGTTCTTTGCTGCCCTGCAGAACCAAACCTCCTTGCTTCAACTCCATCGAGAAGAAAGAAGATCTCATCTCGGTGAGGACCAATCTTACAGCTGCCAATTCTCTCCTCATCACTTCGTTGGGAAAACAACTGTTTTTCAATGGACAGCCTCCATGACTCTTCCTTCTCCTCACCCTCCAGGCTACTGCCAGGCAAATAGGACATACTGAACTTTTCTCTACCTTTGCTCAGCACCTCTTGCCATCTTGAAGCGAGAGGCTCAATGCGCTGCAACGCTCGTCTTCGTCTTCGATGAATTCGCGTACTCACTAAGGCCATCTGAACATCAAAAGTATCAAGCAATGAATAAAGCTCATTCGTTGTTCCCTTTCGCCACCCTCTCCATAACTGACTCCGCTGACGAAGCAACTTGTTATATCGACTGATCAAATCGCAATAGACCGGCTCAAGTTGCTGTACAACCCGATCAAGCCAATTCCTCCTTAAGCCAGGTTCACCTCGTACCAACTCAAGATCTAAAGAGCTAAAGCTCACGCATCTCAAAGGGCCAATCAAATCAAGCTGCCTTTTCAAAAGCTTGTCATTGAGAAATGCTTTTCTTCCTCCTTTTCTCTGCAATTTGAGCTCTAACTTGTCGCCTTGATTAGTGATTCCTCTCAGCAATGATTGTGGTTGTTCCCAATTAATCAAATCTTGATCACGACTACATCTATGAGACCGAAGGCTGCTCAAAAGCTCTACAGATTCAAGGAGATTAGATTTGCCAATACCATTTGGCCCAATAATCAAGAGGCGCTCATCAGTCAGCTCCAAACAAAAGCTTAGGTAGTTCCTAAACCCCTCAATTTCAAGCTGATTAAGCCGAATTGGTCTAATGGCATCCTCTGGTTAAGGTAGCTTGCTTTAAGCGACTAACGAGTCGCTCTGATATACCGGCATCAGTCGGCATATGGGCATGTAGCTCAGTTGGATAGAGCATCAGATTCCGGTTCTGAGGGTCGGGGGTTCGAGTCCCTCCATGCTCGTTTTAAAGCTCCACTAATTTTGGAGCTTTAAACCCATAGCCCTGATCCCTTCAGGGTCCAATAGAAAACCTTGTTCCTGCAAGGACTTAATCGATGCAGCAGGAGCAGAAACTGAAATGCTGCATCCAGGCATATCTCTACGAAGAATGGTGAGAGCTCTATTGACTAAAACTGCAAGCAACTTTGCCTGCTGAGCTCCAGGTTTAGCAACGAGATTCCAAAGATTTGCATTCAATCCATGATCAGTTGTCACTCGAACAAATCCTGCTAAATCATTAGTCGATTCCTCCCAAATACTCAAATAAAAAGCACTTCGCTCTAATGCCAAGCTGAATTTCTCTGGGGGATGAGTCAACTCTTCACATTGAAAAAGCAAATGATTTAAAGCCTCTGGAGTTGGTGCTTCATAGGTTTTTAAAACATATCCACTAGGCAGGCTAGGAAGACTTTGGTTCTTACGGAATGGGAACAAAATGGAGTCAGCCAGTGTTACGCATTCCCGCTGCAATTCCATTAATAGTCAACAGAGCACCTCGCAAAAGTTCACTTCGGCTATACGTCCTACTGTCTCCGTCAGATCCTGGAGCTTCACTCATGGGGGGTTGTCTCTTTTGATCTCTAAGTCTCCTCAAAAGAGCCACCTGAAGGAAGCCCAGTGGAACAATCGTGCGGTTGCGTAAATCAACTGAAAGCTGTAATGCAGGATCAGCCCCTAACAACCTCGAGTGTCCTGTTATATCAAGCACCAAACTCTTTGTTCGACTGTATTCAGTTGAAATAACTTCAAAGATGCGATTAAAAGCATCTCTATTCGCTGTACTACCCAAACTTGTTACGTAATGTTCTGCCAGGTCCAAATCAACTTTAGACAAAGTCATCTCTACCTTAGATATCAACATCCTGAAAAATGGCCAACGCTGATGAAGCATCCTCAGCAAATCAAGTTGATCTGGATCATTCCCAACCTCTTCAGCCAAGGCTGTGCCCACACCAAACCAACTTGGCAAAAGGAAACGACTCTGAGTCCAACCAAATACCCATGGAATAGCTCTCAAGCTTGAAAGATCTTTAGCTCCACTTTTGCGTCTAGCAGGCCTACTAGAAATCTGCAACTTACTTATCTCTTCAATAGGAGTGACCTGTTGAAAAAAGGCAACCAAATCAGGATTATCATGAACAAGGGCTCGATAATGCTCACGTGAACTGGCCGCAAGACGGGTCATAAGTTCATTCCAGCTTGGAGTTGCATCCAACTGATTGGTCACAAGACTGTTCTGCAAAACAGCCGTAGTTACTGTTTCGAGGTTGTATAAAGCCAACTCTGGAAGGCTGTACTTAGAGGCCAGGACTTCTCCCTGCTCAGTAATTTTTATGCGACCCTGCAAAGTTCCACTTGGCTGGGCCAAAATAGCTTGATAAGCAGGCCCACCCCCTCGTCCCACTGATCCACCACGTCCATGAAATAAACGAAGAGCTACTCCATGACGACTAGCAAGATTTTGCAGAGCTATTTGAGCCTGATGTATTTCCCAATTACTTGACAGGAAACCAGAATCCTTATTGCTGTCTGAATATCCAAGCATTAACTCCTGGAGCTGCTGTGAGTTTTCACCTACTCGAGGTAAGAGATTTCGATAAAGAGGGGTTTGGAAAAGCTCTTCCATTACTGATGGAGCCCTCTGCAGATCTTCAACAGTCTCAAATAAAGGCACCAAAAGAAGATCCGCATACCCAGATGCTGGATCAACAAGCCCAGATTCCTTTGCCAAGAGAAGAACCTCAAGCAAATCGGAAACAGTGTGGCTCATTGAAATCACATATGTTCTACATATGCGACTACCAAATTCCTCTTGAAGCCTATGCAACATCCGAAAAACGGCAACCGTTTCAGATGTACTGCTAGTCCATTCCACAGCAGCAGGTATAAGTGGTCTTCGCGTTTGAAGCTCAGCAAGCAGCCATTTAACTCTTTCATCTTCATTCATCTCTCCATAAGCCTTAGGAAGATTTAAATAGCGCGTCAATTCATCAATCGCATCACTATGTCGAATACTCTCCTGACGAATATCAAGACTTGCGAGAGAAAACCCAAAAATATGGACTTGAGTCAACAAAGTGTCCAATGGCTCACAAGTCAAATCAGTCCTAACCAAACTGTTCCGAATCAATTCCAAATCACTACGAAATTCCGCAACAGAGCCGTAATGGAGAGCTTCTCTAGAACTAGTAATTGGAAGGCTGGGATTAATACCTTCTGGTGGAGTCCTCCATCCAGCTTCAGCCAACTGTTGATTGCGATGTTGAGTCAGTCTCAATCGCTCAAGCGTATAACTAAGTTTCAATCGATAAGGTTCTAAGCGATATCGAGCAGCACGTTCCTCATAAACCTCAGGGAATCGGAGCCTATCCATTTCCAGAGATTCCAATAAGGGGGCGCTGACCTGACTCCATTGCATAGATATGCTGAGTTGATCACGTAAATCCTGGACAGCAGTTACATAACGTTCCAACATCAGCTGCCTCTGATAACAGGCCGTTCTCCATGTGATCTCTGGTGTTACGGAAGGATTGCCATCACGATCTGAACCAACCCAAGAGCCAAATGTGCAAAATGCTGCTGGTGGAAGATGCACATCGGGGTAACTTCCCGACAAAGCTGACGTAATGCGCCGCCTCAGCTGAGGCATTGCATCAAAAAGTACTTGTTGGAAATAATGCAATGCATAATCCACCTCATCCAAAACAGAAGGTTTAAATTGATGCAGCTCATCAGTTCGCCACCACAGTCGAATCTCCTCTTCTAATTGCAGTCTTAATGACTCTTTCTCTGAAGCTGTAGAAGAGTGATCTGTTTGCAATTGCTGCAACAAACTCGCCACTCGACGTTGCTTATGACGAACTGTATGGCGAACAATTTCAGTGGGGTGCGCAGTAAATACCAAACGAATATCAAGTTCTTGTAGAAGAGTCTCTAATTGCGCGGGAGGGACATTTAATCTTCGAAGACGCTCAAACAAGTCCCGAAATGTTGCCGGGTCGGTTTGACTGGCAAGAGGGGGTGCAAATGGATTTAACGGCTCTTCTTCAAGGCTCGATAATCCACGATTCATACTTGCAAGATAACTATCTTCCTCAATCCTTTGCTCAAGAATATTTACTAGTTGGAAGTAAAGAGAAAAAGCTCTGGCTGCTGATATTGCTTCAGCCAAATCCATCTCTCGAATAAGCAAAACTATTGCAACGCTTTGGCTATTTTCAATCGAACCATCAAGAGCTAAGGGGTCACTAAGCCTCTTCAAACGAAGAAGTCGCTCCGTTTGTTCTGGTGGGCACTCACTACGCAAGACTGTCTGCCAAAGATCTTCGACAAGCTCAAGGCGTTGCTGTAATAAACGTCCAGTATCTTGACTCTCTTGACTAATATTGACAGAAACATCTGCGTCTACAAACTGAGATTGCTTCATAGATACTCTTTCTGATTCATGTTTTGGCATAACCATCACAAAATAACCTCTGATCTTTGTATTTGAGACTCTTCAGAAATCATTGTTTCAATACCATCTTGAAGAACATCTTCAACACTTTTGCCTAAAGCACAATGATGTAGCCATTGAATAGCTTGATTTCCTTGATCTAAAATTAAATGCAAAGGAAGAAGATAATCTTCTAAACCCAATTCCATTGCAAGAGGAGACATCTCTAACAACAATTTTTCAATCCAATCTCGACACAAAACAGGGCTACCATCACACCAATGATACAAAGTTGCATCTAGACTTTGTTGGGATGCAGACACATCATTTTTTTCACTTAAAGTTTCCAGCTCTCTAGCATTCAATTGACTCACTAATAGTGGGTCAAATTTATCAGGGTGCTTTAAAAGACTGAGCACACGAAGTTCTAACAATGTAGTAACAGCAAGAAGAAGATTAGGGTCAGTTATCAAGTCGCAGATTCTTAACTCCAAGCGATTTAAATCGTAGGGGCGAGAAGGTCCATTGGGTCGCACCGATGTCCAAAGATGACGCTCATTCCACATAACTCCATTAGCCAGGTTTTCTTCCACCCATGCGACATAGTGATTGTGATCAATAAAAAGTGGTACATGTTCAGGAGTGCGAGGGAATTGACTCCACCTTTGAGAATGAGCACCAGTAATAGATCCATCAAGGAATGGAGAGCTGGCGCTTAAAGAAAGAAATAAGGCTGCTTCACATCGCACCAAACGAAGGGCAGCAAATAACAAAGGCAAGTCCTCCAAGCCAAGATTGATATGAATGCTCGCAGTGACGACCTTGCTCCCATAGCTGGTTTCAATAAGTTGATGATATGAATTACTTAAATCAGATCTTTCAAATCGTGAGCTATCACCAAGGCTAAGAGTGCTTCCTGGTAATAGCGTCAAATGCCTGGGGGCAAGCCACTCACGCAATCTGCGCCTGGGTTCAAGAAGCGCCTCTCGCAAACATTGATATTGAGCATGCGGAAGAGTGATGTATTCCAAATTACGTTGATCAGGTTCCGTCACAAAATCAGGCAAGTCCCTTTTAACTTCATTTGCCACTCCTACGTGCTCCCCACTTGGACGCCCCGTAAACAGCTCCACTTCAAACCCCTTCAATAACAATTGATTTCTCATTTTTTGCTACCACTCAAACAAGCAAGTGCTGTCAACATTCCTTTGGCCTTATTAAGAGTTTCTTGATACTCAGCCCTAGGAACAGAATCAGCAACAACTCCCGCACCTGCTTGAACCTCTACTTTCCAGTCACCTCCCTTTTGAGGTTTAACAACCATGGTGCGAATAGTAATAGCTGTATTTAATGCTCCTCCTAAATCCACAGAGCCATAAACACCGGAATAAGCTCCCCGAGCTTGTGGTTCAAGTGCATGAATCAATTGCATTGCACGAATCTTGGGAGCTCCACTCACAGTTCCAGCTGGAAATGCTGCCATTAAAAGATCCCAAACATCCAAATCGTTAGATAAATATCCCTCAATTTCACTGACGATATGCATCACATGCGAATACTTCTCTATCACCATGAGATCCTTCACTAAAACACTTCCTGGTTTACATACTCTTCCTAAGTCATTACGCCCTAGGTCAACCAACATCACATGCTCTGCTCGCTCTTTGGGGTCTGCAAGTAATTCACTCTCAAGATTGAGGTCTTGCGAATCATTAGCACCTCTTGGTCTGGTGCCTGCAATAGGCCTCAGACTGGCACGAAGTCCCCTCTCAGTGGGTTCTGCCTTAACCATCACCTCAGGACTAGAGCCAATCAATTGCCAATCACCAAAATCAAAAAAAGCCATATAAGGGGACGGATTGACCATCCTGAGACTGCGATATAAATCAAGAGGTTGATGCGAGATTGTTGTTTCTAATCTTTGGCTAATAACCAACTGAAAGACATCACCAGCTGCGATATGTTCCCTCGCTTTTTCAACTGCTAATTCAAAATCAGATTGGCAAAAATTACTCTTCGTTGAAGGGTACTTGTTCGGCTTAGGCCTCCATGGCAAAGGCTTCATTGCAGGAAGTCTGGAAGCCATACGCTTTTGAAGATCTTTAATGCGTCCTTTCGCTTGTTCCCAAGCGAAGTCAATAGATTGTCCATTAGTTAAATCCCCATAAGCAACTGCAGTAATCAGACGTTTGACTTGATCAAATATCAAAATATTGTCCATAAACATCCAAATCCCATCTGGGATCGCTTCTTCATCAACTTGATAAACAGGCACTTTCGGCTCAATCCATCGAATCAATTCATAGCCCCACATGCCATAAAGCTGTCCAACAGGAGGAAGGCCTTGCAATGAGCAAGTGTTGTATGGAGCAAGCCAGTCCCTTAGTCCTATGAATGGATTACCTTCAAAGTCCTCTTCACGCCCATCCCTCCAAAGTCTAGTTAATTGATTGCCTCTTGCGGTGGCTGTCCATAGAGGATCACAAGCAACCACACTCCATCTACCTAATCTTTCTCCACCTTCAATGGATTCCAGTAAAACCCCAGGAGGTCTACCATCTCCAATCTTTAGCCAAGTAGTAAGAGGCGTCTCAAGATCTGCGGGCCAACTAATAGCCACAGGAATGTAATTGGCCCCATTAGAGGCAGCCTCTTTGAATGATCTTCTATCAGAACTGAGCATGTAGGGATCTTGGCAGCTGATGCCTTGAAATCAAAGATCCCTGACAAGCAACAAGAAAGTCAATCAGGCGTCGTGAGTGGCCCTGCCAGTGAACTTAATGCTGGCTGGGTTTGGATTCTCCCCGATACGACGGGGGTTATGACCCACCATTGTCCTCCCCTCATTTACTTTCTCAGGGAATACCCCATCTTTAGGGTGTAGGAATTCAGTGTCCCCACCAGGGAAGATGCGATAAATCTTGTAGTCCTCAATTTTTGGCTTGAATTGACTCCTTAATTGAGTACCCAAGGCCAAGCATTGTTCCTTGCGTGCGAAGTACATGATGTTCGACCCTTCATTCATGATGGCCGCACCTCCAGTAGGCAGCTCAAACGCTTGAGCTTTTGAACTGGACCAAGTGATGGCGTACTTTTCTTCAGTCTCGGCAGAATTTAAAAGTCCACCGGTACTGCCGATGCACTGTGGAAGTTGACCTTTCAGTGCCTGGTCTGTCATGGCTAATCTCGAAAATCGGCATGCCGTTACAAGTGAAAAGTAGCACTGTGTTTTGTGATCTATGTCACTGAATGGGGGCAACCTTCACACCCGTCAACAATGCAGACCCAAAAAAATCATCAACGATTGCTGTCAGCGATGGGGAAAAACACTGTCAAACCCTTGTCACGGCGATGGGTCAGGCGTCCTCCCAGGCTTGCTAAAAGTTGCTGAGTAGCAGTTTGGCTTAGTTGCAAACTTCCGGTACTTGGATCCCAACTAAGGACTGGACCTAACTCTGAGTTTTGTTGAATTTGGGGTAAACGCTGGCCTTTGACATTTGGATCTTTGCCAAGTATTTGAAGTTTTAAACGCTGACCAGCCGGCCGTAACTTCAATGACAAGATGCCACCAGGCTTTAAGCCTCGACTACTGCGATCAACCAATCCTCCAAGCATGGGTTCAAGCCTTTCTGGGTCACTAAGAACCTGGGGCAAGTTAGGTGTGATATCAAAAACAAGTTTGATTCCTCGACGTTCCAACTGATGACTCCAGCCTGAAGACAAATGTTCCAACATCATGCCCAAATCGGTACTGGCCAACATTGACGATTCACCTTGCTGACGATGCAACTCAGCTGCATTGAAAATCAAACCAAAACGATCAATTTGTTCAGTGCATTCGGCATCCATTTGCTGCAAGCGAGTCATCGCTACAGGAGGCAAATCTTTTCTGCGAAGCAATGACCGAATCAAAGTTCTGATTGTGGCTAATGGAGTGCGAACTTCATGAGTCAGGGCCTCCAAGAGAGCCAATTCAGAAAATGTATCTTTTGTACTGGAATCAGAATTTGATGATTTTTCTGGAAGATTTTGAAGAGTCAAGCTAGGTGCAATTGCTGCCAAACGTTCGGACAACCTTGGCCAAAAACGCTTCTCCAAACAATCAGAGCTTTGTAATTGACCTAGATCAGCCAAAGCATTTCTAAGTTGACTTGCCTCTTCTTGATCTTCGTACTCCAAACGAAGGTCAAGCATTCGTAAGAGATCACTTAAAGTTTCTGGATCACTACGCATCAAAAGATGTCTTTGATCTGGTTCTCCTTGAACTGCTAATGCAACCTGCACTTCAGGAGTAATTATTAATAAAAGTGGATCATTACCATCATCCTTTAATAAAGGAAACCGTCTATAACTGCGTGATAGTGAATACTTTTCTTCTTTAAAAGATCTGACAGTGCTAGGTGGCAAAAGACCTGCTTGTGGAAGATACAAAGAATCAAGTCCTTCTGGAGCCCAAACCCATCCTTGTAATTGTTCCAACAGAATTGGTTCATAAAGTGCTGGTAGAGGTGCTGCAATCCAAAGCCCTCTAATCTGTGCATTTGGCAATAAAAGATCATGCTGCAAAGTCTCTAACGCGGCCCACCAAAGTCGTCGAACAGTGGACTCATCAACCTTCCCAGGAGGAACATCCTCCGCCATTCTTCTTTGAATATCAATTAAAGAGATGATTTTGCTCACCAGTTTTTACTCTTACTTATGATGTGACCACGCCTAGCGACAGAAATACAAAGGCCAAGAGACATGAAATTCATCAACAAAGCCGTTCTGCCATAGCTCATAAAAGGCAATGGGATTCCTGTCACTGGGCCTAAACCTATGGTCATAAAAATATTTACTACTATTTGAAACATCAACATAGTTCCAACACCCACCACCAGTAGGGACTCAAAATCAGTACGAGCATTTCGAGCTACTTGAAGAAATCGTCTCATCAGCAAAGCCACTCCTATTATCAAAAGAAGGGTTCCCAAGAAGCCCATCTCTTCTCCAAGAGCACTAAATATGAAATCAGTATGTTGCTCAGGAATAAATTGCAATTGAGTGAGCTTGCCTTGCAATAAACCTGTGCCAAACAATCCACCAGAACCTATACCTACTTTGCTTTGAAGCAAGTGATAGCCGCCTCCTAAGGGATCTTTAGAAGGATCCAAAAAAAGTAATAAACGATCTCTTTGATAATCCTTTAAGCCATGAGCCCATAGCCAAGGAGTCATTGAAGCAATGGCTCCTTGGCAAGCAATTATTATTGAAGCTCCAAGGACTCTGGATGAAAAGGATCGATAAGCTAAAACTCCCATCAACGGAATCCATCCAATTAAAAGCAAAGGTATTAATCCAGCAAAAAGAGCAGTCAATAAAGAAAAAACAACCAAACACAACCACTCAAGCGGCATTCCAGCCCAATACAACATTGCAAGTAAAACAGCACCAAAAACTAATGAAGAGCCCAAATCTGGCTGAACAAATACCAATGCCCAAGGGACAACTATCACTCCTAAAGGTCTTATTAAGTCAACAGAGCTCCTGACAGGGTGGCGATCAAGAACTGCTGCCAACAAAAGAATTGCCGCCAACTTTGCAAATTCCGAAGGTTGCACATTGACACCAGCAATACTTATCCAACGCTGTGCCCCTAAAGCAGATGTTCCAATAATCCGAACCGCGATCAAACTAATTACCGTCAAGCCATAAATAGGAATCAAAAAGGGACGCAATCTTTCCACTTGAAGTCTGCCTAATACCAATGCAGTTCCAATCCCTAGTGCAGCAGTAATCCAGTGGTTATACCAATCGGCGTAATTGGCCTGCCTTTGCGTGCTTGCAATCAAAAACCCTGAGATGAAAGCCATTAATAAAGGAACACCCCAAAGCAATAAATTCACTTGCTCCCAATTATTCTTTCGTCCCCCAACACGCAAAGACTTTGCTTTACGTCGCCTTGAAAGACTAAAAAGCATCTTTTAGTGGGCTTGAGAGGAATATTCCAAAACTCTGGTAGCCATGTTTCGAAAAGCCTTTGCGCTAATGGACTCTGGCCGACTTTCCAATATTGGCATGCCTTCATCTCCACCTTCCTGAACTGGCAGTTCTATAGGAATCTGAGCAATTAATGGTGTTTGACTTTCGCGAGCTAGTTGCTCTCCACCTCCACTTCCAAATAGACGGTAGCTGCGTTCAGGATTATCAGGGGGGACAAAAGCAGACATGTTTTCGACAACACCTAGAACTTTCACACCCATTTGCGTAAACATCGCCAAACCACGGCGCGAATCCTCTATAGAAACTCTCTGAGGTGTCGTAACAATTACCACACCTGTAATTGGCACTGCCTGGACTAGTGAAAGCTGAGCATCTCCAGTCCCTGGAGGAAGATCTACTACCAAAACATCTCTTTCACCCCAAGTGACCTGATATAAGAACTGTCGAATGATTCCGTTCAACATTGGGCCTCGCCAAATCACTGGTTGGTTGTCATCTATAAGAAATCCCATGGAAACCATGGCAATCCCACAACTTTCAATTGGAATTAGTTGCTGCTCAGCTCCACTTCCCTTCACTTCAGGAGTCCGATCAGAAACACCAAGCATTGTTGGAGTATTAGGACCATAAATATCAGCATCCAGCAAACCAACCTTTAAACCCTTTTGAGACAGTGCGCAAGCAAGGTTCACAGCCACTGTGCTCTTGCCCACTCCTCCCTTCCCACTACTTACTGCAATTACTTTTTTGACTCCAGGGATACTCTGGCGCTCAGCTGGTTGCCCATGGCCGGCTTGCCCTATGGCTGCCTGAGCTGATGAGTCTCCAAGTTCAATCTGCACATCCTCAATACCATCTAAACCCAATAAGGATTCTCTTATTTCCTTAGCAATGCGATCTCTTTGGCTACTGGCAAAAGAAGGTAGTTTTAAAAGCAAAACCACTCGAGGTGGATCAATTCGAATGTGGTCTATCCAACCCAATTCCAAGGCCGAACGACCACTACCAGCATCCTTAACACGATCAAGAACTAGTCGTGCCTCTTCGGCAATAGACATTCATTCCGTTCAGTTGAAACAGATCCTAAGGCGGCAATCTTAAGAGTTACTCTCAAAGTTGTTTATTAAAGGTACTCTCGAGCTGAAAGGGTAACCTTAGATTCTTCCTGATTCACTCATGATCCGTTCCTTTCTTAAAGAGTTGATCAATGGATCAAAAAGTTTGACTGATAACAACAGAGCAGGAGATGACCTATCTCCTGAATCAACAAATTCTTCCTTACCTCCTGCAGATTCGCGCGAAAGAGCAAGAAATATGGTCATGGGGCTTCAGGATGAAATCTGTAGTGGTCTCGAGCTTATTGATGGTATTGGCCGTTTTCAAGAAGAGAGCTGGGATAGGCCAGAAGGCGGAGGGGGCAGATCAAGAGTTATGCGTAACGGAAAAGTCTTTGAACAAGGTGGAGTGAATTTCTCAGAAGTGCATGGAAACGCATTACCACCATCGATTATTAATCAAAGACCTGAAGCAAAGGGGCATCCTTGGTTCGCAACTGGTACTTCAATGGTTCTTCATCCTCGAAATCCATATATACCTACTGTGCACCTGAATTACAGATATTTCGAAGCAGGTCCAGTCTGGTGGTTTGGAGGAGGAGCCGATTTAACCCCCTTCTACCCTTATTTAGAAGATGCCCGTCACTTCCATAAAACCCACAAAGAAGCATGTGATTCAGTCAATGCATACTTCCATAAAGTCTTCAAACCTTGGTGTGATGAATACTTCTTTTTAAAACACCGGAACGAGACAAGAGGAATTGGCGGAATCTTCTATGACTATCAGGACGGATCTAGCCAGCTCTACAAAGGTCAAAATCCTAAAGGCTCTGCTGCTTCTATTTCGAACGAGCTCGGGCCAGTTAAATCTACTTGGGATGAACTCTTCCAATTAGGTCAAGCTTGTGGAAAAGCATTCCTACCCGCTTATGCACCAATTATTCAAAAGCGACAAGACCAACCCTATGAAGATAGAGAACGCAATTTCCAGCTTTATCGCCGTGGCAGATATGTTGAATTCAACTTGGTATGGGATCGAGGAACTATTTTCGGACTTCAAACAAATGGGCGGACAGAGTCAATTCTTATGTCACTGCCTCCTTTAGCTCGTTGGGAATATGGATATCAAGCACCGCCAGGTTCTAGGGAAGCTCTGTTAACAGAACTCTTTACTAAGCCACAAAACTGGTTTGACGATCAAACTTTGGAAGAAAAATGTCGACCACATAACGCAATTAATTAAAAGCTACTTTTCATCTGCGAGTAACCCTTCATGAATTGCATTTACAATGCGCAATGCAATTGTTTGAACTGTCTTTTCTCTTAAACGAGAATCACGCAAATTAGCTTCAAGATTGCCTTCTAATTTCCCAATTTCAAGAATTCTGATTCCACGCCTTGCCGCCCCAAGTCCTCCTCGAAAAAATAGTGGGTATCTACCAAAACTCTTGGCTAAGCTTTCATCCAATGTGTTTAACTTTCTTGTGAATGCAGGAATAAGTCCAGATCCAAAGCCATATTTTCCATAAGCATCAAAATGAATTTCTAAAGCATACCCTCCTTGTTGACTATGGCGATGCCCAACTGACCAATTAGTGCGAGGGTCATTCCCATCAATGATTTGTCTAACTCCAGCATCGTAAGAATTAATATTTAAACCTTTCTTCCTTCCTAGTTTCACAACTGAATCACGTATTTTTATATTCCAAAATAGTTCATCACTCATATTTGAATCCATCGGAGCAGCACCTTTCAAAGCAACCGATTCACCAGATGTTCCTGCTCCCATAATTCCCTGAGAATCAGAATGGCCAGCCAAAATCAAAATTGGAACAGATTTCGGCACTACTTGCTTCCCAGTCCAATAAGTAGGAAGCCTTACACGAGTTCCTGTTAAAGAATCATTTGACTGTATCTTGAGTTTTGCATCAGAAGGTTTTGGGTTCTGGCTTATGAGAAGTCCAGATATTTTTTTTGAAGGATGACTAAAACAAAAAGTTTTGCAATCAAGCCTTGAAAAGCCGTAAGTAAAATATTTTAATTCTCCAAAATGTTCATTTTGACTAATTGCCATAGATGGCAAGCAGAGCAGTGATCTTAAGACTAATAAAGCAAAGGAAGTGCCTTTTATGTAAGTAAATAAAAATCGCATTTAATTAAATGAATACAAAGAAATTTTGTCTTTAGATTATTACTACAATTAACGAAATTCTTAGCAGAATAAAAATAGTCAAAGTCATTTAACTAAATTGGTGAAGAAAGGAGTGCCCCATCACTAGCCAATTCAAGAGTCTTAGAAAGCTCAAGTTCCATAGCAATAAGTTCATCTCTATGCGCCCTGACTCGAAAAGTGCTTCTTGAACCCTTTTCAGAGCTAAGCAAACGTAGTTCTACAAATTCAATACGGGCAGCTCGCCGATGATATATAACTCCTGCAAATGGTCCAAATGCAGCAAGCATTAATGACCACCAACCAAAACTGGGATACAACTGTCGAACAACAAGGCCTAAACAACCTGCACCAAGAGTTCCAAATACCGACAACAAAACCCCCAATGGTCGACTAGAAGTGACATTTCCTCGAAAGCGCAAGACCTGTCTTTCCGCATCACCTCCATCTCCCTGCCAGCCTCTCTTTTCCAACCAACCAGTCAAACCGTCTAAGACTTCTATTGCTGGGCGAGGTGACTGCACCTCCACAACAGTAGTTCGATCTTTACTTGCTGCACGCAGGAAAAAGACCAAGCCTATGGCCAAAAGAACTGTCAACAAAAGAGTAGAAGACAAAGGGAAAGACATCAAATGAGAGGTCATATCTAGGCCCTCCTTTCTAAGACTTCAAAGCGACTTGAACAATTGACAACCCACAAAGATTTCATCTTTCTATCGAAATGATTTGTTGACCAAAGCCCCTGACCTCTCAGAGTGGGTCTACAAGCATTCGCAATAAACCAATTCGACCATGACTAACATTTCTTCAAACCCTAAAAATTTTGCTGTCCTAGATAGGGATCTGGACAAAGAGTGGTTTGATCGCTTTTCTCAAGCATCAAAACTAGCTGTAGATACAGAGGCTATGGGATTGATCCATGGTCGAGACAGACTCTGTCTCGTTCAAATGTGCGATCAATCTGACAATGTCGGATGCATCAAAATTCACATAGGCCAAAATTCAGCACCACATTTAAAAGCATTAATGGAAAATACATCCATTGAAAAAGTTTTTCATTTCGCTCGATTTGATGTAGCTGCTCTTGCAAGTGGCTTAGGAATAGATGTCAATCCCATCTTCTGCACAAAGTTAGGTAGCCGATTAGCCAGAACGTATAGCCCTCGGCATGGTCTAAAAGACGTAGTCCATGAGCTAGTGGGGCTAGAACTAGATAAACAATCCCAGAGTAGTGATTGGGGTCGAGTTGAAGAGCTCAGTGATTCCCAGCTTGCCTATGCAGCAAACGATGTTCGATATCTTCTTACAGTCAGACAAAAACTTGAAAAAATGCTTCGTAGAGAAAACCGTTGGGAACTAGCTGAAAAATGCTTTAGGTGTATCCCGGTAATGGCTGAACTAGATAGATGGCGTTTTGGGCAAATATTTGAGCACTAAAATATTGCTAAAAAATTAATCCTCCAGCATAAAATTATCTTCCTCAGCTAAAGCTTCCAATAAACGATCTAATTGCAGAGCAGGTGAATCTTCTTTCGATTGGAGGCGAGCCTCAGCTTGATCCAAAAGACGTTGGGCAATTGTTTTTCGAGTAGCTAAATCCCTAACGCCCTGCTTACTGGCAACTAAATCAACATTTTTCCTAGCGGAAGCAAGGCTGATATTGAGGCATCTGGCCAATTTGGCACAGATTTTTATGTATTCGTGATCTTGAATAGCTGCCATCAGAACAATTTAAATAGACAAATCTTGAATGAACTTGCTGTTCTTTTTAGAAAACATAGGATCTCCAAGCACAACGTTCTTCACCAAAGAAGCCAAAACAGCACTTCCACCATCCGAACCCATACGTCTCATACCAATTTCTCCCAACCTATGACGCAGCCCCTCATCACTAAGTAAGACCTTTAACCTCTCAAGAAATTCTTTTTCACTACTGCAAGGCATCACAGCCCCACCCAAGAGGCGGCTTTGACGAATGGCAAAGGCATTATTGAACTGAGGTCCTGAACCCGGGAGAGATAGTGCAGGAATGCCAAGTCCTACCAATTGTTCAGTGGCAGTACCCGCATTAGCCAATCCCAACTCTGCCCAAGGCGCCCAAAGAGAAAATTGACCAACCCCAAGGAAGAGAAGCTGAGCTCCTTTGATCCAAAAAGCATTCGCGCCAAAAAGCTGAGGAGCTGAATCTTGCATTGAAAAGCCTCTGCGCCTTAGGAAATCTTCCAATTGTGTGCAGGATGGCTCCGCACCTAAGGCAGCCAATATGACCAGAGGTTCGAGCAAGTCCAGCTTTTCAACCGCAAGCAATAACCTTTGAAAATTCTCCTTTGCTTCAGGCATTCTGCTTCCACAAAGCAAGATCAATCTTCGATGGTCCTTAATCAAATCTGGTATTGAATGATTTTCAAAGCAATCCATCATTGGATTGCCAGGTGCAATGGCTCTAACTTCTTTACGCCTTAGCCCACGAGCAGTCAATAGGTCACGCACGGCAACCATTTGACATCGAGAAGATCTCATGAAAATCCATTCCCATGGATCCCATTCAGATCCTTTGCATCTGTGGTAGTAATCACTAATAGCAAGGCCAAATGTGGTTCTCCAGGTGTAATCGCTCTTAGGAGTCCCTATAAATCCATATGGGACTCCACTCAGCCATGCCATGAAAAGAGGCAATAAATCACCTACTGCCAAAATCACCTGATCTTTTGCTAATGCATTTCTGACACAACCCAGCTGAGAAAAGGTTGTCGATATAACCCCTGCACAGATGTCCTTAATCAAGCCTCGAAGACTTTGATTACTAAATCCACCACTTGGCAATCGAATTGTCGGGCCCAGACGCACCAACCAGCCCTCTGCAACAGCTCGCTCAAAGATTTTGCCTTCACCAACTAATGGAAGCACTTCAAATCTGATCTTTGGGCAAAGTTGATGCAATTGCTCTAGCACTCGTAATGCAATCAGATCCTCTCCATGTCCATTACATATCACCAATAATCTTTGAGAGGCGTGGCTGATACGATCCGATGTAGGGAGAGCATCCTCCCTCTCGGCGGCATGGCCAAGTGGTAAGGCAGAGGATTGCAAATCCTTTATCCCCAGTTCGAATCTGGGTGCCGCCTTCTTACCTTTCTTAAGACCGATCCCTGTGATCAGTTGCAAGAACTCAATTATTAGATCTCTTTTTCTAATCCTTTTCGCCATAAATGGTGGTAGTACATACGTGGTACACGGCTAGTACCATCGCCCTGTTTTCAGTATGCCGTCTGTGTACCACCAAGTCATTACCTGCACTCTGGCTTGTTTCGAGATACAGGAAATTTGCATTTTGGATCTCGTTCTTGAATCGTCTTCTCAGAACAGTGAGTGATGGCACGATTGTCCTAAGAGTTAAGACCAGTTTCTAGGCCTTGGGTGGCTTGACAAGCTTGACTAGCTGGAAACCCATAATCATTAAGAAGTGCTGAAGTCTTGCTTTACTTACCAAGTAGACAGAATGGAAAAAATACCTTTGAGAATTCTTTTTTCTAAGAAGAAAGAAAAATCACTTCTGAATGCCTTTTATTGACTTATCAACGAGGGAATTGAATTGATGTCATCCCTAAATTTCAATTGCCCTTAGCAGACCAATGTTGGCACTTAATTGACTTCACTTGATCTGGAGGGACAACAACACACCAAAGTCGACAAAAACCTCCTGAAACAGCACATCCAGAAAAGTTCTTGCAATTAGAGCATCGAGGAATGTTGAACGGCATTGTGAACAAGCTCTCATTCCTTAAGTACTAAGCAAATGAAATCCAAACGTCAACAAACAAACAGATGATTACTAAAAGAAAAAGTGATCCAAAAACAATACTATTTCCAGAACATACACAGAGAGCTAGATCGAATTCTTATTCTTAAAAAACTGTTTCTAAAACAATGTTCTAATAAGTACTTCTATAAAGCTTTTAAAAAAATTGATTTTAGTAGACTAATACAACGCATGCGCGATACTTAAACACCTTGAAAATAGATCTTGTGAGAAGTCGCCTTGCAATATTTACAGGAGTGTTGTTCCTGAATCAAGCACCAGGCCTTCCACAACCTCAAATCTGTGAAATCAAATATGGAGAGACAACTTTGCCGCGCCCTAAAGGGAGGTCTGCTTTCGTAAGACTCATGGAAGACCACCCTCAAGAAATGTGCTATCAAATTGGAAATGAATATGATCAATTTGGGATACAAATACCTGAGAAGCCTATATATGCGTGCTGTGTTCCTGAATAAACAAATTCTCAAAAATAATAAGTAGGAAAATATGTAAAATTCCTCAAAACAAGCAAAGCTTTAAAACTAACTCAATACTCGCTTTCTGAGACACATATCCCCTTACAACGAATACCATTATTTGAGGTCCTTTTGCAGTGGTGGCAGAGGATTTGATCTTTGTTATCTAATTCAGAACTAAACAAAGTTTCTTGCTCATATGAATTCAATTGCTTGGCTTGATTTGTTATCATTAGATCAATAAATAAGTTACCATCTAGCCTTTAAAGCCAAGTCAAAATAGCAATATAAAGCATAAAAGCTATCTAAAATAAGGGTAATTATGCACTGCTTGGATTAGAAAAATCCGGATCAGGGCTTACAACTACAGGCATACTTGTTGATTGAGATCTAAGTTGCAAAACCTTCACAGGAGGCTCTGGTGGTGCTGGTGGCTGAGGTGTTGACTCATCTTGTGAGCATGCAGTCAATGCCTCTCGAAGAAGCGAATCAAACGTAGCCCCTGGGAGTCTGTGACGAGCAATTTCCAAAAAAGTTCTTGGAAGAGATTCAGATGCTGCGCTTTTAACAGCTGGATTATTGCGACGATGGTCTTGTTCCTCACGAATTGCTCGTATAAATCTGCGAGTCACATCCCGTTTCGTGGAAGCCTTAATGAATGTGTCGCTATCACTTAGACCATTTCCAACCTCACGCTCAAGATCAGCTATCCGACGATCAAGGCTATCCAGAACTTCTTCGGCTTCTTTGCCGATATGAGCCAGCTGCCCATCAGAAAGATTCGGCATGTCTGCAACATATACCTTGCCGTGGTCTCTCAGTGTCAAAAACGTAGGCCTAGGACCTTGACGATTAACACCGTTACTTAAATGATCACTAACAAGTGGACGACGAGGTGGAACTGGACCTGCCGAGCTACGTCTACGCGTTGAGCGTTGAGGGTTATCAAAAGGCATCGAAGTAATTAAAAATGTGACGACGCGAATACCGAAGAGATCTTCGGCTTGCCTATGCGAGATTCTACTCAAATCAATTCTTTACTGCGAAGAAGAAATAAAGCTCTTACTACTCCGAAGCATTTTGACAAGTCAAATAGTTTGATCCCTTTAGATAGGAAGACCCTTTATAGACTTGATTCCGGCAGATGAACTCCTCTCTATTCGTCCCATAATCCATGCCTCTAGTCCTTGTTCGGAACAAATCTCGATAGCATCATTTACGACTTCAGAAGAGACGATCAAACAAAACCCAACTCCAACATTAAAAGTATTCCAAATATCAATTTCGGGTATCTGACCTTTTTCTTGCAACCAAGAAAAAATCTCAGGTTTTTTCCAACTGGTTGTATCCACAAAAGCCGTCAATCCTTCTGGCAAGCAGCGAGGAAGATTCTCAGGAAGTCCGCCACCTGTTATATGAGCCATGCCTTTAAGCGGAACATTAGCTTCCAATAATCTTTTGACCAGCTCGGCATAGATTGTTGTCGGCTTCAACAAAAGCTGAATCAAAGAAAGATTTTCTAATCCGAATCGTTTTTGGTCATTCGCATCGCACATATCCAAGACCTTGCGAACCAAACTGAATCCATTGCTGTGTAAACCACTACTCGCAACAGCAATTATCTGATCACCCTCAAGAACATTGTGGATATCCAACAATTTCTCTTCATCCACTACACCCACACAAAATCCAGCCAAGTCATAACGTCCTTGAGGGTAAAACCCAGGCATTTCAGCTGTTTCGCCACCTAATAAAGCACAACCACTTTGACGGCAGCCTTCTGCAATTCCCTCTACCACTTGAGCTAAAGCCTCAGGTCCCAATAAGCCTGTAGCTATGTAATCAAGAAAGAAGAGTGGTTCCGCTCCACTAGTAATTACATCGTTAATACACATTGCAACCAAATCAAGGCCCACGCCATAGTGAGCCTGGTGCTCTTGTGCTAAGTCCAGTTTTGTGCCAACTCCATCAGTACCAGCAACAAGCACAGGTCGTTTGTAGCCTGCCGGTAGTCGAATCAAGCCTCCGAAACCACCAAGGCCGCCAATCACCTCTCTTCGATGTGTGCCCTCAACAGACGATTTGATTCGCTCTACGAAAGCCCTGCCGGCTTCAATATCCACTCCCGAGGTCTTGTAGTCCATAAAATTCTCAACCTCTAATAACCGTGGTCATTCATGGGATCAACAGCCAAAAGCTTCTTTGAGATGAATAGCATTAGACCAAAAGCAAATGGATATAAATTCACTGAATCTCCATGGTATTTTCACGCCTGAATTTTCAAAGTCAGAAGTGGTGCTGTGATAAAGATAAAACACAGAAAGACAGATTTCCTTCAAAGTATCTTTGATGAGATTCAAGGATGCATCACATCCAGAACAAACAAAGACAATGTCTGGAGAATGCTCTCGCTTGAGGTGCTGTTCTGAACTTCTCCATACTCCGCACAGAGTCTGAACTGCATTTATGGCGCATTGAGCAGACAGACAACATTCATTTCGTGCCAACAATGGGTTCCCTCCATAAAGGGCACGCAAAACTTATTAAAAGTGCAATGGACTTAGACGCTACTAAGTCCTCAAAAGTCCTAGTAAGTGTTTTTATCAATCCTCTGCAATTTGGCGACAATGAAGACTTCGAGCGTTATCCACGCAACCTTGAAAATGACTGTGCCTTAGCTAAGGCATCAGGAGCTTCAGCAATATGGGCCCCTTCCTTTGAAGAAGTTTTTAAGGGAGGAGCGTCATCTCACTTCCAACTCAAAGTGCCTTCAAATCTTGAAGCACATCTTTGTGGGCCCAAGCGACCAGGCCACTTCGATGGAGTGGCAACGGTAATGGTTCGTCTTTTAACACTCGTGAGGCCTCAAAAACTTTTTCTTGGAGAAAAAGATTGGCAGCAGCTAGTTATTTTGCGACATTTAATAAACAACCTTGGACTACCAATCGAAATAGTTGGAATTGATACCGTGCGAGACGCTGATGGGCTTGCATACAGTTCCCGCAATAAATATCTAACTCCAGAGCAACGCCAAAAAGCCTTGGCATTGCCGCGCTTATTAGCTAACGCAGCCAAAGAAGTTCGATATGGCAATTCGGTTAACCTAAAAGATCTTCAAAATATGTTGGAACAACATAATCTTGAGGTGGAATATGTCGAAACTGTCGATCCATTTCAACTGCAATCCACCAAGACTGATCAGAAAATCTGCATCTTGGCCGCTGCGGTGAATTGTGGAGGCACTCGTCTTATCGATCACACATTTTTGATGCCAAGACCACCCATCATTGCCATTGATGGCCCTGCAGGGGCTGGGAAAAGCACAGTTACTCGTGCATTAGCAAAAAGATTGAATTTGATTTATCTCGACACAGGTGCAATGTATCGAGCTGTAACTTGGCTAATACAAACACAAAATATCGATCCTCAAGACAATATTGCTGTGATGCGAATTCTTGAAAATCTCAATCTGGAGTTAAATCAATCAGAAGCAGGAGATCAAAAAATTTTAATTAATAGTCATGATGTTACAGAAATAATTCGTTCACCGGAAGTTACTAGTTTTGTATCCACGGTTGCTGCAATCAATTCTGTGCGCGAAGCATTAACTATTCAACAAAAACAAATTGGAATTAAAGGAGGTTTAGTCGCAGAAGGTCGTGACATCGGAACAGCCGTTTTCCCTGATGCTGACTTAAAGATTTTTCTTACCGCCAGCGCAGTTGAACGAGCAAGACGTCGGGCATCTGATCTAAAAAGCAGAGGTTTTGCTACACAAGATTTGAACACTCTCGAAGCTGAAATAAAAGAGCGTGATCGAATAGATAGCACAAGGAAGATCTCTCCATTACTTAAAGCAGATGATGCAATTGAACTCATTAGTGATGGCATGACAATTGAAAATGTAATTGATTCAATATTAGAAATATTCCACTCAAGGATACCCAAAGAAGTCTGGCCTATTGATCATCCATAAGTTCTTTCAATAGTCCTTTGCAAGAATCCTCTAGTAAATTTAAAACTTCCTCGAACCCAGCCTCTCCCCCATAATATGGGTCGGGGACATCAAGAAGATTTGTATTTCGAGAGTAACTCAAGATTGGCTTTATTTCGGCTAAATCGGTCGGGGGCAAACTAGCCGCCAATGATTTCACCTGAGATAAATTATCGGAATCCATGGTAAGTATTAAATCAAATTTTTTCAGATCCTCTAGAACTATTTGTCTAGCTCTACTTGTAAGAAAAACTCCACGTTTTTTTGCAGCCAACAACATCCTTTCATCCGGTAGATTTCCTACATGCCATGCCCCAGTTCCTGCAGAATCAACTAAAAAATTTCCTTCAAGACCTTTGCTCTTAATTAAACTCAAGAAAACACCTTCTGCTGCGGGCGAGCGGCAAATATTACCCAAGCAAACAAATAGTAAGCGTTTCTGCATAGGAAAAAGATCTGCTAATTGAATAAAGTCAGAAATGACAATTGGATTAAAAGAATCCAATATGTAATTCTAGTATTACATATTCACAAGTTTTCTTAACGTGAACTTCAGAAATCAAAAAGGACATCATGAATATAGGTTTCTGTCCATTCAGCTCCATAAAATCTAGTAAGCATAGCTCTAGCCGGGTCATTGATTGCACGATAACTTTTATATTGTTTTTGTCCGTCCAAAAGCATTAATGCACGAACATCATCCACTAGAGAAGCCTGTTCTACTATCTCCAAATATGTTTGAAAATAGTTACAAAATGCAGGCCAAATAACTTCTGAAATCAGCCTATCACCTTCTTCACCTAATGGAATTCTAGTCCAAAGAAATCCTGGGGAGAAAAATGATTTAGCCTTCTCAGGTATAGGTCCTCCATCAGGTAGAAGTGACTGCCATTTATTGTGCAAAGGTGTCAAATATTCAGCAATTAATCTTATGTGCAACTCATCATTAGGCAATGCGGGTTGAAAATCCAATGCCAACAAATGTCCCGATGGAAGCGTCACAAAATCTGCCCCAAAAAAAGGGATTTCGTATGTATGAAAGGGACTCGCAACAAAGTTAAGTACCGATGCTGATGGACCTGCTTCTAAACAAGCTGACCTCACATTTCTCAATTTCGATGTTTTACATGCCCATGTCTGTGTCACAACACTCCGAGACTCGCCTCTTAATACAAAATTTGACTCATTATGCAGAAATTGAGGTGCTATCAAACATGGCTCTGGGTTCTGCGCATTGAGTAATTGGATTGCCTTATCAAGGAAAGGAGTCCAGCGCCATCCAGACAAGGAAATGGGGTCAAGGCTGCTTACTCGAGAATTCCTTATCAAGGTCAGTCCTGGGCAAATGGGGCAATCCCAGAACTAGCAGGAAAAAGAAACTCTTTCAGAAATCGCTCAGACCATTCGTGCCCAAAATGGCTTGAAAACAAACCATGAGCAGGGTCCCTACTTGCGCTGTATATGTCGTAATCAATTTGAAGCCTTTTAACCTCTTCCATAGGAATAGTTGCAGGAGTTTGGCTAGTGATTTGATGCAATTGCCAATAACAAGATAGAAATTCAGTAAAAACCAAAGGGACAATTTGAGTCGCCTCATCGAAACCACCTCGACAAAAAAGCATCCATGGAGAAAAGTACTGATGAGGATCAAATGAATGCAAATCTGCCTTTCTGCTGAGATCTGGGAAACGACCATGAAGGGACTTCAGCCCTGCGAAGTGCCTATCAAAATAAAGAGGATCTTGAACCAAAGGTTGAAAATCCAATACAGCAACAAGTTTGCCGCGTTTGCCAAACCACAAAAGATCAATACCCATGAGTGGCTGATCATTGCTGTAATCGGGATACGCCACAGAATTAAGAACCTGTAAATTTTCCCCTGCTTCCATCCTGGTGACTCTCCAACGCCGAAACCCAGGCACTTGCCAGAGCCAACTGCGGATCAAGCTGTTGCCTTTAAGTGATTGACACTCTCCTAGACCACTTGGCACATCCAATGGAATTCCACCTCTGAATTCAAGGCTTGTATTCAATGCGTCAAGGCAAAAATCAAACATAAACCCTTCGCTCTGAGTGTATAAACGACAGCGAGGGCCTCGCAAAAATCAGAACCTGCAGCGCCATTTAATGCAGAAGTGCATGTTTATATGAAAATAACAATAGTTAAATTCCTAAATAGATCTGAATTCTCCACCCAATTTCACAAGATCAATGTTCAACCAGAGACAAAGGATTCTCTACGACTTATTCGCTAAAGATTTCTTGTAATAGATCTTTGACTTAGTTTGTACTGCCTGGACGCTCACGACTGGTAAGAAAAGCAAACAAAACCTTTCCTATAGATGCCACAAGATTCCCTTCTAGCTCTTGAAACATATCCATATTGCATTTAAAAGCATAATTCGCCTCTTCGACAATCCTTTCAGCCATAGGTTGATCTATTGGCAATGAGTCGAGAGTTGCGCTGTATTGATTTTTGAAATTCTTCTCGTCATCAATTAAATCAAAATCATAAAAATAAAGACCTTCTTCCTCCTTCAGATTCATTGCCTTTTGTGCAATCTTCCTCAGAATCTGACCTCCAGAAAGATCACCTATATATCGAGTGTAATGATGCCCAATGAGCAATTCAGGTGACTCCTTAGCAATACTAGAAATCCTTTCTGCATAAGCTTTGGCAGATGGGGTCGGTGAAATAACTTGTTGCCAATTCAAACCAAAATAGAAAAGCAAATCCTTCTCTAAAGCCTTTTGCCGATTAAGTTCTGGATAAAATATGGAAGAGACAACAGGATGGCCTTCTTGAGAAAGCCTGCCAACCTCATCCTCCATAGTTGAATAAACAAAATATAAATCCGCCACCAATCTCCGATAACTAGTTTTATCTACTACACCTTTAAGGAAGCATTTAACAAATCCAGTATTTTCAGCCATAGTATGAGCCTTCCTAGTACCTTCCCGAAGCTGTTTAGCTAGCTCTATAGCCATTGAAAAGAATGCGATACAAAGGATTGAGAGAAATTAAAGCCTTCTGTCCATGAACAGTCGTTAGCTGGCAATCTTACTCATTCTCTCTAGAAGAAGACCCTGAAGGGAAGAGTAAAAACAAATCCCGACAAATCTCATGTAAATGAACCATCTGTTCCTTTTGAGGCAAATGCGACCCAGTAGCTTCCCAATCTCCAACTGTGACAAGGCGCCATCGCTCACCCTCAAAGGTCATACCACGAACTACTACCCCCAACAAAGCAGGAAGGAAATCAGCAGCATCAGAACTTAACCTCAACTGCAAAAGCAGACTTCGACATTGCAACCTAGGACTCCATCCAGGGAAATGAAAAGCAAGGTCAATGGTTTCAGTCTCTTCCCAAAGACGCGTAAATGGATCATCTCGCCAAGGAGTTAAGTTTGCAGTCGCTGCAGGAAAATGTTGACGCACAAGAGTCACCACTGAAGCCAACGCATGAGCACAATCAACACTTTGCACTTGATCAGCAGCGTTCACTAAAAACTCCAAGAAATCCCATACTTCATGAACATGCCATGCATTTAGGGATCTGGCACGTTCACAATATGCCTTTTAACGGTCATTGAATGAATGATTAATCAAAAAAATCTCTTCCCTCAAGGCAATTTCAAAAGAACCAATGCTCCATCATGAAAATATTGAATCTCGCAAGGCGAGTTGGACGATATGGAATGGTAGGGATAACTTCAGCAACGATTCACGCCTTCACCCTATTAGCTTGCTCCCAAGTACTCCCACTTTGGCTTAGCAATTTATTTGGTTTTTTTGCAGCATCTATTGTTAGCTATTTAGGCCATGCCTTATTCACTTTTAGGCATGAAACATTAGGCAAACGCTTTGCACGCAGATGGTTAATCATTCAATTTCTAGTCAATATGTCTATTAGCGCGCTGCTACCTATTGTTCTAAGCAGATGGGCAGACTCAAATTTAACTACAATGATATTTATTTTTACCCCAACTTCTATCAATGCTCTGATCTGGAATAAGGCTGCAAAATTCAGCCTTAAGCGTCAAATGATTAATCATTCCTTACCCAATCTCCATGCAGACGATTTCGGCCTTTCTGATGCCACGAATACCGCAATCATTGATCTAGCTAAAAGTGGAAAGTTAGATAGTGCAAGCTTGATTGTGAATGGAACAGCAGTAAGTTCAGCATTAGAGAGCTGGAAGAATGATCTCTCAATACCTTTAAGTTTGCACATCTGCCTGACGGAAGGTCCAACCCTATCAAAGCAACATGAAGTAACTGATTTAACAACTAAAAATGGTACTCTAAATGCATCTTTTTCAAAATTACTTCTAATATCAATTCTCCCAAAAAATTCCATCCTTAGGAGAAACATAAAACAACAAATTCACAATGAATTGATTGCACAAATATCTCGTTTCAAAGAACTGACTGGTATGACCTCAGTCAGGGTAGATGGGCACCAATATATTCATCTTGTTCCAATAGTCTTGGAAGTAATACTAGAACTTGCAAAGACAACAAAAATCAAATGGGTCAGGACAGCATCTGAACCTTTACCGTCCGGAATTTCATTAAGATGCTTGCTTATCATATTGAGTGAAAACAGATGGCTGAAATGGATCATTCTTCAATTTCTAACACTCATTGCAAAACCTAAGATCAAGAATGCAAGACTAAGAACTAATAAAGGTTTTTCCGGGGTCTTATTTACTGGAAAAATGTCAAATTCAAATCTGAAAAGTGCCTGGAATGAACTAAAGATGCTTTCACCAGGGGGACTAGAAACAGAGCCTATAGTTTTGAGCCATCCAGGAGCAAAACCTGAGTCCGAAATCTTCAATGCTGCACTCTCAAAGTTTACTCTATCAATTGACTTTATGAGTTCTCGTGGGAGACAAATGGAATGGGATGCACTGAAAAAATTCAACCCGCCTACCAAAGAAGAATATAATTAATCTGGATGTTTACCATGAATAGCCCTAACAAAATAATGAGGCCTAGCTTTTGCATCTACATAAATTCTGCCTATATAATCACCAAGAACTCCGACTCCTATGAGCTGAATTCCACCAAGGAATAAAACAGCTGTCATTAATGATGCATAGCCAGGGACATCAACACCAATAAATGCAGTTCTCAAAACAATCAAAAATGCATATAAAAGACTAATTGTTGAAACTGTTAATCCAAGAAAGCTCCATATCTTCAAGGGCACTACAGAAAAGGAAAATATTCCATCAAGGGCATACCTCCAGAGTTTAACTGGACTCCAAGAACTTCTCCCAGCAAGTCTAGATAAGCGGCTATAGCTAATTTCAACACTACGGTAACCAGTCCAAGGCAACAACCCTTTAGAAAAGCGACTAAATTCACGCATCCTGGTCAAAGCATCTACTACCGGCGCGCTAAGGAGACGGTAATCACCAGCGCCCTCAATTAACTGAATTGAATCAACTATTCGATTAAAAACCTTATAAAACCAAGATGCGGTTGCGACCTTAAAGAGTGATTCTTGATCGCGATCATCTCTGACAGCTGTAACAATCTCAGCCCCATTTCGCCAAGCATGAACCATTTCCTCAATCAGATCAGGAGGATGCTGCAAATCAGAATCGATCAAAACAACCCCTGAACAATGACCGTTCGCATGATCCAACCCTGCCAACATTGCGGCTTCTTTACCAAAATTACGAGTGAGCTCTATCAAAATCACATTGGCTTTGCCTGCTTCACTGATTAAATTTCTTTGGGAAGAACGTATCTGAGCAACAGTGGCATCACTAGAACCATCATCTACTAGAACCAAGCAACTCACCTGAGGCAAAGAGACAATCCGTTGAATAAACTCACAAATCAGTTCCTCTTCATTAAAACAAGCCGCCACAACCCAGATCTTCTCCTCTTCTGAAGCTGCCTTAGACAAATTATTCAACATTCGCTTGTGACTGATGTAATAACTTCTATAGATGAAAACAGCTTCACCAAAAAAGGCTTGAAAACCAAATCTTGAAATAAATAATGCGACTGAGTCATAGGCTCACTATTAGCTGATTAAGAAGCCTCAGATCTAATTATGGTCAAATTCACAAAGCTCAACCCACCAAATCAGGGAACTCCAATCCACTTCTTAGACGGAAAGCCAGTAGTACCTAATGACCCGATCATTCCATTCATAAGAGGAGATGGAACTGGAGTCGACATTTGGCCTGCGGCCAAGAGAGTAATAGATGCCGCCATAGAAAAGGCTTATTCCGGTAATCGACGTATTGAATGGTTCAAGATCTATGCAGGTGATGAAGCATGTGATCTCTATGGCACGTTTCAGTACCTACCTGAAGACACAATCAAAGCAATCCGAACCTATGGCGTAGCCATCAAAGGGCCACTCACTACCCCAATCGGAGGAGGAATTCGATCCTTAAATGTTGCTCTTCGACAAATTTTTGATCTCTATTCATGTGTACGCCCTTGCCGTTACTACGCAGGTACACCAAGTCCCCACAAAAGGCCTGAGGACTTAGATGTTGTCGTCTACCGAGAAAATACTGAAGACATTTATATGGGAATCGAATGGGAAGCGAATGACCCTATCGGAGAAAAACTCCGCAACCATCTAAATTCCGAAGTGATCCCAGCAAATGGAAAGCTAGGTGAGCGATATATACCTGATGGTTCAGGCATAGGGATTAAACCTGTAAGCAAGCAAGGAAGTCAAAGACATATTCGTAAGGCAATTCAACATGCCCTGCGGTTGGAAAACAAAAAACGGCACGTAACCCTTGTTCACAAAGGTAATATCATGAAATTTACTGAAGGAGCATTTCGTGATTGGGGTTACGAACTGGCAACCACAGAATTTCGCAATGAATGTATAATAGAACGAGAAAGTTGGATACTCGAAAATGCAGATAAAAATCCTAACTTAACTATTGAAGACAACGCAAAGCTTATTGACCCAGGTTATGAAGGGCTCACTTCTGAAAAAAAAGAATCAATCTGCGAAGAAGTCAAGAAAGTAATCGACTCAATCGGAGCAAGCCATGGTTCAGGAAAATGGCATCAAATGGTGATGGTCGACGATCGAATAGCAGATAGCATTTTTCAACAAATTCAAACTCGGCCTCAAGAATACTCAATACTTGCAACACTCAATTTGAATGGTGACTACATTTCTGATGCTGCTGCTGCAATCGTTGGTGGTCTAGGCATGGCCCCAGGAGCAAATATTGGCGATGAAGCTGCTATTTTCGAAGCCACTCATGGCACTGCCCCAAAACATGCTGGACTAGATCGAATCAATCCTGGCTCAGTAATACTAAGTGGAGTAATGATGTTGGAGTTCCTTGGATGGCAAGAAGCTGCTGCATTAATCACTAAAGGTCTTAGTGAATCGATAGCTGACAAACAAGTAACTTATGACCTGGCTAGATTAATGGAACCTCCGGTTCACCCTCTAAGTTGTAGTGGTTTGGCTAGCGCAATTATTGAGCGATTTGACTAAGGCAATGACTAGAGAAAATTTTGGCTTTCCATAATTTAGAGGCCTCTTTATATTGACTTTTGACAGGTTCTTAGAAACAAAGAGTCCTTAATCAATCACCTGATTAAATAAAAAGCTCTGAACTTCATTTCCCTAAAAAAATTACTAAGCAAAGAATCTTTAAACAGCTAATTAGAACAATGTTCCACCTAAGAACATGAAGAAATGACTTCCAATAATTCCTCTGAATCTATACCTCAGGGAAAACTCCATGAGCTGCCTGATGGACTAATAGATCCATGTGTTCACTGCGGATTTTGCCTGCCAACCTGTGCAAGTTATCGAGTACTTGGCACAGAAATGGATTCTCCACGAGGACGTATCCATACCCTTAAAGCTTTGGGGAAAGGTGAGTTAGCAATGGATGCAACTATTGCCAGTCATTTCGATACATGCCTTGGTTGCTTTGCATGTGTAACTGCTTGTCCTTCTGGAGTTCGCTACGACCAACTGATCGAATCCACTCGCCCACAATTAAACAAGCCAGGCTTACGAAAACCATGTCAGAACGTATTACGACAACTCCTCTTATCCATTCTTCCCTACCCAGCAAGATTGAGAGTCATTCTGAAAGCAATGAGGAGTTATGCAGGAAGTTCAGTACAAAAAATCGCCCAAAATTTTGGTTTGTCAAACCTTTTCGGCCCTCAGCTCGCAGCCATGGAAGCTTTGCTCCCACCTCTCTCTAGAGAATGCTTCATTGACGATTGGCCAGTAATAAATAAAACAGATGGCGTTCGCCGAGGAAGAGTGGGACTTGTCCTTGGCTGCGTTCAACGCTGTTTCGATCCAAACGTGAATAAGGCCACACTTAAAGTGCTTCAAGCTAATGGCTTCGAAGTAATTATTCCAGCCAATCAAGGTTGCTGTGGAGCAATAACCCACCACCAAGGCAAGATCCCTGAGACTCAAAAACTTGCCAAAGAGCTTATCCAAAGTTTCAAGCAAGTTCTTGAACCTAACCAGCTAGCTGGAGGAGAACCATTAGATGCAATCTTAATTGCTGCGTCTGGTTGCGGACACACAATGAAAGCCTATGGCGAATTACTCGATGAAGCGGATGTCTTTGACGTCCCTGTTCTTGATGTGCATGAATTCTTGTTCGAAAAAGGTTTATCTGCAGATTTCCTCAAAAGCCTCCAACCTCTTAATCATGAAAATGGAGACCCAGCGAAAGAGCACTCTCAATTTCTTCTGGCTTATCACGATGCATGTCACATGATCCACGGACAAGGGATCACTAATCAACCACGAAAACTTTTAGAAGCTATTCCTTTTATTAATCTTCGCGAGGCAACAGAAGCAGGAGTTTGTTGTGGTAGTGCAGGGATCTATAACATTGTCCAACCAGAGGAAGCTGCTGAACTAGGCAAAATCAAAGTCAATGATCTGATGCAAACTGGAGCAGAGCTAATCGCAAGCGCCAATATCGGATGCTCTCTCCAACTACGACGCCATCTGAACAATCAATTACCAGTAGCCCATCCCATGGAAATACTGGCTCGGTCAGCAGGCCTCCATAAGACGCCAAGCATCATGAAGTGAACTCACATCACCAAGGTTTCCTGGGAAAGTCAAGATGGGAATATTGGATTGCGATCCTTCTTCAAAAGCACGAACAAGAGATAAACCAGGCAGAACTTGCCCTTCAAGATGAACCTTATTTAAACCCATACCCTTAACTAGAAGTGTATTAGTAGTGATACCACCTTTACTAATTAAATAGCCCAACTCAGGTGCCAATGAAATTGCCATTCTTGACATCGACTGAGCAAGAAAACTGCCAAAAAGCAAACGTTTCTTTGCAGAGGAGAAAAGAAGTTCACCACGGCTACTAAAAAGAACTGGGGTTTTGCCGTTCATAACCAGTTCATGGAGTTGATCAGACCATCTCCTTTCCAAATCCGACAAAAATAATTCTTGCGAGTCACTATTAAAAACTTCGAGAAGCTTTTTTACCTCAACCTCAACACCCACACAATCAGGTGCTTCAAGCAATCTTGCCAATTGCCTATCTGCAAGTGGCACATGTGAACCAACTATGACCATCCCTGGCATTGGAGATCCAAAGTCATCCTTTCGGCGATACCTCGCCAAAGATTTTCCTCCTATTAATTTTGGTTTCAGACCAACCAAAGCATTAATAAAGCTGGCTGCAGATCGAAAAAGAAATCGTTTTTCCCCAATCAAATTCTTCACAGCATTACTTAAAGCAATCAATTGCTCTAACTTCTCAGCATCAACGACTACAGGCTGGTTGTGATTCAAACGACACAACCACTCTTGCAAAGAGGCCAAGCCAGACACACTAGAAGCCCCTTCATCCAGCTGATCGAGCGATATTCTCTGCACATTTTCCTTCGGAATAGAACCTTTACTCTTTTCCTCCAACCAAGCAGCTAAATCACTTGTCGTGTAGCTAAAAAGCCGATCTTGTGCAAAGGGGGTTTTATGAACAGGCTCTCCATTAAGCAAATGAACTCCATCAACAGTTATGCGTCCTGCCTCGAAAAATGCTGGAATATGAAGTGTGGCGGAGAAAGGTCCCATTACATCTGCAATCACATTGGGTTCGAGAACTCCATGACCTCTCAAAGTTGAATCCCCTCGACTAACCAGCACAATATCTTCAAGCTTTAGCCCCTCTTCCCTAATGGCTTGATGCAATGCAAGACAAATCTCACGATTACGGTCTGCTGCGTCATCAGGCAATAAAGCTCTTGTATTAGCTAAGACAAAAAGAAATGGAGATGGATGCCGCAAACCTTCCTTAAGAAGATCAACATCCCAAGAAAGCAACAACAAACAGCCATGTACCGTCTGAGAGCCAGTGGGATCGTCATCTATCACAACAATCTTCATATCAAGATCGATTCGTGAAAACTCCTCCAAAAATATCCTCTTCCATAGCCCCATCGACAGAGAAAGCTTTTTCAGATCTTCTCAAGCAACTGCACTTAGAGAAGACCCCTTTTATCCCTTGCGGACTCGCTACTCGACTCAATTGGGGACCTCCTTTAAATCAACCTTGTCAACCAGTAAGTACAAGAAATCTAAATGGCATCATCAACCACGCAATTGACGATTTAACGGTCACTGTTTCAGCAGGAATGCCTTTGGCTGAGCTTCAAGCCTCACTTGCCAAATCTAATCAATGGCTACCAGTCGACTGGCCATGGGGAAGTCAACCAGATTTTGAACCAATTAAATGTGGAAGTATTGGAGGACTAATTGCTCGCGGGCTATCAGGGAGTTTGAGACAAAGATATATGGGTACGCGAGATCAAATAATAGGTATCGGATTACTTCGCAGTGATGGTGTCTTAGCTCATGCAGGAGGGAAAGTAGTTAAAAATGTAGCGGGCTATGACCTCATGAGACTACTTAATGGTAGCTGGGGAAGCCTGGCATTAATAACCGAACTA
The DNA here is from genome assembly GCA_003215335.1 of Prochlorococcus sp. AG-409-P01. Lineage (GTDB taxonomy): Bacteria > Cyanobacteriota > Cyanobacteriia > PCC-6307 > Cyanobiaceae > AG-409-P01. The sequence goes on along the minus strand of QCKM01000002.1, from coordinate 36,562 downwards.
ACTCTTAGGACCCAACCAATTAAGTCCTGGCACACCCGTCTTGATATCGAAGGTCCCTTGAAAAGTCTAGAGGGGTTCAGGGCTGCACTCTTGAAAACGAGCTTTACTCCTGAATATTGCGACTGGGTAGGAACAACTCCAAATAAATGCCTACTTGAAATTGGACTAGCCAGTGTGAGCAATGAGGCAATAACCAGTCAATTACAAGGCATGCAGAAACTTGCCGAACAGCACAATTGTCGTGCAAATAGTCATGAGTGGAATGGGCCTTTTATAGAACAAAAATACCCAAATCATTCTTTAGAGAGCAATTTTTGGCTAATCCGAATCGCCCTACCCCCAGCTAAAACACACCAACTACTAGCAAGCAATGAACTTCAAAAAATGCCTAACTTCGAATATCGAATAGCCGCAGGGCTAGGAACTGGCGATATCTGGCAAATAGCTTCTTTTAAAACAATTATCAACTTCAAAAAACCAATACAAGACATGAGAGATAAGGTCCATCTACTAGGTGGGAATCTAACTTTGCTAAATCAACCGAGCCTAACCAATGATCGCCTACCTTCATGGTTAGATTCAAAGTCAAAGGCTCTAATTAAATCAGTAAAATATCAATTTGATCCTCATCATCAACTGGCACCAGGAAGACTACCAGGAGTGTGTGATTCATCAAAGATTGTATAACTACATTCGAATTGTTTGATTGAATCTGGCTCTATATACAACTTTCTATCACCGCTAATCAAAGAATTCCTAGGAGAAGTCCATGGCTCTACGCAAACCATAGGCCTTGGCGGATCAGTCCACACAACTGTCAAATCCATAGGTTCTACCTGTTTGATCCGAAGATGAGTTTTCTCTCTTTGATCAACAAGAGTCACCGAAGAAACAGGTCCACTCAGAAAATCAACCCCCTCAGATAAATTTTTCAATAGAGAAGATGTTTCCACCTCCGACATATCTAAATGATTAAATGCAATAGGAGGCAATCCTTGAATGCCGACCTTTGAAAGGTCACTGACTCTAAAATAAGGGTGTAATCCAATACTAAAAGGCATTCTCGTTGTACTTCGATTCTGAACTTTGATTTTGATTGAGAGTCCGCCTAAAATAAGTCGAGCCTCTATTTCCAAAAGAAAGCGAAATGGGAAACTCTGAAGGGTGAATTCACTATCCGAAAGACTTATTAAAACAGCACTTTTTTCTTTATTTAAACTTAGCTCCCATGGAAGATCCCTTGCAAATCCATGTTGCCTAAGGGTGAACTTTCGACTATTAATTGGCAATAAATCACCTGGCAAGTCTCCACAAATTGGGAAGAGAGTAGGAATTCCACCTCGGATACTTTTTGACTTGTCCATATATCTATGCTGATCAAAATACAAGATTTCTCTACCTTTACACTGCCATTCTGAAATTAACCCCCCACGCTCAGGAACAATTCTTAAGCGGTCTCCATTTTCACTATCAACTGCTTCCCAATGGTTATATGGAGTATCCTTTTGAGTAAGTAAAATGGCCATGAATGTAAGTTAAAATTGTAGAAAGAACCAACACTCATAATGATCAATATTGAACATTTAGATCAATTACAAACTGTTCAACCAATCAACTAAAGCAGAATTAACTTGTTCTGGGACCTCATCATGTGGGCAATGTCCTGCCTGTAGAACAACCTCAGTAGTTGCAGAAGGTGCATAACGCTGGAAAGCAGCTCTTTTCCCTGCTGCATTCATCCATGGATCAAGATTGCCCCAAAGCAAAAGGAGTGGAGCCTTAAGTTCTGAAAACAATTCATCTAATGGTTGGCCCTTAGGCCCACTGCCATCAAAAACGCTTCGAAAAACACCAAAAGCCCCAGGATCAAGTGAAGGCCTACGAATTGACTCAACAAGATCATCATCGACATTAGTGCTGTCTATATAAACCTGATTCAAAGTTCTGCGAATAGTGGACGACTTACGAAGATTTTCAAAAATAAGTCGCTGCACAAGAGGATCCCTCATAACACCGGCCCCAATACTTTGACGAGCCTTTGACCACCAATTCTGTGCCGCTTTCTTCTTAGAACTATCACTGAAGTACCCCGCAGCATTCAATAAGACCACACCAGCAGCATCACTCCCAAGGTCTGTTCCTGCAGCAAGGGCTGCATACCCCCCTAAAGAATTGCCAACCAAAACCGTAGGTCGACCAATCCTTTCTTTCACATAGGCAACCAGCTGTTCGCGCCATAGTTCACCTCCATAGTTGAGCTCGGATGGTTTAGCGCTACGACCAAAACCAAGGAGATCTAAGGCATGCACTTCATGCGTTTGAGAAATAACTGGAATATTGAATCGCCAATGATCAGTTGAAGCTCCAAAACCATGCACCAAAAGAACAGCGGGTCCTTCAGCAGATTGATTCCTGGGTCTGCTGCTCACACAATGAACAGCATGACCCAGATAGCTCCAAGGAGAATTAACTTCAGCAGCTACCACAGACATGAGAAGAGTGCAGCGAGAGACTTCAGAATGAAGATGTTAAACACTGAAGCCCTCAGACTGCAGTCCTTTGTGGAGTATCACATTTTTGTTGCGAAAAAAATCAATAGATACTGTGGGCAACCCTTTTAACAGTCTTAAACAAGACCAACTGGGTTAGCAGCAACATCATCAGGTATTGAATTGCCTCCACCAGGGGGTTTGTCTTTAAGTACAACGCGAAGAAGTACTGGTGCAAGAAAGGTTGTTCCTATCACCATCAACAAAATTGCAGCCTCAAGCGATGGTGTAAGTAGACCTGCGCTGGTGCCAAGTCCAAGAAAAATCAAACCAACTTCACCTCGGGGCATCATCCCCAAACCAACAACCAATCGATCAGTTGGTTTGTCAATTAAGAAAGACCATCCTGCAGCGATCTTACCCAAAATTGCGACCACCAACAAAAAGCCAGCCACGATAAGTGCAGAACGGCTGGATGGATCTAAAGGATTTATGACTGATAAATCCATGCCAGCTCCGACTAACACGAAAAAGATTGTTGCGAAGAGAGAGACAAGAGGCAGCACTGACTGCTGAATTGCATGATTGTTCTTAGAGCTACTAAGGATTAAGCCAGCAGCAAATGCACCCAGCGCAGCTTCCAGACCAATCGCGGTAGCAACAAAACAACTCAAGACAAGAATCACAAAAGATGCAACAACCACAGCACCAGGAGCCTTAAGTCTTTCTAGTAACCAATCAAATGCTGGAGCAGCTGTTCTGCTGAGTGCTATGGCACCTATTACAAAAACGGTGGCAGCTAAAACAAGCTTGACAATTGGTGCAATTTCCAAAGATCCGCCAGTAGCTAACGCAACAACCACTGCAAGAATCACAATTCCAAGGATGTCATCAAGTACAGCAGCACCAATAACAATCTGTCCTTCGCGTGTTTTGAGATAACCAAGTTCACCAAAAACACTTGCTGTGATGCCAATGCTTGTAGCCGTCATAGAAGCTCCAGCAAAAATGGCCGGTATCAAATCCACATGGAAGATAAACATCAGGCCAAATGTGCCAAAAGCAAAAGGCAAAATCACGCCTGCCATAGCCACAGTGAATGCTTGAACGCCCACTGCCACAAGTTCTTCTAACTCACTTTCTAAACCCGTAAGGAATAACAACGCATATAAACCAAGTGTTGCGACTGCCTGTAGAGAAGGGAAAGTTTCAAAATAAAGATCAGGCACAGCCGCTGGTGGAACAGAAGCTAATGAACTAATCAAATTCACAAATCCTTCATTCAACTGAGCACTAGTACTCGGCGGCATTAAAAGGTGTAGTCCAGATGCCCCTATGACAACCCCAGCAAGTAGTTCCCCGACAATGGTGGGCAATTGCAAACGAACCAACACCTCAGCGAAGGTTCTTGCAGCTACAAAAATCAGCAGAAAATTGATTACACCAATAAGAGTCTCTGCAATCTCGACATCATGAGTACTCAGAACAGGTAAGAGCGGAGGCAAAAAAATCACGACAGTTTTTCAATTCCTTCTGATGAAACATAAATGACCGTGAAGACCTATCAAAACCTTTGCAAGCAATTTTGCTTAGGCTTGAGACAGATCTAAGCAGGTGTTGATCTGAAGTTACTCAAGAACTTCCACACAGACTTAAGGCTAACGTCGTGCGGATAAACCACTAGAAACCACTTCCCCACAAGAGAAGAGATTTAAAAGCTGCACCTCAGAGACTAATAAATCTTTTCATGCTCTCATCAAGAGCACAATCATTAATTCCCTTGGTGCACTATTTGGCTAAGCAACAGCCAAAAGAAGCAAAGCCTAATCAAACCTCTTACCAAGAGAGCTTCCCTCCCCCTTCCAACGTCTTCCCCCACTATGAGTAGCTCTCAGCCTCTAGACCTGCGCTTACCAACTCCAGGCTGCTATGCAGATCCTGAACGCGCAGGCACAGGAGCTGATGCCGTTTTCGACGGAATGACAGAACATTTGTTCTTCACTATTGGGAAACTCGCTCCAACTGCAAGTCTTCATGACCTCTATAAGGCTCTCAGCTATGCAGTGAGAGATCGACTAATGACTCGATATCTAGCCAGCATGGAGGCAATCAGAGCACAACCACAAAAATCAGTTGCTTATCTATCTGCAGAATTCCTGATTGGCCCACAACTCAATAGCAATCTTCTGAACCTTGGCATTCAAAAGGAAGCTGAAGAAGCACTGCGTAGGTTTGGCATCGAATCCTTGGAACATATTCTTGAGGTTGAGGAAGAACCTGGTTTAGGGAATGGAGGGCTAGGTCGACTAGCTGCTTGTTATATGGAGTCACTTGCCAGCCTGCAAGTTCCAGCAACTGGATATGGAATCCGCTACGAATTTGGCATTTTCAATCAACTAATTCGTGATGGATGGCAAGTGGAAGTGACTGATAAATGGCTAAAAGGAGGATGGCCATGGGAACTCCCTCAACCCGACGAAGCCTGTTTTGTAGGTTTTGGAGGACGAACAGAAAGCTACCGTGATGACAACGGGAACTATCGGTCGCGATGGATTCCTGCAGAGCATGCAATCGGAGTTCCGCACGATGTACCAGTCCTTGGCTATCGAGTTAATAGCTGCAATCGACTAAGACTGTGGCGGGCTGATGCAACTGAAAGCTTCGATTTCTATGCTTTCAATATTGGTGACTATTACGGGGCAGTTGAAGAAAAAGTCGGTTCAGAAACGCTTTCAAAAGTTCTATACCCCAATGACGGAACTGATGAAGGACGGCGTCTCCGACTGAAACAACAACACTTCTTTGTGAGTTGCTCACTTCAAGACATGCTACGTAGTCTTGAAAAAAGAGATTTGCCAGTTGAGGATTTTGCATCTCATTGGACTGTTCAACTAAACGACACTCACCCTGCTATCGCAGTTGCTGAGTTAATGCGCCTTCTCATAGATGATCATCACTTTGTTTGGGAAAAAGCCTGGGAAATAACCACTGCATCCGTTGCGTATACAAACCACACTCTTCTGCCTGAAGCTCTCGAAAAATGGGACCTTTCCCTATTCAAAAGTCTGCTACCTCGACATCTTGAACTGATCTACGAAATCAACAGCAGGTTTCTACAACAAGTACGTCTTCGCTTTCCAGGAAACGATTTAATCCAGAGAAAATTATCAATAATCGATGAAGAAGGTGGAAAAGCAGTGCGAATGGCCAATCTGGCCACTATCGGTGCACACCATGTCAATGGCGTAGCCGCTCTTCACTCTGATCTAGTTAAGCGTCAACTTTTACCCGAGTTTGCTGAACTTTGGCCAGGCAAATTTACAAATGTCACCAACGGCGTAACACCAAGAAGGTGGGTTGCACTTGCTAATCCCGAATTATCGAAACTGCTGGAAAAACAAGTTGGGCCAGATTGGATTACCAACATGGAATTACTAAAACAACTTGAAAGTAAAGAAGCAGATAAAGGGTTCTTAGAAGAGTTTGGGGCTACAAAACTTTCTATAAAGAGAAAGCTTGCTGGATACATTCATAGGCAAACTGGTGTATTAGTAGACCCTTCAAGTCTTTTTGATGTACAAGTCAAAAGGATCCACGAATACAAGAGACAACATCTAAATGCACTACAAATAATTACACAATATCTACGTATTAAGAATGGGAAAGCACAAGGAATGGCGCCAAGAACAGTCATCTTTGGGGGTAAGGCAGCGCCTGGGTATTACATGGCAAAGCTAATCATTCGCTTTCTAAATGGAATTGCTGAAACAATTAACGCTGACCCAGATATGGATGGTCAATTGAGAGTAGTTTTTTTACCAGATTACAATGTAAAGCTTGGGGAGCAGGTTTATCCAGCAACAGATCTTTCCGAACAAATATCAACTGCTGGGAAAGAAGCTTCAGGTACTGGCAATATGAAATTTGCCATGAATGGTGCATTAACGATAGGTACATTAGATGGAGCCAATATTGAAATTAGAGAAAGAGTTGGAGCAGAAAATTTCTTTTTATTTGGAAAAACTGAATCAGAAATAATGGAACTACAAAATTCTGAATATCGACCAATTGATTCAATTAAAGCTATGCCAGAACTGACTGAAGCACTTAGGCTAATTGAATTAGGCCACTTCAGCAATGGAGATGGTGAATTATTTCGCCCGCTAACTGAAAACCTCATGAACAGTGATCCATTCTTTGTCATGGCAGACTTTGCTGACTACCTTCGTGTACAAGATAATGTCAGTCGTGCATGGACAGATAGATATCAATGGAATCAAATGTCTCTTCTTAATACAGCAAGGTCAGGCTTCTTTTCATCAGATCGTTCGATTCGCGAGTACTGCGAATCAATATGGAAAGTAAAGCCACTTAATGTAGAGATAACTTGTGATGTCCATTAAATTAATTACCCTTCCCTAAGGAAAGGAGCACTTTCTTAATTTAGTTTTGAAGTCTTATTTATAGAAACAATCTTCAAGTGAAGAAACAGAAAATATCATTTATCAACCACGATCAGGCAAGTCAGGGGTTTGATGTAGCAAACGATTCAATCGAAGCCGATCTGCATTAAGAGGGTCTGGGGCAAGTTCTCCTGCAAGCTCACGGAACTTTTGCTCAACAGCTTCAGGAACCCTTACATCAAAAACTCTCTCCATCAAAGCTTCTATAGAAAAAAGATGTGCATTTATGTTTTCAAGGTCCGCAATTGCTTGCTGAATGTCATCAACCTGCTGCTCAACACTACCCGCAGCTGTTAGTTGGGTGTCCGATGAATCATTTCTTGCGGCAGATTGCTTCTGAAGGTCTTCTAAAACTCGACCAGAAAGTGTTCTAAAGGATTGAAGAGCAGCCCAATTTAGCTCCTGCTGCTGTCGCAGAGTAGGTCGCTCACGAATAAGACGATCATGCTCCCTATAGAACCTTTGACAGTCAGGGCATTGACAGGGCTCTTCAGGCAACGAAATCCCTATAGCTCCCATCTATCATGACATCTATCATGCCGCCAAGGGTGGGTCCCCTGAAAGGCAGTCATCATCAGATTCCGCATCTCCACAATCTGGCAAAGGGATTTCGATAGTCGTTACAACTTGAATCACATCCCGAAGACGCATGGAATCGGCAAACCAACCCATTGCCTGCTCAGTATCACCCCTTCGTTCAGCATCATTCGCTTGCTCTTCATGGGCCTCAGCCAAAAGAGCAAGCCAACAAAGACACCGAGCCTGAACAACCGAGAGATCTAAGTCATTCGGTTGAGAATTTGCAATGTTTTCACTTTCTTGCTGAACAAGAAGGCGAAGCCTTAAATCGTGAAGCTGGGTCATTGAGACTGTTTCACTAAAGCAACGCTAGCGACAGTGGGAGATTTGCCCAGCCCACCAGATGTAGTACAGGACACAATTATTCATCTTATGAAATACGGGGCTGGCGGGACTCGAACCCACGACCTACGGTTTAGGAAACCGTCGCTCTATCCAGCTGAGCTACAGCCCCACTAGTGGAAGAAAATCCACACACAGGGCATTATGGACTGTGAAAGCAGGAGAGGTGATCGCAATCATTAAACAGCCACGCATAGTGGCCTGTGAGATTGAGGAAAGTCCGGGCTCCCCTATGGCCAAGCTTGCTGGGTAATGCCCAGTGCGGGTGACCGTGAGGAGAGTGCCACAGAAAAACACAGCCGATGGCCTATTTGGGAATTTCCCTGGCACAGGCAAGGGTGCAAAGGTGCGGTAAGAGCGCACCAGCAGCATCGAGAGGTGCTGGCTAGGTAAACCCCGGCTGGGAGCAAGGCCAAGGAACAAAAGCTGGCCATGTGCTTAATTCCAACTAAACGCGCCGCTTGAGGCTGCCGGTAACGACGGTCCCAGATAGATGATCATCCACCTACCTTTTAAGGCAGGTGAACAGAACCCGGCTTATGACCTGCTTTCATCCTTTTTTGTTTCTTTACTAAAAAATTCAGAAAGTTTGATATTCAAAGCCGAATCCCTTCTCTTCAACTTGATGTCATCAAGCACAAATTCCCGTCTCCCTAATGAGCGAGTGAATCAGCTGCTCACCCTGCTCAAAAGTCTTGGCCTTGACACCTCACAAGACACTGTGGATTTATCCAATGATTCAGATCAACTGCACATCCTCCATGAAGCCCTTACACATACTTCTGCTCAAAGAGCAAAAAATTACGAGCGCCTTGAATTCCTTGGAGATGCTGTCCTCAGATTGGCAGCTTCAGAATTCATTGATCGAAAATTCCCTGAATTAGAAGTAGGAGAAAGATCTAGTTTGAGAGCTCAGCTTGTAAGTGACAAGTGGCTTGCTCAAATAGGCAAGCAATTCAATATCAAAGATTTCCTAATCATTGGAGCCAACGCTGCTAAAGACAATTCGGCAAGTAGCACCCTCGAGGCTGAAGCCACTGAAGCATTAATAGGAGCTTTATATGAATGCGTCAAAAGTCTCGACATAATCCACAAATGGCTAACGCCTTTTTGGATAGAAACCAGCGAAAAAGTTTTACAAAACCCTGAAAAATACAATTCAAAATCAGCTCTTCAGGAATGGAGCCAAGGAAGAGGCCTTAACAGGCCAACATATTTGATTGAGGAACGCAACAAAAAACATGGCAATTCCCGTCGATTTTTTTGCCAAGTTCAACTTGAAGGCAACGAACTCGGACAAGGCTGGGGCGGTTCGAGAAGAGAAGCAGAACAACAAGCTGCATACTTTGCACTAGAAAAACTTAATCAAAGCCAAAAAGAAACGTCAAAAAAGACTATTTCATAACCCAAGTATGTCAAGAAATAAATCTCTAATGTGATTAAAAAATCCTATACCAAATCAATGAGAATCAAGTTGCAATAAGGTCCTTGACAGGAATAGTTATCAACTTGTCCCAGTTTCCACCCTCAAAAAGGACAGCTGCCTTATCACCGCTAATACGTTGAACAAAGCCTTTATAGCCATTGTAGATAGAACTCAAATCACTCACGATCACGGTGGATCCAGGCAGTATTAGGTCTTCAGGAGAATCCATTACTTAAAAGAGAACTGATCATGCATCCATTATCAACAAAATGCTTGTGAACAATGTCTGAAGCCGAATTCTGGCTAATTGTGGGGCATTTAGTTGCCGCTCAAGGCCTAAATGGTGAGATCAGAGTCAATCCAAAAAGTGATTTCCCTGAACGCTTCACCAAACCTGGGAAACGGTGGTTACAAAGAAACAACATTGGAGAACCTAGAGAAGTTGAACTAGTCAAAGGACGTCAACTACCAGGCAAAGGGATATATGTTGTGAAATTTGCTGGAGTGAATAGCCGAAACAAAGCAGAAGAGCTTATAGGTCAAGCACTTTTAGTGCCTTCGAGCAATCGACCAACACTTAAAGACGGTGAATTTCACTTATTGGACTTGGTTGGTGTCGAAGTCAGATTGGCTCCTACAGGCGCTCCAATAGGTCACGTCACCAACCTTCTTAGTGGAGGGAATGATCTGCTTGAAATCAAGCTTTTGGAAGGGCGCAATGTTCTCGTACCTTTCGTTGAAGCAATTGTTCCAGAAATATGCTTAGAAGAGAGATGGATAGCACTGAATCCTCCCCCGGGACTTTTAGAGCTTTGAGTAATCGACAAGAACAAGCAACTTGAGCGATTCTTAGAAGAACAAAGAATTCATTTTGAAAGTGTGTCCTCTTATTCCTGTGATTTTGTGCGGTGGCAAAGGAACGCGCCTTTGGCCACTGTCACGTGCAAGCTATCCAAAGCAATACTGGGCACTTGGAAACCAAAGTGATGCCACCCTTCTCCAACAGACTCAAAAGCGTCTTCAAGGACTGGAGAATTTAGCTCCTCCCTTATTGGTATGCCATGAAGATCATCGCTTCATAGTGGCAGAACAAATGCGTGAAATAAATGTTGAGCCAAGTGCCATTTTGCTTGAACCATTTGGTCGGAATACAGCTCCAGCAATAACTTTGGCAGCCCTTGAAGCCACAAAGCAAGGAGATGACCCCCTATTACTAGTCCTATCAGCCGATCATGTGATTAGGGATGAAAAGGAATTCTGTGAAGCAATCAAGGCTGGTTGTCCCCACGCTAAAGAAGGGAAACTAGTTACCTTTGGAGTAGTACCCACTTCTCCAGAAACAGGATATGGCTATATAGAAGGAACAGAGGCTTTTCGGGACAACAATCAGAAAGGAGTTCCCATCATTAGATTCGTAGAAAAGCCAGACCAAGCCACTGCTAAAAAATTCGTTGATGATGGACGTTTCACTTGGAACAGTGGAATATTTCTCTTTAAAGCCAGTGCAATCCTTAGTGAACTCAAAAAATTAGCCCCTGAAATCGTCAGCTCATGCAAAGAAGCACTTGCACAAGATATGCAAGATCTTGACTTTTTAAGACTAGAAAAAAAAGCATTTAATAATTGCCCAAATATGGCAATAGATGTTGCAGTCATGGAAAAAACTAAGCTCGGTACAGTCCTCCCACTAAATGCAGGATGGAGTGACATAGGCAGCTGGAGTGCTCTATGGGAAACTGCAAATAAAGATGAAAATGGTAATGTTCTAAGAGGCCATGTCATTTCAAACAAAACTAAAAACAGTTACCTAAGAAGTGAGCACAGATTAATTGTAGGTATTGGACTAAATAATCTTATTGTTGTAGAAACAGATGATGCTGTTCTTATTGCAGACCAAAAGCATAGTCAAGATGTCAAAAATATTGTTCAACAACTTGAAGCATCAGGAAGCCCAGAAGGAAAAGCTCATAGAAAAATTTATAGGCCATGGGGACATTACACAGGTGTTGTTGAGGATAATAGATGGCAGGTAAAACGTATTGTCGTAAATCCTGGGGCAAGCCTTTCTCTACAAATGCATCATCACAGGGCTGAGCATTGGATTATTGTCAAAGGAACTGCATTAGTTGAAAAAGATGGAGAAAAGCAATTAATTGGAGAAAATCAAAGCACGTATATACCTTTAGGTTGTAAACATCGGCTAACAAACCCAGGACGTATGCCAATGGAGCTAATCGAAGTGCAGAGTGGTGCTTATTTAGGAGAGGATGACATCATTCGCTTCGAGGATAGTTACAAACGAATAGATGAGAAACTTTCCCAATAAGTCACATCATTCAACGGTTACGCTTTTCGCCAGGTTCCTAGGTTGGTCCACATCGAGACCTCTGTGTGCTGCAATGTGATAACTAAGAAGCTGCATTGGCACAACCGAAAAGATTGGACTAATCCACTCACTGACTTCAGGAACTGGCAATAAAGAATCGAAGATTTTCGTGTCAGGTCCCTCAGGAGCAATTCCTATAAGCTGAGCATCACGAGCCTTTGCCTCTTGCGCATTACTTAAAACTTTCTCAAAAACTACTCCAGGCATTGCAATAGATATCACTGGTACATGTGGATCCAACAAAGCAATCGGCCCATGCTTCATTTCTCCAGCAGGGTATCCTTCAGCATGAATATAACTAATCTCTTTCAATTTAAGAGCCCCCTCTAAAGCAATCGGATAGTTGATACCTCGCCCTAAAAAAATCATGTCCTGTGTTTCTGAAAAACGATGCGCTAGGTTCTCAGAAAGTTGATCATGCTCTTTAACAAGAACTCGAAGTTGATTTGGAAGAGCTCTTAACTCACCTATGAGTTGATTTATTTCTGATTCAGAACGATAATTCCGACAAGCCGCAAAGTTCAACGCCAAACCATAAAAAGCCAGTAATTGTCCTAGAAAAGTCTTAGTTGCAGCAACTCCTATTTCAATTCCAGCACCAATATCTAGAATATTTGACACCTGGCGGGAGAGTGAACTTTCAGGTCTATTCGTAATACCAAGCTGAAGAGAAGCATAGGCAGAATCACCATGAGATTCTCTTCTTTTAGCTTCCATATTTAATGCTGCCAAAGTATCGGCAGTTTCTCCTGACTGAGTAACACCAATAGTGAGAGTCTTCGGAGTCAGTGGTGGTGCCGAATAACGAAACTCACTTGCGTAAAAAACTTCAGTAGGGATTCCAGCAAACTGCTCTAGAAGATAAGCCCCAACCATTGCTGCATGACGGCTCGTTCCACACGCAAGAATCTGAATACGCTCAACATCGTTATAAAAAGAATCATCAAAAGGAAACGCAACAGGTCTCTCTGATGACAAACCAACAGGGAGATGTCTTGATACCCAAAGTTCGACAGTTTCTGGTTGCTCATGAATTTCTTTAAGCATGAAATGTCGAAAATCACGCTTATCCGCCACATGGTCTACTCCTCTAAGCAAAGAAGGAGTTCTCTGCTGTCGTACTCCACTCTCGTCATAAAGTTCAATACCTAAAGGAGTTAACAAAGCAACTTCACCATCCTCCATTGGCAAAATCGCGCGTGTAAATCCTGCAAGTGCTGGTGTATCGCTAGCACATAAAAATTCACCTTCTCCAAGGCCAATCAATAGAGGGGCTTGTCTCCTCGCAACAACCAAAGCTGTGGGGGTTTGAGACCAAACAACAGCAAGCGCAAACGCTCCTTTCAATTGAGTGGAAACATTTTGTACAGCTTCCAAAAGCATCGAACCGCTAATGCTTCGACCAGAAAGCTCCAATGTCTTCAGCTCTCTCCCAATTAGATGAGGAATTACTTCAGTGTCAGTTTCCGAAAGAAACTGCACTCCCTCTGCTTCTAGAACTTCTCTTAAAGCACGATGATTTTCAATTATCCCGTTCTGAACAACTGCTATTTGGCCGGAACTATCGCAATGAGGATGTGCATTGTGAACATCTGGTTTGCCATGGGTAGCCCAACGTGTGTGGCCGATACCTAATTGGCCAGGCGCTCCCTGCTCTTCCAAGGTAGAAGCCAGGTTTGACAGCTTCCCCTTAGCCCTCTGACAAGTAAGCAAACCCAAACCATTCTCTGGCGATGCTTTAACTGTTGCAATACCTGCAGAGTCATAGCCGCGATATTCAAGTTGCCTCAAGCCACCAAGCAGAAGCGGTGCCGCTTCCCTCGAACCAATCACTGCAACGATTCCGCACATAAAAAAAGCCCGGCAACTGCCGGGCTGAGCTTATAGGGGTTCGCGAAAACACGAGAGCCTTAATTAGTTAGTTACAAAAAATTGGATCAGTAAGCCAGACCCATGCTTCTGGTTGTTTCATCACCTAAATAAACCCTGATACTTAAGAAATCAGTTGGACAGGCTGTTTCACAGCGCTTACACCCAACACAATCTTCTGTCCTAGGAGATGATGCAATCTGAGCAGCTTTACAGCCATCCCAAGGGACCATCTCAAGGACATCGAGAGGGCAAGCCCTCACACATTGTGTGCATCCAATGCAGGTGTCGTAGATCTTGACAGCGTGGGACATGAGCCCGTCCGAAACAAAAAGCTTGTATAAAAGCTAACCATCATTTTGCGTCTTGCGACACATTCTTTTAATTGCCTTCATCGTTGTTAACTCCGAACCCAAACTCGTAGGATGCTTGGTCTAATCAAAAAGGCTATGTCCCAGGAAGCGATTCTCGAGAAAGTACGTTCGATCGTTGCTGAGCAACTGAGCGTGGAGGCCGGAGAAATTAAGCCGGACTCTAATTTCCAAAATGACCTCGGTGCCGATTCTCTCGACACAGTGGAACTCGTCATGGCTCTTGAAGAAGCCTTTGACATAGAGATCCCTGACGAAGCAGCTGAAGGCATTGCAACTGTCGGCGATGCCGTCAAATACATCGAAGACAAGCAAGCCTGAGGATCAAAATGGTGGACGGTCTAAATCGCGTTGTGGTCACTGGCCTAGGCGCGATCACACCGATTGGCAACACTGTCAATGGCTATCTAGATGGTCTTACATCTGGCCGTAATGGTGTTGAAGCCATAACTCTTTTTGATGCTTCCAACCATGCTTGTCGTTTTGCTGCAGAAATAAAAAACTTTGACCCAATTGGCATCCTTGAACCAAAGGAATCCAAAAGATGGGATCGATTCTCAAAGTTTGGTGTAATTGCAGCAAAAGAAGCACTTGCTAATTCTGGGTTAATCATCACTGAAGAGAATGCCTCTAACGTTGGCGTCATTATTGGCTCTGGTGTTGGCGGCTTACTCACAATGGAAAGCCAAGCACATGTGCTTTCAGGGAAAGGTCCCAGCCGAGTAAGTCCCTTTACTGTGCCAATGATGATTCCCAACATGGCTACAGGTCTTACAGCCATTGCTCTAGGCGCAAAAGGACCAAGCTCAGCCGTCGCAACAGCATGTGCCGCAGGCTCCAATGCCATTGGTGATGCATTTCGACTACTGCAACTTGGAAAAGCTCAAGCCATGATCTGCGGAGGCGCAGAAGCAAGCATTACTCCACTTGGAGTAGCAGGGTTTGCAAGTGCAAAAGCACTCTCTTTTCGCAACGACGATCCTTCAACGGCCAGTCGACCCTTTGATTCTGAAAGGGACGGATTTGTTATTGGAGAAGGATCTGGGGTACTCATTCTTGAAACCCTGGACCATGCAAAAAGCAGACAAGCCCCAATCCTCGCTGAACTAGTTGGCTATGGAACAACCTGTGATGCTCATCACATCACTTCTCCTACTCCAGGAGGATTAGGAGGCGCTGAGGCTATCCGACAAGCCTTAAAGGATGGTCAACTGAATCCAGACCAAGTTGATTACATCAATGCTCATGGCACCAGCACCCCTGCTAATGACAGTAATGAAACAGCCGCAATCAAAAACGTCCTTAAAGCAAAGGCCTATGCAACTCCAGTCAGCTCAACTAAATCTATGACTGGACATCTATTGGGTGGCTCTGGTGGTATTGAAGCGGTGGCCTCTGTTCTCGCCATTCAAAAATCATTTATTCCTCCAACCATCAATTTGAACAATCCAGATCCATCTTGTGATCTCGACTATGTCCCCAAAACAGCTAGAGAGCAAAAATTAAATTTAGTGCTATCAAACTCTTTTGGTTTTGGAGGCCATAACGTTTGCTTGGTCTTCCGCAAGATGTCCTAAACATCTAGATCTACCACCCATCATTCAGAATCCCTTCATCACCACTTAACAACATGGTCGCTGCGCCCGCCCCCCTCGACACGCTCTGCATAAACAGCATCCGCATGCTTGCTGTCGATGCTGTTAACAAGTCCAACAGCGGCCATCCTGGGCTACCTATGGGCTGCGCTCCAATGGGTTATGCCCTATGGGACAAATTCCTTCATCACAATCCCAAGAACCCAAAGTGGTTCAACCGAGACCGCTTTGTCCTTTCAGCTGGGCATGGTTGCATGCTTCTGTATGCGCTTTTACACCTCACTGGCTATGACTCAGTAACCCTTGAAGACATCAAACAATTCCGTCAGTGGAACTCTCGTACTCCAGGTCATCCAGAAACATTCGAAACCGCAGGAGTAGAAGTCACCGCTGGGCCTCTTGGGGCAGGTATTTCTAATGCGGTTGGCCTAGCAATAGCGGAAGCACATCTAGCAGCAAAATTCAATAAGTCCGATGCAACTATCGTTGATCACTTCACATATGTGGTCATGGGAGATGGCTGCAACCAAGAAGGTGTTGCATCAGAAGCCTGCTCTCTTGCTGGTCACCTCAAACTTGGCAAACTAATTGCCCTATATGACGACAACCACATCACAATCGATGGTCATACTGAAGTTTCATTTACTGAAGACGTCTTAAAACGTTATGAGTCATATGGGTGGCATGTTCAGCATGTCGCTGATGGAAACAACGACATAGATGGAATTGCTAAAGCGATTGAAAATGCTAAAGCCGTTTCTGATAAGCCATCAATTATCAAAATCACAACAACTATTGGTTATGGCTCGCCGAACAAGAGCGATACGGCTGGAGTCCATGGAGCACCCTTAGGGGAAGAAGAAGCAACTCTTACTCGACAGCAGCTCAATTGGAACTATGCCCCATTTGAAATACCTGAAGAGGCTTATGAGCATTACAGAGAAGCGATAGCAAGAGGGGCAACGCTTGAGGACCAATGGAATAAAGCGCTTTCCGATTACAGGAATAATTATCCCAAAGAAGCAGAAGAGTTTGAGCGGATGTTGCGAGGAGAGCTTCCCAAAGATTGGAGTAAAGACTTGCCTACTTATGCTTCGACTGACAAAGGACTAGCCACTAGAAAACACTCACAAATCTGTCTTGGAGCACTTGGGCCAAATCTTCCAGAACTAATCGGAGGTTCAGCCGACCTAACACATTCAAATTACACAGACATTAAAGGTGAGACAGGGTCATTCCAAGCCAATTCACCCGAGAAACGATATTTGCACTTTGGAGTCCGCGAACACGCTATGGCCGCAGTCCTCAATGGAATTGCATACCACAACAGTGGCTTGATTCCTTATGGCGGAACATTCCTTGTGTTTGCGGATTACATGCGGGGCTCAATGCGATTATCAGCCTTAAGTGAGCTTGGTGTTATCTACGTACTAACCCATGATTCAATCGGTGTGGGCGAAGATGGTCCTACTCACCAGCCCATAGAGACAATTCCCTCCCTTCGTGCAATACCCAACATGCTCGTTTTCCGTCCTGGAGACGGCAATGAAACAAGTGGTGCCTATAAGCTTGCGATCGAAAACCGTAAACGACCTAGTGCCCTTTGTCTTAGTAGACAGGGCATGAATAACCAACAAAATTCATCAATAGAAAAAGTTGCTCTCGGGGGCTACATATTGGAGGACTGTCAAGGGACTCCTGATCTCATCATGATTGGAACCGGAAGTGAACTCGACTTATGCGTGCAAGCGGCTAAACAACTTTCATCTGAAGGTAAAAAAGTGCGCGTGGTGTCTATGCCTTGTGTAGAGCTCTTTGAAGAACAAAGTGAAAGCTATAAAGAAGATGTACTTCCTAATTCAGTGAGGAAAAGATTACTTGTAGAAGCTGCTGAGTCATTTGGATGGCATAAATACATAGGTTTAGATGGAGATGCAATATCAATGAATCGCTTTGGAGCCTCTGCACCAGGAGGAACCTGTATGGAAAAATTTGGATTTACAGTAGAAAATGTAATTAGCAAAGCCAAAAAACTCCTTGAAAAAGGATAATGGGTATATTTTTAACGAACATCAAATACAGATTCGTTCAACCTGCTCACCGATTAAAGCAAGTCAACTATTGTCATATAGAACTAATTACCTTCCCTAAAACTGCCAATGACATCCATAAGAACTTTTGAGGATATTTATTACTTTTTTAATCTTATATTCTAACAGTAGAAAATGGCCAGTACCCCCACTCATAGGAATCTAGTAACTGGAGGGGCGGGATTCCTAGGATCTCATCTAATTGATCGGTTAATGCAGTCGAATGAAGATGTTATTTGCTTAGACAATTACTTCACAGGCAGCAAAGAGAACATATCCAAGTGGATTGGCCACCCACGTTTTGAAGTCATTCGTCATGATGTCACTGAACCTATAAAGCTTGAAGTTGATCGGATCTGGCATTTAGCTTGTCCAGCATCTCCAGTTCACTATCAAAGCAACCCTATTAAAACTGCAAAAACAAGTTTCCTTGGAACCTACAACATGCTTGGTCTTGCAAGACGTTTAAATGCAAGACTTTTACTTGCAAGTACTAGTGAAGTTTATGGCGACCCAGAGATACATCCCCAACCAGAAAGCTATAGAGGGTCAGTAAATACTTCAGGAATAAGAAGCTGTTATGACGAAGGGAAACGCATAGCAGAAACTTTATGCTTTGACTATCAAAGGATGCATGGTACTGAAATCAGAGTAATGAGAATCTTTAATACATATGGTCCAAGGATGTTACCTGACGACGGAAGAGTTGTCAGTAACTTTATCTCACAAGCCCTTCAAGGGAAACCATTGACTATCTACGGCGATGGCAACCAAACCCGTTCATTTTGCTATGTAGATGATCTCATTAGTGGGATGATTCTTCTTATGAATGGAAGTCATAGTGGGCCAATAAATATAGGAAATCCAGGCGAATTCACAATAAAACAACTTGCTAAGTTAGTATGTGAGCGAATCAACCCTAACTTGCCGTTAATTGAAAAGCCACTTCCTGAAGATGATCCGCTAAGAAGAAAACCATTAATTGATCTCGCAAAAAATGAATTAGGATGGGAGCCAAGCACTTCTCTTGAAGAAGGCTTAGATATGACTATTCCCTGGTTTAAGAGCATGGTCAAATAAACTTTAGTAAGGAAAATTTATTAACCTATCTAGGATGATCAAATCCTCTTCGTATCTAAAATATTATTATTCTGAATCCATCTTCACATGCAAAAAATCATGAGCACCTTTCGAATTCAATAGATCTGAAATTCCTTCTATGTCTTCATCAGTGATCTTTGTTTGCATAGGACAATGCTTCGGACCACACATTGAACAAAATTCAGCTTGTTTATAAATATCAGCAGGCAAAGTTTCATCGTGATACTCCCTCGCGCGCTCTGGATCTAGAGAAAGCTCAAATTGTTTATTCCAATCAAATGCATACCTCGCCCGACTGAGTTCATCATCACGATCTCGAGCGCCTGGCCGATGACGTGCAACATCCGCAGCATGCGCAGCAATTTTATAAGCAATTAAACCTTCTCTGACATCTTCAGGATTTGGCAATCCAAGATGCTCCTTTGGAGTCACATAGCAAAGCATTGCTGTTCCATACCACCCTGCCATTGCAGCCCCTATTGCACTTGTTATGTGATCGTAACCAGGGGCAATATCCGTAACCAAAGGGCCAAGTACATAAAAAGGTGCTTCCAAGCAATCTTCCATCTGCTTACGTACATTGAATTCAATCTGGTCCATAGGAACATGGCCAGGTCCTTCAACCATGACCTGTACATCATGCTTCCATGCTTGTTTAGTTAATTCTCCAAGAGTCTTAAGTTCTGCCAATTGTGCTTGATCAGAAGCATCATGCAAACATCCAGGTCGAAGCGAGTCACCCAAGGAAAAAGTACAATCATAACGCTTGAAAATCTCACAAATATCTTCAAAGCGCGTATATAAAGGATTCTGCTTGTGGTGATAAATCATCCACTGAGCAAGTATTCCACCTCCACGACTAACTATGCCTGTCAAACGTCCTTTAACCTTAGGCAGATGTTCTATAAGCAAGCCAGCATGAATAGTCTGATAATCAACACCTTGCTGACAATGCTTCTCGATAATATGCAAGAAATCTTCTTCAGATAGTTTCTCAATAGAGCCGTGCACACTTTCTAAAGCCTGATAAACAGGTACAGTCCCAATTGGTACTGAAGATGCATTAATTATTGCTGTTCGAACCTCATCTAGATTAACCCCACCAGTAGAAAGATCCATAACAGTATCTGCACCATACTTAATAGCTAGATTTAACTTTTCCAGCTCCTCATTAACATCACTTGCATTAGGTGAAGCTCCAATATTTGCATTTACTTTGCACTTGGAGGCAATGCCAATTGCCATTGGCTCAAGATTTAAATGATTAATATTGGCTGGAATAATCATTCTGCCTCGAGCGACTTCTTCCCTTACCAAGGATTCTGGAAGGCACTCTCGCTTTGCCACATAAGACATCTCCTCTGTCACAACTCCTTGTCGCGCAAAATGTAATTGTGAGACATTTGACTTGCCCTTACGAGAAGAGACCCAAGAGGTTCGCATGTTCCTAAAATTGGTTAATCGTCTGAGATTTTCTAGGGCTCAAGACCACGCCTTTTCACTTCCCTTTCCCAGAATGAACTGAGCAGGTTCAGAGGGTGTGATCTCAGCCAACCAATGAGACCATCGGTTGACACCCCTAGTGGTGTATACAACCTAGCGGGATTTTTAGTCCAATTCTTTTTTCAACAAATCGACTTAAGCAGATCTATAAATCACTTAGATCTAAATCAAGCTTTTGGCCAACATTTTGATTGTCATCATGAGTACTTTTACGCAATGCTAAAAAAAGCTTTTTTCTTTGCAGCCCTCGTCCCAATGCTCTGCTAACCACCAATCCTGCTCCAACAAATAAAGCTGGAAAAGACTGTTGCCTATCACTTCCCTGCCTATAAAACAAACCGAGCAAGCCCAAGATAATTAGAAACGGTGCTGCTAGAGACAAAAAGGGATGGCCAACTCTATTCATAACTATGAATCCCCCAAAACGGAGTTTTGATTTATCCAAGAAAGAATTGTGGCAGTTATGACTGTTACTCCAACTTTTAAAGAACTCTCCTCTGGACAAAAATATCCACTATGAAGAGGAGCACAACCTTTATCACTAGCTACACCAAGGCGAAACATTGTGCCCGGCACAATTTGCAAAAATTCTGCAAAGTCTTCAGCTCCTAAAGAAGGATTTTCAAGGCGTAAAACACGCTCTTCGCCTAATTGAGCAATTGCGCAACTTTCAAGCAATTTTGTCAATTCAACGTCGTTCTGCACTGGGGGCGCAATGCACCGATAACGAACAACAGCCTTGGCCCCGAAACAAGAACATATCGACTGAACTGTCTCCTCAATCCAATTGGGGAGTTCATCATGCAATTGCCCATCTAGACAACGAACAGTCCCTAAAAGGGTGACCTGGTCAGGAATTACATTAAATGCCTTGCCTCCCTCAATTCGTCCAAAGCTGATCACAACAGGTTTTAAAGCATCTAAACGCCTGCTAATAGCCTCTTGAATACCACTTACTACTTTTGCAGCCACCCAGATGGCATCGACAGATTGATGAGGCCTGGCACCATGCCCACCTGCTCCAATGACCTTTATTTCCAGCTCTCCTGCAGCAGCAGTCAGGCTGCCATTTCGAACTCCAATAAATCCCGCTGGCAATTCAGGAAGAACATGAACACCAAACAGCGCCTCTAAACCCTGAGCGACACCATCTGCAAGCATCCAACGAGCTCCTTCTGCCAATTCTTCGGCAGGCTGAAACAACAACCTGACGCCTTTTTGCAAGGGCTCCTGTGCTGCCAAAAGCCTTGCAACACCAAGGCCAATAGCTGTGTGCAAATCATGTCCACATGCATGCATGACTCCTTGACGACGAGAGGCATAGGCCAAGCCAGTGCGTTCTTCTACTGGGAGAGCATCCATATCAACACGCAAGCCCACAAAGGATCCATTGGAAGGACCCAATTCAGCCATCACCCCAGTGCGACCTACACCCTCTCGAACCTTCCACCCAAAAGTTCGCAAATCTCCTGCTACTAGAGCTGCTGTCTGATGCTCTTCACCACTTAACTCAGGGTGCGCATGAATATGACGACGAAGGTCTAACAACTCAGGCATCACTTCATCAAGATATTCATGCCAATCATGAATGGAATTCATACTCTCTCCATCGCAAGAAAAGACATCAGATCAGAAATAGGTTGTGGGGGCCAGCGACGAATATCCAGCAACCAATCCTTTTCTCTATATCGACTATCAAGACCAGAAGCTGCAACCCAATGACTTTCCGCTTCCCCATTCAAGCCCTGTCGCCAAAGAAGTGCTGAAAGAGCAGCTCTTGCATCAGCCATCATTGGATAGCGACGGATGAGCATTCGCAATTCCGCTTCAGCCTGATGGAATTCACCCAATTGATATTGAGCCAAAGCTTGACTAGATCGCGCCATTGCAAAGCCAGGTCTAGCTAAAGATGACTTTGTAAAAAGCTTTTCAGCCTGCGACCAATCTCCTAGAGAACCATTCACATTTGCAAGGTTATAAAGAGCCGATGCATCATCAGGAAAGCGTTGGAGAATCCAGTTGTAATCACTCTCTGCTTGCTTCCATTCCTTAAGCGCCTCCTCAGCAATACCTCGATTCAAATAAGGATCTCGCTCATCAGGAGTCAATTCAATCGCTTTTGTTTGAGCTGCAATAGAGCCTTTAGGGTCCCCTAAAGCTAAAAGTACATTACCTTTATTACTCCAAGCAGCAGCATCCTCGGGGAAGAATTCCAGAAATTGATCCCATAAAACTAATGCGTCAGAAAAATCACCTGATCTACTGGCCTCTAAAGCATTCTGAAAAAGAAGTGACGCTGATGAAGTTGCGCCAACAATGCAAGGTTGGCCAATCACTAAAAACAAAGCCAAAAAAATCAACGAAATAGCTCTAATCAAACTCATAAAAACCATCACAAATGAGTCGCGCCCAAATGAGTACGACCAGCTTGTGTAACAACACGACCTCTGGGCGTCCGCTGCAAAAAGCCTATTTGCAATAAAAAAGGTTCAACCACTGCTTCGAGAGTGGCTGCATCCTCACCCAAGGCTGCCGCAAGAGTTTCCAAGCCTGCAGGGCCCCCACCATGAGACTTCACAAGTAATTCCAATAAGCGCCTATCACTGGCATCCAAACCTTTTTCATCAACGCGGTGAAGGGTTAATGCTTCATCCACCAAAGATGCATCAATGCAATTGCTTTTAGAGCAAACAGTTGCGACATCCCGCACTCTTCTCAACAATCGATTCGCAATCCTTGGTGTTCCTCTACACCGCCTGGCTATCTCTAAACAAGCTTCTTCATTGAGGGTCAATCCAAGCAAACCTGCCGCCCGAGCCACAATTGCCTGCAAATCGTCTAATCCATAAAACTCCAACCTTTGCACCAAGCCAAATCGATCACGTAAAGGAGAGCTCAATGCACCTGCTCGAGTGGTTGCTCCTATCAAGGTAAATGGAGGGAGGTCTAAGACTCTTATCCGTGCTGTACTGCCCCTACCCACTGTGATATCCAAGCGTCGATCCTCCATTGCTGGGTAAAGCAATTCTTCTGCAACCCTTGTCAAGCGATGAATCTCATCAATAAAGAGAAGCTCACGAGGCTGCAAATTCAACAACAATCCAACAATGTCACGAGGACGTTCTAAAGCTGGTGCACTAGTAATTCGACACTTCACCCCCATTTCTTCCGCCAAAACCAGTGCCATAGTGGTTTTACCTAACCCAGGCGGGCCATAAAACAAGACATGATCCAAGCAATCACCTCTTCCAATGGCTGCCTTTACAGCAATTCCCAAGACTTGCTTCAAATCATTCTGGCCGATGTAATCAGCCAACAACTTGGGCCTCAGTCCATCGTCTCTAGGCAAGCAAAGTTCATCTTTCGAAGGTGCAGGATCCACCAACCTGGTATTTCGTTGAGCCATTGATGGGAGAAATTCTCCATGGCCCGCTTTGGAAGAAACTATCGCCATGCTGGAAGGGTAACGACACCTGGATAAGGTCAAAGCATCAATGAACAACAATGGCAAAGACCAACACTAAAAATGTCAAAAACTCCACAAAACCAGAAGCCAACAGACTGCTAGCAGACAACCGACTAGCAAGACATCAATACGAGATCATTGAAACCTTGGAAACAGGCATCGAATTAGTGGGAACAGAAGTGAAGTCGATCAGAGCTGGGCAAGCAAATCTTCGAGATGGATTCTGTCTAATTCGAAAAGGTGAATTGCAACTTCATAATGTACATATATCTCCTCATAGCCACGCAGGCAGCTTTTTCAATCACGATCCCTTGAGAACTCGCAAGTTGTTAGCCCACCGTCGTGAAATTGACAAGCTTCAAATCAAGCTAGAAAGAAAGGGTTTTACGCTTATCCCTTTGAAATTGCATCTAAAAGGTTCCTGGATAAAGGTAACAATAGGGCTAGGGAAAGGACGAAAGTTACATGACAAGCGCCAAGAAGAAAAGAAAAAACAGGCTGAAAAGGAAGTGAGGTCAATCCTTTCTAGATATTAGCTAAACCATATAATTGGCTTCTTTTTTTAAAGATATTCATTAAAAATTCACATTTCGAATGGCCAATATTTTGTTAACTTAATTACAATAGAAATTGAATTTTTCCATTCTCTACATCGAGATAGTCAACTAATGAGTCGAGGAGATCAACACAAAATCATGCGCATTGAGCGGGAAGGGCTGATCAAAGAGCTTGAGATTCTATACCGCAAATATTTTGACCGACTTGGCACTCTTGATCTCAAAGAAGGAGATGTGGCCAAATTGGCACAACTGTTTCTAAATTCTCAAGAAGCAGCAATTACTCCTCTCAAAGAAAAAATCGAAGAACCAATCCTCACTAAAGCCCCCTATTAAATGATCAGGCACGTCTAGCTCGAAAACTTAGAAAGAGACATGGCAGAGAGTCAGAAAAAGACCAATGGAATAGTCTCTAGCAAGATCATCTCCTTCAGTCGCCAAAGACAAATCAAAATCCTTACAACGCAATAAAGCAGGCCTGAAGTGCTAATGAATGAAGCAAAATGCCAACCTTGAACCGACTGACTTCAAAGAGAATACAAAAAATAACAAAACAAATAAAGGGTCTTTCACAATGAGCATGAACGACCCTTTAAAGATTTAATTGGACCAGCCGTAAGGAACGAAGCAAACTAGCCTTTGGCTGCTGGGGGCTCAAGACTCACATTCTCCGGGGGTGGAGTTGGATCTGGATCCGCAATCAACATATGTTGGAGCACAATCTCAGGGCGCTCACTATCCCGCCATCGGATTCGATAAGCAGGCATCTTTGTACCACGGCTAGTGGTTTGTTCTACAGGTTCCATAACCCAGCCACGCCGAGAACGGCCCTGGGGATTGCGCTTGACCACCGCATCGGCGTGTTTGAAGCGGAAACCTACGCGCTCACCACTCATTGGTACAGGACCTTGCCACTTACTTAATTATCCACTGTGGGGGGCAGGTTTCAAGATATATGTTTATGAGTCAGGTCGGAGAAGGGGAAAAGCAATCACATCTCTAATCGAAGGACTATCTGTAAGTAGCATTGCTAATCGATCAATTCCTATTCCTAAACCACCTGTTGGAGGCATTCCAACCTCCAAGGCCTGTAAAAAATCCTCATCTACTCCCTGCGCTTCTAAATCACCTGCTAACCGCCGTTCCTGTTGAGCATTTAAGCGATTCCTTTGGTCAATAGGGTCAACAAGTTCACTAAATGCATTAGCTGTCTCACGCCCAGCAATAAATAATTCAAACCGCTCAACCAATCCAGGTTTACTTCGATGCTTTCTAGCTAAAGGAGATATCTCAATCGGATAATCAATAACAAAAGTCGGTTGGATCAAAGTCGGTTCGACTGCCTGTTCAAAAGCTTCATTCAGCAAGCGCCCCACTGAATCAGCCTTGGCAGGTGCATCTAAACCTATACCAACCATTGCAGCTGAAGCTGCATGCCTATCATCACCAAACTTAAGGAAATCCAATCCAGTTTCTTGCTCGACCAGCTCATGCATTGAGCATCTGCGCCAAGGAGGAGTCAGGTCAAGCAAATTATCCTGATAATTGATTTTAGTGGCACCACAAATCTGCTTACAAACTGAAGCAATTAACTTCTCGGTGAGATCCATCATGTCGACATAATCAGCAAATGCCTGATAAATCTCTACAGATGTAAATTCTGGATTGTGTCGAGTGCTAATTCCTTCATTACGAAAGATTCTTCCTAGCTCATATACCCTTTCGAAACCACCAACAACAAGACGCTTTAAATGAAGCTCTGTAGCTATTCGCAGATAAAGCGGCAAATCAAGTGTGTTGTGGTGTGTAACAAAGGGCCTGGCATCTGCACCACCTGCCTCTGCTTGCAAAACCGGAGTTTCAATCTCAAGGAAGCCTTTCTCATCCAACCAACGTCGAATGGCACTAACCATTTTTGCCCTTCTTCGAAAAGTCTCCCGAGAATTGGGCGACGCAATTAAATCCAAGTAACGTTGTCTGTATCGCTTCTCAACATCCGATAACCCATGCCACTTATCTGGAAGTGGCTGGAGTGATTTCGTAAGCATCTGCCAAGAGTGGACCTTAATCGAAAGCTCTCCACGATCAGTGCGGCGCAACGTACCAGTAACACCAATCCAATCTCCAGAATCAACCAAATTAGTGATTTGATTGAAACCTCCAGTTTCGCTCTGCTCAGAAGCACCAACGTTAAGAACTGCTTTGTCTAGATACAACTGGATCGTGCCAGTCTCATCAGCGAGGGTATAAAAGGCCAGCTTCCCCATCACCCGTCGCGCCATAACCCTTCCAGCCACAGAAACTTCAACAGCCTTCTCAGTCCCATTGGCTAAATCAGCATGAGATTCCTGTAAAACAGCTGTGGAATGACTCGGTTGAAAACGCAACGCATAAGGACCTTGCCCTAAAGCTTCAAGGGCTTTCGCCTTTTCCAAGCGAGTTTCACGCAATTCAGACAAGAATGGATTAGCAGACAGGCGCCATCTTGCCGCTCATTAGTGCCTCTGCGGAGCCCAAACCACTTGGTTGTTCAACTGGCTATAGCTGTAGGAAACTCACCCATGCGTTGAGACGCATAGCCAATCCCTCTGACCGTAAGGATTAGCTCTGGATTACGTGGATCAGGCTCTAACTTTCCTCTAAGCCGGGCAACGTAAACATCAACAACTCTGAGGTCAGCGGCTCGTCTAGGAGGGTATCCCCAAAGCTGCTCTAAAATTTCTGCTCTAGGCACTACACGGCCAGGTTCACGAAATAACAATTCAAGCAAGCTGAATTCGGTATATGTAAGTCCAATACGTTCACCAGCACGACTAACTTGTCGACGATTGGTATCAACCACTAAATCCCCTACCCTCATTACACCTTGACCAGCAGGAAGATCTCTGCGGGGCTCAGCTACTGCAGAACCTGGTCCAACTCTTCTGAGAATAGTTGCAATTCTTGCTTCAAGTTCTTTCGGACTAAAAGGCTTAGATAAATAGTCATCTGCTCCAAGATCCAATCCAGCAACTTTTTCAGAAATAGCCTCTAGAGCAGTTAAAAAAATAATCGGAACACAAGACTCAGCTCTTAGACGCCTACATACTGCAAAGCCATCTAACTTTGGAAGCATTACATCAAGTACCACAAGATCAGGTGATTCTTGATGAAAAACCTCTAGAGCCTGTTCTCCATCTTCAGCAGATATAACCCTATATCCAGCCAACTGAAGTCGAGTCACTAAAACTCTTAAAACAGCTGGCTCATCATCAACAACCAGAATGGATGCCTTAGGTGCTGAATATTCCTTCCGACCAGAACCATCAATGCTATGTAGCTGTGATGAGCCTCGTCCGGACATCAGCATTTCCTCATGTAGAAAAACAACTATACCCTTCCCACCCAATCTAAAAGTCGCTAATAGGCCTACAAGTCCAGAGTTTTTCTATTTTTTTTATATTTCGACAGCATTTATACTTAGCAAATCCGATATTTGCTAGTCACTTTTGATAACAGCAAAGCAAGTTGAGCACAAAAGTATCTGCTATCTCAAGCCCAAAATATTGATGCAGAAAACATTGACCATTAAATTAGATAAGAAATTAATTTTTAACGATTTAAGAAGAAAGCTTCCCGCGCCAAAGCAATAAGAGCCATGAACCAATTATTGGAGCCATTATCCCCGTAAGGATTGATTGAGCCAATAGCGTATAAAAACCCCACGAATGAATCCAATCAAGAGGGGTATTCATTTCAATAAACATAATTTGCACCCAGATACTTAAACCAACAAAAAAACTTCCTATCCACCCCAACAAACCAAGGTTATAACTTCTCTCAATAGGCGGACCGCGCCTACCCAATCTGCCCCACCAAAAACCCAAAAGCATCAATGTAGGGATATAAGTAGGTCCATCAAGACTGAGTCCATCAATCCAAAGACCCAAAAATAGACCTGCACAAATTCCCGATAAAGGCCCATCCTCCAGAGCCCAAGGCAACAACCACAAAACTGCCCAACAAGGCGTAACTCCAGAGAGCTTCAACCAATTAGGAGCTCCAAGGTAAAGGAGTGGAACCATAAGGACCGAAGCCAAACATATTGGACGTTTATGAAGTCGTACTGGAATCATCGAATCTTTACCTGCACCCAATCAATGGCTTCAGGTGCCGCTATTAATTGAACTACTGCAATCGGAGCTGGGATTGCAAGGTTATCGACAGACTGAATAATCCCTATAGGAATATTCGGCGGAACCAAAGTACTGACAGGAGAGGTGCTAACAAGATCGCCTGGCATCACCAAAGGGTCCTTCGCAAGAAAAATCAATTGAGGTCGACTAGTTCCTCTCCCCAAAAGAAGTCCGTGATGGCTTGATCTGGGTACCCATACCCCAATGCGGCTCCCAGGAGCAGTAAGAAGTCTGACGCGAGATGTCAATGGCGTGACGCTATCAATAACCCCGACTAATCCCCCGGGGCCCATGACTGGATCACCTTTAGCAATTCCTTGCAAGCTTCCCTTACTAAGTTCAAACTGTTGAGACCATCCTTGAGTTTTTCGCGAGATCACCGCAGCAGAAGTCTCATTGTTCCTGAAAGATTTCTGAAGAGATAAAAGACCCCTCAATCTTGCATTGTCCTTTTCAAGCAAACTAATTTTGCTTTTGTTTTCAAGCCTCTGTCCTGCTTGAATCCATTCTCTTTGAGCTGTACCAGGCCAAAAAGGTCTACTCAAAAAAGCATAAGTATCAGCAAAAAAAGCCCCTTTACTCCAACGAACAATGCCAAAGCTGCAACCCACTAAAAGCCAAGGCAAGAATCGTCGAAACCGACGAATTATTACTGGCAAAGCCCATGGATAGGGCCCCATTAACTTCATCCAGAGAGCGATGAACGAGCAAATTCAGGTGTATCTACCACCCTCTTCAATCGCTTGAAATCTTCAAGGACTTGGCCACAACCTTTTACAACACAAAGAAGAGGCTCTTCTGCTACATGAGTAAAGATCCCTGTCTCATGGCTAACCAGATCACTAATACCGCGGACTTTTGCACCTCCACCAGCAAGCATGATTCCTCGATCAACAATATCTGCGGCCAATTCAGGTGGAGTTAATTCAAGAGTTTTCTTGACAGCTTCAACGATCTTATTAAGCGGTTCTGCCATTGCTTCTCTTAAATCACCTGCCTGCAAATTGATAGATCGTGGCAGGCCAGATAAGAGGTGGAGCCCTCTTACATCCATTGATTGAAGATCAAAATCATTATCTGGGAATGCAGAGCCAATGCGGATCTTGATCTCCTCAGCCGTTCGCTCTCCAACAACAAGATTATGAACCTTCTTCAAATAAACACCTATGGCATCATTAATTTCATCTCCAGCCACCCGAACAGATTCACTCAAAACTGTTCCCCCAAGACTTAATACGGCCACCTCAGTAGTTCCTCCACCAATATCCACAATCATGGTGCCCACTGGTTCTGTTACTGGAAGAGATGCACCGATAGCTGCTGCAACAGGCTCATCTATTAGATGCACTTCCCTAGCTCCAGCCATTCCCGCCTCGCGCACAGCGCGGCGCTCAACATCTGTAACACCACTGGGAATTCCAATAACTAATCTTGGAGCAACAATTCCGCGACCTTCATTTGACTTTTGTATAAAGCTCTTAAGCATCTGTTCCGCGGCATAGAAATCAGATATGACGCCATCTCTTAATGGACGAACAGCACGAATATTCCCCGGAGTGCGGCCCAGCATAAGCTTGGCTTCATCACCAACCGCCATCGGCACACCTTGCTCAAGATCCATTGCCACAACAGATGGTTCTTGAAGAACAATTCCTTTACCGGACACATAAATCAAGGTATTAGCGGTACCAAGGTCTATGCCGATATCGCGGGATAGCTTGAAACGACGGAAGAACACAATCCTTAACTCTTAATTCGGCGAATCATAGGAGCCCTAGCAAGCCACCAAATAAATAAAAGTTGAATTCAAAAATTCTTGAAGCCATTCTTACGCACCTTGTCGCATGATTAAGCAAAATCCAAGATTAAAAACCCCTATGAGTATCAATACGATCACATTGGTTGGGCGAGCTGGCAGAGACCCAGAAGTCCGCTATTTCGAATCTGGGAGCGTTGTCGCAAACCTGACAATTGCAGTAAACCGCCGCAATAGAAACGACGAGCCAGACTGGTTCAA
The DNA here is from genome assembly GCA_003215335.1 of Prochlorococcus sp. AG-409-P01. Taxonomy (GTDB): domain Bacteria; phylum Cyanobacteriota; class Cyanobacteriia; order PCC-6307; family Cyanobiaceae; genus AG-409-P01. The sequence continues at coordinate 6,133 of QCKM01000002.1, read as the reverse complement.
CTTAGAAATTTGGGGCAAGCAAGCCCAAGTGGCAGCTGACTATGTCAAAAAAGGTTCACTAATAGGTATTACTGGTAGCTTCAAACTTGATCGCTGGAATGATCGCAACACTGGCGAAGAAAGAAGCAAGCCTGTTGTTCGTGTTGAGAGGCTAGATCTGCTCGGATCTAAACGGGACTCGGAATCCAATAATTTTGGGCAGGCACCAAACGACGATGAAATTCCCTTCTAAAGTCAATACCAAAGTCTCATTTACTTTGATTCAACTTGCGAAAAGTTCGTAAGCCCAACCAAATCAGACCAACGATCAAACTCAAAATCAAACCTGCCTTCACAAATTTAGAGACAGGGTCAATCCATATTTCAACCGACTGATAACCCTCTCCTAAAACGAGTCCAGACCAAGTCAAGAGAAGGGTCCAAATCAAGCTCCCCAGTGAGGTCCAAATCAAAAAAGGTACCAAAGGCATCATCTCAATACCTGCTGGGACTGAGATCAAAGTTCTAATTCCTGGAACAAGACGTCCCCAAAAAACTAGGGAGGTCCCATATCGACTGAACCAACGGCGACTACGAGCTAACTCATCAGCACTAATGCCAATCCAACGTCCATAACGTCTGAGCCAATTCTCAATACGTTCTTCATTTATTAAGCGCCCGATTCCATACCAAGGGAGGGCACCTAACAAAGTACCCATCAAACCAGCGATGACAACAGGCAAAAAATCAAGTTGTCCCTGTTGAACGTAAAACCCCCCAAGGGGCATGATCAGTTCTGATGGAATTGGTGGGAATAAGTTTTCCAAGAACATCGCCAGCAAAATCGCGATGTATCCCATCAACTGGTTGGATTCAACAGCTTTACCGATTAAATGCGGTAACTGAATAATTAGCTCGGAAATTCCCATCCCTTACAGATAAAAAACTTGTTTGAAAGCATGAAAAGAAGCTGCACCTAAATTAATAACGATAGTGATCTGGCTTAAAAGGTCCTTCAACAGAAACGTTTATGTATTCAGCTTGTTGAAGAGTGAGTTCAGTTAAACAAGCGCCGATTTTCTCCAGGTGCAAACGAGCAACCATTTCATCAAGATGCTTTGGTAAGACATAAACCTGATCGCGATATTCCTGCTTTTTAGTAAAAAGCTCAATCTGGGCTAACACTTGATTTGTAAATGAATTACTCATAACAAAGCTTGGGTGGCCAGTAGCACAACCTAAGTTCACCAAACGACCTTCAGCCAACAGAATAATACGATTCCCACTTGGCAAAGTGATGTGATCAACCTGAGGCTTGATGTTTTCCCATTGATATTTTCTCAAGGAAGCAACATCAATTTCATTATCAAAATGACCAATATTGCAAACAATCGCCTCATCTTTCATACAAACCAAGTGTTCATGTCGGATCACCTGAAAATTTCCAGTTGCAGTCACAAAGATATCCACCTCATTCACAACCTGATCTAAGCGAACTACTCGGTAACCCTCCATTGCAGCCTGCAATGCACAGATCGGATCGATCTCAGCAACCATCACAGTCGCACCTAAGCCTCGAAGTGACTGAGCTGAGCCCTTGCCAACATCCCCATAGCCCATGACTAAAGCAACCTTGCCGGCAACCATTACATCTGTTGCCCTCTTTATTCCATCAACTAGTGATTCACGGCAGCCATATAAATTGTCGAACTTACTCTTAGTCACGGAATCATTGACATTGATTGCAGGGAAAGGCAACTCACCACGTTTCTGCATTTGATATAAACGAGCAACACCAGTGGTTGTCTCTTCAGTAACCCCTTGAATATTGCCTTTTACACGTGAATAAAAAGTTGGATCCTCAGCCAACTTTGTGCGAACAGAAGCAAAAAGAGCCTGCTCTTCCTCATTTGAAGGATTCTCAAGAAGTGATGCATCTTTCTCTGCCTTGCTACCAAGCATGACAAGCCCAGTGGCATCTCCACCATCATCCAAAATCATGTTTGGCGTTCCTCCATCACCCCATTCGAGGATGTAATGGGTGTATTGCCAATATTCCTCTAAGGTCTCACCTTTAGTAGCAAAAACGGGAATTCCGCTTGCTGCAATCGCTGATGCAGCATGGTCTTGAGTTGAGAAAATATTGCAAGACGCCCAACGAACTTCTGCGCCTAGAGCAACCAGCGTTTCAATCAAAACTGCTGTTTGAATTGTCATATGCAAACTGCCAGCAATACGAGCTCCTTCCAAAGGCTTCTCTTCACCAAAACGCTTGCGCAAAGCCATTAGACCAGGCATCTCAGTTTCAGCAATGGTGATTTCCTTACGACCGAAATCTGCTAAGCCTATTTCTGCTACAACGTAGTTAGGCACTGCCTGCTTCGACGAAGTAGATGCTTGAACTGCCACCATGGTTAAAAGCTCCCTGAGGGGGAATCTTGGATAAGAATCTCTGCGAATTTTCCGAAGCTTCGGGTTCGCTTGAGGAGCAATCTACAGATAAGTGCTGGGTCTTAACTGACTTGACAGCCACAAAAAACCTTGGCGCATATCTAGTAAGAGTTCAGCCGGCTTTCACCGTGCTACTTCTTCAAGGGCCATTAGGAGCTGGGAAAACCTCTTTAGTACAAGGCATTGCTTCCGAGATTGGGATCCGAGAGCCAATTACAAGTCCAACCTTCGCCCTCGCCCAGCATTATCCGAATGGCAAGCCACCACTTATTCATCTAGACCTTTATCGACTAGAAAACCCCTTAATGGCAAATGAACTTTTCCTCCAAGAAGAGGAAGAAGCCCAAGCAATTAACGCGATCATGGCTGTTGAATGGCCCGAAAGATTAAGCCTGAGCTTGTCCGAAGCATGGCTGCTTCAAATAGATCATCATCAACAAGGTGGCCGCATTGCTCAACTAGTGACCCCTCAAGCAAAAGGAGAAGACAAAAAAAGCTCTGCTTGATCTTTGGTTGGTTGTGGGTCAATCGCGCCAGCCCCTCCACATACCAATGCTCCACATGCAGCTGCAAAGCGCACCATCTCATGAACTTTTTGTTCGTCTATTGAAGATAAATGCAGAGTTAAAAATTGATGCAACAAGCCTGCGGTAAAAGCGTCTCCAGCGCCAGTGGTATCAACAACCACTGCTGGGGACAAAGCCTCCGTCTGTCCAGTCAACCCCCCAATACACCACTTAACAGGATTGGCACCATCAGTGACAACAACATCTGGCTGCGTGGTGAGTGATCGAGCAATCCTTGCAGGTTCATCTGTATTGAAAAACCACTGCGCTTCTTCCCTGGCCAACTTAATCAAAGCAGCATGCCCAAAAAGCCTTTCGATTGCTTGGATTGCATTACTTGTTGGGCCAACATCAGGAGAAAGGGTTGGATCCCAAAAAGTTGGTCGCCAATTCACATCAAGCGCAATACTCAGATTGAATCGCTTGACATATTCAATGGTCCAAAGCAAGGACTCAGCTGAGATCCTTGATGCCAAAGGGATTGAACCAAGCAACAACCATTTAGCTTTGGTTGCCAACAACGGCAAGTGTTTTTTTAAATGTGTCACTTCTATTGCTTGATCAGCGAAACCGTCTCCTTTACTCCCAGCAAAACCTTTAAATACCCTTTCTCCAGTAACCGTTCTACTTACCAAGACAATTCGACTTGGTCTAGACGCATCAATTTGCAAAGCATCCATATTGATATCTCTTGAACGCATCAATTCCTGAAAACTTTCTCCGATCCAATCATCACCAAGACAACCTAAAAAGGCTGCTTTCACTCCTAAACGCGCCAGCCCACATGCAACATTCGCTGGAGCTCCACCTAAACAATCTTCAACTGGTTGATCAATAGCAGGGTCTCCTCCCAAAGGACCCAAACGATCTACTAAGGCCTCTCCTAGACAGAGCACACTTGGAAAAGAATCAATTGATTGAATCACCCGCTCAGACAAGTTGAATTTAGTTAAAACTAAAGAATCGGAATAGAGTTTTTATCTTGAAAATATTCCAAAAGAGCAGAAATAATCTTGGCATTTGCTGCAGGGAAAGCATATTGATCAAGGTCTTCTGGTTGCACCCAGCGAATTTGCTGACTTGCCAGTGGTTTAGGCCTTCCAGCAATCATTCGGCAAAGACGAACTACGAAGCAAAGCTTCATATGACTATAAGAATGGTTTAAAACAATCAACTCCTCCCCAACCTCAACCTCAATATCTAATTCTTCCTTTAATTCCCTAGAAATAGTGGCTTGAATAGTCTCACCAGGGTCTTGCTTGCCTCCTGGGAATTCCCACAACCCACCTAGAAGGCCTTCATTGTGCCTTTGATCAATCAAGACCTCACCAAGCTCATTCAAAACTATCCCGACCCCAATAACTTTGTAAGGGGACTCCCTAGCTTTTCCTTTCACGGGCAATTTGCTCTGACAACCATAAGAGTAAGCAGAGCAATGTTCTTGCCATGGACACAAAAAGCACTGTGGTTTCCCTGGTATACAAATCAAAGCACCCAAATCCATCAAAGCCTGATTGAAATCTCGAGGTTGCTCACGATCAAGCAAGGCTTCACTCCAACTCCAAAACAAAGTCTTTGCTTTGATTGGTGGCATTGAAAATGCCTGTAACCTCGCCAAAACTCGAGTTACATTCCCATCCAAGATTGGGAAAGGAAGGTTAAAAGCACTTGAAAGAATGCTCCCTGCCGTAGTTCGGCCTATACCAGGGAGTGACATCCAAGCATCCAAAGTCCGAGGCCAAGGTTCATCACCTAATTGAATAGCTGCTTGATGAAGGCGACGGGCCCTGGAGTAATAGCCAAGTCCTTTCCAAAGGAAAAGTATCTTGTCTAAGCAAGCAAAAATTAAATCCGCTCGCGTTGGCAACTCCAACATCCAACGCTTCCAATAAGGCAGCATGACATTCAATTGAGTCTGCTGAAGCATCACTTCTGCCACCCAAATCGGATATGGATCAAGTTCGAAAGTATTGCCTTGCAAATCAGAAGCCCCTAGAGAAATGACGTCACCCCTCTTCCATGGCAAATCATGTCGTCCATGAATTTGCCACCATTCAAGGAGCTGCTTCCGCATCTCATCTGAAAAAAAACGTGTATCAAGCACTGTGGGTTTCCAAAAACACTACAAAACATTTCCTCTATCCAATAAGCATTAAATATGCCCAAGACATCTTCAAACTGCTCTTCATCACTGACCGAAATCTGGCCATGGAAAAACTGGGAAGTTGCCTGGAGCCAAGAAGGTAATGACCAAAGTAATCTCCCTGCAATAGTCCTCATACATGGCTTTGGAGCCTGCAAAGAGCACTGGCGACACAATCAACCAGTATTAGCCCAACAAACTCAATGCTTCGCAATCGATCTCATCGGTTTCGGGAACAGCAGCCAACCCCATGCCAGGCTCGCAAATATCTCAACGTCAAAGAATGATTTCCATTATTGCTTCGACTCCTGGGGATGCCAAATAGCAGACTTCTGTGTCGAAATAGTCCAAAAACCTGTTGTCTTAATAGGCAACTCAATTGGAGGAGTGGTGGCCCTCAGGGCAGCTCAGAGGCTTGAGGAATCTTGTTCGGGTGTCGTTCTGATCGACTGCGCCCAAAGGACTATGGATGACAAACGCCTATCCGAACAGCCAAAGTTAATGCAATGGTCTAGGCCTTTGCTAAAAGCTTTGGTCAAGCAAAGGTGGCTAAGCAGAAGTCTCTTCAATAATGCAGCACAACCTTCTGTGATTAGAAAGATCCTCAAACAGGCATATCCAAGTGGAAAACATATAGATGAAGACCTTGTGAAAATGCTGCACTTACCCAGTCAAAGACCAGGTGCAGCAGAAGCTTTTCGAGGATTTATAAATATCTTCAACGATCATTTGGCCCCAGACCTCATGAAGGATCTGAAAGTACCTGTGGACCTTATCTGGGGAAAAGATGATCCATGGGAACCAATTGAAATTGCAAAGAGTTGGGCATCATCAATTAACTGCATAAGATCTCTTGCAGTAATAAAAGAGTCGGGACATTGTCCCCATGATGAAAGCCCAGAGGAGGTAAATAAAGTCCTGCTCCAAATTATTCAACAAGCCAAATAACCATCAAGGGTTTCGCTGATTCTGTTAAGACCTCGTAAAGCATCTC
>QCKM01000001.1 GCA_003215335.1 Prochlorococcus sp. AG-409-P01 | reverse complement strand
AATCCTAGTCGCCCAGAAGCAGAAAATCTCCTTGGTATTTATGCAATTGTCTCTGGCAAAGGGAGGAGTGCTGTAGAGAAAGAATGCTCAGAAATGGGCTGGGGAACATTCAAGCCACTTTTAGCAGAAGCAACTGTCTCAGCACTTGAACCTATACAAAACAAGTACTACGAACTAATAGCAGACAAAACAGAGCTAAAGCGAGTTCTGATTAAAGGCAAAACCCAAGCAGAGGAAATCGCGGAAAGAACTCTGAAGCGCATCAAAGAGGCAATGGGCTTTTTCTCTAGCGACTAATCAAAGACTTGTTATTGAAAAGCTCTTCTAATCAAACGGCTGCCTTAAAGGCCTCAGAAAGCAAGTCTCTTTTAAACACTAAAAAGGTCCTACGCCTTTGAAGCATTCCCTATTACGGCAATTTTTCAGTCTTGTAGGTCAATGAGCATACTAAGAAGCCAAGAGTCAAGCCCCAACAGGCGTCCCTCGCCAAAGGAGTCTTTAATGAATGAATATTATTTATATATTTGCTTCTTTTTAAGATTCCGCAAGTTAAATCACCAAGCAAATACTCAAAAAGATCAGGGCATAAGGTCTTTCCATACCTTTCTGGTGGGCTATTAGGGTTAATAGCTACTTTTGGCGTTGGAGAAATATCTCAGGCACAGCTAGAAATTAAAAGTAACAAGCAAGCTTCCCAAAGCAGCATATGCCTTGAAAAGAATACTGGTTTAAATAAAAGATATTTGATCACACCAAAACGTCGTGCTCTACTTAATACAATCCGCTATGCGGAAGGTACATGGAAAGGGGGAAGGAATCTTGGCTATAAGACTATTTATGGAGGAGGTACCTTTGAAGACATTTCACGACACCCAAAACTTGTAGTAGTGAAGAGATATACCAGCGCTGCAGCAGGGGCCTACCAATTCATCCCATCCACATGGATGGAAGTAGCTAATCAAATGGATCTGCACAACTTCGAACCCGAAAGCCAAGACCAAGCCGCACTTCATTTGATTTGCAAAACAGGTGTATTAGAAGCTATTGACAATTTTGGACTTACTCATTTCGCAACCTCAGCCCTTTCAAAAGAATGGGCTTCATTTCCCAATCACATTGGCAAAAGTAGATATGGACAACCTGCAAAAAGACATAAAGAGCTCTCTAAGTTCTTTCAAAACAACCTTACAAAGTTAAAGAGGACAGCTAAACAAGCTCCGGAATAAAGGCAAAAACATATAATCATCATTCACAAACAACTAAAGATTCGACAGTGATATCACTTGATTATCGCAAACACTTTAATGAAATTGCTAAAACAACAAGGGCAAGAGCAAGGAGCCTCTGAATACAAATAATAAGAATAGCTAGCTAGCCAAAACCAGTCTATTACTAAATGACTGTGCCTAATTCAGACTCATGCCTGTCAAAGGGAAGAGCTAATATCGTATATAATTAGATATATGTATCAGTCCAAATCTTAGATCAACAAATCCATTAACCATGCCCATAATCACTCTTCCAGATGGAAGCAAAAAAGAATTCGCAGGCTCCGTTACTATTAATGAGATAGCAGGAAGCATCGGGCAAGGATTAGCCAAGGCTACTATTGCCGGAAGAGTCAATGGAGAGCTTCTTGATGCTTGCATGCAGGTAAAACAAGACTCTGACGTCAACATAATCACCGCTAAAGATAAAGAAGGTCTAGAAACTATTAGGCATTCTTTTGCCCATTTAATAGGACATGCAGTCAAACAACTTTATCCAAATGCAAAAATGGCGATAGGTCCAATAATAGAGAATGGTTTTTATTATGATATTTCTTACGAAAAGTCTTTCACTCCCGAAGATTTACAAGCAATTGAAGTTCGCATGAAAGAATTAATCAAGCGAGAATACGATGTCTTAGTAGAAGTAGTCTCAAGAGAAGAGGCTCGTAAAGTATTTACCGAAAGAAATGAGCCCTATAAGCTAGAAATAATAGATGAAATCCCTGAAGGGGAAACCATCAAACTCTATAGACATCAAGAATATACCGATATGTGCAGAGGGCCTCATGTACCCAACACAAAGCATCTACAATTCTTTAAGTTAATGAAAGTTTCAGGTGCGTATTGGAGAGGCAATTCCAACAATGAAATGTTACAAAGAATTTATGGAACTGCATGGACAAGCACCAAAGAATTAACAAATCATATTAAGCAAATAGAAGAGGCTGAGAAAAGAGACCACAGAAAGATAGGCAAGAAAATGTCACTTTTTCATACCCAAGAAGAGGCTCCTGGGATGATTTTTTGGCATCCAAAAGGTTGGACTATCTATCAAGTATTAGAGCAATACATAAGAGAATTACTCATTCGTGAAGGATACAAAGAAATTCGCACTCCTCAAGCAGTAGATCGCACCCTTTGGGAGAAATCTGGGCATTGGGAGAAGTTCAAAGATGACATGTTTACCACCACATCAGAGAATCGAGAATATGCAATCAAACCCATGAACTGTCCATGTCATGTTCAAGTTTTCAATCAAGGGCTTAAAAGTTATCGTGATTTACCTATTCGTCTAGCGGAATTCGGATCCTGTCATAGGAATGAACCATCAGGATCACTACATGGGCTAATGAGAGTACGCAACTTTGTACAAGATGATGCACATATCTTCTGCAAAGAATCACAAGTCCAAGAGGAAGTTGCTGCTTTTATTGATTTAGTTTTTGAAGTGTACAAATGTTTTGGGTTTGACTCAATCCAAATTAAATTATCTACCAGACCGACTAAACGTGTAGGAAGTGATGAGGTTTGGGATAAGTCAGAAAAGGCCCTAGAAGAAGCATTAAAACGAAAAGAAATTCAATGGGAAACTCTGCCTGGGGAGGGAGCCTTCTATGGCCCAAAAATCGAATTTTCACTAAAAGATTGCCTTGGCCGAGTTTGGCAATGTGGAACCATACAAGTTGACTTTTCTATGCCAGAAAGATTGTCTGCGTCTTATGTCGATGAAGACAACCAGCGCAAAGTTCCAGTAATGCTTCACAGAGCAATCCTAGGTTCTTTTGAACGTTTTGTAGGCATTTTAATTGAACACTACTCTGGGAATTTCCCTACTTGGCTAGCACCTATTCAAGTAGTTGTAATGGGTATAACAGATAGGAATTCAGTTTTCTGTGAAGAAATATATGACCAACTATCCAAAAGAGGCTTACGTACAGATATTGACTTACGAAATGAAAAAATAGGTTTTAAAATTCGCGAGCATACCATTCAACATGTTCCATATATAGTGATAATTGGAGACAAAGAACAAGAAGCGAATGAAGTTTCAGTCCGCACCAGAAAAGGTGAGGATTTAGGCAATATGAAATTAGATAACTTTATCTCAATTGTTAACACTTCAATTTCAAAGCGAGGCAGGTCATCTAATTAAGTTAAAAACATTTTACTTTCTAACTATTAACGAGTACCCAACTTTATTTTGTGCAGATAATAAGTCTATAAATTTTCTGAAGAACTCCTAGGAGCAAAACAAATCGACAGAAATGTCAATGGCTCTGGAATTTAATCTTGCAAAAGCCTCCTAGACAGTTAAAATTAGAAGGAATGTGCATGGGCTCAAGAAGAAATCCTTGAGCTAAACTAATTGGAACTAGGTAACCCTGAAATTAAAAATCTTTCTGACTTTAGCAAGTTCCGCAGCGCACCAGAAATCACGAAACATCAGCTAGAAAGTTTGCTGGATGAACTGAAGCTTGAAATGCAAAAGGCCTCATGGTTTACCGTGGGAATTATGGCTTCATCGGCCCAAGAAGCACTATTTATGCTCAGAAAAATTGAGAGGAAATTTGACTGGGAAGAAATGAAGGTTGTTTTAAATCCTGACGAAAATGGTCCTGTTTTCCTCAAAGCCAATCAATCAAGTGGTGAGGTTCACTTACGTATTGAACATGGTCTAGGAGAAGGTGTGATCATCACCTGTCATCACCCCTCTAAGGATGAACCTGCATTGACCTTAGGACCAATGCCAATGGAACTTTTTCTTGGCTAAGTCTAAAGTTCGCATAATTACAGTTAACTGGTTTCTCTCTCATGGTTGCCCCAATTAACTTTCTGGCGGGGGATTTAGGAGGCACAAAAACCTTAATTTCACTTTATAGTTGGGATGGTGATCTTCTTCAAAAGCATAAGAAGAAATATCTATCAAAGGCCTGGTTTTCACTTGAAGATATCCTTAAAGATTTTCTAAGCAGTGTTCCTTCTGATATAGATCAACCAACCCACGGTTGCATGGCAGTTGCTGGACTTGTGAAAAACCAAAGAGCAAAGATAACTAATCTGACTTGGTCCTTAGAAGAGGATAAACTATGTGCAGAAACAGGCCTAAAAAAACTTGAACTCATTAATGACTTTCAAGTCTTGATATATGGAATTCCTTTTCTTAAACCCGAACAACAATGTCAACTGCAACTAGGAATTAAAAACACTCCTTCACCTGGTTCAATAGCAATCTTAGGCGCAGGAACAGGTCTAGGTATGGCTAAAGGGATTACAACAACTCAAGGAATAGTTTCTCTTCCCAGCGAGGGAGGGCATTGCGAATTTTCACCGCGTTCTCAAGATGAATGGGAATTAGCTACCTGGCTGAAACAAGAACTTCACCTAGATCGTCTTTCTATTGAGCGAATCGTTAGTGGAAAAGGTCTTGGCAATATCGCGAGTTGGCTTCTTCAACTCCCTGAATCGAACAATCATCCTCTAAGAAAACTTTCCAACAATTGGCTTCACCCTAAAGAAGAGCTCTCATCACTAAACGAACTTCCAGAACTTGCCAGCCAAGCAGCAGAGAATGGCGACCCACTTATGCAAAAAGCTCTAGAGCTTTGGCTGAGTGCATATGGTTCTGCCGCTGGGGACTTTGCCTTGAATGAACTTTGTTCAGGAGGACTCTGGATTGGAGGAGGCACTGCAGCCAAGCAACTACATGGGCTGCAGTCCACCACCTTCCTTGATGCATTTAGGAATAAAGGGCGTTTCAAAGCTTTCCTACAAACAGTTCCAGTTATTGCTTTAATTGATCCTGAGGCAGGACTTTTCAGTGCCGCATGCCGGGCTCGAATGATTGCTTAACCAACTGAGAGACTGGCCTTAATGGAGAAGTAGGAATGGCTCAGCCGCATATTGGACAAAAGGTATTAGTAGATGTCCCCTCTACTACTGCCAATATAGGACCAGGATTTGACTGCCTTGGTGCAGCTCTTGATCTAAATAATCGATTTGCCATGAGTCGAATCGAAGGCGATGGAGAACGTTTTGAACTAATTATTGAGGGTACAGAAGGGAGTCATCTTCGCGGAGGTCCAGAGAACTTGGTTTACCGCGCTGCACAAAGAGTCTGGAAAGCTGCTGGCCTAGAACCAGTTGGCCTTGAGGCAAGAGTAAACTTAGCCGTCCCACCAGCAAGAGGCCTCGGTAGCAGTGCCACAGCAATTGTTGCAGGACTTGTCGGGTCAAATGCCCTTATGGGAAGTCCCTTGAGCAACGAAAAGCTGCTGGAACTAGCTATTGATATTGAAGGTCACCCAGACAATGTGGTGCCTTCATTGCTAGGTGGACTATGCATGACAGCCAAAGCAGTCTCAGAAAGATGGCGGGTCGTCAGGTGTGAATGGAGCAATTCAGTTAAAGCAGTAGTAGCCATACCTGCAATTCGATTAAGCACAAGCGAAGCAAGAAGAGCTATGCCAAAAAGTATCCCCCATGGTGATGCAGTAGTAAATCTTGGTGCTCTAACTCTTCTTTTACAAGGACTTCGAACTGGGAATGGTGATCTCATAGCAGATGGAATGCATGACCGTCTGCATGAGCCTTATCGATGGAGATTAATTAAAGGTGGGATAAATGTAAGGGAAGCTGCAATGAAGGCTGGTGCATGGGGTTGCGCGATAAGTGGTGCCGGCCCAAGTCTCATAGCCCTATGCCACGAGAGTAGAGGGGCTTCCGTGAGCCAAGCAATGGTGAGAGCATGGGAGTCTGCTGGAGTCGCAAGCAGAGCGCCCTTAGTCAATCTCCAGACATCAGGCAGCAAATGGCGGCCAGCTAGCGATGAGTAGATCTACTCACGAGCTGTTAAGTTCATTGGGATTCTTATGTCCATGATGGACGCCAATCTGCCCAGCATGGCTGCGTCCCAGGCTTCATTCCCCTGGCTCTCCCTAATAGTTCTTTTGCCATTGGCAGGGGCAGCGTTAATGCCTCTGTTACCAGAGCCTGCCAATAAAACCTCTACGGCTCCTCGCAACTTAGCTCTAACAATTTTGCTGGCTGATTTTTTAATCATGCTGGGGGTTTTCAGCAAAGTCTTTGACCATGCTGTTGGAGGGCTACAACTTGTCGAAAGAATTAGTTGGCTCCCCTTCATTGGGCTTGAGTGGTCCCTTGGCGCAGATGGCATATCAGTGCCACTAGTAGTACTTAGCGGACTGATTACCCTGCTCTCAGTAGCAGCCAGCTGGGAGATCCGCCAAAAATCAAGGCTTTATTTCACACTTCTACTGCTCCAAGCCTCTGCTCAGGCACTCGTTTTCCTCTCTCAAGACTTCTTACTCTTTTTCCTGGCTTGGGAACTCGAATTAGTCCCGGTATACCTCCTTATTGCAATTTGGGGTGGAACCCGGCGACAGTATGCTGCAACTAAATTCATATTATTTACAGCCCTAGCTTCCCTATTAATTCTTATAAGTGGACTAGCCCTAGCTCTTAATGGCAATGATTTTACGCTGAACCTCAGCGAACTAAGTAATAAATCACTTGATGGTGGTTTAGGCCTTCTCTGTTACATCGGCTTCCTAATAGGTTTTGGAGTAAAGCTTCCAATATTCCCCCTTCACACTTGGCTTCCAGACGCTCATGGAGAGGCCAATGCACCAGTATCCATGCTTCTTGCTGGTGTACTGCTAAAAATGGGCGGCTATGCACTTTTGAGGTTCAATGTTCAAATGTTGCCAGATATTCATGTTCAGCTAGCTCCAGGACTTATCGCAATTGGGATAGTGAACGTGGTCTACGGAGCATTAAATGCTTTTGCCCAAGACAACGTCAAAAGAAGAATTGCTTGTAGCTCAGTCAGTCATATGGGATTCGTGCTGCTAGGCATTGGTGCAATAGATGCTCTAGGTATAAGTGGTGCCATGCTGCAAATGATTAGTCACGGACTAATTGCTGCTGCAATGTTTTTCATCACAGGTTCATTTTATGACCGAACTAAAACCCTTTCCATCCCAAACATGGGTGGCCTTGCAAAAGTATTGCCCATCACTTTTGCATTCTTCCTTGCAAGTTCACTTGCATCTTTAGCCTTACCAGGAATGAGTGGTTTCGTCAGCGAAATATCTGTCTTTCTTGGAATAACTAGTCAAGAAGGGTTCACATCCTTATTCAGATCAATAACTATTTTCCTGGCAGCAATAGGTCTTGTACTCACTCCTATTTATCTTCTTTCAATGTGCAGAAGAGTGTTCTTTGGGCCACGGATCCCCGCTCTAGCACAAATAAACGACATGAATCCAAGGGAGCTCACCATTGGCTTAAGTCTACTTATCCCAACATTGGTTATCGGTTTGTGGCCCAGAGTTGCCATTGACTTGTACGAATCATCAACCAATATTCTCGCGGAGAATTTATCCGCTCACAGCCTTTTTGGGGTAAGTCATCTACTTAACTTGGGATAATTCATGAAAAATGCTTCCTATAGCTCAACTTTGCCAGCTCTTCTCAAAGGTGAAGGACTACCAAATTTTCAAGAAATTACCCCACAAGATGTTGAGGTCCAAATACCAAAACTACTTATCGAACTCAATACTTCACTAAGTGAGCTTGAAGAGAAGTGGGAAAGAAAATTATCAAGCCAAGAGCAACTTTGCTGGGAAGAAGTCATGGATCCTCTTTACCAAATAGAGGAACGATTGCGATGGAGCTGGGGCCTGGTTAGTCATCTCAATGCAGTTTGCAATAGTGCTGAGTTGCGACAAGCACACGCATCACAACAAGCTGAAGTAGTTCGATTCAAAAACCGAATTGGTCAAAGCCAACCTCTATACAAAGCACTCAATTATTTAAAAGATCAAAAGATCCACTTGCTAAATAAAACAAAAAAACGAATTCTAGAGTCAGAGCTAATGTCTATGAGGCATAGAGGAATTGGACTACATGGCTCTGAACTAGAGGCATTCAATACAACTAGTGAACGGTTGGCAAATTTAGCTACTACTTTTAGTAATAACGTACTGGATGCATCCCAAGAATGGAGTTTATTAATTACAAATCCTTCAGAAGTGCAAGGCCTTCCACATAGTGTCTTACAGACAATGGCAGCGGCAGCAAAAGAAGCGGGTGATAGTGGCAAAGAGGGAGAAGGCAATCCGACAGCAGAAGAAGGCCCATGGCGCCTTGGGCTAGACATGCCCCGATACATCCCATTTATGACCCATGCAAAAAGCAATAATCTGAGAGAGCGTCTATACAAAGCTCAAGTAAGCAAGGCAAGCAGCGGATCAGTCAATAATCAACCCTTAATCGAAGAGATCCTATTGCTTAGAACTCAACAAGCACATTCGCTTGGGTATGCCAACTGGGCAGACTTAAGTCTTTCCAACAAGATGGCTAAAGATGTAGAGGCTGTAGAACTTTTACTCGAAGAGCTTAGGTCTGCTGCTTTTCCCGCAGCTCAAAAGGAAATTGATGAACTCAGGGATTTTGCAAAAAAACATGGTTCAGCAAATGATTCTGACCTTTCTGCATGGAGTTTGAGCTACTGGTCTGAACAACTTCGTCAGCAGCGGTTTGAACTTAATCAAGAAGCATTGAGACCATGGTTTCCTTTACCTCAAGTTCTGGATGGCCTTTTCCAACTGTGCCAACGGCTGTTTAACATCTACATAGAAGTAGCCGATGGGCAAGTATCGGTTTGGCATCCGGATGTAAGGTTTTTCAAAGTGTTTGACCAAGATGGCTCACATATTGCATCTTTCTATCTTGATCCCTACAGCCGACCCGGGACTAAACGAGGTGGGGCCTGGATGGATGAATGTCTCGTCAAGAGAAAAGCATCTAACGGGGACAACGTGCTCCCAGTTGCGTATCTAGTTTGCAATCAAACACCACCAATTGATAAAAAACCAAGCCTCATGAGTTTCGAAGAAGTGAAAACACTTTTTCATGAATTTGGCCATGGGCTACAACACATGCTTACAAAGGTGGATCTTCCTCAAGCTGCTGGGATAAATAATATTGAATGGGATGCCGTTGAGCTCCCAAGTCAATTCATGGAAAACTGGTGTCTTGACAGGGCAACTCTTATGGGGATAGCCAGACATTGGGAATCTGGCGAGCCACTACCTGAAGAAGAATTCAAAAAATTGCAACTTAGTCATACATTTAATGCAGGAATTTCTACCCTACGGCAAATTCACTTTGCACTTACAGATATTAGACTTCATAGTGAATGGAATAAAAAGGTAGGCATTTCGCCGGACGAATTGCGAAGACAAGTAGCTTTGACAACCTCCATCATCCCCCCTATCGATGAAGATAAGTTCCTTTGTTCCTTCAGCCACATCTTCGCTGGCGGATATTCCGCAGGTTACTACTCCTACAAATGGGCAGAAGTTCTAAGTGCTGATGCCTTCGCCGCCTTTGAGGAAGTTGGACTTAACAAAGAAGTCCAATTAAAAACGACAGGGGGGCTCTTCCGAGAAACAGTTTTGGGCATGGGCGGCAGTGAATCTCCAGAGGAAGTCTTTAAAGCCTTTAGAGGACGACCGCCCGAGACAAAGTTTCTTATTCGCCACTGCGGGCTCAAAGCAATCTAACTTCAGTCCTTGCCTCTAAATAAACATAACTCAAGGCCAATGGCGAAATCTTTCCAAAGTCACTTGGCCATTAAAACCTTCTATAGGAACTGAGCACTTGCTCAGCAATAACTTCATCGGGGCAATCCCATACAATTTCTCGAGCACCTCAAAAATGCGCTCGCTAAAATGTTCAATTGTTTGGCATTCCAGACCAAAAGCAATACGCTGTATCTCTAGTATCGCCAAGCTGTAGTCAAAGGTTTTTGAAAGATCATCTTTTTCAGACGCAAGGTCACAATCAAGCCAAATACTGATATCCAAATTAAACCATTGCCCTGTGAGACGTTCATACTCAAGTACTCCAACATGTGTCCACAAACGCAATCCTTTTATGTGAATAGCTCCACTTGGTAGACAATTTCTCATAAGGGCAAAGACCGATGTGTGAACTTTCGATAACCCTTTGCATATTCGTCTGTCAAATGACCATCACCTCTAAGGAAATACCTATATGTAACCAACCCTTCCAGCCCAACAGGTCCTCTTGGAGGCAAAGTCTGGGTACTGATGCCAACTTCAGCCCCAAATCCATAGCGAAACCCATCAGCAAAACGGGTTGAACAGTTGTGGTAAACACCAGAACTATCAACAGCATGTAAGAACCGTTCAGCAATTTGTTTGTCTTCAGTAACTATCGCCTCAGTATGGCGAGATCCGTATTTACGAATGTGTTCTAAAGCACCATCAAAGTTAGAAACAACTTTGATGGACAAAATTAAATCGAGATACTCACGTGCCCAATCCTTGTCATCAGCAATACCCTCTACCCCTAACTCCACACATGTTGAATCTCCCAATAAATGAACATTTGCTTTAGTGAAGGCAGGAATAGCAATCGCCAAAAAATCACGCACCACTCTCTCGTGAATCAACAACGTTTCAATTGCATTACAGGCAGCAGGATATTGGGTCTTACTGTCAAGAGCGATCCTCAAGGCCTTTTGCAAATCTGCTGCTTCATCTATATAGAGATGACAA
Source organism: Prochlorococcus sp. AG-409-P01 (assembly GCA_003215335.1). Lineage (GTDB taxonomy): Bacteria > Cyanobacteriota > Cyanobacteriia > PCC-6307 > Cyanobiaceae > AG-409-P01. Next base: position 307,667 of record QCKM01000001.1, on the reverse strand, counting down.
ACTCCATCCGCATGACCAAGTACTGGAATTCTTGTGTTGTCCCGAATGAACCGAACCAACTCATTACTTCCACGAGGAATAATCAAGTCAACCAAACCATCAAGACGCAAAAGTGCAAGGCTTTCTTCTCTAGTAGTCAATAAAGCAAGTGCCTTGTTAGAGACATCTGTGGATTCCAATCCCTCCTGTAAAGCAAACATAATGGCCTTATTTGTTTGCTCTGCCTCACGCCCTCCCTTAAGAATTGCTCCATTGCCTGATCGAATAGCAAGTGAAGCTATTTGAATTACGGCATCAGGACGGGCTTCAAAGATGACGCCAATAACACCTAAAGGAACAGTTACTCGCTCTAGCTCAAGACCTTGATCCAATTCCCTATGAAGTTGACGTAACCCTAGTGGGTCAGACAATTGAGAAACCTGTTCAACTCCTTCGATGGCGGACAAGAGTTTTGACCTGTCCATCCTAAGCCTGGAGATTAAAGCCGAAGCCATTCCTGCTTTCTCGGCTATTGCAAGGTCCTTTTGATTCGCTTTGACAATTTGATCAGACCTAGCTTCTAGAGCTGCGGCCATAGAGAGAAGAGCCTTGCATCTCTGTTCATCTTCAGTCTGTCCCAGATGGACTGATGCAGACCTCACCTCTTTAGCAAGCTCTATTAATTCAGATGTGGGCTGAGGGACTTCAGAAATAGTATTCATAACACCTAGTCAAGTTCTAATCATCATCTCGCCTTACAAAAATACTCAGATTCCTTAAAGCATTGAAAGGCAAGAAAAGCAGCTCCGAAGAAAGCAGCTTTGCAATCCAAAGTACAAGAACACATGCACAATATCTATATAACCAACTGACTCAAGACATCTTTTAAATTAAGACCATTATAAATTTCACTCCCGGGAGTCAACTTTTAAAAACGAAAAAACAATTGCAATTGCCCCTGCCATGTGCCTTTTGTATCCAATGACCCACCAACTCCAAAATTGGGAGTCATCTGATAAGTCAAAGAACCCTGAGGGGAAACATCATTGCGATTAGGTGCAGCAAGTAATGAAAAGTTAATTCTTTCACTTAAGTCAACACCTACTTCAGTTACCCAGGCCTGCTGTGGTGCTGTCTTCCCAGGGACCTGATCCTGGTTGTCATTAACATCAGCATTAGGAGAATCACTAGTCTCAGGAGTCACATATGTTGGATAAAGAGCAAGTTGGAGTCGATCACTAAAGAAGTCTGTGATCGTCCCTAAAACTGGAGATAGAAGCGATCTTCCAAGAACAGTAGTAATTGCATTGCTATCGCCTCCACCTGAAAGTCCTGCCAAGGAGTTTCCACCGATCAAGCCCAACAATTGTGATCGTGGCATTGGTGGTGAGCTACGGAGTTCTATGTTCTCGGAGATTTGATCTGCTGGTCCCGTTACATCAACCATGACTTTTACAAGCCGGAATTGACCTCCAATACCTTTTGCACCAGTGCCATTAGTAGCAAAAACATTTGAAGAGGAGGCATCGCTCTCATTTCCTACTGTCTCAGATACCCTGCTAGTCATTGCCACATCTAAATATGGAACCAACCCAAGAGAGGGAGTGAAAACAGCCACATTTGGAGCACTCCGGTCCAATTTGAATGATGTAGTAAAAAGATTTACTCGCCCATTGAGCAATCGAACCACTCCTGTCGCCTGAAGGCTAGGGTCAAGTGCTCCATTAAGTGTTAACACACCATCTGTACGAAAATTAGCCAACGGTTGAGAAGTGATTCTCAGATTGGGACCAAGCTTCATTCTCAAGTTGTCAAAACTTACAGAAGGAAAATCAGGAATAGACCCACGCAACATTTTACTTGTGGGTGCCTCAACATCCTGACCAAGAAGGAGTAAAGGTTTCTCAAAGTCCCATTTTTGTTCAGGCAATGTATCACCAGAAAATGAATTAGAAACAAGTGAAGGGGAATCATCTCCATTAGCAAAGCCTTGCCGAGATGAATCAATTGAACCTGCAAAAGCCCTCTGGGCAGGTGATATAGTGCCATTATCAATATTCAACTGTCCACTAAACCTTGGCTGAAGCAATGCTCCCATTACTGTAAGATTTGAGCCTACCTCTACTTGAGAACCTGGAAGGTTTACTCTAACCTTGCTCATCTCTAATTTCAAAGGATTCTTCTCAACAGATGGACGAATTATTGCTATTGCACCCTCTGCTTTTAAGGAACCCCTAGAACCGATATTTGCCTGAAGTCTCTGAATTTCAAGTCTATTAAAGTCAAACAACATAGAAGAATTAACAGCCTTAACTTCTTGATCCATAACAAAAAATTCGCCCCGCTTCATCACAAGAAATCCGTTAGCTTGTGGATCCTTTAATGTCCCAGTAATCAAAAGCCTCATATCAGCATCACCCCCCTTCCAATCAAGTGCACCATTTGCAAATCCTGCGAGGAAAGCCAATCCATCATCATGACTTTCTAGTCGCAAATCTATCTGCGAAGAATCATTCAATGGCAGCTGACCCTTTATAGTCAATGGCTCTAATGAAGAAGCGCTTCTTAGAGCAATGTCCAAACGCAATAAAGACTCAGAAACAGTAAATTTCCCTTTGTCTAGTTTTAACTCAGAATCAGCCATACTTGCATCTATCAACGACAATTCAGCAGAAATATTTGGCGACTTTTGACTTAATCTATATTTACCAGATACCCCTATTCCACCTTTAAGTGAAGAGGGCAATGGGGCAAGCAATTTCAATAATGAAAAAGGCAGATTTAATATGGAAAAATCTCCCTGCCCTCCCCAAATAGGGCCATTAAGTTTAACAGTGAAAGGATTTAAATCCGAAGAATCTTCATTATTATCTTGCTCTGCCAAAAGGTCGCCCTTCGCATCCAATGCCAACTCAAGGCTTTGTAAATCTGGACCTTTCAATTCGACTGTCCCGTCAATTGTTCCAGGCAAATCATCAGTATTGAAAAACTTCCTGTCACTACGTATTGATTTATTTCTACTTAAAGCGAATTTCGTTCTAGAAAGTGCCCTTAATTGTCCATCAAGAGTACCGCCAAAAGTCTTTATAAAGAGATTCCCTAAGTCCTCAGCATTGCCAGTAGCAGAGGATGCACCTGCATTTATCTGTGGAAGCTGAATTGCACTCATTGCAAGCCACTTAGCACTTACTTTACGCAACTTAAACCTTGCTTTCAAACCTCTCTCTAAAGAGCCTTTTGAAACAAGCGAAACCATTCCACTACCTGGGATCAAGAACTCACCATTTACTTTATAAGTATCATTCAAGTAACTCCCACTAAGGCTTGCTTTCTTTAGATGTAAACCCATTAGACGAGGATTTCGAATTGTAAGGTTTCCATCCAAACCAGAAGTCTCAAGAGCAAATCCACCTTCCCCATCAAGCTCACCAAAAACACTTTCAAATCTCTTACTAATAGGCAATGCTATTTCGACTCCATCCAATCTAAAATTAGAAGCCTGCCAATTATAAATAGAACGAGAACCTTTAATTGCTAGAGATCCACCTCCACGTTGAATAGTGACCTCAGTTGGAAGCCACTTGGAATCCAAATTAGCTACAAGTTTTCCTGAAACTGGTGCCCCCACTGAAGCCATTCGTAATTCACCTCCTCCAGAAGGCAAAGTTTCAAAAAACCCTTGCCAATCTTCTTGCAATCTGACTCCACCAATTCTTGGGTTCAGAATCTTTACGGAGAAAGACTGCCTCAAAGAAGAAAGAAGGCCTTGGATTTGGCCAGATGCAGTTAATGTTCCTGCTATTGGTACTCCAACAACAGGTCGCAAGTGTGCCAATGGGAACGGCCTAAGATTTAGCTCAGCAAATAATTCCCCAAAAAGAGAATCATCTTTTGGAATCAATGGAAGTTCTGCTTTAATTAAAAGTTCTGGGGTTAAAGACTCTTCGCGTCCCAAGAAACCGAGGAAAGACAAGTTTATATCTTTTGACTTGCTTGAAACTGCCTCGCCAGCCAAAGAAACTTTCCATGGCGTATTAATCCATTCAGTATGAGGAAGTTTGAGATGATTGTCTCTACAATTAATAAAAGTTTTTTCAGATACAAGTGATTGTTTTACAGGTATTCCTTTCAGCTTCAATCCAGTAAGTTGCACACCACCCCTACAAGACAAATATCCCTGCTTAAGATTTAACCGAAGATCTCCCCCTAATTTGCCTGATGATTGCCAAGGAATTTGCTTAGAGAAAAGGCCTTGAATCCTTTTGAGGCTAATAGCTTTAAGACGTGCTCTTCCACTAAATTCCAAGCGATCCCAATTAAACCCACCATTTAGTCTCAAAACCCCTCTGTCAGGCAAATGCAAATGAATCTTTCCAGTAGCCCTTCTTTTTGAAAAGTGAATCAGAGCACGAGCTGCTGCCTTAATTTCAAGATTGGCAGGCTCAAAAAATATCCTCGCTGGGTCATTCAGTCTTAATCTCAAGTCAAATGGAAGTTCCTCTTTTTGCTCAGATTCTCCAAAGACCCAATAATCGCCTTTTGAATTAGGGGTTAAGGAAAAACTAGCTTTGTTAAATGCGACCAAAGCTACTGGACGCAAATTAATCAAACTTGCAATTGGAGCAACACTAATTTTTAGACTAGAAAAACTCGCTCTAGATTCATCTTTAGGACCTGGTAAAAACTCCGAAGGCCCAACTGCCAAACCCCATGGACGCAACCCCCTGTAGGGTCCAATCTTCAAAGGATGGCCAAATGAAGTCGTTAGCTTTTTCTCTAACTCAGGGCGCCAACGTCGAAAAATCCCTTCAACCACTCGATCAGTGGCAATCAGGCTGCCCGTCCCTGCTAAAAGAAGAATCAGTCCAGCAATCTTTAATCGCGTTTCAGAAACCGATTTAATCCTTACTCCCATCTCTTTTCGTCGAACTTCCAGGGAGTAGGCGAACTATAAGGAGTGAATCTTCCATTAACCAGCCCATGAACTTCCTCGATTTGATCCAAGCTTCCACAAAATGGTCCCTTTGGACAGGGCTTGTCCTGAGTGTGGTCACTCTGATCTCTTTTCTTGTTGGATGGAAACAAAGGTTCCGTCTAGTTGGATTAACAGCCTTCAGCCTGCTATTAGCAGTTAGCTCATGGGCATTTGGTGCAAGTTACACTCCGCCAGTTGTAGTTGCAGGAGCTCTTCACCCTCCTGTCGTGTTTGATAACGGTGATGATCTTGTGATAGCTCAAGCAAGTTCAGACTTCCCAGATGAAGCAATTAAACCCACACTGGAAGAACTCGCAGGCAACTTGCGCGGAGGAGGCCGAAATGGAGGGCTAGTTCACGTAAGACTTCGCAAAGTCATACCAGATGGAGAAGGCATCAGTAAGCCGGTCATCCTCGGCGAAGTGATAAAAGATCTGCGTCAAAACATCACGACCCCTTCCTCAGAATTCAGCAATGGATATTGATCAACCATTAACAGATCTTCCTCAGAGTCTTCGATCGGAACAAAAAGAGCTCCTATCAGCAGGGATTAATAGCTGGAATGCAATCACGAAATTAAATGACAGTGAACTCAATCATCTGGCAAGCAAAGGTCTTTCCACATCAAGAAACCTCAAGCGCCTTCGTGGAATTGCATCTCTTGTTTGTGATTTGGAACTAGCTCCTGCAGACGCAGCTTTACTGATGTACTCGGGTTTAGCAACTGTCCAAGCTTTAGCTAAGTCATCTCCACAAGAAGTTCTTAGCAAGATAGGAAGGCTATCCAGGCAATTAAATCTCACGGATTTGGGAGTTGTGAATATTGCAAAAGCCAAAAAATGGGTCAAAAAAGCTCAAACCAGGCAAATGCAAAACTGACCTACCGATACACCTGTAATTGATGTATTGGGTCTCAAATGGAAACATCACCGGACATCAAAAAATATGCGCTACTTAATTCCGCTCTTTCTCATTGCCAGTGCAAGCACTTCATCAGCCTTTGCACAATCCACCCTTCTTGAAAGTGTGAAGAGCAACCCTGCAGAAGCAAAAGCTCTTTGCGAGAAGTTCAGAGCTCTTAATTCCAATGGAATCTCAGCTACTTCAACACAATCTATTCGGGAAGTTTCACTCCAAAAAAACCTCAGCCCTATAGATGCAGAAATCCTCTCGACATACGTTATTGGACTGAATTGCCCTGATGTACGTTGACAAAAAAAACACCGATGTCTCTGTAATCTCACGAGACGCCATTCTCAAACTTCATGACAAATGTGAACTGATATCTAGGCTCTGGTTCCCCAGTAAAGGGGGGCCTTGGCCTGCATTGCTAATGCGCCAACCCTATGGACGCGCCATAGCATCGACTGTCACCTATATGCATCCAACATGGTGGGCAAGTCATGGCTACTTAGTTGTCATTCAAGATGTACGCGGACAAGGTGACTCAACAGGGGAATTCACGGGCTTCAATCAAGAAGCCTCTGACACCTCAGCAACCCTTCCATGGGTACGCTCCCTGCCAGAGTGCAATGGAAAGGTTGGGACATATGGGTTTTCTTATCAAGGGTTGACACAACTACTGGGGAAAGAAGGCATAGAACCTCCTAATTGCTTGGCTCCAGCAATGACAGGACTAAAAGAGCAAGATCACTGGAGTTGCGAAGGAGGAGCCTTTTGGTGGCACCTTGGGCTTGCCTGGGGAATACAACTTGCAGCATTAAAAGCCAAACGAAATCAGGATTCAGAAGCCTGGACAGAACTACATCAAAGCCTGCAAAACGAAAGCTATCTTTTACTAGGTCCAGAACTTCTCAAAAAATATGACCCTCAAGGAATGGCCATGAAATGGCTTGAGGGAAGCAACAGCCAAACAGCTACCTGGACAGAACATAAACCCTTAATTTCTTGGCTACGTAAACCAATGCTCTTAATTGGCGGCTGGTGGGACCCACACTTAAAAGGAATCCTTGATCTATACAACCAAGCTTTGAAAGCAGGTGGTCAACCAGAACTCCATATAGGACCTGCTACGCATCTTGGATGGTGGCCAGAAATTCAAAATCATCAGCTGATCTTTTTCAACAAGCATCTACAACAAGGAGGCTCATCCAAAAAAACTGAGGGTTCGCTTCATCTTTGGAATATTACAAAAAAGAAATGGCAATCATCCTCGACAGCCAAGAAGTCAAAGTCGCCTGAAAAGATTTCATGGGCACTTCGCAGTGAAGGCATGGCATGTCTAGACGAATCTGATGGAAGCCTTTGCCGCAAAAAAAAAGGAAAAGGATTAGTGACTCTTGTACATGACCCATGGAGACCCGTTCCTTCTATAGGTGGTCATCTAAATCCTCAAGCGGGTCTCGCAAACAGAGCATTTTTAGATAAACGTTCAGACGTTGCAACATTTACTAGCAAAAAATCAAACCAAAAGATCCATCTTGAGGGCATGCCCTCTCTGGTTTTAAAAGTCCAATCAGACCAACCCAGTTATGACCTCTGCGTTGCTCTTTCAATAGTTGAGGCAAAAAAACAAAAAGTCACTCAAATTTCTACTGGAGTAACTCGGATCAAAGGGAATGATGCTTTAAAGCTACGCTTTCAGGAAGTAGTTTTACAACCACTTCTTGCAGAGTTGGAGCCAGGCAATCAATTGAGGGTTTCAATTGCAGGTTCAGCTTGGCCAGCAATAGGAGTAAATCCAGGTCACGAAAGAAATCCAATTGGAGCTCCTGCCCCCCACTGTCTTGTTGTGACTATTAGTCTTGATCTTGAAGAGTCCAGATTTCTATTTGCCCCTCTTATAACTAGCTAAGCAAATTAAAAAAAACCTAAAACCAGGTGCTTTTTACTCTTCAGATCAGCAAAAAGTTCAAGAAGCTCTATTCACCGGACTAAGCTCAACTCTTACCAAGAGCTGTCTACATGACAACCAGTTTTGAACTCAACTGGATAGCGGAAGACGGACAAAGGCTTGCTGAATGCCGACACGACCATCCCTTTGCAGTACTTGGCCCGCACCAACATGAAGACAAGTGGGTAGTCAGAAGTTGGCTGCCTGAAGCAGGGCATGTCGCACTTGTTTTAAATGGCAAATCAATTGCCATGGGCAACCCGAATCATCCGTGGATCTTTGAAGCGGCAATTCCTAAAAAGCCTAGCTGCGAATATCGTTTGAGAGTAAGTCGAGGGGGGATCGAACATGAGCAATATGACCCCTGGGCTTTCCGTGATGAATGGACAGGTGAACTAGACCAACACTTATTTGCCGAAGGGAATCACCATCACATATGGCAAAGGATGGGGGCTCACCCCATAGAAAGGTTCGGTATCCAGGGAGTCATGTTCTGTCTCTGGGCCCCGAATGCAAGGAGTGTTTCTCTGCTGGGTAATTTCAACAATTGGGATGGTCGTCACCATCCCATGCAACTTCGCCAAGGTGGGATTTGGGAATTATTTATTCCTGAGATAACAGAGGGAGAACTCTACAAATATGAAATTCGTGGGCAGAATGGTCACTGCTATCAGAAAGCTGATCCATATGGCTTTCAACATGAAGTCAGGCCAGCAACCAGCTCAATAGTCACAAAGCTAGGAACCTATCAATGGCAAGACCAGCAATGGATCTCACAAAGGGATGAAAAAAATCCTCTAGATCAGCCCATTTCAATTTATGAGATGCACTTGGGAAGCTGGACCCATGCTTCCGTAGACAGCCCCTTCATTGAAACCAATGGAACTCCTCGCAAACCTGTTCCAGCTGCTGACCTGAAACCAGAAGCTCGCCTCCTTACATATCCAGAATTAACGGCAAAACTAATTCCATATGTAAAAGCTCGAGGGTTTACTCATATTGAATTAATGCCAGTTTCAGAGCACCCATTTGATGGATCATGGGGATATCAAGTAACTGGATGGTATGCACCTACTAGTAGATATGGAACACCAGATGAATTCAGAGCATTTATTGATGAATGTCACAAAGAAGGAATTGGGGTAATTCTTGACTGGGTACCAGGGCATTTCCCAAAAGATAGCCATGGCTTGGCTTATTTCGATGGCTCACATTTATATGAACATTCTGATCCTCGTATAGGAGAACATAAAGAATGGGGAACTCTGATATTTAATTACAGCAGGAATGAAGTCAGGAATTTTCTTGTCGCAAATCTAATCTACTGGTTTGAACAATTTCACATTGATGGCATAAGAGTAGATGCCGTAGCCTCCATGCTTTATCGAGACTATTTGCGCCCTGATGGAGAATGGATCGCAAATGAAAATGGAGGAAGAGAGAACACAGAAGCAGTTCGCTTTCTTCAACAAGCTAATCATGTTCTTTTTCAACATTTTCCAGGTGCACTTTCTATTGCCGAGGAGTCAACAACTTGGCCAATGGTGACCCAGCCAACAGACAGTGGGGGATTGGGTTTTAACCTTAAATGGAATATGGGTTGGATGCACGATATGTTGGATTATTTTGAATTCGATCCTTGGTTTAGGCAATTTCATCAGAATAATATTACATTCTCTATTTGGTATAACTACACTGAAAACTTTATGCTGGCACTTAGCCATGATGAAGTAGTACATGGCAAGAGCCATTTACTTCATAAAATGCCAGGAGATGATTGGCAAAAATATGCAAATACACGAGCACTTCTTGCATATATGTGGACACATCCAGGGAAAAAAACTATCTTTATGGGCATGGAGTTTGGTCAGCGCTCCGAGTGGAATGTATGGGGCGATCTCGAATGGGGTTTACTCAATTATGAGCCTCATCAAGGCATTCAACTGTTAGTGGATGATCTCAATCACCTTTACAAAAATGAGCCCGCACTTTGGAAAGATGACTTTGATCAATTTGGCTTTCAGTGGATTGACTGTACTGACAACAAGCACTCAATTATAAGTTTCATGCGCCGTGAGAGCAGCAGTGGAAAGTGGTTAGTCATCATTGGCAATTTCACCCCCCAAAGTCATTCCGACTATCGCGTTGGAGTTCCTAAAAGCGGCCATTACAAAGAAATCCTCAACACAGATGGGCATCGATATGGTGGCTCAAACCTTGGAAACATGGGCGGAAAATCTACTGAGGACTGGGCTATTCATGGGTATGAGCAATCTTTGAGTCTCTGCCTTCCACCACTAAGTGTTTTAGTGTTTAGGCATGAGGAAAAAAGAAGTTTGCCTAGCGGCTAATTTCTCAAATCGTGTGACGAAGCTTCTACCTCCGGCTACTTAAATGCATTTCAGGTCACACCCTCAAGTAAGTTTCCGGCTTAATCATTAACAATTAATGAGCGACTCCCTACCCCTTTTACTCCGAGCAGCGCGTGGTGAGTCAGTGGAACGTCCTCCTGTGTGGATGATGCGCCAAGCAGGTCGCTATATGAAGGTTTATAGAGACCTCAGAGACAAATACCCCAGCTTCAGAGAGCGCTCTGAGAATCCAGACCTCTCTTATGAGATTTCAATGCAGCCATTCGAGGCCTTTAGGCCTGATGGAGTAATCCTTTTCTCAGACATTCTTACCCCACTACCTGGCATGGGGATAAATTTCGACATTGTTGAGAGCAAAGGGCCTCAAATTGAGAATCCCATTCGCACTCTTAATCAAATTAATAATCTTCGAGTTCTTGAACCAAATCTTTCCACGCCATTTGTTGGCGAAGTTCTAAATCGCTTACGAACAAGCGTTGGGAATGATGCGACAGTACTTGGCTTTGTAGGAGCCCCCTGGACGCTGGCTGCTTACGTGGTCGAAGGAAAAAGCAGCAAGAACTATGCAGTAATAAAAGCCATGGCATTCCAAGAGCCAGAATTACTTCACAAACTGCTCGACCATTTTGCTGAATCAATTGCAATCTACTTGCGTTATCAAATCGATTCAGGTGCTCAGGTGGTTCAAATGTTTGACTCTTGGGCGGGTCAACTAAGTCCGCTTGACTACGACAAATTTGCTGCTCCATATCAGAAAAAGGTTGTCGATCTCCTCAAGGCCACGCACCCCGATACACCTGTGATCCTTTACATATCAGGAAGCGCAGGAGTCCTTGAACGCATGGGTGAAACCGGAGTAGACATCGTCTCAATTGATTGGACCGTTGACATGGCAGATGGATGTTCACGCCTTCCAAAACATATTGGAGTTCAAGGCAACGTTGATCCAGGCCTCTTGTTCGGCAATCCTGAAGCTATTCGAGCAAGAATTGTTGATACTGTTCTCAAAGCTCGCGGGAGACGCCACATTCTCAACTTGGGACATGGAATCCTTCCTGGAACTCCTGAAGACAATGCAAAAGTATTTTTTGAAGCAGGTAAATCCGTAAATGATTTAATTGGTTCTGCAGATTGAAAAAGCCTCGAATACTTATCACTGGCGCTAGTGGTTGTGTTGGTCAATACATTGCAGACTGGCTGCTAAAAAACTCAGAAGCTGAACTACTTCTGTGGCTAAGAGATCCCTCAAAACTAACTGCAATCTCTTCTGAAGAACCAAGAATCAAGCTGTTGATTGGGGATCTTAGAGATCCAAGTCCTTTCAAAAAAGAGTTGGGCTCAGTCACAAGAGTGATTCATACAGCTACTGCCTGGGGAGACCCCGAACGAGCTCTTCAGGTAAATGTCTTGGCAGTCAAAGAACTGCTTAATCTTCTAAATCCAAAAATTTTGGAGCAAATCATATACTTCTCGACCGCGAGCATTCTTGACAAACATTTAAATCCTTTGCCTGAAGCATTGGCCTATGGAACTGAATACATTCAGACCAAAGCCCACTGCTTAAGTGAACTCGAAAAACATCACTTAGCAGAAAAAATAATCGCAGTGTTCCCTACCCTCGTTTTTGGTGGCACCGTTGACAAGAAGAGTCCCTTTCCTACTAGCTATCTAACACAAGGGCTTATTGAAGCTAGTCGCTGGCTATGGCTAGCACGCTGGCTAAGGGTTGATTCCACATTTCATTTCATTCATGCCGCAGACATAGCATTCATTTGTGGTCACCTTGCTACCACTCCTCACATGCCTAATACAGAGAAGGGGCAAGGAGCTTTGCGACGATTGGTGATGGCTCAGCCAGCAATATCAATCAATCAAGCTGTAGAAACACTTTGTCGATGGAGAGGCATTCGGCGAACTCCTGTAATTCCACTTTGGGGATGGCTCATAAACACCTTGACAAAGATCCTGCCCATAGAAATTAATGCTTGGGATCGCTTTAGCATCAAGCATCGCCACTTTATTCACGACCCGATCACACCTCCAGAACGATTGGGAGGCCAAAGCTATGCAAAAACCTTAGAGGAAGTATTAAGAATTTCAATCCTTCCCATGAGAAGCAATTCCTCAAAGAGAGTTAAACTGTAGTCAAGCTACTTATTAGTAATGATTTCCTTAGTCAGATCCTTTCTAAGCGCGATCTGCGCACTTGCCCTTCTGTTTAGTGTTGGAATCAATCCTCTACACGCTGCTACCACTGAAATAAAACTAGGGACTGATTCAGGGATGCTTGCTTTTGAGCCAAGTAACCTCACTATCTCCGCTGGTGATTCAGTGAAATTTGTGAACAACAAGCTTGCTCCTCACAATGCTGTCTTCGATGGCCATGAAGAACTTAGCCATACTGACTTAGCCTTCGCCCCTGGCGAGTCTTGGACTGAAACATTCTCAACAGCTGGAACCTACGTCTTCTACTGTGAGCCACATCGAGGAGCAGGTATGGAGGGCAAAATAATCGTTCAGTGATCAGGTTCAAACCAAATCTGGTTATAACATTCTCCAAAACCCAAAGAAGAAGGTGTGATGAAAGTCACCCCTTCTTTTTTTGTCTCAATACTTAAAAGCCTCCTTATGCTTATTAAAAGAAATTTGCAAAGGTATTGCCAAAGCCTGATCTTCCTATAAAAATCTATAGAAAATCAACTATCCCCATGTATGTCTCGAGAAGGGTTCTCTGATTTCCTTCATGCTGCAGAACACAGCTCTTCTCTAAGAAGAGAACTTCGGAAGTGCATTAACTATCAATCTGTATTAAAACTAGCTGCAAACTATGGCTTTCATATAACGAAGCAAGATTTAGAAAATGATGAAAAGGCAATTGAACTTAGTGATTGGTTCAAAACCAGCAAAATAAATCCGATTCGCAAAAGCTCCTTTTGAATTACACAATTGGGCAAACTTCGTTCTTAAAATTCAATTAGCAAAATCACACTATTTAAAACATTAAAGTCAAGTCTCTTCATACCTTCAACCAAATAAGCATAATCAACATAGTGATTGATTAACAACTAGAAGAATCCCACCCAAATTGTCTGGTTTTCCACCAAACAAGATTTTCAGATTTTAAATAATATTTAGCAAGCAAAACCTTTACAGATGCAGCCCTCGCCAGAACAATTTACAGAGCAGGCTTGGGCAACAATTGTTTCAGCCCAAGAACTCGCGAGACTCCAGAAGAGTCCAAACCTCGAGACAGAACATCTTCTACAGAAGCTTCTCGAGGAAAACAAATTAGCAATAAGAATCATTGAAATAACAGGCATATCAATCAAAAGTTTAAAGGAAAAGACAAAGGAATATTTAATTAGGCAGCCAACACTAGGCTCAATCCCAGACTCAATCTATTTAGGGAAAGGGCTGCGCCAAGCCCTTGATCATGCAAAGAATTACATGAAGACATTTGACGATAAGTATATATCAATTGAACATATTCTCTTGGCTCTATCTAGTGATGAGCGTTCATGCCGTGAGATTCTTGAGAAGTCAGGCCTTAACACAAGCAAACTCAAAGAAGCTATTAATTCCATTCGAGGGAGTCAAAAAGTGACCAACCAAAATCCAGAGGGTTCCTATGAATCCCTGAAAAAATATGGTCGAAATTTAACAACTGCTGCAAGAGAAGGATTACTGGACCCCGTCATCGGAAGAGATGATGAGATCCGAAGAACCATCCAAATTCTTAGTCGAAGGACAAAAAACAACCCAGTATTAATAGGTGAAGCTGGAGTAGGCAAAACTGCAATAGTTGAAGGACTTGCTCAGCGAATAGTCAACGGAGATGTCCCAGCAGCACTTCAGAATCGCCAGTTAATTGCTCTGGATATGGGCGCTCTCATTGCAGGCGCAAAATATCGAGGCGAATTCGAAGAGCGTCTTAAAGCAGTCCTCAAAGAAGTCACTAGTTCAGAAAGTCAAATCGTCTTGTTTATCGATGAAATTCATACGGTGGTCGGAGCAGGTGCCACAGGAGGAGCCATGGATGCAAGCAACTTGTTAAAGCCAATGCTTGCAAGAGGCGAGCTTAGGTGTATCGGTGCGACAACTATTAACGAACATCGTCAACATATAGAGAAAGACCCTGCATTAGAGAGGAGGTTTCAGCAAGTCCTTGTCAATCCTCCTTCAGTTGAAGACACAATATCTATACTTCGAGGCCTCAAGGAGCGTTACGAGGTTCATCATGGTGTTCGCATTTCAGACAATGCGCTCGTAGCTGCTGCAGTTTTGAGCAATCGATATATAGCCGATCGTTTCCTCCCAGACAAAGCAATTGACCTAGTCGACGAATCTGCAGCAAAGTTAAAAATGGAAATAACATCTAAACCTGAAGAAATTGATGAAATTGACAGAAAGATTCTGCAATTAGAGATGGAAAAACTTTCGCTAGGTCGCGAATCTGATTCTGCCAGCAAAGAACGGTTAGAGCGTATCAAGAGTGAACTAAGCGAACTTTCTAAAAATCAAATCTCTCTCAATAAACAATGGCAAACAGAAAAAGGCGAAATAGATGAACTCTCATATGTGAAAGAAGAAATTGAAAAAGTTCAATTACAAATCGAACAAGCCAAGCGTAATTATGACTTAAACAAGGCAGCTGAGCTTGAGTATGGGACTTTAGGAGCACTTCAAAAACAACTCTTGATCAAAGAAAATTCACTTCAAAAAGCAAATAATCCGAATGAAAAATCTTTACTCAGAGAAGAGGTGACTGAAGAAGACATTGCAGAAGTAATTGCCAAATGGACCTCAATCCCTGTTGGCAAACTTGTTCAATCAGAGCTAGACAAACTTCTTGAGCTTGAAAGCCAACTCCATTCACGTGTTGTTGGACAAAACCAAGCAGTAAAAGCAGTTAGTGATGCAATACAACGATCGAGAGCTGGGATGAGTGACCCATGTCGTCCGATCGCAAGCTTCCTTTTCCTAGGACCTACGGGGGTAGGAAAAACTGAGCTTTCGAAAGCCTTGGCCTCCCAACTTTTCGATAGCGAGAGTTCAATGATCCGAATCGACATGTCGGAATACATGGAAAAGCACACTGTCAGCAGATTGATTGGGGCTCCTCCTGGCTATGTCGGATATGAAGCTGGCGGACAGATCTCTGAAGCAGTACGAAGAAACCCTTATTCAGTCATTCTCTTCGACGAAATAGAAAAGGCACATCCAGATATTTTCAATGTAATGCTCCAGATACTCGATGATGGGCGTGTCACAGATGGTCAAGGCCACACAATAGATTTCACGAATACAGTTCTGATACTTACAAGCAACATAGGTAGCGAAACAATTGTCCAGCTTGGTGGTCTAGAAGCTAATTACAGCCAAATGCAAGAACAAGTTACGGATGCATTAAGGAGACATTTCAAACCTGAATTCCTCAATCGGCTCGACGAGACAATCATCTTTCATAGTCTTGTTCGTGAGGAGCTTCGGCAAATTGTTGATATGCAAATCAATAGACTGAGACAAAGACTTGATGGCCGCAAGATAAAGCTAGAAATAAGTGATACAGCTACTACTTGGTTGGCAAATGCCGGATACGATCCAATTTATGGGGCCAGACCGTTAAAACGTGCAATTCAAAGAGAAATTGAGACTCCTATTGCAAAAGCTATTCTTAGAGGGGAATACTCAGAAGGACAGACTGTCAAAATAGATGTTCTATCAGATCATCTAATCTTTAACTAATGCTGATCTAAAGCAGCGTGAACTATTCCTGTGAAAGGTTGATATGCATTCCACACCCCCTATCTTCATAAAGGCATCTTCGACTTGGCTGAATCCTTTTTTTTGTCGTGACTCTTTTCAAACCAGTCGGGTATCTGTTCAAAATATGCAGCATTAGCTCCATTCTCACGTGCTTCAACTCGCCAAGAGCATGTTCGTCCACTATCCCTATCTAGCAAAATTTCATTTATCCATTTCCAAACCAGCTCAGCAGTTGACTCCAAACCCACATTTTTCATAACTCTAAGGTCTAAAGCACCTTGACTATGAAGTCTCTTCCAATCAGATAAAAGCGGATCATCCTCATTCACCAAAAAAGTATGGTCAAAATGTTCCCGCAGCTTCTTCTCCAACGGACTAAGGCTGGAGAAATCAACTACAAACCCATAAGGATCCAGCTCTTGAGCAGAAAACCAAATAGTGAAGCTTCGACTGTATCCATGCACGTATCTACAGTGGCCAGGATGTTTCCATTGCCTATGACAGCAGGGATAGCCTTCAAAATGTTTGCTGCAGGTGTAGCCCAATGAAGACATCAAGATGAAAGTTCGTTCTAGTGATTGAAAGTGAGCCAGAGCTCAAAACCTTTTCGACTTAAAAACAAATGAAACCACTCGACCCCTATTTCATAGATCAACTCCGTTTTAACGAGAAGGGTCTAATCCCAGCAGTAGCACAAGATTGGCTAGATGGGGCTGTCCTTATGGTGGCCTGGATGAATCGATCCGCTCTGGAGCACACAATTAATACTAGAGAGGTTCATTATTGGAGTCGATCACGCAATGAGCTCTGGCACAAAGGTGCCACTAGTGGGCATACTCAAATTCTTAAGACTATTCGGTACGACTGCGATGCTGATGCAATACTGCTTTCTATTGAACAAACATCTTCAACAGCTTGTCACACCGGAGCAAGAAGCTGCTTTTTCGCAGAGGGGGGACTAGACCCAACAAAAGCTCAAATGCCTCAACAACCCCCTGCTGACATATGTAGCGAACTATTCAATATTGTTGATCAAAGGAAAAGAGAGCCAGATCCAAATAGCTATACCAACAAACTTTTCAAAGGCGGTGATAATCAAATACTGAAAAAAATTGGAGAAGAAAGTGCTGAGTTCGTAATGGCTTGTAAAGATGACGAACCTAATTCCATAGCCAATGAAGCAGCCGATCTCATCTTTCACATTCAAGTAGCTCTATCTCATCACGGGGTAAGTTGGAGAGAACTACTTGAGGTGCTTGCCAAAAGACGCAATGCACCTCGTCGTTCATAAATTGTCGGAAACTCAAAAAACTTCAATCATCAAAAGCCATGAAAAACATCATTAGTCATCACTAGCTTTTCAAAAACTATGAATTAACAAGTCCGACACCCCTAGACATAAGTGTTGCTAATACTGGAATCACTGCGAAGCCAGCAATCTCAACATTGATAAACCACCCAAGTCTCCTAACCAATTGAGCACTAACTACAGGAAGCTCACCTTTGCGCAATGGTATTGCCCAAAGGATATAAGTAATAGTCGGGTAAAGAGATAAAGCCCCTACGAACAAAAAAACCCCCACCTTCCACCAAAAAATAGGATTATGTGTATAGAACC
Organism: Prochlorococcus sp. AG-409-P01; assembly: GCA_003215335.1. Taxonomy (GTDB): domain Bacteria; phylum Cyanobacteriota; class Cyanobacteriia; order PCC-6307; family Cyanobiaceae; genus AG-409-P01. The sequence continues at coordinate 290,103 of QCKM01000001.1, read as the reverse complement.
CGCTACCTTGACCAAAATACAAAACCCTAATAACACCGCTCCCCAATAAAACCAAGGCCGCCAAACCATAAACAATATCAGTCAAGACCATAAACAAAGCTTCATTCCGACTTGGCTCAACCTTTAAGAGTTTCCTTTCAAGAACCAGCGCAGCAAAGCAGACCATAAAACTTAGGTAATGCAAATAAGCAAAACCAGCTGAGGATGCAATATCAGGCAAAAAGGCCGTTCCCAAAAGCATTGGATTGAAATGATGCGCTTAAAAGACTAGCGAGCGACACTTAGAATTCGAACCGATTAGTTAAGCAAGCCTCACAGATACATGGATTGGAAGCAACTAAAAGTGCGTTATGAAGGGGCTGTTCAATAACGTACAAAAGATAAATTCCGCACTCTTCCTTACACATCAAGAATAGAAACACTTTCGATCTAGGTTCAATAAAGAAAGGATCGTCCGATGGTTAGTTCTTTAAGTGCTTTTCTTGGCGAAATAGGTCGTCATCGGCTATTGACGCCTGAGCAAGAACTCACTATGGGGCGAAAAGTTCAGGCAATGGTGGAGATAACTGATCGTTGCCGTCTTGCTGGGGGCACTGGTCCTGCCTGTGAATTTACAGATGAGGAGCGTCGCACTATTCGATTAGGAGAAAAAGCAAAAAACCATATGATCACTGCAAATTTGCGCCTAGTAGTAAATCTTGCAAAGCGATATCAAGGAAAGGGGTTGGATCTACTTGATCTAATACAAGAAGGAACACTAGGTCTTACAAGGGCTGTAGAAAAATATGACCCTAAACGAGGTCATCGTTTTTCTACATATGCATATTGGTGGATTCGGCAAGGTCTTAACAGAGCACTTTCCACCCAAAGCAGAACAATAAGAATTCCAGTAAATGTAAATGAAAAGCTAACAAAATTAAGAGCTGCGAAATCTCGCCTCATGCAGGCAAACGGGATGCTCCCTACTGCCAATCAACTTTCAAAAGCTATGAGACTCCCCTTATCTGAAATTGAAGAGCTTCTTGCCTGTGAATTGAGAAGTGTCACTGTAAGCCTACAAGGTGTAGTCAAATCAAAATCTGACCCTTCAGAACTTGTAGATATTCTTCCTAGCGAAGAAACCCCTCCAATGGAACTAGCTGAATTGGCCGAACGAAGTGCATGTGTTTGGACCTTGCTAAACAAAGCCAACCTCACACCCAAAGAGCGCAAAGTAGTAACTCTTAGGTTTGGGCTTGACGGAACAAATGAATGGAGAACTCTCGCAGAAGTAGCCAGGCACATGGGCTGTAGTCGTGAATATTGCAGACAAGTTGTACAAAGAGCTCTTCGCAAACTTCGCAAAACAGGAGTCCAGACAGGGCTCGCAGAAAGTTGTACTTAAGATGTTTCTACCTAAACAAAAGCAAACCACAACAAAGTCAACAAATCAAAGGGCAGAATTCTTATCTAAAGATGTTGGTTTAATGAAGCTTGCTCTCTGAATCCACGATAATTTTTCCCAAGTATCACTTCCAACACTGGAGACAGTTTGATGGAACCAAACTTTATTGAAGAAGGTGTACTACAACAAGTTCTGCTAAAGGCCGGCCGTGCGCTTGCGAAACCAGCTTTAGAAGCTTTTGAAATACTTCTAGATGAATCAACTCCTGGACAAGCAAGATTGGCAATGTTGGGAGCCTTAACTTATCTAATAATGCCTATAGACCTCCTCCCTGATTTTATTGCTGGCGCAGGTTTTAGCGATGACCTGATTGCTCTTACTGCGGTAATAAATATATGGAGAAGTCATTTGACACCCCAAATCCAAATGCGTGCACAACTCAAGCTTGACAAATGGTTCCCCCCGTCCTCGCAATAATGGAATGGTCATCCCAAATTGAAGAAGAACTGACATCTTTACTAAAAGATTGGCTTAAACATCAGGGCCGCACTCAAGCTGACTTGAGAAAAAGTCTTCAAGCGATGTCATCAAGAATGCCAGCCTTGCTCGAGGTTCTTCAACGTGAACATCGCATTGGAGGACTGCCCAAACTAATAAGTCGTCTATGCGAAATAGAAGCCTCTTGGACAAAAGCAGAAGCGACAGTATCAATACACACAGCCAAGAGTGAACAACCTATTGACGACCCATTCGGCCAATTAGACTTTCTTTTGCAAGAGATCCGCGAAGACAATGAATAATGAGAAGCAACTAGCCTGCGCCAAAAGTCGTGTTTTGAATGACAATCAGGATTAAGTCATTGAAAATAAAGGCAATTGTCTCAAGGATATCCTTTAGAAGGAATCCCCCCTACCAATGGAGAAAGAACAATTAAAAGTCAACAAACTATTCAGTTGATCAGCCATATCAAGCTATCATCAGGATTCAAACTGAGTTGTTAAACTCTTAAAGCAAACAAATACTATTCGATCAGCAAGACAAAGTTCATTAGCCAATTATTTAATGAAACTATTTTCTGTATTTAAAAAACTAATTGCACGCAATTATTCTCAACTATTAGCATTACTTGTAATAATATCGATTGTGCTTGCGACCTCAAGTCAAACTTTAGCTCTCACATCAAATAATGGAGAGGATCTATTTTCAAATCACTGCTCTGGATGCCACATAAATGGGGGTAATATTATTCGTCGAGGAAAAACCTTGAAGCTAAATTCCTTAAAGCGCAATGGCCTAGATAATCCAGAAGCTATTGCAAAAATAGCTCGTGAAGGGATAGGTATTATGAGTGGATATGAAGAAGTTCTTGGCAAGGGAGGAGACAAAAGCGTTGCAATATGGATTTGGAATCAAGCTCAGAATGCTTGGACCCAAGGGTAAACTTGAATTGAAGTCCAGATTTGCTCTTTCCAATAAATATCTTCCTCCACAAGTTTTCTCACTACGTCCTCATTCGAAGCTTGAAAAATACCGAAAACATAACTATTACATTTAGTTGGACCTAGTGTTACCAGAATGCCTTGTTGTTTAAGACTTGCAAGCCTACTCAGATGCTCATCACGAAAGGGTGCACGCTTCTCAAGTGCGTCATTACAGTAAGTTCCCCAAAGTACAAATTTTGTCATAAAAGCTTTGTGAAAATTTTTTCAAGAATTAGCCTACAAATAATGGCACATAGGCTTAAAAAAACGCTATGTTGTTATTTGTAGATTCCTTAATTGCTTATGAGCCTCACCGGTAGTGACCTTCTAACAAAAGTCAAAGAACTTGGTGAAGTTAGCAAATCTGATCTAGTTCGTGCCTGCGGCTATGTATCCACCAAAGAAGGAGGTGGCGAACGCCTTAATTTCACAGCCTTCTATGAGGCTCTTCTTGAAGCTAAAGGTGTAAGCCTAGGGACAACTGGTATAGCTGGTATTGGAAAAGGTGGCAGAAAGCTGAGTTATGTAGCCACTGTTCAAGGAAATGGGAATTTATTGATTGGCAAAGCCTATACTGCACTCCTTGATCTAGAAGCAGGAGAAGAGTTTGAGATCAAACTTGGACGCAAACAAATTAAACTAATTCCAGCTGGCGCTGATGATGAAGACAATTAAATCGATTGTTTAAACATTAAATTTATAATTTCAATCAATCCAATAAGAATGCTTTGAAAAATTTCAAAGCATTCTTATTGTTATTTATGAGGGTAATTAAAAGCTAGCATTTTTTATTTCAGTTAACCTCTTCAAGTAGTTCTCTACAGAAAAGTATTGCTTCATCAACCTCACGTCCAGGTGAGGAATTAGCAATTCGTTTGACAAGTGCACTGCCAACTATCGCTCCGTCTGCCCCCCACTCGCGCACTTGGCGAACTTGTTTGGGACCAGAAATTCCAAACCCAACAGCAACAGGTTTAGAAGAGAGCTGTTTAAGTTCTTTAACAAGATGTCCAACACGGTCCTCCATTACTGATCGTTCTCCAGTCACACCAGTAACACTTACCAAATAAGTAAATCCTTTACTTCTACTTGAAATTCTTGTCATCCTTTCTTTTGGTGTTGTTGGTGCAACAAGAAGCACAAGCTCAATTCTTTTCTCCAAAGCCAAAACAGAAAGGCGCTCAGCCTCTTCAAGCGGAAGATCAGGAACAACTAGGCCAGAGACACCAGCATCAGCAGCGGTAGCACAGAAGGTATCCATGCCACGGTTAAGCAATGGATTGCTATAAGTAAAAAGGATAATTGGAATAGATAATTTACCTTTTAATGCAGTCAACATTTCCAGGATTCCATTAATAGTTGTGCCACTCTTCAGTGCACGAGAAGCTGCCTCCTGAATAACTGGACCATCTGCAAGTGGGTCACTGTAAGGAACTCCCAGTTCAATCATGTCAACACCACAGTCTTGAAGCCTTAAAAGCAATTCTGCAGTAATTTTTAACGACGGATCACCTGCCATCAAAAACGGCATTAATGCAATGCGGTCTTTTTTTTGCAGCTGTTCAAAACAACTGGATATTAAGAATCCTGTCTGTGTTTTTAGTTCCAAGGAATCATTCTTAAAGGCCATTAATTCTCACCAGAGGATAAAAGTAACTGAAGAACGATCAATCAATAGATTCATCAGTAGAAATCTTCTCAGTCTCTATTTCTTCCATAAGACGAATCTGTTCATCCTGAGACAGTGATTCAAACCTAGCTTTCAGCTCAGCAGTAGTTAATTCTTCATAAGCCTGGATATATCGCTTCCTCTGCTCTGCAAAAGTCATTTTTCCAGTGACGACCCTAAACAAATAAGAGGCCGTCCAAACAAGTACTCCAAGAACAAGAGCTGCCTCTGCAGCTATTCCAGCACTCTGAGAATTAAATCCCAACGCTATAAAAGCCCAGTAACCAACTCCGCCAAGAGCCAGCACTATGAAGCCAAACTGAATAACATTTCCGCGTGTCAAAGTCTCATGCCTCGCCTTGGCCGTTGATACGCAAATTCAAGAAAGGTGAAAAAAGGATTAGTCCAGGAAAGAACAAAAAGACAAGGCCATAAACGCCAAAACGTTCTAACTTGCCCATACTGTGCCACCGCCTATGCATCCAAAAATAAAGGAAAAGAGGTACCACAACTAGATATAACAAGCCAATGGCTGCATAAGCTCCAAGCACAAGCAAAGAGTTATTCGCAAATTGGCTTCCCAAAGCCTCTACAGACACTATTAAATTGGAGTCTTACCTCTTAAATCTAAGATGCCGAAGAGGGCTTTGGCCCAAACTCCCAAGGGGGCATGGCGGAATTGGTAGACGCAAGCGACTTAAAATCGCTTATCCTGAAAAGGATGTGGGGGTTCAAGTCCCCCTGCCCCCATTATTAATACTCATAAAACAACATTTCCTATCAAATTTGCTGTTTCTAGAAAAAGCGCCAATGAAAACCTTTACACAAATCTTTTAAAGACTGATTTTGTAAAGGTCAATCTAGTTGCTTACAAAGCGCCAATTCAGAATTTCACCAGCATGAAATGGAACAAGAGAATCGCAAACGCTTGAATCCTTGGCAAGCTGAAAAGCCTCAGGAACAAGCTGAGGCTTTTTTGTCAAAGTGATTTTATTTGAATTCAATGGCAACCCATAAAAGGAAGGCCCATATTCACTTGCAAAAGCCTCTAAGCGACTTAATTTCCCTTCCTGCTCAAACACTTCTGCGTAGCTCTCTAACGCATAAGCAGCATTAAAGATCCCCGCACACCCACAAGAGCTCTCCTTAGCAGCTCGTGGGTGTGGTGCAGAATCCGTCCCGAGAAAGAAGCAAGGTTTTCCACTAGTTGCAGCCCTTCGTAAAGCCAAGCGATGATGCTCCCTCTTCGCAAGGGGCAAACAATAGAAATCGCTACGCAACCCTCCAGAGAACATGGCATTTCGATTTATATGCAAATGATGAGGAGTAATAGTGGCGGCCAATCTGAAGCTACTTGTTTCAACAAACTCAACAGCCTGTTCAGTGGTGATGTGTTCAAGAACCACTCGAAGCCCTTCGTAGCGACTCAAGAGAGGTATTAAATGGCGATCAATAAAAACTGATTCTCTATCAAAAACATCTACATCAGAATCAATAACTTCACCATGAATTAACAATGGCATATCTATCCTTTCCATCGTCTCTAATAATGAGTCAATACTCCTCAAGTCACTCACGCCGCAATCAGAATTTGTAGTCGCATTAAATGGATACAACTTTGCTGCAGTAAAAACACCCTCTTCAAAGCCTTGCTCTAAAACATCAGGGGAAAGACTCTCTGAAAGAAAAGCCGTCATCAACGGGGTGAACTCTATCCCGAAGGGCAATGCTTCCAAAATCCTTTTTTTATAATCTAAAGCACCCCCAATACTCATTATTGGGGGTTGAAGATTGGGCATTACAATTGCTCGTCGAAAAACCCGAGCCGTACTTTCCACAACAGACTCAAGCATCGCGCCGTCTCTAAGATGAACATGCCAATCATCTGGTTGTCGCAAAACGAGCCTTTCTAAAGAGGGGTTCAAAACAAGTCACTCAGAATGAAGTACAAAAATGGCATCTATCTAACTAACTTGGAGATGCGATTTGAATAGCAACAAAAACAGCTAAAGAAATTGCCCAAAAACTTTGCAAGACTCTTTAGCTTCCCATCATTTGTAGTGCTGGGAAAGGGCAAAGTTAAGCCACAAAAACAAAATCCACTACATCCTTTGCATCCAATGAACTCTTTCCTGCTTTCAGTATTAGAACTAATAGCAGGAATTGGCCTCTTGTTTGGTGGAGGAGAGCTTTTTGTTCAAGGCTCAGTTGCCCTAGCTCTAATACTAGGCATCCCACAACTTGTTATTGGACTAACCGTAGTTTCACTTGGAACAAGTGCACCTGAATTATTTGTAAGCGTGAGCTCGGTGTTGAAGAGTTCCGATGCCCTTGCGGTCAGCAATGTAGTTGGCAGCAATATATTTAATGTCTTAGTGGTCCTAGGAAGTAGCGCACTTATACTTCCACTCAAAGTTGAAAGCCGACTCGTCAGAAGAGATGTTCCATTGCTCATGGCAGTTTCCGCGGCCGTTTGGGGAATGGCCTCTACCGGAAAACTAACTTGGCAGGCTGGAGTAGCCTTATTAGTTGGTTTAATAATTAACACTGCCTGGGAAATACGTACGGCCAGAGAAGAGCCTGAAGAGATGAAAGTTGCTGAGCCCGAAATTAATTTAGAGAAGGCAAGTGAAGGTTGGAAAAAAGCAATAGTTCAACTTATTGGAGGAATACTTTTACTTAGCTGGGGGGCTAATACGCTAGTAAATGGTGCAACTTCAGCCGCACGGTTGCTAGGAGTTAGTGAAGCTGTAATTGGACTCACCATAGTTTCAGTCGGAACATCTATGCCAGAACTAATTACATCTTTAGTGGCCGCAATCAGAGGCCGAACAGACTTAGCTATTGGCAACGTTGTAGGCAGCAGCTTACTCAACCAACTTCTTGTACTTAGCAGTTGCGCCGTTGTGGCTGGAGGAAGCGGCCTGCACGTTGACCAGTTGCTCATTGATAGGGATTTACCATTAATGGTACTCACGTCAATTGCATGCATTCCTATTTTTTGGACCAGAGGTCGAATAAGCAGACTTGAGGGCGGAATACTTTTGGGCCTTTATATATGTTATATATTTGAACAGATAATTCCAATAACCTTAGCAAACCTGCATGACGAATTTAGGCTGATATTGCTATGCATAATCCTACCATCAGTTATAATCATAATTGTATCTCAAACAATACTTTACTGGAAAGATCTTCAAAAGAAAAACATACAAAAGACGTCAATATAATTTATACAAAGAACTAATCTCAACTTGAAGATATTTAAAATCTTTTTCACAAATATTGATCAGCAAAGTAAGGCTTATCAATGAAATTCAGGTCATAGTCACAAATTCCTCAGCTATAGAAGGATGAAGGGCCATAGTATTATCGAAATCTGATTTTTTCGCCTTCATTCCAATAGGGATCGCCGCCATTTGAATTATTTCCGCTGCATTTTCACCGGCCATATGACAACCAATTATCTCTTCACTGTTCTTATCAAGAACAAGTTTCAAAAGACATTTAGATCCTTTCTTGCTTAATGCTTTAGACATAGGCCTAAAGCATGACTTAAGAACTGTTATGTTTTCAGATCCATAAAGCTTTTTCGCTTTATCTTCACTTAATCCAACAGTTGCAATTTCTGGATAGCTAAATACTGCACTAGCAACTAAATCATAATTCACCTTTCTACTTTTTCCTCCATAAAGATGATCGGCAAATGCGCGGCCCTCATCAATTGCAACCGGGGTAAGATTGATTCTATCGGTAACATCACCAACAGCAAATATATTTTTAACATTTGTGGTCTGATGGTTGTCAATCATTATCCTTTCACCAGCCAACTTGATGCCCACGGAATCAAGTCTAAGATTATCTAAAAATGGCTTTCTTCCAGTTGCAAGCAATACTCCTCCACATGAGATCTCCTCAGCATGGTTTGTTGAAAGGGAAATATCTCCACGACTTCCCTGAATTAAAGTTGGAACCGTCTCAAAAAGAAAATCAACCCCATATTCCTTCATTCCATTCTCCAAAGAAAGGGAGAGTTCATGATCAAAACCTCGCAATAAATGTGGTCCTCTAACTAACTGAGTTACACTTATACCTAGGCCAGTAAGAATCGAAGAAAATTCACAGGCAATGTAACCACCACCAACTACAACAACCTTCTCCGGGAAACTTTTCTGTAAAAACATTTCATCACTCACCCAACCCAAAGATGCTCCTTGGATCGCTGGGCGAGAAGGGCGTCCACCAACAGCTATAAGAATACTCTCACCACAAATCTGCCTTATAGAAGGTCCACCCTTTTCCTTAGCAAGGTCTATACAGTGAGCGCTCGCAAAGCTACCCCAACCAGAAATCAATTCAACCCCAGATTTCTTGAGGTTTGATATGTGCAGTGCATTAAGACGGTCAACTTCTGTGCGCACATTATTCAACAGAATACCTGCATCAATGTGAGCATTGCTAAAACAAACACCAAAACTTGGAGCCGCTTCTATGTGATCTTTATATAAAGATCCATAAGCCAATAGCTTCTTTGGTACACAGCCTCGGATAACGCATGTCCCTCCAACCCTGTCTCCTTCAACAATGGCTACTTTCGCTCCATAACTAGCTGCACGCTTTGCAGCTGCCAAGCCCCCTGAGCCAGCACCAAGCACTATGAGATCAAAGGATTTCTCCATATCAGATTTCTGATGGAATCAGTTTTCTAACAAGTATTCAAATTAATCTGTAATGGAAACTCATTACTCATTCCTTATGATTTATCTGTACATAAGATGTCCAATGAAAATCTAAAGCTATAACACTAGAAAGACATAATTTTGTCGGACAATCCAAGACTTATTCACCTCTAGCTCAAAAGCAATCACAATTTGACTCCTAATAGGAGCATCCAAAGAGAAATGCCTTCAATTCAAGCCCTTGCCTGGGAAGACTTGATCAAACTAGCCCCTAAAGAGGCAGACCGTATAAATGGGCCAACTAATTCCCAAGCGACTCTGCGACTATTTGGCAAACCAGAAGATTCCGTAAGAGTAACCCTCTATAGAGATCATCACGCCTGGTGTCCCTACTGCCAAAAGATATGGCTTTGGTTGGAATTAAAGCAAATTCCTTATTGCATAAAAAAAATAACGATGAGGTGCTATGGGAAGAAAGAAGATTGGTATCTAAAAAAGGTCCCAACAGGTATGCTCCCCGCCCTTGAATTAGATAGTCACCTCATCTGTGAAAGTGATCTCATATTGCTGACTCTTGAAGAAGTTTTTGGCCCACTTGGAATGCCCTTGAGACATCCAGAGACGCAGAGATTGCGCAATCTTGAAAGACAATTATTCGGTGCTTGGTGCAAATGGCTCTGTACCCCAAGAATGAACCCAAGGGAAGAGAGCCAAGGTAAAAGTCATTTCCAGCGTCTTGCAAGAAAAATGGAAGAATGCCTAACAAGTAAAGAGGGTCCTTGGATCAACCCAAGCCAGCTCGATGAAAACACAAATATTCCAAGTGGCGCGGATGTGATATTCATCCCTTACTTAGAAAGAATGAATGCTTCCCTTGCTTACTACAAAGGGATTTTCATCAGACAAGAGCACCCTGCAATAAACAAATGGTTTCAAGCATTAGAGCAACTGCAAGTTTATAGAGGAACTCAAAGTGACTTCCATACTCATGCTCATGATCTACCACCACAGATGGGAGGATGCTGGGTCGATCCGAATCCAAAGCAACAGTTGATAGCAAAAGCTGTAGATAGTGGAGAAGGCTTGGGTGACCAAGAAACAAGCTGGAATAGTTCAATCGAGTCAAAAGAATCAAGCCCAGAAAGGATTGCTCTTGCGAGAGTATTAAAACATCGCCACAAACTTTTGGAGCTGAATCCAATTGGTGCAGAAATCTTTGACCAACCTCTAAGAGCCGCTTTGACCCGAATGGTCTATAGAGAAGTGTGTAAACCTATCAATGGAAGTGCCTTAGGTTTGAGATATCTACGAGATCGAATTTCTGTACCAAGAGACATGCCACTGTTAGCAGCAAGAGCCTTCCGTCAGGCACTTGAAGAAACGGCCCTCATCGATGGTCCTGAGACAGCCATCGCTATACCTATAAAAAATCGATTTGATCAAAACCCTGAACCTTTCCTAACTTCTTTAGGGAAGTAATTTATTACTTAGTGATGAAAATCTACTCTCAAAATGTATCAAAAAATATTCCAACTGCTATAACCTAAAGACAAAAGTCCTCTAACAGCTATCGCCTCTTTCTGGAATCAATTTGGAGCAAGTCACGAACACGCTGCACATAACTAGCCATCTGAGGGTTACTAGACAATTTCTTTTCCACTTGTTCAATGGCGTACATGACAGTTGTGTGATCTTTACCTCCAAAGGCCTCTCCAATACGAGGAAGACTTAAGTCGGTTCCTTGACGCATTAAATACATACCAACTTGACGCGCTTGGCTGACAGGTCTTCGTCTACTGCCACTCCGCATTTCATCAGGAGTCACCTTAAATACCTCAGAAACCTTTTCAATCACCTGTTGAGGCGTAACCTCTACCCCTTGACCATTAGGGTCAAGCATCGGCGCAACAGACTCCACTGTCATAGGAAGACCTGTAATAGAAGCAAAGGCAACTGCTCTGGTTAAAGCCCCTTCAAGCTCTCGAATATTTGAAGTAAACCTGCCCGCAATGAAATGAATCAAATCGCGGGGAAGCCTCATTCGTTCTTGCTCTGCTTTCTTTTGAAGAATGGCCATACGTGTCTCGAGATCTGGCGCTTGGATATCAGCTATCAATCCCATTGAGAAACGAGAAATAAGCCTTTCCTGAAGCCTTGGAATTTGACTGGGCGGCCTATCGCTAGCAATGACTATCTGACGACCCGCTTCATGGAGTGCATTAAAAGTATGGAAGAACTCTTCCTGTGTATATTCTTTTCCTTCAATAAACTGAATGTCATCAACAAGTATCAGGTCAGCAGCCCGGTATCGATCACGAAATGCCTGCATTCCATCCTTACGGATTGCCACAATCAGATCATTAGTAAATGTCTCAGTTGAGACATAAGCAACTTTTGCTTCAGGGTCTATCTCTAATCGATAATGACCAATCGCCTGCATCAAATGTGTCTTCCCAAGGCCTACACCGCCACAAATAAATAGTGGGTTGAACTCTCTACCCGGGGCTTCCGCCACAGCCAAAGCAGCGGCATGTGCCATACGACTATTAGGTCCAACAACAAATCGGTTAAAGACATACCTATGGTTTAAACCAGGGAGAATCCTCCTTGGCCCACTAAAAGTTGTACTTCCTGAACTTGAAGAACCTGATGGAGGTACAGCAGGAAGCGCAGGAGTGGCCTTAAGAGGCTTCATTGCCTCGCTAGGTGCAGGAGTCTCCTCCTGAGCCTGTACAAAGACAATTACCTTTTCTCCGCTAATAGCCTTTGCTACCTGCTCGATTGTCTGAACATAATTCTTGCGCAACCAATCACTTGAAAAGCTATTTGGAGCCAAAAGCTTGAGCTCCCCATCTTGAAAGCTCAAGCAAATAGCAGGCCTAATCCAAGTCTCAAAGGTTGGCTTACTAAGGTTTTTCTGAAGATCCTGTTGAACCTTCCTCCAAAGATCTTCACCCGTTAACCCCACATTTGCATCTACTGGGAGGCTGAATATATTCCTAACTTCCTCCAGATGTGGCACTCTTTACTTAGAACCACATGATTTGGTGGCAAAAATTGCTGCTCAACTAGTTCAAAAGGAACTTTTCCTCCGATGTTTGCGGGAGGTCACCTGCAATCAAAGGGAAACCAAGCAACCCTTGGACCACTAAAAAAAAGAAGGGCTTGGAAGACAATCCCCGAAAGAACCCCTTGCCATTATTGAGCAAAAATACCTACAGACAAATTCACTCATGCCTAAGCCGGTTCTAGTAATAATGGGACGATGGCCAGCAGCGGGAAGATGCAAGCAAAGGCTTGCATCTGAAATCGGAGTATTCAAAGCAGCATCAATACAAACCAAGCTCACACAACACACCTTGGAAGTCGCCAAATCGTTGTCGCTTAAAGGGCTTGTCAAGCTTCAAGTTTCATTGACTGGCCTAGCACCCCGAGGGACAGAACGTTGGGGTAAACACCATGGTTTTAGTTCCACAAATAACCAGGGGGAAGGAAACCTTGGAGTTCGCATGAAGCGACAATTCATCAAGGCCCAAAACCGATATAACTTCAAAAAAACATCTGGCAATCCAACAATAGTTATAGGAACTGATTTGCCAGGCCTTTGCCAAAGGGATCTTCTTTTGGCAATTGATTCATTAAAGAGAAAAGAAATGGTTATTGGCCCAAGTACTGATGGTGGGTACTGGTTGATCGGCCTCTCAGGAGGATTAGTGAAGCCTGTGGCCAATTGGCCTTTTTGCGGCATTCCCTGGGGCACAAATCAAGTATTAAACAAAACATTGCACCATGCCGAAGAAGCAGGTTCTCCCCATGAATTACTTCGTCTTCAAACCGATCTAGATCGTCTCGAAGACCTTGCCCCTTGGAAAGCATGACGAATTTTCCCAAGCTGAGCGTTGTGATCCCAACCCTTAACGAGGCAGCACAGTTACCTCTTCTCTTGGCTGATCTTCATCGCTGGGGAACTCCAATAGAAATATTGGTTGTAGATGCAGGCAGTTCTGATTACACCAAAAAAATTACCAAGCTCGGAGGAGCGCAGCTTTTAGAAGTTGAACAGCCCAATAGAGGAGCTCAATTACACCATGGAGCTTGCAATTCCAGCGGGAAATGGCTCCTTTTTCTCCATGCAGACAGCAGACTCTCACCGCAATGGGCAACTCTGATCCAAAAATTAATTCAATCACCCTCGAACGAACTTTTTGCATGGTTTTTTGAATTTAAGGTGCGAGGTTATGGACTAGGAATTCGCTTATTAGAAATTGCCGTAGCTCTCAGAAGTCATATAAGAAATAAACCTTACGGAGACCAAGGACTTTTAATTTCCAAAGCCCTATATGAGAGAGCGGGTGGATTTAAACGGCTTCCTTTAATGGAAGATCTTGAATTTATCGAGCGAGTTCACTCTCAAACAAATCTAAAAAGCCTGAGAATTCCCTTATATACATCAGGCCGGCGGTGGGAAAAATCAAACATAATAATTCAAGCAATAAAAAATGCTCATCTCAGATGGCGATGGCGAAATGGAGAAAGCACCGACAAACTCCAAAAAGATTATTACCAAAAAAAATAAAAGTTCATTTGGGATACCAAAATGCACAACGGTGCCCATTTGGCTCTAGGACCCAGCCCTGTCTCTCGTAAAAAGCAACAACACCTGGGTCAGCAAACAAAGTCACGCTATCCAAACCCATCTCTTTAAGAGATTCAAGGATGTAAGCCATTAATTGCTTTCCAAGACCAGCCCCTTGATAAAGAGGGTGAACTGCAACATCCCAAATTGTGGCTTCCAATATCCCATCACCTGTACAGCGAGCAAAACCAACCAAACGAGGAAACTTTGGATCATGGCGCCACAAGCCAACCTTCAACAAACTGTTGTCAAGAGCCCTACGTACCCTCCTGACTGGACGGCGGCTCCAACCAACAGCATCAAGTAATTCTTCAAGCTCGAGCAGGTCGAAGGGTCTTGACTGACTAAAAACAAGGGTGAGCTGCTCGTTCGGAGAGGGGCACTCCCTGGCCCCTTGTCCATAAATCCTCTGAAGGGTTTCAGTCGATAGCGAACAAGAGCTGATCAACCCTAAATTCTCAATCTTTGTGGTCCTTCCTTATCAATCCAATTAGTCATAAAGAAAGCTCTCAAAGTGTTGCGAGTCCCTTCTCTTGCAACTCGGCCAGTTGGCAATAAAGCCCCCCTTGGCGAAGAAGCTCTTGATGGGTTCCCTCTTCAACAAGCCTCCCTCCTCTCAAAACTAAAATCCTGTCTGCATTCTCTACAGTCACCAAACGATGAGCAATAACAAGAGCAGTACGGCGCTTAAGCAATCTATCTAAATCCCTTTGCAAAGTCGCCTCAGTTGAGGGGTCCATGAAAGCAGTTGCTTCATCCATAACCAAAACTGTAGGGTTTCGAATGGCCACCCTGGCAACAGACAAGAGTTGTCTCTCACCTGAAGACAAGTTCCCCCCTCTCTCTCTAAGAGCAGTTTCCAATCCATTTGGAAGCCTATTCAATAAAGGGTCCAGACCAAGATCATGGCAAATTGTCTTAAGACGATCATCATCAATGGAAGAATCGAGGCGAAGGTTATCTGCAACATTGCCACTAAAAAGGAATGTATCTTGAAGAACCACACCTAGTTGGTTTCGCAATTCTTTGATTGGGATATCTCTAATATCCCTCCCGTCAAGCAAAATTCGTCCCTGCTGAGGCTCATAAAGACGGCAAAGCAATCGAATTAGAGTGGTTTTACCAGAACCGGTTGGACCTACGAGCGCTATATGTTCTCCAGCAGCAATGCGAATATTTAGATCGGTAAGGATTGGTTCATCTGGTCGATAAGCAAAGCTCACATCTTCAAAAATCAACTCTCCTAAAGGCCTAGACGAAGACCTGCTTTGATCTTCAAATAAAGAATTGAAGTTTGACTTATCAACTATTTCTAATGGTTGTTCAAGTAGTTCTCCGATTCTCTCAACAGCAGTCAAGCCACCCTGAATCTGAGTAAAGCGTTCTGCCAACTGACGTAATGGATCAAACAATCTCTGGGAATAAAGAACGAATGTCGTCAAAGTACCTAAACCCATTACTCCCGAAGTAACCATCCATCCGCCTAATGCCAATACGAAAGCTACGGCAGCTAAAGAAACCCATTCAATAAACGCTGAAATGCTGCTGTCATAAAAAATCGTTCCATTTACTGCCCTGCGGTATTGACTGCCAGTTTGATCAAATCTCAACCCATTGAGGTGCTCTCTTCGAAACATTTGCACCACTTCTAAACCCTGCAAATTTTCTTGAAAATCTGCATTCAACTGAGACAGCTCCTCTCTCACTCGATAATTGGCCTTCCTATAGCGCCTCTGTAACCACAAAACTGCAAGCGTGACAGGCACCTGAGTCACCAACAGCAATAAGCCCAAACGCCATTCAATGAGCACCATAGTGATCGCAATCACTAGAAGAGTCACCAGATCAGCAAGAACACCCACAGCACCACTTCCAAAGACTTCTGAAAGTGCATCTACATCACTAGTAAGCCTTGTCAGTAGCTTCCCGACCGGCATTCGGTCATGGAAGCGAAGTGACAAAGCCATTGCATGCGAGAAAAGATCTTGACGAATACGTGCTGTCAGTCGTTGACCAACTGCTTGAATATTGAAGGATTGAAACCCCTGAAGACATAATCTCAAAATCACTGAAACAAACAAAATTCCTACTAAAAGCCTTACTGCTGCAGATTTCGAAAGTTCAGCCAACCACAAGAAAGTCGGTTCCCCGCGCAAAACACTTATCGCTTGCCCGACCAAAAGAGGCTGAACAGCGCCAGCAAAAGCAACTGGAACAAGAATGAAAACAATCAAGAAAAGGCTTTTCCGGTCCTTTCGCAAATACCGCCCCAGGCGTTTGACACGTTGAAGATCCTTTGAAGCCATTAGGAAGAAGCCTTTCTCAGTTGATCGTTATCCCTAACTGCTTCAACAATCTCTTGCAATTCCCCACTATCCAATCGCAATGAAAGAGGGTTCCCTATAAGTCTTGCCGTTGAATGAAAAAGCTCTTCAATACTTACCAACCCATTTTCTTTAAGAGTCCTTCCAGTAGCGACTAGATCTACAATCGCTTCAGCCATTCCGGTTATTGGTCCAAGCTCTACTGATCCAGTCAAATGCACTAGTTCGACTGGGAGGTCAATCTCCTCAAAAAATCCCTTAGCACAATGAGTAAATTTACTCGCCACCCGACAATGTGGCGGCAAATCTGAGGCGCGCCGATATCCACTTGTTGCCTTAACAGCTACTGCCAGATGGCACCCACCGAACCCAAGATCTACAAGCTGAGCAACTGGCATCTGATGTTCTCTAAGAACGTCATAACCAACTACTCCCAATTGAGCCTGACCATATGCCACATACACAGGAACATCCCCATTTCGAACTAATAAAGCTCGCGCCCTACCACAACTAGAAGGGACCATTAACTGGCGATTGTCAGGGTCAAGCAATGCCGTGAAATCTAGGCCTGCCTTCAAAAAGCGGGCCACGGAATCCTTGAGCAAAGCTCCTTTCGCAAGTGCGACGGTGATCATGGCCTCATTCGTCGTACTTGACTTTAACGATATATGCGATCCTCAAGCCTATGAAGACCTTGAAAACACAATCAGGCATCAAAGGCATACCACTACTAAAAGACAACATCTGTTGGATTTGGTTTAGCGGAGAAAACGTAGTGGTTGTAGATCCTCCTGAGACCAAGCCAATACAAACCTGGCTAGAGAGTGAGGCCCTAACAGTCGTTGCAATTCTGCAGACACATCACCATGCCGATCACATTGGCGGAACGCAAGGTCTTCTAAAAAAATGGCCTAAGGCAGAAGTAGTAGCTGCCAAAGCAGACCGACACCGTATTCCATTCCAGACTTTGTCCGTAAAAGATCGCGATGAAATTTCTCTACTTGGAAGACGAATAAAAGTCATAGATGTTGCTGGTCATACCAATGCCCATGTGGCGTACTACCTTCCAAAATCCAAAAAAGAGCCATGTGAACCAGTTCTGTTCTGTGGTGACACTCTCTTTGGAGGCGGTTGTGGGCGAATTTTCGAAGGCACGGCAGACGAGATGTATTTGGCCTTAAAACGTCTTTCTGCCCTACCTGAAGAAACAAAGGTCTACTGCGCCCATGAATACACTCAAGCGAACTTACTGTGGGCCCAAAGCCTTTATCCAGATGACCATTTGATCGAAAAAAGACTCGAATTGGTTTCTCTTCTTCGAAGTAAAGGTTCTCTTAGCTTACCCAGCACAATTTCATTGGAAAAAAAGACCAACTTATTCATACGTGCCAAAACAAAGAGAGAATTTGAAACTTTGCGTATTCACAAGGACAATTGGAATGGATAAAAATTTCTTGCAATGAAAGCAACCAGATCAATGCATATTTGCCTTTCTTTCATGCAAGATTGAACAAGTCAATGACGTATCAACAACAACATCCCTAAATGACTTCTACTCATCCCAAATCAATCAGCACTAAATCAGCGCCGGCTCCAGTTGGACCTTATAACCAAGCAGTGCTAGCAAATGGATGGCTCTATTGTTCTGGTCAAATAGCCCTTGACCCAAAAACTGGCTTAATGGTGGGGTCAGGCAATATTGAGCAAGAAGCGCAACAAGTCCTTAAGAATCTTGTTGAAGTAATAAATGCTGCAGGGGGCTCTTCTGAGCAGGTGATAAGAACAACCATTTATCTTGTAGATCTAGCTGATTTTGAAAAAGTAAACACTATCTATGCAAATACCTTTGGCAAAGGAGTAAGCCCAGCCAGGGCATGCGTAGAAGTATCCGCCCTCCCCAAAGGCGCCAAAGTTGAAATTGATTGCATTGCTTGGCTTGGAACTAATTAGATCAAGACCAAGACACCTGCCGTGCCTTGGGGACCAAACAAGAGTAAAACTGTCTTTTCGAGCAAATAGGTCCTCGATCTAAATCAAGAAAAGGGAAGACAAACAAGCGCAGGTCACCGCGATTGTCTAAATTGATTCTTGAACTGAGACGCGACATGGGTGTAGCCAAGCTAACTATTGGAGAACTAGAGGCTGGCTATCCCCTCTATTGCAAAGCTCTGAGGCGTCTATTGCAAGAAGGACGCAGTAAGTCAGAGATAGAAAAGACTGTTTGCTGGGGGCATCTTGAAACACTAAACCGCTGTCTCCCAGGAAGATACAAAGCCCCCTCTTACTTGCTGGTGCTAATAAAAAGAGATTTAGAGCAACCAAAAGAAGAATAAAGAGCCCTAAAAGTCAGAAAGCTATCTTGCCTAACTATCCCCAGAGGATAAAGGTTGATTCTGGCCCTCCAACTCTCCTTTAAAAACCCTGCTTGCCAAGATATCTACAGCCTCAATAGTCATCAACTCTTCACGATTAAGAAGTTCACCCATACGAGAAAACAAGCGATTTGCCTGTCTTAAGCGAGTCCGGTCAAGTGCATTTCGTATTGAACGTGCATTAGCAAAGAAAGGAAGCAGTCGACGTCTTTGTATATAATCCTCAAATGCGGAAATAGCTTCTTTACTAAAACAATAACTCTGCTCAGCTAAAAATAATTGAGCTATTTTCATTAACTCCTGATCACTATAATCAGGAAAATCAATATGATGAGCAACTCTAGATGAAAGTCCAGGGTTTGACTTATAAAAATCATTCATCAGATCTTTGTAACCAGCAAAAATGACCACAAAATCATCTCTTTTTAGTTCCATTTCTTGAAGCAGAATCTCTACAGCTTCCACCCCATAATCCCTTTCATTTCCTGATTTATACAAATAGTAAGCCTCGTCTATAAACAACACTCCTCCATGGGACCTTTTAATCATTTCTCTTGTCTTCGGGGCAGTGTGACCAACATATTGACCCACTAAATCGTCTCTGGTCACGGTCACAACATGTCCTTTTCGCAGATAACCAAGTCGAAATAATATCTGTGAGATTCTACTTGCGACTGTTGTCTTCCCTGTCCCTGGCCTACCCGTAAAAGACATGTGAAGACTTGGCATAGAGCAAGGCAAGTTCAAACCTTGTCTTGCTCTGTCAACTAACAACAAAGCTGCTATTTCTTTAATTCTTGTCTTAACTGGCTTAAGGCCTACCAAATCTTTATCAAGTTGTTCTAATACCTCTTCGACACCAGAGTCGGCATACGCACTAGAAAGATCAATTGAGGAGTCCATCTATATCATCAACAAATTTGTAATCCAAATCATTGAACTCAGCATCATCAGCATCAGGGCGCAATGTGATATTCACATACGTTTTCCCAAAACTTATGTCGGGAAACCTATCAACTGCTTCGCTCAGCTCTCCTAAGCAATCCAAAAAATCCCTAGTTTTTTCATAACTCTGAAATTCAAAACGTTTCTCCAATCTAAGAGGACGGCCTCGCTTCTCCCATTTATCCATAATTAGCTCCTTTTACTTCGCTGAACTTAAAGCGAATAATAATTAAGTAATAACTATAACTTCAAGTCTTTAATTGCTCCAAAGCTAATCAACTACGCCGTTTGGCTCCAGAAAAACTCAAAATCGGCTCAACTTCTACATGAGGACGAGCGATTATATGAGCCGCAACAAGACCATCTCCAACACGTTCACAAGCATCTGCTCCAGCTCTAACTGATGCATTTACAGCCCCAGTCTCTCCTCTCACCATTACGGTCACATAACCACCACCAACATATTCTCTAGCTATCAAATTCACTTCGGCTGCCTTTGTCATAGCATCAGCCGCTTCAATAGCAGGAACCATACCTCTAGTTTCAATCAACCCAAGTGCAATTCCTTTCGATGAGCCTGAGTGACTGGTTAAAGATGACTTATTCAGACCAGGTCTGCCAGAACCTCCAAAATTAGAATTGACAGATTTAACATCTTTATTAGTAACCCTTGCTGAATTGCTTCCAACATTAACCTTGCTCTTAGCAGACCTTGAAGAAGCCTTAGAAGAGTCAACTACCCCTTCTGGAGTAGTGGTGACGGGAGTTACATCTACCGTCTGACTAGTGGGGACTGAAGCAGAGCCTTGTTCGGTGGCCATAAGACTAAAAAAAATGAGCTTTAGGAAAGGTTGATGACAATCAACTATTCATCAGGCGGCCAAAAATCAATGATCCCCCCAATAGTTAAATCAGTCTGAGTTGCCGGATCAGGACAAGCAAAACGTGCGGCTGATCCACTTGCCGTAAATACCCAATTACCTTTACGCGCACCTACAGGATCAACAGCAACGAATTGCTTTCCTTTGTTATTTCTTAAAATGCGCAAATGCATATGGCCAAGCCCCTCAACCCTTTGAGTGCAAATCAACTGTCCCTCAACTTGCATTATCTCCATATCAACCAAAGCCTCCCTGAGGAGGACTAGAGGTCTCAGGATCCCAATGGTCAATAATGCCAACTATGGTGAGATCACTGGGATAAGACTTGCTTCCTGCAGCCTCTCTAGCAGCAGAACTGCCAACACAAATAACCCAATCATCTGGCTTGCATCCAACTGCATCTACAGCAACTTTTTTAGAGCTCCCATCTAAAACAACTTGAAGATGCTTATGCTCAAATCCTGGAATCCGATTGGTTGAGACTAGTGGCTTTAGAACCTTACAAATCAGCATGTCAATGTGCCTCCTGAAGTGCAGGATCAAGAGATGACCCTACAACTTCGGCTGGCCCTTTTTGGTCTCGATCTCGGACAGTAAGAAAAGTGTGCAATAAGCCATCATCTACCAAATCTCGATAACGAGATGAAATTGCACCGTCAACTCTTAAGCAATCGGCTAATGCTCTATCCCTAGCCCCAGGAACCTTGCCAGAATAGTCAAAGCGAATAACTACTGGAATTGGCAAATCATGATTTACATTTAAACCTTTAAAGATCTTTATTCCTACATCCAAGTCCGGGGAACCTTCTTCAACAGTGTCCAAATGTGCAAAGTAAGTAAGGTTTCTCAAATGAACCTCCTTAAAACCAATACCCACGCCAATAAAACGTTCAGCATGGCCAGCATCTGGATAAGGGCCACCATGTAATTGTCGAACATAATCAATTTGCGAAATATTATTTGCTAGCAATCGAGCAACAAATGAAACCATTCCAGGGTCAGGTTTGTCAGGAGCACTTTTTTTAACCCTATCAACAATAATTTGCATGGCTTGATCTTTAGTCAAAGCTTGTGTTTCTTGATAAAGGTCTAATGCTGAAACCCACTTATCGAGAATCATTTCGCTATCAAGAGATGGGGTATGAACACGAATTGCATCCGTATCTGTATCTAAGCCAATCAAAAGGAGATCAACTGAAGCTCCACAACAAAAACTATTCTCAACTGACTCTCGAAAATCCAGCAACCGTTGAAGTCCCGCCTTAGCAGCAACGGCATCATCACTCCCATGTGCTGCACATCCTTGATGTAAAGGATCTACAGAGCTAAAGTGATAGGTGACCACCTTTAAATAACGAGTAGGTTCTTCTGCGCGATTAGGCAACCCCTCCCTATAACGTCGATGCTCGGTCTTTATCCAGCGATTGACAGTCTGCTCAACATCAAATAATGCTCCAGCATGAGAACGTCTACGAACGGTGCTAAAAGGAATACGCAATGCATATGCAATTGAATGCGCCAAACGTCCATCAGCGCAGGGAGTTACATCTAAAAGATGAAAGCCACAATCAGAAAGGAAAGATTGAAAAGACTTTGCGTCTGAACTTTCTTCTCCTCCATGTAAAGGGTCGTCATTAAAAAACTGATCACTAGCCTCTTGATGAGATTGAAAAACACACCAAGCAAATAAAGCTCGCATATCAAGCTGAGAAACCCAAGCCTTTTCTAGGAGATGAGAAGGCAATTCAAACCCGAGTTCAGCAAAAGTAAGTTGTTGGCCTTTAGCTACAAAATCCTGTTCATGCTGAAGTGCGGAAACTCTTTTCAACAATGGGACAATCTTCTCAAACCGTCCTTTCACCTCAGTCTCATAATTTTGCAAATACCGATTAGCTACAACATCTGTCAGTGGATGGTGATGTGATTCAACACCCACAAGGCTTTTGTTTTGGAAATGACCAGATTGCTGAGTTGCTATATGACTTTTCCTTGGAGCAGTAGGCCCTAAGGGTCGTGTACTCTTCTTGGCCAAATTGCGATAGGCCATCCGTCACTTAGCCTCTCGCTCCACCTGAGAAGGTGACAAGCTGCCCCTCCCTGGTATTACCACTAGATCCTGTTATTAAAAAATCAGGTTTAGAAAGCTCTTCATTTCTTTTCAACTCAAAAGGAGGCATCGCGCCCATTGCGCCTGGGCGGGAAGGGTTTCTCCGACGAGCAGAAGCACCCTCAGTACCAGTAACCCTTTCACCTCTATCCCAATCATCTCCGGTGATATTTAAACCAGCAGATTGACCTTCTCCAGTAATCCGAGAAACAGGACGAGAGGATTGGTCAACGTTCTCACTCTCATTTACCTGTACTGCATTGAACTCACGTGGCTTTCGATCAAATCGAAACTGCTCAGTACCAGTAACTTTTTCAGGAGCCATGTCGAATGGTCCAGTAATCCTGGAACCATTCTCATAGCTTGTTCCAGTAACACCACTCTGGATTTCTCGTTGGGATTGAGCAGCCCTTGCTGGAGACTGAACACTGAACTTCGTTCCGAAGCTATTAACTGAAGAAGTTTGATTATCCACAGGTTTAGTTCCACATGCTTGTGTGAGGTGATCTGAACCGACATAGGGAGTTCCCGTCAAGGTTTCACATGCACCTTTATTTGCTCCCGTCATTACCCCTCCCAAACCTGGTTGCTGACCTGTCATAGGAGCTCCTGGAGTACCCAATCTTTGTGGAGTTCTCTTTTGAATTTCATCAACAGAAGCGCTATTGCACCTTTGACTTGCCTGCTCTAAGCCAGCATATGGAGTTCCCGTTACAGCTTTACATGTGCCAGGCTCATCCCCAGTAACTAGATCTGAACGGCCTGTAAGTGTCCCACTAACAGCTTGAGCCTTATTCGTGAGGCTTAGCCCAACTTTTGGAGCCTCAGGTTCAGGTCTCCCACCACAAAAGGTATTGAACTGCTGAGAGCCTACATATTCATCACCAGTAACGTTTTTACAACTACCAGGCTCGTTTCCTGTCACAAATTCTGAGCGAGAAACATTTGTACCTGTTACCGCTGAACCAAGGAGGGTATTAAATGTGCCAACTTTTTCAGCAGGTCTACCCTCAGGTAGTGGATCTGATCCTAAGTATTGGTCTCCTGTCAGGCCTTTGTTTGAGCCGGCCTCATCACCAGTCACTTTTGATGATCGTCCTACCATGACCCCACTCACTTTTCTTCCATCAAGAGTGAGACTCTGACCAACTTTACGAGGAGAGGCTTGGACACCTCCACAATACGAATTTGATTGATTTGCAGAAATATACTCAGTGCCAGTCAAAGACTTACAAGTACCAGGCTCATCACCAGTCACTTTTTCTGAACGACCAACTTCGTTCCCCGTAACCCTATTGCCATGAGTTGTGTTAGTAACAGCAACTTTCGATGGTTGACTAGGAGCAGGAGACGATTGACAAAAAGCATCAAAGACTTCTGAACCTAAATATTGGGTTCCTGTAATTGAGCGACAAGTACTTGCCTCATTTCCAGTGGTTTTGGAAGACCTATTTGCTTGAGTCCCAGTTACAACCTGACCAGAGATGGTTTCACTTGTCCCTACCTTCCAATGTGCATCAACAGCAGCATTTAATTTAGAGCCATTACGATTAGGCCCACAAGGTCGAGTTGTGCCAGATCTTTGTTTACCAGTAGCTCCACTTTTACTACGAAGCTCACGTACTCTTTGCGAAAGTTCACGACTGGTTAAATCAGGATCGCCTTGACGAGCAACTGATGCAGCAGAAGTTGGCTGTTGCCCTGCTGTTTTACCTAATTTAGATTGTGCCTCACGTCTTGCTAAGACAAGGGCTCTGCTTGGGTTTTGTATAGCCCGTCGTTTTGTTGTTTGACGTGAGTGGTCATTTCTAGAGTTTAGTTTTTCAGATCTTCTAGAACTACTTAAAGAAGTTTCAGAGGCAGAAACGTCGCTTCTGATCTGTTCAAAAGAATTCTTCTTAGGCCCATCGGGTATAGATGTTGAGCTCATTTCAGTAGGTGAGCTCTTCTCAACGTCTATACGAGTTCTATCCTTACTTTTTGCGGCAGACTTTCCTCTACGAGAAAGTTCTTCACGTCTTGCCAATACCAGTTCTCTACTTGGATGACTTACAGGCCTGACATTTCTAGAGACCACTTGAACCGATGTAGTCGAAGGAGTTGAAGAAACCTGTCGGGATGAAGCCTTGGCCTTAACAAAGGATGTATTCGTCCTAGTACCGCGTGCATCTGAAGATGTGCGAACACGATTATCAGCTGCTCCACTCATTATGGTGGATTTCTTCCCTGATTCACTGAGAGCCTTACGGCGCTCAAGAGCTAGACCTCGACTTGATTGTTTTGCCATGTCCGAACCAAATAAACGTCTTAATTAGAGAAGAAATAGCCCCGAAAAAACTCGAGGCTATGCACTATCAGAGGAAGGGTCAGCGACCTTCGAATACAACGAACGCAGTTCCCTGACTTTGGGTATAGGCGTCGTAACCAACCATTCGAACATGGTGGTCGGGGTAGGCACGGTGGCAAGCTTCAAGCTCACTTACAACCAAATTCAGATCCTTCTCGCCAAAGAAGGGTAACTTCCAATAAGACCAGTAAGTCTGCATGGAGCCACTTGGGTGTACGTGCTCAATGACAGGGCTCCAGCCCTGAGCAATGATGTAAGCAATTTGATCGTAAATTTCGTCCTGGGTCATCGGCGGTAAGAAGCCGAATGTTTCCAGGGTGGCGACTGTTTGGTAGTCACCAACTGTGCTCTGGAAAGGCATGGTGAACCTGAGTTTGTGGATGTATATAGAAGTCGGTTTTTTCCCGACGACTGAAAGTAAGGAAGTAACTGATGAGGAGGCGTGATGCCTCCTCTTCTTCGCTATTACTGAACGTCAAGCTTGTCGACTGTGTCAAATTCGAACTTGATCTCCTTCCAGGTCTCAAGTGCGATAGCAAGCTCAGGACTGTGCTTAGCAGCTTCCATCAAGATGTCGCGACTTTCCTTCTCGATCTCACGACCTGCATTACGTGCTTTAACGCAAGCTTCAAGGGCTACTCGGTTAGCAGCTGCTCCAGCAGCAGATCCCCATGGGTGACCATGAGTACCACCACCAAACTGCAAGCAAGAGTCGTCTCCGAAAATTGCAAGCAATGCTGGCATATGCCATACATGGATGCCACCAGAAGCAACAGCGAATACACCTGGCATAGAACCCCAGTCCTGATCAAAGAAGTTGCCACGTGTGCGGTCTTCTGGAACAAAAGACTCACGTAGGTTGTCGATGTAACCAAGAGTGGTCTGACGATCACCTTCTAGTTTGCCCACAACAGTTCCTGTATGGAGCTGGTCACCACCAGAAAGGCGAAGACACTTAGCAAGTACACGGAAATGAATTCCATGCTTTGGATGACGGTCAATAACCGCATGCATTGCACGGTGAATATGCAGAAGCATCCCGTTCTTACGACACCAGTTAGCCAAGCCTGTATTGGCTGTGAAACCACCAGTGATGTAGTCATGCATGATGATGGGCATATCGAGTTCTTTTGCGAACTCTGCACGCTCATACATCTCCTCAGGAGTTGTTGCGGTGCAATTGAGATAATGCCCTTTGACCTCTCCAGTTTCCTGTTGAGCAAGCTTTACAGCTTCTGCAACAAACTCGAAGCGCTCGCGCCATCTCTGGAAAGGTTGTGAGTTGATGTTCTCATCATCCTTTGTCAGGTCGAGACCACCACGAAGGCATTCATAAACAACTCGTCCATAGTTTTTACCAGAAAGGCCAAGTTTTGGCTTAATGGTGCACCCAAGAAGAGGACGACCGTACTTATTCAAACGATCACGTTCAACAACGATGCCAGAAGGTGGACCGCCGCAGGTCTTAATGAAAGCTATTGGGAAGCGAATATCTTCAAGACGGAGATGCCTTAAAGCTTTAAATCCGAAAACATTACCAACCAAAGAAGTCAGTACGTTTGTAATTGAGCCTTCTTCAAAAAGGTCAAGAGGATAAGCAATAAATGCATAAAAGGATTCTTTGTCTCCAGGGACATCCTCAATGCGATAGCAACGACCTTTATAGAATTCAAGGTCAGTTAGCAACTCGGACCAAACAGTGGACCAAGTACCTGTTGAAGACTCAGCCGCGACTGCCGCAGCGACTTCCTCTCTAGGAACACCTTCTTGGCCAGTGCATTTAAAGCAAGCCAAAAGGTCGGTGTCTAGGGGTACATAATCTGGAGTCCAGTAGGTGTCTCTGTACTCCTTTACCCCAGCGTCATACTTTTTGCTCATTAGATAACTCCTATAAGTCAGTAATTAGGGATGAGGTGTCGCGAACCTTCTCAAAAATTCGCTTTACGCCTCAGTCCTTTTGACCAAGGAAGTTGCCATTACCAAGAGCAGGCTCAACTTCGCGATGAGGACGCGCAATGATGTGTGCAGCTACTAGACCATCACCAACACGCTCACATGCATCAGCACCAGCCCGAACGGCGGCATTAACAGCACCGGTTTCACCACGTACCAAAACTGTTACGTAGCCACCGCCAACAAACTCACGACCAATCAAGCGCACTTCTGCAGCCTTGGTCATAGCGTCAGCGGCTTCAATTGCAGGGACAAGTCCGCGAGTCTCGATCATGCCGAGTGCGATGCCCATGGTTTCGTTAGCCATTGCCTACCTAAATAAAGAGATGGAATGTTCGCAATGGACAATGCCCCCTCAACCAACAATGCGTCAAGAGGATTTGACTAAAACCCCGATCACCGTATTTACTAACTCTGATAAGCAAATCTTATATTGCAGTGAGGGACTGTTTTGTAAGGCTATTGGTTTTTCGGTCATGGCCTCAAAACAATCTCTTGTAACAAGTCCTTTACATGAGTATTTTTACCAAATGAGGCAGGGCCCAAGGTATTCGTTGCCGAGGGATGGAATGTTCACCCCATTCCTGTCTCAAACAATTTAAAAACATAATTTCTAGCCACTAAACCCGCCTCCCAAGCAGAATGCTTGGGAATTTACTTTTTTAATCTTGGCCAGGCCACTACTCACAATTGCTAGTGGGAACCCTAAAAAGGTTGACGAAATCCAAGCAATGCTTGGTCCACTTCCAGTAGATGTTCAAAAACAGCCAAGCGACCTAGATGTCGAGGAAACAGGCTCCACCTATTTAGAAAATGCAATTTTAAAAGCTGAAGCAGCAGCAAAACTTACCAACACCTGGACAATTGCAGATGACTCTGGCTTAGAAGTTGATGCACTTAATGGTGCTCCAGGAATTTTTTCTGCACGCTTTGCGGCTAACGACGAAGAAAAAATCAAAAAAATCCTTGAAGCTATTGAGGGCAATCCATATAGAAGCGCTCGTTTCTGCAGTGTAATGGTTTTCTGTGATCCAAACGGGCATCTCTTAAAAGAAGCCGAAGGAACTTGCTGGGGAGAAATGCTTAAGGCACCTGCCTATCCCGGTGGAGAATTCGAATCACTTTTCTGGGTCAGAGAAGCAAATTGCACTTATGGAGAAATGAGTAAGGAGCAATTATCTCGACTTGGGAGCAGAGGAAAAGCCGCAAGGAATCTAGCTCCTTACCTCAAAAAAAAATTAGGACTTTATTGACAATGTCGATAGTCGATTGACTTGATCAATGGCCCTCATTGCTGCTGCTGCTGCCTCCTCAACATCTCCTTCTTTTCCCGCAAGAGTTAAACGACCAAACGCTCCAACACCTTTCACATCGACAACAGTGATGTTTGAAGCTTTTTCTGCCTCATTAGCCGCAATTAAAACGTAACCAGCAGGCTCAGTTTCAAGAATGAACATACTCATGCCAGCCTCAATCATTGATCCTCTTCGGTTCTGACGATTAATAAGAACCGCATGGTCGGGAGTTATGGCTCGAATCACCTCAGTCCAGCTCACTTCGCAAGGGCTACGCCTACTAACTGTGCTTCCTATGGCATCTAAGACAACATCGCCTGAATGCAGAACAGTACTTTGATCTCGATGATAAAGAGCCAAGGAACCAAAGGCCCTCTCGACAACCATCTGACCAAGTCGAACATTACTTGCCTTAAGAGCTATATCGGTGACCCTATGAACTGCCATCCCTGGAGACACCTCCATCCAAAGGCATGCATCACCAGGGATTGGAAGGAAACCTTGACTGACTGTGCCCATATAAGCAGCCAGCTGAGGTTGAAGAGAATCAAGAAAAACGTAAGTTCGAAGCTCAATTTGCTGCACATGACTGCTCTGACGAGCTACGCGAGCATTTTCAGAGTCAGTAGTAATTACACAACTAGCCCCAGAAGACTGAGGATGTACCTCAGTACCAGTAACGAGCGCACTTCCGCCTTGTCGCCGCTCTGGAGTATCTAAGCTAGCCAAACGGTTCATGGCGCGGATACTACCGGAAGGATCGCCCAACTGAACAATTAAGTAGAGCTTGCAAGCTGATTAGGAGCCGATACCGTCCAAAACAGATACGTAAGTCTGCAATGGCTACAAATCAAACAAACACCCCAGAATCAACAACACTATCAAGTGAGCTAAAAGCAGAGCAGGCCTTGGGTTTGATTGGCTTAGGGTTAATGCAAAAGATTTCAAAAGAAGGTGGTCCCGGATGGATTTGGCCTGAAAACGAAGATGGAGGGCAAGCAGATCTCCAAGCGTTAAAACAACGCCTAGAACTTACCGATCTTGCTATCAAAACAGCTGCGCCTTTAAGTACTTCTGAAGTAACCCAACTACTTGGGGCACGTCCAGGATCAGGAAAAATTGAGCGTGGTGGGCTTATAGCAAGACGTCTAAGTAGAAATGTATGGAAACTATCAAAGTCAGAGAAGGATGATGCCTACTGGAGGAACTGAACAGTTAATGAGCAAATTAATGTGCTGTCAAGGGTGAGTCAAGGTCTTTCCTGATCTCAGAGATCTAACATTTATCTTTTTAAAAATCAAGATTTTTGTTGAGATGAGGATCATTATTCTCATGCGATTTTTTCATGGTTCACTTTTACTAAAGACCTCTTTAACAAAGCAAGAACACCCACTCAACTGAGACGAAAGTCAGATCAAAAAATTAGATGGGCAAATTGACACATAATTACTACATCTTTGCAACAAAACATCTTCAATCCCAAAGAGTTTCAGTGACTAATGCTGTTTAACTAATAAATCATTCGATTTTAAAAGGATATTTGCGTTCTAAACCATGAGCGGCGCCACGCTGCTAAAAGAAAGCGGACCACGAGAGGTCTTCTGTGGTCTTACCTCAATTGTTTGGCTTCACAGGCGCATGCCTGATGCATTCTTCCTTGTTGTCGGTTCAAGAACTTGTGCGCATCTAATACAAAGCGCAGCCGGTGTAATGATCTTTGCGGAGCCACGTTTTGGAACCGCAATTCTTGAAGAAAGAGATCTTGCTGGCTTAGCAGATGCTCATGAAGAACTTGATCGAGTAGTAAATAATCTTTTGGCAAGGCGCCCAGAGATTCGAACCCTATTCCTAGTTGGTTCCTGCCCTAGCGAAGTTATCAAACTTGATCTAGCAAGAGTTGCTGAACGTCTAAATACAGCATTAGAAGGCCGAGTAAGAGTCCTCAATTACTCGGGCAGTGGCATTGAGACAACCTTTACTCAAGGTGAAGATGGGGCTCTAAAAGCGATGGTTCCATTAATGCCTTCCACCAATGAGCAGCAATTGCTTTTGGCAGGGACCCTTGCCAATTCCGTCGAAGATCGATTAATCAAGCTTTTCAATAAAGTCGGGCTAGAAAAAGTTTGCAGCTTCCCACCAAGACAATCCACTGATTTACCAGCAATTGGTCCTGGCACAAAGGTCTTGCTGACTCAGCCATTCCTAACTGAAACTGCAAGAGCACTTAAAGATAGAGGAGCTGAAATTCTTCAAGCCCCTTTCCCTTTAGGAATCGAGGGAAGTCAACTTTGGATGAAAACTGCAACGCAAGCCTTCGGGATTAACTCATCAACCGTTCATTCAACCCTTGAACCATTGATAGCTCGTGCCCAGAAAGCATTAGAACCCTTTAAGGAGAATCTTTGTGGGAAAAAATTATTTCTCTTGCCCGAATCACAGCTGGAACTTCCTCTTGCACGTTTTCTCCATCGCGAATGCGGGATGGAACTCCTTGAGGTTGGGACCCCTTATCTCAATAGAGAAATGATGTCTGCTGAGCTGGAACTTCTCCCTACAAATACACCTGTAGTGGAAGGGCAACATGTTGAAAAGCAACTAGATCGAGTAAGAGAACTTTCGCCAGACTTAGTTGTTTGCGGCATGGGTCTAGCAAACCCTTTAGAAGCTGAAGGCATATCTACTAAATGGTCAATAGAACTAGTTTTCAGTCCAATTCACGGAATCGATCAAGCCGCTGATCTTGCTGAACTTTTCTCAAGACCACTTCATAGACACGATTTACTCAACCGCAAACTCCTCGCCAAGGTTTAAAGCTATGGAATTAACTCTCTGGACATATGAAGGCCCTCCTCATGTAGGAGCGATGAGAATCGCAACCTCAATGGAGGGAGTTCACTATCTACTGCATGCTCCACAAGGTGATACTTACGCAGATCTTCTTTTCACAATGATTGAAAGGCGAGGCAAGAGACCGCCAGTCACTTATACAACATTCCAAGCGCGAGATCTTGGTGGAGACACCGCAGAACTTGTCAAAGGCCACATCAAAGAAGCAGTAGATCGTTTTAAACCCAAAGCCCTTTTGGTCGGGGAAAGCTGCACCGCAGAGCTCATTCAAGACCAACCTGGCTCCCTTGCTAAAGGGATGGGTCTAGACCTTCCAATAATCACTCTCGAGTTGCCTGCTTACAGCAAAAAAGAAAATTGGGGAGCCGCTGAAACCTTTTATCAACTTGTTAGAGGACTGCTAAAAAATCATCCGCATGAAAAAGGTTCTCAAAACTCCAAGGCTTGGAAAGATCAATCCCGAAGACCACGCGTAAACCTTTTAGGCCCATCTTTACTTGGATTTCGTTGTAGAGACGATGTCTTAGAAATACAAAAACTCCTCAATATCCATGGCATTGATATAAATGTAATAGCCCCTTTAGGAGCTTCACCTGCAGAGTTAATGAGAATTCCTGATGCCGATGCAAATGTCTGCTTATATCCCGAGATAGCTGAATCAACCTGCCTTTGGCTGCAACGACAATTCGAAACTCCTTTCACTAAGACGGTCCCCATTGGGGTGGGCGCTACTCATGATTTTTTGAAAGAGATCAGTGAAATTTTGGGAATAGAGCCGCCAAACCAAAGTGAAACGTCAAAACAATCAAGACTTACCTGGTATTCACAATCTGTTGATTCCAACTATCTAACGGGGAAACGAGTCTTCATCTTTGGCGATGGAACACATGCCATTGCTGCAGCAAGGATTGCTAATGAAGAATTGGGTTTTGAAGTTGTAGGTCTTGGAACATATAGCAGAGAAATGGCAAGGCCAGTACGTTCTGCCGCAGAGAAGCTTGGAATAGAAGCACTTATCAGCAATGACTACTTAGAAGTAGAAAAAGCCATGGCTAATGCAGCACCTGAATTAGTTCTTGGAACACAAATGGAAAGGCATAGCGCCAAACGTCTAGGGATTCCTTGTGCTGTCATAAGCACGCCTATGCATGTTCAAGATGTCCCTGCCCGATACAGCCCCCAAATGGGCTGGGAAGGAGCAAATGTGATTTTCGACAGCTGGGTTCATCCACTCATGATGGGACTTGAAGAACACCTAATTGGAATGTTCCGCCATGACTTCGAATTCATCGATGGGCACCAAAGTCATTTAGGCCATCAAGGAGGTCAGCCAACCACAAAACATGAGCCCCAAACCAAATATTTGAATCCTGACGAAGCTGCTAAGGAAATCGTTTCAAAAAACAATTCCCCAATATGGACAGAAGAAGGCGAAGCCGAATTAGCCAAAATCCCATTCTTTGTTAGAGGGAAAGTCAGAAGAAATACTGAAAAATATGCCCGTCAAGCTGGTTGCCGCCAAATCGATAGTGAAACCCTTTATGACGCCAAAGTGCATTTTCGGAATTAATTCATCAATTCGATCAACTACAAAAAAATACCCCAAGTGTCCTGAGTAATATCACTCAACAGCCTCCTTGATTGGAGGTGCTTTTTGTGAGAAAGCAAATATTCATATAGGCACATATGTAGAAATTCAAATACATTCAGCAACTAGAGAAATACCGTTCTTAAATAAAAAAGAATCCAAAATCAAAAAGGTCATTTAATGACTACAACACTTACACGTCCTATCGATGGCGAAGGAAGTGTGCAGGTTCAACAAGATCCATCCATTCATATTGAGGAAGGAGCCCTTGTAATAGCTGTATACGGCAAAGGTGGCATCGGCAAATCGACCACATCATCCAACCTGTCTGCAGCATTCTCAAAACTCGGCAAAAAAGTACTGCAAATAGGCTGTGATCCAAAACATGACAGCACATTTACTCTTACTCACAAGATGGTTCCAACCGTTATAGATATCTTGGAAGAGGTGGACTTTCATAGTGAGGAATTAAGACCTGAAGACTTCATGTTTCAAGGTTTTAATGGAGTGATGTGTGTAGAGAGTGGGGGGCCACCAGCAGGAACTGGCTGTGGTGGTTATGTAACAGGTCAAACTGTGAAACTCCTGAAAGAACATCACCTCTTAGAAGAAACTGATGTAGTGATATTTGACGTCCTTGGGGATGTTGTTTGTGGTGGCTTTGCTGCCCCCTTACAACATGCTCACTATTGCCTAATTGTTACTGCCAATGACTTCGATTCAATCTTTGCAATGAATCGAATAGTCGCTGCAATTCAAGCCAAAGCAAAAAATTACAAGGTTCGACTTGGAGGAGTTGTTGCTAACAGATCTGCTGAATTGGATCAGATTGATAAATTCAATAATCGCACTGGTCTAAAAACCATGGCTCATTTTCGTGATGTTGACGCAATACGTCGTTCCCGTCTAAAGAAATGCACTATTTTTGAAATGGAGCCTACAGAAGAGGTCCTTGCAGTTCAAAACGAATATCTATCCCTAGCAAAAAAAATGAGTGAGAGTGTTGAGCCACTAGAAGCAGAGCCTCTAAAAGACCGTGAAATTTTTGATTTATTGGGCTTTGATTAAATCAATTCAAACCAACCAATTTCATTGACAGCTCCCATACTCGGCGAGCTGTGAGTTGATCGGTCGCTCTTTCAGAAAGTTCCTGGGAGAATGGCCTAGGTGTCTTGCTTTGACGATTGCCCCAACTCCAATGCACCCCAGAGAGGGCAAATTCCGGATCGGCAACGACTTGAGCAACCCTTTTACCAGCCAATGATTGACTGACGAATCCACCAGTTATGAGCTTCTGAAACCAAGGGAAAAGGATTTGAAAAATCTTAGGCGTATTTCTAAACAGCTTTGTATTGGCAACACATCCAGGGTACAAAGAGCTAAATAAAATTGGTGAGTCTTTATAACGTCGATGAAGCTCTTGAGTGGTAATCATATTGCATAATTTACTGTCTTTATAAGCTTTCCCAGGCTTAAAACGCTTCCCACTAGCCATGCAAATAGGTGATAGAAAACCTTCCTCAAACCCAGAAAGATTCCCAAGATCCGCAGGGGCAGGGATAGGGATTTTCCCTCCTAGCTCCTTGTAATTTGCAGTAACCGTTCCAAGAATTACCACTCTAGGAGACTCAAATCCCCATGAAGTCCCTTGCCATACTGGCCTCCTTGATTTACGCAGATTGTCGAGCAAAAGTTGAATCAAAAGAAAATGTCCAAAATGATTTGTGGCCATAGAGATTTCATATCCTTGGGGCGATCGCTGAGGTTTTTTTAACCTAGGCAAATAAACAGCAGCATTACAAACCAACGCATCCAAAGGATTCTCAAGTGTTGCAAGTAGTTCTTTAGTGCTGTATCTGACACTTTCCAAATCACCCAGATCCATATGAATATGCTTCAACTGGCGAGACCTTCCAAATGGCAGCGCAAGTTTTGATGCTGCATGTTCAGCCTTAAGGGGATCACGATTTGCAGTGATAACCCTCCAACCCAGGTCAACCAATGCCTTGGTTGCGTACAAACCAACTCCAGAGGTAGTCCCCGTAATCAGAACAGTTCCTGGAGCAGCCTGTGTAGAAGCCATCAAAAATGCCTTTAAAGCAATTGATTTAAAGATAAATATGAATCATTGATTGCAATAAATCAAACCAACTAAATGAAAAAAATTATCTCCAAATCACTCTCAATGTATTTGGTGAAATCAACTGATGCTGTTCATCTAAAAACCTTTCCCTACCTCCAAGTGTAAACAAGTCATCAAAGCGGTTCTGAAGATTGGTAAGTTTTGAGGCTTCCAATACCAGAACAGAAGCTAATTCACTATGGCGATCATGACGCTGTTGATAAGCAACTGATACCTTAACTAGGCTTACAGCACTTATTACAACTAGCCCCAATTTCATAGTCAAGGCCAAAAGGCTATAAACCACCTCTCTTCTCTCCTCTTGAAGCTGCAGCTTTGAGGCCAAAGTTGCAGCATCAATCTTTTGAGAAGAAGCAGTTCGTTTTAAAGCCCCTTCACGAAGTACAGATGTTCTGCGCTTTCTAGGCTTGGAGTTAGCCAAGGTGCGAGACAAAGCTGATCAACAACTATCCGCTTGTATCGCAGAGATCAGTAGCTGCCAAGGGGGGGGTGAGTTGATTCGATCAGGTCAATCAAGCTCGCTGCAGAGTGATGCCTAAACGAAGAGCCAAAATCCCAGCATGAACGGCACAAATGAGAAGCATGCCAGCAAGGTCGATATTAGGGTCCATAAGTGCGAGCAATAAAGTTAAACCATATTCATTGTCCACTTAAAACGGTCCTAAACGCCATCATTTGCAAAGGCCTGTCACACCTTTGAATAAGACCCTGGCTCTCAATCAGGATGTCTTTAAAAGAAAAACGCCAAAAAAATGCCTAAAAAGGGCTGTCCCCTCTTAAAAGCACATGACAATGCATTGATTAAATCTTGCCCATGGGGAGGCTTCCAATAAATTTCTTTTTTCCGCATCTTCTAAAAGATCATCGTAAAAAACGAACCTTTGATCAGCACTCTCTCCAAAGCTAAAAATCATTTCCAGCACTATCCAAAACTTTCAAAGATCAATAATGGCCAAAAGTCCCTTAATTGCCATTCAAAACAAAGGAAGATTAATTCCTATTTTGAGTTTGAGTGGTCCTGAACAAATGGCCATAGATGAGCTTCTACTAGAGAACTCAATCAGAAGTGAGAAGCCATTCCCAACACTACGTTTCTACAAATGGAAAGGGAACTGGCTGTCAGTTGGACGAAACCAAAAAGAATGGCCTGCTCAATGGATCACATTGATAAAACAAAGAAAACTAGAAGTAGTTCAAAGGCCTAGTGGGGGAGGCGCTGTCCTTCACAGTGGAGGACTTACTTACTCAATAACATGGCCATCACCACCACGTAAACGACATGACGCATACTTCAAATTATCCAAATGGCTAATAAATGGTTTTTTAGAAATGGGATTACCTCTCAGGTTTGGGGACCAGCAAGCAAAACCTGGAACATCAGATTGCTTTGCTTCATCTACTGCTGCAGATCTGGTAGATCTACAAGGCCACAAGCGTATTGGTAGCGCTCAATATTGGAAAAAAGGTCAGCTTCTTCAGCATGGTGAAATTCTGCTAGACCCTCCGACTGACCTTTGGAAAGAAGTATTTCTAGAAGACCCACCGCCACCAACTCCAAAACAAATTCCAAGAAAAGACTTGGAACTTGTTTTGCAAAAAGCTTTTTGCGAATTTCTTCCAAAATTGGAATTCTGTCAAAGACCCCTATCAAAAAAGGAATTAGAGGAAGTCTCTTTGAGAGCCAATTCTTATAAACCTGAAGTTTTACCAGTAGGAATATCAACTAATCCTGAGGAAACCATCCCTTCGACCACCTGAGGAAGCCCCATCCCTAAAGGGTAAGTGTTCTGACTTCTCGCAGCATCAATGAATTGACTCGGAAGCCTTACTCCCAAACTTTTCAAAACAGCTTCACCTAAATTAATTCTGTCAAGAGTTCCTGAGGGAAGTCCGGCGAGGTTAAACACAAGCAACCTTGCATTGTCAGCTTTCTCAAGTTCAAGGACTGCCTCCCATAGAGGAGCTTTCTCACCAATAGCAGGCAAGTCACTTAGGGGATTCACATGATCACCCAAGCAATGCTTGTCCCAAACCTGCACAGGCAACTCCTTCAATGGCTTGTCATCAACATAACCAATCCACCTACCTGCTCGACAAATCAAAACCCACTCGAGGCCTTTGTTTTCATCATTTTTAGCCAACCTCAACTTACTAAGTCTGCTTAAAGGCTGATCATCTTCAAGGACTCGAAATGCTCTCCCTTTTGCTTGGCCGACAGTGGTCTGGCACAAAATCTGCTGCAAAGCGAGAATCTGAGCCTGTGAACGTGAAGCGGCCAACCCAAACCAGCCAAGCATCACCAACCAGAGGCCACCAAATCCGCCACTTCTTATACAAAGCCAAATACCAAGAACAATTGCAAGTATTGATAAGATTCGCCCCGTGGTGGTTGCAACTTGAACACCCTTACGCTGGCTTCCAGTCCATTGCCATACAAGCGATTTAAGTATCAAGCCTCCATCAAGAGGTAATCCTGGTAAAAGATTAAAAAGTCCTAAAACCAAATTCAAAGAACCCAGCTGGCCCAAAAGATTTGCTAATAGAGGACTTATCGGGAAGACCCAATTAACAGCAGACAACAAACTCAACGCCAAAAACAAGCTCACTACAGGCCCAGCTGCAGCAACTCTCAACGAAGCCATAGGTGAAGAGCATTCTCTCTCAACTCTCGCCACACCACCAAGCAAAAACAGCGTGATACTTCTAACTTTGACCCCTTCATGGATAGCGACAAAAGAGTGGCCCAATTCATGCAAAAGGACAGAAAGAAATAACAAAAGCGCCGTTATCAAGCCAAGTCCCCAACTGACCCAGAGAGGAAGTGGTGACTCGGCAACTCTTGAAACCTGTCCCTGTGATGTCCAAGTAAACAATAAAAGGATCACAAACCAACTTGGATGGACCCTTAGTGGGATCCCCCGAATCCTCATGATCTCCCAGCCTTCCAAAACCTCCCCTCCATCTGGACTGGTCAACAGCCAATTACTATCCGATCCTAGAAAGGTAGTTAAAAAGTGGCCTTTTTTTTATGAGGTCTCCCTCACCCACCGCAGTAAAAATTTGCGGGATAACCCAATTGCAGCAAGCCAAAGCCATAGCTGCATTAGGAGTAAAAGCTATAGGAGTTATTGGGGTTCCCAGCTCAAAGCGCTTTGTAAAAGAGCCGGCAAGAAGAGCAATCTTCTCTGAGCTGACCAATGACTTTCCTAAACTGAAAAGAGTATGGGTTGTAGCGAATTTAGATGAACTTTCTCTCAAAAACGCATTAGAGGGCGAAGGAACCCCTTCAATAATTCAATTACATGGCAGTGAAAATCAGGAGAACTGTGCCCTTCTCCGACGCAAATATTCAATGATTGAGTGGTGGAAAGCCATCAGCATCAAAAGCAAAGATGACATCCAACTTGCAAATAGCTACCTAGGGACAGTGGATGCTGTCCTACTGGATGCATGGGACAAAGGTCTTTTAGGAGGAACGGGGAAAAGACTTCCTTTGAAATGGCTAAAAGAATCGACAATAAAATTGCCATGGTGGCTAGCTGGTGGGATATCTGCTGAATGGATCCCAAAAGTTTTAAGCGAAGTCAACCCTTATGGATTTGACGCCTCGAGCAGATTAGAGATCTCTCCAGGCATAAAGGATTTAAAGAAAGTAAATTCACTGTTGGAAGCTATAAAAAGCAGCTCTGAGAACTGATTCATTATTAACTACTAGTTAACCAGCAAGAAAGTGCTGGCATAACAATCGATTATACGAATATTTTCTTATAGCACTATAATTAAAAGATATAAAATAACTTTTTTCTTTTTTATACTAATAGGGGATTTTTTTCGCCATGAGGCAAAAAATCCAAGGACTTGCTAGTTGATCTGGTCTAAGACTAGAAGCCAATTAATTAATTTCCTCTAGCTAATCAGCTCCAACCCTTGGAAGACATTGACTCAACATATGCTGCGACTTCACTGATCTCAGAAGGTGTCAATACTCCATCGAATGATGGCATAGCATTTTTACCGCTAGTGACCTGAGCGGCAATCGCAGCCTCATGATCTGAGTTGTAGTTAGCTAAAAAACTACTTAAATCAGCTTGAGAAAGAGTTCTTTCCGGGTTGACGAGATTCCCTCCAGCCGCATGACAAGCGGCACAATTTGCTGAGAAAACGCCTGCCCCATCTGCCATCGCCAACTGCGGAGCAAATAGACCTATCGTTAACGCAAGAATTGCCGAGAGAAAAGTTCTCATCTAAAGCTTGTATATCTTTTACTAGCTTGAAGTGCCAAATATCACTTTGCCCGCATCGAAGTTATACCCGTATCCTTTTGAAATCCTTTCAAAAGGACTTTACAGCTTGTTTTTTGGGGCTGGATCAGTCAGATCGATTGGCGCCTGAGCTTCAGACTTCCAATTATCCAATAGGTAGTTTCAGGAAAGGCTTGCTTCTCGCTCTATTAAAAATTTGAGCTAAAGAGTGCCTCCAACACGAAAACCAATAAAAGGTAATAAATAAATTAAGCATTAAGACGGATCCCAATTATGTAGCAACTGCTACATAATCTTGTTGCTGTCGCTTGGAGGGATTCACGATCGATACTCCGCCAGAGAGTTCATAGAAAGCGGCCTGGCTTCGGATCCCTGCTCTAATAGTCTCACTCAAAAGATGGATGGCCTCATTTGTCGCGGGCAAGCCTTTGAATCTCTTCTTTTCCTGAGAGACCCTTTCTTGCCAATCAAATTGCGACACTCCTCTGCATCGCTCCATATGCCTTTACAAGAGTCTTATCAGCCTTTCACCTAGAAACAACGCTTTAGGTGGCGCAATGCACAAGCTTCAAAGAAACATTCAGAATAAAAACGAACATTTCTTTATGGATAAAGAACTGATCGTTTTTATTCATTAACAACAAAATTTGATTTTTTTTACTAACTAAGCATTTGCTATATTTATATTTATTTAATAATCACTGCCGCTCCATCTAGCGATAGTAGTAATAACTTAGGTAATTTATAAATCGTCATTAAATATCAGCAATACAAATTTAAGTGCTAAGTTAGCCTTCACATTAAAGGAGGTGCAAATTATGCCAGTAATTCAATTCAATTCAATTCAATTCGATACCTTTGTTGAAGGGTATGAATACATTTCAACATGCTTTAAAGGCTTTATTAGAACAAAATTTACAGCTAGGTCTAACAAGGGACAAACCAACAAGGAGCAGGAATAATGATAAAAGAAAATCCTATTTTCATAAGCTCTATGGGTGGGTCAATCACATGCTTGCGAGGTGATGCCGGTAGAATCTTTCGATCATGCTCAAGAGACCGTTGTGTCTACTCAAGTGATTTGCATTCTGCCAAGGCCTATTTGGATAATTTAGAAGGTAAGTGTAATTCACTTGCCGAAAAGCCTAACAATGTTCCTCCCCAACGAAAAACCACACTTAAATGGAATAGTGATGGAGAACTCTCAGCAATTGATATGGCGAGAATTCTAGATCGCCTTGCAAATGCTCAACTTACCGAATGCGATCTAGCTTGCAATTTAAAGGGTTCCTCTCCTGATAATCTAGAAAATCCATATCATGTAGGAGTTCCTATAAGCTCTCGGATTCCATGAATAGATTAGAAACCTTTAAATGGAAAGACTGTTTATCTTAAAAGATCATATTGAGAATTTATACTATTAGTAATAGCACCATAGATATTGTTTTCATTATCAATTATAAAAACAATGGGAGGTAATCAGATTCAACCAAAATAAAACCTCTGATTGTTTTCATAGAGGCTCTAGTCGAAAGCTTCTAGCAAATCTTCTTAAGGAATCCGAAAATGAACTATCAAGAAGGGCTAACTCTTTTTGAAGCTATTCTTCCAAAAGCTGTGGGCATTACTATTTCATACTTGGCTTTTATAGGCATCCAAGAGTTCTGGCATGAATTTGTTGTCGCATGTAAAGGTGGTTATCAATGAAACAAAATTCACCATTAACAATTCTCAGATTGAAATCTAGAACAATGCTCCTGAGAGCAAAGCTTGTTTTATAGATGAAATCAAGATTTTAGGCTTGCTTGTTATCAAACTAATTCCTTTTAGAAACTTTTCTGCGAATGAACTTCGATTAATTACATTAGATACAAATGCTTTAGTGCAAATTCAGCCCCATTTCAGATTGATGAATTATCAGGCATCTCGACGTAATTGATAATTAGTTAAGCAATCCAATTAGCCCTTCTCTGGAGAACTCATAGATTGTTTTTGTCTCATTTTTAATCTTTAAATTCCCATGCACTGGCTTCTACTAAATCAAGCTTTGATCTGGAACATAGGTCTCGGTCTATGTATTACACTTATCCTGGCTACTCATCTGATGAATTAGCTAGCAAAAGTTCAAAATAGATTGAATGATTCTATGTAATCAAATAGAATCTTTATGTTTTAAGTGTTTATCAGCCAGCAAAAATACCAGTCATAGCATTAGGATTTTACCTTTACCAATAAGCCATCACGTGGAGAGGGGCTGGGAAGTTGTCGCAAGTTGAAGTCTTGATCGGGAATAGCCTCAAGTTGCAATTCACGAAATAATCCAACCACCATTAATCGTATCTCAAGTTCAGCCAACGACTTTCCAAGGCATACACGTTCGCCTCCACCGAAAGGCATCAGGTTTAAAGAACATTTATCCTCTAGGTGACGTTGTGGGCGAAAAATCTCCAAGTCACCAATGCCATAACGATTAGAACTAGCTAGTGCAACTTGTACTACACGACCCTCCGGTACATAAATGCCTTCTATTTCTAAGGGCTTTTTGGTACGCCGAAAAAAGCCACCTACTGGTGGAGTTAGTCTCATTACCTCATTAACCATGGCATCGAGTCTTGGAGCATTGCCAACGTCGAAGCCGTTAGTTGCTTGCTCAAGTAATGGAGGCCATCGCAACTCATCGATCTCTTCACGAAGCCATTTTTCAACTTGTGGATTGATCAGTAATTCCCGCATTAAGCAACTCAGAGCAGACGCTGTAGTTTCGTAACCAGCAAATAAAAGTAAAAGTAGTTGTTCTCCCAGATCTGCATCCCCAAGTGGAATCCCCACCTCGTCGAGGCCCCCGGCCAGTAAATCCAAACCACCTTTACCTTTAATTGGCTTGGCAAGTACTTGTTGAAGTTTTTTAAGTAAACGTGTTCTTGCCTTAAACGCTTTGGCAAATGGACTGCCTGGGAGAGCTATCGGAATTGAGAACAGAGCCTTTGTCCAAATCTCGAAATCAGAAAATAACTTGTCACGATCATCACCCTCTAAGCCAAGAACCGTTGTAGCGATAACGGAAAAAGCGAAGCGACGCATTTTTTGAACTAAGGGAAGAGGTTTTCTTGAGGTTTTAAGTTCTTCGCGAAGTTCTTCAACCAAATTGATGATGCCAGGGCTGTAGCGTTGCAACGCTGAAGAAGAGAACAGTTGAGCTACTACTCTCCTCCGTGCTTTATGTGCTTCTCCATTGCGGTTTGCCAGTGAATAGCTACCCAAAAGTTGTTGCACACTCTCTGGCCACCAACCTTCAATAGCTTCTGGTTTAGAGAGAAGATCAGTGATCGCCTTGCTCCCCTGGATGAACACCATTGGCTGTCCAAGCATTGATGTCTCGAAAACATTCCCAAGACGTTCAAAGCGCCTTTTGGCGAAGCTAGGGTCAC
This sequence comes from Prochlorococcus sp. AG-409-P01, assembly GCA_003215335.1. Lineage (GTDB taxonomy): Bacteria > Cyanobacteriota > Cyanobacteriia > PCC-6307 > Cyanobiaceae > AG-409-P01. Next base: position 247,762 of record QCKM01000001.1, on the reverse strand, counting down.
GAAAAAATGCCATGGCCTCAACTATTCCAGTTACAGCACCTGTAGTTGGCAGAGGGCGCAATAAAGAGTCATCCATCAAACTTTTACCCTCCAGTAAATTTGGCCATTGCTCCCACTGCAGGGCCTTGCGATTTTCCCAACATCTCCATGTAATAAATCTCAGCTGAAGTTTTAATCGCGACTGGCACCTCAGTCAGGGCCAAAGGCATCACTGCAAAACATATACCTGGAGCATAAACATGTAACCACAAACCTTTGAACCAATTTATTTTGAGCATTAGTCCTCCCTGACTATTCCCATATTCCTATCTTTCTTGTCCTTATTTGTTTCTGCTTTGATTAGTTTGTAGTAGTCAATCTCTTCAGGGTTATCAGAACCAAGGCCATATCCCATAGTTGCGGCCAAGTAAATCTTATGTTTTCTATAAGAAGTAAGCGTCACGAATTTTTAACTTTTGAAAAAACCTTTTAAACTGCTAAGCAAAGTAAGCGGTAGCTCCAACGAACAAAAGCAAGCCAAATGCTCCCACTACTAAATTGGCTGCTTCAACAGTAGGCCATTCATCCATCCTTTTTACCTTTTCCAAATAAGGGCCCAGTAAACAAAAATAGCCAATAGCTCCAAGAAACAAACCAAAGGCAATTAGATTTGGGATCATGCCTCCAACTATTTCAGCCTTAGCGATATAAGCCTGCACTACTTCCAGACCTAAGACAGTCACAACAACAAATAATCGAGCATAATTATTAGCCAAATGCATTGCCAATCTGGATAAATAAAATCAGAACCTATCGGTTCTCATAGAATTCCCCTACAAGAGGTCGTTTTGATGTTTTTGAGAAATGCAACTAATAAGCGATGCATAATTAAAAGTCAGGAAACTCTGCTTTGCTACCAAAAATCCAAGGTATGGCTTTAAGAAATATCCACATATATAAAGCACCTTCAATGACCCCAAACAAATACAAAGCGTAGTTAGACAACCCAAGTTGCTGTTGAGTGCTTTCTACAAGTGATTTGTGCCAATCAATAATTTTCTTCATTAGAGATGCTTCTCTTTAGGGCCATTTTCTAAAACTCTTTTTCGGCTACTGTCGATGCTGATTTTGATAAGCAATGGAAGAACAAACCAAAATAGTGGACGAGCTTCGGCAGGAAATCCATTATTTAAAAGGAATGCCGCTATGCCAAGCAAGAAAAAACAAATGAGTTCTTCTGCCATTTAACCAACACCCGGGATATCAAAAGGAAGCTTGCCTTCTAATGCCACAAGATATTTTTGAACTGCGGGAATCCGCAATAAGGCTAAAGGTACAACAATATTCAATCCTATCCAGGCCGCACCAATGATGGCTCCCCATTTACCACCTTTTTTGAGAAAGCTTTCTTTCTGTTTTTCTTCTCCATTCATAGAGCTTCTCAACAAGGATCAATACTTAGACTATCAATCTCTACAGACATAAGAAGGTTATCTAGCAAATCCCTTTACTTGAGTATTGACTTCAGTGCCTGCGGCAAGAAAGTTTCAGGAAATCGCCTTCTAGGCTTTCACTTACTCTTATTGTCGCCGAACCAAGATCTAAACAAAAAAGAACACCCAGGCCTTACATGAAGGTAAATAGATTGCCATGATTATTAGCTAATGGGATCAAGTACAAACCCTTCAATTTCATTAACTTGGCAGCTAGAAATGCCAATCGATTTGGAATTGATATGAATTCGTATAAAAAGAAGTGCCTGTATGCTCGTGTGCATAAGTCAAATTGGCCGAGAATCGATTGTCTTTATAAAATTCAACTCCAAGTGCTGTGTTCAAATAATCGCTGGCTACTTTCTTAAAAATTAATCGATAGTTTTGAGAATCGCCAATATAGTTCATATCAATATTTGAGTCATCAGCGAACTCATGAGCATATTCAACTTTTCCGAAAGGCCTTAACCTCCACCTTTCAAGAGGAATCTCATAACCAAGATCAAAACCCAACGAAATCATCTTTCTATCGAGTGTTTGCTCTTTGAATCTCAATGCAAGGTTGCTTCCAGATTCAGAAAATTCTTCGAATTGAATATGAGCCAACTCTAATCTTCCAAAAGGCGTGATTTGAAAGTCTCCTTCAGAGATAGGTTCCCCAAATAAGGCAGCAGAACCGAAAACCATATTTACATCTCGATCGCCTTTATGTGTAATTGAGTTATCTATCCTTTTTGTATGCATTTGCATCTTTCCCACACCAAGCTGAGCTTCTATTGGAAGGAAGTGTTTAAACCGTTTAGATGAATAAATTGAAAGGCTGTAGTTGTCTGACTCAAGTCGACTTCCTACACCCCCCACATCAACAGCATCATGACCAAAAGTAAAAGCAATTCCAAACAAACCATTCTCTTCGTATGGTTTATCTATACCTAAAGTGAACGCTGTGGTTTCTGTATCCTGACTAGACGCAACTGATGTTCCTGCAGAATTTCCAATAATGAGATTCCCATCAGTCCAGAATGCCCAGTCATCTATTAAATTACCCGCTTTTGGATTGAGATTTATTTCTCCAGCATTATTACGAACTTCTGCCATCGCAATATCTATAGAGCGCTCTTTTAATTCATAGATAACCTCATCAGATTGATCAATGAGCCTTTCATTTGACCAATTTGTCTTTGCCCAGCTTGTCAGGTCATCAACGCGGAGACTGTTCAAACCACCTGAATTCCCATTAATAGCTCTTTCAAAGAATGGATTTGCAAATGAAACCTTAATTCCCTGATACGACTTCTTGTTAGAAGTCGTATTCCTTCTAAGCCAGTCAAAGCGTCTATTGACTGCATTAATGCTTGACTTGCTAAAACGAATTGCTGCATTGCTCCAAGATTCTGCAAGGCCTACAACATCTGCTTTTAAAGTTGGGTCAGAATGAGGGTCAATAGGAATATGATTGTTAATTACGCCATTTGAAGTAGTGGATGACTCACTAGTAAATGTAAAAGAGAAGGACAAGTAATAGGTGGTAAGTTCCCCTGAGGCTGGAGCATCATCTTGATCTTGAATTTCTTCTACACCTCCTCCCAATTGGGAGGTATATGTTGTCCCTTCTGAGGCAATTTCAGTGCTTTCAAATGTATAAGCAGCTGGCGGCTCAACCTCAATTGTATAAGTTCCATCAGAAGCTGAGTCAGCTTTAAAAATAAAGCTATAAGAACCATTTGCTCCGGTTACTTGTGTATTTTCACCACCACTGCTATCAAGCCAGTCGTTGCTCACAAGTTCACCATTATATAACAGCTTAACAGTTGCTCCTGATACAGGTTGACGAGTATTTGAATTATAAATAACACCAGCTGGGTCAATTAGTAATCCATCCACTTCTTGATGGTCTTCACAGCTAGTAGTGATGACAATATTCCGTATCCAGCGACCTGTCTGATAAGCACCACTACTCTTTGTCATGACGCCCTTTGCAATTCGAGAATCACTATTAGGCCTAACAAACTCGACTTTATAAGTGCCAGTTTCTGTAGGAAAATATTGATATCTTCCAGTTCCATCTGTTTCCACCGTTGTCAGATAGGTATTTCCTAAATATATTTTTACTTCTGTACTTGAAATGCCTAAGCCTCCACGATTTACTCTCGTAATTCCAGATATACTTCCACAAGTTGATTCGGCTACTGTAGTAAAAGAATATGTATTTTTAGAGCTAATCCCAGCAAATGAATTAGGAGAGCTGGCCGTATCAACAATAGCTCCAGAATCTATTTGCAGGTAATACTTTGTTTCTGATTCAACTATACTCTCCCCATCACTATTTACTAGATTGATTGTAAGCTCGTCATATGAGACAGAAATATCTGTATTACTGGAAACATCAAAGGCCTGAATTAGGCTATCGTCTGCATATTTCTTCAATTTAATTTCTCCTGTACCAAATGCTATTTCTTCTGTAAATAGCAACACTAACTTTGGGTTGGCAATCTCTAGTTTCACAGATCCATTTGCTGGCGAATAAGCTTCTACTTCTGGCGAAGTAGTATCTGAAGCTCGAGTGGAGAAATTCAACATGGTCTGGTCAGTAAGGCCTTTATAACTGTTGTTAGAAGTGGAAGTGATAACATTATTTTTGATATATATCCAGTAGTCCTTATTAGCCTGCAGGTCATTGCTGATATCAACAATAATTGATCTTTTATCATCACTAAAGGTAACTTTATTAGAGTTTATTTTGTATCTTTTAATATCTGACCAGCTATTTGCTTCCCTCAAAGCAATGTAACCTCTATTGGCTTTAACATCTCTATCAAAACTCAAGGTCAATGTCGCTGTTTCAAGAACGCCATATTGTCCGTCTGAAGGTGTTGAGGATGTCAGAAGAGGGCCTGAAGAGCATCCATCACTTCCCCAACAGGGATGCTTATCTAAAGCTAAGCCTGGTGCAAATAGCCGAGGTGGCTGCTTCCTTTTCTGTACATTCCAGCCTGTTAAGTCTTGGTCAAATGCCGTAGCATTTTGGAAAGTTCTTTTAAATCCTGTTGCTGAACCTGTATTCCAATTAGTAATATCTTGATTAAAAGCTTTAGCTCCTCTAAAAGTTTGGTGAAAACTACGGACATTTGATGTAGACCAGTTAGATATATTTCCATTAAATGCTTTGGCTCCTTTAAACATGGCATTCATATTGGTGACACTTCCAACATCCCAACCATTTAGATTTTGATTAAACTTGTTGGCCCTCATAAACATTCTTGACGTATCAGTAACATTGCTTATATTCCAGTCGTTTATATCTTGGTTAAATCTGACAGCTCGTTCAAACATTCTTTTCATGTTAGTGACATTTTCAACATTCCAATCACCTATATCTTGATTGAATCTATGGGCTGCTCGAAACATAGAGTTCATATCCGTAGCACTTCTAGTATTCCAATAACTAATATCAGCATTAAACCATTTTTTTCCTTGAAATAATCCTGAAAAGTTAGTTATATTTCCTGTGTAAATATTTTTTGATGAGTCACCAAAGGTATAACTAACACCATCTTTTGTAATCGTATAGTCAGTAGCTCTATTTGCACCAGCTGCTATGACATCAACAAGTATTTGTCTATTGACAATTAATTTCCCATTGCAATCTCCAGAGCTTCCTACTACTGCATTTGAAAGACTTGTAACTTCAGAATCGCATGGACTAGCCAGGACTTTGCTTGGCGAAAGTAGAGCAAGAAAGAAAAAACTTCTAAGCAATTGCTTACTTAATGAGAGCAATATCACTTTGTTATTTGATTGATATATAATTTCTCTTGCGCATTCACTAGTTGTGATTACTTTCGAATGCCGACGCACTAATTTTGCGCTCCCCTTAATTCATTGAATTTATCTATTTAAAGTCCAAAACTGCTAGCCATACTAGACAGTTGAATCATTGGTCCAATTCAAATCATCTTCATGCAAGTGAAGGCCTTCTGGAATTGGAGGCAAGACGTTATGTTGTAAATAGTTAGTCAGGATATTAATCAAAGGAAATTAGCAGCTAGTTAATGATGTTTCATGGGAATGAAATCCATCGTCTTAAGACATGTCCAACTCTAGTTTTAAATCAAACACTAGTAGTTGCAAACTTTTCATTTCTTGTTGGAATATATCTTGTAGATGTAGATTAAGTCTTCTTCTTTCACTTGAAGGTCTGTCCTTTGAAGTATAATAATAAAAAGCCAATGAAGTCCTAGGATATTCATCAGGAAAGTCCAATGCCAAGGGGTGGCCATGAAAAGTCGTATCATAAGTGTTAAATATGACCAGTCTATTGAAAAGAGGCTCTATACAAGTCATGTTTGCTAATGTCTGTCTATTTGGGTCATTAAATAAAAACAACTTACCTCCCCATTCTGATTCATATTTTTTATTCAAATAGAGTTCGAGAGAGAGTCGAAAAGATTCGACTTTGAGAATCCAATAACTTCATAAGAGTAAGAATTAAACAATCAAAATCAGGCCAATAAAGCCTGCTCAAAATCATGCTTAATATCATCAATATGTTCAAGACCAACTGATACCCTAATCATCGTTTCACTGACACCTGCAGACTCTTGTTCTTCAGTAGAGAGTTGTTGGTGCGTAGTTGAAGCAGGGTGAATTACTAATGTCTTAGCATCACCGACATTTGCCAAATGGCTAGCCAATTTTAGATTATTAATGAATTTAACTGCATCATCAAAGCCTCCTTTCAAAGAGAACATGAGCATACAACCCATCCCTCTACCTGTCATATAAGTCTGCGCTCTTTGGTGATATGGGTCAGACGGTAATCCTGGGTAGTTAACACTCTCAACTTTAGGATTTTCTTCTAGCCAGCTTGCCAAAGCTATTGCATTAGAGGCATGCCTTTCGATCCTTAAACTCAAAGTCTCTAAGCCCTGTAAAAGTAAGAATGAGTTAAATGGACTTAATGCTGGTCCCCAGTCTCTTAGATTCTCAATTCGTGCTCTTAAAGCAAAGGCTATATTTTTATCTTTGGGAACTCCTAGCATTGAGCAGATCTCACTATTGAAACCAAAAGCATCCCAATGAATAAGTCCATGATAAGCCTGACTTGGTTCACTCATTAATGGAAATTTCCCATTACCCCAATCAAAAGTTCCTGCATCAACAATTACCCCGCCTAAGGTTGTTCCGTGTCCACCAATCCATTTAGTAGCGCTCTCAACAACAACATCAGCGCCATGGTCTATGGGGCGCAATAAAGCACCTGCGGCACCTAGTGTGTTGTCAACAATTAATGGGATGCCTCTTTGCTTTGCCAATGAAGAAAGAGCCTTAAAGTTAGGAATATTGAACCGAGGGTTTCCCATTGACTCTAAATATATAGCCTTTGTTTGTGAATCAATCTGAGATGCGAAGCTATCTATTTCATCTCCATCAGCAAACTTTACATTAATTCCAAGACGTGGAAATTGAACTTTAAATTGATTATATGTACCGCCATACAGAAAAGAAGTAGAAATAAAATTATCACCAGCCTGCATGCAATTAGTAATTGCTATAAATTGAGCAGACTGACCAGAAGCTGTTGCCAAAGCTGCAACTCCTCCTTCTAATGCAGCTACGCGCTTTTCAAATACATCAGTGGTTGGATTCATTAAACGGGTATAAATATTCCCGAATTCCTTTAAACCAAATAGATTTGCTCCATGCTCTGCATCATTAAAAACATAAGAGCTGGTTTGATATATAGGAACAGCCCTTGAATTAGTGGTTGGGTCCGCAACTTGCCCTGCGTGCAGTTGAAGAGTTTCGAAATGATGAGTCATTTGGCGAAGCTTTAAAGAGGAGGGTCATGAGTGTGATTACTTATTCAAGATATGCCTTCTTTTAAGCTATCTGCAATCAATACATTGATGAATTGACAAGAACGAGTTTTTCAGATCACGACAGTTAGCTGAAAAGGGTTGCATTCACCAAGTGAACTTGCTCATGAAACTGAGAATATGTCAGTCATGGCAATGGATTTGATTATAAGTTTTTGCTCGCACGACGATTCTCAGGCATTCAAACCCAAAAAAAGAACTACAAAAAGCTTGATGAGATGGAGCCAAGCGAGCTCAAAACACACACCCTTTGGGCTGGTTCTCTTAAGGAGAAAGCTTGAATTCAAGCAAAATCTTGTCCTCTTAAGACGAACAACTGTAGTGGGATATACCCCCTGCATTGAAGAATTTCTTAGGTTTTAATCGGTCATACTTCTTCTCCACCTCAAATGATTGTTCATCGTAGGGATTACTGAACACATCCTGCAACTCCTTGACTAGGTGGTAATCACCTTGCTCAGCCTTCTTATAAGCGGGTGTAATCAACCACTCGCGCCAGCTGTATTTGGGATTAATGCGTTTCATGGCTGTAGATATCACTCTTAGGTCACCACAACTCGTTATGCGAGCCCGCCACCGTTGCAGCCAGTCAGCCCACTGAGCTTCTACCTGCTCTGAGCTGGGCAGGTAGAAGCTCTCTTTCAAAGTTGTGAGTTGGTCTGGAATATGAGAAAGCTTACGGAAAAAGATCGTGTAGTCCACTTTGGAAAGAATCATGAGATGGAGCAATTCGTTCACCAGAGTTGCGTCATAGCTATTCAAACCGAGCTTCTTTGCCCACATTGCCTCGATCTCCTGGCTCATAGCTTCAGAAAAGCCCTCTCTAATTTGATCTAGCCTTGCCAGTGCCTCCGTGTCATCTGTGAGCAGAGGTCTGAGAGCTGACCAGAACATCTGATAATTAGCTTCGGCAGCAACTGGTTGGTTGAAGAATGAGAAATGGTCGCCTCCTCCTGTCCAGGGCTGAAATCTGGGGTCAAACAGTTCGCAGAATCCGAAAGGGCCATAGTCAAGGGTAAAGCCACCAGCTGCACAATTGTCACTATTGAAATTGCCCTGGCAGTAACCAACGCGCATCCAGTTGGCTACTAATGATGTGAGCCGCCCACGAAATAACTCGGCCAGCTCAACCACTTGATCAGTGAAGGTAAGACTCGGATCAATTACCTCCAGGTAATTACGTTCAACAAGATGCTTCACAAGCATCTGTAGCTCGTTCAGCGCACCCTGATAAGCATTGCTGCGTGCTCGACGAGCAAACAGCTCAAGCTGACCGACACGAAGAAAGGATGGCGCAACACGTGTTGTGATAGCCACAGGATTGTCTACCAGGATGTCTGGATCAATAGACGTGGAATTCTCGTCATACCACGGCCTACGAACCATTTCGGATCGGGATACATACAGAGTCAAAGAGCGTGAGGTCGGAACTCCAAGGGCCTGCATGTATTCCTGTGCCAGAAACTCACGTACGCTGGAACGAAGCACTGCACGTCCATCAGCACCACGGCAATACGGAGTCGCACCTCCGCCCTTCAACTGCATCTCCCAGCGCCTACCCTTCAAGAGGCCTTCGAACACAGAAATTGCACGACCATCGCCGTAGCCATTACCGGTTCCAAACGGGCACTGCTGTATGTATTCAGTGCCATAGATAGACAAAGCATAACCAGTAGCCCAGCCCACCGGACGCATTGGCTCCCTTGCTACGGTGGTGTCTCCTGAAAACAGACTGCGAAATTGTTTGTCAAGGACAAGTTCATTGCTAAGACCCAATTCGTCAAATAAGGTTTTGCTATGCGCTATGTATTCCGGTAATGGAATGGGCGTGGGAATGACCGGTACGTAATGACCAGAGAACACTTGACGAGGATGGCGATCTTGACCATCGCCTCTCGCCTGTGGGTCCGCATGGAGTGAATCCATCAGCGAGTAGTCGACTCGTTGTGAAAACTCATCGAAAGTTTTTATTAGCGATGATTCAAATGCGCTGCAAGGGGTTGACATAGGGTCGACCATCACTTCCTTCTATGATTTAGGATGAGTTTGAATAGACATGAAGCTGGTGTAATTATCGGCCTCTTATTGATTAGAGACTAAATAGAAACAACCCTAGATACAAGGTCCATTTTTCAGCAATTAATCAAACATGAACTTTAAGAAGAAACTTCTACTTCCCTAGGTTTGAGTGATTAGCAGGTGAATATTAATGAATTCGGCCCTTTATCAATAGAAGAATGGACCCATCTGATCCTGCGCTTCAGAATATGGCAGCTTTTGGTTGGAAGCCATTGCTAACGCTTGGTTTATTTGCTGGCATCGGAGCATTTTTCTTCGGAGCATTGATCACTGCTCTCCGGCGAGGAATAAAAGAAGAAGGTTGGCTCGGCGGGGAAAAGAAAAACAACGATCCTTCCTAAAGCTTTTATGTTGGTTGTTCGAAGGATCAAAAGTGATTGAATCAAGTTTCCAGATTGAAAGAGCTTGGTTGTTTCTTCGCTTTTAATTATCTGATCCACTTTTGCAATCACTTCATCAAGTCTCAGCAATGAGAAGCATTCCTAACTGCACTTACTGAAAGCCAACTGCTTTGCCCTCTCTTCTTGGGTCAGCGGCACCGTACCATCGTCCCTTATCCCATTTAATTACAGCCAATCCACTGCCAAAAGAGCTATATTTAATTTGATGGCCAAGACTTTTGAGCCCACTATAAATATTGAGATGGGAACTGGACCAATTACCACTTTTTTCAAGCAGCGTGTAATCAGGTTGAACCGACAACAACTTCTGACTAACTACTTCCTTAGGTGAAAGGTTTAAATCCAGTATCCCAATTAATGCATTTGTTATGTAATGAGGAATAAGCCAGCCACCTGGTGATCCAAGTGCCAAAACTGGGCGATGATCACGAAAAACTATGACTGGAGCCATAGAGCTCAAAGGCCGTTTATTTGGCTTAACTCGATTTGCAATAGGTTTTCCTGAGACATTTGATAAAAATGAGAAGTCAGTTAGTTGGTTATTTAAGACCATGCCACCAGAAAGATTCCTGCTCCCGAAGACAGTTTCAACTGAACTCGTATAACTTGCGACGTTCCCATAAACATCAACTACTACTAGGTGAGTCGTTCCTCCACCAGCGGTACGTGGCTGACTGGCAAAATCCAACATTTCACTACCTTTTGGATTCCCTGGCAAAGGACGAAATATTGAATTGTCAATCGTGATAGCGTTTGTTCTTTTCTCTATATAGTCATCTTCCAATAATCCCTTAAGCGGAACTGGCCAGTCAATGGGATCTCCAATCCAGTGAGAACGATCGGCATCTGCCAACCTTAAAGATTCTGCTAAAAGATGCCAACGATTTACCGTTGATTCTGACCCAAATTTCTTTAAAAGAATCTCATATGTTCCAAGAGCTTGTAATACCGCAATGCCTCCTCCACTTGGAGGAGGGAAAGAACAAATTCGCCAAGACCTGTATTTACGACAAATAGGGTTGCGTTTTTGGATTTTATAACTTGCCAAATCTTCTTTCGTAATTGTTTGCACCCGCTCATTGCTGTTCTGCTGTAATTGGATATCGGCGATAAGATCATTGGCTACTTGACCACGATAAAACTCATCGACACCTCCCTGAGCCAGACGACTTAAGGTTGATGCTAATTTCTGGTTTCGAAACGGTATCTTTTGCGTTGGAAGAGAACCATTTGGGAGATAGGTGGATTTAAAAGTCCTACTATGTTTAATTCCTATTTTCTTTGCTAAAGAGATTGACCTAAGGAAGCGAGGGCTTGGAAAGAATCCCTCTGTGGCAAGGTGAATACTCTTCTTAAAATTTTCTCCCCAAGACAGACGTCCAAATTGTTGGTGTCCTTCCCAAAGTAAAGCTGTTGTACCTGGAACGCCTATTGACGAGAGACTTCTGGTTGCATGCAGCCAAGGAACTGCTTCGCCATTAGATGTCATCCACATATCCCTATCTGCTTGAGCTGGTGCAGTTTCTCGACCATCAAACGCGTGTAAAGATTGTTTCGACTGGTCCCAATACAAAAGAAAAGCACCACCTCCTAAGCCTGAACTTTGTGGTTCAACAACAGCAAGCACTGTCTGCGCTGTAACCACCGCATCCATAGCAGTCCCACCTTCAGCCAAGGTCCTCAGAGCTGCATCACTTGCCAATGGATTAGCAGTTACAACGACAGCTCGCCCGCTTGCCGCCGAGACTGCGGATTTTTTGGTATCAATCGTCTCCGGAGCTTTCCAGTTGACTTGCGCAATGAGAGGTAGATGAAATGTCAAAAGGAAAAGAACTAGCTTGAATGGTCTATACCTTTGCAATTCAGAAGTGATTTCATTTGACTACTTTCTAGCTCCTCTTTAATAATTCTTCTACGGATAATGAAGAGGGTGATCTTGACAAGTCATGAAAGAGCCAAACCAAACAATTGAGTTGTCATGAAAACCGCTTCAACTTCTATTTGGATAACCACAAAAGGGAGGGAGTAATCTTTATGGCAATATTTTGCCTTTTTATTCTTACAGAGCTTTTTTCAATTGCTTTTCTCTCTCCTAAAGAAATACTCCCATTGTTGATGTGAACAAAAGATTTTGGAAGCTCAATGTTTCACTGAAAATAGTGCCATTATTCAAGGACACTTGTTCAAAAAGCACCAGTAGAAGGCATCAGAGTCAGATCTTCAATTGTCTGTGATTGAGGTTGCTCTGCAAGGTGAAGAAGAGCTCTTGCTACCTCATCAACAGACAGCATGGAATCTCTATCAAAGTTGCTTTTGACTGTATCGGTATCCCACAAACTTGTGTTCACAGAACCAAGAGTAAGAGTACATGCCCGAATACCATTACTCCGTTCCTCTTCAGCTAAGCAGCGAGTAAAGCTTGCAAGAGCCGCTTTGCTTACACAATAAGCACCCCATTCAGAGAAAGCATTGCGTGAAGCATGACTACTCACATTAATAACCAGACCGCCTTTATCTCTCATAACGGGCACAACATCAGAACACACCTGAAAGACACTGGTTAGATTCATCTGAATAACCCACTGCCAATCAGCCACTGGCATAGAAAGCAACTCTCCGGTCCAAGCCACCCCTGCATTATTTATAAGTACCGATGGGCAAAGACCATGAGACATCAATTGCTTTAACCCGGAAGAAATCGTCTCGGGTTGGGAAAGATCAATCGAATTAAAAAAAATACTTCTGCCAGTAGGCGCAAGTTCTAATGAAAGCTTCTTCAGCGAATCTTCACTTCGTGATAGCAAAAGGAGATTCCAGCCAGCATATGCAAATAACTTTGCAGATGCTCTGCCAATACCTCTAGAGGCTCCAGTAATAAGGACAGTTCGCACGGGAAAAGTGCAAGAGGAATGACTCTAGGCAGTAAGTCCTCTGTCTGAAGTATTGGACTCAAGAACTCGGCCCATAGCCCTGAATTTTTTGTAACGAGCCTCTCTGAGACGGTCAAAAGACAAAGAGGACAAATCATCCAAATTCCTTTCAATTGCCTCTTGAAGCACCTCTCCAGCTTGAAGGGGCGCCCAATTATTACCGCCTGCAGGCTCAGGAAGCACTTCATCGACAACACCTAAGGAAAGAAGGTCCTGGCCAGTAATTTTCAATGCTGCTGCTGCCTCTGGCGCCTTCCCAGCATCTCTCCACAAGATTGAGGCACAAGCTTCTGGGCTGGCAACGGTATAAACACTATGTTCAAACATTAGTAATCGATCAGCCACTCCTATACCAAGGGCACCACCAGAACCGCCTTCACCAATAACAGTTGCTATAACAGGAACACGCAAACGAAACATCTCTCGAAGATTCACTGCAATAGCTTCCCCTTGCCCCTGCTCCTCAGCCAAAAGACCCGCATAAGCCCCAGGGGTATCGACAAAAGTGATTATTGGCAAGTTGAAGCGATCCGCATGCTCCATGAAACGAAGGGCCTTCCGGTACCCCCCCGGAGTTGCCATCCCAAAATTCCTTGCAACATTTTCTTTCGTATCCCTTCCTTTCTGATGCCCAATAAGCATCACCGCACGTTGCCCAATTCTTCCAACTCCTCCTATTAAAGCCTGGTCATCACTACCTCTACGGTCACCGTGCAATTCAATCCAATCCTCACAAAACATCTGGATGAAATCCAAAGTACTTGGACGGTGAGGATGACGCGCTACCTGAATTTTCTGCGCTGGGGTTAAAGCCCTAAAGATTTCTTCTCTTCTTCGAGTTGCAAGAGTCTCAAGCTGCAAAAGCTGTTGGCTGACATCAACCTCAGAATCCCGAGCAAGTTCCCGAATCTGCTCAATCTGTTTCTCAAGCTCTACAAGAGGCTTCTCAAAGTCAAGTAAATAACGACGAGCCATGAGAAGAAAAAAACAACTAGTTCAGATCAGGCAAAAGCAGCCTGAATCTGGTTCTTAAGGTTAAACGTAGTAAATCCATGCTTAACAGAAGCATTCCCAATGAAATCCATCTTTTCAAGGGTGATGTTATTGCGACCCCAGCTGAAATTTGTATGACAATTCTCAAACTCCAAAAGCATTGCTTCTGCGAAACAAGCAAACATTTCCCGCCGAGGTTTCTCCATCTCGGCAAGTTCCATCATGCTCCAACCAATGTCCTTGAAGAATTCCACAATTCCTCCTTTAAGGACATGAACTCCAGATCCAGTGAATTTTGAATCAAGATTTTTTGGATATCCACCATCAACCATCAAACACGGATTACGTAAATTGCTTGGCTCAATCTCTAATGTTTTAGGCATACTCGCAACCCAAACAACAACATCAGCTTCAGACACCGCCTCTTCCAATGCAAGGATTCTTCCACCTTGAAGCTCTTTCCGAAGGTCCACAAGAGGTTGTTGCTGCCGTGCAACCAGAAGCAATTCCCCCACACCTGTCCGATTTGCAAGCCAACGACAAACTGCGCTTCCAATATCTCCAGTTGCCCCAACCACTGCTACACGAGCTTTTTTCAAATCAATACCCACTAATGGAGCATTGATTTCAACCTGACGGGCAATCACCCAAGCAGTATGGGTATTACCAGTAGTGAATCGATCCCACTCAAGGGTTGTATTGCGAACGTGTTGATGCTGAAGAAGGTTGAAGTTTTCGAAAATAATCGAAGTAAATCCTCCTAGTGCAGTGATGTTTATTCCTTTTTTTTGTGCCAGCTCCATTGCGTTCAGCACTTTCCGACGAGCTGTCTTGAACCGACCAAGCATTTCTGGCACAAAACAAGAGTCGATGTAGGCACCTTCGATAACTTTGCCGGTGGGGCTTTCTATCTCCACATGCTCTACAAGCTGCGGTGGCGCACTACACCAAACATCAAGATCACCTTCAGCTATATGGTCATAGCCAAGCTCACATGCCTTTCGCCTGGCGTCCTCAAAGCTTATTGAGTGTCCTATCAGACCAAACATTTACTAATGAGGTTTATGAAATTCAAGCTAAAGACTTAGCCATGGTCAGTGAGGTTATAACACTATGGACCTTTAAGAATTCTCAGCTAAAACAATTCATGTTGTGAGGAGATTGTCAAATCAACCCCCTCCTGAAATTTCAACCCCTCAAACGACTGCAGCAAGAGCCATTCTGGCTATCTCACGATTGTCAAGCCCTATGTCAGTAAGCGCATCTTGGTAAGCAATCATGAATTCCTCCATCAACTCCTCTTTGTCCATATGAAGTTCAGATGCATCAGTTGCGACCTGATCAAGCATTGACCGGATCAGAGGGAGATTCTCCTTATTAGCTTGCATAAGCTCTTCTTTACATGTCTTTAGATTGGCCTTCAACCACTCCTGGCCGTAGTTGAGATGCAGGTACTCATCCTTGACTACACCTTCAGTGATCTTCTTTGCAAATGGGTCTGCAACCCGTATGTAAACGTGATAGGCAGAAATTGCGAAAGCTTCAATCAAGATCGCCTGAATCAGGAAACAAGTAGTCACCTTCCCTTCCTTTAAAGCTTCCTGGAAATTTCCATGTAGAGGAGAGAAGAACTCCTTCGCAAAAGCCATGTCTGCAGTAACACCAAGGTTCTTACCACAAGCCATGAAGCCTTTCATATGCCTCTGCTCCATTCGAGCCAACTTGAGAAGCTCTTCAGCCTGATCAGGGATCAGTGTGCCGATAGATACATAATTGTCATGGGCCTCTTTCTCTCCCTCAATAACAATTGCATTGATTCTGCTGTAAGCATCCTTATAGGACTCAGCAGTGAAATCAATCGATTCACCCAAGCATTCAACACTGCCATCAAGAACAGCAACTGAAGGCGATTCCAGTGTTGGCATAAATCTCTCTAAAAGTATGCAATCCGGATGACTGTAACCACCTATCCCGAAAATGGGCAGTTTGTTCATACCAATTAGTCAGATATCGACTTTTTCCCCCCCTACTGGAGGCCATTTACTGGTCATCAAATTTGTAAACAAATTGACCCAATGAGCTACTAACGCATCCTCTAAGGACTTCCCTAGAGAAAGATTTGCACCTCTACTGTCCCCAATCACGCCACTCGCGCTTAGGTCTTCTGTAAGCCAAGCACAAGGGGCAGAACCCTCCAGGCTCCAGCCTTTGGGAGGGGTCGCCAGTTGAGAAGGAGAAGAATGCTCACCATCGACAAGCCTTTCTTCTCCAACCAGCTCGGGCGCCAATGACAACATCAAACTTGTCTCAGCCATAGCTGCATGAAGTCCAGCCTCGAGCTCAACTGGAGGCATTAGTTCCTTTAATGATTCAACCCCACTCCATAAGAAACAAGGAAGCACAGCCATGGATGGACAAGACGCTCTTAACTGCCTTGCAGCTGATTGCAATAAACCAATTTGACCTCCATGAGCATTAAAAAGAACCAATCTTTTAGCGCCTTCTAAAGCCAACTCCTGACCAACCTCCATAACCAACTGCAACAAAAGTGGTGCGGAGAGAGAAATCGTTCCTGGGAAAGAAGCGTGTTCTGGAGAAAATCCCAAAGGCTGTGCAGGCAACATCCATACAGGAAATTCTTCTGGCAAGCGATCAAGGACAGTAGAAAGAATCCTTTCTGCGAAAAGGTTGTCAGTCGCTAAGGGAAGGTGTGGTCCATGTTGTTCGCAAGCCCCAAATGGCCAAACAAATGTTGATCCATCTTTTGCCAAAGCCTTAGAGGCAACCGGCCAAGAGAGGCAATCAAAACGTCTTGAAAGATTAGGCATCACCGACGATCTTGAAAAAGAACCTCGACTCCCTGTCAGAATGACCTATCGACGACCCCCAAGGCCCTATGGCCGGATCTGGCAGTCCGCAGCCCAAGAGACCAAACCCACCCAAGCGTGCATCTGAATCTCCACGCAAACCATTGCAGGTGATGCATATAAGCCGCCGGGAGGAGGGGCAAGAGGATCCGCAAAGCGAAAGCAATAAATCAACCAATGCAGTTAATGCTGCTTCAGAAGAGCTCGCCAACCCTAAGCCCCCCTCTAAATCTGTTACTTCAGAAAGGGCAGCTTCTTCTAAAACCACCACGTCAAAGAACTCTGCTCTACACAATTTGGATCTAGATGACCTTGAAGGGGTCACAATGGCCGATTTGATGGGCCCATCAGATAATTTGAGCAAAAATAAATCACACCTTTTCACAGATAGAACTGCATCATTCAAGAGTCAAGAAACAAAGCCACGCAGTGTCGACGACTTCGATTTCGATGAAGAAGCTTTCTTAGCCGCTCTTGATGAAAACGAACCTGTAGGGACTACTGGAGAAGTCATTACTGGAAGCGTGATTGGGATCGACAGTGATGGGGTTTATGTAGATATTGGCGGCAAAGCTCCAGGATTCATGCCCAAGAACGAGTCAGGGCTTGGAGTAATTACCAACTTCAAAGAGCGCTTTCCAAAAGGCTTGTCAGTAGAAGTTCTTGTAACAAGAGAACAAAATGCTGATGGGATGGTGACAATTAGCTGTAGAGCTCTTGCCCTTAGAAAAAGCTGGGAAAAAGTATCCGAAATGAAAAAGGAAGGAATAGTTCCAAAAGTCCAAATCAATGGATTTAATCGTGGTGGCGTAACTTGCGATCTTGAAGGGCTGCGAGGGTTCATCCCTCGATCACAGCTTGAACAAGGCAAGGATCACGAAAATCTTGTGGGCAAAACTATTCAAGTAGCTTTCTTAGAAGTCAATCCAGAAACTCGAAAACTAGTTCTTTCTGAAAAACGCGCAACAACTGCCTTACGTTTTTCTCAACTAAAAGTTGGAGAGCTTATTGAAGGGGAGGTAGTGGCAGTCAAGCCTTATGGATTTTTCATCGACCTTGGAGGTGTTAGTGGTCTTTTACACCATTCAATGATCACTGGAGCAAATCTTCGATCACTAAGAGAAGCTTTTGACCAAGGCGATAAGGTGAAGGCTCTTATTACTGAGCTGGATCCTGATCGCTGTCGAATAGGGCTAAATACTGCTCTTTTAGAAAGTCAACCAGGTGAACTACTTGTTGAGAAAGAAAAGGTTATGGCTGAAGCAGCCACAAGAGCTGAAAAAGTTCGACAAAGTCTTTTTAAAAAACAAGAGGCAACTGAATAATGCCTGCTTCTGTCAATGAGGACATACCTCCCCCTCTCAAGGCTGACTGGGAGCTTGATTTCTACTCACGGCCCATTCTTGAATCAGACGGCAAAAAGCGCTGGGAACTTCTAATAACCACCTCTGAAGATCCCTCCAGATCTAAGTTCTTTCGTTGGGAAAAACGTTGCCCAGCTGAAGAAGTTAATTCAGTTTGGCTTTCGTCAGCTCTTAAAGAAGCCCTTAAAGAAGCTCAAAATCAAGGTTGGGATATTCCAATCAAGCTCCGTTGCTGGCGCTCATCAATGCGAACCATGGTGAAAAGAGCTGCTGAAGAAATTGGACTTGAGGTGATCTCAAGTCGACGGACATATGCTCTAGTCGAATGGCTGGCAGAACGTGAACGCGACCTTTACCCACTTGAAGAAGGCTATATGCAAGGACCATTGGCACCTCCTCCTACTCCCATACTCAATCAACCACTACCGCTTCCAGAGGTTGCCAGAGGTGATGCATGGAGCTTAGCCTCACTCCCGATTGGTCTTCTTAGAGAAGCTAAAGACTGGCCAATGGAGTTCAGCGGGCTACTTCAAGTCAAAACATATAGTGACGACTCACTCCCAGTACCTGGCCTACGACTATTCAGTAAACAACGGGCTCTTGCACTTGCTGGCTGGATTGGAGGACTCGAACCAGTTCGACTAACCATAGAAGGGAATCAACTAATCCTGGAGGCAGGTCAAGATGACCGCTGGTTAGTAACAGACCTAAGTAAAGCAACTGCAAAAGAGGCCCATCAGAGCCTAATAAATGCAAAAGAACAGGTTGGTGGGCTTCAGTTTATAGCTGTTCAAACAACTCCTGAAGAACAAAGCTTTAAAGGGTTCTGGATGTTGAGGGATCTTTCATAACAAATGTCCCAAAAAAAAGCCAATGGAGAATTCGAAAACTTTTGAACAAAACCCAATAAGTGATTCTAAAACCCCTTTAAAACCATTCGAAGGATGGACTTGGAAAACCTGTTTTGATAACTACTACCTTGAATCCGATCTCCTAAAAAAAGCTGGTTTTAAGCATGGCTTCTTCTCTAGATCTCCAAAGCATGCAATCCCCGAAGAACTTACCAACCATCTTTGCGTAGGCGCAACAGCCCACCTCACTACTCAGGTCCATGGGAACAAAGTAATAGAAGCATCTCGAGCCAATTCAGCACCCTGGCCATTTGCAGACGCCCTTGTAAGCAATAGGTTTAGTCAATGCCTATGGGTTGCCACTGCAGACTGCAACCCAGTTCTGATAGCTGACAGAATGACTGGGCATGTCGCAACTTGCCATGTTGGATGGAAAGGATTAAAGGCAAAAGTTCTTCTAAAAACTCTTAAAAAGCTTGAAACCTCAGGTGCCAAAAAAGAGCAGCTTTATGTTGCCATGGGTCCTGCCATAAGTGGGCAAAACTATCAAGTCGATATTGAACTTGCAAAGTCAATTGCAAACTTGCTAAGAGAAGATGATCATTTAGGTCATGAAAATTGGAACGAGACACTGGATAAATTAATAAATCAAAGAGTATTTTTTGCAGATAAAGTTCCCAATAAAATTCGCATAGATATTCGCCAAATAGCAGCCAAACAACTAAAACAATTCGGCTTAAAGGTCAAGCAAATAAGTATTTGTCCGGCCTGCACAATGGATGAAAAAAAATTATTCAATTCATGGCGAAGAGACAAAGATAAAAGCAGACAATGGAGCGGGATTGTATCTTCAAATATTCAGGAAGACTAATTCTTATTGGTCAACACGCTCGATCAATCAATTGAAAATAATTTACCATTTCAACTATCCAAAAGTAAATATTATTAGTTAGAATTTGGGCAACCATATTTCGCAAGCCCAGCATCTGCAATAGACTCGCTTAGTTCATGATCTTCACCAATAGGAGTTAGGCTTGCCAATAACAAGCCATCCATAGAACCCCTTGGCCGAATATTAACTTTCATCTTACGAGGCAACTCTCTTCTAAGCCAATCGCGAACTTCTTTCTCATCCGAAGACTCAGTATCTAAGCAAGCAAGTTTAATAGTATAGACTCGATTATTGTCACCAATTTGTATTACTGAAGAACTGCGAATTTGAAGGATTTCTGCCGCAAATATCTCTTCCGATTCAAAGCATAAAAGTATTACTAGGCCAATCAAGAGAGCCTTAAAGGCCAATCCTGCATTAATTGTTTTAAGGAAATTCAGGTGGCTTTGCAGGGAGTCCAACCATCTGAGCATTACTTTTACCTGGAGGAACCATAGGATAACAATTTTCAGACCTCCTAACATGAACATCGATAACCATAGGCCCTGGAGAGTTAATTGCAGAAGTCAATTCATCTTGAAAGTTATAACGTTTATCAATTAAAACTCCTCCAACACCAAATGCCTTTGCAAGAGAAACAAAGTCTGGCATTCCAGGCTTCATGTCTGAAGCAGAGTACCTCTCATCATAAAAACTTTCTTGCCATTGTCTCACCATGCCCTGCCATTGATTGTTAATTATTACCACTTTTACAGGAACATTATATTCAGCAATAGTGCCTAATTCTTGAATGTTCATAAGTATGCTTGCATCTCCAGCAATGCAAATAACCTGCTGGTCAGGCAAAGCAAGCTGAACACCCAAAGAAGCTGGCAAACCATAGCCCATTGTTCCCAGTCCCCCACTACTAATCCACTGCCTTGGACCATTTCTTAAATACTGAGCAGCCCACATCTGATGCTGGCCTACATCTGTCGTAACAAATGCATTTGGAGCGATTTCCCTTATTGCAATTAGCACTTCTTGAGGATAAATTGAACCCTCAGCAGGTGGCTTTAACAATGGATAACGCTCCTTCCACTCATTAATTTGAGCCAGCCAGGCCTTAGTCCTTATATCAACTTTCCTTCGCTTACTTAACTCGTAAAGCTTCTTAAGTGATGGACCTAAATCACCTACAACTGCTAGATCTGCCCGCCTATTTTTACAAACTTCTGCTGGATCTATCTCAAAGTGAATAACTTTTGCTCTAGGTGCAAAAGTATCCAGTTTTCCAGTAACTCTGTCATCAAATCTTGCTCCAACTGCAATCAATAGATCACATTCTGTTACCGCAAAGTTTGCATATGCAGTGCCATGCATACCAAGCATTCCCACAGAAAGTGGGTTCTTTTCATCAAAACCACCCTTGCCCATAAGAGTTGTTGTTACAGGTAGCTGATATCTCTCTGCAATTGCAGACAAGCATTGATGAGCACCAGCCGAAATCACACCTCCTCCTACATACAGAAGAGGTCTTTGAGCTTGCTCAATGAGATCTAAAGCCTTCTCTAAAGAGGAAGTCTCGGAAGCAGGAGGGATTCGAAACCCGGGAGGCAATATCGTCCCAGGAGGAACTGGCACATAATCAAAGACCTCTTGACCAACATCCTTAGGAATATCTATTAGGACTGGTCCAGGTCGGCCAGATGCAGCAATAAGGAACGCCTGCGAAACGATTGAAGCCAACTCTGCAGGGTCCCTGACAACCCAGGAATGCTTAACAATTGGCAATGTAATTCCAAAAATATCAGTCTCTTGAAATGCATCTGTACCAATCGCCGATCGTGGCACCTGGCCAGTCACTACGACCATAGGCACTGAATCCATCTGGGCGGTAGCAATTCCCGTTACAAGATTTGTGGCCCCTGGCCCAGATGTTCCAAAGCAAACTCCTACCCTGCCAGTAGCCCTTGCGAATCCATCTGCAGCGTGGGTTCCGCCCTGCTCATGCCTTACAAGAATATGTTTAAGCCAACCTTCCTTCTCAGCTTTATGAACTGCATCGTAAATCGGCAATATCGCACCTCCTGGATAACCAAAAATGGTGTCAACACCATGAAGGCGAAGGGAATCCATAAGTGCATCCGCCCCAGTAATCCTGCGGTGCTCCTTACGTGACGAATCCCTGAGGGTCTTGGATGAAGAGATGAGGGTCAAAGCAGCGTCCAAGCGCGTCCTGACCATCAAGGTTAAAGGCCAAAGAACAATCTGCCCATTATCACTTCAACATAAAAATCAATTCGAAGGGGCAACCCTCCCTTTAGGAGGAAAGAGCAGCAGTTAAAAATCCAAAAATAAAAGATAAAAGCTTGATGTCTTTTGCATAAAGAGTAAATACAAAAAGATGCTTATGAAATAATAAGATTTCGATTCAAAGCGTGAATCCGCATAGATTCAAAGGCCCTAATTCAATTGGGCCAATATTAAACACATTCACGAGGTAAATTAGATTTAGAACTTAAAGCAATCCTATTGAATGCAAAGGCCCGTGCCCTGTACTTAATTCTAACAAAAAAGCCAGAAAGACAATCATGGCAACTCTTCCGTTCCAAACTTCTGAACTATTATTCCAGCCCCATTGCCATTTTTCCTGAGGGTAGAATTTCACTTTAGTAGGTAATTTTGCCGCCTCATCAAGATTAACCTCTGGCCCTTCAAGGCTCGATACGACAAGGTCTGCTAGTGCCTGAATGAATACAGGATAGGTATCTAATGCTGGCACTCTTCTGAAATTAACAATGCCATTTTCAGAAGCAAGCTTTCGATATTCAATATCCATTTCCTGAAGAGTTTCAATATGTTCACTTACAAAACTGATTGGCACTACGATCAAGTCTTGTGTTTCTGATTTGCCAAGATCTTCTAAAACTTCATCAGTGTATGGCTTAAGCCATTCCTCTGGGCCAACACGGCTTTGATAGGCAAGAGTAAATGGATTTCTAAATCCAAGGTTTGCCTCAAGTTCATCTGCTATCAAACGTGTACAACTTTCAATCTCCCTCTGATATGGATCACCTGCTTCTTCTACATAACTCCTAGGAATTCCATGTGCACTAAAAAACAGATGTGCCTCTTTAGGTATAGATGACATTTGAATCTGTTCCGCAATTAGTTCAGCCATCGCGCGAACATAGCCAGGGTTGTCATACCAACTTCGAATACATCTAATAGAAACTTTTTTGAATTCAGAATCCGCTTCCCAAAGCCTTTTCAACTCTCGAAAACTCGAACCACTAGTACTAAGTGAAAAGTGTGGATAAAGAGGAAGAACTACAACCTGGTCTATGCCATCTGCTTTTAGATCGGCCACAGCAGATTCAGTAAATGGATGCCAATAACGCATTGCCACATAACTTGTGGCATTGATGCCTCTTTGCCGTAGCTCGCTCTGGAGTTCTCTTGCTTGTTGCTCAGTTATCCGCCTCAGTGGAGAACCTCCACCAATTGATCTATATGCCTCCTGAGACTTTCCACTGCGAATTGTGCTAATAAACCATGCCAATGGTTTCTGGAGAGAAGAATTCGGCAAGCGAATAATCTCTGGGTCTGAGAAAAGGTTGTAAAGAAAAGGGCCTACGTCCTGAATTCGCTCAGGTCCTCCAAGATTCATCAAGAGGACACCGACTCGAACCATTAAAAAAAATCTTTAGGAGGACTTGAGCGTAAGCCTAGTGAACGTCATGGTGGTTGTACCTGCAAAGTTACATGGATCTCAGCAAAGATCTAATTAAAATCAACCAGAATCTTGCGACTAGAGATATCTGCCTTCGGATTGAGCAGCGTGGACATCGCCTGAATATACGAGGCCCACTCCCATCTCGAAAGCAAGAAGGGACAACACAGAACCAAAGGATAAGTTTATCCCTGAACGCTGACTTAAAGGGACTTAAAGAAGCAGAAAAAAACCTTGAGCTTGTTCTATTAGAACTTGATCAAGGGAAATTTAACTGGTCTGACTGGTCAAATAGTCCTCAAATCAAAATCACAAAAAAACCAATCCTCGATATAAAAGATGCTTTAAAAAACTTCGAGAAGGCATTTTTTGCTGATCCAATTCGTCGACAATCACCTGCAGGGACAAGAACCACTTGGAGTGCCGCCTATCTGCCCTATCTTCGACGACTATTGATAATTGCTGAAAAAAACAATCAAAAAATAGGGACCAATCTCCTCTATAAAACACTTGCCAGCTATTCAGAGAATAGTCGTAGTCGATCCCAATGCGCCACAGCCCTTGGAGCCCTTGCAAAGCATCTACTAATTCCACTTCCAAAAAACTGGAGAGCTGAGAGTAGTGGATATGGAATACATAAAGCCCGTTTCAGACAATTACCAAGTGATCAATTGATCTTGAAAACCTGGTTAAAGATCCCCAACCCAGCATGGCGTCTTGTATACGGGCTTATGGCAACTTATGGCCTAAGAAATCATGAGGTTTTCTTCTCTGACCTTTCATCCCTATCCAAAGGGTGCGATCGAATCATTCGCATACTGCCAAACACAAAAACAGGTGAACATCAATCATGGCCATTCCATCCAAATTGGGTTGATCATTTCGGTCTAGAGGAGCTTGGGTACGACGAAAACCATCTCCCAAAAATAAATCGCGACCTTACTCAAACCACACTTCAACAAGTAGGGAGAAGAGTGTCCGAACAATTTCGTAGATATAAACTCCCAATAACGCCATACGACCTTCGCCATGCGTGGGCTGTGAGAACAATACATATTGGCCTTCCCGACACTGTTGCAGCAAGAATGATGGGGCATTCAGTGGCTATTCATACTCGCACTTATCACCACTGGATCACTAGAAGAGACCAGCAACAAGCTGTCGACACTGCTCTTGCTAAGCAACTCACTTAATCACAATTCCCAAAAAGAAATGTCTAGCAATTCAATTGATCTAAATGATTTAGACCAATCCGCCAATGAGTTAGGTATAGGGGGCACTATTGCCAAAGAGCCTGATGAAGAAAGTTATAAAAAAAGAATGCAACAGCGTCAGCAAGTGCAGCAGCTACGAGTAAACCAACGTGATCAAAAGAAAGGTTTGATAGTTGTATTCACAGGCCAAGGCAAAGGAAAAACAACAGCTGCTTTAGGGATGGCACTAAGAACACTTGGGCATAACAAAAATGTGGCCATAGTCCAATTCATCAAAGGAGGTTGGGAACCTGGTGAAGCAAAGGCTTTAAAAGTTTTTGGAGATGCATTGAAATGGCATGCTGCTGGAGAAGGCTTTACATGGAAGACCCAAGACAGGCAAAGAGATAAACAATTGGTCTCTAAAGCATGGGAAATATCTCTTGACTATCTTCGTGACTCCGAACAAAAGCTCGTGATACTGGACGAGATAAACGTGGCAATAAAGCTTGGATACCTCAATATTGAGGATGTAATTAAAGGCTTAAGTAAAAGACCCCCTTTGACTCATGCTGTACTAACTGGAAGAGGAGCCCCAGAGAGACTTATTAAGCATGCAGACCTTGTGACAGAGATGACATTGATTCATCACCCTTTTAAAGAACAAGGCGTTAAAGCTCAAGCAGGGGTTGAGTTCTAAAAGTGCCTATAAACCCGCTTCCAGGTCACTAGCCAACAATCTTGTCGCAGAAATCAAGACAGAAAGACCACTTACCAATAATGCTTTATGAACAATTGGTTCGCGCCAACAAGAAGGGTCTCTACTGACCCTATCCAATGCAGAGAGAGTAAGGCGTGCCATGACCTCACTATGAGAACCCATATTCTCTTTCATTTGCTCAAAAGCCTTTATTGATCAAAGCTGGGCAATGGTGATATATCCAGCCAGCCAATCCGGATAAACAGGTGTCCGAGCAAGGCTTGCTACTGTCATCAGGATGTGATCAATGAATGACTTACGAGAGAATCCTTTTAAAGCTAAGTGGCGAAGCTCTTATGGGCGACAAAGCTTACGGGATTGATCCAGCCATAGTGCAATCAATCTCTGAGGATGTCGCAGGGGTTGTGGCAAATGGAACCCAAGTGGCAATAGTTGTGGGTGGAGGCAATATCTTCCGTGGGCTTAAAGGCTCTGCAGAAGGAATGGACCGAGCCACTGCAGACTATGTCGGGATGCTGGCCACAGTCATGAATGCAATTGCATTGCAAGATGGGCTCGAACGCACAGGTGTTCCCACACGTGTCCAAACGGCTATCGAAATGCAAGAGGTTGCAGAACCTTATATACGCAGACGCGCCATCCGACATTTAGAGAAAGGAAGAGTCGTTGTATTTGGTGCCGGCTGCGGCAACCCTTTCTTTACTACTGACACCACAGCAGCTCTCAGGGCTGCTGAAATCAATGCGAATGTAGTTTTTAAGGCCACAAAAGTTGATGGGGTTTATGACCGTGATCCACAACAATTTAAAGATGCTGTTCGCCTTGAAAGTCTTACTTTTCAAGAAGTCCTTAGCAGTGAACTTGGAGTAATGGACAGCACTGCCATTGCCCTATGCAAAGACAACAAAATCCCCATAGTTGTTTTTGATCTTTTTGAGCCTGGCAATATTGGCAAAGCCGTAGCTGGAGAACCCATAGGGTCTCGAATCAGCAATGCCCATTGAAATTGCATAAATTTGCAATCCCCCCCCCCTTGTCCCGCCTTCTCTTAAGCCCATGTCGAATCTGGACCTCGAAGCGAATATGAACAAGACGGTCGAATCCACACAACGAACTTTTAACAGTATCCGCACAGGACGTGCAAACCCTTCTCTTCTAGATCGGCTATCAGTTGAGTATTACGGCACAGAAACTCCTCTAAAATCGCTGGCGACAATTTCAACCCCCGATTCACAGACCATTTCAATCCAACCATTTGACTTAGGGTCTCTTGCTCTTATAGAAAAAGCTATCTCAACAAGCGATCTAGGGTTTACGCCAAATAATGATGGAAAGATTATTCGAATCAATGTGCCACCTTTAACAGAAGAACGTCGCAAAGAATTTTGTAAATTAGCTTCTAAATATGCTGAGGAAGGCAAAGTCGCTCTCAGAAATATTCGCAGAGAAGCCATTGAAAAAGTCAAAAAGCTTGCAAAAGATGGAGAGCTCTCTGAGGATCAAAGTCGGGATGAGCAAGATGACATACAAAAACTCACCGATAAATTCATCAATGAAATAGACAAGCTGCTAAGCGAGAAAGAAGCAGACATACTAAAAGTGTGAGTATCAGAGATGTACTTATCATTGGCGCTGGTGCAGCTGGGTCTTCAGCGGCATTTCACCTTGCCAATTCAGGTAGGCGGGTCACGCTTTTAGAAAAAGAGAAGAGTCCCGCAACTAAACCTTGCGGAGGAGGGATGGCTGCTGCGGTACAAGAGTGGTTTCCCTTTGAATTACAGCCTGTAGTAGACGAAGTAATTGAACGCGTTGATTTCAGCTGGTGTCTTGGCGACAAGGTAGTAGCCGAACTTCCTGGATCGGCACCATTTTGGATTGTAAGGAGAGAAAAACTAGATTCGTATATTGCTGAGCAGGCCACTTATCAAGGTGCAGAACGCCTAAATGATTTCTACGTCTCAAACATTCATAGAGAAGGTGAACACTGGCAAGTGACCTCAGAATCAGGGAAACAATTAGAGGCTAGAGCAGTAGTTATCGCTGATGGCTCAAGCTCCCCTTGGCCAACAACTTTTGGGTTAGGCCCAAGAGTTCTTCATCATGCTTCAACCCTTTCTGTTCGACTTGAGGGAAGAGGAAATCTTGAGAGTGGCACAGCAAGATTCGAGTTCGGCCTAGTACACCATGGATTTGCTTGGGCCTTTCCTATTCAAGGAGGCATAAACATTGGCGTCGGAACCTTCATTGGCCGAAACTCAACTGATAGCGATCTAATACTTAAGAAGTTGCTACCAAGCCTCGGGTTTGAGTCCAATGCAGGGGAAAGGCAACATGCTCAATTACGAGTTTGGAATGGCCACAGCAAGCTAAATGGTCCAGGCTTACTCGTTGTAGGCGATGCAGCCTCGCTCTCTGATCCATTTCTAGCTGAAGGACTTCGTCCTGCTCTAATGAGTGGCTGCGCAGCAGCTCACAACTTGAATAAATGGTTGGACGGTGAAACTAACAGCCTTGATAAATACACCCAAACAATGCGTAAACAATGGGGGGAATCAATGGCCTGGGGAAGGAGAATTGCCCAGGTATTTTATCGATTCCCAAAGGTGGGCTATCAACTGGGAATCAAAAGGCCTACGGCACCTCAACGAATCGCACAAATTTTGTCAGGGCATATGGGATATGGAGATATCGCCCAAAGAGTCATAAAAAGATTGCTATTACAACGCTCTTAGCTCCAAGTTTTTTTAATGCCTCAATCCAACCCAAATTCTTTTAGAAGGACTCTGGACATTCAATCTAAAATTAATTTACTTGCTCAAACCAGTTGAAAACGAAACAAGAAAAAGCATGGGTGTGGTTCAAAGGAGGGCTAAAAGGTGGCTTTTGGGAAAGTGGTTTTTTAGCAAGTCAAGCTGAAGAAGGTGTATTTCTCATAGAGCGTTCCGACTACGTAAAGTGTCGTTTGCCAGCATGGAGAGTCAGCTTCTCCGAGCCATCCAACAAAAGGTTAGCCCCTGAGATACCAAAAGATTTAATCTGGAAATACATATAAGATCAAACACTTTTATAACAAGTTCCTATAACTAGCAGAAGTTCAAAAATCTTCTGAAGAGTTTTCAAAAATAAAGTGACATCTATATATCTATTTTTTAGTTGGTTGACAATTAATTCCAAAAGGATTTTCCATTTCACACGGAGTCCAAAGCAAGTGCTGCACCCAGTCCAGACCTAACATCTTCTTGGACAAGACGGCCATCATGATCATGATCTAGTGCATCAAATACAGCATCACTTCCAAGCCACTCCTCTCGAGTAATGCAACCATCTCCATCAAGATCATTAAGCATAAATATCTCTTGAACAATATGCCTAAAAGCAGCCCCACCTTCCAAAACAGCTAAGCGGTGAGCAAGCTGAGCTTCCAAGGTTTCTATCGCCTTACTAAAGCCTCGAATACCCTCTTCTAGCTTTTCAGTTGCCATTCTGTCTCGATCCAGCATCTCAGCAAAACTTGTTTTATCTATAGATATCTGCTCTTGAGTAGAAGAAGGGTTGTCCGCATCTAACTTACGCAAAAGAGGAGCTTCAGTACTCCTTAATTGATCTAAAAGCTTCGGCGAAATCGTCAAAAGATCACAACCTGCTAATTCAACAATTTCATCAATGTTCCGAAAACTAGCTCCCATAATTTCAGTCTTATAACCATATGTTTTGTAATAATTAAAGATATTAGTAACGGAAATCACTCCTGGATCCTCATAACCTTTATAAAAGTCCCTCCCAGTATTTGCTTTGTGCCAATCAAGTATACGTCCTACAAATGGAGAGATGAGTGTCACCTCGGCTTCCGCACAAGCCACAGCCTGACAAAAACCAAATAACAAGGTGAGATTACAGTGAATACCTTCTTTCTCTAAAGATTTTGCTGCCTGAATGCCCTCCCAAGTTGAGGCTATTTTGATCAAAACTCGATCACTTGGGATGCCCAAATCGTTGTATAAACTTATTATCTTTTTCGCTTTGGCAATGGTCGCATCAGTATCAAAGCTCAATCGCGCATCAACTTCTGTAGAAACTCGACCAGGAACAATCTTTAGAATTTCCGCTCCAAAAATTACACATATTTCATCTAGAGCCTCATGAACCACTTCTTCAACAGCAGCACAACTCCCAATTCTTTCTCTTGATAATTTCAAAGCTTCATCAATAAGATCCTGATAAGCAGGAATCTGGGCCGCCGCCAATATCAACGAAGGATTGGTTGTGGTGTCTATAGGTTTAAAAGTTCGAATAGCTTCTAGCTCACCTGTGTCCGCAACCACGACGGTCATTGAGGACAGTTGATCGAGAAGGGTGGCCATGAAGAAGAACGTCTCGCCTGAGCACGTAAGTTAGCCATCTTTTGTTAGATAACATCCCTCACTAGGAGCTCATAACAAAAGTCTGTGAAACTTTTCAGCCTTGACTTCGTTGAGCCTGTCCCTGACTTCTGCTGGGTGGGATTTTTTCCAACACCAGCAATCCATCGATGATTTTCTTTGCTACAGGAACTGCAACTGTGGAACCAAAGGCATTTGGGCCTTGTGGTTCATCAACGACCACCAAAACCACATATCTAGGGTTGTCCAGTGGCAAGTTCGCTACAAAGCTGCAAATTTTTGCTCCCGGGAGATAAGTTCCATGGGCAGCCTTTTGAGCAGTTCCAGTTTTACCCCCTATTCGATAACCAGGTGTCTTAACTCCTTTACCACTTCCCTTCTCTACGACTGATTCCATCCAATCCAAGACATTTTTCGTCACTTCAGAGCGCATTAATTTGTCCACCTTCCCATCAGCACTAGATGTGAGGGCCTCTCCAACCCGCAAGCCCCTAGTGATGTGAGGGCTTACAAGGTTGCCCCCATTAGCAATTAATGCATGCAGCTGAACCAACTTCAAAGGGGTCAAAGAAAATCCCTGACCAAAAGAGGCTGTGGCAGGCTCAATAGGCTGTCTTACAAACTTATCTTTGGCCTTTAGCTGACCTGCTACAGCGCCAGGCAAATCTGTGTCTGGGCGAGTATCGACCCCCAGCCGGTGCAACCAATCCCAATAAATCGAAGGCTTCAACTTTCTCATGGTTTTTACCATTCCAACATTGCTAGAGACTTGAAGCAGTGTTGGGAAGTTAATCCAACCATGAGTCTTCTGGTCATGGTTAGTTATCGGCCAACCACCCACTTGAACAATCCCAGTATCATTGATTTTTTCCCCTGAAATAATCACCCCTTCCTGGAGAGCAATCGCAAGGTTTATGGGCTTAAATGTCGAGCCTGGTTCAAACAAATCCTGAACCGACCACTCTTTAAATAGTGCTGGAGAATATTGCCAATAATTATTAGGGTCATAGGTAGGTGTTGAGGTCATCGCCAAAAGCTCGCCATTGTTGACGTCCATAACAATCACAACTCCTTTCTTCGCATTCCATTTACGTACCTGTGCGTCTATCGCCTTAGCAGCCAGCTCTTGCAATCTTGCATCTAGAGTCAACTGAAGTCGAATGTCATCTCCAAAAAAAATGCCAGGAGCCAAGTCATCAGGAAGAGGTGTCCCGTCTGCGCCTCTCCTCAAAGCATGTGATTTCTCATTACGTAAAAGTTCTCTATTGCGACTCTGCTCCAAGCCAGCCTGGGGGATTCTGTCATGATTTAAAAAACCAACAACATTTGCAAAAAGATCCCCCTGTGGATAAACCCGCTGAGGGTAAGCCTCAAGATCTAATCCACTAATTCGAAGATTCCTAATTCGTGCAGCAATTTCTGGTTGAACTCCTTCAGCCAACTTAATTCCTGAGCCTCTCCCTACAAGACGTCGAACCAATTCACCTGAAGGTATATCAAGAAATTCAGAAAGCTTAAGAGCTACCTCCTCAGGCGTTCTTAGCTTGCCATTAACATCTCCAGGAAATTGAAAATATCGAGGATGTGCCCATATTCGAAAATATTCCTCGTCAATAGCTACCAAGCGACCCATGCGATCAACAATTGAACGTCTACTTCCCAATGGTTTGGTCTGATGAGTTTGAACTGCGCGGGCTCTGGCTTCCAACTCAGGAGCTTGAAGTACTTGTAACCAAGCCATTCTGCAAACTAAGCCAGTCAAACCAGCTAAAAGAATAGAAAAGACCAATCTCATTCGATCAGCAGGAACTGACTCAATAGACATTTGGCGCTTTCTCACCCTTCCAAAGTTGTTATTACTTCGAGGCATAAAAGCTCACCTCAATAGCCATGACTTATGGAATGGTTGAAGAACCATCCCATCAAAGACAACTTCTTAGGCTCAGGAATAACTTTTGGTCGGTCAAGATATACAAGATCGGCAACCTTAGTAGGAACCATTAGATTGGGAACTTGAGCATGGTCTAACAGATGTCGTTCCAGTACTGCGGTGGAATCCATCAAACGATGTGAAAGGGTGCGTGTGGTCTCTAATTTTGTAAATGCATTTGTCCAACGTTGTTGATAATGAAATGTAAGCGCCGACATCAAAGTTACAGCCATCAGCAGGCCAACAAGTGCGCCATCTCCTGCCTTATGCAAACCTGCGATTACAGGGAACTGGCGAGCAAGTCTCCTTGAAGGCATGGAGCCTTGCACAATCTCAAGCGAGCCTGCAAAGCGATGCATTGAAGAGGCATATTTAATCCATCTCTTGTGCGGCTTGTGTACGGCAGCCACCTAACTAACAATTTATATAAATTCAGTGAAACATCTCTAATAGTGACCTGCAAGACCATGGCCAAAAATTACTCGAAAAGAAAGTTCAACTACCACCCAACAGCAAAAGGTTGGTGAAAGTAATGCCGTTCCAAAAAGCATGCATCAAAACACATGGGAGGAGGCGCCCAGTACTTAGCCTCAAAAGTGCAAGTCCAATTCCTAATACAAAAAGTGGAGTCAATTCACCTACGCTCAAATGAGCCAAACCAAAAACCAAGGCACTTGTAATAACGCCCCAAAACTGACCAAGCGATTTAGCTAATACAGGTAGAAGGACTCCCCGGAAGACAACTTCCTCAAACACTGGTGCCAATACAACTGTTGTCAAAAGCAACAGCATGAGTGCAAAAGAATCTCTACTACTCAGCACTAATTCAAGCAAAGGATTACTACCTCCTTGGTCACCAAATAGCAATGTCATAAGCCAGCTAATTAAAAGAACCGCAGGCAAAACCATCAACCACCCTTGAAAGGCTTTTGAAATAGCAGAAGACAAAGGGTGCAATCGCCATTGCAACCATCCATCACGAGGTACACCATCGAGTCCTTGAAGCTGCTGTCTAAGAATGATTAGAGGTGGCACAGTCATTGAGCAGTAGCCAATTAGAACCGTCACCGCCTGGCTTAATGGACTTTTCAAGTCACTTAGCAATGACGTCCCTAAAGGGACTGCAAAAGTTGGAACAATAACTTCGCCCAAAACAACAAACCCTCCACCCACCAAAAGAACCATGTCAGTAATGGAAAGTGGTGAAGAAATCAACTCTGGCCAAGGGAGCGTAGCCTTCCTAAAAATCAACCAAATTTGTCGCAGCAACAACACGGTGCCAACGAGCAGCCCACATGCTGGTAATGCCTGACTAAATGCCAACTTAAAAGCCATCGTCCCAGCCAATTTGGAATCAATGCATTTATCCTCATCACCTCCCAGTGCAAGACATCCAAACCTCTTAAGTAAAGGCTCATCGATAAAAGTATCTTTTTCATAAAAAGGATCAACGCTAATTACCTGTCCTTTTTGAGACTGAGAAAGTGACTTTTGAAAAGGAAGAAGAGAAGTTTCCGCAAGAGTTTCTGACAAAGCCTTCTGACGATCAATCCAAGAAGGGTCCAAAGCAGCCAAAAGGAGGCGCTCACGATCTCTCATCTCTTCAAAAGGGATATCTAAAAGAGACTTCCTAAGTGTGTCTGCTGGGTTGGCACCAACCAAAACAGCCTTTAATTGAATTGGGACAGCAGGCTCTGCCACCAAAGCCATCTCCTGCTGCTTCAATGAAAGAGCTGGTGTCACTGACGGTCTATTAAAACTATCCTGCAAGCCTTTAGTCCACACCGCCGCTACAAGCAGCAAGGAAAGAAGTGCCAGGAAGATTTTCCAGATTGGGGTGGCCCGTTGCATAGAAAACTTTCTCAATTACCAGAAGTCAACAAAAACTGATACTCCTTAGTTTCGTAACCTTACAGAGACTGATAGCCCATACGATGACTACTCCGCAACATTTCCTTCCGTGACCTTGCGCCTACTTCTAGTTCGGCATGGCCTTAGCAGCTTCAACTGCGAAAAAAGGATTCAAGGCCGTAGTGATCTTGCCTACCTAACAAAAGAGGGTGAGGAACAAGCTCTTCAAGCCGGAGAAGCCATTGCAGAGGTGCCTCTTTCAGCCATCTACAGCTCTCCTCTTCAAAGAGCTGTCGCAACTACTGAAAAGTTACTAGAAAGTCGTTCAGACAAACTAATGCCTATCTATGATGAAGGACTACTTGAGATAGATGTAACTCCTTGGTCAGGTCTGACGATTGATCAATTAAAGAATAAATTCCCTGAGGCCTATAAAATCTGGCAAACACACCCAGAAAGACTTGTTCTAGAAAGGAATAATGGAAGTACATATAAACCATATGAAGAGCTCATTCGTCAGGCAAAAACATTCTTAAACAGCCTCCTTGAAAAACATCCTATTGAAAAAGATGAAACGATCCTTATTGTTGCTCACAATGCAATTCTTCGCTGCTTAATACTAGTCCTATTAGGAGAGCCAAATAATGGATTTAGGCGACTTAAGCTAAACAATGCCTCTCTGTCTGTTTGCAATTTAAACTCGCACAATCAAAAACCTTATCAAGCTCAAATTGAATGTCTAAATAATATCGGGCATCTAAATCCTTCATTGCCCAGCAAAGGAGGTACTGCCCGACTGATCTTAGTTAGGCATGGTGAAACTGATTGGAATCAACAAGGTCGTTTTCAAGGTCAAATAGATATCCCGCTAAATGAGAAGGGGAAAGCACAGGCTCTTGCGGCAGGAGAACTCCTACGTCTTGTACAAATCGACAAAGCCTTCACCAGCTCCATGAGCAGGCCCAAGCAAACTGCAGAGGCTATCTTGCAATCGCATCCAGGAATACATTTATCAGAATCCGAAGGCCTAGTAGAAATAGGCCATGGACTTTGGGAAGGAAAACTTGAGTCAGAAATCAAAACAAAATGGCCCGACCTTCTTGAAAAATGGAAATATTCTCCTGAAATCGTAAAAATGCCTGAAGGAGAAACAATCCATGAAGTCTGGGAGCGTTCAGTTGAAACCTGGAACATGCTTTGCTCCAGGCTTGCCCCTCATGAAACAGCACTCGTAGTCGCCCATGATGCTGTGAATAAAACTATTCTTTGCCATCTCCTGGGGCTGTCCCCAGCCGACATTTGGACAATCAAGCAAGGAAATGGTGGCATCACCATCGTCGACATCTCAGTCGATTCAGGCCAACCTGCTGTTGTGACTTGTCTTAACCTCACATCTCATCTAGGAGGCTTGATTGATCGGACTGCGGCAGGAGCGCTCTAAATCTCATGCCTGAGTCACTCTTAATGGACCCCGTCAGAGTCCTTAAAGGATCCAACAAAAAAGTTTCGAATGATTCGGTCCTCATAAACAAAGGGAAATTACAAGCCTTTGGCGAAGAGGCCAGAGAAGTAGGCAAAAAGCTAGGACTTATAGCGCAATCATGTCCTGAAAAACTCCTTGCACCTTGCCTAGTTGATCCACATTCAGTCCTAGAAGAAGCTATAGGAGGCAGAAGTGAAACACTCCAAAGTCTAAGGAATGCAGCTTCATTATCGGGTTACGGTCAAATTGCTTTACTGCCTAGAAGCCCTTCTTGGCGTGATCAACCAGATCGACTCATAGGCTTCTCAAATGCTAATAGCGACGTAAAGATTCATCTATGGGGAAGTTTCAGTCTTAATGGAGAAGGAAGAGAGTTGTCGCCTCACGCTGATCTCCTTGAGAATGGCGCATTAGGGCTATCAGAAGATAATTGGACACCCTCTCTGACAATTCTTCAGAAAGGTCTTTTACTTGGCGAAATGGGCAAGAATCCCATTCTCCTCGCAGCTAGAAACAAAAGCATTCAAGGCAATGGAATTGTGAGAGAAGGAGTCGAGGTTCTTAGAGCAGGCTGGTCACCAGATCCGATTGCCACCGAAACACTCCCACTAGGAGACTTGCTGCAGCTACAGCAACAATTTCCAAAAAGAAGAATCAGAATAATGAATCTGTCTACTGCTGAAGGAGTTGAAATGCTTAGTTCTTCTCCAATTGATCCAATGGCAAGTGTGGATTGGTGGCACCTTATTGCTGATAATGGCTCACTTACTCCGACAGATCTTGGCTGGACAGTTTGTCCCTCCCTTGGCAATAAAAAAGATCAGGCAGCCCTCATTAAAGGATTACAAGAAGGAGACCTCACCGCAGTTGCAGTAAATGCAATCCCAATGGATGAAGAAGAAAGTCAGTTACCAGCCGACCAACGGATGCCTGGATTGGCTGGTCATAACGTCGTTCTCCCATCACTTTGGCAAAAACTAGTAGTCAATCAAGGATGGTCAATCGAATCACTGTGGAAAGTGCTGAGTTTTGGCCCGTCAAGAATGCTTTGTTTAAAAGAGGAATCTCTCGAGACAGGAAGCAACAGATGGCTGTTATTCGATCCTAAAAAGAGCTGGATACCAAATAGGAACGATCTTTGCGCTCCCAAAGCATCCAATCAACCTCTTCTAGGGAAAGAAGTTCTTGGAAAGGTTATTTCCTGTGGCCTGGAAGGGTAAGCAAACCAATTCGGTTTATTGGCCAAAATCTCCATATAGCCCGTCCAATAATCTCTCGTTCCGGCAGCAATCCCCCCCCAGGCCAAAAGCGACTGTCCCAGCTATTCCGGCGATTATCACCAAGAACAATCACGTGACCTTTGGGGACTTTCATATTCATCGTCAAACATTGGTTCTGCACCATTCTGTTAACAATACAAGGGTTACTGACGTAAACCTCATCAATACTCTGACCATTCAGTATGACCTCTCCCTTTGAGTTGACGAAGACATGATCACCCGCAACCCCCACCACTCGTTTTATATAGGCATCACAGGATGAATCGCCTAATCCAGGGATCAAAGCAACTAAAGGGAAATTCCAAAGTGCACAATGAATATTGGATCTCCTTTTATAGTTTTCAAGAGCCTTATCAAATCCATAAGGAGAATTGAAAACAACAATTTCTCCTCGGCGAGGCGATCTACTCCTAAAAGTAATTTTTTCAATTAACAGCCTGTCTTGAATCTGAAGTCCTGGGAGCATGGATCCCGAAGGGATATACCTTGCCTCAACGAGGTAATGCCTAATGGCTGAATAGAGGATCAGGGTAAAAAAAACTGGACCCCAAAAGTCCCAAAAGGGATTTGATTTTGAATTAGGTCCTCCCTGATTCAACCGATGACCTTCGGATTGACGAGCATCTTCTTCGGGAGATTTGATCAAATTAGATTTGACTTTAATTCAATAGTCAACCATAGGCGGAGAATCATGAAAGGTTTAGCGTGACATGAAAGCTTCCTGGCCATGGTTCGACCTCGATGGCAAGACTTAAGACCTTCTCCACAGAGAAAGCTATGGAACCGCTGGGATCAAGTTGTTGCGATTTTGGCTGCTGCAAATGTCAGCTGGGTCATCTTTGACATCACCTATATCCATTTACGGAATTTCTGGTTAAATCGCACTCTCTTTCCAATTCCATCAGTTTCTCTAGTAGTTCCTTTGACATGGCTTCCTGATATCACTCCTTTCTATGATCAGATAAAAGGTATCCAGCCCAAAAAAGAGACTCAAGAATTTATCACTCATTTCAACCGGCTTGATCGCACTGCAGCAAGGGAAGGCATTGACAGCAAATCATCTCGAGAATTAATAAAAAAACAGGTTGTTCTAGGTAATCAAATATTCCAGAAAAATCTTTTTGTGAACCCTGCAAATCTTGAGAAGCTCAGAGTCATTCTCAAAGCCAAAGCACAAACCAAATCTGCAAAAGAAGCTTCTACATATCTTTTTAACGCACAATATTTGGCCAGTCTAAATTGGAAAGAGGAACGTATCTTTTGGAGAGCTCAAGTTTTACCTCTACTAGAAAAAAATTATATAAGAACAATAAATTTGAATGGCCAGCCCATTGATTTGTCCTGGAAAGTTGACGCACCATTTCAACTCCTCTTTCTATTAGACATTCTCATCAGGGCGCTAAGGCTTAAGGTTCGATTTCCAGGCATTTCGTGGCGAGAGTCCCTCCTTAGGAGATGGATAGATCTACCACTCATCATCCCTTTCTGGAGATTACTTAGGCTCGTCCCAGTTACAGAAAGACTTTCAAATGCAGCCCTAATTCAATTAGAACCTCTTCGCGCTGTGATCAGTAGAGGCGTAGTAGCACTATTGGCATTGGAACTTTTTGAAGTTTTTACAGTCCGTGTTGTAGATGCCATGCAGGGCGTCATTCTCTCGCCAAGGCTCCCTCAACGTATTCGGAGCCTATGCAGTCATCAATCAGTCGAGTCAAAAGAAGAGCGTGAAATAACCGAATTACTTCGTCTTTGGCTACCAGTTTTGCTTACTCAAGTAGGGCCAAGCATGCGGCCTCAACTAGTCGCTCTATTCGGCCATGCCTTACAAAGGAGTATGGAAGGAACCATTGTGCCAAGCCCTTTAAAGGGTCTTTCTGTTGTCGAGAAAGCAGAATCAGTTGTAAGTTATCAACTTGCAGCAGGAATGATAGATGCCATTCTGGATATCTCTCAAAATGCAGGTAAAAAAATAGGCCGCAAGGACTTAATGCTAGAAAAATTAGGTGTAGAGACTTTAGACCGTTTTTGGGAAGAGCTTGCTCGCGCTATGGAAAGCGCCCCAGTACTGGAACGTAGCCAAGAGCTAATAGTGACCTTCCTTGAAGAGTTCAAAAGGTCCAGTTTCCGTAAACTTAAGGATCAAGGTGGTGTAGAAGAATTAATAACAGAATTAGATGGTCTTAACTTCAGTTCAGCAACAAATCAGACCAAACCTCTGGCTTAAAACCTATCAAGAACTCACCTTTGTCAGTAATCAAAAAAGGTCTCTTTATTAGCTTTCCATCAGCAAAAAGCGCGTCAACCACCTCATCATCATTCATTGCTTTAACCACTGAGGCTCCCAATGCCCGATAACTGAGTCCACTTGTATTAAAAAGTGAGTTGCGAGTAGGAAGTTCTTTGAGTGCCTTTTCTAAAAGGTCTTTAGTAGGAGGACTCTTTACGATGTCAAAAGCTTCAAAGCTTATTTCATTTAACTCAAGCCATGAAATAGCCTTCCTACAAGTTGAACAACGTGAATAGCTATAAATTTGCACCTGACAGTTCATGAATTTAAAAATTTGAATATACAACAATAAAGATCTGCTAGATCAGTTTTTTTGATTGCACTATCGCAGCGGCTTTACAGCTCTCAATCAATGGTTCGACCGCATCAAAATCTCTCCAACCATCGATCTCAATCACTCTTCCTTCCAAGCTCTTATAGGTGCGAAAAAACTCAGCAACATCTTCCAATTGATTTGGTGCTATCTGCCGAATACTTTTAATAGAAGTTTGACGAGGGTCTGCCGAAGGCACACACAACAATTTTCCGTCATATGCACCTGAATCATGCATATCTAGAAGCCCAATTGGTCTTGCCTTAATTAAGCAGCCAGCAAATGTAGGTTCTTCCATAATTACCATCGCATCTAAAGGGGCACCATCTTCAGCCAAAGTATTTGGGACAAACCCATAGTCAAATGGATATCTCACCGAAGAATGAAGAACTCTATCCAGAGCCATAACTCCAGCCTCCGCGAAATATTCATATTTATTCCTGCTCCCCGCGGGGATCTCTACTATCAGATTGACCAATCCTGGAGAAGGAGAGGGGGTGAGAGGGGTTAGATCCATAACTGTCCAATGAAGTTGGGACCATGGTCGCCCCTCCCAATGGCCGGTCAGTCAAGACTGCTGCAAGGGGAATTCCAATAGTTGCGATGGCTATGGTCAAACCCATCAACGCAATCCTAGGACCACTCAAACTTAAAGAATATTCTTCCTCACGATCAACTAAGGCAAATTCATCATTAGAGATAAGACTCTGTTTTTCTCTGCAAAATGAGCTTGAGAAGGGTGCGGGTTCAGGGTCCATGCAAGGAGTAATGGGGACAACCCGAGATTGACAAAGTAATTCCTGACAATCTTGAGCAACTTTTATATGAACCGATGGTTGGACTCATAACAAAAGCTTTGTTCATTCTGTCATCGCACTACAAATCATGCAGCGGGACGATCCTCCCCTCCGCGAAAAACATCGACTTGCAAAGGCTCATTAGGGCTAACCCCTTCAAGTCTCTTTCTTATGAAGCGAAGCTCTTCGAGTATTGAACCAAGGACCTGCTGAGTTGCAGTAGAAGGAGAATTTAAAACTTCAACAGTCACCTCCTTTATCCTCAAAATGTCCTTTGCAAAGCGAGCCACTTCATTTGGGTGAAAAAGAAGTGGATCTTTCTGATCACTTCTAAATTCAGGATTTAATTTACGAGGATTAAAAGGAGGGTTCAGATTCCGTGGGTCAGTATTGGTGTAACGATATACAGATGCCCTCGACCGATTAAGAGATCGTTGAACGTCATCTATTCCAACAAGTGCATCAGACTGGGCCATAAGGGACTGCACCTCTCTTGGCAAGTCCGAAAATGAGCTCGAATCAGATGAAGAACCAGAATTTGCCGACCTGGAAAACATTGCTACACCTCAGGGCGGATAAAGTTGACAGACCATAGCAGTTGAGACTCATTTCTCTGAGATCGTTTACGCTTCTTTGACCAATTTTGTAATCGACATATTCTTACGGAGTGGTATCTTCCGGACTTATCGCTTTATTTGATTTATGCGCGTCTCCCGCCTAATGCTGGTGACGCTGAGGTCTATCCCCGCTGACGCAGAGATACCCTCTCATCAGTTACTTCTAAGAGCTGGCTATATCAGAAGAGTTTCAGCAGGCATATATGCCTATCTTCCTCTGATGTGGAAGGTACTGCAAAAAATTACACGCATCGTTCAGCAAGAACTCGATAGTACAGGTGCTCTACAAACTCTTTTACCCCAACTTCAACCATCAGACCTTTGGGAACGCAGTGGCAGATGGCAAGGCTATACAGCCGGCGAAGGCATTATGTTCCACCTAAAAGACAGACAAGGTAGGGAACTGGGTTTAGGGCCAACCCATGAAGAAGTAATCACCAGCCTGGCAGGAGACCTTATTTGCTCTTATCGGCAACTACCAATAACGCTCTATCAAATTCAAAGCAAATTCCGAGATGAAATACGGCCAAGGTTTGGGCTAATGAGAAGCAGAGAATTCATTATGAAAGATGCATATTCATTCCATGCAGATGAATCAAGCTTGAAATCAACTTATACAGAAATGGATGCTGCTTATAGACGTATTTTCTCTCGGTGTGGACTAGATACAGTCGCAGTAGATGCCGACAGTGGAGCAATAGGTGGTGCTGCATCCCAGGAATATATGGTTAAAGCAGAGAATGGAGAAGACTTAATTCTTCTAAGCAATGATGGCAAGTATGCTGCAAATCAAGAGAAGGCTATATCTATTCCCCCCAAAGCAATACCACTATTAGAGAAGAAACCTGATTCTTTCGAAACAGAAAAAGATGGAAGAATAGAAACTCTATGCTCAAGCCTAAGTATTGATTCCTCCCAAATAATAAAAGTAATCTTGTTAATTGCAGAACTTGAAGACAACCAAATACAACCAGTAATTGTCAGCATAAGAGGTGACCAAGATCTTAACGAAGTAAAACTAATCAACAATTTAATCATCCATCTAGGCAAGGCAGTAATTGATTTATCACTTATCACTCCCGAAAAGATTTCTGCTCAAGGCTTACAACAATGGCCTTTTGGCGCCATAGGTCCTGATCTAAATGACATGTGTCTTAGCGGAGCAAAGAAGTGGAAGGAGGACTTCTTTCGAATCGCCGACAAAACAGCAACAGAAATCAAAAACTTTGTATGTGGTGCGAATGAAAAAAATAAACATCGAATATGCAACTGGAACGATTTAGGAGGGATACCCTTAAGCGCCGATCTTCGCAAGGCACAAGAAGGTGATTCTTGCGTCCATGACCAAACCCAAAAACTCATAGAATGTCGTGGCATAGAAATTGGACACATCTTTCAACTAGGAACCAAATACTCTCAATCATTAGGAGCAAGTTTCACTAGCGAAGAGGGGAAAGAACAATCCTTTTTTATGGGCTGTTATGGAATAGGCATCTCTCGACTCGCTCAAGCTTCGATTGAGCAGCATCACGACGAGGCGGGAATTAGCTGGCCTGTTTCAATTGCTCCTTACGAGGTAATTGTTGTAATTGCAAATATGCAGGATCAAATTCAAAATCAACTTGGCGAAAAGCTTTACCAAGAACTAAAGGAAGCAGGAATTGACGTCCTCATTGACGACAGAAAAGAACGCGCAGGGGTGAAGTTCAAAGATGCTGACCTAATAGGAATACCTTGGCGAGTCGTTGTTGGCAGAGATGCACAAGAAGGCAAAGTAGAGCTATTTGACAGATCCAAGCGTCAGTCAAAGTTGATTCTCATAGAGGACCTCAGAAATGAACTGGCAGGAGAAATATCTGCAAGTTGAAGCAATTCGGCCAACCGCACCCCTAGAGTCTCTGTAATTGCTTTTTTTAAAATGACCGCTGTCTTGCATCGGCTATTTAAGAGGCTGATGGGAGCAGCTGTAGCTCTCTGCCTAAGCCTGACTTTATTGCTTGTCTCATCAACCGATAGTGCTGAAGCAGCCCTTCGCTCTCCAATGTCAGGCGACTACGTAAATGACACTTTGGAAGTGGTAAATAGCCTTAAGGAAACCATTGCTTTACCCCAAGATTCAGAAGGTCATGCTTCTGCCGAAAGTGAGGCAGTCACTTTAATTACAGACTATATATCTGTTTATAGGAATCGAACAAATGTGAGCAACTTGCCTTCCTTCACAACAATGCAAACTGCCCTGAATTCGCTGGCCGGTCATTACAAAAACTCAGCAAACCGTCCAATTCCAGAGAAGCTCAAGAATCGCCTTAACAAAGAGTTTGAAGAGGCTGGTCGAATGGTAGAGAAAGGTAGCTAAAGATAACCTTCAATTCAGTTTTTTGACTCAAGGCAGGGAAATCTGCGAATCTTCTTGATTGTGCAGTTGAGCGGCTTCGGGCCGCAGTTTCCTTGGCCAATGTTGTCGTCATCGGAGCTCAATGGGGTGACGAAGGAAAAGGCAAGATCACCGATCTTCTTAGTCGTTCCGCCGATATGGTTGTCAGATATCAGGGGGGTGTAAATGCAGGCCACACAATAGTGGTTGATGACAAAGTGCTAAAGCTGCACTTGATACCCTCAGGCATCCTTTATCCGGAAACGACTTGCCTTATCGGATCAGGGACAGTGATAGATCCCAAGGTGATGCTGACAGAGATTGACATGTTGATAGAAAACGATATCGACATCTCAGGTCTTCAAGTTGCCTCCACTGCCCATGTGACGATGCCTTATCACTGCCTGCTTGATCAGGCAATGGAAAAGCGTCGTGGGTCGCAACGTATCGGTACAACTGGAAGGGGGATCGGGCCAACCTATGCCGACAAAGCTCAGCGCAATGGCATCCGCGTGATAGATCTTTTAGATGGACAAAGACTACGGGAACGCCTCAAGAAACCATTAGAAGAAAAGAATCACCTACTTCAAACCATTTACGGAATCACCCCGCTAAAGCCAGAAGAAGTAATAGAGCAGTATCTGGGCTATGGAAAGCGTTTAGCACCTCATGTAGTGGAATGC
This sequence comes from Prochlorococcus sp. AG-409-P01, assembly GCA_003215335.1. Taxonomy (GTDB): domain Bacteria; phylum Cyanobacteriota; class Cyanobacteriia; order PCC-6307; family Cyanobiaceae; genus AG-409-P01. Next base: position 204,411 of record QCKM01000001.1, on the reverse strand, counting down.
ACAAGAGCAATACACCAAGCAGCTCGAAACCGAAAGAATATTCTTTTTGAGGGTGCACAAGGGACCCTCCTAGACCTTGATCATGGGACCTATCCTTACGTCACTTCATCAAATCCTGTATCAGGAGGAGCTTGTATTGGCGCTGGGGTTGGACCAACACTTATAGATCGAGTAATAGGTGTCGCAAAGGCCTACACAACACGAGTAGGCGAAGGTCCTTTCCCAACTGAACTAGAAGGAAGATTAAATGACCAACTTTGTGACCGTGGAGGTGAATTTGGAACTACCACCGGTCGCCGCAGACGATGCGGTTGGTTTGATGGTGTTATTGGCCGATATGCCGTACAAGTAAATGGCTTGGATTGTCTTGCGATCACCAAGCTTGACGTACTAGATGAAATGGATGAAATTCAGGTTTGTGTTGCATATCAGCTCAATGGTCAGCGAATAGAACACTTCCCTAGCAGTGCAGAAGATTTTGCTAACTGCAATCCAATTTTCGAAACGCTCCCTGGCTGGAAATGCTCAACGGCTGACTGTCGAACTCTTGAAGACCTTCCTTCATCAGCAATGGCATATCTAAGGTTTCTTGCCGACCTCATGGAAGTCCCCATTGCAATTGTCTCTCTTGGAGCCAATCGAGACCAAACCATAGTTGTAGAAGACCCAATTCATGGGCCTAAAAGAGCGCTATTGAGCGCCTGAGCTCTTTTCTCTGTCAACCATGGGTTGCATGGATTGAGCGTTCAAACTATTAACCCTCAGCATGTCATGTCGAGAACACAAAGATTTAGTAATAAGCCTCTCGATGTAATCGGGATAGGCAATGCAATAGTCGATATTTTGGTTCAAACCGATGAAACTTTTCTAAATGCACATTCCCTAAAAAAAGGAAGTATGACCTTGGTGAATGAATCGCAGGCTGAAAGACTCTATTTGCAATGCGGTCCAGGCCTAGAGACCTCTGGAGGGTCTGCAGCAAACACCCTGCATGGGGTTGCCCAACTAGGCAGAAAAGCTGGCTTTATAGGCCGGGTCAAAAATGATCAGCTTGGAAGAATTTTTTCTCATGACATCCGGTCAGTGGGCGCATTGTTTGACACTCCACCCTCCCAAGATGGTCCCCCTACAGCTAGATGCTTAATTCTGGTTACGCAAGATGCCCAACGGACAATGTGTACTTATTTAGGGGCATCAGTAGATCTAGAGCCTAAGGATTTAGATCTTTCGAGAGTAAAAGAGGCCAAGATCCTATATCTAGAGGGATATTTATGGGATAGTCCTCCCGCTCAAAGAGCCTTCATCAAAGCAGCAGAAACCTCCCGAAATGCGGGAGGACAAATTGCCCTATCACTTTCTGATTCCTTTTGCGTTGATAGACATCGCGATAGCTTTTTAAAACTATTGGACCACCATGTAGATATTCTTTTTGCTAACGAAGCTGAAATACTCTCTCTCTATCAAAGTGACAACCTCAACAACGCAATAAACAAAGTCAGAAATATTTGTCAAGTCGCGGCAATCACTTGTGGAGAAAAAGGCTCTGTGGTGATTGAAGGAGAAAAAACCTGGGAAATCCCTTCCTACAAGCTGGGAGAACTAATTGACACCACTGGAGCAGGAGATCTTTACGCAGGAGGATTCCTATATGGCTACACGAGTGGAGAATCTCTACAAAATTGCGGAAAGATGGGCTCTATTTGTGCTGGTCAAGTAGTCACCCAACTAGGGCCTCGCTGCCAAGTCTCTCTTCCTCAAATTTTACAAAAGCACTTGGGCTAATACCTACTCAATAGAGTCATTATCTACATGAATGGCAACAGATTCTTTTACCCATTCCAAATAATTCTGGCTTGCTGATGTCTGAAAGATAATCAATTCTGGTGTTTGATAACTATGCAATTCATGAACCGCCTCACTCAATTCCTGAAGTCGATTCGGTGTTGTTTTAAGCAATAGTTGAACTTCTTTGCTTTTCTCCAAATTCCCTTTCCACCAATACAGAGAGCAAACATCATGAAAGCTTGCGCAAGCCACAAGCCTTTTTTCCAAAAGACTTTTCGCCAAGTTTTCTGCCCGAACAATATCGGACTCAGTAGTCAGGACAAGTAACAAAGAGGATTCAAAGTTTACTTCAGTCATAAAGGATTCATCTCAGTCAGAATTGTTTCCTATAATTGAATAGATATTTCATTAAATAATTCATCTATTGAGTAGACGACAACAGCACTAGTCTGCTGCTTAGGCCTTGAAATCAACCAAAGCCTCAGTGCATTCTCTTTACAAATGACTTGCCATAGATTTTGAGAGTCCCCGCCCGACTGCCTACATACCACCGCAGTAATAGACCACCGTCTACAAAGAGCCGACTCCAATACTCCAGGCTGGTCACCTTGCAAAGGACGAAGCATCGCAATATGACCAGGCTCAATCTGACTAGCTAGAGCACTACGAATACTCATAGGTGAAGGCAGTATGCGAGCAAAGACCAATGCCCCTGCGTGACGAGCAGACATAACAGCCTGATTCAAATGTCTAGAGCCAAGGGCTAATAAAAGTCTGCTCCCTTGTAATTTCTGACCAGCAAGTTCTGCAGAATCCTTAATCAAGCTGGCCTCTGGAGAACTGCCAATAGGGCGATCAAGCCTTAGAAGCCTTTGATCAAGATCCTCACAAGCCTTCTGCAAGTGGGCACTTATTACAACTGCAAAAGGATGAGTTGCATCAACAACCCAATCAAATCCACCATATTTTTGTCGAGATTGCTTTATTAAGCCACATATTTCCTCAACCCCACCCAAGGCTCCTACCCAAACATCTTCTAATTGCAAATCCGAATAAGGCAATGCTGCCTGAAAAGAGACCACACTTACAAATACTTTCCAACCAGCCCTAGACAGTTGAGCCGCCAAACGAGGGCCTTCCCCAGTACCTGACAACAGCCAAATGCTTCTCTGGCAATTCCTCCTACTCTGGGTCAAGATTGCGCACACTCCAACGGAAGAAAATGAATCACTGCTTGCTTGAAGTGGAAGTAACAGGAACCCCAACGGTTCGTTACACCCAAGACAAACAAACGCCAATTGCAGAAGTAGAAGTGCGTTTTGCTGGTCTGCGAGCAGAAGACCCCCCTGGGACGCTGAAAGTGGTGGGGTGGGGCAATCTTGCTCAAGAACTTCAAAGCCGCATAGGAATAGGTCAGAGAGTAGTGGTAGAGGGGCGTTTGCGGATGAACACTGTTCCTCGCCAAGATGGGACGAAAGAGAAACGTGCCGAGTTCACACTTTCGAGATTGCATGATTTTCCTATGAAAGGAACTTCGCACCAAGCAATCAATGATGTTCCTTCCAGCAAACATACAAACCAGGCTCCTCCAGCTCCAGTTCAAAAACAAACAACTCAACAATCCAATCAAAATGGGGCAGAGACCGTTAGCTGGAATACTGCTCCTTTAATTCCTGATACAGACGAGATCCCATTTTGATTAAATCTGATCATTTGATACCACCATCTTCCTCAAACTTCTCTGCGGCTCGAGTCAACAATTGACCCAATTCTCTCTCCAGTGCTGCCAAATCAAGGCGGAACTCAGACCACCGGCCCTTGTCAATTTGTTCCAACAGCCAAGCCCTATCTTCATCTAGTTGAGCAATTAACTCTGAAAGATGATTGTCATGCCGTTTGTCTAATGCCATAGCAAGAAAACTTTCGACCCCATCTTGAAACCCCTAACGCCACAATATCCCTCATGAAGGATCTTTTCTCTCCAGGCAACCTCATCACAGTTAGTGGCGCAGCCTTGACCGTTGTAGGAGCCATTGCCTATGCCACTGGAGCCGCCAACCTCAGTGTTCCAACACTCTTTTACGGTTTTCCAATATTTATTGGAGGGCTTGCATTAAAAACTTCAGAACTACCACCTGCCAAGCACCTCAATAAAATAAAAAATGACAGCGAATCAAAAAAACAAGCCCCTCCAGAACTAATAAAGCTGCTTGGGGATGTAACACGTTGGCGATATGGCCAAAAAGCTCATCTAGACAGTTCACTTCAAGTCCTTAATCTTTGGGACGATGACAATCCACCTCAATTAGTCGAAATCGAAGAACTCACTACACCCAAAGGGTATGGATTACGTCTGAGATTCGAAACTGCTGGAGTATCAATAGAAAGGTGGCAAGAGCGTAAAGAGCGGCTTGGTCGTTTTTTTGCCAAAGGTCTACAAGCAGAGCTCAAGCCTGCATCGTCCGAAGCACTAGATCTGACGCTTCTCCCAAGCCAAAACGACGAGCAATCCAGGCATCAAAATGATGACAACTAAATCTGTGAACAGATTGGATATCCCCAAGGAGGAAAAGAATTGAACAAACACTCCGAGGATGATGCGCTGCGGGTATCTGTCCTAAGCGAAGCATTGCCTTATATCCAACGATTTGCAGGTAGACGCATTGTCATCAAATACGGTGGAGCCGCAATGGTTGAGGTGGCTCTTAAAGAAGCAGTTTTTCGTGACCTAGCACTCCTTTCTAGTGTAGGTGTGCAACCAGTTGTTGTTCATGGAGGGGGGCCCGAAATAAATCATTGGCTCAAAAGATTAGACATCCCAGCTGCATTCAAAGACGGATTACGCGTTACCGATTCAAAAACAATGGACGTAGTTGAAATGGTTTTGGTTGGGAGAGTTAACAAGCAAATCGTGAATGGCCTCAATCGACTTGGAGCTCCAGCCGTAGGTCTTAGTGGAAGCGACGGAGGGTTAATAGAAGCACGCCCTTGGGGAGATGGTAGTCATGGGCTTGTCGGGGATGTAGCAAAGGTTGACTCTGATGTACTAGAGCCACTCTTAACCAAAGGTTATGTCCCCGTGATCTCAAGCGTTGCTGCAACGCTTGAGGGACAATCACATAACATCAATGCAGATACTGTTGCAGGAGAACTCGCTGCTGCTCTTGGTGCAGAGAAGCTAATACTCTTAACTGATACACCAGGAATTCTTCAAAAAGAAAATGACCCTTCTTCTCTTATTAAGCAATTAAAATTGTCCCAAGCGCGGAAACTCATCTCCAATGGAGTCGTAAGCGGAGGGATGACTCCAAAAACCGAATGTTGCATTAGAGCCCTATCTCAAGGTGTATCAGCAGCACATATCATCGATGGCCGTGTACCTCATGCACTTCTATTAGAAGTTTTCACAGATGCTGGGATAGGAACAATGGTTGCAGGTCGGGGATGAGCAATGCCCCCTGATCTAACAACGGCTGAAGCAGCCTTAGGCAGTGGGGAATATGGAAAAAGCTTGGAATTACTTGAAGCATTAGCCAAGAAATACCACTTACCTAGCAAAGAAGGAGCAGAGGTAAGAATGCTTATGGTTACTGCCTGGATGGGACAAGGGCAGGAAGAGAAAGCCATGAAAACCTGCAGGCTTATTACCCACTGCAAAGACGCCGAGCTACGCCAACTTGCCAAACAAATGCTCTCTGTACTTGAAGCGCCAAGCTTGGAAAGGCCGAAAAACTGGTCCGTTCAATTGCCAATTCTAAAAGCAAGTGTCATATCAAGTAAGTCAATACAGTCCAAAAAGAGGCAATCAATTAAGAGCTCAAAAGCAAAGCAGCTGCCTCCTACTGGACCTACCGAAGCCCTTCAAATAGGTTTCATCTCCTTGGTAATAGTTGTCCTAATTGGACTGACCATGCTTCTTAGTGGTTGCGTGAGTATTACTACGCGAATAAATCTAAGCGGACCAGACCGATTGCAACTTGCCTGGGATGTCGAAAGCTCAGCGAACCAACTTCTTCCATGGCAAATAGATTTAGCAGATTCTTTAGGTAAAAATGGGCAGTTAGTAAATATAAAAAACACCTCTGAAGGTACTCAAAAGATTACATCACCAACATTAAATTCAGAAGAGGCAAATTTATTATTAAAGAGCATATTTTCAAGTGGTGCTGATGCAGGAGGACTCTCTATAAATGAGCCCAGTTTAACTTTAGATGAACAAAACTGGGTCATCGGAGTCAGGCAAGACCTAAAGCTATTCGTAGACCTTATGAGGTTACCTGAATTACCTGGCCTGAAAATGTCTGTAATAATTACACCTAGAAGTCGCCTACAAAAATTCATTGGGGACCCAAACTTTGTTATCAAAAATGACTCTGAAGTTCTTTGGGTATTAGAGCCCGGGAAAATAAACACTCTAGAACTACACGATTGGCGTTGGAGTGTTCTGGGAATAGGGGCAATTTGTATATGCATATTGCTAATGATCACTCTCCTATTGCAAACGATCCGCGTCAGGCTTGGATTCGGCTTCCCTGAACTACCGCCTTAAGCCAACCAAAACTCAAAAAAAGTTCAAAGATGTATCGGATCTGGATCCACCGCCAAAGACACTCCTTTAGGCAGATTCTTCCATAGCAATGAGTCTGCTGGAAGAGGGAGAGAACTGTCCTCTGGACCATGGAGCAAAAGCTGCCATCGACTACGTCCAGCGACTCTGGACACAATCGATGGCGCAGGTCCTACCAAGCACCATCCTTGAGCCTCACACAAAGGTCTTATCAGCTCTGCAATTGCTGAAGCAGCGGTAGCAGTCATTGCGGAGGAATCTCCAGAAAGTCTTAGTAGACAAGCCCTGCTATATGGAACCAACTGAGCCTCTCGACGAAGGCAAGCCTCCTTTTCCAAGAACTTCTCATATCTCCCATCAACGAAATGAGAGATAACTGGATGATCCGGACAGTAAGTCTGAATCAGAACCTCCCCAGGACGTTCTCCTCGTCCTGCACGTCCAGCAAGCTGCATAAAAATCTGCAAAGCCTCCTCACTTGCCTGCAAGTCAGGACGATGCAACAAACCATCTGCAGCAAGCACTGCTGCGAGGGTGACTCGCGGCAAGTCCATTCCCTTGGCAAGCATTTGGGTTCCTACAAGTACATCTGCATCCCCCGAAGCAAATTTAGCCAAGAGTTCCCTATGCCCATTCCTTCCTGTAGTGGTATCCCTGTCAAAACGCAACACCCTCAAGCCCTCAAGCTCATTTTCTAAATACTCCATGACTCGCTGAGTGCCAGCACCGAAAGGCTTAAAAGCCTTAGAGCCACATTTATGACAACTTGACAACACTTCAGAGCGATAATCACACCAATGGCAACGAAGCCAATGCCCACCTCCTCGCCCCTGATGAACAGTCATTGACACATCACAATGGGGACATTGCACAACTTCGCCACAACTACGGCAACTAAGGAAACTGCTATATCCTCGGCGTGGAACTAACACCACAGCTTGAGCATTCGCCTGAGGCAATCGCTCCAGGCGCTGCATCAAAGGACGACTCACAAGGCGGCGGTGACCATCAGCTAATTCTTGACGCATATCAACTACATAGACTGGAGGCAAAGGTTGCTCGGAGATACGTTGAGTAAGTCGTGCAAGTTCTATTGGCCCATCAGGTGTCAGGTACTTCCAAGTCCACAAGGAAGGGGTGGCGCTCCCAAGCAGTACCTTTGAAGAATTGCGTTTAGCCCGATCCAAAGCCAAGTCCCGCGCGTGATAACAAGGCATTGGCGACTCCTGTTTATATGAGCTGTCATGTTCCTCGTCAAGAACAATTAAACCTAAAGGCTTCAATGGCAAAAACACTGCTGAGCGAGTTCCAACAATTACCAATGGGCTATTGGACTCAAGACACGTTTTCCAAGTCCTAGATCTTTCCGAATGGGAACATCCGCTGTGGTATTCGAAAACTTTGTGCCCAAATCGTTTACGAAAACGGTCGACAAGCTGAGGGATCAAACCAATCTCTGGAGCCAATATCAAAGAATGATTGCCTTTAGCAAGCTCTCTTGCTGCCAACTGAAGATAAACCTCTGTTTTCCCTGAACCAGTAACACCCCAAAGCAAAAGAGCATTTCCTTTAGGCAAAGATTCAAATGCTTCAATGGCCCTTGCCTGCTCTTTATTCAAAGATTGTGGGTCCTCAAGGGCTTCTTGAAAATTTCTAGTCAAAGAAGTCTTATGTATCTCAAGGGATCGTCGTTGTTCACGACTGACCAAGCCCATCTTGAGCAAGCCTTTAAGAACAGAAAAGCTAAACCCTTTCGCTAAAAGATCCTTCTGCCAAGCCCCTCCTCCAACAGACAAAAGCCAAACATGCAAATCCCTTTGCCGTTTAGGAAGGGATTTGGAATGATCATCAGATTTATCTACCTCAATCCACCAATTATTTTTTAGTGGTCTCTGTGAAGAGCCAAGGCGACCAAGCCAACCTGCTGGCATGGCAGCTTTCAACATGCGATACGTGCTGACATGGCACTTCAACGATATTGCCTTAACCCAATCAAACCAAAGCGCATCTACTGCCGATGGTTGGACAATATTCTCAATAGCTTTTAAACGTAATTTAGCAGGCAATTGTTTTAAATCTTGCCCTTCATAAAATCTTGAAGAATCCCTTGTCTCAACAACAAGGCCGTTCATCAATCTGTCTTGAAGACGAACTGTCACCAAGTCTCCGAAACACACCCCCCATCCATGGCTATCGAGATAGGTAAAAGACCGCCCATCTCTTCCAACCTCTAGTAAGACCTCAACTTCTAAAAGAGGCTTAGACGCGAGCTTTACGAAACCAGGACTTGCCGACGTCAAAACTTTTTCTTAAAATAAAAATGCTGGACAGCCCAAAGGCTGTTGGCGGAACAAAGCAGAGTTCCGTCCGTGGGGAAGACACGAAGCTTGAACCAAATTGGTATACCAATAAACGGTCGACCGGTCTGAGAAAGCCCCTGACAGCTCTGCAATGAACCAAAGAAGCCATTTCTTCTTTTTTTGCTCCAAACCATCACAGCACGAGTCGAATTGGATAGTCGAAGTATCAACAATCATCATTAGGGTTCGTTGATACTTCAATTATCCAATTCACGATGAGTCGCTTTGCAGGTTGGTGCAAACATTGGATCAACATTATTTCCAAAAACATAATTAACACTTAGTCAGTTAATTCCATTTGCCCTTCGCTTTGCCTGCCATGAGCCCTGCCGCCACCAAAGCTGCAGCTTCAAAGGCCCAATCCAAAACCCCTGCAAAAGTCTCGACGCCTCCAAAATCGGCCCCTCAGAAGCAGGCTAAGGCCAAGGGTAAAACCACGTCCGCAAAAACCAAGTCGTCAAAAAAATCCAGTAACGCCAACTCAAAAACCACCCGGTCTAAAACAAAATCGATCAGCATAACTAATCAGAAACTAGATGCTGCGGCTGACCAACTACTAGCTTCTGCCCAACAGATCACTTCTCAAGCCAAAGAAGGAAAAATTGAGCTTCCAATTAATAGCGAGGATGCAAAAGCGAAAGCTTTAGCAAGCATCAAGATTGGTCCAAAGGGTGTTTATACAGAAGACTCCATAAGGGTTTATCTCCAAGAAATAGGGCGGATACGCCTTTTACGACCAGATGAAGAGATTGAGCTTGCCCGGAAAATTGCAGATTTACTTCAATTAGAAGAACTCGCCGCACAATTTGAAACTGACAATGGGCACTACCCAAGCGTCAAAGAATGGGCTGCCTTGGTGCAAATGCCTTTGGTCAGATTCCGTCGCCGTCTAATGCTTGGAAGACGCGCTAAAGAAAAAATGGTGCAATCAAACCTTCGACTAGTCGTATCGATTGCCAAAAAATATATGAATCGAGGTCTTTCTTTCCAAGATCTAATCCAAGAAGGCAGCCTTGGACTTATTCGTGCAGCCGAGAAATTTGACCATGAAAAGGGCTATAAATTCTCTACATATGCCACATGGTGGATTCGACAAGCAATCACCAGAGCAATAGCCGACCAAAGCAGAACAATTCGATTACCAGTCCATCTCTACGAGACCATATCAAGAATCAAAAAAACTACAAAGGTTCTTAGCCAAGAGTTTGGAAGAAAACCGACCGAAGAAGAAATTGCTGAAAGCATGGAAATGACAATTGAAAAACTCCGCTTCATTGCAAAGAGTGCTCAGTTACCTATCTCCCTAGAAACACCTATAGGGAAAGAAGAAGATTCTCGTCTTGGCGACTTCATAGAGGCTGACATAGAAAATCCAGAGCAAGATGTCGCGAAGAATTTGTTACGTGAAGACCTTGAAGGTGTTCTTGCCACCCTTAGTCCTAGAGAAAGAGATGTGTTACGTCTTCGATATGGGCTTGACGACGGCCGCATGAAAACCCTTGAAGAAATTGGTCAAATCTTTGATGTCACTCGTGAAAGGATTCGTCAAATCGAAGCTAAAGCACTAAGAAAATTACGGCATCCAAATCGCAATGGTGTTTTAAAGGAATACATTAAATAGAGATTTTTCAATTTTTATCTTCATTGGACAACTGAGTCCTCATGAATTCATTGTCCAATGAAGATAAAAGTATTCCTAAAAAAACAAATCAATTCCAAGTCTGGAAAATCAAAATCCCATCACCCTCAACCTTTGAATACTTTTGTTTAGAAATACTTGCAAATAGCTCGTAACAAAAGGAAAGCCTGGGCAGGCATCTCCAAAAGCCACTCATGGCAATTGATTTAGCCAAAAAATCAAGCTTCAACCACCCACTCCTGAGCATTTTTGGGATAACGGATTGTCAGCCTTGACATTCCAAGTGTGCGCGACTGCTTAATCTGATAGCTGCTATGACTTTTTAATGGCCCTCGACCACCTGCGAATTGCTTCCCGCAGAAGCCAGCTGGCCATGGTCCAGACCAACTGGGTAAAGGCCGAACTAGAACAAGCTCATCCGAGTTTGGCCATCTCAGTTGAGGCTATGGCTACTCAAGGCGACAAGATTCTTGATGTTGCACTTGCAAAAATTGGTGACAAAGGACTTTTTACAAAAGAATTAGAAGCACAGATGCTCTTGGGATATGCAGAAATAGCGGTCCATTCTCTAAAGGATCTGCCAACCAATCTTCCTGAAGGCCTGATGCTTGGCTGCATCACAGAAAGAGAAGATCCCGCAGATGCTCTCGTAGTAAATACCAAAAATTTAGACTATCAATTAGATACTCTTCCAGAAGGGTCTGTAGTTGGTACAAGCTCGCTTCGTAGGCTGGCCCAACTTCGCCACCACTTCCCTCATCTAATTTTCAAGGATGTACGAGGGAATGTAATTACTCGTTTAAACAAGCTGGACGCAGGGGAGTATGACTGCCTAATACTTGCAGCTGCAGGTTTAACACGTCTAGGCTTTGGGGAACGTATACATCAATTAATTCCAAGCAATATTTCATTGCATGCTGTAGGGCAAGGTGCTCTAGGTATTGAATGTGTTCAAGGCCGCCCAGAAGTTATAGACATAATCAAAGTACTAGAGCACGAACCAACTAGTCAGAGATGTATCGCTGAACGTGCATTCTTAAGAGAACTAGAAGGTGGCTGCCAGGTGCCCATAGGAGTAAATACTCGAATAGAAGGAGACCAACTCATCCTTACCGGCATGGTGGCAAGCCTAGATGGGAAACAATTGATTAGAGATGAAAAGCGAGGTCAAGTAATTAGTGGGGAGGCTATTGGCATAGACCTAGCAAATATCCTCAAAGATCAAGGCGCTGGCGAAATACTTGCCGAAATATTTGCAAGTGTTAGACCAGAAGCGTAGTAATTAATTGATCGGTAAAATACCCCCATCAAAACTTTTCACTTAAAAGGAAAAGGGTCAATTAACTAGTTTCGAATCAATCTCTGAAAGATAACGAGCCTCGCAAGACTGGATAATCTCTATAGCCTTATCTATACCAAAGAAGCCATTAACCGTACAAGTTCCTGGCTTCTTTAAGTCTTTGTAATGCTCCCAATAATACTTAGTTTCCTTCACCCAATGATCTCCCAAATCCTCAAAGGTCATTATGTGATCCATCCTCTTGTCATCAGCAATTACTGCAATAACTTTGTCATCAACTTCTCCACCATCATCAAAAGTCATTATTCCAATGATTCGTGCCTCTACAATGGAACCCGGAACAAGAGGTTCAGTAACACCTACGATCTCGATATCCAATGGATCACCGTCTTCATCCCAAGTCCTAGGAATACAACCATAAGCAAAAGGGTATGCAAGTGACGAATAACCAACTCGATCAAGTTTTAAATGTCCTGTTTCTGTAATTAGCTCATATTTATTAATTGTATTGGAATTCAGCTCAACAATTGAATTAACTCTCAGCTCGGATTGGTCAGCAAAAGCAGGGAGTACATGCAAAAGATTTGGCATGGTCCGACTAGGTGCCATATCAAGGTTTGCCATATGGTTCAAAACAACAGTTAATCATCTTAAGAGCTGCGACTCATTTACTGAAATTTTGCCTCCAGGTAACGAAGGAAGGGTGCACTTGAAAGCTTCTCCCCACTAACTTTTTCAACTAATTGTTCAGAGTTCACCTGACGTCCATGGACATGAACATTCTGTCGGAGCCAATCAAGCAACTTCAATTCATCGCCGTTAGAGATCAGCCTTCCAATCGGATCAGATGCTTCAAGCCCTTGACTCTTGAGATCTCGTGCCATTGCCTCTGCTAACTGAGCACTAATCAAATGACCTAACAAATACGAAGGGAAATAGCCAAACAACCCCTCACTCCAATGAACATCTTGAAGACACCCCTCCCCATCATTGGATGGGGTAACCCCAAGCAATTCTCCACATCTTCTATTCCATTCATTTGGCAAAGCTTCTACCTCAAGCCCTTGCTCCAAAAGAGCTATTTCCAAGTCAGTTCTAATCAAAATATGAAGTCCATAACTAAGTTCATCTGCCTCCACGCGGTTTAGTCCAGGAGTCACTGGATTAATCAAATGCCATAGCTCTGAAGCAGAGTTCACAGGAGCGCCAGCACCCGAGAAACGTCGCCACCAGCGTTCCGAGAATTCTTTACTACGAGCAACCCTGTTTTCCCAAAACAAAGACTGACTTTCATGAACAGCCATAGATGTTGCCTTACCTAAAGGCCAAGAGAACCACTGATGACTTTGGTCAGGAAGGCCCTGTTCATATAGCGAGTGACCCCATTCATGAGCTGTTGCAAGAAAAGAGGAGAAAGGCTGGCCAGGAACCAACCTTGTAGTGAGACGAAAGTCCCTAGGCCCAACCGTTATAGAAAAAGGATGTGGAGATTGAGCAACACATGAGATCGACTCATCACGACCCCAGTCCTTCAAAAGCTGATTACAAAGTAAATTCTGACTCGCAGTATCAAGATCCCAAATCTTCATAGGCTTTTGGGAACTTGAACAATGCCTTGAACGAACTTGATCAACTAATGCTGGGAGGCAATTTCTTAAAGGTTTAAAAAGCTCCTCAAGACGGATTAATGTCAAATCTGGTTCAAATGGTTGGGCCAAGGTCTCCCAACAACCACGAGGTTCAGAAAGTTGCCGAGCTTGCTCCTGGCGCAATTGAATTAAGTCACTCAGAGCCTTAGAAAACAAAGAGAAGTCCGCCTTTGCTTTGGCTTCCTGCCAAAGCTCATAACCCTTTGATTTCGCACTAGCCAGAGCCTTAATCAAAGCTGGATCTAAATTTTGTTGACGGCCTAGGTCTTGTTCTAACAAATCAAGATTTCTTGAGAGCTCAAACTCCTCAGTGGAATCAAAATCACCAGATAACCGATCCTTCTCAAACTCATTCCTCGCTTCTTTAAGCAAGTCAACGTAGTAAGAGTTGGTTTGTCGAGCATGTAACTGACATGCCAAAAGGCTTAACTGTTCTCCTCTCCAAGATGAGCCTCTTGAAGGCATAGTCGTGTTCTGATCCCAGTAAAGGGTGCTTTGAATTGAGCCCAAGAGCTGAGTATCACGTAAATACTCCCCTAAACGCTGCCAAGCCGCCGCTGCCAAAGGCTGATTGAATGTCTAATGAGACATTAACCAGAGAAACAACTCATGCGTAGAGAATCATGCATAACGATTAATAGTTGTCTTCTAAATCTGACTAAATAATTTGAAAAGAAAGCAAAGGAAGCATCTCACTCACACCTCAGAGATACTCACAATAGATATTGACCTCCATTGAAATCAACAAAACCCTTCCATAACACTCAAAATTAAGCTTTAACTCTCAACTCATAATCAATGACCTTTAAACAAATTCACTTTCAGCTTGAAGTTGAGACACAAGGAGAGGGCTTCATAAATATCACCCCTTCAATCAACGCCTGGCTTTCAAAAACTCATATTCAACAAGGTGTGTTGACTATGTATGCCTTACATACAAGTTGCAGTCTGACGATAAATGAAAATGCTGATCCAGATGTACTGGAAGATTTGGCTGCCTACATGAAAGCTTTAGTTCCTGAGGAAGGGGTTCGACCAATAAGCGGTAGAGGAGAGCTAAGGCCCTACTTCCATTCCAACGAAGGACCTGATGATATGCCAGCTCACGTCCGAACAGCCCTTACTTCTAATTCCCTGAGCATGATCATTGACCAAAGCAAGCTCCTTCTTGGGATGTGGCAATCAATCTATTTATGGGAACACCGCAAATCTGGTTCTTTGAGAAAAGTCGCTATAAATGCCATGGGGGAGTAAAAGAAGAAACCCAACAAACCACTAATCAAACAATCGCACAGTTCAAAAACAAAATAATCCCCAATGCTGAGTTACATAAAATTGCAAGTCATGTTCATAACAACCTTTGATTACGTCAAAGTGAGTGAGCAAATACCTCAGGAGTCACATTGCGACATGTGAGAAAAGTTTTGAGAAACAAAAATTCCTTCAATCATCAATGGCTATGAACCAAAATCTTTCTAGATACACTTCAGACTAATGACAGCAAAACTACTCTCAGCCAAGGAAATTGAAGATTTACCCCAGATTCTCCCCGAATGGAATGTTTCCAAAACATGTCTTGTCAGGCAATGGAGATTCAGCAATTTCGTAGAAGCCTTCGGCTTCATTAGTCAAATTGCCCTTTTAGCCGAGTCAATGAATCACCATCCAGAGTTTAAGAATGTCTATAACAGAGTAGACATCGAGCTCACAACTCACGATCTAGGGGGTATCAGCGAAAAAGATGTTAAATTGGCAGTTTCAATCAATGCCTTAAAGCAAGAATAAATAGATCCTAATAAATCAAATTTCAAATAAAGACTCCCCTATCTAAAAGTTACCAACACACCAGGTTCTACAAGACTTATAAAGATGCCCTCTCCCAATAGCAAGCATGAAAAAACAACCAGTCATTCAGGCAAAGATTCTGGTCTTTGCAAGTCAGTCCCAGTAACTATTCTCTCAGGCTTTCTTGGGGCAGGGAAAACAACTCTTCTAAATCACATTTTAAGCAATCAAAAAAGTATAAAGACTGCAGTCCTAGTAAATGAATTTGGAGAGATTGGCATTGATAACGATCTAATAATTTCAACTAGCGAAGACATGGTTGAACTTAGCAATGGATGTATATGTTGCTCAATCAACGGGGAGCTACTTGAAGCAGTAGATCGAATCCTTGAAAAGAAAGAAAAGGTGGACTATCTAGTTATTGAAACTACTGGTCTTGCAGATCCATTACCAGTAGCAATGACTTTTCTAGGCAGTGAGCTGAGAGATACCACTCGTTTGGATTCAATCATCACTGTAGTTGATGCAGAAAACTTTTCTCCCGAGTTACTAAAAAGTCAGATAGCAAAGGCTCAAGTTATATATGGTGACATTATTCTTCTAAATAAATGTGATTTAGTCCCTGAAGGTCGTCTAATTCAAATTGAATCAGAGTTAAGAGAAGTCAAGAATGAGGCAAGAATCCTGAGATGCATAAAGGGTCAAGTAGCTCTTCCACTTCTTTTAAGTGTCGGCCTCTTTGAAAGCGATAGATTTAGTCAAGAAGCATCCTTAGAGCATCATGATCACAGTAATTGTGATCATGATCATGGCCACTGCTCTCATGATCACCCACAAGAGTCACATTTTCATTCAATAAGCAAAGACAATGAAGATGACCATTCAATTGAGGGTTTCACATCTTTTTCATTTAAGAGTGATGGACCATTTGCTCTTAGAAAATTCCAAAATTTTCTAGACAACCAACTCCCTCAAGAAGTTTTTAGAGCCAAGGGGATCCTCTGGTTTAATGAAAGTGATCGGCGACATATCTTTCATCTGGCAGGCAAACGCTTCTCAATTGATGATAGTGATTGGGTAGGAGAACAAAAAAATCAACTAGTGTTAATTGGACGTGATCTTGATAAAGCGACTATTAGAGCTCAATTAGAGGCTTGTATTTCTGACAAGGGTAAAACTGAATTCCTTTAATTGAATGTATTGGCCTGATAAATATTCCCATACTTCAGCTAATAACCTAGGCATAGATTTATGCTTCAAAAAATAATTCAAAAACATCTTTTGGATATATCACGATTTAATCGTCCTTGGTTCAGAGGTCGTTTGATACTTAGTTCCATAGCAATACTTATAACCACACTGGCTTTGTGGCCAGTCATAGGTCTGATTACAGAAGGCTTACGTGGGTTTAGCAGTGGTTCGACGAATCTTGGAATTGATGGTTTCCTGCAAGTCAGAGGAACTTTATTTTTATTATTCGGCACTGGTGTAACTGGAGGCATTCTTGGCACCGTCAATGGTTGGTTGTTGGCTAATTGCCGTTTTCCAGGTAGACAAGCCCTAAGGATCGCCCAGCTACTACCACTGGCCACTCCTGCGTACTTACTATCTGCAACCCTTATCGATTTAGGCAGCAGGTACGCAATAAGGATTTACGGCATGGGCTGGGGCATTTTAATAATGGCTTTGACAACCTATCCTTACGTATTTCTTCTCAGCACTGAAAGTTTTGGAAAGTGTGGGCGCAAACAATTAGAAGCATGTCGAAGCCTAGGAGTTGGGCCATGGTCTAGTTTTCGGCGTATTGCATTGCCAATGGCAGTTCCAGCAATTGGTGCCGGCATTGCACTCATGGGCATGGAAGTCGTCAATGAGCTTGGGGCCGTCCAGTTGCTCAACATTCCCAGCATTTCAGCTGGGATTGTCGAAAGCTGGCAAGCAGAAGGCAACCCAACAGGAGCCATTGGCCTTGCTTTGATTGCTCTTGTAATCGTAATGACACTAGTCGCTTATGAACGAATTCTCAGAAGGCGCAGTCGGCGATGGACAGAAGGAGCTGCTGGCGGTGAAGCGCCTGCATGGGTCCTTAAGGGCCCCCGAGCACTTTTAGCTCAATTACTCGGATTAGCCCCTCCAGTCTTCACTCTTGGGACCCCATTAATATGGGCCGTTCTTAATCTTGACCAACTTCGCCAAGGGACAGACCTTGATCTAATTCTTCTAACTCTGCGTAGCCTTGGGCTTGGCATCGCAGCCTCTGGGTTAGTCGTAATAGCAGCCCTAATGCTTTCCATTGCAAGACGGTGGAACCCAAAGAAATGGATGTACAGCCTTACCTTTATGGCTGGTGTTGGCTATGCAATACCAGGAGTTGTTCTTGCTCTAGCGATTCAATCATTTGGCGCTCCGCCCTTAAGAATCTCACCAGTTGTTTTACTCCTATGGGCTTACAGCATTCGCTTTCTTGCAGTTGCAAAGGGAGGTTTAGATGCAGCTTTAGAACGTCTCTCCCCAAGCTTGGATGAAGCTGCCACCGGACTTGGGTGGAGGTGGTTAGCAGTCCTTAAGAAAGTTCACTTGCCACTCCTAAAAGGACCTCTTGCGATTGGAGCACTTCTTGTTTTTGTAGACACTTTGAAAGAACTTCCCCTTACATTTGTCCTCAGACCATTTGACTTTGATACTCTTTCTGTTCGAATATTTCAATATGCAAGTGATGAGAGAATGGCTGAGTGCTTATTACCAGCACTAATGATTTTATTCTTAGGTTTAGCAGCTGCCTTGACTCTAGTGCCAGGACTTGAGGAAGAAGAAAAATCTGTAAATCAAAGTCATAACAACTAATCCCAAGTTCTTTCACAAAGAACTTTCAAAACCAAAAGCAATACACAAATAGGAATTCTAAATCTATTACCAGTCTTTTTTTAAAGTCCCTAAAAATCTTGGGGCAGCAAAAACACACAAAACTGCTAATCCATCAGCGATTGTTACAACCAAGCGATAACAAAGTATCGCTCCCAAAAAAGGGGCTGAAGAAGCAGATGATCCTAAGCGAAGCAAAATAGTAGCCTCAAACACACCTACCCCTCCAGGAGCAGCCGGGACAATCAAGCCCACGGTCCAAGCAAATGCAAAAGCAGCTAACCACTCAAATAAAGAGAACGTTCCATCAACTGAAAAACCGATCAAACAACATAAAAAGCCACCAAAACGACATGCAACAAAACCCATTTCTATAAACAATGCCGACCATGGATAGCCATCACGATCAACCTTCAAGTATTGATTCTGCAAAGGCACTGGCGCCCCTTCTTGAACCCTTTGAAATTGCTTGGCCTTATTGCTTCTAATCCGATTTAGCAAATGATCCCGCCATCTCGAATTCAAGGCAAAGAGAGGGAGACAACAACACAATGCCAAGCCTGACTGCCAACCGCCAAAAGGAACCCACAACAACGCGGCTGCAACCATGAGAATGGGCTCGAGCAAAACTGATGTAAGAGCTTTCTCATAATCCATATGAAGACGAAGTATTCGAAGCCTTTCAAGAAAATGCCAGATACCACCTGGCAAATACTTAAGTAAATTGCTACTTAAAAAAAGACTTATAAGATTTAGCTTCTTAGGCCTCAAGTCAAGCCATCCAACAAGAGTTGACCAGGCGAAAGCATTCACCAAAAGGCTGAGCAAACTAATTAACGTGCCAAGTCCAAGCCATGCAAAGGCATTTCCATTTAGAGAAAGACTACTTAACTGAGCCGAGTTGTTATAAATCGTCGAGCTCACAAAAGCCAAACTGATAACAGTTATCCACAGGCGAAAACCTCCAGGTAAAGGTTGCCTGCTCATCCAAATCTTCAATTCATGAAATTGGCGGTTGATCTCTCTCTTCAACATGACCAATCACACGTCGCCACAAAATCAACCTGACATCTCAAAACTTCTCGTCGGATCTCCTCGAATGAATGACCTGTCTTGGAGCTTAATGCTAGAAGATCCTCATACTCTGGCTTCAGAGTGCGTTGACCATTGGGGCGCCTAACCTCCTTTACTCTTACTTTTCCCAATGATGTTTTGCAGAATCCACTCCGTCGAGGAAGAACCCACCTCCCTTCCGTTCGCTCCCTTACACCAATTGTGGACCCTTTAGAAAACCATACCAACCTTAGAAGTGGAGCATCTTTAGGTGCAACTAAAGCCGTAAGACTTGCCCCCTGCCGGCCTTTTTTCATCTGAATCGGTTGGATTGAAACATCTATTGCTCCAGCATTTCTCAACTGTTCTGACAAGTAGGCAAGCTCCTCAGGTGTGGCGTCATCAATCCAAGACTCCTGAACTACAACCTCTTGCCAACTCAACTCATTTTGGAAAGTAATTGAATCTTGGTTATCTAAATAATCAAGCTCACAAATCCTAAGCAAGTTCGGCCTACCAAGATTGCGATGCCCCAATCCCACTCCAACATCACTAACCCCAAGTGATGAGGGCAATCCGAAGCGGTCAGCTAAAACAATCATCAAAGCCAGCCCAGTTGGCGTTGTTAATTCTCCTGGAGGGAAGCCCTCCCCAAAATCAAGCCTGACCAGATTTGTGCGCGCTAATTCCAAAACAGCAGGTGCAGGAACAGGCAATTTCCCATGCGCAGTATCAACAGTTCCATATCCAGCTGGAGGCACTGCGCAAAGAAACTGCTTAGGAGACAAATGATCTACAGCAGCACACACTCCCACAACATCTACAAGCGCATCTATCGCTCCAATCTCATGAAAATGCACATCTTCGAGAGGCTGTCCATGAACAGAGGCCTCTGCAATTGCAAGAGTTTTAAAAACTAATAAAACTTTCTCTTGCAATGATGCTGGCAATGTTGCCGCCTTAATCATTTCCCTTATATCTTTCCAAAGACGTCTAGGCGATTGAGTCTCAAGGTTCTCGACAGAGACCCTTAGTCCTCTTAAACCATAACTGCTATTTAATTCTGTCTTCAATTCATACGCATTTTCAAGGCCAAGTAACGCCAAAGGTTTTTCAATGACTTCCCTTGGAATTCCTAAATCTAAAAAAGCAGCCAAAAGCATATCTCCAGCCAGTCCTGTTGAACAATCCACAAAAAGATTTTTCATTTACCAAACAACCTGACAGTTCAGAAAACAATTGAATCATCCAATTTGATAAACCTATTTCAACAATCCAAAAAATCAGTCAAAGCTATTCCAGGACCTTGAAAGGGTTAATCAGTAAAACTTTAAGAGATGATGTGGTGCTCTTTCCTAACCACAAGAATCCTAAAGGGCTTTACTAATGAGAACGCCCCCCTTTAGGAAAGGCTTTCCCACCAGCCCCATGCCCTACCTTCCGATGACCTCCACGCACAGGCATTGGTCCTATGACTTCAAAACTTTCGAGCAGAAGACCTTGCCCCTGTCGTCGCACATTCAGGCTCACAAAATTGCGAAGATGATCTAAAGGGATATTTCCTTTTAACTTGATTTTGAAAGGCAATGGTCTATTGCCATTAGATCTTGGGCGTTGACGTACTTTGATTACTAATTCTTCATTTTCAGGCTTAGTAAAGATCAACTCTCCTCGAATTGAAAAAAAATCATCCCCCTCAGGGAGCTGATCTCCTAGGGAGATAGTCGACTCTGCTGAACTGTCGTCATCAATTAAGTCTTGAGAAATTCTTTCAAGCGTGCTCGGCTCCCAAATGCCAGCAATCTGTAAATGCAAACAACTCTCCTGCCTGCACCGGGGATAAACGACCCAAAGATGTGGTTGCTCCATTACCAGATGTCTTCGCATCAACGCAATCATCCTTCCCAGCACTACTGCTTCTAAAGATTCCCCATTCTCATCAACCAAATATCCTCGGGTGAATTGATCGGGCCCTACAGGTCTATAGGTAGCCCTAACAACACCTATCGCCCTGTATTGAAAAGGCTCTGTAACCGGAGGGATCGGGTGAGCGCGCATCGGAGAAGGGGTGCATTAATGACCCACTTACAAATCTAGCCAAATGCTCAAACAGCTTCAGACTTAGTCAGTAAATAAATTTGTGCCGTGGCTCGCCAATCTGGCAAAGCCCTTCAGTTTCAAGAGCTAATTCTCGTTGTCACTGGACTTCTTCTTACTGCAGGGCTTTGCTTTCTTGCCGCCAATTTAATTCCTACAAATTCCTCACAGATGGGAAGGAAGAAGCTTTTTGAAAGACAACTGATCACGAAACTGAGCACAATCAAGAGTTGGGAGCTCACTAGAAAGGATCAGCAAGAGCTCCTCATAAAGCTTCTTGAAGTAAATCGTCCGAAAGAGGCCATAAAAGTGCTCGATTTTTTGATTTCAAAAGAGTCAAAAAAATTGAGCTGGAGAATCCTACGTGTAGAACTTAATCGACATCTAAAGAATCTTGATGCTGCAAAGGATGAGGTCAATATTCTTTTAAAGCTACACCCAAATAATCTTGATGTAATAGAATTAATGGCTCTAATTGAAATAGAGACAAAAAGAGAAGAGAATGCTGTTGCACTTATAGAAAAAAGATTTGAATCAAAAGACAAAGGTGACAGGCTAAAACTAGGTCTACTTTTAGCCGACTCACATCTTCAAAATAGAAGTTCTGACAAGGCAAAAAAGATCTATCTTTTACTTTCTAAAGAAAACCCTGACGACCAAAGGCCTCTACTGGCCCTTGCCTTCCTCCATCAAGAACTTGGAGAAGCAGAGATTGCACAAAATCTCCTTAGAGAATTAAGAAGACTCCGCAGTGGGGCTTATAAGAAAGATCCCTTTATTGATGAATTAGCAGGGCTATGGGGGATAAATTCAGCTAGAGACAAAGCTGCTAAAGAATCACTTAGGGCTGCTTCATCTCTGGAGAAATAACATCACCCTCTTCAAATATCCGCAATGCCTGGTCAATCGCATCAGAGGGACTGGTCGCATCTTCCATAGCCTTTGCTCGATTTAAACGGTGAATCAGATCAAAAGGGTTACCTGGATTGATAAGTGTGTCCTTCTTATCACTGCCAGGCAAAGTGTTATACATCTCACTCCGCTGAGATGATTGATGATCAGTCACAGGCTGGGCTTTTAGATCCTGATGACTTGAATGGAAAATCAGAAAAAAAGCCGGGAAAAATAAGAAGAGCAATTTTTCAAAAGCCCTAGATGCTTGAAGAGGCTTATATGGCATGTGACTGGCCTCCCAAGATAGTGGTCTAATGCTAAAGGAATACTCCAAGAAATTAAGTCCTTGAAGATCGCCACTTGGAATGTCAATTCAGTTCGTTCTCGCCTTGATCAGATTCAATCTTGGATTGAAGTAGTTAACCCAGATGTGATCTGCCTTCAAGAGACCAAAGTAGATGATCCACTATTTCCTCAAGAAGCCTTTAATAACAGAGGTTATCAAGTGAGCTTTCATGGGCAAAAATCCTACAATGGGGTTGCGATAGCAAGCAAAACAAGACTAGAGGATGTTCGTTTTGGTCTTCAAGGAGAACTCCCAGGTGACACCCAAGCCGACAAATTGTCAGAGCAAAAAAGAGTGCTAAGTGCACTTATTGATGGCATTCGAGTTGTAAACGTATATGTTCCAAACGGTTCAAGCCTGAAATCAGAAAAATACAACTACAAGCTCGAATGGCTTAATTGTCTTCAAAGATATCTAAAAGCACAATCTCACCGTTTTGAACCACTTTGTATTTTAGGTGATTTCAATATTGCCCTGGAATCTCGCGATATTCATAACCCAGAAAGGTTGACGGGGGGAATCATGGCAAGTGAGCCTGAAAGACAAGCACTGAAAAATGCTTTAGGGGAAGATCTAAAAGATGTCTTCCGTGTGTTCGAGCAAGAGACTAATCACTGGAGCTGGTGGGATTACCGAAGTGGGGCTTGGGCTAGAGATAGTGGGTGGCGAATTGATCACATCTATTTATCCAATGAACTTCTCAACCAAGCAAAAAGTTGTTTTATACACAAAGAGACTAGAGGTGAAGAAAAGCCAAGTGATCACGCACCTGTATTAGTAGATATTCACTGGCCCATCGAAGAAAAGGATGAGGAGATCACTGACTTTTAAAGTGAATTTGATAAAAAATATATAGATAAGAAATACAAATCAGAAAACATCCATCTCATTGGGAAAATCATTATCTTCGAATTTAAGATTTACCTTCCTGCGTGAAGACTCTCCACAGTTTTTTGGAGTAGGAAAAACCTTCCCAGGATTTGCTCTATCTAAAGGATCAAAAGCCCTTCTAAGAAGACTCATAGTGGATAAATCATCGGCAGTAAACATCCAATCTAAGTAGCAACGCTTATCAGCACCAACCCCATGTTCTCCAGTAATACTGCCACCTACATCCAGACACTCGCGAAGGATCGCAGCTCCCAAATCACGAACCCTTTTCTCTATTCCTGGGACAGCAGGGTCATAAAGGATTAGCGGATGAAGGTTGCCATCGCCTGCATGAAATACATTCGCAACAGGAAGGCAATGTGATCTACTCAAACGCTCTATCGAAGTCAACACTTCTGGCAAAGAGCTCCGAGGAACCACCGCATCTTGAACGTAATAACCTGGCGATATCTGACCCACCGCAGCGAAAGCTGATTTTCGACCCTTCCAAAGAAGTTCACGATCCTTATCATCATCAGCACGCCGGACAGCTCTAGCACCTGCGGCTAGACAAAGCTCAGTAGACTGCTCAGCAGCAGCAGTTACCTCTGCAAAATGCCCATCTACCTCTATTAGCAATACAGCCGCTGCATCACGAGGATATTCATCAGTTCCGAACAGATCATTTACTGCATTAATCATGAAATTATCCATAATCTCCATCCCGGAAGGCAGAACACCTGCTGCAGTCACATCCCGCACTGCTCTGCCCGCAGCCTCCATCGTGGAGAAATCTGCCAGAAGCACAGTTACGTGTTCAGGCTCGCACAACAACCTCAACGTGATTGCAGTCGCGATCCCCAAAGTACCTTCACTACCAACAAAGGTCCCCCTTAGATCCAACTCAGAATATTCATAAAGATCCCCGCCCAAAGTCGTCACAGAACCATCAGGGAGAACAACTTCAAGGCCTAAAACATGATTAGTAGTAACTCCGTACTTCAGGCAATGCACACCACCTGAATTTTCAGCAACATTGCCACCAATACTGCAAATAATCTGACTCGATGGATCAGGCGCAAAATAAAAGCCATCTCCAGAAACCGCCCTGGTTACCCAACTATTTATTACACCTGGCTGAACAGTAATGGTCTGATTAGGCAAATCAATTTCAAGAATGCTTCTCATTCGGCTAGTAACAATCAAAAGGGCCTCTTCTTCCACAAGCGCCCCACCAGAAAGCCCAGTCCCACTACCTCTTGCAACAAATGGAACACCATAACGATTGCAACAAGTCACCACACGAGCAACATCTGCTGTGGTTTCTGCCAACACTGCAAGAGGTGGAGAATTACGATCCATTGTCAAACCGTCACAGTCGTACACGAGAAGCTCTTGGCGCTTTGAAACCACCGCTCGAGGGGGTAAGAATCCCCTGAGTTCCCTGTCTATAGCAGCCCAGTCGTGGGACAAGAATCATCAGCGTCTAATCAATAAATTAAGCCTCTTAGTCATTAAGTAATGAATTCAAAGAAAAGTTGCGACGCTTATGCCCTTTTTGAGTCAAGATGGCTGACGGTTTATAAAAGCCCTAACGGTCCCCGTGACAGCTAACGCCTTAAACACAAGCAGATCCCAGGCCATTTTTGGCGCCGCCCAAGTTCTAATGCCAGGAGGTGTTAGTTCCCCAGTAAGGGCATTCCGATCAGTAGGAGGGCAGCCAATAGTCTTTGACAGAGTCAAAGGCCCCTATGCATGGGACGTTGATGGGAATAGATTTATTGACTATGTAGGCACCTGGGGGCCTGCGATCTGTGGCCATGCTCACCCTGAAGTCACAGAAGCACTTCATGAGTCACTCGAAAAGGGAACAAGCTTTGGTGCGCCATGCGAACTAGAGAACCAACTCGCAGAGATGGTCATCGAGGCCGTGCCAAGCGTAGAAATGGTGCGCTTTGTAAATAGCGGGACAGAAGCATGCATGGCAGTTCTCCGCCTAATGAGGGCCTTCACAGGACGTGACAAGGTAATCAAATTCGAAGGGTGCTATCACGGCCATGCCGATATGTTTTTGGTCAAAGCTGGCTCAGGAGTAGCCACTCTTGGACTACCTGACTCCCCTGGAGTACCAAGAAGCACTACTGCAAATACACTCACTGCCCCATATAACGATCTAGAGGCTGTAAAGGCGCTTTTTGCAGAAAATCCAGACGCAATCTCAGGGGTAATTTTAGAGCCTGTTGTTGGCAACGCTGGGTTCATAACCCCCGAGCCTGGATTCCTTGAAGGCCTAAGAGAACTAACCAAAGAGCATGGAGCACTGCTTGTTTTCGATGAAGTGATGACTGGGTTCAGAATCAGTTATGGCGGTGCTCAAGAGCGATTTGGCGTCACGCCTGATTTGACCACCATGGGGAAAGTCATTGGAGGAGGACTGCCGGTAGGAGCCTATGGCGGTCGAGCTGACATTATGGCAATGGTTGCTCCAGCCGGGCCGATGTATCAAGCCGGGACCTTGAGTGGGAATCCATTAGCAATGACAGCTGGCATCAAGACACTTGAGCTACTTAAACAAGAAGGAACTTACGAGCGCCTTGAAAGCACTACTAAAAAGCTTCTTCAGGGGATTCTTGCCGCAGCTAAAGAAGCAGGTTTACCAATAACTGGTAGCAGCATTAGCGCAATGTTCGGGTTCTATCTTTGTGAAGGGCCAGTACGAAACTTTGAGGAAGCCAAATCAACCGATACCGAACGATTTGGGAAACTCCATAGAGCAATGCTTGAAAGAGGTGTTTATCTTGCACCTAGCGCATTCGAGGCAGGGTTTACATCCTTAGCCCACTCCGAAGCAGACATCGAAGCAACATTGCAGGCCTTCCGAGAAAGCTTTGCGACCATAAGCTAAAAAATACTTATAAAATACAAAAGTCAATAAATATCCAAGTCTAATTCTTACAGTTCTCTAAGAGTTAAATGTCAAATAATCTTTATCGGCTAAACAGTTTACTAAACCGAATAGTTCATCTAAATCCAAATGTTTATCATAAAAGTAGTTCTTCGAAAGTTAAAAGATTCCTCCTAAAAGGTAAGACTTATTTCGACCGCCTCAAGAAAGGAACTTCCAGTCAAATCACATCAATCAGCATTGCAACGGGGAATAGCCCCTACATATCTAATATAGATGCGATTATGTCTGAGATAGAAGATGTTGACCAAGAAATAAACAAGACCTATAAGAACCTTTTGGACGCACAAAGAGTAACTTTTCTCTCATACATCAATCAACCTAAAGGCCTGCTAAGCACTATTCAGAGACAAGCTCATTTCACCTCCTCAAGAGAATCAAGCAACTGGCATTTCTTGCATCTAAAAAGGCTTTTACAAAGGCGTTTGGCTCTTCAAAATAGGCTTGACAGAATAACAGGGAAATTCTGGATAAAGAGACTAAAACTACTTGTAACTCTATTAGCAATTGGGGTTGCTATTTTCGCTCTAATGATCCTCATGTCGACATTCCTAATACCCCTACTAAGCTTAATATTGATTTGTTACTTGATAAGTATTCGAAGGCATAAATGAAGTGTTCATAAATAAATTGTACGGAATATTAATTTAAAAGAAAAGAAATCTTAGAGATAAAAAAAGTTGAAAAATTAGTTATTTCCTCTTACTATTACTGGTGGAGTACCGCTATTACTTCCCGGGAGAGATGGAACAACTTGTGTTTTACCATCCCACTTATCGAGAAACAACTTAAACAAGACTTGATTATCTAAGCTTTGCGTCAATGTTTCGTAGCGCTTGGCTTCTTGCTCTGCGATCTTCACTTCTGTCTGAGCTCTAAGCAATTGCTGTTCAGCAATCTGTTTTTGTTCAATCGCAGCACGATATTCTTCAGCAATCTGCAAGCCAGTCAGATCTAGGCCTCGAACATCTACATAATCAAATTTATCAAGTTCTTCAGCGACTGTTCTTTCAACTAACTCAGATATATCACTCCATTTACTAGCAATTGTGACAAGCTCATATTGGGAAAAGACAGACTTCAAAGCTTTTAGCAAAGAAGGTTGAATAATTCTTGGATAAACATCTCTATCATTACTTGCAATTGTGCTAAAAACACGCCCTGCTTCACTTGGCCTCACTGCATACTTAACAGTGGCAGTAGCTTCAATAACTTGCAAATCTTTTGTAAGGGTTGCAAATTTCTCTGGCTTTACCTGCGTTCTTACATCAAATGGAGCAACAGCCTGAACAAAAGGTATCTTCAGGTTTAAACCAGGCCTTCTTGACCCGCCACTTACCTTTCCAAGAGTAGTAACTACAGCAACTTGACCCGCAGGCACTATGAACAAAGCCTGCGTTAGCAAGATAAAGCCAGTAAAAGAAAGCACTACCAGAAGAGTAGCCGCTCCTCCCGATCCATTAGGAGTGATATTGCGAAAGGAAGTTGGTGAGGTCATTTGAGACTAATGCTAACTAAATGATATTCAAATCTTCGGCAAATAGTCGCGCCAACCCAAGAACTTATAAATAATGGTTAATCATTTGTTAAAAGAAAGATTCAAAGCAGTAACTGTGCCTTCTCATGGAAGAAAGTAATGGAAGTCCAATCAAGCAATTACACTCAACAACCAAAGAGGGTGGCATTTAAATATACTTAAAACAATTAGACTATAAACTTAGAGTCTTTAAATTATCAATCCTGAATGCTTTACATAGAGAACACTTTCAATATCCTTAAAAGAAAGTTGCCAAAATACGACCTATTAAAAAATGAGTCAAAGCATTTTGAGTCTGTGAGAAAAAGAAAAAATCATTTTGAATCTCCTGACAACAAGCTATATAATTTCGACTGACAAGTCTTTCCCTGATAACAAGAGGGCATCATTTTGGCATTTCCATCACCTATTGATAAGAACCCTCAAGTATTTAACAATGCCGACAGTTTTGCCATGGCCTTTGATAAGGCTTGGGAAAGGTCCTGCTCTGAAAATGGCAGCAAAGAAATAAGTCAAGATAAAAAAATTGAGCTTGCACTTTCACAAGTAAGTGATCATCCATTCTCAATCCAGAATCCATCAATGGCAAAAGAGGTTGCAAATTTTAGAGTAAGGCTTTTAAGTCTGAAGTAAAACCTAATCAAAAGAAGATATGAATTCCAACTGAGGGTTGTCAACATGCTTAATATCACAAGTATTATCGGCTGAGTAACTAGTTTGATTATTGGAAAGGCTTTGCTCTGAGAGGTTATCCTCCAACTCTTCTTGATAATTCGTCGTCAAAGATACTGACTGTGATGGATCACTATTCTTGTTGCTATTGTATACATTGCATGGTTCTAAATCTTCATAGTATTCCTTGCCCAATTTAGATTTAAGTAAGTCGCGCAAACCAGTCAACCTACTTTGACTAATTTGAAGCATCTTTTGCGATGACGAGGTATTTTTTTTATTTAGAAGATAATTAGATTCTTTCATTTTCAGAATCCTATTTTCAATCTCGAGTAATCTAATAGTCATCTTCTCACTGAGCTCGCTCATGATAAGGAGTTGTCGGCTCAATAATTGCTCAGATGAATTAGATGTCTCATTTCCAGCCATTACGACTAGCCTAATTGAACTAATATTTTAGATGGTATCGGTGTTGAGGAAACTGTCCATCTCAAGCTTGTGAGGAGGCAATATTGACTCAATGGAATCTTCTTTAATGAGATCAGGTTTTCAAGCAGAGCAAAGTTTTCATTCCCCCAATGGCTTAAATGCTCTAAAGCTCGCACGATTAAGTGTTTTTCAAGGCTGCTTAGGCTGCCTTGCCGTCATCTTCGCTGGAATGCTTAATCGAGTGATGATTTCCGAATTAGCATTCCCAGCTCTACTAGTAGGCGGAGGTCTCGCATTCGAGCAATTAATGGCTCCTTCTAGGGTTCTCTTTGGGAACATCTCAGATAGTTTGCCAATCAAAGGGAGAAGAAGAACTCCTTACATATGGTTAGGCACTGCAGGTTTTTGCCTGATGGCAGTTTTGTCTATTCCGCTGATTTTCATAACAGAAAAAGCGCTAAGAGGAGGAGATTTAATCCCCATCACAGCATGTTCAATTGCTCTTTGTTGCCTTTTTGCGCTTTATGGACTTGCTATCTCCTTAGCTTCAACTCCTTACTTGGCTCTAATCATTGACTTAACGACAGAGGAAGAAAGGCCCAAAGCAGTGGGCATTATTTGGGCAATGCTGACTGTAGGAATAGTTGTTGGCGCTATTGCAATTTCAAGCACTATGAAAGGGATCGATGGAGTCACAGATCCTGCAGTTCTGCAACCTGCACTGCAAAGCTTCATGGTTCGAGTATCGATCATTGTACTTTTCCTATCCTTCATTTCATGTTGGGGAATTGAACCCCAAAAAACACTAACTGATCAATCTTCAAAAGAATCCTCAAATAATGTAAGCCTAAAAAAATCCTGGTCATTAATAAAATCAAGTCCTCAAATTCTTATTTTCTTTGGTTTTTTAGTTCTTTATACCCTTGGATTATTTCTTCAAGATCCAATACTTGAAAGTTATGGTGCAGAAGTGTTTTCTCTCCCAATATCTCGAACTACATTGCTAAATGCATATTGGGGTGTTGGAACTCTCTTAGGACTGTTAATTGCTGGCATCTGGGTAACACCACGTCTGGGTAAACTTGCAACTGCACGTATGGGCTGTTGGATGATAATTGGTTCACTATTAATGATCATATTTGCGGGAATTGGCAAGGACAACAATACACTTTTCTTGGTAATGGGAATCTTCGGCATCTCAGCTGGTATTGGTACAAATAGCGCTCTTTCATTAATGCTTGACTTAACACTTCCAGAAGTCGCTGGAACCTTTGTTGGGATATGGGGGCTCGCACAAGCTCTATCAAGAGCCATGGGTAAGGTTCTCGGGGGTGGGTTATTAGACATCGGAAGAATAATCACAGGGCCAGACAATCCCCTCCTGGCATTCTCCTTTGTCTTTGTCCTTGAAACTGTCCTGATGGTTCTGGCTATAGTAGTCCTTGGGAAGGTAAATGTGAACCGTTTTCGTAAAGATACTGTCACCCAAATGCAGACTCTATTCATGCAAAATCTCGATGATTAGTTGGTTTCACTAAGTCATTCAAACCCCATAGACCCTCAAAAAATTATCAATGAAAATTTCAGCTGAATACAAGATAAAAGACATTCTTGCATGCCTAGATGGGAAAAATGAGCTGCAAATTTGTGCTTCCAATGGGACTTTTAAACTTGATCTAAAAAAAGAGAATCTACTTCTGTGGAACGAAACAATTCAAAAATACCCAGCGACATGCAACCTACTACTTGCGTGCGAAAAAACTCAAGGTGAGCTCTCTGAAACTCGCTTGACCTGGGTTGTCGGCTCGGCAATAAGGCCAACCAAAATTTCCGGGCCAGATCATGCAGTAAAACTTTTAGAAGCTTTGGATGTCGATCCGGGTCTGGCTGCTTTAAGCAAAGAGCATTGTCCAGGATTAGGAGAAGAACTGCCTTGGGCTTTCTATTTAGATCGACATGGTTGGCTTAGTGCTTCACCTGTGCTAAATGCGGCTCAAGTGGAGTGGCTTCTAAATCATTAACAAGACATCATGAGTCAAGGCAGAAAGCATTACCATTAATTTATGGAAAAGTCTTGCAGTAAGAGGTGCTTGTAGGTTCTTCTAAGAACAATTAGATAACCACAATTATTATCAAAGACACTAACTGCTGTTTCTTTTTCAAATAAAAGCTTCCCTTACCCCCACACTTCATATGTCTTACATTCCAGTCTTTGCCAAGGGATTTGGTGCCCAAAGCATGACTGAAGAACCCATTTCCTACGGCAAGTCACGCGTAGCGGGAAGCACTCAAGTGAGTTACATACTTTGCTCGAAGGCTGGCTGCATGCCAGGACAACCAGATATTTTCACGACAACCTCTCAAACAGATCCAGGGAAAGGCGCTTCTTTAGAAAAGAATCAAGTCATTAGTGCATATAAAAGAAAAGCCTGCCACAAATTACACCTCCCTATAGGACCAAGGGATGAAGAGACATGTCCTTTTGGCTTTACCTTTCAGAAATATGCACCTCATGATGATGAATCTTTCCACCTAGCAATCAAAACTGCATATAGACAGGTCTATGGCAATTTCCATGCAATGGAAAGCGAACGTCCACGCGATGCCGAAAGGCGACTTCGAAATGGTGACATAACAATTCGAGATTTTGTAAGGCATCTAGCCAAATCATCGTTTTACAAAGCCCATTATTTGGAAGTCGTTACTCAACAAAGGTCTATAGAACTAAACTTCAAACATCTGCTTGGCAGGCCACCAAAATCACAGCAAGA
Organism: Prochlorococcus sp. AG-409-P01; assembly: GCA_003215335.1. Classification (GTDB taxonomy): domain Bacteria; phylum Cyanobacteriota; class Cyanobacteriia; order PCC-6307; family Cyanobiaceae; genus AG-409-P01. Next base: position 172,830 of record QCKM01000001.1, on the reverse strand, counting down.
AGTTCTCAATCATGTTGAAATAATGAGAGAGGAAGGGTTTGACAGACATATTGATGCTTTAGTCGATGGAGCTGAATATGAAGAGGTCTTTGGATCAGACATAGTTCCATATATGCGGGGGTGGAATTCTCCATGCGATATGCCAACCTCATGTTTTAATAACTCAGCTGCCATTGCAAGGAGTTTTGCTTCAAGTGACAATGTCTTGCATGGCAGAAGCACTTTGGCAAATTCGCGAGGGGGCAAAAGTCTTTTGCTAGAAAGTTTAGCTAAGGGTAAAGCTGAATCCATAAGAATGCCTGAGCACTTGAAAGTTGTTGCCTTAATCAAATGAACTAATAAGAGCTTTTAGTTATTCAAATTCAATCACAAGGCTATGAAATACTCTTATACCAGGCAGAAAGCACTAGATAATTAGAAGCTACAACACACGGTCATCTCTTCCTAAACTCTCTGATCCATGCCTCAATTCCGCCCTCCTTCTAATGACCTACCAGGTGATCAGTCTTCAGAAACCCCTTCGGGGAAAAAAGTTCCAATGGCTATGTCAATGATGGTTGATTCGATGGTTCGCATGATTCAAAAAGCTCGAAGTCATGGATCGAATTTGGATGACAATGACTCAGAAAGCTCAATTGATGAGAATTGAACAGTTTATTGAACTTAGTGAAGGCAATTGGCGCTCTATGAGAAGTGGACATTCACTTGCTTTTCAACAGTTTGAGCAAATTACAAGCCATATAGAGATAAGTCGACTAGATCTTAAGGAACCAGATGTAGTCAAGCTTCTAGAGCAAAGTAATACAAGCCAATACAAACCAGTTGCACCATTTCGCATGAGCTGGGAAGCAGATAGTGACTGGAATATGATTGAAGAAACAGAGAATACGTCTGGTTCCTGTGTCCTAATACCTGTCCCATCTTCGATCAAAAAAGGTTTAATAGTTAGAAGCCTTGGCTATGCAGAAGCTATTCAGGCTATTTCAGATTATGTTCTACTGTCGGATGGTACTTTAATCTTAAAAACTAATTATGAAAATTCTATTGCAGAAGAACGCATATGGTTTGTTTCTGAAAATGTACGTTGTCGATCTACAGTTATAAAAACATCCTCAGGCAAAGGAATCATTCAAACATCTTTTGCTTCCGAAGTCCGTAAGATAAATCCAAAAACCTAATCAAAAGATGTTAGAGAGAAATATTTCACTTCTTCGTTTTGCAAGAACATTGTCAGCACATTACAGCAATCAAGATCAGGCCAAAGAATCACCTCGGCTATTTGCTCATATCAATATCTACTTCTGCCCTCTACCTTGGAAGGTACTTGGTGGTCCTGGTTTCTATTCTGAGCAAAGTTATGACTATTCACCCTGGACACCATATAGACAATCCTTACATAGACTAAAAGTGAGAAGAAATATTTATGTAATTGAGAATTATAAGATCTGGAAGCCTGAGAGAGTAGCGGGTGCAGGTATACACCACGAACTAATTAATGACATAGATACAAGCAATTTAAAAAGAAGAGTAGGCTGCTCAATGCACTTTAAGGAAAAGCTATCTGGTCAATATGAAGGTAAGGTTGAGCCAGGAAATAACTGCATAATCAATCGCGAAGGGCGTTCAACATATTTGATCAGCAAAGTCACATTCAACCAAGAGACATGGACTAGTCTCGACATAGGCTATGACGCTAAAACCAATAAGCATTCTTGGGGATCAGAGCATGGCGACCTAATTTTCAAAAGAATTAGAAATATTGGTGAAAGCGTCACAAGTTCTTGGGAGGCAAATCTTATGTAATAAAATTCAAATCAACCAATAAGCACACAGGAAAAATGTTCAAAGCAAATCAGATCTCAAAATACATATTTTTTTACGAGCAGGTTTAGTATGTTATAAACAGGGATCATTAGATCCTATTTAGAATAAATAAGATCTAATAAATCAACTTTTAATGCCTTAATTTCTCAAGAAGAGCTTCTCTCTTGGCATTTACAAAGCGATTTGAATCATTTATGCAGCAATTCAAAAAGGTGTAAATATTCTCTTTTCGCTCATCTTTAAGCCAATCCTCAATAGAAAGCAAAGCTGCATAACGAGAAGCCCAAAATGGGGTCTTCTCTTCGTCAAGGAAGAAAGCTATATTTTTATAGTTTAATCTAGTATCTACTTTCATGATCAAAAAAATTGCAATCGGTTTAAATTTCATAAATGGAGGCCATGAATTACTTAACGCTGAGGAGATGATTTCCTCTACTTTCTCTTTATTAGCCTCAATTAGATACGGCATGAGGTTAATAACTAGCAGGAAGAAATAGAGAGCACCATAATCCTTCTTTGCTTTGTCTAGATTTTTGGATAATGCGAGCCAAACTAAATCGATATTTCTCGTGCAGAGCATTTTAACTGCGAGGTAGGAGCGGCTAAAGTCTGTACCAAATAAATAATCAACCAAAATATCTTCTGTAGGTCTAGAATCATAATAGTGAACCAAATTCAAGTTATTTGGGTCATCAATAATCAACTGGTCAATGATCTCTATCAGGTTTAGTTGCCTATACCGTAAAATTTTATCTGGCCAAAGGGCACTAATTGCACGCATCCTAAATGAAGGTGCAACTGGTGCTCGCAAAACTGCTGGCAAAAGGTCAAGAGCGCCTCCATTAATAACATCCTCAACGGCACAATGTCGGTTATTTTGATTCAAATCAATCAAATGTTTCTCTAACTCAAAAATATAATTATCAGCCCCAGCCAACCTTGACATGGCGACTATCGATGCTCCTCGAACCCCAACCGACAAAGTCACATCGTTTAATAAATCCTTGATCTTAGATATAACTGAAACCACTCCTAAATCTGTAAGGCTCTGAATCAAAACTCGCCTATTTTGCCTTGGATCATCAAGCAATGAAATCATGACTGAATGAAGGGAACCATCTTCACAGCCAAGTTCCTTAAGTGCCCAGGCAGCATTTTCAACTAAATAAGGGTCAGAGCTATTAAGACAAGAACCAATCACCGGTATCGCATCGACACATCCAAGCCTGGCAAGTCCTTCAACTGCCTTCCTCCGAGCAATAATCACTGCCTGGTCAGTAGCTGTGGATTCAACTAAATCAATCAAAGCTTTCTCGGTCTTTTCCCCGGGATATTTCATTAAATGAAAAGCTGCCTTGTAATAGTCACTCGACAACTGAAGTTCACATACTGGTGTCGCAAGAAGCTCTAAAGCCTCCTCCTGGCTCAATGGAGGGAGGTTGTCAAATGGACTAGCTTTCACTTTTCACAAATGATGATGAGGGGCTTGAGGGTGCCAAAAATCAAAATGCATTTTCACTTGAACAAACTCAAAAGGAGCAATCAAAGGCCTCACAACAAAAGATTCTTCATGCGCCGTATAGAAAAAATTTATTATAAAGAGGCATAATGACAACCTCTAGTAGAGATTGAATTGTCAAAAGAATCCCAAAAACTAATTCAAGTAGCTCAGGTTAAACTTGCTGAAAAAGAAGCTTTAAAGTTAGCAAACGAGCTTAAAGAGAAGATCAGAACTGGGGACAAATTAGACGCAACTGACATACAAATACAACGAATGATTGCTGGTCTAGGAGACAAAAGAGGTCTTGTAAGACGGACTTTTGTAAAGAGTCTTGGCCTAGTAGGCAAACCTGCCATTCCTGCACTTCAGGATGCTTTACTCAAAAATCCAAGTGTCACCGTAAGAAGAGCAGCTGCAAAAACACTTAAATTAGTTGGCGAACAAAGTGCGTTAACGGCACTCCTTAAAGCGTTGATCAATGATCCAGACCCAGTTGTTCAGGGGTCAGCAGTTGGGGCAATGGCAATTTTCGGTGAAGCTGCGGCCAAACTATTACTGGAGGTCCTGAAAAATCCAAACAGTACTCCTATTCAATGCGGATTAGCCAGCTGGGGACTAGCTTTTGTTGGATCCGAGGCCCCCAAGGCCCTTCGTGAAGCCGCTATCTCCACTGACCCCAAAATAAGAGCTGCAGCCATTGCTGCACTTGGAGAGCAAATTCAATCTCTAGAGGATTCAGCCGCTCGTGAACTAGTTAAAGCAGCTCTCAATGATCCAGTTGTCGACGTTCGAGCCGAAGCGACCTCTTTACTTGGAAGACTCCAAGACGCCAAGTTTGCAGAGCCACTACTAATACAAAGGCTTAATGATTCAGATGCACAAGTTCGAAGGAATGCGGCATTTTCCCTTATGAGACTCGAGTCTTTTTCAACAATTGAACAACTAAAAAGAAGAATTCAAAGAGAAGAAGATCCACAAGTCATTAATGTTCTTCAACTAGCAATCAATCATTTAATGAATTTCCACAAATAGCTTCAAAATTAATTTGAGATCATCTCTTTATATTGATATCAATTTCTTTGTTCGATGGTATTCAGAGCATCAATTACGCTTTCAGATAAAGACTTGTCGACAAAAGGACTATCCACCATCTCTTTTAAAATTTTTTTAGCCTTGGGGTCGTCACACTCACCTAATGCAGTTACAGCAGCTGAAGCCCTCAAAATATTATCATCTCTACAAGCTCTAAGTAGCAATTCAATCCCTTGCTTTTCCAAAAGTTTAAGTAATGGAATTAAAGTCAATATAATTTCTGGAGATTCATCTAAAAAAGCCAATTCAATTGCCTTCATTGCATATGGAGGAAATTCTTCTTGAATATTAATTGCGACTTGAACAAATCCCTTTAAGCAGCTTGTGCGAACAATATTGCTGTTAGATGTAGAAAACAGTTCAGCCAAAGGAAGAAGAGCATCTCTTCCAAAAGCACCCAATGCCTTCACTGAAATTCTTCTAAGTGCAATATTTTCATGATCAAGATTAGCCAACAAAAGAGGAAGGGATTCCTTAGGCCAATAGAAAGCCATTTTTAAATATGCCTCTCGATTTATATGAGGATTTGGGTGCATTAGATCCTCAAACAAATTGTTCAAAGGAGGCAAAGAATCATCATCTTTAGTCATAAGACTTCAGTCAAAGAAGAAGTAATCGCTATAAGTACTTTTAAATTTGATCTTATTATAAAACTCTCGCTAGAGAAAGAGTTATATAATAATTCTCTTTCTAATTTCAAATCTAAAATATATTATTTAAAAATTATATTCAAGAAGTTTATTCTATAGATTAAAAGCTCAGGAGAGAGCATTAATTAAATAATCCAAGAGTCCCTTAAACTCTGTGGCAGCCTGAGGTCCCATATCCCCAGGAACTGAGACTCGATCACGAATATAGGTAAATGCCTCAATGTAAGCAGCAGTCGGCAGGACATGAGCACGTATAACCTCACGCATCCCGGCAATACCCCACTCATCAAGTGGACCTGTACCACCAGTAACCAAACAATAATTTATAAGGCGCAAATAATGGTTTATATCTCGAGCACACTTGTCTTTATTTGCCTGTTCGTAAAAACCTTTGCTGTAAACGGCCTCCACTGCCTCTGCAGTCATATTGTCGATTGAAGATGCAAGCTTTTCTGCCGCCTGCATCCTTTCTGGTGCCCTATCAAAAGAACCTTTGACGGCCTCTATGTCACTTGACGAGGGAAAGCGACCTGCCGCATCAGCTGCGGTCACTACGGTTGTGACTGCGGATTTCATTGGGTGCTTTCCAATTAGGAAGTGTGAATTGTTTTTTTGGAGAAAGTGATCGAAAGATTCAGCTTAATGCGCTAATAACACGATCAAAATAGGATGCCGCTTCAGAAGCGATCTCCTGACACTGAGCACCTGAACCAGAATTGATGCCTTTAAACATCTTACGGCCAGAATTAGTTTCAGTCATAATTGCTACTGTCGCAGCCTTCATAATTGCAACAGCACGTGCAGCATTAGCAGTTGGAACACCAAGTGCCAAATAAGTCTCTCTCAATCCATTAAGGCAACGGTCATCAAGAATCGAAGGGTCCCCAGCTAAAAGTGCATAACTGATGTAGCGGAGAATTATTTCACCATCACGAAGGCAAGCTGCCATGCGTCGGGTCGGATAACAATTACCACCTGGCTGTGTCATTCCAGTATTCTCACAAACCATTCCAGCCACAGCATCAGCTGCTATACAAGAAACGTTTTGAGTAATTGCAAGAGTTGCATCAATACGCTTATTGGCATCCGCGACGTACTTGCGTAATGCAACCAATTCACCGCTTCCAATTGGAGCGCCTTTGGCGTCAGCACTGACTACAGCACGGGAGAAGGCGTCGAGCATTTATAAGGCAAGACAGTTTGAAGGGTTTAAGCAAGTCACATCCATTTGAATGAAGCCATAAGCTTTGATGAAAATGCTCAGTAATTAATAGTTGGGCTTTTGAATGACCCAAACCATATTTACTGACCAGGTTCTTTGTACAAAGCGGATTCTTTTAAAAGGACAGACAAACCTTTCTAAACCTACGCCTAGAGGCATGAGCTAATCCGCCAAAAGAAGTTAACGCAACGGTTCGTAACTCAATTAATAATCAAGCACTAGGGTCGATCACTACCTCAATGAAAACGCTTCAGATCTGGGTTGTTTGAAATTACAGAGATAAAGAGGACCCACTATTGTGGAAAGTGAATGAGTTGATCCATGTCGGAACCGACACAGCAGGAATTACAAGAATCAATTGAAGAGCTGACCGCATATCACGATCGGCTGCAAAAGGAGGTGATTAAAATCTCTCAAAAACTAGGAATGCCAAAAAACAAGATCGAATCAACAATTGATGAACATGCTGAATTAAAAAATATCGAAGAAATTATTTCCAAGCTTAGCAAGCAAAGAGATAAAGATAAACATGAATAAAGCATCTTCACCAGAGAAAGTATAAGTGATAACTCTTGAGCTAAATAAGAAAAAGTATTAATTACGACAACTGATTGATAATTTCCAAAATTATCCCTGCCGATTTGTCCCATGTATAAGTATTTAAGCGCTGTCGTCCATTGGCAATCAATTCTTGTCGCAATGACATATCAAGTATTACTTGCTTCATTGCATCTGCTATCTCATAAGAATTCATAGGGTCAACAATTAGCCCAGCATCTTCAACCACTTCAGGCAGAGCGCCAGCCCTTGCAGAAATAACAGGAGTATTACATGCCATTGCTTCAAGCGCAGGAAGGCCAAAGCCTTCCCAAAGGCTAGCTATGATCAAGGCTTGACACTGATTTAGCAACTTCAACTTTTCTTCATCCGTTACCCAAGGAATCCATCTGCATCGCTTTAAAAGCCCTAGTTCTTTAGCCTTTTGTTTTAAGCTTGGTGTATAGCGATCGTCCTGAGGCCCTACCATCCAAAGTTCAATTTCTTTGTCCTTCAAAAAAGAAAGAGCTTGGATTACTCGCGCAATATTTTTATGAGGATCATGTCTCCCTAAAACAAGGAAAAAAGGTTTCCTAGATATATCTAAAGGGTGCAATTTGTCAGAGTTAAACCCGAGGGGAATGGTTGTCAACTTGCTAATTGGTACACCTAACCTTCCATTGACCTCACGCGCAGTGGCCTCAGAATTACACAATATTCTTTTAGCAGTATGCAAAACAACAGGAACATAGCTTAAGTGATATAGCAAAAGAGGTGTTACTTGTGGATATCTCAAAGGAAGCAAGTCATGAACCAAAACAATGGACCTAACTCCACTCAATAAAGGGGCCTCTGGCAAAGGGGATAAAAGTATTGGGTGACCTGTTCTTTTAATTAGAGCAGGGAGTTTTGTCTGGGTCCATATCAAACGACGAAAATGTCCTTTCGTTCCAAAATCAGGGGACAAGTTGTTTGGGATAAATATGCTGCCAGGGCGCGATCCCTTTTGAGGGTCCAACAAAGGTACAGTTTCAGGGTCAAGAGCATTAACCAATTCCCGAGCTACAACCCCTATCCCAGTTGGTTTCTGGCCCAAATAACTGCCATTAAACAACGCAAGTGGATGACGATTACTCACGCTAAAGGCTGTCTAAATGCTTCCCACCAGCCTTGCAATACAGCCCAACTTTTCCGTGGCTGAAGAGGCAAAAGGACAAAAGCTTTGCTTAACAGTCTCATTGTCCGAAAAAACAACACCCATCCAGATCGATAACGCTGGAGGAACCGAACATAGCTACATGTAGAAAGACGCAATCGTCGGCCAGAAGAAACTTGGCTGCCATGACCACGTTGATGACCAATCCAAATTGAAGGAAGCCACAAAACAGGTGAACCGTCTTTCGACAACCTCAAACAAAAATCAATATCCTCGTAATAAAGCGGCAAATAGTTTTCAAATCTAGGCTTTGATTCATGTGCATTTGGCTTGAACAGAAGACTACACCCACTTAACCAATCAACATTGACAGGGTCTTTCGAGCCAAATTCGATGGTTGTTGAGTCAACATTGCGACTACGAAAATTAAATCCAGGATCAATCCACCCTGCACTTGGGTCAATGTCCCCAAAGCCATCCAAAACTCCTGTCCCAATTAAGGCTCTAGGTCGAAAGCTACCCAAAATCTTCCCGATATCCTCTATCGTGCTCGTCTCTAATAAAACCGCATCAGGATTAAGTAACCAAACCCAACCTTCCCATTGATGGTCAAGTAAATAATCGAGACCACGATTACAACCTATTCCAAAACCATCTCCTTCATTACCTTCGAGAATCTTGATATAGCCCTTGTCACCAATCAAAAGAGGCTCAGCACTCTGAGGACTGTTATTAACCACAATCCAGAGGTTCGGCTCTTTTGTCTGTCGACCAAAATCCTCTGCCAAAGCTTTCAAGGCTTGTTGCGAATGATAAGCCACAGTAAGAACAACTAGATCCTGATTTGCAGTAGTCACAATTTCAATCCTTTCTGGCCCACAGTTAACCCTTTTCAATTAAGACTGAGCTATCAATTCAAGCGCTTCTCAGGACAATCATCCAGAAGTTTTCCAATGAGCGATAGCTTTAGCCAATGAGCTTTCTCACAGGCCTTAATGATGCCCAACGAAAAGCGGTGGATCATTACACCGGGCCATTGCTGGTTGTGGCAGGTGCTGGCAGTGGAAAAACACGGGCACTCACACATCGTATAGCCCATTTAATTGGTCACCACTCAGTAGATCCAACAAAAATTTTAGCGGTGACATTTACCAACAAAGCTGCTCGAGAAATGAAAGAGCGTCTTGAAGTGCTGCTTGCGCAAAAGCTTTCTAAAACCCAATTTGGCCAGCCATTAGAAACCATTCCAATTATTCAACAACGTCAATTGCGAAACAGGATTTACCAAGAAATCACTAAAGAGCTTTGGATAGGGACCTTTCATGCTCTTTTTGCAAGGCTCCTTCGTTATGACATTAATAAATTTAGAGATCAAGAAGGTCTTAGCTGGACCCGTCAGTTTTCTATATACGACGAAACAGATGCACAAAGTCTTATCAAAGAGATTGTGACGCAAGAACTGCAACTTGACCCGAAAAGATTCGAACCTAAAAAAATTCGCTGGGCTATAAGCAATGCAAAAAATCAAGGCTGGATGCCAGATCATCTAGAAAAAAATGCTGAAGGCCAACGAGGAAAACTTGTTGCAGAGACGTACCGTAGATATCGACGAGCATTAGCAGCTAATAATGCTCTTGACTTCGATGATTTGCTGTTATTGCCAGTTCAATTATTAAGTCAAAATGATCAAGTTCGAAGTTACTGGCATGAACGCTTTAGGCATGTCCTAGTCGATGAATATCAGGATACAAACCGTACCCAATATGAATTAATCAGACTGCTTGTTGCTAATGGAGAAAGTCCTAGTGTCTTCAACAACTGGGAAGATCGATCAGTTTTCGTAGTAGGCGATGCTGACCAAAGTATCTACAGCTTCCGAGCCGCCGACTTCACAATCCTAATGGGTTTCCAAGATGACTTTGGTGACAAAGCTCCTGATAATAAAACTGCCACAATGGTGAAACTTGAAGACAACTATCGATCAACTGCAACAATCTTAAAAGCAGCCAATGCCTTAATAGCAAACAATACGGAAAGAATAGACAAGGTTTTGCGGGCAACTCGTATAGAGGGAGAGCCAATTACTCTCACAAGGTGTGATAACGAAATAGCGGAAGCAGAAGCAGTAGTGCATAGGCTTCGAATGATTGAAGCTGCACTCCCAGGACCTCAATGGAAAGACATGGCGATTCTTTATCGAACCAATGCACAGTCACGTGCATTAGAAGAGTCTCTAGTTAGATGGTCCATCCCATATGTAGTCGTTGGAGGACTTCGCTTCTATGACAGGCGAGAAATCAAAGATATTCTTGCCTATTTAAGATTTCTTGTTAATCCATCAGACACTGTCAGCCTGCTAAGGGTTTTAAATGTTCCGAGGAGAGGGATAGGGAAAACGACGGTACAACGTCTCACAGATGCATCTAGTCAACTTGGAATACCACTCTGGGAGGTTGTCAATGATGCCGAAGCTGTTCGCTCACTGGGTGGACGGTCCGCCAAAGGTTTACTGCAATTCAGCGAGCTCATTTATCAATTACAGCGATTTATAAAAGATGTAGCTCCTGCTGAGCTCATTCAACAAGTAATGGAAAAAAGTGGCTACATAAGCGAGCTCATTGCAGAAGCAACAGATGAAGCAGAAGAACGTCGAAGAAATCTCCAGGAATTAATTAATGCAGCTCTGCAATATCAAGAGGAAAATGAAGAAGGAGACCTAGAAGGATTTTTAGCTTCAGCAGCTCTTGCCAGCGATGCGGACAACAAAGACACAGCCTCGGATCGGGTCACACTTATGACATTGCATAGCAGTAAAGGCTTGGAATTCCCAGTAGTGTGCATGGTTGGGATGGAGCAAGGCCTTTTTCCTAGCTATCGCTCAATGGATGATCCTGCAGCACTAGAAGAAGAACGACGTCTTTGCTATGTAGGTATTACCAGAGCTAAAGAAAGGTTATTCCTCTTCCATGCAACAGAAAGGAGGCTATGGGGCGGAACACGTGAATCAGCTATGCCATCTGTTTTTCTCTCAGAGATTCCTGAAGACCTTGTAAAAGGGGACATTCCACATAGTGGAGGTGCTGCTCTACGTCAAAGCAAAAGACTTGATCGCTTAACACGTATAGATCGACCAGAAATTCGACTTGTGCAAACAGGAGGAAGTGAAGCCGTAGCAAGCAATGCCGTAAGGCGTCTTCATGCAGGTCCAACTCCAGACAGAGAATGGGCTGTTGGGGACAGAGTGTTTCATGCAAATTTTGGAGAAGGAGAAGTCACCCACACCTTTGGGAGCGCAGAAAAAATTTCGATCGCGGTCAAATTTCAAGGCATGGGACCAAAAATACTTGATCCTCGGCTGGCACCGATTAAACCATTGGGCAATACCTAAAAGCCAAACAGCATTAATTTGGAGATGATGAACTTAATTCCTCAATTCACGAATAATGGAGTTGCCGGACATGGATAGGTCCGGAAATGAGATTCCATGCCTACCCAAGAAATTGGCAATGGAATTGTTGCAAGCAGCATCAAAATTGAAAGTCTCTCGTATAGCAATAGTTGGTGGGGTAGTTCGGGATTGGCTACTACACATAGATCATCTCGAGCCAATCAGAACGCCAGGTGACGTTGATCTAGTTGTAGAAGGTTCAGCAATACAACTAGGAGAAGTACTGCAGCAGATCTTCTCAAGTGAGCGTCTAACTAAATGGCGCGTACACCCCTCTTTTGACACGGTGGAAATAACAATAGACGGATTTCCACTAGACATAGCCAGTGCTCGAAAAGAGCATTATCCAGCCCCAGGGGAGAACCCAATTGTAAGGTCAGACTTTCTAGAGCACGATCTGTCTAGACGGGATTTTACAGTCAATGCAATTGCTCTTGACCTCTCTAATTTAGAGCTAATTGACCCATACCAAGGTAGATCAGCTTTAGCGAATAAAGAACTGACATTCCTGCACTCAAACAGCATTGCCGATGACCCAACGAGGGTCATAAGGGGTGCACGATATTCGGCAAGGCTAGGGCTTGTCTTGACCGATCAATCCAAATATCAAGTGCGTTCAACGCTTAAGAATTGGCCATGGAATTGGCAACCGGGAGATCCACCAGAACTTGCACCTCCCGCACTTGGCACAAGATTAAGGATGGAACTCGAGATAATGCTTGAACGCGAACCATGGGAAATTGCTATATCAAACTTACAAGAATGGGGAGCACTAGTCTTATTGGACGATGGACTTCAAAAAGATACCCACTGGTTGCGTCGCCTCCATTGGGCACAAAGGCTAAGGCTCCCTCTTCTGCCAGTCCTACTATCAGGTGCAAAAGACGCACTTGCATTAGCCGCAAGATTGCAATTACCACGTCAACATCAACAACTCCTAAAAGAAAGCCTTGAACTTCAAAGCTTTCTCAAAAGCAATGAATTCGCAAACAAATGTCTTGTCCATCAACCTAGCGATTGGTGTCAAGCACTTGAACACGCCAACTGGACACCTCAAACAATCATTTTTACAGCGTGCTTAGGAGTGAGACATTGGCAGCAGTTATTACGTTGGTGGGGGCGTTGGCGCCACATAAAATCAAACGTTTCAGCAAGAATGCTCATGGACAAAGGTTGGCAATCTGGTCCTGAGCTCGGAACAGAACTGAAACGCCTAAGGCTAGAAGAGATCAATCGGAGGGAAAAGAAAAAAATAATTTAAGCATCTCAAAACCTCCTCAGATTTCATTTGCGAATGACATTTCCGATCTTGAACCAGTGTCCATGAGCCAACAGTTTTGAAGCAGAATTTGTTGAGCATGTAACCAATAATGGACCACAAGTTTGCGGGTCAACAAGAAGTTCTAAAATTGCCTTATGGCGATCACTCCCTTTACGAGCTTCTTTGAAAGTTAAATAAATTTTCGGTTGGCAATTTGATGACATGGTCAACAAATTCAAGAAGCCGCGATTAGCAGGTGCAAGAGTGCTGGAATGACCTTGTTCTAGAAGATCCAAAGCCCCTGGTAAAGCTGGAACTTCTTCAGCATCAAGTCTTATAGCTAATGGCACCTTTTGACTAGAACTCTTTAGAAGATTGTTGCTGGCATCAAGCATTTCTTCAAGATGCCCTAACAATCCAAAGCCAGTGATATCGGTACAAGCATGGATTGGATTCAATTCATTAGAACTGTTCTGAAGAGAGCGCAATTCACTCAAAAAAAGATGCTGGCTCCTAGACATTTGTTCCAAAGCAACATCTACATATTTCGGGAGAGCTCTTCCTGACATTGCAGCAGCAAAAATCACTCCTGTGCCTAATGCTCTGCTTAACAACACAACATCTCCACACTGCATCCCACCCTTCTCCAAAAGATTGTCATTCGAAGTCAATCGACCATTCACAGCTAGAGTCACCTGAATACCTAAGCTGTATGGCAGTAGAGGTTTACTTCGAGATTCCAAAGTGTGGCCTCCTACCAACTTTGCTCCTTGTGGTTCAAGAGAAGATTGAATTCCCAAAAGAGTCTGAGCAAGTAATTCCTTTTGAATATCAGAATGAACCAATGGCAAAGTAATCACAGTCTGAGCAGAAATCACATTGGCACCACTGGCCCAAATATCTGAACATGCATGTAAGGCAGTTAATCGACCATTCAGCCAAGGGTCGGTCACAAGAGCAGGAAAACCATCGACACTTTGAAGCAACCTGTCGCCGTTTTGTGGAAGAGATATCTCAAAGGCATCTCGAGCAGAACTCGCCAGAGGAGAAAGACCTGCTTGACCTAGTGCATCTCTTAGGGTTTTTGCTGATAGCTTTGCTGCACACCCTCTACAGGAAGTGGTTTCATCAGCTATCAAAGTATCTCTCGACATGTTTTCGTTTAAGGCCACAAATCGATTCATAAAGCTGCGATCTATAAATTCCTTCAATCTCCAAATCCAATCATTTGGGCCGACAATCCAACTGCCCCAAAGCGCCCAAGCCTTGGATCTTTCAAACGGAGTCTGAAAGCCCAACAATTTCAACGCCTTCCGTTGAGGTCGCCAAGATTGTGGAGCAAGGTTGCGGCTATGCCGTTCAAGATTCCTAGCTAATGGCCTCGCGGCACGAACCGCCCATACACCAGAAGGCGGTCGAGGTGCGGAATCAACAACCGCACAGTCGCCAGAAGCAAAAATAAATGGTTTTCCTAAAACCTGAAGAGTATCTTTTGTGCGAACACGACCACGTACATCAACCGGGAGACCACTTAAAGCAAGCCAGTCAGGAGCCTTGCTGCCAGTACAAAGCAAAGTTTGACCATGCAACGATGACCCAAAAGGGATTAAATCAATCTCCGCCCTGGAAAGTGCTCTTCTAAAAGAAGAATGACTTGATTGCTCTTTATAAGTCTGAAGCAATATTTGCCTCGACGGCCATCGATTACGTAAAGCCATTGCAACTTCAATACCACTCAAGCCAGACCCAACTACTGTTATTGGAGAACGAGGGAAAAAGCCCGGCCTAGGGTCCTGACTATTAAGCCAAGTCAAGACTTGCTCTAAAGGCTTAATTGGAATTATTTCTGCGTATTGATTTTCAAGACGCAATTGGTCCAAGTTTTTAGTCTCACTGCCAACATCAAGACTCAGTCGAGTGAAGTCAATATGTGGGCGATCAGCCAATAGCAGTCGATTGTTAATGACATCTAGTCCCAAAATCTCAGCAACTAGAAGCTCTGCGCCGCTTTGTTTTGTCAGGTGACGAAAGTCAATAGACACCTCGTCAGAGCTATAAAAACCCGATATAAGACCAGGCACCATCCCCGAATAAAGACTCACACTGTTTCGATTAACCAGAGTTATCAGCCCAGCAGGCCTAAGGTTGGGGTTCATTGCCCACCGTCTAAGTAGCAATGCGTGGCTATGACCTCCGCCAGCAAGAACTAAATGGTCAGCCTTCATAAGTTGATTGTTCTGTTTTCAGCAGGTGGACAAGTGAACCTTCCCTTCAGTCTGTTTAGCGTGTCCCACCTGTCAAATGTGCTGCTCTAGCAGCTTTAAGAGTTTGAGACCAAATTCTTCAAGAGTTATACAGCGCCACTTCCCTTTATTCGAATCCAAACCACCCATCACTCGTCTATGTCAAAGCCTAGGCTCAAGTCAATCTCTACAAAAAATATTTCAATCCCAAACACACCTGCTATAGAAAAATTGCCTACCCAAAAAGCACAGCAAATATTCCTTTGGCTTTGGGTTGGGCAACTTATCTCCAACATTGGTACTCAAACAAGTCTTTACGGAATTGGGCTTTGGTTCTTCACAAATACCCAACGCCTTGCAGATTTCGCCTTGGTAGCCCTAGTAGTCCAATTAGCTCGGATCTTGGCCCTTCCTCTTCTAGCCAACCAACTCGCCGCCTTTCCAAGAAAAAAAATAATGCTTGTCGCGAACGGGATTGGAGCTATTTGCACTCTATTCCTTGCTTTAATTCTGCTGCGTCATGACAGCATTCCTTTCCTTTTACCATTGCTTTTAATCCAGGCTGTAGCAGCAATGGCGGAAGCCATTTTGGTATTAAGTTTCTCCACCTTGATCCCACTACTGATTGAGGATGGGCCAACACTTATTCAAGCAAATGGCCTTTTTGCCACTACAGACGGACTAATCCTTGCCATGGCTCCTTTTATAGGCACTTGGCTGGCTGGTTGGCTTGGATTGCGCGGTGTTTTAGCTATAGATGCAGCTAGTTTTTTCCTTGCACTCATCTGTGTACTTGCTGCCCCATGGTCCAATCAATTCAGCTTTATTAGTCAAAGTAGAAGCCGATGGGTCAAGGCAAATCCATTAACTTTTTGGACTGAGTTAAAGAAATTTTGGTTGACAATGCCCATGGCAAGGGTTGCTTTAGTCATTGGAACAACGGTTGCCTTTTCTTACGCAGCTACAGAAGTTTTGTTCCCTGCATGGGTAGCGCTCACTTATGGAACTGAAAGAATGGCAAAGGTCCTTCTTTTTGGTGTTATTGGTTATGGACTGGGATACTTGGCTTGGAGCCAAGGCGTTGGCCATCGATGGCAGCGTTACTGGCGAACTGCAATTGTTGTTCAAGCACTAATACTTATGGGAGCAGGTTTGCAGTTCTTTGCTGACAAGACCGAAATATGGTTTGCAGGAGTTGTTGTTT
The DNA here is from genome assembly GCA_003215335.1 of Prochlorococcus sp. AG-409-P01. Taxonomy (GTDB): domain Bacteria; phylum Cyanobacteriota; class Cyanobacteriia; order PCC-6307; family Cyanobiaceae; genus AG-409-P01. The sequence continues at coordinate 156,692 of QCKM01000001.1, read as the reverse complement.
TCACTGCTGCTCTTCCTGTTGTAATGGCTTCACTGCAGCAACTATGGGTAAAGCTCAGTCCTGCAAAGGATTTGCCTCGTCTTTTTGCTTTGCGGTACAGCTTTGAATGGTCCGCTCGATTAATAGCTTTTCTTATAATCAGCCTGGCAGTAGACAAATTACTCAAGCCTGCACTAGCAGCAACATACTGGCCAACCTGGCTAGTAACAGCGTTAGGGGTCGATCAAGGTCGTGAGATCGCAATCGCTCTTGGGGCAATTGGCTGGGTACTAATTCTTTCCCTTGCTAGTCAGAGAAAGAACCTAGCTTTCAATCGCAGGAGTGAGATCCTTACCTAAATGAGGGTTCTGATTCTTACATCAAGTGGTGGTACTGCTCACGATGCAGCAGCCTATGCACTCAGATCTTGGTTAAAAGACTGGGATCCATGCGGCTCAGTATGGGTAGAGCACTTGCTTGAAAACTCCAGCCCAGTACTAAGGAAAGGTGTGCATCTATATAACTGGATACAGAAAAACTTCCCAAAATTACATCAGATTTATTGGCGGTTCGTCGAATTTGAAGATCTTTGGAAGCCTGGCACTGTACTTTTTGGAAGACCTTATTTAATTCGCTTGCTTAAACGTTTGCAGCCTAATCTCATAATCTCAACTCACCCACACATCAATAGAGGTCATTTCGATCTAGCGAAAAGAGTGCTTGGACCTTCACTGCGCTGCATAACATGCTGCACTGAACTTGATGGTGGCTTTGGTTTTAGTCGGAACTGGGTAAGCCCAAAAGCTGATCAATTCTGGGCTATCACCCCAGAAGTCGCACAGGAGGTAAAAAGTCGAAAATATCAAGAAGATCGAATAGCTGTTCTAGGCCCTTTATTTGATCCGACATTTGAAAAAGTAATAGAAGAGCCTTTATACAAAAATCAGAACTCATCCTCCTTGCCAATCCTTGTTTTAGGCACTGGTGCTAACGGATCTAATAATCATGTGGAATTACTAAATACCCTGCTGCCTCTTTCGGGTCGAATTCATGTAATTGCATTATGTGGTAAACGTGCAACTGCAAAAGCAGAGCTAGACAAATGGATCCACTCCCACCCGCAACTATCTGCAGAAGCTCTTGGCTTCCAAAGCCCTTCAGAGATGGCCCGGCTTTATCGCAAAGCATGGGCAATGGTGACAAGGCCTGGCGCGCGAACAGCAACTGAAGCCCTAGCTGCTGGTTGCATCCTTATCTTTAATGGATTTGGCAGCACCATGCCTCAAGAATTATTAGCCAGACGTTACTTCTTTAAAATGGGTATCGACGTAGCCATTGATAATCCTGAACATCTTCTCAAGATAATTGTTGATTGGCTCAATCACCCTAAGAAACAATTACTTCTAAAACAGATCTATAACGAAAATCCTTTAATCAATGATCGCGATGGAATTCGAAAAATGATATTGGAGTTGAATTAATGTCAGCCCCTGAAGCAATCGCAATAGTTGGTATTGGCTGCCGTTTGCCTGGTGGAATTGACTCACCTGAAAAATTTTGGGAAATGTTGCGTGATGGGGAGCAAGCTATTACAGAAGTTCCTGCTGATCGCTGGGATCTCTCCACACATTTCAATTCAGATCCCAAGAACCCCTTAACTCAGCACGTACGTCATGGGGGGTTCTTAGAAGACATCAATTTGTTTGACCCTGGCTTTTTTGGAATAACTCCACGTGAAGCAATTTGCATGGACCCTCAACAACGTCTTCTCCTAGAAGTCGCATGGCGATCGATAGAAGATGCTGGCCATCCACTTGAAACATTGAGGGGCCGCCAAGTTGGGGTATTCATCGGCATTTCCAGTGCTGACTACAGCTCACTTCTTTGGACTTCTGAAGAGAATTACGCGACCCCAGATAATGAACCATTTATTCTCCCTGGCAACACCGGTTGTATTGCTGCAAATCGTCTTTCATATTTTCTTGATTTAAAAGGTCCTAGCTTTACGGTCGACACTGCATGTTCTTCATCGCTAGTAGCAGTCCACCTGGCTTGTGAAAGCCTTTGGCGTGGCGAATCAGAGCTTGCATTTGCTGGTGGTGTGCAAGCACTGATTCATCCAGGCATCCAAATGAGTTTTTGCAAGGCTGGACTTCTCTCACCAGACGGAAAATGTAAAAGCTTTGATGCTGAAGCGAATGGATACGTTCGTTCTGAAGGAGCTGGAGTCATATTGCTCAAACCACTTTCTGCCGCCATCAGAGACAAAGACAAAGTACATGCCTTAATAAGAGGAACAGCAATTAATTCTGACGGTCGAAGTCAAGGTCTTGCAGCACCTAGTCAAAGATCACAAATGGCTTGCGTTCGTGAGGCATATACGAAAGCAGGAATCAATCCAAAACACACTCAATACGTAGAAGCCCATGGAACAGGAACTAGACAAGGTGATCCAATCGAATTGAGAGCACTTGGAAATGTTTTAGGTAAAGGGCGTCAAGAAAACGAACCTTGTCGAGTGGGGTCAGTCAAGACCAACTTGGGTCATGGAGAAACAGCTGCAGGTATTACAGGGCTTATTAAGGCAGCTTTATGTATCCGCGAGAAGAGACTCCCACCAAGTTTGCACTTTCACACTCCCAACCCTTCTATCGATTTCTTAGGACTCAGCTTAAAAGTGCAAACTAAGCTTGAACACTTCCCGAAACCAGATGAACAATTAGTGGTTGGTGTTAGTTCATTTGGATTTGGTGGAACAAATGCTCACGCAGTTTTAACTGATCCTCCCAACTCTTCATTAGAAGAGAAAAGATCATCTATTACTAATCCTCCCCTCTATATCCTCTCTTTATCTGCAAGAACTCCATCCGCTCTTGATTTATTAATTTCAAGTTATTCAGAGCTTATTAAGCAAAACCCCCAACTAAACCTTAATGACCTTTGTGCAAGTACTAATTTGGGGAGAAGCATTTTCCCTCATCGTTTCATCGCGATAGGAAAAGATCGTGATGAATTATTAGCTCAACTAAATGGACAATCACCTCCGGTAATACGTGGCGAAGCCTCCTTAACAGGCAGCTCAAACAAACCTTCTGATGAATCCCTTAAAGCTATAAAGCTTGGCCTTGCAGGAGACAAAGGTCGCGAACAACTAGAAGCGATTGCCGCGGCATTTGGGAAAGGCCTAAAGGTTGACTGGCAGCATCTACATTCCTCATTCCCATATCAAAAAATCTCAGTACCTGGACACCCATTTAATCGCCAACATTTTTGGTGGAGTCAATTAGACAAAGAACATGGGAAGGCCAGTCTCTGGCTGAATCACTTAGGCAAAGGTAATGGTGCGGGTAATTCTTCCACCGATGAGCACTGCAAACTCAAAGCACTTCAACTCCCTGGCAAAACCGAACACTTCCAGGCCTCACTACTAACAAACCCATCTTCTGATCTTACTGATCACCAAATCCGAAATTGGGTTGTTTTTCCTGCAGCAGGATATATCGCTTTAGCACTCGATCTCCGCAAAGAAAAAAGGCAACCCATTTGCTTAAAGTCTTTCCAACTAGAAGCACCTCTTCGACTTCACAAAGAAGACAATAAATTACATGCCTTGCTTGAAAACGAAACTCTCAATTTCCACAGTCAAGATGAATCTCAAACAAATTGGCTACGTCATGGAGAAGTAACATTTCCTCCAAAACTTTCAACCAACATCAACACAAAATTCCTGTCTCTAGAGAACGCCTCTACAAATGAGATGTTGTCAATTGATACGACAACTTTCTACAAAAGTCTGGAGATTCTGGGTCTAAGATATGGATCAAATTATCGTCCAATTAAGGCTCTCAAAGCAACACCTGGCAATGCATGGGCAGATCTGGCCCGCCCTCAAGAGGCTCCTGACCGATGCTTAATTGATGGTTGTTTTCAAACCGTTGCAGCTTGTGTCGACTTAGAAGTAGCCAATTCTCAACTTTTTCTTCCGGTTGGAGTTGATCATGTCCAACTGTCCAAGTGGCCACTACCTGATCACTTCCAATGCAACACATTCCTACGGCCTTCTGGAGATGAAGGTGTGACTTTGCTAGCCGACATGGTCCTCGAGAAAGACGGAATACCTTTTGGCCATCTTTCAGGCCTGAGATTGCGAAGACTAACCCGATCAGTTCTGGACCTTCTATTTCCGCAAAAAGATCTACCAAGTGGTGGTCCAAAATTATTCAACACCGCGTGGACATCTCTTCCAGCAAACACGACAAAGAAACCAATTATTAGTCACGAAAAGAAAATCGTTTTAATTGGCCCTTCTAAGCAGAGCAAAAACCAATTAAAAGATTGGGCTAACGAAAAGGGATTATCAGTAGACAGTATTCCAATCGATGAGACTATCTCTGAGGACTCTAATCCAATTGTGTTTTGGCCAAATCTCTCTAAGGAAGATCCCAAGAGCGCTATAACGAAGCTTTTGAACTCCTTACAAAGACTAGGTTCAAATAAAGAAGTTGAAATATGGCTCGTTTTGGAAGGCAATGGACCTGTTGCTAGCGCACTAACCGCCTTTCAACGCACAGCCAGTTTAGAAAAATCAGATTGGCAGTTCACTACAATTTGCTTACCCAAAGAAATTCAAAATCAACCGAAACCAAAAGACTGGGATGACATTTGGATGGCATCCGAAAATCATTCCGAACTTCTCTGGGATAAAAACAAGTTACATATCCCCCAATTAGTACCAATTGAACAAGAACGATATCGAATAGCTAGTGATAATAGTGGGCGAATAGAAGGATTACATAAAGAAGCTATCCCAACAGCCAAGCTTCTACCTGGTGAAATTGAACTTGCCGTTGAAGCAACTGGATTGAACTTTAGGGATGTCCTTAACGCTCTAGGCTTACTTCAAGAGCATGCATCTTCACTTGGTCTTGATAATCAAGCGAAGATGCCATTTGGTGGAGAAGCTGTTGGCCGTGTAACTGCCATTGGACCCGAAGTAGATCCAGAGCTGCTTGGCCAAAAAGTTGTAGCTGCACTGACAGTTGGCAGTCTTGCAAGTCATGTGATCTCAAGAGTAGAGCTTTGTGTACCCATCCCACCAAATATGACTCCCCAGGAAGGAGCGAGTTTCTCAACTGCCTTCCTAACTGCAATTCACGGCCTTGAAAGCCTGGCAAAATTAAAACCCGGCGAAACAGTCTTAATTCATGCAGCAGCCGGCGGAGTAGGACAGGCTGCTCTACAAATTGCCAAACGTAATGGAGCACATATTCTTGCGACTGCAAGCAAAAACAAACAAGCTGCTCTCTTGCAACAAGGTATAGAAGCGGTATTCGATTCACGAAGTACAGATTTTGCCGATCAGGTTTTAGCTCACACAAATAATCGTGGTGTAGACGTTGTTTTAAATAGTCTCAAAGGTCCATGGGTAGAGGCAAGCTTCCGTTCGCTTTCTAAGGGTGGGCGATTCATTGAGCTTGGAAAAATTGAGATATGGAGCAAAGATGAGGCTGCCGTTCGCCGGCCAGATGCAACTTATCTACCATTTGACCTATTAGAAGTTGCTTCAGCAAACCCTGCTTATTTAAATCGTCTACTTAGACAGTTGACTGAAGATTTAAATAATGGGTCTCTACATCATATTGCACAGCAAGTTTGGCCTCTAGAAAGCCACCACGAAGCTTTTAAATACCTCGCTCAAGCAAAGCATATCGGCAAGGTGGTAATAAGTCATAGTCCAAAACCAAAGCCCCTTACTATCCGACCAGATGCGAGCTATCTAATTACAGGGGCTCTTGGAGGAATTGGCTTAGAGCTTCTACCTTGGCTTGTTAATCAAGGTGCGCGCTCATTAGTTTTAATAGGGCGCTCGGTTGAAACACCGAGTCAAAAAGCTTTAGAAGTTCTCAGGAATATCGAAAGCAAAGGAGTCAAGTGCCTACGAATTGCATGCGATCTATCAAAAAATAAGTCACAAGATTCAGCGCAAAGCAAATTGATACTCGATGCGCTTAATCAACTCCCATCTCATCAACCTCTTCGGGGAGTTTTTCATGCAGCTGGTGTGCTTCGTGATGGTTTCATTTCACGAATGGATAAAACCTGCTTAGACGAAGTGCTCGCTCCAAAGCTTGGTGGATGGCTTTATTTGGAATCACTACTCGAAAATAGTTTTGACCTGGATTTCCTCGTGGCATTCTCCTCCATTGCTTCGTTACTTGGCTCACCTGGTCAGGCTGCTTATGCAGCAGCCAATAGTGCTATGGAAAGCTATTGCAAAGATGGATCTCAAAGGCCTATGCGTTTAGCAATTCAATGGGGTCCTTGGAGTGGTGATGGAATGGCTTCAGGGCTAAAACAACGTTTTGAAAGGGTTGGGGTAGGCATGCTTAACCCTCAAGAAGCCTTGAAAATTCTTGGAGAACTGTTAGAGCGAGGTAAAGGTGGAGTCATATCAGTATTAGATAATGAATGGTCAAAAATCGCTTCACAAGCCTCACCAAGACAACGCGAATGGTTTTCAGAATTGCTTGAGAAAGTAGGGCCTTCTCCTGCAGAGTTGCTTTGGGAAAAATTACAATCGCTACCGGAGTCTGATCGTCAAGTACTCCTCATGGAAGCCCTCAGGGAACGCTTGGCACGTGTTATGGCTTCTGACTCTGACGACGATTCATTAGAGCCTGAATCCATTGATCCAGGAGCCTCTTTATTTAATCTAGGCTTAGATTCACTAATGGCCGTTGAATTTGCCGCAATTGTTCAAACAGACCTTGGCTTACGTCTAGATCTTGAAGCTTTAACCGACGATCCAAGCCTAGATGGACTAGCAAAATTAGCCCTAAATCAATTAACACCTCAAGGTTGGAGACAAGAGAACCAATCACTAAATCTGGCATCAGAAGCACAGCTCCCTGCGGATTGGCAATGTCCATCGCAACCTGCAGTGTTGCACCCTGGTCAATCAATCTTCCTGACTGGTGCCTCAGGTTTTCTTGGAGCTTTCCTATTAGCAGGGCAACTTAATCGTTGGCCTGAACTAGAAGTGCGGTGCTTGGTAAGAGCCCAATCAACGAAAAATGGATTTGACCGAATCAAATCAAATCTCAGTCGTTATGGCCTCTGGAAATCAAGTTGGGAAGAAAGAATATCGCCAATTCTTGGAGATTTAGCTCTTCCAAGATTTGGTCTTGAATCTGAAGCTTTTGACAAAATCACCGAAGGACTTGGTGGAATTCTTCACAACGGAGCTCAACTGAGCCAAATGGCCTCTTATGCCCAGCTTTCCTCTGCAAATGTTGGGGGCACTAAAGAAATTTTAAGGCTTGCCACTCTTGCAAATCCACTACGAGTAGAGATGATCTCCAGCGTGTCAGTTTTCGAAGCATCCGCCTATCGCAATCGTGAGATATTGGAAAGTGATGACTTGACTGATTGGCAAGATATTCACATCGGCTACTCACAAACCAAATGGGTAAGTGAAAGGTTAATTCTTGAGGCAGGCAAAGCAGGCTTACCAATCGCAGTTTATCGACCACCTTTAATTGGTGGTCACTCTCATAATGGGCTATGGCATGAAGGAGATTTACTTCAGAGGTTACTGCAAGGTTGTCTAGCTCTTGGCAAGGCCCCTCAACTGGCATGGGAACTAGATTTAGTACCAGTTGATTATGTTGCTGATGCAGTCACTGCTCTTGCATGGAGTAATTGTGCAAAAGGACGTTGCTTTCACCTACAACATCCTCGACCAATTATGTTAAACGACTTGTTGAGTCAACTCATTTCTGATGGCGCTCCATTGGAACACGTCTCTATGGAAGAGTGGTTGGAAGCAATTTCTGCAGACTCAAACAATCCATTACATCCATTACGAGCCTTTTTCCAACAACGATGGGGCAAAGAGCAGCTCACCTATCCAGAGTTAAACGCATTAGGTGTACGAGCACGTCCAAGCTGCAAAGCAACTCAATCGACTCTCGAAGAACTAAATGTAAGATGTCCGGATTTCCATGAACTCATGGGTGCATGGAGTGAGGCACTTCTCAGCGGATCTTTAGCTACATCTCCTTAATCAAGTGCTCCCTATAGCTTTTGCCATAGCACTAACTCTTCAAGCACTACTAGTTTGGTTGTTTGCAAAGCAAGTAAATCACCGGCGAATAGAACATCAAAACTGGTCAAATCAAAAGAGTGAACGCTTACCAGATAGCGAAGTTATCTTATGTTTGCGAGGAGCTGATCAAAACCTTAAAGCAGTTCTTAACGCGCTTGCCAAACAAGACTACTTGGGCAAATGGAGATTAACTATCGTTGTCGATTCAAAATCAGATCCATCCTGGCCAGTAGTCGAGCAATTTATTTGCTCAAACCCTAAAAACAAGTACCCCAAACCAAGCTGGTCTGATGTTGAAATAACTTCCCTGGATACTTATCCCACCAAAGGCTCCCTTAAATGTGCTTCGCTCCTATTGGCTATTAATAACCTTCACCCAGACTCCTCTTTTATTGCTTTAGTAGATGCTGATGCGGCAATCGGTACCAAGTGGCTGACCAATCTTATCCAGGCATGTTCACAACCTGGAGTAGGAGCTGTATCTGGAAATCGCTGGTATATACCTGCTAGAAACTCATTAATTGGCTGGACTCGAGCGGTTTGGAATGCTGGAGCATTAGTGCTCATGACATTACTAGCCATCCCTTGGGGAGGTTCACTAGCAATCCGTAGAGAAGTCATTGAAACCAGTTCATGGAGAGCTCTTCTTAAGCATGGACTTTGTGAAGACACTGGCTTACTCCAACCTCTAAAAGAACTTGGTATGCGATATGTTTTTAGGCCAGAGTTATTAGCAATTAATCATGATGACGAAATAACCTTCTCCCAATTAATCAAATGGATAACCAGACAACTTATAACTGCTCGCCTTCATCATCCAAGATGGTCAATAGTTCTATTGCATGGTCTTGGAACAAGTGCATTGCTATTAATTGGTCTGATTAATAATGCCTGGGGAGCATTAGCTGCTTACGAATTTGGATGTCTTGGTTTACTCGTCTGGATTGAGACGATTGCCATGCAAAAACGGCCCCACTCTTTAAAGGGCTGGATCTCAGCTTTAATTACTGGTCAATTTATAAATGGCTTAGCAACTCTATTAGCTATCTTCGCGAAAAAAGTTGAATGGAAACAAATCACTTATCGAATAACTCAGCATCCACAGGGTGTTGAGTTTTTGAACTCGATAACATCAATTGCCGTAGCGCCTCCATCGACTGGCGAAGATTCTCCTCGCTAAGTTCAAGAAAAACTGGTTGCAAGATCGAAGGGATTTCAGGCTCTAGATAAATCTTATGAACAAGATTTATCCCCTCTTTGACTGGCACAATCTTCCAATGGCCTTTAAGCCTTCGAATGAATTCACCTCGAAGCATTTTGTACTTAATCTGAGTCCTCGGCAATTCCTCGATCTCTAGTAATGCATCAACTCTCAAACCAAATGTATAAGGAGCTTGATAAGACTGTTGAAGCCTAACTACATTGCCATTGCGACTAATCAGCTTTGCCTTTTTAATATCGGGCATCTGTGGACCTGTCGTCTCATAACTCGTAAGCACATCCCATGCACGAGCAAGAGGCACATCAACCTTGACAGAAGCGGTGGTCATCCCATCAGCACGATGAATCTGAACCTTGTCGTCATTAATAGGAATAGATCCAACTGGCCATGATGGTCCTACGATCAATGTCATCAAGACGACATTCATTGCCGAGGCTCGTTTCCATCTCACGTGTCTGAATCCGACATTTACAACCATGGCGAAAGTGTGAAGTCAATGCCCAGTAATGCATTCTGGGGTGCCAACCCTTCCTGTCGTAACTATTTCATAAGTGGTTTCGATCCCAGAGGATCAAACCATTATCAAAAGCTTTTTCAAATCGAACTGAAGGAAAGAGGTTGGGCTCTTGGTAAACGTATCAGTAATGGAAATATAACTCGATGGCCTCTAGATTTAAAACAAGATCAGGGAAATAATGATTTCAAAAGGTCTACATCCGAATTATGCTTTCTCCACTGGGATGATATTGCAAGAGAAAACTGGCCTCGAAAACCACTAGAGCTGCTCAAGCAGTGTTCACACTATGCCTACTTCTTTTTAGCAAAAGGTTGTTTTATTCACCTGGCCAAACTCTGTCCAGGTGTTGCACTTTGCGGAGCATACCCCTTACTTTTTATCTTTTTTTCACTTGTTTTAGCAATAGTAACTTCTGGGTTGTCTTTTATGGGCCTAAGCGTAGTCACAGCATTCTTTGAGTTTAAATTAATTTCTTGTTTATTGGTCGCACTTATAACTCTTTGGAAAGCTTGGAATATGGCAGAAAGATTAGGTGTCATTTGGCTGACACGCTCAATTCTTTTCACACATCAACTTGGTCAAGCTCGTGACTCAGCACTACGTAACAAGGTTAAGACTTTAGCTGATGAAGTATTAATTTTGGAGCAACAATGCCCTGCTAAAGCAATTAGATTAATCGGGCATAGTAGTGGAAGCTTCGTGCTTGCAATGGTGGCAGCTGAGTTACACCGCCACCCCAAGTCCAAATCATTATTGGGTCGACTAGAATTACTAACACTTGGTCAGAATCTAGCCAATTTGTCGTTATACCCAGGGGCTCATGAGTTTCGTAAAGACCTTGAAGAATTAGCCACTGAGCCAATTCTCCCCTGGAGAGATGTCACCTCATACCAAGACTTACTTTGTTTTGCTGGAGTCAACCCTTACGAGAGCTGTGGCTTACATGGACCAAAAGGCCAGTCATACCCAAAGATGGAGCTGATCAACCTTGCTATGGCTAGAGGGTTTAGACATCGTCATGAACTTCTCTCACATCAATTTGACATTCATTTCGACTACTTACGAAACACCTGCAGTCGAGTTGATCTGACAAGGCTCTTTGTTGGCGACTCTCAAAGAAATTCCAATGAATGAAACTCCATCAAAAGAAAAGCTTATTCCACCCTGGCCTAAACCAAAGCCTTATACAACTAATATTTTTAAAAGGTTGGGACTTGGGTGGAAATCATGGCTTGGCCTTCTGAATGAATGGGATTTTCGTATCAACTTAGGAGAACTTAACTTACTTGGCCTGCCAGTTTTCCTTGTAAATAATCCTCCTCTAGTTCGTCAAATACTAGTAGATGAGGTAGAAAAATTTCCAAAACACCCATATACACTTTGGATTCTTGAGCCACTAATAGGACATGCAATTTTTTCCGTTAATGGGGAGGAGTGGGCAAGACAAAGGCGACTAATTGACCAAGCCTTTCAGGTTGCAAAACTAAGGCAAGTTTTTCCAGCAATGGCAGATGCAACGTCATCACTATTAACACGTCTAAAAAGTCAAGCCAATAATGGGCCTATTGATATTGATGCTGAGATGACCCTAGTCACAGCCGATGTCATAGTACGTACGATTCTTAGCCGGCCACTTGAACAAGGAGAAGCAACTGAAATCTTCAAAGCCTTTGCTCGCTATCAACAACAAGCGGGAAGAGCACTTGTGCTGAGATTCCTAAAACTCCCAATGGGATTTTTACAAAAAACCTTACTCAACGATGCTGCCATTATTCGAAACTGGGTTCAAAGTGCGATTGAAGAACGATTAAAAGTTCACAAGGTCACCCCTCCCAACCCTTCAAAGCCAATCGATATTCTTGATTGCCTAATCACCGCAAATGATACAAAAACCAAAACAAGCTTTTCATCTGAAGAACTCGTAGACCAAATCTGCTTCCTTTTTCTTGCTGGCCACGAAACATCTGCAAGTTCTCTAGGGATAGCCACTTGGTTGTTAGCACTTTCCCCATCAATACAAGAAAAGGTAAGAAGCGAAGTTCTAGAAGTGGTAAAGAATAGACCTTTAACATCAATGCTGACGAGCGATGATATTCGTAAACTTCAATACTGTGGAGCAGTGTTCAATGAAACCCTTAGGTTGTATCCACCAGTAAGTTTTTTCATTCGCGAACGCACTCAAGACTCAACAGAGTTTTCTGTTCCCGATGGCAAAAAACAATGTCCTGTTGGGGCACTGCTAACCCTTTCTCCATGGGTAATACAACGTCATGAAAAGCACTGGCCAGAACCCAACCATTTTCAACCAGAACGTTTTTTAGAGCAAAAAGATTGTCGTTGGGCAAAAGACGCATTCCTCCCATTTGGACTAGGGCCTAGAAAATGTCCTGGTGCAGCTTTCGCTCAGCAAGAAGCCATACTTGTTCTAGCCGAGTTGGTTCGACGTTATCGGATCTTGCCAGTTTCTGATCACAAACCCAACCTGACAGGTCGATTAACTCTTCGTTCTACAAATGGGATCAAACTGCTACTTGAAAGTAGATAATCGATCTAATCAGAAGATAAAACTAACTCGAGCTCCATATCGAATATCCTGACTACGCATCAATTGCCCCATGTCAAGCAGACCTGCTGCATTACTAGCATACAAATCAAAGTAAATAGACTTTGACTTTGCAAGCCATCTCAAAGCGAAAGTAGCATTACTCGCTTCAAGTTGAGATCCAACCAAATTGATTTCAGGAATCAATTGGAATGATTGTCCCAGTTGAATGTTGGCACCAAGGCCAACTCCCCAAGGTTCTCCAACTCCGCTCCAGGCAAGTTTGGGGTTGACATTTAAAGCCAACCAAGTATTCGCTTCCCAAGTATTCATCGTTTCTGCAAAAACATATCCCTGATAACTAGTTGCATCATTATTACGACCAAGGCTAATTCGACCTCCTCCCCAAAGAGGTGCACCTCGCAATGGACTAAAAGCTACTGCTTTACCACCAACTCGCCAATTCCAACCCCCATTTGTACTAAAGGTATTAGCAAGACTTTCTGAAGGTTCCCCGCCAACAACATTCAAACCTTTAAAAAATCCTCCTTGATATAAATCCAATTGAAAAGCATTCGATATTGAATGTCCCCAAAAGCCAAAGACATTGCCATTGCTATCATTATTGAACCAGATCTGTGTATGTTTATCAGGTGGAACTAATGCTGTATTTACAGTTAAACCACCTGTAGCCAAAGAAAATTGACGTTCTGTCAGAAGAGGCTGAGGGCTATCTGCTGCTCCCGCAGTGTAGTGAAAACGTGCTGAATAACCCAACTGATTAGATGAAGGCATTGACAAGAGTGCCGTAGCAGGACTTGCACCCCAACCATTTGTAAGACTCCCTTCCAAACCAATGCGTGGATTAATCCTCCAATTCAGGCCTCCTGTAAAAATTGGTACCCTGCTGAAGTTCAAGCTTTCATCAAAGCTATTGGTCCCAGGGCCAAAAGGTACTAATGATGAGCCAAAAAGCTCTACATGAGAGATCGGCCTCCACAACGCACCTCCAGAAAGCCAAACATTATTTCCATAAAAAGTCCCTGAGCCTCCCTGGCCTTCCCCTTGAGTAGCAGGCAAAAAGCTTGCGCCTGGAGCAATACTCAATTGCCATTTAGGAGAGACATTCCAACTAAAAGGAACAGCTACAGAACCAATCAGGTTAGTAGTGGAAACCCTTTTTCCTGAATCATTAAAAATATTGGGACTGTAATCATCTTGTCCCTTGCATTGAAAAGAGTCACAACCACCACTTCCTACATGCCAACCCTCAAGAGAACCTGAAATAGCAAGGTTCCAAATCTTCCCTTGACTTCCTGGATAGTCACCACTGCCATCGCTCGCCACACGCCAGCGAATTGATCCCCCATAACTTTCCCACAAATTACCTGGTTGTTTTGAGAACCCTTTCATAGGAGCGAAAAGGGGATCATCCGCCTGAGAATAAAAACCAGAAAGTTGCACACTCTCTGTAAAGCCAACATCAAAAAAGACCGCATAATTCTGGTTCCCTGTTCCACCGCCTTCTCCTCCACTAAATGGAGACAATTGCATAGTGCTCAATTGGACCTCAGGCACTGGCAATTGATTAGCAGTAGGAACAGCAGGGCCAAGCCGCAAAGGGAGTTGAAAGTCGTCCTCAGTAGGAGCCATTCGCCTCAGCAAATCTTCTGCCTCCTGAGCAGTTCGTGGAATGACTACTGAATGTTGGTTTACATCACCCTCAGCGACATCAGAAGAATTTTTTGTATCTTGTTCATCAATGACTTCCCACTTAATAGAAGTTTGATCGCTATCTCGACTGTTTGGGACAGCTTCCCAAATAATGGTTTCACTTGAATCCTTAGTAGGAGTTGAATTCAACTTGCTGCCTACAACAAGAGGTTCCCAATTAACGGTTTGTCTTACTGTCAAGTCCTGGTCAGATGAAGACTCACTTGATTGAGCATTCACTTCTGATTTAGAGACTTTTTGATGTCCCTGAAAATCCTGATCTAGAGAGTCTGCTCGCACACTTGACACATGCACAAGTTGAATGAGGAGTGAAGCCAACATCAAGCGGCCTTGAAAACGCAACAAGGCCATCAGGCAACCTCACCTTTGTAGCCATTAGGATTGGCAAACTGCCATGCCCAACCATCCCTACAAATTTCGTTAAGCCCTCTTCGTGTTCTCCACCCAAGGCATTTATATGCAAGGGTTGGATCAGCCACTGTAATAGCAGCATCTCCGGGTCGACGTTCAACAATCTTATATGGAACTTCTCGACCACTAGCAGTTTCAAATGCACGTATCACCTCAAGGACTGACGAACCAACACCACTTCCTAAATTAAGAGTCAAAAGTTGTGGCCCACTTCCAACAAGTGCATCTAAAGCACATTTATGACCTTCCGCTAAATCCATTACATGGATGTAATCACGAATCCCAGTCCCGTCAGAAGTTGGCCAATCACTTCCAAAAACCTGCAAAGTTCCACGTCGACCAATAGCAACTTGACTTACATATGGGAAAAGATTATTTGGGACACCATTGGGATCTTCACCAATGCATCCGCTTGGATGAGCTCCAACTGGATTAAAGTAGCGCAACCGAGCAATACGCCAACCGGTAGTACTAGCCTGCTTAATTCCTCTATCTTTCAAGCAACCTGCGACATCTGCCAACATCATTTCAACCGCGGCTTTGCTCGCCCCATAAGGATTAATTGGATTTATTGGTGCACTTTCAGGAATAGGAACTATATCCGGGTAGCCATATAGAGTTGCACTGCTACTAAAAACAAGAGTTTTACAATCATGCTTATCCATGACTTCAAGAAGTGTACGAGAACCAGAGACATTGACATCCCAATATCCAAGTGGGTCATGGACAGATTCTTCAACAGCTTTTAATCCAGCAAAGTGAATCACAGCTTCAATTGGGCTTGACTGTAGCTCTGATTTCTCAAAGATCTTCTCAAGGAGATCTATATCGCGTACATCACCTTGGAAAACTTGAAGCCTGGACGCAGAATCTCTATCATTCAAATTCAAAATGCTTTTCAATCTCTCAAGAGCCACAGGAGAGCTGTTTGAGAAGTTATCGAGTACCAATAAATTGTGCCCTGCTTCAAGCAAAACGACACATGTATGACTACCTATAAACCCAGCTCCTCCAGTTATGAGCAGACGAGCCATTTGTCAAGGCTCCAACTTTGAATCAAGAAGCACCCAACCTTGAATAGGATTTCCTTGAAGAGCTAATTGTGCCTTTAATATTGCAAGCTGATGATTTTTTGTTGCTCCAAGAGAAGTGATCAGCAATTGTGATGAAGAAGCACGTGTAATCAATAAGTCCCTACTTACTATCAGTTCTCTATTTTTTCCAAGAGCTAAACGAAGCTCTGTTTCAAATGACTTCAACTGATCAGAAGGAATATCACCTACTGGAATAAGAGCCACAGAACCATTACCAGTTTTAGCTAATGGTCCATCAACTAGTAATCGAATCGAAGTCCCCCAAGTCTCGGGATATTGAGCCGGTAATCTTTGAAGCAGTTCAAACGGAATTTTATTCTCTAATTCCTCGCGCTTAAAGATTCTTCCAGTTCGAAGATCAATTAACAAGGCAATAGCAATTCCAAAAATCAGTCCTATAAAAATATTCTTAGCTAACATTTGCGACCTTCTAGGTGCAACGGGCTGATTAAAAACCCTTGGTTCAGATATAAGTTCCCATGGCGTTGCATCCCTAGCCCTTTCGAGTCTAAATTGTGAGAGCTGATTCCTAAGTGTAACTAGAGTTGATTCATCTCTAAGCGCTTTTTGAGTGAGATCTCGATGGCGGTTAATGACCCCCCGAGGGAAATCATTAGCCTCCAATTCAGCTCTAGCCATAACCAACTCACCACGTAAAAGACTAATAGTCTCATTCTTAATAAATTCGATCATTGCTCCTCTCTCTCTTCTCAATCTTTGGATTACTGGATCATTCTCTTTGAAGCGGGCGAGCTTGGCAGACAGTTCTCTATCAATCCTAGAAAGTTCCTCAAATGAAGACTCTTTTTGAGTAAGTGGAAATATCTTCGAAGAAGTATAGATTGCACCCTCCTCATCTTTATTTATCTCTTTAAGAATAAGCTCTATAGATTTAACTTTCTGGAGAAGTCTTGAACGCTCATTTTCAATAGATCCTCCAACTATTCTTGCAGATGTAATTATACTTCGACTTGCCCCTGCCATTTGCTCTCCAGGCATTCCTCCTCCACTTACCTCACCAGCTATAGGCATGCCATCTTTAAGACTTAAACCATGCTTAAATCCGTAAGAAATTGCTGCTGCTGTGGATGACGCTGCCTGCGGTTTCATTATACTAATCTGTTCCTCTAGGTAAGATATTAGGTTATTCAATTCACGGTTTCTAGATCTATTTGAATAATCCTGATAAGTCTGTGATAGTAATCTAGACAGAGGCAATATATGGTCTTTATTTTGATCCAAATAGGAGACAATCAGTACAGAAGTCCCTTCTGATTTTTCGACCTCAACCGAACGCGACCAACCTTGAACTGTCATACCTTCTGCAACTTCTGGTGACTTCATACTTTTAGCTACTTCAAAGACTGGCTCAAGGACAGAAGGACTTTTTAAAATCAGTATTTCAGTATTAGATTCATCTGCCCCCCCGCCTGAAGACATTCCTGCAAGTTTAGAAAGAACTCCTGTAGAGAATTGACCAGCAGATCCTATTTGCTGGTCAGATTTCCTCATGACAATTAAAAATTCTCCCTTATAAATATCAGGCAAGTCCCAAACTTTTGTGACTCCCCAAACGGAACCAAAAATCACACCAGCAAAAACCCATTTCCATCTACGGCGAAGACTCCCAAATATTTGCCGAAAATCAACATTCTCAACTCCTGTAGAGAATTCATTATTCGAAAGATTCTTGTAATCGTTAAGTGCTTGATTGGTCATTATTTGAAAATATTATATAAAGAATAAATGCTTAAAGTTGGACCTGTTATTTCGTTTAAGATCTTAACCCCTGCCGAAAAAGGTGAATCATTTACACGTATCACATCTCCTGCCATGAGAACAGGGTTCCTATATTCACCTGCCGCGACGCTACTACTATAAAAAAATCTGCGTTTTTCAGTTGATCCATCTCTGTTGAATCTAACAAACTCGACCCTACCTCTCAAAAGTTTTTGCCCGCCAGCCGCCGCAAGAGCTTGATCAAGACTGGAACCTTGCCTTAAAACTTTCACTCCAGGGTCTCTTACACGTCCAGTTACATATACCTGGAAGAACTGTGGGCTTAAATTAGTCTGTCCTGCTTGTATAATTTGATCTCTAAGCTCAACTTCTGACTTCCCAACGATTATTGAATCTCCATCAAATAAACGTATATTTTGTGATTCATCGCCTTCTGTAATTAAACTAAGGAAGTTGACCTTCGCCTGAATCTTTCCACCTCCAGCAATCTTTGCACGCTTTCTTGTAATCTTCACATCCGCAAGTTTTGATAAAGGTGTTACCCCCCCCGCTGTACGAAGAGCATCAAATACTGTTGGAATTTTCCAACCTTTATTGACTCCTATTTTCTGAAGGTCTCCAGGAATAGGTGGAATACTGTCTTCACTAGGTTGTTGAAGTCTAATAAGATTATCATCTTCAAGTCTATTTAATCCTGAATTACCTTCAGTGGCTGAACTAACGCTTAAAAAGTAATAACCTGGTCTTTGAACCTCTCCCCCTACATATACTCTGATTGGCCGATAACTTGAGATAGTCACATAGACATCAGGATCAACAACAAATTCAGAATATTTTTCTACTAAAATGTTTCTTAGTTCTTCTATTGTAAGTCCTTCTACCAAAATCTTCCGAACCCTTGGCAGAATCAACCCCCCATCCGGAGCAACTGTGTATTGGCCTGAGAATTCAGGGACTGCTAATAAATCTATAAGTAGTCTGTCGCCTGCACCGAGAATATAACCACCGTTCTCTGAAAAATGATTAGGGTCAGCCTTATGAGAACTAATTTTTGGTTCGGAAATACTGGGCTCCAAAGAAGCCGAAAAGGCCTGCACTGGCAGCAATGCCAATAAACAAGCCCAAATTATTTTTTTCTTAGGCGAGCTCAAAAGCACACCAGCAAACGCAAGTCAAAGGAGAGCCTAAGCGATATGCTTATCTGAAGACACTCAATAAGGCCGGTCAGCAAGCTGGATTTAAGCTATGTCCATAGGTTAATCACTACAAACCTCGCCTATGCTTTAAAACCCAAGTAAATTTAAAAATGTGCGGTGGATCCACGCATACCTATAGAAGATTCACATAGGTCTAATCATGGGCAATAAATCAACAGCAGACTGTCCTCACCTAATTCAAGAAAAAACTCACTCCCATTTGCAGCAATTATTTGATCTAAATGACAATCCTAGTCACTGGTGCTGCAGGCTTTATAGGTTTTCACCTCACATGCAGGCTACTTGAGCTTGGGAAGCCTGTTGTAGGTATAGATAATTTCAACAATTACTATGACCCTTCTCTTAAAAGATCACGTCATGAGCAAATAAAAAGCAAATCAATTAAAACTGGAGTGGACTTCCAAATGTTCGAGGAAAGTCTAGAAAATACAGATTCTATAAAAAAGATTTTTTCAGATCATCAACCACTTCAAGTAGTAAATTTAGCGGCACAAGCAGGAGTGAGATATTCAATAGAGAACCCCTCTGCATATATTCAAGCAAACATTGTAGGCTTTGGAAATATACTTGAAGGGTGCAGAGATAACAACGTTGAAAATTTAATATATGCTTCTAGTAGTTCAGTATATGGCGGGAATACGAACCTTCCTTTCAAAGAAAGTCAAGGTGTCGACCATCCAGTAAGTTTATATGCAGCCAGCAAAAAAGCCAATGAACTTATGGCTCATACATATAGTCATTTATATGGTCTTTCTTCAATAGGGCTTAGGTTTTTTACAGTATATGGACCTTGGGGAAGGCCAGACATGGCACTATTCTTGTTTACAGAAGCAATGTTAAAAGACAATCCAATAAAAGTATTTAATAACGGACAAATGGTAAGAGATTTCACCTTCATATCAGATATTGTGGAAAGCATGGTTCGACTTTTAGAAAAACCTGCAACAAGTGATCTAAATTTTAATTGCGCAAAGCCAGACCCCTCCACAAGCTGGGCTCCTCATCGGATTTTTAATATTGGTAATTCGATGCCAACACCTTTAATGATATATATTGAAGCGATAGAAGAAGCCATTGGAACAAAGGCAAAGATAGAGTTCCTGCCAATGCAGAAAGGTGATGTTCAGGCTACAGCTGCTGACACATCAGCCCTAGAAAAATGGACTGGGTTTAAACCGAATACCTCAATCAAAGATGGTGTAAAGAAATTTGTTGAATGGTATAAGGATTTCTATGGGTATTAGAGATCTCATTTCAATAAATAGATGAATAAAAGATTGCAATTCGAGCCAAGCTCACCCAAAAGCCTATCTAAAATGAAGGTTCCAAAGAGTTCAAAGCAATGCACAAAGAAATACTATGCTATAAATTGGGGGAAGAATTGAAAGATTATTTGGCTCAAATCTTCTATTAACATGTTCAACAGAAGTAAGAAAGAGATTGCAGTACTTCCTGCACATGAGAGTTGTACAGTCGCCGTGATTGGCCTTGGCTATGTTGGATTACCATTGGCGGTCGAATTTGGCAAAAAGCAAGTATGCCTTAGAACAAACAAGAAGCTAAATAGAAGAGTAATTGGATTTGACATTAACAAACAGCGATTGGCTGATTTGTCAAGTGGTCTCGATAAAACAAATGAAACAACCAAAGATCAGCTAGAAGAAGCATCTCTTCTAGAATTTACTTCTAAAAAATCCACTCTTAAAGCTGCTGATGTATATATAGTCACTGTTCCAACACCAATAGATTCATCAAAAAAACCTAATCTAGAACCTCTAATGGAGGCTAGTAAAACTGTTGGGGAAGCAATTAAACTTAAGGTAAATAATAAAACAGATGTCATACCAGTAATTATTTATGAAAGCACAGTATTTCCTGGTGCAACTGAAGAAATATGCGTACCAATCATCGAAAAAGAATCAGGCCTCAAAATCAATGAAGGCTTTGTTTGCGGCTATAGTCCAGAAAGAATAAACCCTGGCGATAAAGATCATAGGGTCACATCTATTCTAAAAGTAACAAGCGGATCCAATCAAGAAGCACTTGATTGGATCGATGAATTATATGGGTCAATAATAAAGGCAGGGACATATCGCGCATCTAACATAAAAGTAGCAGAGGCAGCCAAGGTCATTGAGAATACACAGAGAGATCTCAATATTGCACTTGTTAATGAACTCGCGATGATATTTAGAATTCTAGGTATAGATACAAATGATGTCATTGAAACAGCTGCAACAAAATGGAACTTTATTCCTTTTAAGCCTGGTTTAGTGGGAGGACATTGTATAAGTGTTGATCCATATTACTTAACATACAAATCCGAGCAGGTAGGGTATCACCCTCAAATTGTTCTGGCTGGAAGAAGAATTAATGATGGAATGAGCAGCTGGATAGTTGAGCAACTCGTACTAGAAATGGCAACTCGGAAAATGATTATAGGAGGTGCAAAAGTTCTAGTCCTAGGATTAGCATTTAAAGAAAATTGTCCTGATCTAAGAAATACAAGAGTTGTAAACATGATAACTTCACTTATTAAGTATGGGATGACTCCCACTATTGTAGATCCATGGGTAGATTCAAAAGAAGCTTATAAAAGTTATGGGCTAGATGTCTATGCAACTCCCAAAAAAATTCAGTATCAAGCAATCATAATTGCAGTTGCACATAACCAATTTTGTTCTATTAATAGCAATGAATGGAAAGAACTGCTCGACTCAAATGGAATTCTGCTAGATTTAAAAGGTATTGCACCAAGAGACATAAATGTCATGCGCATATAGCGTTTCTTGTATCTGAGTAAATAAGATCAATCAATTTTCCACTACTGGTTGATACCAAGGTATTATATAATAAGAAAATAAATCTATAAATTTCAGCTATGCACTATTTCGAAATCAATCCTTGATTAAGACATGATTAGCTCAAGGATTCTAATTCTGACCAAAAAACCTAAAGCATGAAAGCTATCATCTTGGCCGGTGGCCTAGGTACACGCCTAAGCGAAGAAACTTATTTAAAGCCAAAACCTATGGTTGAGATAGGTGGGAAGCCTATCCTATGGCATATTCTAAAAATCTATAGCCATTATGGAATAAATGAATTTATAATATGTTGTGGGTACAAAGGCTATTTAATTAAAGAATATTTCGCAAACTATTTTTTACATACAAGTGATGTAACTTTTCACATGGATGAAGATAACAAAATGGAAATTCTTGAGAGGAAGAGTGAGCCTTGGAAAGTCACGCTAATTGATACAGGGGATTCAACTCAAACAGGAGGTAGACTTGGGAGGCTTAAAAGTCATATTAAAGGCGAAAGGTTCTGTTTTACTTATGGAGATGGGCTTTCCAATGTAAATATAAAAAAATTAATTGATCATCATATTAAGCATGGTCGCAGTGCAACTCTTACAGCTGTACAACCTGAAGGCAGGTACGGTGCCTTAAAGTTGATCGAGGAAACCGTTGTCAACTTCCAAGAGAAGCCTGATGGAGACAACGCCTGGATCAATGGAGGTTTTTTTATTTTAGAGCCAAATGTACTTGAATTGATTGAAGGTGATGATACTAACTGGGAGAAAGATATTCTTCCCAAGCTGGCTAGTGCTAACAACTTATCAGCATACTTTCATCCAGGATTTTGGCAGCCGATGGATACTTTACGTGATAAGAATCGACTTGAGGAGCTTTGGTTAAAAGGTGAGGCGCCATGGAAGACTTGGTAAAAAAATCTCTGAAAAATAAATTCTGGGAAGGCCGTAAAGTTCTTGTAACAGGCCATACAGGTTTTAAAGGTAGTTGGCTTTCTTTGTGGCTGATGATGAAAGGTGCTGAAGTTTGGGGGTACTCCCTTCTACCTTTAAAAGAAAAATCACTTTTTAATAGCCTACAACTTTTCAATAAAAATACAAAATATTCTGGAATTATAAATAGTCACATAGGTGATATTAATGATTCAGAGTCGCTTAAAAGTTGTATAGAAGCTTCACAGCCAGACATTGTATTTCATTTAGCAGCCCAGCCATTAGTTCGAGAAAGTTATCTAGATCCACTTGGAACATGGAAAACAAATTTACTAGGCACTATCCAATTACTTGAGAATTTAAAGCAACTTGATAAATACTGTTCTGTAGTTGTAATTACAACTGATAAAGTATACAAAAACCATGAATCCAAATCTGGGTATAGAGAAAGCGACGAGCTTGGAGGACACGACCCATACAGTGCCAGTAAAGCCGCAACTGAACTTGCCGTAGACAGCTGGCGTTCAAGCTTTATTGGATTCAAACCTCACCAAACGAACCATTTGTCTATATGTACGGCCAGAGCAGGAAACGTAATTGGTGGAGGTGATTGGGCAAAAGACAGAGTCATACCGGATGCCGTAAAAGCAATTTCACTTTCTAAGTCCATATCTATTAGAAACCCAAAAGCAATTCGGCCATGGCAACATGTACTCGATCCACTTAATGGATACTTATTATTGGCAGAAAATCTACATAAAAATCTTATTCATTTCAAAGGGAAAAAGAACTTCAATTGCTCTGCTTTAAATTTTGGCCCAGGCATATCATCAAAGAAAACTGTAAAAGAGCTAATTGAATCATTCCTTAAGTATTGGGAAGGTGATTGGGTAGACAAATCAGATAAGACAGAACCTCACGAGACCAGTTCACTCTATTTAATCAGTGACAAGGCAAAACAAATAATGGGATGGGAGGCACAATGGAATTTCGAAAAAAGTGTGGAAAGAACAGCAACCTGGTATAGAAAATTTGATCAGGGGAATATGGCCTTAGACTGCTGCCTTGAAGATATATATATGTTTGAAGCTACTGACGAAAATAGAAATCAATAGACATATGAAGATATTTCATTCGAAATCAAGATAGACCTTGACTATATACTATTAATTCAGTTAAATCTGATAAAAGCTATATTAGCTCTAATACTCAAATTGACTACATGAAACCAATAACTCAAGATATAGAAATAAAAAAAAGCAATTTATTGATACGTTTTTGGAGATTATTAAACTATAAGCGTCGATTCCAATTAGCAGGCATCATATTTGTAATGATTGCCAGTGGCACAGCAGAAATGATATCACTTGGGACGATAATACCATTCCTAACAGTATTAACAAGTCCAGAAACACTTTGGGAATCAAATCTAATAAAAGGAATTGCTAGTTTTGCTGGCATATACAAGGCTGAGCAACTTTTACTTCCAGCAACTCTACTTTTTGCAACATCTGCAATTTGCACTGCTTTGATAAGACTAGCAAATATCTGGCTAGCAGGAAGATTTACTGCCTCTATTGGTAGTGAAATGAGCTGTGAAGCTTACAAAAGGACTCTTTATCAACCGTACATTGTTCAAATTACACAGAATAGCAGTAGTGTAATAACAGGGGTAATTCAGTATATAAATGACACCACAGCTGTATTAGGTTATTTGCTACAAGTTTGTACTGGCAGCATAGTTTTCATATTCATTTTTGTGCCACTTTTACTTGTAGATTGGCAAGTCGCATTAAGTGCTGGAGTAATATTTGGAGCCGCTTACTTAATAATTATTTTAATATCCAAAAAGAAGCTAGAAGTGACGGGTAAAAGAATAACTAATGCAAGCTCTAACCAATTAAAAATTTTACAAGAAGGTCTTGGAGCTATAAGAGATATCCTATTAGATAGTAGTCAGGGAACTTATTTAAAAATATATCGTGGAACAGATTATCCACTGAGAAGATGGATGGCTCAGACGGAAATACTAAGATTCTATCCACGTTACTTAATGGAAGGTGTAGGGCTTGTATTGATAGCAGCTTTATCCTATGGACTAGTTATTCAACATGGTGGTGTTATCAATATCATTCCAGTTTTGGGTGCAATTGCTCTTGGGGCTCAGAGGCTTCTTCCTGCGCTCCAACAAATCTATACCTCATGGGCAGGTGTAAGAAAATACAGCGCATCTATGGCTAAAGCTTTTGACCTATTAGAACAGCCGCTACCAAAGATGTTGTCTAGTAAAGAAATAAAGCCTATAGAGCTTAAAAATAGCATTAGATTCAAAAATGTAT
This sequence comes from Prochlorococcus sp. AG-409-P01, assembly GCA_003215335.1. Taxonomy (GTDB): domain Bacteria; phylum Cyanobacteriota; class Cyanobacteriia; order PCC-6307; family Cyanobiaceae; genus AG-409-P01. Next base: position 132,042 of record QCKM01000001.1, on the reverse strand, counting down.
CATTTAGCTATGAGAAGAGTTCACCCAAAGTAGTTCAATCAATAAACTTGACAATAGAAAAAGGGGAGAGAATTGGTTTTATCGGCAAGACGGGGAGTGGGAAAAGTACCAGCATTGATTTGCTGATGGGTCTGCTAGAGCCAACTGAAGGAACAATTACTGTTGATGATCAAAATATAAACTGTAAGGAATTTCCAGAAAGACTGTTGGCTTGGCGAGCTACTATTGCTCATGTACCACAGAGCATATACTTATCAGATAGTTCTATTGCAGAAAATATTGCATTCGGAATTCCCTTAGAAAAAATTGATAGAGCAAAGGTGATTAAAGCAGCAAGAAAAGCTCAAATACACGAATTTATTGAAAGTTGTTCAAATGGTTATCAAACTACAGTTGGAGAAAGAGGGGTAAGGCTAAGTGGTGGGCAAAAACAAAGAATAGGGATTGCTAGAGCACTATATAAAGAATCAAAGGTACTTATATTTGATGAGGCGACAAGTGCTTTAGATAACGCAACTGAGACAGCTTTAATGGAAGCAATAGATGGTCTAAGTAAAACACTGACTGTCATAATGATTGCCCATCGACTGAGTACAGTTTGTAAATGTCAAAAAGTATTTGAATTAGATGAGGGTAAAATAGTAAGGAGTCTAAGTGGAGAAGCACTATTGACTCAAACAAAAAACTAATTAACTAGTTTATGCTGGATAACCTACTTGAAACAAATTCACTAAAAGGTCATGAATCATGCTATCGCACGGCTTTCTAACTGGATGTATCAATATAAGCGAAATATCCCGCATTAGATCCATATACAAAAAACTCATCAATTTAACCAGGACTGAGAATGTCTACATTGAAAATCTAAGAGATCATGTGCCTGACTCCGTTCAGTTAATAAACGAGACCGTCCTGAAAAAAGTAAAAGAACTTCTTGATGATCAAGAGCCCATATTATGCTCCGTAGAATTACATTCTCAAATGCCTAGATGCCAGGCAATCCCGCCACATCAAGACAACTTTTACCACTGTGTTGAAAACAATAAAGGTCTTAAGGTTTTGATCCCATTGACAAAAATGTGTGCCGATTCTGGTGGACTTTTCTATTGTGATATTAATACAAGTTATCCAATAATTGAGCATAGGCCATCAAATATTAAAAATTTCTCCTCATACATTAAAGAGGCAAAGTTTAAAGAGTTAAAATTAAAGGCTACAAGCTACCATTATGAGTTAGGTGATGCAAGTTATCACTTCTTGAACTCAATTCACTACTCAATTGGCAATCAATCAAATTACGAGACAACATTTGTTGTATTTAGATATCAATCTAAAGGGGCCAAGATCAACAGTAAAGCACTACAAAAGTACAAAGAATGCTATAAAGAACACATGGAGTTAATAAGCTCTAAATAGGCATGATAGTAAAATCAATTTAAGAGATCCTTTTATTCAGGAAATCCCGAACAAATCACGTCTCGTAAGTCAAGCATATATATATATGTGCGTAGATAACTTCAATATGAATAAATAAAGTTATAAGCGATATAATATCACTAGAAAATAAATTTATCGATTATGCCAGGGCATGAGATGATTGGGAAAGAAGAAGAAAATGAGGTGAAAGATGTTTTTGATAATGGAGCAATTCTTTTTAGACATGGGTTTGAATCAATGAGGAGTGGTTGTTACAAAGTCAAGGATTTTGAAAATGAATTTGGTAAGTTTGTTGGAAGAGAGTATGCTCTTGCCGTTACCTCAGGTACTGCTGCGCTAAGAGTTGCATTAGCGTCTTTGGGTCTCGGTCCAGGAGACGAAGTAATCACTCAATGCTTCACATTTGTGGCCACAGTCGAAGCAATAATAGAAGCAGGTGCGAAGCCAAAATGTGTTGATATAGATCAAACGTTGAATATGTGTCCCAAAGCTTTAGAAAAAGCAATAACTCCAAGAACCAAAGCTGTAATTGTCGTTCATATGCTAGGCACACCAGCAAAACTGGAAGAGCTCAATAATATATGTAAGAAAAATAGCTTATTTCTAATTGAAGATACGGCTTGGGGGTGCGGAGGAAGTTTACAGAAAAAAGCTCTCGGAACATGGGGTGACATAGGTACATATAGTTTTGATTTCGCCAAAACCATGACAACTGGTGAAGGAGGGATGGTTGTATTTAAAGACAAAAAAATATATGAAAAAGCATTCGCCTGGCATGACCATGGGCACGAGAATAATCCCAATTTTCCCCGTTGGGAAGATACTCGATCATCAAATGGATTTAACTATAGAATGATGGAATTGCAAGGGGCAATAGGCTTGGCACAGCTGAGGAAGCTAAAGAAGATCGTTCAAATGCAGAGAGATAATAAACGTCAAATCTGGAATTCAATATCACATATAGAAGGAATAATAGCTAGACAGATTCCTCCGGAATCATATGAAACAGCCGACGCCTTGATATTCCAAGTAAATTCAAGCGAATTGGCAATCCGTTGTAGAGAGGAGCTGCTAAAAGTTGGCTTGAGCACTAAAATACTGCCAGAAGCCTATACATGGCATTTTGCAGGCACATGGGAGCATATGGAAAGTCTTCTTGAAAGTCATGAAGGGAATCTAAACGATGCTTTTGATCAATCTAAAGATCTACTAAAAAGAGCCGTATCAATTCCGATTAGTGTATATATGAACAGAGAAGTACCAATGAAAGTAGCTAAAGCACTTGAAGCTGCAATGAGTATAGGGTAAATGACAGATATAATAATAAAGGCAAAAAGAAATCCTAAGGTATCAGTTATTGTAGCTGCATATAACCAAGAGAGATTTATAGGCAGATGCCTAAGGTCTTTATTGCATCAAACATTATCTCATGATGATTATGAAATAATAGTTGTAGATGATGGCAGCATAGATTCAACTTCATTCGCCATTAATCTATTTCTGGATCCAGGTGAATCAGTTGTAAAGGTAATTACTAATAAAAAGAATTTAGGCCTGCCAGCTTCTCTTAACAAGGCTATAATTTCTTCTAATTCAGAATATATAGTGAGAGTCGACTCCGATGATTTTGTAAATACTAATTTTCTAAATATTCTTTGCCTATATCTTGATAGTAATGCTGATGCTGATGCAGTTGCCTGTGATTATCTCTTGCTAGATGACACAGAGGCAGTTCTAGGAAGAGGTGACTGTGCAAAAGATCCTATCGCGTGCGGGATAATGTTTAGACGAAAGCATTTAATGGAAATAGGGCTTTATGACGAAGACTTCCGCTGCCAAGAAGATCGAGAGCTTAGATTTAGATTTGACAAGAAATACAAAATCAAGAGGTTAGAACTTCCCTTATATAGATATAGAAGACATCAAAGTAATATAACTAACGATTCTAAGCAAATGGAACGTTACAAGCAGTTCTTGATTGAAAAACATGGCAAAAAGGGACTAAACTAAGTTGGTTCAGATAAAAAAATGCAAGTATCAATTCATCTAGGCTCAAGGTTGATAACAAAAAAGAGTAAGCCATACATAATCGCAGAGATTGGGGTAAATCACGAAGGAAGCTTGACCAAAGCTAAAGAACTAATCAGATTGGCAAAAGAAGGTGGCGCGGATGCTGCAAAGTTTCAAAGCTATAAAGCAAGTAAGCTCGCCGCAAAAGAATCACCAAGTTATTGGGATACAAACTTGGAGCCAACGACTAGTCAGCATAAGCTGTTCCAAAAATATGATTCTTTTAACAGTGAAGACTATTTAGAGTTGTCGAACTACTGTAAAAAAGAAGGGATTGATTTTCTCAGCACACCTTTTGATGATGATGCAATAGATTTTCTTGATCCGCTAATGCCATTCTTTAAGATTGCTTCTGCTGATCTTACAAATATAGAGTTCCTAAGAAGAGTTGGGAGAAAATCTAAACCAGTAGTGATCTCAACAGGTGCCTCTACATTAAGAGAGATAGACTCTGCAATTGAAGAATTAGTAAAGTCTGGCTGCAAAGAAATAGCACTATTGCATTGTATACTTAATTACCCGACTGATAACCATAATGCACATATTCGAATGATAGAAGGGCTTAAAAAGGTTTATCCTGAAAAGATAATTGGTTATTCTGATCACACTCTTCCTGATGAAAATATGACATCCTTAACTTCAGCATATTTAATGGGTGCTGTGATCATTGAAAAGCATTTTACTGATGACAAAGCAAAAAGAGGCAACGACCATTATCACGCTATGGATATAAAAGACTTGAATAATTTTGTTAATAGTGTAAGTAAAATAGATATTTTACTAGGGGAAGATAGTTACAAGCAGCCAATAGATTCAGAGCAAATCTCTAGAAAAAATGCTAGGCGCAGCTTAGTAACAATAGAATCATTACCTATCAATCATATAATAAGTGAAAAAGATATTACTTACAAACGACCTGGAACTGGAATAGGTGCTGAGCATTGGGATAGAGTGATAGGAATGAAAACTGTTAAAAGCCTAGATTCAGACCATATACTGCAATGGATGGACCTAGTCCAAGTAAATGATAATCAAGCAAATGCACAGAATTAATAATTCTAAGATAAAAGCTAAATCAAGAGAAGTGACGGCAACCATTCAGGCCAGAATGGGTTCCTCAAGGTTGCCAGGGAAAGTTCTTAGTGAGATTTGTGGCAAGCCTATGCTCGAGTGGCAGGTTTTACGCCTAAGTCAAAGCAGATTAATTGATAATATAATCATAGGTACAACAACTGATTCAAAGGATGATCTAATAGAAGACTTTTGCGAGCAAAGAGGTATAGATTGTTTTAGAGGTTCAGAATCAGATGTTCTCAGTAGGATTGCAAAGCTATTAGAACAGTATAAAGTTGATATTCATTTAGAGTGCTATGGGGACTCACCGTTAATAGACCCTCAAATTGCAGATGAATTTATAGGTATGTTCCTTAAGAGGAATGATGAGAAAGCTTACTTTTCCAGTGCTTTGAAAACAACATATCCACCGGGCCAAGAAATTACATTGTATAAAGCAAATATATTATTGGAAGTTGATCGGTTAATAAAGCAAGATGATAAATTGAGAGAACATGTTGGATATAATATAACACGTTTTCCAGAAAGTTATAACTTATATTCGATAGAAGCACCAAGCTGGCTATCAGAACCAGAGATATATCTTGAAGTGGATACTGATAAAGATCTTGAATTAGTGAAAGAGATATTTAAATATTTTATAAATAGAGGACAAAGTCATTTTAGTCTTACTGAAATACTATCAATGCTTAAAGCTAATAATGAATTAATTCATATTAATAACAATGTTCCACGCAGATGGAAAGAGCTGAGAGGTGATTAAATGTACAAAGTAGCGATAGTTGGGTGCGGGAAAATAGCGGGTTTGTCTAGAGTTGACAAACAAAAAACTCATGCAGAATGTTATAAGAATGAAAGCAGGACACGATTAGTAGCTTGTATTGACAAAGATCAAGGCAAAGCGCAGAAGTTTGCCAATACATACAACTGCAATTCATTCCATGAAATTACAGCTGCATTTTCGCATAGTCCAATTGACATAATCTCTATATGCACTCCAGATCCAACACATTTTCAAATAACAAAACAGATACTATTGAATAAATCAACCCCAAAGTTGATCTTTCTAGAAAAGCCAATCTGCAAAGACAAGATTGAAATTCTGGAATTGATAGAGTTGGCTCAGAAACGTGGTATAAACATAATAATAAATCACTCGAGAAGGTTCTCCACTAAATATAAAGATTTAAAGGAAATAATTAGGCAGAAAAGATACGGTTCTTTGAAAAGAATTAATTGCACTTATTACAATGGCTGGTATCATAATGGCACACATTCTGTTGATACAATCCTATATCTAACAGATGACAAGATTGAATGGAGTAATGTAATATCTAATGACAGATTAATAAATTGTGATGATAGAAATATCGATATCTATGGAAGCTTAAAAAAAACACAAGCCAAGTTATTCATATCATCAACCAGTGATCTGCAATATCAGATATTTGATTTTGAATTCTGGTTTCAACAATGTAGATTGAGAATTGAAAATTTTGAGGAGAGGATATTTTTTGATAGTTGTGTCAAAAATAATGACAATGAATATATCCTTAAAGAAGATGTACCTGAATTAAAGCTGTCTCAAGAAAATGAAATGTCTGTCGCTATTGAACTGATTTGTGATTACCTTGATACAGGGAACGGTGAAATCATTAAAGATGTGAATATAGAAGCCATGGTGGATACGATTGATGCCTTATCAGTAGGATTTCATATGAAAAAAAATGAATCACTACTAAAACCATGACAAAAGACAAGAAGCCTAAATTATTAGTCATTGGAGCTTCCAACTTTGTCGCAAAAGCAATATTAGTTTTAGCCAATTCAATGTCAATTCAAACGGGAATAGTAACCAGAAATCCCAAATCACTTAAAAGTACTAGTCAAAATGTTTATGACTACTATGAAGATCCATATAATGTATTAAAAGATTTTGGTCCAGACATAGTCATAAATACATCAACAATTCAAATAAGTAAAGATGACGATACATGGCATGCATTTTACATGGTTAATGTATGCAATCCTCTGAAATACATTAAATCCGCCGAGGATATAGGTCAAAAGCTATTATTTGTTCAACTTTCAACTCTAAGGCCTATAGACAGTGGTTTATATTCAAGAACTAAAAAGTTATTTAGCGAAGAAATACGATATTGTTGCAACAATAAGCTTTTAAATAATAGGATTAGATTTGTAAATTTATTAATCACTACTTTATATGGTCCAAATGATAAAGAAGATTCACTTATAAGTTATTGCTTCAGGGGTTTACTTGAAAAACAAGGAGAGTTAGAGTTTACTTCAGGCAAGCAAAAAAGAGATTACTTGCATATATCAGATTTCATAGCGTTAATAAGATTGCTAATTACATATCATGATATGTTGAATTGGGATCATAGCAATTTTAATGAATTTGTAGTCCGCTCAGGAAAAAATTATCAGGTACGTTGGATAATTGAGCAAATAAGAGAATTGACCAACTCAAGTGAGAAGGTGCTTATTTTTGGGGCAAAAGCAGAAAGTGATTGGGAGTATGATCAATTACCTGAAGCTAGCAGGGATCTAGAAGAGAAACTATGCTGGATACCGAAAGTTAAAATCAGAACTGGGCTCGAAGAGTGCCTACTGTATTACAAGGAAATTTATTCTGGTTAACAAGTGTTATTTAATGATTTCCATTACATAGATAATCTTAATACATTAAAAAGGTTTCGCGGAATTCTAATGATGTATTGAATAATAGTAAACCAAAATAAAGGTGTATTATTTGAATATTTAAGGATTGACATAATCTGGTAGTAAAAATCCTTTAGTGTAATAGGCCTCTCTAAAAGTATTAATGACATAAGAACATATGCATCATGCGTTAATACTTTATTGATAGAATTTCTAGTCTTTTCAAAACTTGCTGCCATACGCTGTTGATTAATTAACGAATTATAGTGATCTCCCAGCGAGTAATTAGAGCTGTGTATCCTATATAAGACAGAAGGGTTCCGACTATAAAGAATAGATGAAGACCTTAGTCTGATTGCTGTATGAATGTAAGCATCGGCAGCTATTATCCAGTCTTCATGGAGATGATCAGCTGGGAAAATGTTCTCTAAAGTTGATCTCTTAAGTGCTAAGCATGAAGTTGGCTCAGACCTGAGTGCAAAAAGACCGGATGTTACAGGCATAGTTTCAGGTAATGGCCTCCCATTAGAAAAGCTTGAACTATATTCAGAAGAACATTTGTTGGAGTCAATATCTACAGTAGTAAAGTTTGAGATGACACAATCTGGTGAAGGTTTTTCTGAGAAGAGATTAAGAGTGCATTCAATGTGATATGGAGTAAACTCATCATCAGCATCAAGGAGAAAGATCACTTGGCCTTCAGAAGTATTAAAAGCAAAGTCTATTTTTTCTAATTGACCTGAGTTAGGTAAGGTTAAAAGTCTAATATTCAAAAGTTTGAACTTACTAATAGTGTCTAACAAAAGCTTTGAAGGTCTTACTTTATCATCAACTATTAGTATCTCGTCGGCTGGCTTTGAAGAAGCAGATAAAGAAGCAAGAGTAGATGCTAAAAATTTCTCATAGTTGTGGTTAGTAATTATCACACTAGATCTCATCAGTCGCCCCCCCCCCCTAAGTCAATAGATGTAGAGCAAGGAGGTTCTTTAAAGGCATGTCTTCAGAGCTATAAATCTACCTTTTGATCCTTGACCCTAATATCAAGTATATCATGGTATATAAATAAGAAAGCTTCAGTTCTGTACCAAGTAATGATGCCAGCAAGTCATTCAAAGGATGGGGCTTGTCAAGCAATTAAAATCAAATAAAATAATAGGACTAATTTGAAAAACTGAGGTTATAGTCAATTAATAAGCACATCATAGTAACTTGAGAGGTTTTTAGGCTTGGAGAAAAACTATAAAGTGAGCAAGATATATATTCATTACAAGCCAAGCTCAAAAAGTGATGGCCTAAAAACAAAAGTTGTTCATTGGGAAGGAAGAAGTAAATCTGCAAATGATGAATCAATTTACATCTTGGATGAGCTGGAAAAGTATTCCGACGAAATAAGAGATAGGTATCTAGAAGCGATTGACAAAATACCAACACTGAAGCTAAATAAAAAAAGTTTATTTGAACATTTCAAAATAACGAACTCATTCAATCTGTGGTGGTCAACAAAAGTTTCTGAGAAATGTATGTTCAGCCAGGGATATAAAGAAAAGGTGGATTGCTTAAAACTATTAGCGCTAGATAACTATATGTCATATAAAAATATAGTCGATTTCAAAGTCAAAACATCTAACAAGCTACTCGAAAGGGCACTAATACAAATTGCAAATAAGCATGGCCTCAATCATGAGATAGACTCTGAAAAAGCTGATTATTTGAGAGCACAAAAAATCAAGATAAAGAATATTCTCTGTAGATCTAAATCAATTTTTTCACTACTAAAATATTTATGGACAAGAAGAATGTTGTTAGGCATAGGGAGTTCAAAGTGGAGAAGTTTAAAGACTGATCTTATAATATTCTCTTATTTCACAAATCCAATAAAGACTAGTCTTGCAAGGATCTATAGCAACAGATTCTTAGGAAATTTACCAGAGAAATTACATATTAATAGAATATCAGTTGGCTGGTTATATTTATATGATTTAGGTGACCATACACTTTGCCCTAGAGAAGCATCAGATTTCATCAGAAAAGCGAATAATTGCTATAAAGAGACTCATGTAGTACATGTATTGATTGAATCATTTATTGATGTCAGGGTATTATTAAAGTCAATAGAATCTTGGTTTTCATTAAAAGGCTTAAATTGCAAAGAAATTAATTTGGGAGATGGAGAATCAGATTTACATCTTATTTGGCCTTATATTAAACCTGAGCTCAGTTTTGCCGCAATAAATACTCATGCTCTACGGATGATAATAAACTACTTTGCAATCGAAGAAGCCTTAGGCTCTGATAACAATAGGTCATTAGGTTTATATCTATACGAGGGTGAAGTCAATGAGTATTTACTTCTTCAAGCATGGTCAAGGAAAATGGCGAATAAAATAGTTGCCTATCCCCATAGCTCAATAAGATATTGGGATTTAAGGTATCATGTTTCTAATTACCTATTAGAAAGTAACAATATGAGTCATAGACCTCAAGCAGATGGAATATGCATTTCGGGTAATCTCATTAGGCAGTCAATCCGAAACTCCGCTATGTATTATGCCACTAAATATGATGTAGAAACGACAAGGTATGAGCATCTAAAATATTTATCTGATGATATAATTAAGTCCAAGGAAGACAATATTCTTATTGTTGCTGATTATGATAACAATGTTACTAACAGAATGGTTTCTATTGTTTTAGAATCACTGAGGTTAACCAACAAGAAATTCATCCCAAAACTTCTTCCGCATCCAGGGGGAAATATACAAAGTTATGATCTTCAAATCGATATTGCACCAAGAGATATTAATCTTTTGAAGGCTTTTCAAAAGTACAGTGTGATTATAATTTCGCACTCAACAACAGCTGTTGTTGAGGCTCTAATCTCAAAAGTCAATCTCATTGTCTGCTTAGATTCTTCTATGCCAAACATGTGTCCATTAAGACAAGATGATGGGATCAATTTTATTTGCAATGCAGAGCAGCTAGCAGCTAGACTAAATAACATCTCAACGATCCAATCAAAAATAAACATTCATAAGAACAATTATCAAAATTTCTTCACGGTATCTGAAGGCAAAGAAATGTGGATAAAAATGGTGAAAAATCTAACATCAACGAAATAGGCTTAGAGTTATGTCTTAGTATCCATTAAGGTTTTTATTCTAACAAGAAAAAGTTGGCAAAAAAAAAAGTTGCAATTTTAGACTACGGTACAGGTAACCTTGCCTCACTAGAGGCTGCATTAAAGCAAATAGAGGTTAATTTTTATCTCGCATCTAACACTAAAGATTTAGTTTCTGCAGATGCATTGATACTACCGGGTGTAGGTCACTTTCATACAGCTATACATAAATTAAAGAGTTCTAATTTGTTTAGAGAACTTTCTAATGTTATCAAATCTGGACTTCCTACTCTGGGTATTTGTCTTGGTTTTCATCTCCTTTGTCAATCTAGTGAAGAGGCTTGTGAAGACACCGGGCTAGGTGTAATACCTTTAAAAGCGGTAAGAATAAAGGTCTCAAATACGAAGGCTTATAAGGTTCCACATATGGGCTGGAACAACATAGAAAAGTCCATAGGAAATTCATTGTTACTTAATGGAATACACAAAGAAAATCAACTATTTTATTATTCTAATGCGTATGGAGTCATGGCAACAAATCAATTAGATTGCTCCTATTCACTTTACTCTCACGAAAGATTTTGGGTGGCATCCTTAGAATACAAAAACATTAAGGCAGTTCAGTTTCACCCTGAGAAGAGTAGAGGGCAAGGCACACAACTGATTAGAAATTTTTTGGAATTATAAGATGTTAAAACCAAGGCTTATTCCGTCCTTACTAATAGACGAAAACCTGCATCTCACACAAACAACACAGTTCAAGGGAAGAAACTATATTGGCGACCCATTAAATGCTGCTTATGTCCTTAGTGGATATGAAGTCGATGAGCTCATAGTACTAGATATTGATGCGTCAAAATCAAAAAGATCTATACCAAAAAACTTTGTTCACGCATTGGCCCACTTCACGACTGTTCCGCTATCGGTAGGTGGAGGCATATCAACTCTTGAAGATATACAAGACATACTTGCTCTTGGCGTAGAAAAAGTTGTTCTTGGGAATGTTCTAAACAAAGATCTGGCATTTCTTGAGATAGCGGTAAATAAATTTGGTTCATCTACAATCTCAGTGATTATAAATATAGATAAAGATGTCAATGGCAACCTAATTGCAACTCTAGGCTCAGTTAATAACAATTATAAATACATGCTTGAGGAGATATCTCTTGCAGTAGAGCAAGCTGGAGCAGGAGAGATTATTATAAATAATATAGCTCTAGATGGGACTAAAAAAGGTTATGATGTAGAAGTCATGTCAAGAATCAACTCTATACTATCAATACCTATTGTAGCTCTGGGAGGATGCGGGAAATTCAAACACATAAAATCACTTTTAGATCAAACACTTCTATCAGGCGTATCTGCTGGAAGTCTTTTTTGTTATGCCCCTAATAGCTCTCATGTACTAATTAATTATACTGAAATGAATAATCTGCTAAAAGCCTATCTAGAAGAAATTGATTTTTTTGAATATGAAAATAATTTCTAAAGTAAAAAGACCACCATACAGAATTTGCAGAAGGTGTGTAATGGACACTAGTGATCCATTTATTAGGTTTGACAAGGATGGGCTATGTAACCATTGTACTAATTTCCTTGAAACTAGGATTAAGGTAACAGCTCATAACTCTGATACCGAACCAAGTTTATCTAATTTCTTTGAAAATATAAAATCCTCACGGCCATCTGGAGTTAATTACGATGCAATTGTAGGTGTCAGTGGTGGTGTTGACAGTTCTTTTACGGCTCTTCTCGCAAGTAAATACGGCCTTAAAGTTCTAGCTCTACATATGGATAACGGGTGGGATACGCCTATAGCTATTGAAAATATCTATAATTTAATCAAGCTTCCTGGTATTGATTACCATGCAGAAGTTCTTAATTGGAATTCATTCAAGCTAATTCAGAAAGCTTTTATTGACTCTGGAGTTCCAGATATTGAAATGCCAACTGATATAGCCATACAAGCTGTTCTTCATAAAGTGGCATCAAAATATGGGATTCAGACCATTTTGAGTGGTGGCAACATTGCCAATGAGGGAATACTGCCATCCGCTTGGTTATATAACGCCCGAGATAGTTTCTATGGAGAATCTCTGATTAAAAAATCAGGCCTTTCACTTAGAGATTATAAACAAATTAAATTTGGTTTTCGTCAAGAAATAAAGTCTAGATTTATCAACAAAATCAAAACTCTTTATCCATTAAATAAATTTATTTATGATAAAGAAGCAGCAAGAGATGTCTTGTCTAAGGAAATCAACTGGAAAAGCTATGGAGGGAAGCATTGTGAGTCAACTTTTACTAGATTCACACAACTTATTTATCTGCCCCGTCGTCATAATGTTGATTATAGGCGTGGTTATCTTTCAGCCGATATTTGCTTAGGATCACTCAGTCGCCAAGAAGCATTAAATCAACTGCAAAGAAAACCTTGGGAAGATATTGATGTGGAAAGGGATTCTGCCTTTGTAGCACGAAAGCTTGATTACACTCTTGAGGAAATTGATTATGCTATGAATCTCCCTCCACTTTGGTATACAGATTATCCAAATAGACAGTACTTACTTGGACTAGCTTATGACTTCTATCGTCTAATCAATAGAAGACCTAAGGCCTCAAATTTTTAATCACCCGTTAGAAGAGTGAATGTGTGGTTTTGCAGGCCTTATCACTAGGCCGACATCCAATCAGAATCTGATCAAGATAGCTTCTCACATGGTGGAAGCTATCTCCTATCGAGGTCCAGATGACTCTGGTGTTTGGCATGATGAAGAAATAGGAATAGCTCTAGCTCATAAGCGTCTTGCAATTGTCGACTTAAGTTCTGCAGGGCATCAGCCTATGCAATCAACAAAAGGGCGCTTTGTAATTGTCTTTAATGGAGAAATCTATAACCACACTGATATAAGGAAAGAACTTGAAAGCTTAAATATCAAACAAAATTGGAGAGGTTCTTCTGACACAGAGACTTTACTTGCGGCGATAGAAAATTGGGGTCTTGAATTAGCTTTGCAGAAAAGTGTAGGGATGTTTGCATTTTCTCTATATGATAGAAAAGAAAAAGTACTCCATCTAGTAAGAGATCGTTTTGGAGAAAAACCACTTTATTGGGGGATATGCAGTAGTGGCTGTGAAATAGCCCTTCTATTTGGATCGGAACTATCATCAATTCGAAGATACCCAGGTTTTAATAATCCTATTGATAGAGATTCCCTTTCTCAACTAATGAGCTTTTCCTATATAGCCGCACCTCGCTCAATAATAACCGGCATAGAAAAATTACCTGTTGGCCATTTAGTGACCATTAAACTACCCTTAGACCCATCAAAACCTAAACCATGTAGTAGAGCATGGTGGAAACTTAATGACCTAATTGAAGATAGTTGCAAGGCTATCTTTAACAGTGAATTTGAAGCGATTTCAAACGTAGAAAATGCTCTATCTAAATCTGTCAAAGATCAATTGGAAGCAGATGTTTCTGTTGGTTGCTTTCTATCTGGAGGAATCGATTCATCTTTAATAGCAGCTCTATCACAATCCAATATTTCCAGAAAGTTAAAAACATTTACTATTGGTTTTGAAGAAGCCGAATTTAATGAAGCTACCCATGCGAGAGCAATAGCAAAACACTTAGGAACTGAGCACTTTGAAGAAACTCTAACCAGTAAAGATGCCATTCGTCTAATACCAAACCTCGCCAACATTTACTGTGAGCCATTTGCAGACTCCTCTCAATTGCCAACTCATCTTGTATGTAGATCAGCTCGAAACTCAGGTCTAAATGTGGTGCTAAGTGGTGATGGTGGTGATGAGCTTTTTGGTGGATATAACAGGTACATATGGGTGCCTAAAATTTGGAAAAGGCTTGGTTTTATTCCCAAAGGAGTTAGGGATATGTCATCTGATTTAATATATGGAGTCCCAGAATTACTTTGGAGATATCTTGGGAAATTGATGTCTATCAACCAACTTCACTACAAAGTGAATAAGCTTTTAGTGCGCGTTAAAGAAATAGATAGTCAAAATGATCTCTACAAATCGCTTCTTAAAGAAAACTGGGGAGGGAACATAATTTCACAAAAAGGTCTTGGCCAAAATACAATTATTCAAAATGAAGACTATATAGAAAAAAACATACCTGGCACACTAAGAATAAGTCAGACTGAGAGAATGATGGCGATGGATTCTATTGGATACCTGCCCGAAGATATCCTGGTAAAACTGGACCGAGCAGCCATGGCAGTAAGCCTTGAAACTCGTCTTCCTTTCTTAGATCATCGAGTAGCAAGAGCTGCTTGGAGGGTCCCTCTGGAAATGAAGATACGCAATAATCAAAGCAAATGGATTTTGAGAAAAATTCTTGAAAAGCATATCCCTAATGAGCTAATTAATAGGCCAAAGTCAGGATTTTCTATGCCTATTGGGAGTTGGTTAAGAGGACCCTTGCGAAATTGGGCCAGCGAGCTTTTAAATCCTGATAAGCTTTCCGATGAAGGATTTATCAATCCAATTTTAGCAACGAAAGTCTGGGAAGAGCATCTCTCTGGCCGCTACGATCATACGACTAAATTATGGAACATACTTATGTGGCAAGCCTGGCTAGAACAATGGGGATAAATCAATGATTGCTTATTGGTTGTTATTTCTAAGTACAGCTTATAGGGCACTTGAAGCTCCAACTAAAAGATGGACTAACAGTCTCAAATTTACATTGTGGTCAATCCTTACCTTAATCATTGGATTGCGTCATGAAGTTGGGTGTGATTGGGATATGTATGCAAGATTCTTTAATGGGAAACCTATGGAACTTGATCTCAGTAGGGATCCCGGTTACAGCATAATTCAATCATTTTCTTCTGGAATTAATGCTGATGTTTATGGAGTTAATTTTATTTCGGCGGGAATTTTTGCCTTTGGTTTAGTTGTATTTTGTGCTGCGCAAAGAAGGCCATGGCTAGCACTAACTATGGCAATACCCTATTTAGTAATAGTAGTTGCGATGGGGTACACAAGGCAATCAGTCGCGATTGGATTATTGATGCCAGGCTTTCTTGCATTAGAGCGAGGACATTTAAGGCATTTCCTATGTTGGGTTGCTGTTGCCGCTTCTTTTCATCAAACAAGTGTCATCACATTAGTATTTTTGCTGCCAGCGATTCCAGGAAGGACTCTAAAAATAAGACTAATTAGAACTATTTTAACAATATTTTTCTCTATTCTTCTCGCAAGAATATTTCTATGGGATCGGATAGGCATATTTATATTTGGATACCTTATGCAAAAAATGAGCTCGGAGGGGGCAACCATTCGAGTGGCAATGAATACATTGCCAGCTATTGCTTTATTGATTTTTGGTTATCGCTTAAAAATGCGGGATCAAGAAGGAAGAGTATGGTTTTCAATTGCTCTTTATTCCGTAGCATGCCTTATAGGTCTATTCATACTGCCAAGTACAACTGTTGTCGACCGACTTGCACTCTATGCAATCCCAATTCAAATTTATGCTGGCTCTCGTGTCCCTGAGTTTAGAATTTTTGACGTGGATCCAAGAGTGTTAACTTTTGGTGTTGTGATATTGGCTTGTCTTATTCAAGCTGTGTGGCTATTTGCAAGTAATCATGCCAAATGCTGGTTACCCTATACGAATATATTAATAAGTTAATAATATTTATTTCAGAAGCTACAATGCTAAAAGAAAATTAGTTGGCAAATCAAACGTAATCGAATCCAATTATTATCATCTCAACCTGAGTCTCCATAAAAAGAGTTGACTCCCTGAAAAACAAGTTTCTATTTTGAAACCAACGAAACCTTAGTTGCCATTACAATTTAAAATTATGAGAATCGTCACTCAACCCTGAAAAGAATTCATAAGAGCAAAGAAGCTTCCTTAGCCAACAAGAGGAAACAGCAAAGAGTGCTGTTAGTGGCGAATACCTCATGGTATATCTACAATTTTAGACTTCCGCTATTACGGTATCTAAGCTCAAAAGGGCTTGATATTCAAATAATTGCCCCAGAGGATAAACATACTGCCTCCTTAGAGAAAGAGGGCTTTATTGTCCACAGATGGAATGTAAGTAGAAGATCAATCAATCCTTGGCTTGAATTAAAAGCACAAATTGATCTTTTAAGGCATTACAAAAGATTGAAACCAGATTTGGTCCATCACTTCACTCTCAAAGCTTGTCTATATGGGACGTTGGCCGCCAAAGCAACAGATGTAAAACATGTAATCAATGCAGTAACAGGCTTAGGGCATTTGTTCCTTGGTGAGCGAAAACGCTCGAGAATATTGCGCTATATCGTCAAGTTGCCTTACAAAGCAGCTTTTTCTGCAAAACGTTCAACCGTTATCTTTCAAAATGCAGCAGATCAAGAGCTATTAATTTCATTAGGCCTTGTCCCTTCACATCAAACAAGTGTTATTGGCAGCTCTGGAGTTGATTTAAATCTCTTCCAACCACCTGTTTCTGCAAATCAATATCAAAATCCGCCTCTACTTCTTTTCCCATCTCGACTAATCCGCGAAAAAGGTCTCACAGAATTACTCAAAGCCATTAAAAAATTAAACTCTCAAGGCCTGAGATTTAAACTTTTGATTGCTGGCGAACTAGATAGTGGTAATCGCAGTTCATTAAGCCCACTCGAATTAGAACAACTAAAAAACCAAAACTGTGTAGAGCTTTTAGGTCAAATTGCAAATATGCCTGCTCTTTACGCAGAAATCGATATCGTTGTTTTACCTTCATGGAGAGAGGGACTATCAAAAGCTCTTATAGAAGCAGCTGCTATGGAAAAGGCAATAATCACTACAGATGTACCCGGCTGTCGAGAAGTGGTTGATCATGGCATTAGTGGATTACTTGTTCCACCACAAGACTCGGAGGCCCTTGCGCTTGCTATTCAGCTACTTCTAAATCAACCTGAGCTAGCAAGAAAGTTCGGGTCGGCGGCAAGAGAGAAAGTCACAAAAGAATTTGGAGTAGATAAGGTAAATAAACTTACCTACGAGACTTATTGCAAACTATTGACGCTGCCTATGGTGGATTGTGATTAATAAAATTAGCCCCAGGTTCAATCCCAATCTGCCTAGGCAGAACTACATACCATTATTAATTTTGTTGTGAAACAGCTGAGAAGCTTAAGAGGAATGGTTGATCTGCTACCTGAGCAGACATGTTGTTGGCAAGCAACAGAAGAAATAGCCCGAAATCATTTTCTCAAAGCAGGCTTTCATGAAATCCGTACACCTTTAATTGAAGTAACCGATCTATTCGCACGGGGAATTGGCGAGGCGACTGATGTTGTTGGCAAAGAGATGTATAGCTTTCTCGATAAAGGCGATAGATCCTGCACCCTACGCCCTGAAGGGACCGCTTCAGTAGTAAGAGCTGTTTTGCAAAATGGTCTTCTAAATAAAGGTCCACAAAGACTTTGGTATGGAGGCCCTATGTTTCGATACGAAAGACCTCAAGCAGGGCGTCAAAGACAGTTCCATCAAATTGGTGTTGAATACATCGGAGCAGGAAATGCAAGAAGTGACGCTGAAGTTATCTCATTAGCCTGGAGACTTTTATATGAACTTGGTTTAGATAATTTAGTTTTAGAGCTGAATACACTTGGCAGCTCAGAAGACAGAGAAGTCTATAAGAGCAAGCTTGTAAGTTGGTTAGAGGCACATGTTGAAGAAATTGATGAAGAATCCCGTAATCGAGTAAATACCAACCCTTTAAGAATTCTAGATACAAAGAATACACAAACCCAAGCTATTCTTAAAAAGGCTCCTTCGCTTATGGATTCAATCAGCGATGAAAGTAGACAGCGATTTGTAGAAGTGCAGGAACTATTAGAAGCCCTCGAAATCCCCTTCAAATTAAACCCACGTCTTGTAAGGGGGCTTGACTATTACAATCACACAGCCTTTGAAATAACCAGCTCTCAACTTGGAGCCCAAGGAACAGTTTGTGGTGGTGGAAGATATGACGGGCTAATTGAACAGCTAGGTGGTCCACCAACGCCATCAATAGGGTGGGCTATTGGCATGGAAAGGTTAATGCTTCTACTAGGAATGTACGCAGAGATCAACCCTAAAGGAAATGCAGGACGTTTAAAAAAATCAGTCTCTCCAGATCTATACCTGATCAATCGTGGACTTAAGGCAGATAAATTTGCGCTTTTATTAGCCCATAAATTAAGAGCTGAAGGGTTGATTGTTGAGCTTGATAACTCAGGTGCTTCATTTGGAAAACAATTTAAACGCGCAGATCGGAGTGGATCCTTTTGGGCATTAATAATTGGAGATGAGGAAGTAGCGCAGAACAAAGTAAAACTTAAGTCAATGAAGACTTCATCGCCTCAGCAAGATCAAAATAATAGTGAACATTTATATGATCTTACAGATATTAGAGGCCTTATAAACCAAATCAATCATAAAGACTCTACTAATCTATAACCATGGAAAATTTCTCTGTTAGCTCAATTTGTTGTATTGGAGCTGGATATGTTGGAGGGCCGACCATGGCAGTTATCGCTGACAGATGTCCTGAAATCCAAGTTAATGTAGTAGATCTAAACGAAGAAAGAGTTGCAGCCTGGAACGACAAGAACCTTCAGAACCTTCCTGTCTATGAACCAGGATTAGATTTAGTGGTAAGTAGAGCTAGAGGAAAAAATTTACACTTTTCAACTCAAGTAGAAAGGTGTATTTCTAATGCAGATATGGTTTTCATCTCCGTAAACACTCCAACCAAAACCAAAGGGCTTGGAGCAGGACAAGCAAGTGACCTTAGATGGGTTGAGGCTTGCGCTAGACAAGTCGCCAAATATGCAAAGGGCCATACAATTGTTATTGAAAAAAGTACACTACCTGTCAGGACAGCTGAAGCAATACAGAAAATTCTTAAAAGTGCCCATAGAAATCCTTCTTCAGATAAAGCTCAATGCAGCTTCTCAGTTCTTTCTAATCCAGAATTCCTGGCTGAGGGAACTGCAATTAATGATCTAGAAACGCCAGACAGAGTACTTATAGGAGGTGAAGACCAAAAAGCAATTGAAGCACTGGCAGAGATATATCGTCATTGGGTTCCAGATGAAAAGATTTTACGGACAAACTTATGGAGTAGTGAACTATCTAAGCTCACAGCGAATGCATTCTTAGCCCAACGTATTAGCTCGATTAATAGCATTTCTGCCTTCTGTGAAGCGACTGGTGCAGATATCAAAGAAGTTGCACGCGCAATCGGCTCTGACTCAAGAATAGGTCCAAAATTCTTAGCCGCTGGTCCAGGATTTGGAGGGAGCTGCTTTCAGAAAGATATTCTTAATCTAGTTTATCTTTGCCATCATTTTGGTTTACCAGAAGTAGCAGAGTATTGGGAAAGAGTGGTAATGATAAATAACTGGCAGCAACATCGTATTGCAAGGTTAGTCGTTAAAAAACTATTTGGCACTGTTACTGGTAAAAAAATTGGAATCCTTGGCTTTTCATTTAAAGCAGATACCAATGATACGCGTGAATCACCTGCAATTCGGATTGCCAAAGATCTACTTGAAGAGGGCTCAAATTTATCAATTTATGACCCGAAAGTTGAAATAGAGCAAATTACCCATGAATTAAATCTTCAACGAGAAGATGACACAAATACAAAGAAAGAAACGTCCCTAACTGGCGAAGGTGCTTGGAAGTACGCCTCCAATATAAAAGATGTAATCAAAGATGCAGATGCTGTTCTTATTTTAACTGAATGGCAAGAATTTAGAAGTCTAGATTGGGAATCTCTAGCTCCATTAATGCGTCAACCTGCCTGGGTTTTTGACTCCAGAGGCATAGTAAATACTGAGCAAGTCAAAGAAAGTGGTTTAAATATATGGAAAATCGGTGATGGCTCAGACCAATAATTTTCAAATTTTATGATTTAAAATAAACCTTATATTGAAATCTGTGAATACACTTTACTCTTCAATCTTTTCCAGCCATACAATTTCACGAGCTCAATTATCACAACAACTCCAAATACTTCTTTACCATGGGATAAAAGCATTTTTTCAACTGCCGAAGCAGTTCCTCCTGTCGCAAGAAGATCATCAATAATACAAAAATCCTTATATCCTTCTATTGCTTTCTTCTGAATGCATAAAACATTATTCCCATACTCAAGGCTATAAGACTCTTCGATTAATTCACCTGGTATCTTTCCTTTTTTTCTGGCAAAAACCAGTGGCTTACCAGTCGAAATCGCTACTGCACTGCCAAATATGAATCCCCTAGCATCAATTGCAATAATAGCCTCTGCATTGCTAATGCAAGGAAGTGAACTCATTTCATTAATCAAATCTCTAAATAAATTTGGATCTCTAAGTATTGGCAGAGCATCCTGAAAAGTAATTCCTGGAGACGGGAAGTTTAGATGTGGTTCGATCTTCTCGATTAATCTTTCAGAAAGCACTGGAGTATATTTTTGTTTTGACAAAGCTATCATGTTAAAGAGCTAACGATCTATTATTGAACGACACAACATCCCCTTTTCTTAAAGGTTCTCGTTTAGGGGTTTTTGGTGGGAGTGGCCTCTATTCAATAGAGGGCCTTCAAAATATTCAGGAGCTGGATATCGAAACCCCCTACGGGAACACTTCAGACAAAATACTTTTAGGCGAACTAAACGGAATAGAGGTTGTTTTCTTAGCCAGACATGGGCTGAAACATACCCTCATACCTACAGAAATTCCATACTTAGCCAATGTTTGGGCTATGCGATCACTTGATGTTCGTTGGATCATCTCCGCTTCTGCAGTTGGCTCATTGCAAGAACAAATACGTCCTTTAGATATGGTTGTGCCAGATCAGTTCATTGACCAAACCAAGCATCGGCCAACAACTTTTTTCGGGGATGGTGCAGTTGCACATATTTCGATGGCCGATCCTTTCTGCCCAATACTTTCAAGACTAATTGCAGAAATTGGTGAAGCCCTAATGCCAGAAGGACGGCAATTGCATCATGGAGGCACTTACTTATGTATAGAAGGCCCAGCTTTTTCAAGCAAAGCAGAATCTAATCTTTATCGCAGTTGGGGTTGCTCTGTAATTGGCATGACAAATCACACAGAGGCGCGCCTAGCACGTGAAGCAGAAATTGCATACACAACTTTAGCCATGGCTACTGACTATGACTGCTGGCATCCTGACCATGCCAGCGTCACGGTAGGAATGGTTTTAGAGAATTTAAAAATAAACGCTGCTTTAGCAAATCAAATCATCAAAGCTGTTGCCGAGAAGATTGCTGAAACAAGACCTAGCAGCAAGTCTCACACTGCACTTAAAAATGCTCTCATGACATTAGAAAAAGATGTCCCAGAAAAAACTCGCCTTAAATTAGATGTCTTAACTAAGGCATATTGGGGAAATTAAATTTAATTTTTAGCAAAAAAAAAGCCGCTACTTAAAGCAGCTTTTTACTGAAAGTTAACTTTCATTTTTTATAGCGACAATTTGAAACTGCCTCTACAAAATTATTTCGAATCAGGCAGAACCTACCCCTGTATAAGAGCCATAGAAGAACAGCCCAAGTACAAAAATAATTGCCACACCACCGGCAGTTGCTACTAACCAAAGAGGAAGAGTTCCCTCTGTCCAACGACGCTCCCAAGAGACGGCTGGACGACCATCAGGAAGTCGGTCAGGGATGCGGCCGTCAGGGCCCTTAAGTTTGGTACTCATGGTTCAGAAAGCTCAGTTGAAGAAATAACTAATAAACAAAATTCCCATGACAAAAACCAACAAGAGCCCTAAGTAAAGGCTCGTGCGGTTCAGTTCAACCGGCAGGTTGTTTGGGTTGGGGTTGCGCTCCATGGTTCTCGATTAAGGGTCAGCGACGGATGAACTGCATGGCGGCTATAGCGCCAAGGAAAAACACCGTAGGGATACCCAAGGCGTGTACCGCTAACCACCGAACGGTGAAGATCGGATAGGCGCGAACGTTAGACGCCTGGAGCGGACTGGATGATTGTGACATGGTTTATTTCAATCTCAGGTCGAGTTGGGACTTGGATTCAAAACGCTGACTCACAACTGGAGCCTTGGTTTCTGATGCTTGAAAATAAGCATCTGGTCGTGGTGTTCCGAATGTGTCATAGGCAAGGCCTGTAGACACAAACAAGAATCCTGCGATAAAAATCGCTGGAAGTGTTACCGCATGGATAATCCAATAACGGACACTGGTGATGATTTCGAAAAAAGGGCGTTCCCCGGTAGAGCCGGCAGCCATAGCCTCAGGCGTATCAGCTTGAAGATCTTATCAAGGATGAGCCTCAAGACTTTGGATTACTAAGAAGCATGGTTACAGAGAGTTGTGCATTGGTGGTAAATCTTCAAACTCTCAGCCAATCCATCGCAAAAGGTAGCCACGTTCTCCTAAAACAAAACCCTTTGCCTGAGAGCCCGTTGAGGCATCAAACAGGACCCGAATAAAGTTTGAAGGCTGAGCATCCCCTATTGGGTCCAATTCCCAAGTTTTTCCACCATCAGCACTTAAAAGAAGAGTTCCGTTGCCCCCTGCGGCCCAAATTCCACCATTTGGATCCCACGCCAAATCGAGATAGTTGTATCCATTTGTAATTGGAATAATTGCCTTGCTCCAACTTTCAGGGTTCCCTGACTCAGTATTCAAACGAATCTCTGCTCCACGAGAAAGCATCCAAAGATCTCCACTTGGCTGGAAACCCAAACTTTGAACCCGCTTACTACTAGCCCTTTGATGTGGCTGCCATGAATCCTGATCGGGGTCCAATGTGGCGAAGAAATTCCCAAGACTGCTGGCACTTACATATTCTCCATTTTTGCCTCGCCTTAAATCTCGAACCCCACCTTCTGCATCACGAACTTTCCCTTCCCAATGGGAACCGCCATCATCAGTTGTATATACAGCCCCAGCAGTAGTAGCAAGCTCAGCTCCATTTTCACCAGTAGCAGTAATCAAATATGGATCTCCGGGCAACTGGCTTCCAAGAATTAATCGAGACCAATTCCTACCTGAGTCAGAGCTATGCATGACTAAGCCTGGCTGCCCTGCAATCCAGCCTTCATCCCCTCGAAAATCAATACTTATCAATCTAAAGTTTTCTTCCTCAGGCAAATCAAGACCCCTTTTAGCCCAACTTGCTCCTCCATCATTTGTCTCCAAAATCAAGCGGTTTGTGCCTACCAAAAAGCCATGCTTGTCATCAACAAAACCTATGTCTAGTGGATTGGCCTGCGTATTCAAATCAACTGAAATCCAAGGACTTGAAACCGCCATGGGAATTCGAGTCGCAACACAACCACCCAACCCAAAGCAGAGAATTACCAGTATCAGAAGGCTGGTCAGTGATGAAGTAAAGCGTTTCATAACGATGGTTTAATCAACCCAATGAATAAAGGGAAAGGAAAAAGGCCACAATCAAAGCAAGACCTCCAAAAATCAAAACATTCTTCTGGCCAGGAGTAAGACTATTTGCACCGAAGCCATAAACCAAATTCTCCTCGAACCCACTTGGCCTTGTTCTTGGGCCTATATCGCGGAAAGAGTCAACACCTGCTCGGCAAACAGGACAACGAAAGCTTCCTTGATCTAAATCTAAAAATGCACTGCCTGGATTGATGCCAAGCTTCTTAACACCCTCACTAGGGTCATAAACATATCCACAGCTTGTACATTCGAAAAGATGCTGTGAAAGATCAGGAGATTCTGACGCTTCTTCTCTAGAGGAAGTTATCAAAGGGTCCACACCTAATTCCTCTGGATTGCTTTCACCAGAAGGGTCCCTTGCAGTTGGGGATTCTTCGCTCAATGGTGTGATTACATCTAAGACAACTCTATCGGCGATCGTACTTCTAGGTGAATGCCAAACTGGTAATGAAATCAGGCCTATCTATGTTTTCACTGCCTGGTTACGACGCCTTCCTTGGCTTTCTCTTAATTGCAGCGGCTGTCCCAATTCTGGCGTTGGTGACCAACAAACTTATTTCTCCTCGTAGTAGAGAAGGAGAACGAGAGCTCACATATGAGTCTGGAATGGAACCCATAGGTGGAGCATGGATTCAATTCAATATTCGTTACTACATGTTTGCCCTGGTTTTTGTCATATTTGACGTAGAAACTGTTTTCCTTTATCCCTGGGCAGTCGCATTTAATCGACTTGGCTTATTAGCTTTTATAGAAGCATTGATTTTTATTGCCATCCTCGTAGTCGCACTTGCCTATGCATGGAGGAAAGGAGCCCTTGAGTGGAGCTGATTCAATGACTGATACACCTTCAACACGAACTTTAGAGGATCTAAAGGCCTCCACTTGTGGGCCTTTAGGAAATCCCCAAGTGACCAACGATCTCAGTGAGAACATAATTCTCACAACGCTTGATGATCTTCATAACTGGGCAAGGCTTAGCAGCCTATGGCCTTTGTTGTATGGAACAGCGTGTTGCTTTATAGAATTTGCTGCCCTTATTGGTTCAAGATTCGATTTCGATCGTTTCGGATTGGTCCCGCGGAGCTCTCCCCGTCAAGCTGATCTTCTAATTGTTGCTGGCACAGTGACCATGAAAATGGCTCCAGCCCTTGTAAGGCTTTACGAACAAATGCCTGAGCCAAAGTATGTAATTGCAATGGGGGCATGCACCATCACTGGTGGGATGTTTAGCGCAGACTCAACAACTGCAGTAAGAGGAGTTGACAAATTAATTCCTGTAGACCTTTATCTTCCAGGATGTCCTCCAAGGCCTGAAGCAATTTTTGATGCTGTTGTCAAGCTAAGAAAAAAAGTTGGAAATGAATCTATTACTGAGAGAAACAAGGCATCTCAGACCCACAGATATCTAACTATTCCCCACCAGATGAAAAAAATTGAATCTTTAATAAACGGCTCATATTTAAATGCAGAAACACAAAAGGCAGCACTGGCCCCTGACACGGAAGTTCTTCTAAAAGAAGACGTGGTCCACCAAAATTCGATGGCCGAATCCGAAAATCTCTCTAGAGAAGAATCTAATGAGTGACAGCTCCCTACAAAACTCAGAAGCCACCCAGCCAAATGCTGGACCAGTAAGCCTTTGGTTAAAGGAAAAAGAGTTAAAACACACTTCTATCGGGCAAGATCATCTAGGCATCGAGATGATTTCTGTTGAGCCCAATGCCCTAATAGAAATTGCTCGTGCCTTGAAAACCGATGGCTTTGATTATTTGCAATGTCAAGGAGGTTATGACCAAGGGCCAGGGCAACAACTTGTTTGCTTTTACCAGTTCATTGCAATGAGCGAGCTAATAACTCAAGACTCTCCTAAACGATTACAAAACAAAGCTCGTGAAGTCCGCATAAAAGTTTTCTTACCAAGAGAAGGCACCCCAAGATTGCCGAGCCTATATGCACTATTTAGAGGCGCAGATTGGCAAGAGAGAGAAACCTTCGATATGTTCGGCATCATCTTCGATGGCCATCCACACCCCAAAAGACTTTTAATGCCAGAAGATTGGAAAGGTTGGCCTCTAAGAAAGGACTACATTCAACCTGACTTTTATGAAATGCAAGACGCTTACTAAACTTCCCGTTTGAACTTCCTGTAAAAACGCATAATTGCCAAGGAAAGACTTCTTGGATCATGGCGCAGAGTGGCTGTAGGTTTTGCACCTTGAAGAGGTGCCTGCATAACTTCATAACCTTGTTCCTTTAAAGCCCTCCCATCACAAATAACCGGATCTGCCCCTCTAGCCCTGTAATGATCGACCAATGGAGATGGCTCTAGATCATCCTGAGCCAAGACAGCTCCAAACAACCTTTGAGTAATTCCAATGCTTGCCAACTGAGCTTCTATAGCTCTGAGATGGCCCTCAACATCTAATCCATCAGTCTCACCAGGCTGAGTCATCAAATTACATATATAAAGTTTTGGAGCTTTACTTCTCTGAATGGCAACCACCAATTCCGGAACCAAAAGATTAGGCAAAAGTGATGTATATAAACTCCCTGGACCCAACAAAATCAATTCTGCATTGGCAATGGCTTCTAATGCACTCGGCAATGCTGGAGGTTTCTCTGGAAGACATCCCAACCTGACAATTGGGCTTGGAGCCTGACCTATCGCTGACTCACCCTCAATCCTCTCTCCATTCTCAAGTTCAGCCCATAGCCTGACATCGACATTAGTTGCAGGAACAACCTGACCTTGAACTGCCAAGACTCGACTTGATGCAGTAATTGCTGTCTCAAGATTTCCTGTAATGGCTGTAAGTGCTGAAAGGAATAAATTCCCAAAGCTATGACCTTCTAAACCACCGCCAGCAGAAAAGCGATATTGAAATAAACGAGTCAGCAAAGGTTCTTCATTCGAAAGAGCCGCAAGGCAATTCCTAATATCACCGGGTGGTTGCACTCCTAATTCTCGTCGCAAAACACCACTACTTCCACCATCATCAGCAACAGTCACTATTGCCGTAATACGACTGCTATAACGCTTAAGCCCACTCAAAAGAGTCGATAGTCCTGTACCTCCGCCAATGGCAACAATATTGGGACCTCTATTGAGTTTGCTCTTGGCACGCAGTGCATCAACCAAAACAGTGTCTTTATCTGGTGCAAGGGCCTGTTGTATAGACCCAAAGCTGCGACTCTGACCCCATAGCAATAATCCAGCCCCAAAGACAAGGACAAGGGCACCGGTAATACTTCTAGGAAGCACCTTGGCAATAGAGGCCAGAACCCAAATAAGCTGATAAAGCATCCAATACAGAGGTTTCAGATCAGCCCAAATAGCAACCCCTAACAAAGCCAATACAAGACCCAATCCAGAAGTAAGCATCCAGCGCTTCACAACTAGTCCAGGCAAAAGCCAGCGAATTGCTCGACGAGACCTAGATAAAAAATCTCTTTGTCGAACAGCTCTTCCCCTAGCCGAGCGCCTCCTTGGCACACGACGTTTAAGTGGACGGCGTTTACTAATTCGGCGATGAGGCGTCGTCACTTTCTATTCAAGGAGCTCGTCCGTGAATCCTTCGAGAACTCTAAGGAAAGTTCCATCAGTTGGACATCCCAGGCAAGATGAAACTTGTTTCGGAACAGAAAGCATCTTGCCAGAAACCTCTCCCGCTATAGAAATGCGGAATCTCACTATGCAATGGGGCCAACTTCGAGTCCTTGACGAGGTAAATCTGTCAATGAAACCTGGTGAAAGATTAGCCATTGTGGGGCCTTCTGGTTCTGGTAAATCAACTGTTTTGCGTCTTCTAGCAGGTCTTTTATTACCTACAAAAGGAGAGCTCAAAGTATTTGGAGAAGCACAGTACTATCTTCGCCTTGATCAAACACACCCACCAGACGTACGACTGGTGTTCCAAAATCCTGCTCTTCTAGCTTCTCTAACAGTGGAGGAAAACGTAGGATTTCTTTTAATGCGTGGCAGTCGTCTCAAACCTGGCCAAATCAAAGAAAAAGTTCATGAATGTCTTGAAGCAGTTGGCCTCTATGACGTAGCGGACCAATTTCCTAGTCAGTTGAGTGGAGGCATGCAAAAAAGAGTTAGTTTTGCAAGGGCACTTCTTGACAACCCTTTGCAAGGGAAAGAAACAATGCCTTTACTTCTTTATGACGAGCCAACTGCGGGGCTTGACCCAGTTGCATGTACACGAATTGAAGATTTAATTGTAAAAAGCACCAAAATGACAAGAGGGTGCTCAATAGTTGTGAGTCATGTCAAAAGCACAATTGAAAGATCCGCCGAAAAAGTTGCGATGCTTTGTGGAGGCAAGTTTCAGTGGCATGGATCTATAGACGATTTCAGGCAAACTAATAATCCATACGTTGAACAATTCCGCACAGGAAGCCTTACAGGACCTATGCAACACATCGAACAATGAATCCATGAGAAGAAGCATTCGTGATGCATTAGTGGGATTTTCCTTAATTGGAGCAATAGTTGCTGTCGTGGGAACTCATCTTTGGATGCGTGGTGTCAAGCTCGGGTCAAATGTTTGGCAAGTTACAGTTAGTTTTCCAGATGCCAGTGGCTTATCTGAAAGGTCTCCTGTGACTTATAGAGGAGTCATTGTAGGGTCAGTTAGCAAAATAGATGTCACTGCGAAAGCAGTGTTAGCACAGTTAGAAATAAGTCATAGTGAGCTCCGCTTACCTAAGCCCGTTTTTGCAACTATTACAACAAGCTCTTTGCTTGGTGGTAACTCTAAGATTGCACTTATTAGCAATGACAAGGAATTAATAAATAACTCACCATTGCCTAATGCAAAAGATTGCTCTCCCTCGATCATTCTATGCAGTGGAGATGTCATTCCAGGCAAGCCATTGGCAAGCATCTCAACAGTCGCACATACTCTTCAAAGAGTACTTGAACAGGCAGAATCTGAGAATATTTTTGAGGATCTAGATGGTCTTATTAGCCAATTAAAAAGAGATTTGGAAAAAGCAATCCCAATCATAAATAATCTGACTAATGCCACGGGTCATATAAATAATGTGGTAGCCGCAATAGACAACCCAAAAACAATTAATGAGCTAAAGCAAACTGTAAGTACTGCACGTTCTCTTACATCAAAGATTAATGCTGTAGGTGATGATCTAGAGGCTCTAACTGGGGACCCTGAATTCATGAATGCAGTAAGAAGTGTCACAATTGGACTTGGGCAATTCTTCAACGAGCTTTATCCTACAAAAACTATAAGTACTAATAAATAGGATATATAAATTAACTTAATCCTTACAAAAAATACCTGCCATAACTAAGTCACATCATTAATAGCATCCATCGCTATTGCTGCAATTGCTTGCTCACTTGCCTTAGGAAGTTGAACATATTTCCCCCCTGCAGCCTCTGCTAAATCTTTACCCATCCCACTTCCTATGAATTTGCGCTCAGTGTCAATTACCAACAACTTAATGCCTAAGCCCCGGTAACGGGAGGCTACCTCCAACAACTCCTCCTTTAGATCAACTTGCTCTTCACCCTCTAGCTGCGGTTGACCTAAAGAAACACCCAAAGGGACATTTCCACGTCCATCAGTAATGGCAACTACAACCACTTGTCCAAGTTCTCCAGTAGCCAAGGCATTTACACCCACCCGTGCAGCCTGAGTCAATCCATGAGCAAGAGGCGACCCGCCTCCACAAGGCATAACTTCTAATCTTCTTTTCGCAGCCGTAATGGATCGAGTAGGTGGAAGTAAAACCTCAGCTTGTTCTCCTCGAAAAGGAATCAAAGAGACCTCATCCCTATTCTCATAGGCTTCAGTAAGCAAGCGAATCACAGCCCCTTTTGCGCCTTGCATGCGATTCAAGGCCATTGACCCGCTCGCATCAACAAGAAACACAACTAGCGACCCGGCCTTGCGCTGCAACAATTTGGCCCGCAAATCAGCCTCTTCAACAATGACCTTCTTGTCAGGCTGTCTTGCTCTACGAGCCTTTTGATATGGCGCGGCAGCCCTTAATGTTGCATCAACTGCTATACGCCTTACTGGGCCGCGTGGAAGAACTGGCTTTACATAACGACCACGACTATCACTTAACACAATTGATCGACTTCCACTACTTCCGCTTTTAGATTTAGCCGCTGAGAAAAGCAGCAAGTCAGGATCAATTACTACCGCTTCAGGGTCAAGCATGAACTCCTCTGGGACTGGCGGCGTCTGATCCTCTGGAGTCTCTTCATCTTCATCTTCATCTTCATCTTCAGAGGAATCGTCATCTGATTGCTCTGGCGGGGGTGGCTCTTGTTGCTCTTGAGGTGGTGGTGGCTCCATTTGCTCTTCCTGCGGTGGCAATTGCAGTGCTCTCGGAGCGATAACAAGGCGCACAGCTACCTGCAAATCTTCTGCATCCACCTGATCTCTTCCGCTTAAAGCCGCATGGGCCTTAGCCACGCGAACAGCATAAAGTTCAGACCGATGCCCCTCAACACCTCCTCTAATAGCTTCAGTAACAAGATATTCAATCTGGGACTGGTTGATTTGCACATCTGGCAACCATTGTCGAGCAAGAATCAATTGAGTCGCCAATGCTTCAGTCTCCTCAGACCACTTTTCAGCAAAGCTTGTACTGCACTGACCATGAGCCAATACCGCCTGGGTTATCTCAACTCGTTGCTCATTAGTAATTAATTGATTTGCTGAAAGAACAATTGCAAATCGATCAAGAAGATGATCTCGAACAGTCCCCTCCTCTGGGTTATAAGTAGCAAGAAGAAGTGGGCGACATGGATGTCGAAGGCTTAGTCCCTCTCTCTCAACCTGGTTCTCGCCAGCTCCAACTGCTGCCAGCAAAAGGTTGACAATCCCTTCGTCTAGCAAATTCAATTCGTCCACATAAAGCACACCTCTATGAGCCTCTGCAAGAAGACCTGGCTGAAACACAGGGCTTCCAGTATTTAATGAGGCCGCAACATCAACCGCCCCTACCAACCGGTCTTCAGTTATTCCAAGGGGGACTTGCACAAAAGGTGCCGGAACAACGCTAGTCGGCAAGCCATCATGTGCTGATTGATTATTCCCAGTCCAACCAAAATTCTCTTGAAGGGATAGCTTTGTACCTTCATCCCACTCATGAGGCAAATTAGGATCCAGATTGCATCCCACAGGACGCACAGATCGACTGTTTTCCTTTCCACCTGATGTGGAAGTCAGATTAAGAATTTCAATAGGTGGCAAGAGGGCATGCAACCCTCTTGCCAAAACTGATTTCCCTGTACCTCTTCCCCCAGCAATAATTACTCCACCAAGAGCAGGATCCACTGCTGCAAGCAGAAGAGCCAACTTCAAAGTCCCATGACCAGTTATTGCCGCAAGAGGGAATGAGCGATTAGCCGAATCAGCGACTAATCGCTTTGAAGACCTCGTGGTAGTCGAATTTGCGGTGGACCCGCTTTGGCTCATCGTTTTTCCCAACCCCCAATTAGTTTGCACTAGTCTCGCCGATTAACCCATAACTTCATCACCCTCCCAAAATCCATGCACCCTGGCAATCGGGCTAGGTGCAAACATCCCAAGTCATGCTGGAGCTCCTTGCTCTACTTTGCGGGCTGTAAGGCCCGAATTAAAGAAAACCATAAAAACATGGCTTGCGTCTTTACTTAAAGAAAAATCAGATTTAAGCGTTCTATCTCAAGGGGTGAGATGGCGCTGGTCGCCTTTATTTGAGACAGAGCCAGTTGGAGGGCCTTCAAAGCAACCAGTCTTTACAAATGCAGTTCTTGTCGTGGATGGTCCAACAATGCAAAAAATTTGCCCATCTGAACCCGCCGCTCTTCAATTACTCGAAAAGTTAATGACGATAGAAAAACAATTCGGGAGAAATCGGCAAAAACCTCAGATCCTTTGGGGTCCACGCTCCTTAGACCTAGATCTATTGGCCTGGGGAGACCTAAATGTTCAACACGAAAACCTTATCCTTCCTCACCCGCGTCTAATTGAAAGAAGTTTTGTCATAGTGCCTCTAGCCGCAGCCTTAACCACAAATGAGCAGTCACCTCGCAGACTTAACCTTGACTTCAATTGGCTCTAGCAAAACAAATACAAAAAAATCAAGACTCTCATTAAGCATCATGCTGGAAATGATTTCAAATTGATGAAATGGCGCCTCTTCCTCCTCACGAACACTCGAAGATCTTGGAAACGTTGGCGTCACTAGACGCAAAAAAAATTCGATTTGAAGTAAATCGCTTTCAACTTCCTATTGGACTCCAAGCAAACTTTGGCGTAATTCGCCACCCTGGAGCTGCCCTTGCAGTGCCGATTACAAATGACGGGAAGGTTGTAATTCTTCGCCAATATAGATTTGCCGTTTCACGTCGAATACTCGAATTCCCTGCAGGAACCTTAGAAGAAGGAGAAGAGCCCGAAGGCTCAATTCAAAGAGAGCTAGCTGAAGAAGCAGGTTATGAAGCAAGCCAATGGAGCCCGCTTGGAGAAATGCTTCCATGTCCAGGCTACTCAGATGAAGTCATACATCTTTTCCTTGCGAGAGGCCTAAAAAAGCTCGTTAATCGCCCGCCAGGAGATGAAGACGAAGACCTAGAAGTACTTCAAATGTCACCAAAAGAGCTTGAAAGCAGCATTGCGAGCGGAGACGAAGCCCTAGACGGGAAAAGCATCACCGCCTGGCATAGAGCAAAACAAATGATGAATCTATAAAGTCTTGAAAAAAACATATTTATATAAATAAGCTTTTTTGGAGAAGTAAAAAAATAGCTCTGACAAATATTTAGCATCCATATATCTAAGCAATAAAATCCACCTTCTCCTCGATAAGAGCTGCTAAAGATTTCTTCAAGGCAATGACAACTGCTTGCTGCTGCACTAAACTTAATTCAGGGAAAATTGGCAGGCTAAGCACTTCGCTACAGATCCTCTCAGTCACAGGAAGTTGACATTTTTCATAACCCAATCTCTTGTAAATAGGCTGAAGGTGGATTGGAATGGGGTAATAAATAATAGTATTAATTCCTTGTTCTTGAAGACTCTGCTTAAGTAAATCTCTTAGGCCTTCATCAAGAAAATCATTCTTCAAGGCAACAGAGCTTTTGGGCTGGGAGTTAACTCCAGAAAAAGAGCCTAAGGAGTTTTCAACTCGAACAACAAACTGATTCCAGGCATGTCCTCTCTCTTCTGAATCAGTTGAAGAAGGAAGAACAACTCCAGGGATATCTTTCAAAAACTTTTTATAGCGATCTGCAATGTCCCGCCTTTGTTTAACCCATTGAGGAAGTCTTGGAAGTTTCAACTTTAAGATTGCCGCTTGCAAAGCATCTAATCGGCTGTTGTATCCCAAATCCGTATGCAGATATCTGCGAGGCATTCCATGAGCAGCAAGTTCTCGGATTTTCTGGGCAATGCGCTGGTCTTTCGTAGTAACAGCACCACCATCTCCAGCGCCACCAAGATTCTTTGTAGGGAAAAAACTAAAACAACCTGCATCCCCCCAACTTCCTACTGGGCGTCCCTTCCATTCAGCACCACTTGCTTGAGCACAATCTTCAATCACTTTTAAGCCATTTTTCTTTGCCAAAGACATCAATTGCTCCATGTCAACTGGGCAGCCGAAAAGGTGCACAGGCAATACTGCTTTTGTGGCAGGAGTTATAGCCTTCTCTATCAACTCAAGATCTATTAAAAAATTTCTAGGTTCTATATCAACAAAGACTGGCTTCGCCCCAACAGCACTAATCGCTTCTGCAGTTGCAAAGAAACTAAAAGATGTAGTGATCACCTCATCCCCTTCACCAACCTCTAAAGCCCTTAAAGCCAAGATCAAAGCATCAGTTCCACTATTGCAACCAATGGCATATGGAACTCCAACTGCAGAAGCAAAAAGTTCTTCAAACTTCTGAACCTCTTCGCCCCCTATGTACTGGCCACTACGAATGACCCTAAGGACAACCTCATCAAGGTCATGTCCAAGTTCGGAAATCTGTTGAGAAAGGCTGAACGGTGGCACATTCATGGAGGCACCTTAAGCCGCAGAGGGCTTGTTCTTATTCACTGCACTGAAAAATATCAACCGAACCAATTTGGCTCTTTACCAGGATGCCATTTGATGTTGCAACCAATCGATGACTTTTGATCTGTAGAAACATCTTCACCACTCAAGACAGCATCTATTGCTAAACGCAAATCAACTCCTGTCACAGGGATCTGATTCCCAGGGCGACTTCCATCTAACTGCCCCCTATAACAAAGTTTTTGAACTCCATCATCGGATGGGGCAAATAAAAAAAAGTCTGGGGTACAAGCTGCTTGCAAAGCCTTCGCAAAGCATTGGTCATGATCAAGAAGATATGGGAAAGTCCAGCCCTTATCTTTGACTTGAGCTAATAAGTAATCAGGACCATCTTGTGGATGTGTAATCAAACTATTACTTGCAACTCCAAAAATTTGAACTCTTTCGCTGTAATCAATATCCAATCGAGCAAGTTCATCCTCAACATGTTTTACAAAAGGACAATGAGCGCAAAGAATCATCAATAACAATGGCTTACTTAAAAGACTTTTATTACTAATGGTTTTACGTGGCACCTTTGATTGAAAGTTATTTGCATCAAGAACTGACAACACCTCAAGCTCAAAAAAAGGCAGCTGGGTCCCCAGCGGTAGCATTCTTGAAGATGTGAGTGTCATAACATTGAAATCCTCACTAGCTAAGCAAAGCTAGTTAAAAAACCAGTTCTTCTTATCAAAAGATAAGTCCCTTTAACCAAAACAATATCTTTGAATGCAATACGCTCTCTGAAGGATTCCCAGAAGACAAAAGACCTCAAAATTTGCCTTCTGAAAATCACCTCCCAAAAAATGGAGCTTGATAAGAGAGAATCCTCAAAAGTAACCAGTCTCTATTCAAAAGATGCTTCTCGATCTAAGCGGCAAGAAAATCCTCGTAACAGGCATCGCCAACAATCGATCCATTGCTTGGGGTATCGCCCAGCAACTACGTGCAGCAGGAGCCGAACTGGGGATCACTTATCTTCCAGATGAAAAAGGCAGATTCGAATCAAAAGTTCGCGAGCTGACCTCACCACTGGAGCCCAGCCTCTTCCTTCCTCTAAATGTTCAAGACAACTCACAAATCGAAAGTGTTTTTACTTCTATCAAGAATCAGTGGGGAAAATTAGATGGAATGGTTCACTGCTTGGCCTTTGCTGGGAAAGAAGAGTTGATAGGTGATTACAGCGCTACAACCACAGACGGGTTCTCCCGTGCTCTAGAGATTAGTGCTTACTCTCTTGCCCCTCTATGTCACCATGCAAAGCCACTCTTTAGTGATGGGGCAGGGGTTGTAACCCTCACCTATCTAGGTGCCGATCGAGCAATTCCCAACTACAACGTCATGGGCGTTGCCAAAGCAGCCTTAGAAGCCTCAGTTCGATATCTCTCTGCAGAATTGGGTCCTGAAAAACAAGTTCGCGTAAATGCAATCAGTGCTGGCCCTATAAGAACACTGGCAAGTTCCGCCATAGGCGGGATCCTCGACATGATCCATAACGTTGAAGAGAAAGCTCCACTTCGAAGGACTGTGACACAAATAGAAGTTGGCAATACAGCCGCATTTCTGTTAAGTGACTTATCTAGTGGTATATCCGGTCAAACCATTTACGTTGATGCCGGCTACTGCATTAATGGAATGTGATTTAAGTTTCACCATGGTTTCAATGAGATGAATCAATGACGTCTAACAGACAAGGCGAAATTCATCGCGTCACCCGCGAAACCGATGTGCAAGTTCGCTTAGGACTTGATGGGACTGGGGATTGCAAAGTTGAAACAGGTGTGGCTTTCCTAAACCACATGCTCCAACAACTCTCTAGCCATGGCCTTTTAGACATAGAAGTCAATGCGTCAGGCGATACCCATATTGATGACCATCACACGAATGAAGACGTTGGAATCGCGATAGGCCAAGCACTGTCCCAAGCACTAGGTGACAGGCGAGGGATTTATCGTTTTGGCAATTTCGTAGCTCCACTAGATGAGGCTTTAGTTCAAGTGGTCATCGACTGCTCGGGGAGGCCACATCTTAATTATGAGCTTGAAATCCCCTCTCAACGTATAGGGACATATGAGACTGAATTGGTCAAAGAATTCTTCGTGGCGGTGGTCAACAACAGTGGGCTGACCTTGCATATCCGGCAACTCAATGGAGACAACTCTCATCACATTGTTGAAGCCTGCTTCAAGGCTTTTGCACGGGCTCTACGCATGGCAACCGAATTAGATCCACGAAGATCTGACTGCATACCAAGCAGCAAAGGTGTACTTGAACAAGCAGGACATCAAGGCTAAGAACTTCGAATCCACAGAATCTTTGACCAGACAATTCTACGTAGGCGAAAATCATTAATTCCTCAAAGCAACTTCGACGTGTCCCAGTCGGCCTTACAACCTTCCTCTAAAAAGGCTTCAAGTGATTTTGACCAGCAAGATTGGGCTAGTGCTTACTGCAATGTTCAAGAAGAGCTGACTAATAAAGAATTAATTCCCCAAAAAGGCTCAATACCTACTGAGCTTTCCGGCACCATCTATAGAAATGGGCCAGGCCGTTTAGAAAGAAATGGTCACTGGGTACATCATCCGTTTGATGGAGACGGAATGATTACGGCCCTCGAATTCAACAATGGGCAAGCAACTCTCAGTAATCGTTTTGTTCGTACAAAAGCTTGGCAAGAAGAAGAGGAAGCTGGCCGCTTCCTTTATAGAGGAGTGTTTGGGAGCATGAAGCCTGGAGGACCAATTGCAAATATTTTTGACCTTCGCCTAAAAAATATTGCTAATACCAATGTGGTCAGGCTGGGGGGGCAGTTGCTGGCCCTCTGGGAAGCCTCTAACCCACATTCCTTGGATCCCAAAAGTCTTGAAACCCTTGGCGTTTCAACACTCAATGGAGTACTTAAAACAGACGAAGCTTTCAGCGCTCACCCAAGATTTGACCCTGGCCATCACAAGACTCCTCGCATGGTCACTTTTGGAGTCAAAACTGGGCCAAAAAGCACTATCCGACTAATGGAGTTTGCAACCGAAGGACCCCATGCTGGGGAATTGATCAATGAGCGCAAAGATAATTTCAATGGCTTCGCATTTCTCCATGACTTTGCGATTACACCCAATTGGGCTATTTTCTTGCAAAATTCTCTAGATTTCAATCCACTCCCATTCGTACTAGGTCAAAAAGGGGCAGCACAATGTTTGTCTTCAAGTAAAAATAGTCAAGGAAAGTTTTTACTAATCCCTCGACAGAATGGTGATTTTGCAGGGGAGCCTCCTCGCATTTTTGAGGCCCCTAATGGTTTTGTCTTCCATCACCTCAATGCATGGGAGGAAGAGGGTAGTGTTTTTGTAGACAGCATCTTTTACGACAGTTTCCCGTCAATAAGTCCCAAAGACAACTTCCGTGCAATTGACTTTGAACTACTGCCCGAAGGTCTTCTGACAAGATGTGAAATAAATCTCTCAAAAGGAGAAGTATCTACGAGTAATTTAAGTCAACAATGTTGCGAGTTTGCAACAGTCAACCCTTCCAAATTAGGGTTAAAGTCAAGTTACGCATGGATGGCTATTGCCGAAAGAAGCCACGGAAATGGTCCTCTTCAAGCAATTAAAAAACTCAACCTAACTAACAAAGACGAGAAAATATGGAGTGCAGCTCCTCGTGGATTTGTAAGTGAGCCTTTACTACTTCCAAAGCCAAACTCGGAATCTGAAGATGATGGTTGGATCAATATTTTTGTCTGGAATGGGGCTCGCAAAGCAACAGATATGGTACTTCTAAATGCAAAAGATTTAAGCGAGGAAGCCATAATCGAATTACCACTATCTGTTCCACATGGTCTACATGGCTGCTGGGCATCTACAAACTGAACTCATTTCTTGTGAGTAAATTAAAAGTGCCTAATCAGGAGGAAACTATTCTATTTTTGAAAGCAATTTACTCAACTTTGGTTCTAATAAGCCGAAGGCAATTCCTCGATGTCCATATTGTTTTTTCTGCTCTGATGACATTTCGGCAAATGTAAGTCCGGTACCTTTGACTTCAAAAATTGGATCATATCCAAAACCAGCTTTGCCACGAGGCATATGAGTAATAACACCCTCACAAGAACCTTCTACCTCCAAGAGAACCCGCCCATCTGAAGACACCACACACAATGCAGCATTAAAACTTGCTCGACGATCTTGAACATCTACCAATAGCTCTAGTAAACGATCAACCCTTTCTGAATCAGTTGGTGCAAAACGAGCAGAATGAACTCCAGGGGCACCGTCCAATGAAACGACACTCAATCCAGAGTCATCGGCGAGACTCCATTGCCCTGTATATAAGGCAGCTGCAATGGCTTTTAAACGAGCATTTTGAGCAAAAGTATTTCCAGTTTCTTCCACCCGCAGCTCCTCAGGTTGCGGCCACAAATCAACCGGCAAGTGGTTTAGGAGTTGTTTGAATTCTCGCAATTTGCCTTGATTACCACTGGCTATAACAAGAGATCTACAAACAGAATCAATTGTGCTCATGCAGATTCAGCAAGTTCTTGTGCCCATTTCAATGCTGCAGTTGATTGGTCTTCACTAGGCGCCTCGCAATAAAGCCTTAGCAAAGGTTCTGTGCCAGAAAACCGCATCATGAGCCAATAGCTTGGTCCCAATCTCAATTTGACTCCATCAGTCAAAACAACTTCTTGTACTGACTTTCCTGCCACCTTCGATGGAGGAGTGTCTTGAAGAAGTACCTCTAAACGATTCCTGTGATCAAGATTTGCCAAGCGCAGATCAATTCGTTGGTAGTTAGTTGCGCCACCAAAACGACACTGAAGATCATCCAACATTTCCCCAAGAGTTTTCCCTCCATCCTTCAAAGCTTCTAAAACAAGTAATGCCGCAAACAAAGCATCGCGCTCAGGCAAATGGGACCCAAAGCCAATGCCGCCAGACTCCTCGCCTCCTACAAGAACCTCCCTAGAAAGCATTTCAGAAGTAATGTACTTAAATCCAACTGGCATTTCAATCACTTCTCGGCCAACATCCTGAGCCACTAAATGCATCAAATCAGAGCCACTCACAGTTTTAACAACACAACCTGGCAAATTACGTTTTTTAGCTAAATGGTGAATAAGTAAAGGCATTAAAAGTTGAGTACTACAAAAACGACCTTTCTCATCGACTGCAGCAAGCCTGTCTCCATCACCATCAAAAACTAGCCCTAGTGCTGGTTTACCTGCCAAACCAGAAGCCTTAACGGCATCGATCAACTCACTCAAATTTGAAGCCAATGGTTCTGGCGAATGACCTCCAAATAATGGATCCCTATTGCCACGAATTTCGTGAACCAATCCATTGGCATGACTCCCAAGAAGCTCAGCAAAACATCCAGCAGCACAACCATGCATTGGGTCAACTATTAATTTCATACCCATTTCACTCAAACCTCTAGCGAGGCCAGGAAGATCAAATTTCCTACTGAGGCCATCTAGGTGTTCTTTCCTGCCATCAAAATATTGATTACCAGAAGAAATAGGGGCCGTTATTCCTCCAGCAGCCAACCTCAACTCAACTGCCTGCGTAAACCCCCCTTCAACTGAGCCTCCAAATGAACCTTTAATTTTCAACCCAAGCCACTCTGGCGGGTTATGACTTGCAGTGATCACCAAAGCCCCCAAAGCCTTACGACTCACAACTGCCCAACTACAGGCAGGGGTTGTTAAAGAAGTCTCACTAAGTAAAGGTTCCAGTCCACAGCCTCTAACTGCACTAGCAATTGCTTGGGCAAATTCTTTAGCCATAAATCGCCGATCAAAGCCTATTAAGACCTCACGACTAACCAGCTCAGGTGGAGCTTGAAAAGCTAACTCCTGAGCAGCAGCAGCAGCAGCAGGCAAGAGCCTTTCAAGCGTGAAGTCCACTCCAAGGATCCCTCTCCAACCATCAGTTCCGAATCGGATAGGACTTGTTACTAATGGATCGAAATCCGACATCATTCTGGATGAAACAACGTAATTGATTTAGCAAGGAGGAGCTTTAACTGCAGCGAATGGGTGTCCCACTTCTCCCTCCCAATATGCTGAACGACCGTTTACTGCGCAGTTGGATACGTTGCAGACGAAGAGCCTGGCTGGATCGGCATGGCAACAGAGAGAAACGACTATGGACATCACATCGCACTTTGCAACTTAATGAACAACAACGCAATTTCGTTGCGCTTTTACCTGACAAACCAGGGAAAGGCATTGAAGCCTGTAAAAGAGGGGATTATGGAGTAGTAGGAGTTCGTCTCAAAGGAATCGGGCCATTTGGTGAATCATTACAAGCCCATCCAGCACTACTCCAACGCGTAAATGGTAAAAGTCTTTGGGGGG
This sequence comes from Prochlorococcus sp. AG-409-P01, assembly GCA_003215335.1. Lineage (GTDB taxonomy): Bacteria > Cyanobacteriota > Cyanobacteriia > PCC-6307 > Cyanobiaceae > AG-409-P01. Next base: position 91,796 of record QCKM01000001.1, on the reverse strand, counting down.
AATACGCTTACAGGCCTGTCGTTGCCCGACAAGGACGAAGAGTGACAAAAGAACATATTCTCAGCTTGGCTTTTTCAGGCAAGCTTCTTGAATCATTTCAATCAGCCGCTGTTCCTGACGGTCTAGTTGTAGCTGATGAAGGGAATGGGCTTCAACTTGAACGAATCAAGATTGGCGAAAGGGTAGAAAAAAAGCTTTTAGACACTCTTGAAAAACTAAAAAAAGACCTCAAAAGAAGCCTCCCACCACCTCTTGCCTCAGATCGACGAAAATGCACTCTTTGTACTTGGAGAGGAGTCTGTAATGATCAAGCAACTAAAGAAGGACACTTAAGTGAAGTAAGTGGCATTGGTGCTCGTCGAAGGGAAATGCTGAAAGAATTAGGAATCAATAGTCTCAATGACTTAGCTAATACAGACCCTCTTCCCCTCTCTCAACAATTAGGACGTTTCGGAGAGCAACATGGCGAAGTGGCGAACCAATTAATAGCTCAAGCAAGAGTTCAAAGAGATGGGGTCATAGAACGATTAAGCATGGAACCTGCACTCCCAGAATTAGTAAATGCTCCTGGAATACTGCTTTATGACATTGAATCAGACCCAGATGCAAGAGATGATTTCCTACACGGTTTTCTGCATCTTAGACGAACTTCTAATGGACATTGGGATCTAAAAAATTCCACTTATCACCCTCTTTTAATAATGCGTGAACATGGAGAAAATCAAAGCTGGAAAAGGCTCCAAAGAAAGCTAAAAAAATACCCCGAATGGCCAATTCTCCACTATGGAGAAACTGAATCTTTAGCACTTACCCGAATGGCTAAGCGACAAGGTGCAGCAGCAGAAGAACTAACAACAATTCACAAAAGGATGATTGATGTGCATGCAAGGTTAAAAACTAATTGGAGACTGCCGCTAAATAGTTATGGTCTCAAATCAGTCGCCAATTGGATCGGATTTGAATGGCACCAGGTTGGCGTAGATGGGGCAAGAGCACTTCTTTGGTGGCGCCAGTGGCGAGGCTTTGGTGCTAACGGTAGAGGCAAACCACAAGCCTTGAAATGGATTTTTCAATACAACAAAGATGACAGCCTTGCTACATGGACTGTGGCCAATTGGCTTATGGAAAAAGATCAGCTCATGAATTCATCAAAATAGTTCTCAATTTTGAGTTTGCAATCCAACAAACCCTCTTGGGATTGAGATGCGAACCTTTCGGAAATCTTCAGCCAAAAACAACTCAGGTTCTTCCAATGCTTGACGAGGCAATAAAGCCAGCCCAATTGAAGTTCCAGAATCAGGAAGCTTTAGCACAGATGTGATTAAACCTGCCTTCTTAATCGAATTCTCACTGCTTATTGGACAGACAAGCTTTTCTCCAACATGGATAGGGCTATCTGAATGCCAATAGCGGAGCTGTTGTTTCAGAACCCCAGCTCTTGCAAGCTTAGCCATAGTTTCCTGGCCCAAATAACAACCCTTGGTAAGACTTACCCAATCCAATAAACCAAGTTCCAAAGGATTTGTTTCACCATTTATTTCACTAGGAAGTAAAGGAAAACCTTGAAGAATTCGCCATCTTTCAACATCAATAGAATTAGCAATTTTCCAAAATGTTAAATGTTCAGGCAAAGCCTCATCTGGCAACAACCAGTAGATTTCAGGACTACTATTCTTCTCTTGAGTTAACGAAATTGCCTCCAACCTTCTCATTGGTGAGAAAGCTTGAATCTTTACATCATCTGCAGGAAAAATAACTTGCTCAAATCCTTGTTTTACAACTTCAGAATCTCCTGAAAGAACTAACACTTCAGCACCAATCTCATCGAAACGAACTTCCAAAAGAGCGCGAAGTCTTCCAGTTGCAGTTAGCCAACAGGTTCGATAAAGATCCTTTGCACAGGCATCATGAAAGTCCTGTGTTGTCTGACCCTGTAAAAAATCTCGAGCGCCTGAACCATTAATCCGAAAAAAGGGAAAACTTCTATCCCAAAGAAGCCTAGACAAAAGATTCATTTCTCCAATTGATTGGCTCTATTAGAAATTTCATCCAACAAAAAAATACTAACAAGTTCCAATTCAGCTTCTTTCATAAGCAAATCACCCCCTTCTTGCCTATCAACAATCGTGACTACACGGTCCACCAGATAGCCTGCTTCACGCAAAGCCTTGACGGCCTTCAATGAAGATCCACCTGTTGTAACAACATCCTCTAAAACAGTTACAGACGAACCTTTTGGAGGCAGAGGGCCCTCCAACCAAGAGCCAGTCCCATGGCCCTTAGCTTCTTTTCGAACAATCAATGCATCAAGCTTTCTATTTACTTGGAAAGCTGCAAAAGCAACCCCGCTTACCAATGGATCTGCTCCCAAAGTAAGGCCTGCCACTGCCAAAGCATGGTCTTCTACCTTCTCAAGCAAAGCCAAGCTGATCATGGAAAGGCCTTCACCGCTTAGAGTTACAGGCTTGCAATTGACATAGTGGGTGCTTCTCCGGCCTGACGACAATTTGAAGTCACCATGACGGTACGCATCTTGTGCAAGCATGCTCAATAGCTTTTCTCTGCTGTAATTGAGTGGATTGATCAAATTGTTCATTAGGTCTTGTGCATCAATGATGCATTGCCTAGTTTGCCCTTAACAGGGCTACTTATGGATTTAATGCGTTCTTCTTGATCATCGGGAGAATTTTAAAAATCCTTTTTGAGGGGGTCTAGCAATCTGGTGAATGCACCAAACTCATAATTTGGCTAAGGCGAGTTCGATCCTCGCGACCCCCATTAAACAAACTTGATGAGATTATTTTTCCTTGCCATGTTGCTAGCCCTACCTGCATTCTTTGCAGCAGGTGAGCTAGCTCTAATGAGGCTTCGTCCAAGCCGTGTTCAAGGACTTGTAGAAGAAGGTAAACCTGGAGCAATCGCCATTCACCGCCTCCAGAGGCGCTTAAGAAGAGCATTAATGGTTTCACAACTGGGAGGAACGCTTTCATTAATTGGTCTTGGCTGGATAGGCAGAAGTGTTGGTCATGGATGGTGGCCTGATAAATATTCAGGAGGAAGGTGGTTTGATGGAATGTTTTTTCTTTTTTTAGTTGTATTAGCAACCCTTCTGGCAGGACTGCTCCCAAAAGCTTTAGTACTTAATCGTCCAGAAGCTGCCGCACTTCGACTCGCGCCTCTAACTGAAGCTGTGATGAAAGTCTTATCACCGTTATTAGGGCTTTTAGAAACAATCGCCTCCCTTTTGCTTCGTCTTCTCGGCCTTTCTGCTCAATGGGACTCACTAGTTCCAGCCCTTTCAGCAGGTGAGCTAGAAACACTTATTGAGACTGGAGGAGTAACAGGCCTTCGACCAGATGAAAGAAATATTCTTGAAGGAGTCTTTGCACTAAGAGATACACAAGTTCGGGAAGTAATGGTGCCCCGTTCGGGAATGGTCACTCTCCCGATTGATGTGTGCTTCGCAGAACTAATGAAAAAAGTTCACGAAACATGTCACGCCCGCTTTCTAGTAACAGGGGATTCACTTGATGACATAAGAGGTTTACTTGATCTACGTCTCTTGGCCGAGCCAATTGCAACGGGAGTCATGCAAGCAGACTCTCCACTCGAGCCTTATCTGCAGCCAGCTGCCCGTGTAATAGAGACAAGCACTTTGGCAGAGCTGTTACCAATAATCCGAAGAGGACAGCCTTTAATTCTCGTTATTGATGAACATGGTGGAACAGAAGGATTAGTTACCGCGGCAGATTTAACTGGTGAAATTGTCGGTGAAGAGCTAGAAGCAAGCAACGATGAACCAGTTCTCCTCCCAATCGACGGGCAGGACAATCAATGGATAGCTGCAGGAGACCTTGAGATCATTGAACTAAATAGACAATTAAGTCTTGATTTGCCTGAAGCAGATAATCATCACACTATTGCGGGCTTTTTACTTGAAAAGCTTCAACGTGTTCCAGCCCCTGGAGAATCTCTGCAATACAAGGGTTTGTTGTTTGAAATCACTTCAATGGATGGACCTCGGATAAAACGAGTGCGACTGAAATTGCCCAACATCGACCATACGAGGGACTAATCTTCGATAATCAGTCCTCATTCGATATGGCCCTTGAATGACCGACCAAATGGTCCCGGTAAGAGTAGGGGTTATTGGCATAGGCAACATGGGATGGCATCACGCCCGTGTGCTAAGCCTCCTAAAGGATGCCAACCTTATTGGCGTTGCGGATCCAGATGAGGCACGAGGTCAATTAGCCACTGAACAATTTGGCTGCCGTTGGTTTCAGGATTACCGCAGCCTTCTTTCAGAGGTAGAAGCTGTTTGTATAGCTGTCCCCACTCTTCTGCATCACCAAGTTGGGCTGGCATGTTTAGAGGCTGGTCTTCATGTATTAATTGAAAAGCCAATCGCTGCCAGCCAAGATGAAGCTGCTGCTCTAATAACTGCTGCTAATAAGGCAAGTCGACTATTGCAAGTAGGTCATATTGAAAGATTCAACCCCGCCTTTAGAGAACTAATCAAGGTAGTTGCAAATGAAGATGTAGTGGTTCTTGAGGCACGTCGTCATAGCCCTCATGCAGACCGAGCTAATGATGTTTCAGTGGTCCTTGATTTAATGATTCATGATCTTGATCTAGTTCTGGAATTAGCTCGTGCTCCAGTAGTTCGACTAGCGGCTGTAGGAGGGCGCAGTGCAGAAGGTCCACTGGATTATGTAAATGCAACACTTGGCTTTAGCAATGGTGTTGTAGCAAGTCTTTCTGCCAGCAAAATGAGTCATCGCAAGATTAGAAGTCTCAGCGCCCATTGCCTTGGAAGCCTTGTTGAGACTGATTTCCTAAATCACACTCTCCACATTCACCGTCGAGCCCATGAGTGGTATTCAGCAGATCATGGTGAATTGTTATACCGAAATGATGGATTTGTTGAAGAAGTAAGCACCACCTCGATAGAACCTCTGTATGCAGAGTTAGACCACTTCTTACAATGTGTTAGAGGAAGAGAAACTCCTGCAGTAGATGGCCAACAAGCATCAAGGGCTTTAAGGCTGGCTGACTTGATAGAACATGCCGTGGAACATCCAGGTTCAGGGCTTGCTCTAAAAGAAGAAATCTGAGCAAAGCCAATAAATAATTAACTAATGAGAAAAAACTTTAGAGTGCTTGTCTCTTACCAAGAAGCGTTGGGTATGACTCATGCGAAAATAGTCCTAGATTCCAAAGTGGGTTTGCTAAATCCAAAAAGAATTAAAAATTAACCAAAACGACAAAAAAGCATCGCCAAAAGCTATTTGTAAATTTTGTTCAGGCAAAAAAAGCCATATCGCCATCCCTATCCGGATGGCGATATGGCTTCATCATTGATTAGCTCAACCTGGAGAGCTCAAAGCTTTGATGACCGACCTGCTTGAATCAGTTCAGATACTGAGAGCTTTCGTCTGCTATTGCTGTAATTCAGCGGAAACCAACTGCAGCCTGCCAAACAAACACCAACAAGAAAAAGAAAATAGGAATCAATGGAAGGGCATCCACGGTTGGAGCAAAGGCGCGATAGGCCTCAGGCAGCTGGGCCAAAAAGTTCAGTGTTAAGCCGGCCATCTCCAATAAAAGTTAGGAATACTTTAAGGACGCTACCACGTGTAGTGAGCAGCTGAGTCCGTCTGCCAGGGAGCGAAATCCTCTGAAAAACATCCATCTTTGATTGCATGACTCATCGAAGTGGTAAATCGGATCAAATGAGAAAGGTTGTGCAAACTCAAAAGAGATAGTCCCAAAAGTTCATCAGAACGCACCAAGTGATGCAAATAAGCACGTGTGTGTTTACGACAAGCCTGACAAGGGCAACTTGAATCCAAAGGCCTGTGATCATGCCTAAAGCAAGCATTTCTCATATTCCATCTCTCACCATTAACCATTGCCGTGCCGTGCCTTCCCAATCTTGTAGGCAGAACACAATCGAAAAGATCTATTCCATTAGCCACTGCCATAGCCATTTCGCGAAGGGTCCCAACACCCATCAGATACCTTGGACGATCACCTGGCAATAAAGGAGTTACTTGCCTAATAGTTGTATGGATATGCGTTACAGACTCACCAACACTTACACCACCTATTGCAATCCCAGGAAGATTAAAGCTGCTTACAATCTCGGCACTTTGTTTTCTCAATTCAGGGAAGCAACCGCCCTGAACAATTCCAAAAAGTGCCTGATCTGATCGTTTGTGAGTATTGACGCAGCGTTCCAACCAATCATGTGTTCTCTTACAAGCAAGATCCACATCCTTTTCTATTGCAGTAGAGGGAGGGCATTGATCAAAAGCCATAACTACATCAGCCCCTAAAGCCTCCTGAATCTCAATAGCCCTTTCAGGAGTGAGATGTATTTGACTGCCATTACGTGGGTTTCGGAAAGAAACTCCCTCATCGGTAATGGTATTGATCTCTGAAAGACTAAAAACTTGAAATCCACCTGAGTCAGTAAGAATTGGTCCATCCCAGCCCATGAACTTGTGAAGTCCACCTGCCTCAGCGACAATCTCCTCACCAGGCTGAAGATGTAAGTGATAAGTATTCGCCAGAATCATCTGAGCTCCCGTCTCAATTAACTGACTAGCTGTCAAACCTTTTACGGTGCCAAGGGTTCCTACTGGCATAAAGCGAGGAGTCTCAACTGGTCCATGGGGCGTACTAAAGAGACCAGTTCTCGCAAAAGTATTTGGACAATATGACTTAATTTGGAAGCGAAACACTGGAAGAAATCGAAGGACCCCTCAAAAGAACTACCAAGGGTTTTAAGTGACCCTAAGTTAGGTTTTGACTGATTGCAGAAGCTATTGACACTGTCTACACCACCATGGCTTAGAGATCTATCAGGGGCTTGGGTGTTTTATTCAGTCTTGCCAACTATGCCCTGGCCAAAGCCTAGATTTCAACGAATTGCACGCTTCGCGCCTTTCATAGGGCTAGTAATAGGAGCTCTGCAATCAGGGCTATGGATTTTTCTTAGTTTCTTAAATTGGCCAACAATTTCAAAAGCCCTTCTGGCAATCGCTCTGGGGACATTACTTACAGGTGGGCTTCACCTTGATGGACTTATTGATACTGCTGATGGACTAGCCGCAGGGAAGGGGAAAAGGCTAGAAGCAATGAGAGATAGTCGCGTAGGTGCAATAGGAGTACAAGCTCTATTGATAGTGATTTTGATTCAAATTGCTGCACTAATAAAGCTCGATTTGCATTCTCCAATTGCCTTACCCATTGCCGCTTTTTGGGCACGGGGTTCACAACTATGGGCCATTGGCCATTTTAAATATCTACATCCAACTGGAATGGCCTCTTTTCACTCTAAAAATGCAATCGGATGGCAAGATTTAAAACCATCATTACTTGTTCTATTAATCGCGATAACATCATTAATTATTTGCCCTGTTGATAGCAACCTACGTTTGCCAATAATTGCAGGGATTGGACTAAGCCTCTTCCCAGCCTTTTTAGTCCCACATTCCCTAGGCATTCTTTTAGGTGGGCATAGTGGCGACTCTTACGGGGCTTCGTTGGTAATAGTCGAAACAATCATTCTTCTTGAACTTGCTTTTATCTTTCAGGCAATTTAAGCAAAAAAGCATTCCCATGGGCTGGAAGAAGTGGATCAATATTTGATGGAGTCACAAGCAAGTCCAAACTTCCTCCTAACTGTTCAGCAAGCTGCCTTCCCATAGATAATCCAAGGCCACTGCCCGAAACATCTTTTACTCTTTCACCTCTAAACCCTCTATCAAAAATCCGCTGTCTTTCTTCAATTGGGATAGGCGAACCTCCATCCCATACACAAAGACCATTCTCGAGAAGATGAAGGCCAATCGAGCAAGGAGAATTGCTGTATCTAAAAGCATTTTCCAAAAGATTCGCGACTATTTCGGCGATCACACCATCGCCAGAAGGGCGAATTTCTTTTGTCCAAAGAGGCCATTCAGAAGGTCCACTCCATATACGGCCCTGCAAATTTGCAGTCGCGGCAGCTCTATCAATCAATGGTTGAAGCAAGTCTTGCAAGCTCAAATCTTTTGATTGAGGCAATAAAGGTGGCAAAAGCAATGAATCAGATCTATTCGCATTGATAACCAAGTTAGATGTGGGAATTTGATCCAATGCAGATAAATAGCGGTTCAATTGAGCCTGCTCAGTCAAGAGACTTTCAACCAAGGTGAGATGTCGACTATCTGGCTCCAAGCGTCTCATTAGAAGTTGCGCATAAGTTCGCAGTGCAGCCAATGGATTCCTTAATTGATGCACCATCACACTTATTTGCTCACGCTGCTGAGTCAATTCTTCAAGCAACCTTGATCTATCCAATTCAAGCTTGAGAAAATTTGTGATCATCCCAGCAGAAGCTTGGAGCTGTTCATCAAGATCTTCAGGCCACCCATCTACTGAAGGGCGCAATTCTGCTCTAAGCACTCCTAAAAGGATCAGCCCTTCTTGAAGGGGGTACCAACGTCTTGAGGAAGAGGGTGCTCGAAGCGCAGGGTCTGCCTCTACTGGAGGGAGGGCTTTCTCTAAAGATGGCCATTGCCCAACTGCTTCAAGGCTGGGGTCCTGGCCATCCTTAGCCTGAGCGATATAGACAATCAAGCATTCCAGCGAACAATCTTTGTCGAAAGTGCTGAGTTGCTGTTGCACCAATTTCAGAAAACGATCCGACAGCTGCATAAGGCTCGCTCTTTAAGTCATGGATCTCTGAAAAGCCTTTTCGAGGAAGAAGCTTGTAAATTCAGAAAAAAGTATTAAGATGTTTTTTATCGACCAAATCAAAGCGTTCCCACGAGGTTCCAAGCCCATTATTGACCACGCAAAGGTTGCATAAAAAGTGCTTCCAAAGCTACAGCAGAGATAGATAGCTCCCTTGCTGTGAATCGATCACCTCCAGATCAAGTCAATTTTGAGGTCTAATAAGCCTTGTTCTTATCCGAACTAGCTTAACCAAAGCTAGTTTTCGGTGTGGAATGCTCCGGCCTTGGCTTAGCCAAAGTGTCATAAGGGTCTTTATCGCTCCTTTTCCCGTCCCTAACCCACTCCAAAAACAGGAGTTCCTGAAATGTCTAAGAAGCGCAAACGTATTAGCCGCAGACGTCTGGCTGGTCAAAGAGTCTTGGCCCATGTGCCAACTTTCCATCTAGAAACTGGGGAACACAAACCCGTAACCGCTGCACGTAGATATATCGCTGAAGCAGGCCTAAAGTTCCCAGCCCTTCTAAATGTAAGAAGGAACGAACACACCACAGATCGTTTTTTCTGGGGTGAAAAAGGTCTATTCAGTGCACAGTACGCCGAAGAGAATCATTTTCTATTCCCCTCACTAAGAGTAATAGTGGATTCAATAGGGGAAGAAAACATGTTCCAAGGTCTCGAACTAACTTCGGACGATTGGGAAGAAATAGAAGAATATGAATACGCTTTCGTATAGCTTTTAAAATTTATCTAAGCCACTTCTGAACAGCTTCTGTAATAGGTGGGATGAGTTCTGTAGGAATAAGGTGACCAGCATCAAAAGTTAAAAGCTCCGATTGAATATTGTTTGCTTTCAACGAGCTCAACAATTTCTCTGATGCAGCATATGGGACTACTTCGTCCTTTAGGCCATGTGCTAGCAGGACTGGGGGGCATGAGGCTGGACAAATCCAATCAGGATGTGGGTAACCACTACAGGCAATCAAACCAGCCAAAGGCATCTCACAGCCGCTGGCTAATGCCATGGCGCCTCCCTGTGAAAAACCCAACAAGGCAGTCCTTTCCAAAGGTATTTGAGGTGTAGAAAGTGACACTAATCGGGCTTGCAATTCATTAACTGCTTGAGGAACTTCCTCCCAATTCGAAGGGTATAGCCCATACCATTGGCGTCCCAATCCCTGTGGGTGCATTTGAGGTGCTTGCAAAGCAACAATTTCCAATGGGAAACCTGCTTTCGCGCAAAGCTCCTTACCAAGAGGCATTAAATCCCCCATATCAGCTCCCCACCCATGAAGCATCACTAATCTATGAAGCGCAGCAGAGTCGGTCTGACTGAGAAAATTGTTGTTCACTCCAAAAATTAAATCACTACTGTTTAGGTTGACTCATTAATTGGCTCTTATCCATTTTCCATGGCACCTATAGCCCTATTAAGCGTTTCCAATAAAGAAGGCTTGCTGCCATTAGCAAAAGCCCTTCATCAAGTCCACGGATTTGAACTGCTTTCAAGTGGCGGAACAGCCAAAGCCCTTTTAGAAGGAGGACTCCCAGTCACAAAAGTCTCTGATTACACTGGGTCACCAGAAATTTTGGGAGGAAGAGTAAAGACACTGCACCCCAAAATCCATGGAGGCATCCTTGCAAAAAGGAATGACCTCATGCATAAACAAGAACTTGAAAATCATCAAATCAATGCCATTGATGTTGTAGTCGTAAACCTATATCCGTTTAAAGAGACAGTCTCAAATTCAGATGTCAGCTGGGAGAACGCCATAGAAAATATTGACATTGGTGGGCCTGCAATGATTCGCGCTGCGGCCAAGAATCACTTACATGTAAGCGTTTTAACTAGGCCTGCTCAGTACAAGCCATTCCTAGAAGCAATAGAAGAAGGTAAGGGTTTTGCGAATGAGGATATAAGGCGAAAGCTTGCACTAGAAGCCTATGAACACACAGCAAGCTACGACATTGCGATTAGCCGCTGGTTAGCTAATCAAATTCAAAGTACAGACTCTCTATGGTTCAAAGAGATCCCTCATCAACAGACCCTCCGATATGGAGAGAATCCTCACCAAAAGGCCACCTGGTATGGATCCAAAGAGCATGGATGGGGAAACGCCACCCAAATACAAGGAAAAGAACTAAGTACTAACAACCTGCTCGATCTTGATGCTGCACTCTCAACTGTAAGAGAGTTCGGCATTGAAGCTGAAGGTACTCAAGCTGACATTCAAACTGCAGCAGTGGTTGTGAAACATACCAATCCATGCGGTGCTGCCATAAGTGACAATATGGCGACTGCAATCACCAAAGCTCTTGATGGAGATCGAGTCAGTGCATTTGGCGGCATCGTCGCCATAAATCGCCAAGTCGATGCTGCATGTGCTGAGATTCTTAAGAGCTTATTCCTGGAATGCATAGTTGCTCCTGGCTATGACTTAAAAGCCAAAGAAATCCTTGCAAGTAAACCCAACCTACGATTACTAGAGTTAACCTCATCAGCACTTTATAGTCCTGATAAATATCAATTTAGAAGCATCCTTGGTGGAGTTTTAGTTCAAGACCAAGACGATGAACTAATTAATACACAAAATTGGAAAGTAGCTACAGAGTGCAAGCCTTCATCGAACCAATATGATGATCTTTGCTTTGCCTGGAGATTAGTCAAGCATGTTCGTTCAAATGCAATTGTTGTCGCCAAAGATGGTCAAACTCTAGGCATAGGTGCTGGGCAAATGAATAGAGTTGGATCTGCTCACATCGCAATACAATCTGCAGGAGAACAAGCAAATGGAGCTGTTCTAGCAAGTGATGGGTTTTTCCCTTTTGATGACACAGTGCGTCTTGCTTCAAGCGAAGGAATAAAAGCCATTATTCAGCCTGGAGGAAGCATCAAAGACAAAGATTCAATAGAAGCTTGCAATAAGCTAGGTATCGCAATGATCTTAACTGGGAAGAGGCATTTTCTACATTGATGTGGCCAAAAGGTAATGACCATAAGAATCAATTAGTCCAAGAAACTATAAATTCATAGATTAACTCTTAAAAAAAAACTAACTAAATAGCCTTACATTTAAGCCTTGCCCCTAGGGTAATAGGTAATCTTATTTGTCTTACGAGATGCAGAAAGTCTTCCAGGACCTGCACATAAAAAATAGAAAAATATCGCCGCATAAACAGCAGAAAGTTCAAATGCATAATTGTGGTTTTCGACCACTGCAAATGGGAACCCTTCTAAGCCAGTATCAAGAAGATGGAAAGGGATAGCAAAAAGCATCGTTGAAAGCAGCCCAAGTGCAGAGACCCTTGCAAAGAATCCAATCGCCAGTCCTATAGGACAAACTATTTGTGTTGCAGCTGCAATGAAAGTCCATATTATTGGATCGCCTGGTAAGAATCCAAAGTATTTAGCCACAACAAACTCTGAGAATCCAGCAGGATCAGCGAACTTTTCTAAACCATGGTGAACCATCATGACACTGACACCAACACGCAATACAAAGATTGCTATTTCAGCATTAATGTTCACCTCAGCTTGTGATGAAGGGCTTTCCACTACCACCTCAACTCTCTGTGGAGCAGAGCCAGCTTTGACTTGAGGTGATATATCTGGTTCAGAGATCTGAAGGTCCTGGTTTTCAGCGTCAGTCATCTTTAAAAAGTCTTATAAAGACAATTTTAGTTAGCCTATTGATTTTCAGGCTGCTTGCCAGGAAAAGCATATCTATGCATTCTTATTGAAAAATGAGTTAACAACTTTTCGAAGATCAGGCATATACACAAACACGTGAATGCAATTACCTTTTAGCTGATCTATTTAAACTTACATTTCACTGATAGCGATTAGTTTCTGAATGACATGCTCGACCACTCTGTCAGGTGTAGAGGCTCCAGATGTAATGCCTACAACCACCTCCCCATCAGGCAAGAAGTTTTCTTCAGTAACCAAATCCTCTCCCAAAGGCTTATGGGTGATGGTATTGCCATCACCCATGCGCTCTGGAGTGTCTATATGAAATGAACGAATTCCTCTACTAATTGCAATTTCCTGAAGATGAGTTGTGTTAGAAGAATTAAATCCACCTATCACGACAAGTAGATCTAATGGTTCATCTACAAGAGAGAACATTGCATCTTGTCTTTCTTCAGTAGCATCACATATTGTATTAAAGGCAAGAAAATGATCTGGCAAGTCTTTAGGTCCATATTTTGCGAGCATAGTGCGCTCAAATAGTCGACCAATTTCTTCAGTCTCACTCTTAAGCATTGTCGTTTGATTCGCAACACCCAGCCTTTGCAGATCTTTATCAGGGTCAAATCCAGGCGAACAGGCCTTTGAAAAGCGCTCTACAAAAGCCTCACGATTGCCTTTACCCAGAATATAATCAGAAACATATTGAGCCTCCTCAAGATCTAAAACAACAAGATAAGTTCCTGCAAAAGAACTAGTCGCAAGAGTCTCCTCATGCTTAACTTTTCCATGAATAATTGATGTAAATGTGTGTTTCTTATGCTTTTCTACAGTGTGCCAAACCTTTGAGACCCAAGGACAAGTTGTATCAATTATGTGGCATCCACGCTCATGAAGTAATTGCATCTCCTGTACTGTTGCACCAAATGCAGGCAAAATCACTACATCACCATCATTCACACCTGAAAAATCTTTCACACCACCCTCAGCAGATATAAAGCGAACGTTCATCCTCCTTAAATGATCATTAACTGAAGGGTTATGAATAATCTCGTTAGTAATCCAAATACGTTCAGTTGGATAATGTCGCCTGGTTTCATAAGCCATAGCTACAGCCCTCTCGACACCCCAACAAAAGCCAAAAGCCTCAGCCAACTTCACTTTTAAGCGGCCATGGCTCATCTCATAACCGTTGTCGCGTATAGACCCAATCAAACTACTTTGATATGCCTGCTCGAGAGCTTCAGCGCGCTTAGCTGGTGAGCCAAAACCTCGCCTGTTATATCTATCTGAATGATGAAGGGAGCGTTTGAAAGCTTGAGTATCCATCTCTGTATCAATCCAACAAAAAGATTCTATTCGGACATCAAGAAATTGAAAAAAAAAAGCCTGGCTCAAGGCCAGGCAATATTTGAATTTGATGGAGACACTTAATTGCCTGCAGAAGCAAAGTCTGGATAAGCCTCCATACCATGCTCGCCAATATCGAGTCCAGCAATCTCTTCTTCCTCAGAAACACGAATACCTCCGAAGAAAGAACCAATTACTTTCCAGGCAATCCAGCATGTGACAACGGTCCAAACACCGTATGCAAGACAGCCAATGAATTGAGTCCAAAGTTGCCCAAAACCACCACCTACAAAAAGGCCAAGTGCTGAGCCATCTCCTTGGATATCAAAACCCCACAAACCGATTACAAGAGTTCCCCAAACACCGCATACACCGTGCACGGAAAAAGCTCCGACCGGATCATCTATCCCCAAAGAATCCAGGGTGGAAACTGCGAAGACAACGATGATTCCGCCAACCAAACCAGCCAACCATGCGCCTGCCATTGTCAGGTCAGCACAACCTGCTGTGATACTCACCAAACCAGCCAAAATCCCATTGATAATCATGGTTAAATCTGGCTTACCCGAAGTGAGAGTAGAAATGACAGTTGCACCTATTGCACCGCCTGCAGCCGCCAAAGTTGTAGTAACTGCCACATATGGCACCCACTGGTCCATTGCAAGCTGAGAGCCTGGGTTAAAGCCATACCAGCCAATCCAAAGGATCAAAGCTCCTAGCGTCGCTATAGCCATATTGTGGCCCGGCATAGCCTGTGCCCTTCCATTTGCAAATTTCCCAATACGTGGCCCTAGAAGCATTGCTCCAACCAAACCGGCCCAAGCTCCAACAGAGTGAACGATCGAAGAACCAGCAAAATCTCTGAAGCCCAACTCATTAAGCCAACCACCATTCCATTGCCAACTTCCGGCAATCGGATAAATGAAAGCTGTAAGTATCAGAGAGAAAACAACAAATTCTCCAAATTTGACTCTCTCAGCGACCAATCCAGAAACGATGGTAGCTGCAGTACCAGCGAATGCGGCTTGAAAGAGAAAGTCAACAGTGGGCACAAGGCCGCCCTCTCCTATCAATTCAGGAGAAACTGAAGGGTCAAAGAACAAACCATTGAAATAGAGCCATCCTTGTGCAACTGCATCCCCATACATCAAGGAATAACCCACAAACCAATAGGCCGTAACAGCAAGAGCGAATACAAAAAGATTCTTAGCCAGAATATTTACCGCATTTTTCTGGCGGCACATCCCTGCCTCGACCATTGCGAAACCGGCATTCATGAAAATCACCAAAATTGTGGCGACTAGAAGCCAAAGATTGTTGGCTAAAAAAACAGCATTCAACTCAGGCATATCAGCAGCATGAGCCGAAAGATTGAAGAGACCTAAACCAAATAAAGCAATTGGCACACAAGCCAACCACATCAACGAGCGATGTGAGCTGAAACCACGGATACTGCGCAGGAGGAGCATTGGCCCCTCAAGGAGGCTGGCCTCCTGAAGGCGCACCGCGTGCCGCCGTGTTGGCGGATGCAGAGCAGGTGTCATAGAAATTGGAATACGGCTAACTAGGACTAGACCAAATGGTCCAGAAATAAGGCAAACCATCTTAAATTTGTCTCAAGAATTTTCAGAGTCGTCTTTGATACCAAATAATTCATAGAGATAAAATTTTTTTTTCATACTCCAATCGCTAACTGTTTATTGATTCGTTTGAAAAGGTCTCATCCCTTCCCAAGTTATTTGATCCTCATGGAAACCAAAACAACACGGTAAAACCTCAACCCCTGCTTTAACAGCCTTTCTAAAAAGCTCGCCATAAATTGGGTCAGCACTATCTCCAGGTGCAAATCCATGCACATCTGACCTACTAAGACAGGGAATTAAGACGCCCCTAGAGCCAGGAAGCACCCCAACGAGCTCCCTTAGATGCTTTTGACCTCTTTCGGTAATTGTGTCTGGGAACAATGCCAGTGAACCTATAGCCCAAGTCGTATTCTTCACCTCTACATAGATTTCCCTTGAATCATCAGCATCTAAGGAGGGAGATAGCAGCAAGTCAATTCGACTACGAAGATTCATTCCATAAGGAACTTCTTTTCGAATCTGTGAAATTGATCCAAATGACTGCTCCAACAAGCCCGCCTTTATAGCCAACTCAATTAACCGATTTGGCAAGGCTGTATTTATTCCTACCCAGCAGTTAGTACCATTCGCACCATGGATTTCAGCCTGCTCCCAAGTCCAGGCCAATTTGCGAGTTGAAGAAGCGACATATCTCAAACGAACCCTTCCTCCAAGGGAAAGAACTCCGGTCATGGGACCAGTGTTTGCACAATGTGCTGTCACAATTTCGCCAGTAGGTAGTTCTATATCTGCCAAAAAGCGTTTATAACGCTTGAGCAAGATTCCCTCTTGAAGAGGAGGAAAGCTCATCAAAGCGGTGCCTTTCATTAAAGATTTCTCTCTACGAATAAATGCTCATCTTGGCCACAAGAATGTGTCCTCAAAGATGGGAATATGCGAGGACAAAGGATGGCAAGATCTCTCAAACGCATAGCTCTAATAGTCTCTATTGGGACTCTTGCAAGCAAAAGCGCAGGGTTGATAAGACAACTAGTTATAGCGGCCGCCTTTGGAATAGGAGCAGCTTATGACGCATACAACTATGCCTATGTCCTCCCTGGTTTTCTCTTGATATTGCTTGGTGGCATAAACGGCCCTTTCCACACAGCAATGGTCAGCGCTTTGAGCCGCAGGTCTACGGAAGACAAGGCTCATGTAATAGCAGTGATCAACACATTAGTAAGCATCTTGCTTTGCATTGTCACTTTGATATTGATTATTTATGCAGACTCATTAATCTCATTAGTTGGCCCAGGCCTTAGTCCCGAAGTTCATCGAATTGCAACTGTTCAACTTCAAGTCATGGCTCCCATCGCTTTGTTGGCAGGGTTAATTGGATTGGGATTCGGTTATCTCAATGCCTCAGATGAATTCTTCGTACCTGCAATTTCCCCTCTGATTTCTAGCCTTTCAATAATTGTTGGAGTGGGCGTCTTTTGGATAAAAGTCGGACCAGATATCGAATCCATTGATCTAGCACTTCAAGGTGGGATTGTTCTTGCAGGCGCGACTTTAGTTGGCGCCCTCTTGCAATGGCTTATTCAACTCCCTTCATTAATTAGAAAAGGACTCTCCAAATTTCAACTGTCTTGGGACTGGAGGGACCCAGGCGTCAAAGAAGTCCTAAGCGTTATGGGCCCAGCAACACTTTCCTCTGGAATGCTTCAAATTAATGTATTTACCGATCTGTTTTTTGCCTCAGGAATAGTAGGAGCAGCTGCTGGCCTTGGATACGCGAACTTGATAGTACAAACGCCATTGGGATTAATTTCCAGTGCCTTATTAGTCCCTTTACTTCCTACTTTTGCGAGGTTAACCAATCCTCAAGACCGTCAGGAACTCATAGACAGAATCAGGCAAGGTTTGATGCTTTCAACTACCTGCATGATTCCTCTTGGTGCACTTTTCGCGACAATCGGCGGGCCAATTGTCCATTTGATTTATCAAAGAGGTGCTTTTGATTCTGAAGCTTCAGTTCTTGTAACTGGATTGCTTTTGGCTTATGGCATTGGGATGCCTTGGTACCTGGGTAGAGATTTACTGGTTCGAGTGTTTTATGCCCTGGGAGACGGAATAACCCCAATGAGGTTTTCAACCGCAGGGATCGTACTGAATGTGGTTTTTGACTGGTTTTTAGTTGGTGGCCCAACTCCATGGGGCCCTCAACTGCCATTCAACTTTGGAGCTGCTGGACTCGTACTAGCCACAGTTGCGATCAACATGCTGACCTGTATTTGTCTCCTAATGAAATTGCACATCAAGCTAAAAGGAATTCCCCTAAAACAATGGGCTACAGATGCAGGAAAATTGCTCTTAAGCGGCATAATTGCTGGATTAGTAGCCTTATCTCTTGGCAAGTTTGTCGCTTGGCCTATTGGGACACTTGGACTTGTAGTGGAAGTAAGCCTTTGTTCGCTAACTGCAATTGGTTTTTTTGCTGTAATTAGTAATTCTTTGGGTATCTCAGAAGTTCACGAGATATGGCTGATATGCCGCAAACAACTCACTCACGATTAAGCCTTACTTCTTTCTCTCCACGAACCTGAAGAGGAAATTGCAACTTGTTGCCTCCAACAAATTCGGGGCCTTGTACGGAAAGGATGCGTGCCTCTATACCAAATTCCTGAAAGGCCTGCTCCATTTCTTGTATTAAAGCTTTTTCAACCTCAACCTCCGCATCTAGAACTTTCCCAATTAAGCGCTCACCCAATCTGCCAATGCGTTTTCGCATTACTTCACGGACATTAGTGACCTCGATGATCAGCACGAGCACTCCACATAATGATGTTCAACCTTATCGACAGTAAGGCTGCAAGATCTCCTCGAGATCAAACAACTGTGTGGCAGGAATAAGTCTTGCAAGTGGTAACCGAGTCGCCCCACCACCAAGGGGGACAAGAACCCCCTCCAGAGCTTTTCTAGCTGCAACATTTGCCCCCTCATTCAATAGAGCACTACATTCAACTGCCAAGGCTTCTGCCAAGCCAGCATCACCTAAATAGAGATGCCAACTAGCTACTTGCAAATACAAAGAATCTGCAATTGAAATCTGGAGCTCTTTGAGCTCGACTGTGTTGAGACTCATAAAAAATTTTCAGGAAGAAATTTTTTAAAAGGATGGTTCATGAGGGTGTTGAAGGCTGATCTTTCTCAGGCCGTTTGATCACCACAACTACAAGATGGACTAGCAATCCAAGGAGCCAGATCTCAGTAAACAAATCCAACTTGGTCCATGGGTGACGAATCTGCTGAAAAAACCAAAGCCCACTATTTAAAGCGGCAAAGGTCATTGCATGAAGGGTGAGATTAACGATCCGGTCAAAATGCCTATAAATAGGATCATTTGAATCGGATGTGCCATACCAGCGAATGGGCATCTGAAGATAATTAATTATCGTAATTTTCAGGCTAAAGGAAACCTGGGTTGACGAATGCCCCCATGATGGGCTGTGATGAATTCTTCAGGCGCCTGTAGCTCAGCGGATTAGAGCATCTGACTACGGATCAGAGGGTCGGGAGTTCGAATCTCTCCAGGCGCGTTAAAAAACTGCCCTCTCGGGCAGTTTTTTTCTTAAGAAGTTTTACCCATAGAAAGAATTGTTCAATTAACCCACTCTTAGGAACGTTTACCTACCATCCGCTCATCCGAAGCCTTAAAACATGAAGGATGGAGTCTTGGAACAAATCAACTCTCCTTTGGCAATCGCAGACCCTGTCATTGCTTCTCTCATAGACAAGGAGCACCAACGTCAAGAAACTCATTTAGAACTGATAGCAAGTGAGAATTTCACATCTGCTGCTGTCATGCAAGCACAGGGTTCTGTTCTCACAAACAAGTATGCAGAAGGCCTTCCTGGCAAACGATATTACGGCGGTTGTGAACACATAGACGAAATCGAACAGCTTGCGATTAACCGTGCAAAAAAACTTTTTCAAGCAGCATGGGCCAACGTGCAGCCCCATAGTGGAGCCCAAGCCAATTTCGCTATTTTTCTTGCCCTCCTAAAGCCCGGCGACACAGTTTTAGGCATGGACCTTTCTCACGGAGGCCATCTCACACATGGTTCGCCAGTAAACGTAAGTGGCAAATGGTTCAAGATTGTGAATTACGGAGTAGATGAAAAAAGCCAGCAACTCAACATGGAAAATATTCGTGAAAAAGCTTTAAAACATCGACCAAAACTAATAATTACTGGCTATTCGGCATATCCACGCGAGATCGACTTCGCAGGATTTCGTGCCATTGCTGATGAAATAGGTGCTTTCTTACTAGCAGATATTGCTCACATTGCAGGTCTTGTTGCTGCAGGTGTACATCCCAATCCAATCCCATTTTGTGATGTTGTGACAACTACTACTCACAAAACTCTTAGAGGTCCAAGAGGTGGACTAATACTTTGCAGGGACAATGAATTCGCAAGGCAATTTGACAAAGCTGTTTTCCCTGGGAGCCAAGGAGGTCCACTAGAGCACGTAATTTCAGCAAAAGCAGTAGCTTTTGGCGAAGCCCTAAGGCCAGAATTCAAGGATTACATTGATTCAGTAATAAACAATGCTCAAGTCCTTGCGAAGGAAATTCAAGCGAAAGGCATATCAGTAGTTAGCGGAGGAACCGACAACCATATTGTTTTGCTTGATCTTCGTAGTATTGGCATGACAGGGAAAGTCGCTGACCGTCTTCTTGGCGAAGTGAATATCACGGCAAACAAAAACACAGTCCCATTTGACCCTGAATCTCCATTTGTAACCAGTGGTCTTCGACTAGGGAGTGCTGCTCTTACTACTCGAGGCTTTGATGCAGAAGCTTTCAGCTTGATTGCTGAAGTAATCGCAGACAGGCTTATGAATCCAGACGATCCCTCTGTGAAAACAGCTTGCATTGCAAAAGTGAACGATCTATGTGGAAAGTTCCCCCTTTATTCACAAAAAATCTTTCCAACGCTTCAATGACTGGAACATTTCTCATTGGAATCCAATTGATGAAATGCCTAGGATTAGCTATTAAGACCCTTAGCAGGGTCGTAACGCCTTGGAGCCAAAGTGTCTATAGCGAGCAGCCCTATAGCTGTCTCCATTACTAGCTTCGTTCTGGCGGCTGGAATCACCAGCCTCATAGTTCCTAGGGTCAGAACCATAGCTCTTAAGCTTGGCTTGACAGATGAGCCAGGGCCTAGGAAGCAGCACGTTGCACCAATGGTAAGGATTGGTGGAGTGGCAATGGTAATAGGGTTTTGTCTAGCGCTAACAATTATTTGGATCTCTGGAGGATTTGGCCTATTAGCTCCGGAAAAAGATCAACTCATCTGGACCACAATTGCAGGCGGGCTTTGTTTTTTTGTTATAGGCCTTGGAGACGATTTATTTGCTCTTTCTCCTTGGCCTCGTTTGGCTTGTCAGGTTGCTGTAGGAATTGCTGTATGGAGCCAAGGTTTGCGAATAGGTGCGATTGACCTCCCCTGGCTTGAAGATGGAAGTTCTTTTTTGGTTTTATCAGATTTGCTGAGTATGGCGGCAACTGTTATTTGGTTAGTAGGAATAACAAATGCAATCAACTGGCTTGATGGCCTTGATGGTCTGGCTGCAGGAGTTGCAGCAATTGCCGCAGTCGGCCTTATATCAGTAAGTTTTTCATTGCATCAAGTAGCTGCAGGTTTCCTCGCTGCAGCACTAGCAGGTTGTTGTGCTGGATTCCTACGACATAATTTCAATCCAGCCAGAATCTTTATGGGGGATGGAGGTTCTTACTTTTTAGGCTTCACTTTGGCAGCTATAAGCATAGTTGGACCAGCAAAGGGTTTCATGGGTCTAACCGCAGTAAGCCTGCTTCTGCCATTGCTGATCTTGTCTCTCCCATTAGCAGATATGTCAGCAGTAATAATGGCCCGATTAAGAGAAGGTCAATCCCCCTTTCATCCTGACAGGCGTCATCTACACCATCGATTATTAAAAGCCGGTTTTAGTCATCGAAGAATAGTTTTATTGTTTTATGCCTTTACCCAATGGCTAGCCTCCCTGGCTCTAGTTGTAGCAAATGCTGAAATGCGCTTTCTTTGGCTTGCACTTGCTACAGCGATCTTAATCTCAACTGTAATTATTAGCAGGCGTAAGAACCATTTAGGAAAAGGGCTTCTCAAGTCTTCAAAGATATCTAATGAATCGCGTGATCAAATTCTCAAGAAAGATCCCCGCTAAAACATGTCAAAGCAAAATGCTGAAATTCTCTGCATTGGTTCTGAGTTACTACTTGGGCAAATACTAAACAGTAACGCACAATGGCTGTCTGAAGAAATAGCTGCTATAGGGCTAAATCATTTTCGACAAACTGTAGTTGGTGATAACATAAATCGAATTAAAGATGCATTAATAGAAGCATCTAATCGTAGTGAAATACTAATAATCACAGGTGGGCTTGGCCCAACATCAGACGATCTCACCCATGAAGCAATTGCAATTGCATTCAATTCACCTCTAGAAGAATACAAAGAAGTTTGGGAGACAATTAAGTTAAAGACAAATGCCAATAACAAGAACTTCAGCCCAAGCAATCGGAAGCAAGCACTTCTGCCAGGAGGGGCGAAAGTAATACAAAATCAAACTGGAACTGCTCCAGGAATAATTTTCAGTCCTCACAAAGGGTTTACTTTACTTACATTTCCAGGAGTACCATCTGAAATGAAAAGCATGTGGCACGAAACTGCTGTGCCATGGCTATTATCAAATCATGAGATTGAGGGGAGTATTTATAGCAAGCTATTGAGATTTAGCGGCATCAAAGAATCAGCACTTGCCGAAAAGGTTTCTGATCTGCTCACTTACAAGAACCCAACAATTGCGCCTTATGCAGCCATTGGAGAAGTAAAACTACGCATCACTGCTAAAGCTAAAACTATCGAAAATGCCAAAGATCTTATTGAGCCAATTGAAACAGAAGTACGTAAAAGAACAGGAGATTTGTGTTATGGAATAAATAACCAAACCTTAGCTTCAATTGTACTTAAGCTCTTGCTAGAGCGAGGGGAGACACTTGCCGTTGCAGAATCATGCACTGGCGGAGGAATAGGCACTCAAATAACTGCAATCCCTGGAGCCTCAAAAATATTCCTAGGTGGAGTCATTGCTTACAGCAATCTCACAAAACAATCCTTACTTGATGTTCCACAACAACTTATAGAAATGCATGGTGCAGTTTCCAACGAAGTTGCTAAGGCAATGGCAGAAGGGGTTCGAGAAAAGCTAAAAGCCAATTGGGCAATTGCAGTAAGCGGTGTAGCAGGCCCTAACGGAGGCTCACCGACAAAGCCAGTGGGATTAGTTCATATAGCTGTTGTTGGGCCAAAAGTTTGCGATGTAAGTCCAGCACAATTCAGCAATTACCTTGGGAGAGAAGGCATTCAAACCTTAAGCGTGATTCACAGCTTGAATCGCTTGCGCCTACATTTACGCTCAAGGAAGTAAGGTTTTTTGCTACTAGCTATTGAACCTTGAGCTCAGGGACCCTATACGACAAGGTCTGGAATCTGCATCGTTTAAGAGAGCTGTCCAGTGGTTCCACTCACCTTTTCATTGGGTTGCATCTCATTCATGAAGTAACTAGTCCACAAGCTTTCGCAGCTTTAAAAGAGAAAGGCTTACAAGTTCTTTTTCCTGATCAAACAGTGGCCACTGTTGATCACATCGTGCCCACCACAACTCATCAACGGCCGCTCGATGATTCCCTAGCCGAAGAGATGTTGAGCACACTTGAAAGCAACTGCTCGGAATACGGAATCACTTTGCATGGGCTTGGCAGCAATATGCAGGGAATCGTCCACGTAATTGCCCCTGAGCTTGGCCTGACCCAACCAGGGATGACCATCGCTTGCGGCGACTCTCATACCTCTACTCATGGGGCATTCGGTGCAATTGCCTTCGGCATAGGAACCAGTCAAGTGAGGGACGTTTTGGCAAGCCAAAGTTTGACAATGAGCAAGCTAAAAGTTCGACGGATTTGGATAGAAGGCCAGCTCAACAAAGGAGTTCATGCGAAGGATCTGGTCCTTCACTTAATCAAACATCTAGGGGTCAAAGGGGGAGTCGGCTATGCCTATGAGTTCGCAGGCCCATGCATTCAATCTCTTTCAATGGAAGAAAGAATGACTATCTGCAATATGGCCATAGAAGGTGGGGCTAGATGCGGATACATGAACCCTGATGAAATCACCTTCAAATATTTACAAGGACGCCCATTTTCGCCTAGTGCTAAGGACTGGGGGAAGGCCCTCAAATGGTGGAGAAGCCTCGTAAGCGACCCAACTGCGACTTATGACGACGAAGTCTGTTTCAATGCTGATCAAATCTCACCAACAGTCACTTGGGGAATCACGCCAGGGCAAGCAATCGCTATAGACGAAAAGGTGCCTACCCCAGAGGCATTAGATCCGAACGAAAGGTCTCTCGCCGAGGAAGCCTACAAATACATGGATATCGTCCCAGGCTCAACAATTAGCGGGTTAAAAATAGACGTTTGTTTTATAGGTAGTTGCACTAATGGAAGGCTTAGCGATCTGCAAGCTGCAGCAAATGTAGTAAGAGGAAACCATGTGGCCCCAGGTGTCAAGGCTTTTGTAGTACCAGGCTCTGAACAAGTGGCCATGGCCGCACAAGCGCAAGGGTTGGACAAAACTTTTATAGCAGCTGGTTTTGAATGGCGCCGGCCTGGTTGCTCTATGTGCCTTGCCATGAACCCAGATCGACTGGAAGGAAGACAGATAAGTGCCAGTTCCAGCAATAGGAACTTCAAAGGACGGCAAGGCTCAGCAAACGGGCGCACTCTCTTAATGAGTCCTGCAATGGTTGCTGCAGCAGCGATTAATGGCAAGGTGACTGACGTTCGTACCATCCTCACCAACTAATAAAAGTCCAAACAACCGTTTAGCAAGAACCCGGAATGAACAAATTACCTAAAGGTGCGATCACCACCATCAGAGGGAAAGCCATCGCTATAAAAGGAAACGACATCGACACTGATCGAATTATTCCTGCACGGTTTCTGAAGTGTGTGAGTTTTGATGATCTAGGAGGTCAAGTTTTCGCAGACGACCGAAAAGAACAGAATGGTTCACATCCTTTCGACTTAAAGGCTCTACAAGGGGCGTCCATATTGATCGTAAATGGCAACTTCGGCTGTGGTTCAAGCCGTGAGCATGCCCCCCAAGCACTTATGCGATGGGGGATAAGAGCATTAATAGGCGAAAGCTTTGCAGAAATTTTCTATGGAAATTGTTTGGCCCTTGGCATTCCATGTGCAATTTCAACCCAAAAAGAGATCAAGGAGCTTCAAGATAGTGTTATGCAAACTCCTTCCCTAGAATGGACCTTAGATATTAAAAAAGAGCAAATCATCAGCACCTGTGGGACACGGAATCTGAGAATCGATCAAGGTGCGCAGGAAATGCTAATTAAAGGCAACTGGGATGCGACATCAGAGCTTTTGGATCAAAAAGAAGATTTAAACCAAGCCAGAGCAAGACTACCATACTTAAATAACTTTAAAGCTATAGAAAGTTGAATCACAAATAAACTTATCAGAGGAAAAATTAATTCCCTCTAATAAGGTCTTTCTTCTAGGCCCTCTAAACTATTAGTCGAATCATAAGGGATGAAAGGAACACCTGTTCCATTAAATTTGAAGTCATTAAGTCTTACTCTAAAGCCTCCAATCCCTTCATAAGGGTTAAAGTAAAGGCCAAAATCGTATGACCTTCTTTGCCAGCGCAATTCTAAATTCGAGTTAATTATTTCACCATACTTATCTGATCCTGGATCAATATTATATTCAAACCCTGCATCAAAAACCAATGGGCCCAATACCTGCTGAGTAAGACCTATCCCCAGCGTACCCAAATCAATCGCCTGGTCAAATGAGAATGGGCTAGATCCTTCTTTATAGGTTCCGCCACTAGTGACAGTTATACGAGTAAAGCCAAGAAACTTCCTACTAAAAGTTCCGATGGTGAGAGTAGGTCCACCGCTAATCCCAATAGCATTTTGCCTTTTACCATCTCCATATGCCGAGAAAGATCCGCTTAAGTTCGTGTTCCATATCAATCCCGGTTTAACTGCTTCAGGCGAATAACGATAAGCAGCTTCTGGGGAGAGTTCCGCTGGATCACCCTCAATTATTGAATATCTACTACTGATAGAGCCATAAAAATTTAACCGCCACAAATCCGATAAATTTTCACTCGTAAAATTCTTGGCTTGATAGTTACCTGCACCAAGCCTCCATAAAAAATTATTATTTATTTCTCCCCATTCCCAGTCCCCTCGTTTCTGAAGAAAAGATCCATATGCTGAATAAATATCTGTTTGACCAAGTGAACCATTCCAAGCCCTATATCGATAAGCACCGAATATTCGAGTATCAATTGAACCTAGAAAAGGAACATTAGAGCTTTTTGTAATGTCACCCCAATAACGACTACCATTAGGGAGGCTATCAAGATTAAAAGTGCTTATATCTGCATTTGTTTCAAGGTCCCAATCCCAAATTCGGCCATCAATAACTGCCTCTAAACCGAAGCTATCAGTTTCATAAGCTTGACGATTAATCTTGCTACTTGATATTGCACTGTTAGGCGCTACATAACTTTTAGCTCGACCATCAATTGATCTTTGAACATTTAATTGTGGTTGCAAATATAAAGTGTAATCATTGGTTAGTTTTATAGGCCTAAGATTTCTTCCAATAAAAAGCCCATCTCTGTCCTGATTATCAATTCCTACGACCCATCTATTTTCCACCTCTTCTTCCTTTTGTATTAACTGCCTGCGAGAGATTGGTATAGGCAATCTCTCATCAAGAACAAGAGAATTACTTTGGCTAGTAATTAGCAAGTCTCCATTAGCTTGCTCTTTGGCAACAACACCTTCCGCATCTATCCTTGTTTGAGCAGGAGTATAAGGGTCATTAGTAAACCCCATTCTTTCAGCCTGCCATCCATCTGGATTAAGAAATACTTTTGAAGCCTGTATTCGCCAACGAGTAATACGACCCCTAATGAATTTTGTTTTACCAAGTCGATTCAACTGGTATGGCTTTATGGCTCCATATTCTTGTATCTCGTCCAAATCTCTTATCGTTTCTCTAACACCCAACCGTCTCTCAATAGTGAGTGCACGCTGAAATTCAATGCTAGAAATTCGCTGGTCTATAGCAGCTATAGACTTAGCACGAATGACTTCCTGCTGTGAGGGGGAAAGTTTACTATAATTAGTATAAAATAGTGATTTATTTTCTACTATTTCTTCTCTAGGCTTTACCTCAAATCCTAAATTTGAATTATCTAATATGCTAAAATCTATCTTGGTATTCCCCATAGTAATTTCCTCAAGATTATCTCCGAGGTTATTTTTTGAGGTGCCTGGGAAATTTGAACCTGGGCATCCAAGTGGAGGAGGAGCTTCTAAAGCTTTAGACTTACTTTTGCTTTCACCCCATCTATATCGCAAGCCGACAAGATAACCATTCCCTCCACCATGAGCGCCATTAAAAATTCCAAAGGCACCTGATCGATGATGAATTCGGCCAACTAGAGAAAGCTCTTTGTTAACAGCCATCTCAATCTCAAAACCCAAATAATTAAGTAATTGAGAATACTTTTCTCGGTATGTCTTCTCATAATTCCCTACTTTGGTGTAATAACTGAGACCCTCAATAATCCCAAAACTTAGCCAAGGCTGGACCCAAATTTTCGCTCCCAACCCAAGTATTCCTTCCCCAAAACTCTGAGCAGGAGAGTCTGCAAAGGCAATGCTCTGGTTAAATTCACCGCCCTCCTGCTCATAAGCTTGATGGGCAAAAAAATCAGTTTCAAGCTCAAGAGAGAATACGCCAGATTTAAAAATCTTTTTTTGTAATCCTATTCCTAAAAGATACTCTGGTCTCCAACGACCTTTAAAAACAAAAGTATTGCCAAAACTAGAATCAAACATCTGCCCACCCCATCCAGTCAATGCCCATTCATAAGGCTGCCAATCAGGAACAGGAGGGATCTTGGGGGGACAAGCCAACTGATCAAATGTATTTACTTTCTCTTGACCTCTAGAGAAAAACTTTTCTGGATAATTAAAAGAGTCACCCAAAAAATTGTTCTGATATTTTGTATCAAGGAAAGAAGACTTTACCGCCGCATGAGAGATGCTCAAATATTGAACATCTTGGTTTTTTGATTTAGATAAGCTCCCAGCCTTTTCTTGATCTTCATCCTGAATCAATGGAGATAAAAAGTCCAGGTTCGGGTTCTTAAGGTCAATGACTCCATATACGTCCTTCAATTCTCCAGTTTTTTGAACGAGGCTATATCTAAGTGAACTAGCCTGAAAATACTTAGAACCTTGTTTGTACCTAACGCTACCTAATGCATAGAGGGTATTAAACCCATTATCAAACTCAATTCGATCAGCCTGTAAAACGCCTCCATTAAGAGAGACCTTTGCATTCCCTTCAGCAACAAAACGCTTTCTTCTCGAATCGTATTCCTGCCGATCGGATTGAAGCTCTAGTTCTAAAGGAGGTTTTATAGATTGATCCGAAATCTCAAAGTTATTGTTCTCAAGAGAAATTGTTAAGCCTGAGAGCTCTTCTTCGCTGAACTCATTATTTGATTGCGCCTCTTCATAAGGCAAAGCAAGAGCTAATGCGCCTGAGGCAATAAAGCCAGCGATCCTGATAGGGAGTCTTGTCGCCAGCAAAAGTTATGCGCTGCGGCTGGTGATATTGCCACAACTAGAAGACACACTGGTCTAGAGGCGTCCAGTGTGTGGCGTGACTAAACCTTCAAGCAACAGGTCAGACTTAATCCTGACCTGCTTCTAGATCCTTCCTGGCAGGTGTTCTACCTGGATCACTCGCAAGGAAGCCCAACAAGAAAACCCCCACAAAGAATGCAACAAACGTATAAACGGAAATCTTGAGGGCGAGCATGGTTACCGACCACGTCTAAAGGTTCAACAACATCTTATGGGGGATAGAGGGGGAAAAACTATGAAGAAGGTGCTTAAAAGCCTGCGATTGGCGTGGATTGAAATGTTTCGATGTTGATCCCATATCAAAATTTGGCGTTTTTTGATCAAACCAAGAGGGGACATTATCTTACTAATCCCTTTGTATGACTAGCTCCTCTTGAAAACAACCCATCCAAAAAAACAAACCAATCCCTTTGTTGTCTAATCAAATGGGATTTCAACATATAAGAAGCAATTTAATCGTCATGTTCATCAAAAGGATCATCAAGAGCTTTTGAAGGTGGTCCGAAGGCGGTATAGATCCCAAAACCAGTGAGGCTCAACAAAATCGCGAGTACGACAAATACCAAACGAAGGGCTTCAGAAGAAGATTGCATCAAATCTCTCGACAAGGTCAGCCCTTTGAGGGGCATTACCCATACAATATCTTGATTAAACCTTTATCTGAGACCAAAGTTTCGCCATGTCTCAACGCACTCGTGTTGGAAGTCTGCTCAAGCAACTTGGAAACTCTGACCATGGAAAAGTAGTCCCTGGCTGGGGAACTGCCCCAGCAATGGCCGCTATTGGTGTTCTACTGATTGTTTTCCTGGCAATCATTCTTCAGATCTACAACGAGTCACTTCTTCTAGAAGGATTCTCCGTGGATTGGAACGGCATCTAACTGAGGGGCTCCTGTGAATGTTTTTGGCATCGGTCTGCCAGAGATTGCAGTAATCGGTGCTTTGGCACTCCTTGTTTTTGGCCCAAAGCGCCTGCCTGAACTTGGACGTACCCTTGGAAAAACACTAAAAGGATTTCAATCAGCCTCTTCGGAATTCGAAAGAGAACTCCACAAGGCAATGTCAGACAAAGAATCTCTTGATGAATCAATTAATCAAGAGATTCTTGAAGACCCTGATAGTGCACCGCCAGCCAGCTAATTCGAATGTTTCATGGAGACTTTCGACTATTTGTGGGCCTAGGCAATCCAGGTTCTAAATACCGAGAGACTAGGCACAACATTGGCTTCATGGCTCTAGAAAAGCTTGCAGCCAATCAATCCGCAAAATTCAATTCAAAACAAAAACTTCATGGGCAAATAGCTGAGGTCATCATTAATCAGAAACCTCTGAAGCTCCTATTGCCAGATACTTTTATGAATGACAGTGGCAGATCAATCCGAGCAGTATTGGATTGGTTTGATATAGATATCAGCCAGCTTCTTGTCATTGTCGATGATATGGATCTACCCATGGGGAAGCTAAGGCTTCGCAAACAAGGTAGTGATGGTGGTCACAATGGTCTGCGTAGCACTATTAACCATCTCGGCACTCAAAATTTCTGCAGACTGAGAATTGGGATAGGGCCCCCAACCAACCGCAATGCAGACAGAAAATCTCAAACCATTTCACATGTATTAGGAAGATTCACAAAAGACGAATCCTCGCAATTGGAGCAAGTGCTTGAAGAAGTTTTATTGGGTCTAGAACTCATTCAAACCAAAGGTTTACAAATAGCCGCCAATCGAATCAATGCATATCAACCCCAAGAATGCCCATGAGCAATTTGCCTTCAACAATTGCGCACGTTCGAGTCAGTCGTCAAAGCTTTTCAGATCAATGTGTTGATGGAGAGGTGTCTGCAGGAGGTTTCGAATGGAATTTCAGTTGGGCATTTGGCCGTGGAGAACTTATTGTCGAACCTTCTCTAGGCAGAGCACTTATTCAAGATGCATTGATGCGCTTTCTAATGAAAGCTGACTACAACTTAGAAGCTGGTGGAGACTATATGTTCGCCGTAAGATCTCGTTTCTAAAACGAAGGAGGTCCTAACCATTCAAACTGATATCCCAAATAATCCTCTAAGAGAACCAGAGCAGCAATTGCATCAATTTGTCCAGGTGGCAAAAGCAATCCTCTAGGTACAAAACGCTTCCAATTTGAGGGCGGCCATATTTCCCAATAACGTCTTCTTGCACGAAGAGTCGACCCACCCTCTTCAACAAGTTGAACAGGAGCAATTGCACCAAGCAATTCACTCCATTTTTTACTACTTGTTCCATTGCCAAGGACTATGCCTTGCAAGGACTCTTTCTGTTGCCACTCAAGAATCTTTTTGACCACCCCAGAAGCAGGAACCACCATCCCCTCAAGAACGAGACCAGCTTTTGGATCAGTAAGTATGAGTCCACATTTATTTTTCCCAGGGTCTATTGCAACGAGAAGGGTCATTGGTTACTTCACAATCTCTTTCTGAGACTTATCCCTAATACGCAGTTCTACTGATATTGAATCCGGTGTCTCTCCACTTTGTAAGGCAACTGACTCCAACTCAACAGTTCGAGGAGGTATTTGCATAAGAAAAGTGCCTAGCTCATTGATCGAGTTGGTATCAAACCTCAATCCAGAGCTAAGCGAACCGCGTCTCTTGATTTCCGACAATGTAGATGCAAGAAGTAGCTTTAGGCGCCTACGGACATCCTCCGAAGTTCGTTCATCAACTTCGAGGATCGTGCGAGCTATCACTTCATCTTTAGCCACAACAGTGATGTTGGGGCGCACATCCGGGAAAGCATATACCAACCTTTCTCCCAATAAAACATTGGCTGCCGAACGAATAATCACTACCCAAGTTCCTTTTTTACGAATAATTCTTTCCAGTCGATTGATATCTCCACGAGGGACAAGAAGTATTTGGCGGTTTGGCTTCTCTCCTGGTAAAACTCTTTTATAAGCCTCTAAATTCGCATCTTGTAAAACACGATCAATTACTCCTTTGGATTGACTGGGAGTTTCCAACTTCAATGTCACTGTCACCAATGGCTGGCCACTGCTTAAAACAACATCACCTTTTCGAAAGGCAATTAAATTACTTTGAAGCTGCTTTAACTCTTTTTCTCCCTCATTAATTTGTTTTCGAACAATGCGTAATTCTTCTTCTGTTCTACGCATATCAGCATCTTTATTTAGCTGGGAAACACGACTAATTTCAAGCTCCTGCCTACTATTTCGCAATTTAGATTGAAGATCATTAAGTTCAAAAAGTCCTACTCTTAATTGCCTGCTCACTAAAAGCATTAAGCCCAAAGAAAGAGCACTAATCAGACTTCCAGTAAGAACTGTGATTAAAACTGCTGTAGACCTAGGCCTCAAATTGAAAAGGCTTAAACGCGCTTTACCTATACGACTCCCAAGTCGATCACCCAGTGTGGACAAGACCCCACCAAGTAGAAGCAATATCAAAATCAAATGCCAGCCTGTCACAAAAAAAGGAGAGAGAAATTATCCTTTGGGCTTTAGCCCACACCATCCTGAACGGTGGCAGGGTTTAGTTAAAGCGTTTGGACAAAGCAATAGGGTCTAAAACGGTAATTTTTTTGCGGTCAATCTGCACAAGGCCGGAATTTCTCAGGTCGCCTAACAAACGCGTGATCGTTACTCTTGTAGAGCCTATGGCCTCCGCAATAGCCTGGTGGGAGAGGCGAAGGTCAATGGTGATACCCTTCTCCCCAGCGACTCCAAAGTCCCTACAAAGAACAAGCAAAAAGCTCACTAAACGTGAAGACATATCGCGATGAGTGAGTGTCTCAATCATCGTTTCGGTTTGTAAAATCCTGCTAGAGAGTCCTTGTAAAAGAAGAAGACCAACTCCTGGATCTGACTCCATAGCCTGAAGCACCGAAGCGGCTGGGGCTGTAATCATTTCCACTCTGGTAAATGCGACTGCATGATAAAAACGATCTGAACGATGCCCAGTCAATAAAGAGAGCACTCCAAAGAGACTATTTTCCCGAAGCATTGCAACTGTGATTTCTTCTCCTGTTTCGTAGACCCTGGACAATCTCACCGCCCCACGCCTAATTAAATAAACCCTTTCAGCAGGATCTCCTGGAAAAAAAATAGTTTTTGCACGCTCAACCATGACAGTAGTTGCACCATCAAGATTGCCGATGACATTTAGAAGGGTTCTGCTGTTAGGAGCCATCGCATTGACGAGACTCACAGCACTTTGACTTTGGGGCTGCGTCAATTGTCTACCAAAAACAGGGTTAACGCCGTTCATGACGGCGAAGAAGATTTGTGGAAACTAAGGAGATGATCGCTTCTCCCATGTAGCAATGATGACGGTTTTAAGCTTTCCACTTATAAATGTGCGCGTTGTGAAGCATGAAGTTGCTGAATACCCCCCTCGGCAAGATCCAACATCTTATTTAACTGAGTTCTATTGAATGGAGCCCTCTCTGCCGTACCTTGCAACTCAAGCAGAGAATCATTGGCCGCCATAACAACGTTTAAATCCACATCCGCTCGAGAATCTTCGCTGTAATCAAGATCAAGGAAAGCATTGCCATCAATTAAACCAACAGACACAGCTGCGACCTGACCGGTAACAGGCTGCTTTGTTAATAGTCCTTCCTGAACCAAGCTCTCACACCCTCGGTATATAGCCATCCATGCGCCATTAATGGCTGCTGTACGAGTCCCTGCATCAGCTTGGATTACATCACAATCAACGAGCAGCGTCCTCTCACCAAGAGCATCCATATCAATGACTGATCTAAGACTTCGGCCAATAAGTCTTTGAATCTCTTGTGTACGGCCAGATAGCTTCAGCAATTCACGTTGCTGTCTTTGAGGAGTAGAGCCAGGAAGCAAGCGATATTCTGCACTTAGCCAGCCTTGTCCCTTCCCTTCTCTCCAGCGTGGCACTCCTTCTTTAAGAGAAACACTACAGAGAACCGCAGTTCGCCCAGTGCAAACAATCAAAGAGCTGAGAGCAAAGCCCATTGGATCCCAGGTAATTTTGAAAGGCCTAAGACTCTCTGGCAAACGGCCATCGGCTCGCAACTGATTAGGCATGAATACTGAATAAAAAACGAGAGATCGTCAGAAAACAAACTAGATGTTCGTCTCTACACCATAGATAGTGTCAATACACTTGTGGTCCGACAAGACAACGCTAGATTTTCAATCATTGGTTGAGCCAAGCCGGCCGATTGTGATGAGTTCAAGCTTCAAACACAGCTACAGCTCGGCAGAGCAAACCACTAGTGATCATCAAGATCGCGAAGGCAGAGCCTTGCGAGCAGTTACCCCTGTCACCGCAAGATCAAAGCTCCATCTGGTTTCACCGCAAGGACAACTCCGAGTCCATACAGCCCCATTCCGAGGAAGTTATTCGGTGGTGATGAGTGAAGCCCTTAGAGCCGCAGGTCTAGGTAGCCGCGTTTTGATAACACAATTCCTCAAAGGTGGAGTAAGCCAAGGCCCTGAAGGAAGTATTCAGCTATGCGGAAAACTTGAATGGTTACGGCCAAACGTTTCTTACTGCATATCAGAACCAGCCACAAAGTCATCAACAACACTGACTGAAACTAGAGAGAAAAGTGCAGTCAATGAAATTTGGCAGACATGCAAACGACAATTAACCGAGGGCGTTCTTGATCAAGTTGTACTCGACGAATTAGGGATGGCAATAGAGCTCGGTTATTTAGATGAAGAAGAAATACTAGCTACGCTCGAGCAACGTCCAGGAACTTTAGATGTGACATTAACTGGCCCATCGATACCCACCTGCCTTATGAACATTGCAGATCAAGTCACAGAATTACGTTGTAGCTTCTGATGCTAAAAAACGACCGCTGGATTAAAGAGCAGGCTTCTACGGGGATGATCACGCCCTTTCAAGAAGGCCTCGTGCGCCATCTTGACCCAGAGAAAAATCAGCAGCCTGTTCTGAGTTTTGGATGTTCTTCATATGGATATGACCTACGTCTTTCTCCAAAAGAATTCATGATCTTTCGCCATGTGCCAGGGACGGTCATGAATCCCAAAAAATTCAATCCAGAGAACCTCGAATCAACACCACTTAACAAAGATGAAGACGGAGAGTTTTTCATCCTTCCCGCTCACTCTTATGGCCTAGGAGTAGCCCTTGAAAAAATGAAAGTGCCTCCAAATATCACAGTCGTATGCCTTGGCAAAAGCACCTATGCTCGTCTTGGGATCATCGTAAACACGACACCTGCAGAAGCCAGTTGGGAAGGACACCTAACCCTTGAATTCAGCAATAGCTCAGGAGCCGATTGCAGAATTTATGCGAATGAGGGCATTTGCCAATTACTCTTCTTTGAAGGCGATCCTTGCGATACGACTTATAGCGATCGCTCAGGCAAGTATCAACATCAACCAGAACGTGTCACCCTAGCCAGAATATAAATTCATATGTGAAAAAAATTTATGTCCAATTAAATTACATCCAGTACAAATACATGGATTTATTAGATATATTTGAAACCCCTCAAATCCCATCTTTTAATATAAAACATTAAAAGAATTAAGGTCCTTTAAAAACTAAACCATTAGCAATTACTCCAATGACTAATGATATTCAAAATGGCGCAAGAACAAATTGTGGTGAAAATGGATGCATCTATTTGATAAAAGTCATGCTATTGTTCAAAAAAATTAATTGAGATGGGGCAGGTTGAATTAATTTCCGTAACGCCAGATGCGGAGAAAACTATGGCATATATAGCCAGAGTTAGCAATCCCAAAAATCAAGAGAATGACGATTTCTCTGGGCTACTTAAATATTGCATCAAGCATGATCATTGGAGCGTCTTTGAGCAAGCTTTCATGACACTTCAAATCAAAACAAATCGCGGAGTTGCTGCACAGATATTAAGGCACAGGTCATTTACTTTTCAAGAGTTTTCTCAAAGATATGCTGATAGCACTCAGCTAGGAAACATTCAAATACCTGAACTACGTCGACAAGACTACAAGAATCGTCAAAATTCGATTGATGACTTGTCACCCAAAATCAAAGAGAAATTTGAACATCAGATCAAGTTACTATATAAACAATCAATAAACCTCTACCAAGAAATGCTGGATGAAGGGATAGCAAAAGAATGCGCACGCTTTGTTCTTCCTCTATCTACTCCCACAAAGATATATATGACTGGTTCATGTAGATCCTGGATTCACTACATAAGCCTTCGTTCAGGTCATGGGACCCAAAAAGAGCATATGGATATAGCTAATGAGTGTAAAAAGGTATTTGGCCAACAATTCCCCACTTTGGCGGTCGCACTAAATTGGAACAACCAATCTGAAAAGTAATCAGGGCTATTAATCTGGTGAGTCCTGAAGCATATCTCCTTCAAAGTCATCTGAGATTCTTTCTGGAAATAATGGTATGGACTCTCCTTTTATTAATGCATCTGACAACCTCTCAATTTGATCAGCAGTACGCAAGCCAATAGATCTCCCCTTTTGAACTGCTCCAGAATCAAAAAAAACAATGTAAGGGATTCCAACTACTTTATATTTATCAATAAGATCTAGCCAACGTGCATTGTCTACATTCAAGAATATAATATTAATTTTTTTGCCAAATTTCTGCTCAATGTCAATCATTGAAGGGGCCATCTCTTTACATGCTTCACACCATTCAGCATAAAATTCAATCATTGTTGGCTTACCATTAGCAAGAGCAACTTCTGGTTCCAACGATTTTTGAGCCAACTGCTCAAACTCATCTTGACTCCCAAAACCACTACGAATTAAAAAGAGAGCAATAGCCAAAAGCAGACTTGTAATAAGCAAGACAACCCTTTGCCATCGCCCAAGCCTTGAAGAGGTTGGAGCTTGACTCATGCTCATATCATCACCAGTAATACTTTATGGACTGCAACCCTAGGGCAAATGGCAACAGAATTCCCAGAAGGAGTTGAATTTGAGCTCTGGGAAGTGACAAACATGAAAAAATAAAAATCTAACCCTTTCAAAATCCTCCAACCATCGTCGCTCAGGGCTTCAAAAAGAGGCCCTGAAAAACATGTAGCCCAGATCAAATAAATATCAAGGCTTAGAAAAAATATTGAAGCATGGTTTTCATTTGCTCCTTCCAATTTCCCTCTTATAAGCTATCAATTTCCAAGAACTTTTTTCAAGAACAGTTTATCCACGAACTCTGCTCAAAAAAAGATTTCAGAAATGACTTGAGCATTTAGTCCGAAGCCCTATAAGATTTGGTCGAATTTGAGACCTCTATGGTCGGAGCTCCTATTTATCCAATAGGCAACCCCCTTAAGGGTATCAATGCAGGCTTTGGCACTGATGGGATTCGTGGGCACGTGGGTACTGAGCTGACAAGCTCATTTGCCCATTGGATTGGATACTTATTTGGCAAAACTATTAGCAGCAACGGACCTGTCCTAATAGGCAGGGACTCTCGTAATAGTGGAGAGATGCTGACCTCAGCATTAACTGCTGGACTTAATGCCGCTGGTCATGAGGTTTGGCTGCTAGGTCTTTGCCCTACTCCAGCTGTACAAATGCTAATCCCAAAACTGGGGGCCTCCGGTGGGCTGATGGTCTCTGCAAGTCATAACCCACCTGAGGACAATGGCATCAAATTCTTTGGTGCTAATGGAGCAAAACTAAAAGAAGCTCAACAAAACGCCATCCAATCTGCTCTTACAGAGTCAATTCCCCATGGTCAAAATTTTCATTCATTTTCTACCTGCGCAAGATCCCACGATCGATCTGAAACCCTTAATTGCTATCAAGAAGAATTACTCTCAACGGTTGGGACTAAGCGCTTAGATGGCATATCAATAATTCTTGACCTTTGTTGGGGGTCAGCCACGAAATGCACACAAGAGGTTTTTTCTTCGTTAGGAGCCGATATACATGTCATTCATGGGCAACCAGATGGGAGTCGCATTAATGTCAAATGTGGTTCTACTGATCTAAATCCTCTTCGAAAAGCAGTCATTGAAAACAATGCCGAAATGGGTTTTGCTTTTGATGGAGATGCAGACAGGATGCTTGCTGTTGATGGTCAAGGCCGAATAATTGATGGAGATCATGCTCTATACCTTTGGGGAACAGCTCTTCAAGAACAACAAAAATTACCTGACAACAAGCTAGTTTCCACAGTCATGTCAAACCTTGGCTTTGAGAAAGCTTGGGTTGATAGAGGCGGAGTGCTTGAGCGGACAGCTGTAGGAGATCAAAATGTGCATGCTGCAATGTTGGCTAGTGGTGCGGCTTTAGGAGGAGAACAATCAGGTCATCTGCTTGCCGCAAGCAATGGGTTTTATGGCGATGGAATTCATAGTGCTTTACAACTAGCAACTCTCTGTAAAACCAAAAATTTAACGCTTGCACAATGGCTCAATCAAAGTTTTCAGCCATTTCCCCAAAAATTAGTCAATGTGAATGTGCCTAACCCAAGCATTCGCAAAAGCTGGGATAAATGTCAGCCTTTACAAGAAGCAGTAATGGATGCAGAGGCTTCTATGGGTTCAGAAGGAAGAGTGCTTGTCAGGGCTAGTGGAACTGAACCCTTGTTAAGAGTGATGGTTGAAGCCTCTGATCCAGAGGCAGTCGAATCCTGGACAAGCCAACTTGTTGTTCTCGCAGAAACACATCTGAAAGCAGCCTAAATTTTCAATCAATGCAATTGATTTTTTGTCATTCCTATTAATTCAAAACTCATCAAAATCATTTAAAAGCTCTTCGAAATTTTCCAATGCAGGAGCCTCGTCACAATTCCTACAAAACAAAACTCGATAAACCTTCAATCCCTGATTAATCACATGAACTTCCCTCTCAGTTGGAATGAGAAATGGGTTTTCTTGTAACCAAATTTGCGATTGAGCTGACGAACGAACAAAACAACTACTTATTTCAACAAGCTTGACCATAGGCTCAATCACTGAAAGCAAATCGCTTTGGAAAAAGAGTTCAGATCCAGGCTGCATTGAGCTCGCAATATTAAGCAGCATTGATGGTTGCAATACTCGTCTTTTTTTATGACGTCGTTTAAACCAAGGATCAGGAAATTGAATAGAAACCCGTTTTAGTTGCCCGCTCTTGAGAGCTGGCAGCCAACTTTCAAGGCTCACATTCACATTGCAAAAAAAGAACGCCAAGTTATTTAGATCAAGTCGATCTCTAGCGAGATTGGCCGAGGCAACCAATGGAGCACGAATCTCTAAACCAAGATGGTTCCAATTGGGCTGGGTTCTAGCAAGATCTAGTAAAAACTTTCCTCGAGCAGAGCCTATGTCCACATGAATAGGGAGATCGGGATCCTCAAAGATTTGTTCAGGCCGAGGCAACTCTCGAGGCAGCTGAAAAAAACGACTCAGTGGGTTGACGTGCTGGCGCAATGCTCAGAAAGAACTGGATGTTGTTTACACAGGACGATTTTGCCTGAGCAGGCCCCAACAAGCCGTATACCCATGTATATGAGTCGCCCCTCCCAAGGGACCAATCTCCCCATTACAAAACAAACCTGCTATTGGCAAATCAGGCATAACCTCACGTGCGATCTTGGCATCCCCGTTTTTCATACCGAACAAACCTTCACCTCTACCAAGACAAGCCATTAATACTCCAAACACAGGTTGGGAAATACTTGCCTCGCTAGCGGCAAGTAAAAGTTGGGAAGCTTCTTGTCGTGAAGCTTCAGCTTCACGTAGTTGGAATTGAACATTTTGACCTGGACGAATTGATTCCGCGACAGCCACTGCCCCATTTCTAGGGTCCACCCCAATTAGATTTCGCACCAGGAAAGTCCTTTTTGCCTTTAAAGTCCCTGTCCCTCCTATAACCAAATCACTACGTTCAACTCCTAGAAAAAGCGAATCCCTCACAAGATCTCTTTCTTCATCTGAAAGGCTTGAAAGGACTTTTTGCAAGCAAGCAACGGGACTATCTTTCCGGTCTTCATGACTTAGTTTCAAAAGGACATTTCTTTTGACATCTTCAACTTCAAACACTGGCCCAATAGGTTTACACCCTTGAGCCACTACTGACTCAAAAGTCCACGAGCCACCAAAAGCACACCCAATTGCACCCTCTACGACCTTTTCACCGAACAACAATGATCCATGCGGAGCATTGTGAGGACCAGCAATACCACCAATGATTGTTCCTTGTGGATAGGCATAATCAAGACCACTTATCAAGTCAGCAATAAAAGCCGAAGTGGGATCAATAAAAAGCAAAATGCTGTTGCAGTATTTCGGATCAACACCCACCCAATCCTGCCAATCTTGAGAAGGACCATCCAAATCAGGCAAATCCCTTGTCTCCAAAGCAAATGGCTTAAACAAAGCACCTGGAAGACGCAAAAGTGTCACGCTTAATGCAGAAGTTTGCTCTAACTCAAAAACATTTCCAGTTGAATTTGTTCCAATCACTCCTCCTCCTGAACAACCAAGCCAATGAATTGCTTTTAAACGATTCTTCAAAAGAGGTAACAGACGTGGTAAATCACTCGCGTAATTCGATGAAACAAACACCAAAGCTAAATCCGCCTCATTCCCACCAGAGAGAGTCTCTGACACCTCTTTTACAGCAGCCTCCAAAGAAGGCTGTTGTGACAACGCAGTTCGACACTCAGCACTCGGCGAGAGGCTCTTAAACCAGTCAAGTGGTGAGAACTGCCCCATGAAGCTGACCTTACCAACTCGTACGTAAGACCTTACGCATTGATAATGGCCATATACGAAACCTCACAGGTGTCAGAACTCACATATCGAACATTGGTATGGCTCACCTACCGAATGGCAGCAATATTTGCTGTTGGCCTTCCCCTAATTCTTCTCCTTTGGGCCTCGTCAAACAAACAAAGTTCCATGATTCGGCTGCTAACCATTTATTGGAAAGTTTCTAGCCTTATGGCTATATCAATGCTGCTTCTGACAGACAACAGACCAATTGGCTTTATAACCGCCTTCCTATCTCCAGTGCTGATGGTTGGATCAATTTGGTTCTGGGTTGACCTGAATGAAGAGCTCTCAGATCTCCCTCCTTGGCGTCCATTGCCTCTCACGGTAAGAATCTGGCGCTGGGCCTTTACTAGTTTTAGCTTGCTTGCCTCTGGAATAACTTTTAAAAGTCTCACTTGTTTCAAACTCCCTTCAGGGGAGAATTGCAGTGCCTGGTTTGAAGCACCAAAAGGGTTGCATCAAATTTTCGAGGGATTATTTACATTCCTCTTTGGAGGTACTTGGTCTGAGCCTGTAGCCGCCTTCGTTGGCTATATAGCTTTAATGGGATATGTGATTGGTTTTTTGCAATGGCTACTTATTCGCCTCCCAAGACAAGGAAGGGTGGCTGGTGAGTTTTGACTCTCAATCTAAAAAAGAATAATTGACTAACTAACTGCATGAAATCTAGACATTATCCTTCCTTTTTTTCAAGGCAAGAACGCATCTATTGCAAATGGTTGGATAGTCCACGTGATTACCAATGTCATTTTCATAATGCCAACACCTCTCACATTTATTCCCGCGAGCTCTTGCGACTTCGATAGTTGCTAACTTGGTTTCTTGAGTAACCAATACTTCAGCCCAAGGCTCACCTCCGAGCTGGAGCTGAGAAACCAAAAACCAATCACGCAAAGAATCAACCTCTTCATCACCATTTTCAAGAAGCCAATCAATTGCCGTTGCAAGAGACCTGTTTTTCACTTCCACTCTTACTGAAGCTTCCAAGGCTGCTCCTAGCTGCTTTTGGCTTCGACAATCTTCAATCACTCGATTGACTTCGCCTCGAAGCTGCCGCAAATACTGCATTGGCTCTACTAATGATTGATCTTGCCAAGATCTTGGAGTCGTAGGCCAACCTCTTAAAAATACTGAATCCTCACCAACGTGATATGGAAGGTTTTGCCATATGTCTTCTGCCATATGACAAAGCACAGGCGAGATGGCGCCAGCCAATCGCTCAATGATGAGAGACATGGCGGTCTGACAACTTCGTCGTCGTCGGTCAGCCGGTGCACTCACATAAAGTCTGTCTTTAGCAATATCTAGATAAAAGTTTGACAAGTCAACCACGCAATAACTCTGAAGCAACTGAAAAAACCGATAGAATTGATTGTCTTCAAAAGCAGCTGTGATCTCATCAATCACCTCTGAGGTCCTCTGAAGAACCCATCGGTCCAGTAAAGGAAGTTCATTTATAGGGATCGCGTCTTGATTAGGTTTGAAATCATGCAAATTCCCCAATAAATAACGGGCAGTATTCCTTACCTTGCGATATACATCCGCAAGTTGGCGAAGGATGCCTGATCCAATTGGAACATCAACTGAGTAGTCAACAGAACTCACCCACAAGCGCAAAACATCTGCTCCATATGGAGGTTCTTTCCTCTGGTTGACCCCACCGTTAATAATCACGGTGGGGTCAACCACATTCCCTAATGACTTGCTCATTTTTCGCCCTTTTTCATCTAGAGCAAATCCATGAGTCAAAACCCTTCGATAAGGAGGTTTACCATTAACTGCTATAGAAGTCAGAAGTGAAGATTGAAACCAACCTCTATGCTGATCTGAGCCTTCCAGATAGAGATCGGCGGGATAATTGAGGTCTTCTAACTGACTTGGCACCGCAGCCCAACTAGAACCTGAGTCAAACCAAACATCCATAGTATCTGTACCTTTCTTCCAACGCTTAGCGTCACTCGCGTAGTCAGGTGGTAAAAGTTCGGCTTCATCCAATTCCCACCAAACATCCGCGCCATGTTCAGCGACAAGCGCCTTTACATGTTTAATCGTCTTGTCATTTAACAAGACTTCGCCACCATCCCTATCATAAAAAACAGGGATTGGGACACCCCAAGTACGTTGTCTCGAAATACACCAGTCGCCACGTTCCCTTACCATCGCCTCAATACGATTGCGTCCAGATTGTGGTAGCCATTCCACAGACTCAATGGCTTTAAGAGCCTCGTCTCGAAACCCATCTAATGAAGCAAACCATTGTTCCGTAGCACGAAAAATAGTTGGCTTCTTTGTGCGCCAGTCGTATGGATAGCGATGTGGATATGGTTTCTGTTTTAAAAGAGCTCCAACATCTTCCAGTGCACTAATAATCGCTTCGTTAGCGTTTGTAAGAACATTCAAACCAGCAAAAGGTCCTGCTTCAGAAGTGAAAATACCTGCCTCATCTACCGGGCAAAGCACTGGCAGGCCATACTTTTGACCGGTATTGAAATCATCTACGCCATGACCTGGAGCAGTGTGAACTAAACCAGTACCTGAATCAGTAGTTATGTAATCACCACCCAAAAGTATTGAGCTTTTACGGTTAAAGAGAGGGTTTTGGTAAACAAGTCCTTCTAACAACTCTCCCTTCACAAAAGCAGAAACATTCAATGGCAACTCAAGTGTGTCACTCAAAGAAGCGACCAACTCTTTAGCAACCAAAAGTATTCTCCCTTTTCCATCATTAACAAATGCATAATCAAGATTTCCATTGACTGCTACAGCCAAATTGGCTGGAAGCGTCCATGGGGTAGTAGTCCAAACGGCTACCTCTAGAACTTTTCGTAATTCAAACTCTTCTACTGGGAGCTCAAGTCCTTGATTGGAAAGAGAATCGCGCAACTCATCAGATAATTCCAACGCAGGGAATGTTGCATAAACACTTGAACTCAAATGTCCATCAGGATATTCAAGCTCAGCCTCTGCTAATGCCGTTTTCGAGCTTGGACTCCAATGAACAGGCTTTAGTCCCCTATAGATATGTCCCTTAAGCACCATTTCCCCAAACACATCAATCTGTGCAGCTTCATAATGCTTCTGAAGCGTTAGATAGGAATTATCCCAATCCGCCCAAATCCCCCAACGTTGAAAACCTGCCTTCTGTTTCTCGACTTGCTTTAAAGCATAGGTTGCAGCTTTCTTTCGCAACTTGATTGGAGTGAGTGCTTTCCGTTGCTCTTGATCAAGATTCTGTAAGACCTTGAGCTCAATCGGTAAACCATGACAATCCCAACCAGGGATAAAACGTACCTTGCGTCCTCTTAATATTTGAAATTTATTAATCACATCCTTAAGAACCTTGTTGAGTGCATGCCCCATGTGAAGGTCGCCATTTGCATAAGGAGGGCCATCATGCAAAGTGAAGCTTGGGCCAGGATTAACCAAACCAAGTTGAAGATCAATTCCGCTTTCTCTCCAAAACGCCTGCAATTCTGGTTCACGTTGTACCGCATTGGCACGCATGCCAAAGCCAGTACTTAAAAGGTTCAGAGTGTCCTTATAA
The DNA here is from genome assembly GCA_003215335.1 of Prochlorococcus sp. AG-409-P01. Classification (GTDB taxonomy): domain Bacteria; phylum Cyanobacteriota; class Cyanobacteriia; order PCC-6307; family Cyanobiaceae; genus AG-409-P01. Next base: position 48,339 of record QCKM01000001.1, on the reverse strand, counting down.
GATTTTTGATTGGCATCACTGCCTTGAGGTTTCTCCTTATTCACAATGTCGATGCTTCAAGAGGGGTTCATGAGTCTTTAGGGGGAGAATCCTTTTCAGACAACGTTTGCAAGATGGGTCCAGTGTCTTGAAGGCTATTCGTTGAGACATTAGTTAATTGAAGGCCAGAGTCAGTAGAAGGTTCCTCAAAAGTCGGCTCTTCTGGACGCACCCATTTCTTGCCGATAGAACTTGGCTTTGACTTAGGTCCAAAAGCTTTAACTAAAGATCCAAAAGCAGCAGCAACATTTTCTACCACAAAACGAAGCTGAACAAAGCTAGTTGTCCATCTTTCTAGAGATCCAAAACGCTTTTTCTCCTCCTGACCTAACTGCACCCATCTACTTTGTGCTACTTCTATCCCAAGACGGCCTATAACAAGACCTCCAGCAACAACTGCCAACATAGGAGCTCCGCGCAATCGATCATCACTTGTTATCAGAACCAATCCCAATAGCAAAAGGACTGCGCCCCAAAATGAATCTCTAGGTCGACTGAGTTCTGTTGCAAGTAATGGAAGCAACAAAACCACAAAGCCAAGAATTAGAGAAATGTCTCCAAAGAGAATTGCCAGCATCAACAAGCATTGTTCTTAGTCCATTTTGATGCTTTGTCTAGAGTTGATGTGAAAGACCACTTGGCAGAATTGTTATACGCGTTTATTTAGAGTTGAAATAAGGTCCTCGAGAAAAGGGGGTGAAGTAATCATCCAAGTCCCCGCCCATGTCTTGGAATTCAATCCACACATGAAGACAAAACAACTGCAAATGCATCCAATTGATGTCCTTTATGTATCCTTGAAACTCTGCGGATGTGGCGGAATTGGTAGACGCGGCAGTTTTAGGTACTGTTGTCTTTGACGTGGAGGTTCAAGTCCTCTCATCCGCATTTGAAATTTACTTATAACCAGCTTGACCGGTGCAATTAATCGCATTTGACAAACCACTAGCGGGCATTGCTCTAAATTTGCACCAAAACCAACCCTTTTTAAGAGCCTTCCCACTTAGGTGTCTTAAAATGATCCCCCCAAAACGACTGCAGCCACTAGTTCCTAATTGAAGTCACAAGGTTAGGTATTAGTGACCTGGGTCTTGGGAGTTCAAATCTCCATGTAGGCATCTATTTCCTAACATTGTCTGGTCTTTAGTCTTTCCGCTCAATTCACTGAATGTAATGCCCCAGACACTTCCCAAAAATCATTCAAGTGAGGTGTCTAACCAATCGCAATCAGTTACATATTGGCAAAAGACAATTCAAGAATATCTTGATCCACCAAACCTCCTGAACCCAACCGTAGGGCTCTTCCTTGGTGGTTATTGCCTAGCTTTTCTAGCTATTTGGGAATGGTGTAATGGCAGTTGGCCTTTGCCAATTCTGGTAGCCATAGCTTTTACTGCTCTCCATATGGAAGGCACGGTCATACACGATGCCTGTCATAACGCCGCCCATCCGAATCGCTGGGTCAATCAAGCAATGGGGCATGGTGCTGCAATATTGCTCGGATTTAGCTTCCCTGTCTTCACAAGGGTTCATCTTCAACACCACTCTCACGTAAATGACCCCAAAAACGACCCGGATCACATTGTCAGTACATTTGGTCCTGTATGGCTAATTGCACCAAGGTTTTTCTATCACGAATATTTTTTCTTCCAACGCAGACTATGGAGACGTTTTGAGTTATTGCAATGGGGAATAGAAAGAGGATTATTCATATCAATTGTTCTTGCAGGAATCAAATTCGACTTCATGAATATCATTTACAACCTATGGTTTGGCCCTGCTCTAATGGTGGGAGTGACATTGGGTATCTTTTTCGACTACCTTCCTCATCGCCCATTCCTATCTAGAAATCGATGGAAAAACGCGAGAGTTTATCCAAGCAGATTAATGAATTGGTTGATAATGGGTCAGAATTATCATCTGGTTCATCACCTTTGGCCATCAATCCCTTGGTTTGAATATAAACCAGCATATGAGGCGACCAAACCTCTACTTGATTTGAAAGGTTCACCCCAAAGAATGGGTATTTTTGAAACCAGGAAAGATGGTTTGAATTTTCTTTACGATGTCTTACTTGGTGTAAGAAGTCATAAAAAACGTCGAAGCAAAATGAGACCTTTAGCAAAGCTATTACCAAACAATCGATGGAGGAAAAAATGGATTAGTCTTTTACAAAGAACTGCCGTAGCACCAAGGTCAAACTACGATTGAGATTTAATCAGCCAATATTTGGGGAACTCGAAAGAAATCACCTTCGCGATGAGGGGCCAATTCAAGAAGTTCTTCTCGCACAGAAGTTGATTTCACATTATCGTCGCGAGTAACATTTAAGACCTCTAATGCCCTAGTAGTAGGAATCACATCAACCGTCTCTATCTTTTCAAGCTGAGCAACATAGGTAATGATTTTTTCTAACTGGCATGCATATGTGGAAATATCTTGATCAGGCAAGTCCAATCGGGCCAATTCGGCCACTTTGCGAACATCTTCTGCTGAAATTTTCTTCATGGGGACATCATAAATGAAATCAATTCCTCACTCAACGCTAACGAAGCCTTTTCAAGAAAAATCGCCCCATGCTCAGGCTTAGCTAAATAAGGGTTAGAACCCATGCGACCATCTGGATGACGACGACGAAAATCATCTGGGCCATGGATCGCGCCAGCAGGAGCGGGTTTTGGCAAAGGCCTTTGTTTGTCTATAAGACTTGGCTCCAAATGCAAGGTAAGAGCAATTTCGCTAGGGGTCGCATGTTGACCTTCACTCTCACCGTAAAGCTCTCTTGCCTCTCTAAAAACTGGGCCTGCCATAAACCAATTGGCCAACCTGCAACGCAAGTTGACTGCGCCAGGAAGTCCCCTGGTGACAGCGCTGCTATAGGACTGCGCAAAAGCAGCCTTTGCAATAGCAATATTGCCTCCATGGCCATTTATTACAAAAATTCTTTCAAATCCATGGCTTGCCAATGAGAGAACCAAATCATGCATCACTCCAAGAAGAGTTGATGGCTGCAAACTCATTGTTCCGCTGAACCCAAGGTGATGCTCAGCCATTCCAAATGCTTGAACGGGTGTGACCAAGACACCTGTGCGACGACCCACTTCAAGAGCAACCGCCTCAGCCGTCAAAGCATCCGTGCCAATAGCACCAGTAGGGCCATGCTGCTCAGTTGAGCCAATAGGAATAATGACAGCCTTGCAAACCTTCAAATAATCATCGACTTCGGGCCAGCTTTTAAGCGCGAGTCTTATCAAGCTAGAGTCAACAACTGAGCCAGGGATTTGGGTACTCATATTAAGTAGCCATGAAACCTTAGTCTGGAATATACAAAACTAAACCACAATTAGGAATGGAGATATTTTGTGAGTATTTACAATAGAAAATCTCTAATTGCCAAAATAAATTTAGTCTTAAAGCAGCGCAGGGCAACTTTATAGATCAAGTCCAAGATAGACCATTCATAATTGATAGCAAAAACTTTTCATCCCAAACCTCTTATTTTTAAGAAATAAAAATATTAATATCCCAAGTTATGCCTTAGCAAAATACCTAGCTGTCAAAGCATCAATCAACTTGGTAATATTTGACTGATTCATTGAAGCTTTGTTCCATTAATAGGGTTTTAATCTAGCCAAAGTCCTTTTCCTACTCCAAAAACCATCACAACAAACAATTCTGAACTTCCAATCGAATTCTTCTCACGACCTGCAGAAGTTGTAGCCCCTGAATTAATAGGGTGCAGGTTGGTTAAACGTGAAAGCACTGGAGAACTGATTTGGGGTGTAATCGTTGAGACTGAAGCTTATTCTCAAATAGAAGAAGCCTGCCACGGTTATCGACGTCGTTCAAAAAGCAATGAGACTCTTTTTGGTAGCCCAGGACGGTTTTATGTTTATCTGACATATGGCATATACCACTGCGTGAACCTTGTGACAGGTCGAAAGGATTGGGCGAATGGAGTCCTTCTGCGCTCACTTGCTATGCCAAATGAATCAGAAAGAATTGCCTCTGGTCCAGGCCTACTAGCAAAACGTTTTGGATTAGACCGCTCCTACGACAATCTTGAAGCTAAAGAAGCAAATAATTTATGGTTAACTTCTAAACCTACAGAATTTAAAGATAACCAAATTGTGAGGAGTACTCGAATCGGCATATCCCAAGCAAAGAATCTTCGATGGCGTTGGTATCTTCAAGCCAGTAGAAGTATCAGCAAGCGTTGTAAAGGTGATGCATGCCCGCCCATTTCAAAAGCATGGTTTCCCATAGAAAGAGATAGGCAATGAATAAATGGAATCATCGGCACATAATTGACCTGGCAAACTTTTCCCAGCGGGATTACACCTCAGTACTAGAGCTGACTCACCGCTTTAGATCATTGCCTCAGTCAGGTGCTCGCAAATTACCTGCTTTGCAAGGACGTCTAGTTGCAACATTATTTTTCGAACCAAGCACAAGAACTCGTAGCAGCTTTGAGCTTGCTGCTCGAAAGCTTTCAGCCGATGTTCAAACATTCAATCCCAGCAGCAGCTCCTTAAACAAAGGGGAAACCACGATAGATACAGCTCTTACCTATGTAGCAATGGGGGCAGATGTGCTCGTTGTTCGCCATCGCTCCACAAATGTACCTGCCCAATTAGCAGCAGCTTTAGAAGATGCTGGGAAACGTACAACTGTTCTAAATGCAGGCGATGGACTACATAGCCATCCCAGTCAAGGGCTCCTTGATTTATATACCCTTGCACATCACTTTGATCCACTGAACCCATCACCAATTTGCTTGCAAAACAAAAAAATCTTGATAGTTGGAGACATACTTCATTCAAGAGTTGCACGGTCAAATCTCTGGGCAATAACTGCTTGTGGTGCAGATGTGATTTTGTGTGGCCCGCCAAGTCTGGTCCCAAAAGACTTCCAAGCGTTTGTAGAAGCACCCCCACCAGGGCTAGGACCAGACCCAATCAGAAAACGTGGAAAAATTGAAATCGAACACAAACTAGAAAAAGCATTGCCCAAAGCAGATGCAGTAATGGCTCTAAGATTGCAGCAAGAAAGAATGCGAGAGAACCTTCTCTCGGATATAGATCGCTATCAAAGAGACTATGGCCTCAATCACGAAAAACTAAATCTCTGCAAACAACCAATACCAGTACTTCATCCAGGGCCTGTAAACAGAGGCATAGAAATCAGTAGCTCATTACTTGAAGACAGATCTATTTGCCTAGTGGAGGAACAAGTCCGCAATGGTATTCCTACAAGGATGGCACTTCTCTATTTAATGGCAGCATCAGAGTCGGCCACATAAAGATTCCAGACAATTCAAATAGTCACGTAAAGTTCCAATCAAATTAAATCCAAATATTCAACACTAATAGTGACAGGTCAATCAAGGATTAGACAAAGTAAAGATCTTAAATACTTGGCACTCCTTTCCAAATACAAACATTTAAATATTAAGCTAAAGAAGTTTGAACCCTTCAAGTAAGAGGCCATAAAGCAAACCTATCCGTGCACTATCTAGAAGCTGGCAAGACAGCTCAGAGCGCCTAGAACTAGGCCATCGCCTACGTAATCGCACCATTAACTCTAAAACAAGGACTACTAAAAGTGCCCCTATGGGATCCATCAGTGCCAGCACACCATTAATAGCACCTATAGAACTTCCAATCATAAAAGCAGACAATATTACGATTAAAAATAATGAATACCTCCTCCAAGGATTAGAAGCCCATAACTCAAGTCTTTCCATTGCTTTTCCTATACTTTGATGTAGACGAGTTGACTGAATTTTCTTAGGCATCATTAAAGAGTGAATGTGATGGAATCTTCGTTCTTAGTATTAAAGAATCGAAATGCCGTAATGGATTTAAATAGAGCAATTTGGCTAAAAAGCTTACCCTCAAAAAAATGTTCTATAAAAGAGAAGTAATATCAATTTGTTGAAATTATTTGAAGCAGACAAAACTTTGGCTTTGAAGAATTCTAAAGAATTTGACTATGAGCCACAACAAATCAGGTCAGCCTGCTTCTGCCTTAGCTTTTTTGGATGTCTTGCCTTCTAAAAGTTCAAGCAGGGCTTCCATTTGAGCCATGACCCCACGAATCTCTCCTGCTTCTGGAAGCAAGCCATCTTGTCTTACACCTTGATGCATCTCTCTTAATTCCTGACGAATGTATCTAAGGTGACTGATCACCTGCTCACGTTTCGATTGGGACATCGAGGATTTTTTCCTTATCCATACACTTTTACCTTATTACCAGTCTATTGGTAGGAATTCTCCGACTCACAAATGTTCCAGCCAAGGCGATACAACCAAATGTCAAGAGAGAGGCAGGGCGCACCAAAACCGTCATGGCTACTAGCCCACCAAGACCAATAAGCAGAGATTTCCTTGCAGCATTGTTGTTATGCAAAAGAGGCCTCTTTATTGGTTTCCACTCAAATTCTAGAGAGATTTCGTCATTGCATCTTGTCGAAAACAATATGTAAAGTCCACCAGTCAGATCAAAGCCAGCGATGATTGATTAAGCACTTATCAAATTTGCTTGTTTTCGATTCAAGTAAAAGCCCAAAACAACTTTTCTAAAACCAAATGGAGAATAGGGGATTCGAACCCCTGACCTCTGCGGTGCGATCACAGCGCTCTACCAACTGAGCTAATTCCCCAGGCAAAAAACATAGGTTGGCAGGCAGAATGATGCATAGGGAGATTTAAGCGCTAACAATGTCGAAATCTAATAATGACGAATTGGAAGCTATCAATGGCATAACACCTGCAGGATTAGCAGCTTTTGACGAGGCTTCTATAAAGGTCCTAGCTAATCGTCTAGAAGAAGATGATTACCCCACCCCATTTGCAGGCCTAAATGATTGGCACTTGTTAAGAGCCTTAGCTATCCACAGACCTGAACTCACTCAACCGTATCTTCACCTAGTGGACCAGGAACCCTTCGATGAAGACTGAGGCAAACCTGCCACTTAAAGACCGCCGCTTACTTGTAGCAGCAAGTGGAAGCATAGCTGCAGTAAAGACTCCTCTACTTGTTAGCAACCTAATAAAAGCTGGAGCAGAGGTACGTTGCATTGTCACTCCAAGTGCATCTCGTCTTGTAAGTCCTGTATCGCTGGCCACTCTTAGCAGAAATCGTTGTTACCAAGATGATGACCAATGGGATTCAAATGAACCTCGTCCATTGCATATCTCTCTAGCCGAATGGGCTGAGTTGGTAATAGTTGCTCCTTTAAGTGCAACCACACTCTCTAGATGGACCCAAGGACTTGGAGAGGGACTGCTTGCAAGCACCTTGCTGGCCTGCGAAAAGCCAGTCATAGCAGCAGCAGCAATGAATACTGGAATGTGGTCAAGTCCTGCTGTGACTCGCAACTGGCAGCTTCTGCAAGCCGATCCAAGAGTTTTATGTCTAAGTCCAGAAGAAGGCTTATTGGCTTGTGATCGCGTTGGGGAAGGACGCATGGCAAACCCCGAATTGCTAGTCCTGGCAGCGAGGAGTGCCCTTTTGCAAGCTGATGAAATGGGCAACCTCAAACGAGATTGGGCTGGAATCAATCTTTTGGCAACCGCTGGCCCGACACAAGAATCAATTGATTTAGCAAGGGTCATCACAAATCAAAGTAGCGGGAGGATGGGAGTTCTCCTTGCTCAAGCGGCCCGCTTTAGGGGTGCTCAAGTTGATCTGATTCATGGTCCACTTCAAATTCCCGAAGCTTTACTGGAAGGACTTAGGACACATCCCGTAAAGACTGCTGAAGAAATGCAAATGGTCTTAGCGGCATTACAACCAACAGCAAGTGCTATTGCCATGGCATCAGCTGTTGGTGATTTACGCTGCCAAAAAACAAATGAATTTCAGAAGCATCCAAAAGAAAAATTAATCAAATTGCTTGGGGAACAATTAGAAGAAGTGCCAGATTTACTAGCAGAGCTAGTTGCAAACAAGCCTAACGACCAATCATTACTCGGATTTAGTGCCCTGACTGGCAGCGACTCCCAAATAAAACAACTTGGAGAGGCCAAGCGAATACAAAAAGGCTGTGATCTCTTATTTGCCAATCCTATTGATCGTCCTGGCCAAGGCTTCGTTGCAAATACAAATGGTGGATGGCTATTAACAAGCGAAGGAAATGTCTATTCTCACCCCGTGATTTCCAAGCTGGAGTTAGCGCATCTATTACTTGATGCGCTACTTAAGGATCAAACGAAAAAAAAAGCTAAATAATGAGCTCAACTGTCTGAAGCATGACATTGATTCAAGGAATTTCTAAAAGCCTTCAAAAACTCGTTCAAGTCCTCCTTTTCAAGTCCTAATAAGGCTTGTCGGGGTCATAAGGCAAGTTCAAGCGAAATTCGGTTTATTAAGGATTTCGATCAATGAATTTCAAATTCTGCCTCCAAGAACTCCTTTTTAAACAGTGAAAACACTACTTTGAAAGGAATTTCTTTAGCGAAAGTCTCCCCTTAGAAGCACTGCAAACATTAACTTTTTAGCAGCAAAGAGTTTTCATAGACCCTCAGGAAGCGACGGGTTGTTGAGAGGTGCAAAAGGCTTGCCCTAACTTCCATTTACCCCTTGTAAGATCCCAGTTGACCCATTGGGCGGTTAATACCGCAGTTATCTGGCCTTTCAGCTTCCTCCCATGCCATTTCGTCCTTTGCTGGCCTTGGTGCTGGCTTTCTGTCTCACCTTTGCAGCTGCCCCGAGCAGTGTTTCCGCCGAGTTCGTGCTTGGAAACGAAAGGGGAAATTCAACTTTTGGTGGTGTCGTGAATACCGGCCAAGCCAATGTTTGTCCTACCCTTGCTGATGGATCCGCGGGATCCATAAGCCTTAATAGCGGAGACACTCTCAAAAACCTCTGCCTGAATCCCCAAGAGGTATTTGTCAAAGTTCAAGGAACAAAGCGTAAGAAAGCCGATTTCGTTCCCGCAAAAATCATCAGTCCTCACTCAAACACAACCATCGATCAAGTTTCTGGTGATGTTTCTGGATCAGGGACATTCACTGAAAAAGATGGCATTGATTTCCAGCTAATCACTGTCATGGCTCCTGGTGGCCTTGAAGTTCCTTTTGTCTTCTCAGCAAAAGATCTTGTGGCTAGTTCTGGCGGTTCTTCAATAACCGTAGGCACAGAATTCAAAGGCGAAACTCGTATCCCTAGCTATCGCACAGGTGACTTTTTGGATCCAAAAAGTCGTGCAATGGATACCGGCGTTGACTATGCCCAAGGACTAGTGGCCTTAGGTGGTGATGATGAAGAGCTAGCAAGAGAGAACATCAAGCAAGACATCGAAGGCAAAGGTCAACTGACCCTTTCAGTCACCGGTGTTGACGGAAATGAATTTTCAGGTTCTTTCACAGCTTTCCAGCCATCAGACACTGACATGGGATCTCATGACCCTCTAGATCTAAAGATCACTGGAGTGTTCTCTGGAAGTAAAGCCTGAACAGAAAATTTCTGATTCTGCTTTTATTCAAATAGACGTAAGAAGCGTCAAATTCAGAAGGGGCCTATTAGGCCCCTTCTTTCATTTAAAGGTTTAACAAAAATCTTCAGAAATCGGAGACCATCATCTGGGAGAATCTCTCGGCATTCATAGGCTTGTAATGGTCGCCAGCCAACCTCTGTCAAACAATCCTTCTGGAGTAATAGCGCCTTATGGAGGCAAGCTTGTTGATCTAATGACACCCAAGTCTGATCAAGAGGCAGTCGAGGCAAGTGCTACTAAAACTATGGAGTGCTCAGACCGCAATGCATGCGATGTGGAGTTGCTCATTAATGGTGGGTTCTCTCCTGAGCGGGGATTTATGAATCAGGCTGATTACAATGCTGTAGTAAGCGATCATCGGACAACCTCAGGATATTTATTTGGCCTACCACTGGTATTAGATACAGAGCGTGAAGATCTTTCAATCGGTGATCGAGTACTCCTGACATACCAAGAACAGAAGCTTGCAGTTTTCCAAATAGAAGACAAATGGGAGCCAGACAAGGTTTTAGAAGCCAAAGGTTGCTATGGGACAACTTCTCTTGAGCACCCTGCCGTAAGAATGATCGCCACTGAACGTAAACGCTTCTATTTAGGAGGGAGTCTGAAGGGCCTTGCTCTTCCAAAAAGAGTTTTCCCCTGCGAAACCCCATATGAAGTCAGATCAAAACTTCCTTCAGGAGAAGACGTAGTTGCATTTCAATGCAGGAATCCTATTCACAGAGCACATTATGAACTTTTCACCCGTGCTCTTCATGCAAGCAACGTAAGTAAGAATGCAGTTGTACTGGTTCATCCAACCTGCGGCCCTACGCAACAAGACGACATACCTGGAGAAGTCCGTTTTCAAACATACGAGCGCTTAGCTGCTGAGGTAAACAACAAAAGTATTCGTTGGGCATACCTCCCATATGCCATGCACATGGCTGGCCCCCGAGAAGCCCTACAGCACATGATTATCCGCAGGAACTATGGATGCACCCACTTCATAATCGGGCGCGATATGGCCGGGTGCAAGTCCAGCCTGAGCGGCGATGATTTTTACGGTCCATATGATGCACAGAATTTCGCACGTCAATGTGCTCCTGAACTCGCCATGGAAACAGTTCCCTCTCTCAATCTTGTTTACACCCAAGAAGAGGGCTACGTAACGGCCGAGCATGCAGAGGCGAGGGGACTGCATGTCAAAAAACTCAGTGGAACTCAATTCCGAAAAATGCTCCGCAGTGGAGAAGAAATACCAGAATGGTTTGCTTTTCAAAGCGTCGTCAAAGTGCTTAGAAACGCATAACTCCCCGTAGGCCTATTAACATTCCTTCATCAGAGGCACGAGAACCTTGAACAAGCGCTTGAGAAACGTTGGACTATATGTGCTCCTAGTGGGCGTCATAATCATTGTCGGGACAACTTTCTTTGATAAATCTGGCTCTACAAATGTTGCCCGAACACTCAGATATAGCGATTTCATTGAGGCCATACAAGAAAACCAAGTCAGTCGAGTGGTCCTATCACCTGACAGGGGCACTGCTCAGGTAGTTGAGAATGATGGCGGTCGCGCACAAGTCAACCTCGCGCCGGATTCAGATCTATTAAGCCTGTTAACAGAACACAACGTCGATATTGCAGTTCAACCAACCAGTCAACCCAGTCCATGGCAACAAGCAGCAGGCAGCCTCATATTTCCTGTTCTTCTGCTTGGAGGTCTGTTCTTTCTTTTTCGACGCGCACAAAGTGGAGGTGGTGGAAACCCTGCAATGAATTTTGGAAAGAGCAAAGCTCGATTACAGATGGAGCCATCGACTCAAGTCACTTTTGGAGATGTTGCTGGAATTGAAGGGGCCAAACTAGAGCTCACTGAAGTTGTCGACTTTTTAAAAAATCCAGATCGTTTTACAGCGGTTGGAGCAACTATCCCAAAAGGAGTTTTATTAGTCGGACCTCCTGGAACAGGAAAAACCCTTCTCGCTAAAGCAGTTGCGGGAGAAGCAGATGTACCATTTTTCTCAATTTCGGGCTCTGAATTTGTAGAAATGTTTGTTGGGGTTGGGGCAAGTCGTGTTCGAGACCTTTTTGAACAAGCCAAAAAGAATGCCCCTTGCATAGTTTTCATTGATGAAATTGATGCCGTTGGCAGGCAACGTGGAGCTGGGTTAGGCGGTGGCAACGATGAAAGAGAACAAACCCTGAATCAACTCCTAACAGAGATGGATGGTTTTGAAGGAAACACAGGAATAATTATTGTTGCTGCAACCAATCGGCCCGATGTACTAGATGCTGCGCTACTAAGACCTGGGCGATTTGACAGGCAAGTAGTCGTGGATAGGCCTGATTACGCAGGGCGTCTACAAATACTCAAAGTCCATGCGCGTGACAAAACACTCTCAAAAGATGTTGACCTCGACAAGGTTGCAAGGCGCACCCCTGGCTTTACTGGTGCAGATCTAGCAAACCTACTAAATGAATCTGCAATCCTCGCCGCCAGAAGAGAGTTAAGTGAAGTAAGCAATGACGAAGTCAGCGATGCTATTGAACGAGTGATGGCTGGACCAGAAAAAAAAGATCGTGTAATGAGCGAAAAAAGAAAGCGTCTAGTCGCTTATCACGAGTCTGGCCATGCCTTGGTTGGAGCCTTGATGCCTGACTATGACCCAGTACAAAAAATATCCATCATTCCACGTGGGCAAGCGGGCGGACTGACTTTTTTCACACCTAGTGAAGAGCGCATGGAGTCAGGCTTGTACTCAAGAGCATATTTACAAAATCAAATGGCAGTAGCTCTAGGTGGTCGGGTTGCAGAAGAAATCGTTTATGGAGAAGACGAAGTAACTACTGGCGCCTCAAACGATTTAAAGCAAGTTGCCCAAGTAGCACGTCAAATGGTTACTCGCTTTGGGATGAGCGACAAGCTCGGGCCTGTTGCTTTAGGCCGGTCCCAAGGTGGAATGTTCCTAGGTCGAGATATAGCCTCTGAGCGAGACTTCTCTGAAGACACTGCAGCAACCATCGATGCCGAAGTCTCAGATTTAGTTGACGTAGCATATAAACGTGCCACCAAGATCCTTGTAGATAATCGCTCAGTTCTAGACGAGTTAGCCGAAATGCTAGTAGACCAGGAAACAGTTGATGCAGAAGACTTAGAAGAACTCTTAATTCGTCGTGATGTGAAAGTTGCCGAATATGTCTAAGATTCGGTTTAATTGGCCCTGTGAAACCAAAAGCTCATTATTTCTATACCTGTTCACAAGAGAATAATTTCTTGACCCATTTGACAACTACTTCCAGAAACATCTAATTCAACTACTACTAATAAACATCCGACGGTAGACATTTACTAAGAGAAGTCCTAACTGATATTGGGCGTCCTTACAAAAGAGTGCACTGACCTTGCTGTCTCAACAAATGATCTGCAAGTACTATTGCCACCATTGCTTCGACCATTGGCACTGCTCTTGGAAGCACACACGGGTCATGTCTACCCTTCGCATTCAAAATTGTCGCGTTACCGTCAGCATCAACCGTTTGCTGCTCCTTCCGAATAGTCGCAGTCGGCTTAAAAGCAACTCTAAGAATAATAGGTTCACCATTACTAATGCCCCCTTGAATACCACCTGAATTATTCGTTGCTGTTTTTATTTGCTTGTCCTTACTAGGCAAAAAAGGATCATTATGCTCGCTTCCTCTAAGAAAAGTCCCCCCGAAACCCGAACCAACTTCGAACCCTTTCGTTGCTGGGAGTGACATAAGCGCTTTAGCCAGATCAGCCTCAAGCTTGTCAAACACAGGCATGCCAAGTCCAACAGGGGCATTGCGAACAACACACTCGATAACACCACCGCATGAATCTCCTTCTCGACTAATAGCTTCTATATGGTCCACCATCATCTTTGCTTTGGCAGGGCAAGGGCATCGAACGATACTGGCCTCTATCTCCTCTAATGTGACCAAGTTGGAGTCAATCTCTGCTTCTATATTCTGAATTCGCTTTACCCATGCCAATACCTCAGTATTAGTAGTCTTAGCCAATAATTGCTTAGCAATCGCACCTCCTGCAACTCTGCCAATAGTCTCTCTTGCAGAAGCCCTACCACCTCCACTCGAAGCTTGAATACCATATTTCGCCTGATACGTTGCATCAGCATGAGAAGGCCTAAAAGCGACCTGCATATCCTTGTAGTCTTGAGGGCGCTGGTCTTTATTACGGACCATCATTGCTATAGGTGTCCCAAGAGTTTTATTACCTAGAAGCCCACTAAGAATTTCCAACTGATCTGGTTCTTTGCGCGGAGTAGTAATTTTGCTTTGACCTGGTTTACGTCGATCCAACTCGACTTGAATTTTCCCTAAGTCCAACTCAAGTTTTGGAGGACATCCTTCCACAATGACCCCAACTGCGCCTCCGTGGGACTCACCGAAAGTGCTTATTCGAAACAGCTCCCCGAAACAACTACCCATGAAAAATGATTTCTTCTTAGAGAGAAACTAATCTTTGCAAGAAAGATTGCTGCCAATTCTCTGCCAGGTCAACTAGCTACCAAAAACTTTAATAGCCTTTTCATTAGAGACCAAAAGCTTTAGCAATCAGAGCAACTCATCACCCTACAAAGATTTAGACTTCCTCTAGCACAAAAGACTGTTACTCTCCGAGTAACACCATCCAAGTTAACAAAGGGATTCCTTGCTAAATGGCCAGGACTTCGACATCTTTACTATTTGCTCTATCTCTTGGAGCCTTACTTCCTTTGATGGGAGGCTGTCAAAAATCTCAGCCACCTTCAGCAATCAATCCAACAAGGAACGCCAAAGCAATCACTACTTTAGAAACTCGCCTTAAAGAGTTAGAACATCGAATGGGATTAAAAGTCACACCTCTCTCTAAAAAAGACCAAAAAGCTCCTGTCGGCCCAATAAAATCTCTCACATTCCGTATAGGCACCAAAGATGATCGGCTTAGGATTTATTGGGCAGATGGAAGCAGTAGTGACTTGCCATGTACAAAAGAGCAAAACATTTGGGCTTGTGGCTAAATGCGATTGATATAGACAAATGAATCGATTATTCCTGGTAGTTAGTTGATTTCATTGATGGCTACTATCTCATGTAGATTTTCAATCCAACTTTCTTCAACTTGCCAGATCTCACGACGAGTCAAGCTCATAGCAATATTTTTCTCCAAGTAAGCAGCTTCATTAATAAAAACAGGAACGGCAGATTTCTCTGAGCAGAAGTGAACTATTTCCCCATCAGCTCTCAAAAAGATAGGAGAATTTGGCTCAAGAGGCCTCCAGTCATTCCCAACAATAGAGGGGTGCAAACATGCTGCCAATTGACCATTTGGATGTCTAGGGAAATCCATACTTCCCAAATGAAGATGAACTATTAATCGCTCTGGATAAACAACAGCTCCAGAAATGACTTCTGCGATCGATTCCAAACAAGCGTTTATGGCCAGTCTTGTCTGCTCAACGATGATTGCATCAAGGACCCCCTGAGGGACAGGGCCTATTTCAATAACTAATCCACAAGGCCATGCCTCAACCAGGAAACCCTTCTGTGAGGCATCCCCTTCATGGAGATAAACCGGCAAACCAAGCCTGGCTTGAATAAGAGATGCCAAAGCAAGGTCAGCAGGTCTTCGTCCATAAATAACCAGACTGCATCCCATTGCAGAAGTAGTGCTATGGATGTCAATTGCTAATTGACTAGGGACCCTTCCTCGAGGTCCATAAAGAGCAAGAAGCTCATTTGCCCTATCTACCTCAAGATCAATATGCGCAGAAGCTTCAAGCAATTCCTTCTTAAAACTCCTATTAAGGTCTCGATCCAAATAGCGACGACCCACCTCAAATGCAGCAGGGTTTCCAATAACACAAACTGTCTCGAGCCCATGTGTATCAATTAATTCTTGTCTGCCCTCCCACTGTTCAAAAAGCCAAGGCCCATTTATTTCATTGCCATGTGTGCCTGCAACTAAAAGCACCTTTAAGCCTGTCATCAAAATCTGAGTGCGACCTTCAATCTGAACGAAGATAGCTGTAAAGGAAACCTCAATGTCAATTCCACCAATTGTTGTTGCCACAGCTCGTAAAGGCTGGAACTGGCAATGGAATCAATTAATGAATGGTCTGGCTCCCTCAGATAAATCCGGGAACTATCTCCGTCCATCAAGCCAACACCAAGAAGCAAAATTGCCCCCTGAAGATGAACTTCAAGCAAGATCAAAGGCGAATGTACCCGTTCTCATCATTGGCCGCAGCTGCCCATGGGCTCACCGGACCTGGCTGGTTCACCAAATAAAAGGTCTAAAAGAAAATTTAAGACTGGTCATAGCCAAAGCCGATCACCAAGCTGGGCGCTGGCGAATGGACCCTCCTCTTCTTGGCTGTGACTCTCTACTAGCCCTGTATCAGCTAAGTGGCTCGCCTCCTAGTCATAGAGCAACAGTTCCTTCTTTAATCGACCCAATCGGGAACGATCATTCCAAACCAAAGCTACTAGGAAACGAAAGTGCTCAACTTGTCGAGCTGCTTAACCAATGGCCCACACAATACAAATCTTCCGACTTAGCTCCAAAAGCCTTACAAAAAGAAATCTCTGAATGGCAGGAGCTACTTCAACCTTCAGTAAACAATGGGGTGTACCGCTGCGGGTTTGCACGTAATCAAAGTGCTTATGACAATGCATGCGACGAACTCTTTTCTGCACTCAAAACTGTTAACCAAAGCCTTGCAAACAAAGGGCCATGGCTATGTGGAGAGCAAATGACGCTGGCAGACATACGGCTATTTCCAACACTCATTCGCTGGGAAATGATTTATCAGCCTTTCTTTGGGTGTAGCCAAGCACCGTTATGGTCATTTCCACATCTTTGGGAATGGCGCCAAAAGCTTCTATCACTACCAAAAGTGGCAAAGACCTGTGATGCGAAAGCATGGAGAACAGACTACTTTGGAGCCCTTTTCCCACTTCAACCAAGCAATATTGTGCCCGCTGGTCCAGACCTCTACAAAATGGTTAATGCAGTAGTGCCCGTAATGAAATGATCGAAACCAACGAAAACATCTCACCTGCCACTACAGAAACAATGGAGCCTGAATTTGAAGGAGTTTATGGTCGCTACAGAATCACCAATGACGACAAGCTTGAGGTCAAAAAATATCGGTTAGCACTTTTAACATGTGGAATATCCTTCTCAGCAGGCCTAACGCAATGGCTGATTCTCGGCCCATCGTGGGCCTTTCTATGGCTAATCCCAATGGCTATAAGCCTAGGACTTGCCCTGAAATGGATTCATATTTATCTACGTCCTCTACACAAAGCTCTTCAAATTTTTTGGGGAATTGGATGTATTGGAGCTATAGCAATTGCAATTAGCAAAGGCACCCCAACAATGCTATCTAGCCTTGTCGATGAACCAATTTTGACTTGGGCAATCGGTCCTATCTTTGCAGCACTCACTGGCATTGGTTTTAAAGAGTTCTTCTGCTTCCGTCGTCCCGAAGCTATTGGAATGACTTTTTTGATCCCAGCAGCTCTACTTGGCCATCTCAGTGGCCTACTTGGAGGAGCAACTGCCTTTGCTTCACTGAGCATCTCAGCATTATTATTCTTGATTTTGGCATTGCGTAAGTTTGGAACAGATGCGTCTGCAGATGTAGGTGATAAAAGTGTTTTTAATTATCTGAACAATGTTCAAACTGCCAACAGCCTTCTGTGAGCCTGATCAACATAACTGGAGCAAGGAAAGACTTTGGCATAAAAACTCTTTTTAAGGACCTAAACCTTCAGATCAAATCAAAAGACAGACTCGGTTTAATAGGGCCAAACGGAGCGGGAAAATCGACCCTTCTCAAAGTTCTTGCTGGCACCGAGACTCTTGAAGAAGGGACTAGGTTTTGCCCCCAGAGACTCCATATAGAACATGTTGATCAAGAAAGCTCTTTGGTCCGAGGTCATACTGTGCTTCAAGAAGTATTGGCAGGCTGTGGAGATAAACGCAAGCTTCTAATACGTTTCCAAGAACTAAGCGAATCAATAGCACGAAAACCAAATGAACAAAATCTCCTGGCAAAACTGAGTCAACTAACACAAGCCATGGATGAAGCCCAAGCATGGGGCCTTGAACAACAGTGTAAAGAAGTGCTCAATCGACTTGGGATAACTGATCTCCAACGCAATGTAGAAGAACTATCTGGGGGATATCGCAAAAGAGTAAGCCTAGCTTCTGCTCTGGTTTCGAAACCTGATGTGCTTTTACTAGATGAACCAACAAACCACCTAGATGCGAAAGCAGTGGAATGGCTACAAAACTGGCTAGACCAATTCAATGGTGCTCTGGTAATTGTCACTCATGACCGCTATCTACTCGATCGAATAACACACAACATGCTCGAAGTAGATAAAGGGGAGGCCTTCTTTTATCAAGGGAATTACAGCGACTTCCTTAGCCAAAAAACCCAAAAGGCAGAAATAGAAGCTGCGAATACCAGAAAATTCAAAAACATTTTGAAGAAAGAACTTGCTTGGTTGAAACGAGGTGCCAAAGCAAGAAGCACTAAGCAAAAGGCTCGGATTCAAAGAATTGAAGGCATGCAGTCAAAGCAAATAGATAAGACCATTAGCCACCTAGAAATAAGCTCTCTAAGCAAACGCATCGGAAAAGTTGTAATTGAAGCAGAAGGATTGCATATGACCTCCAACGGAGAAGCTCATTTCCCAATAGTTTTCGAAAATTTCTCTTACAGCTTCACCCCAGAAGACAGAGTTGGAATTATTGGCCCAAATGGTTGCGGAAAATCAACTCTGCTTGATCTGATCGCAGGGCGAAGAAAAGCTACGGCAGGGAAGCTTCGTCTAGGAGAAACAGTTCGTCTTGGCTATCTCGACCAACACACTATGGACTTCACCAAAGGTCAAAAATTAGAGAAGAAGGTCATTGACTTTGTTGAAGAAGTGGCTTCAAGGATTGATCTAAATGGCTCTCAAATAAGTGCTTCACAACTTTTAGAACGTTTCCTCTTCCCACCTGCACAACAACACAGTCCTCTAAAAAAACTTTCTGGTGGAGAAAGACGAAGACTAGCTCTCTGCAAAATTCTTATTCAAGCTCCAAATGTTTTGTTACTTGACGAACCAACTAATGATCTAGATTTGACAACATTACGTGTATTAGAAGAATTCTTAGAAAGTTTCCAAGGTTGTGTGATTGTTGTTTCTCATGATCGTTATTTCCTAGACCGAGTTGTCAATCGATTATTCAATTTTGAGAATGGAAACCTGAATCAATTCGAAGGAAACTACAGTGACTTTCTTGATCAAAAAAAATTGCTTGATAAAGAAATAAAAAATTACTCTGCTTCCAAAAAAGAAAATAGAAATTTGCAGACCTCAAACTCTAAAGCATCTACTTTGAAACATGAAGACAAACCTTTATACAAAGCATCTAAATCAAAGAATCGCAAACTTAGTTTCAAAGAAAGCCGTGAGTTAGAAAAATTAGAAAAAGACTTGCCTCTGCTAGAAAAAAAACGTTTTGATATTGAGCAAGCTCTGCTTCAAAAGGATGCCGACTTAACAAACCTCAGCAAAGAGCTTGCTGAACTAGTTGAACGAATCACTCTCTCAGAAGATCGTTGGCTCGAATTAAGCGAATTACTTCCTTAAAGAACTAGGCTTTTTCTAGAAGGATGCAAAACCTCTCCTCTTCCTAATTGTTGAGATGAAGCTCTTCTTGTCTTTGTCGCTGACCACTGGCAACGAGGACCAACTAATTGCTCACAAGCAGTTCTCTCCAAAGACTTTACCCAAGGAGCAATCTTGACTAGGGCCCCTTCAGCCTCCAATGATTTCATATATGTAGGTCGATAATCTTGTGCATCGGCGATGAAGTTCCATTTCATCGCCGATGCACCTTAATTAGTAATCATGGGGCCAATTCACAGAATTTTGCTCATACGCTAGATATGCATCATTGATGGAGCTGAAACCCTGACTAACTAAACCAGTTGGTGAAAATTGCTTCCACTCCAATACTTCATGAAAATCCAATCCGACATTGTCTTTATTCCGAGATATAGCACCAATTCCGAGGCCCGTTAATCCAAAACATCCTTCCTAGGTCATCAGCAAAGTGTCTACCTTGCCTTTCTAGGATCCGAGTCATAGTGAAAGCCTCAATCCGTCTATCCAGCTGGTAGCTACCAATACATAAACTTGGCAATGGTGTTGTAAAGCAAACCAATGGTTGGTTTACCCCATAGCGCAACTGCATAACACGCCTAATGTGTGTCAGGCGAAACTGGCCGGCACAGACCTAGACCCAGACTCCATGAACACAATCGACGAGCACATCCAAAAGGATCAATCCGAGATCCAATCAGCCAAAGCAGAAGGAGATGACGCAAAAGTGCGACATCTCACAGAAGAACTCCATTCATTAGAGGAGTACAAAGAGCATCACCCAGAGGATAAGCACGACCCAAATGCCCTCGAACTATTCTGTGATGCGAATCCCGACGAACCAGAATGCCTGGTCTATGACGATTAGGTTCTAATTAAATATTCCCAATTTAAAAATAGGGTTTGCTTTGATTCAAGCAAACCCTATTTTTATAGTTTTTTAAAGACCTAGGCAATCAAAAATCCTCATTAAATTCAGAAGGACTTCCTGTTAAAGAGCAAATCACGGCCTCTTCGTTTTTCATTACTCTTACTTCCCCAATCGGTCTACCCATTTTTCGCAGGGACTCAATTTCTTGATGGGTCTGACAACGGGCAATGACTTGGCCCTCAAAATCAAAACAACTGTAGAAGTTCATGATTTAAAAAAGTTCACCCCATTTATGACTAATAGTTGAAAATAAACAAGTCAACAGCATATTTTCTTCGCGACAATCAAACATCCATGTCCAGCCTTTGCCAAATACGATTCATTAATTCATCAAGACCTATACCCATTACAGCAGAAATCGAAATCACTTCTTTACCAAGAACTTCTTCAAGTGCACTTTCCACTTGCATTTTACGGCGGTCATCAAGAAGTTCCTTTTTATTTAAAATCAATATTCTTGGGCGATCGGCAAGCCCATGTCCATAAGCCACCAATTCCTTTTCAACTATCAGCAAGTCACTAACTGGATCTTCCGAAGCTCCATCTACTAAATGAATCAAAAGCTTTGTCCTTTCTATATGACGCAAAAACTCATGTCCCAAGCCAGATCCTTGGGCAGCGCCAGCGACTAACCCAGGGATATCTGCAAAAACAGTTCCATCTCCACTTGGACGACGGACAACACCCAAATTAGGTACCAAAGTAGTGAAAGGGTAATTTGCGATCTTTGGTCGTGCGTCTGAAAGAACCGCAATCAAAGTACTCTTGCCAGCATTGGGAAGCCCAATAATCCCAACCTCAGCTAGCAACTTTAGCTCCAATTGAAGTTGCCATTCCTCACCATCTCTACCTTCAGTGAACTTTTCTGGTGCACGGTTTCTATTACTTAAATAATGAGCATTACCTAATCCTCCACGTCCCCCGAAAGCCACAACAAGCTCCTGCCCAGCGGTTGTGAGGTCACCAAAAATCATTCCAGTATTTACATGACGAACTTCTGTGCCACAAGGAACCTTAATAATCAAATCTTTACCAGAAGCTCCGGTCCTGCGATTAGGTCCTCCTCTACGCCCATCAGGTGCCGGGAAGATCCTCTTGTACTTAAAATCTAAAAGCGTCTGAAGATTTGAATCAGCCTGAAAAACAACCTGACCACCATTACCACCATTGCCTCCGGATGGTCCGCCAGTTGGAACATACTTCTCTCTGCGAAAAGCAACTATCCCATCCCCACCACGGCCACCTCTAACAATTATTCGGGCTTGGTCAATGAAATGCACTTTATTTCAACACGTTGTCTAAGTTTCAACCCTAGGATCATATGAGTAGCGGAACAAATTAACTAACTAATTACTCACCTAAGGCTATTAGTAATTAGCTCATCGAAAAACCTTGCAAATCAACTCTTAGTGAACAATGCTCATTAATTTTTCATGAATTAACACAACCAAACCACACTGCAACCTATACCTCCATCTTCCGGATCGGCATCAGTAACTCTCTGCACATAAGTCAGAGAATGAAGCCACTCTCTCAATCCCCTTTTAAGTTTTCCAGTACCTATTCCATGAACAACCCATACTGGACCTCTTGCCCGTCGAAGATGTTCCTCAACAACAACCTCCGCCTCACCGACCCGTAAACCTCGAACATCAATTGTATTGGCTGATGTTCTGACCTCTGGAGATTTACCCAAAACTATTGGAGCTTGAACTTTGACCAATGGCTTTAAGGGACTCGGCTTCCTGCCATCGAGACTTTCTACCGAATCCAATTCCACTTTGCTGCGTAAAACCCCACATTGCACTGTCAGCTGAAGTCCATCTTCTGAAATTTCAAGAACATCTCCCGCCTTCCCAAGTGCAAGTATGCGAATACGGTCTCCAACCTTGGGGGTCCATCTCGCAGTATTTCTTCGTTGTGGCTGAGTCAAGCAATCTGACTCAATTCGCCTAAGCCTCTGGCCAGTCCGCCTCGCCAACTCACCATCAGCATCAGATGCTCGAAGTCGGCGAATCAACTCTCGAACCTCTCGCTGTCCATCTCTGATTGAACGTTCAAGCTTCTGTCGGCCTAATTCCTGAGCTTTTGAAGCCTTTTCTGACTGTTTTTTCCAACGCGCCAACAATTCATCGTGAAGCAATTCAGTCCTTGCAAGAAGAGCTGCAGCCTCCTCAGCAGCAGCCTGTTGGCGATTGCGCTGCTCTTCAAGTCCAGTTATGACAGAGTTAATTTCTCCAGCACCTTTCAACCCAAGCAAATCTCTTGCCTCTGCAATCACTTCAGTATCAAGGCCTAAACGTGATGCAATTTCTAAAGCATTACTTCGACCAGGGATACCCCATTGCAACCTATAAGTAGGAGACATTGTTTCTCCATCAAAAGAAACAGAAGCATTTTCGAATCGTGCATCGTTGTATTTAAGAGACTTCAGTTCCCCAAAATGTGTTGTCGCAACTGTTAGGCGTGCACGATTAGCCAATGTCCGTAAAAGAGCTATTGCCAAAGCAGTCCCTTCACTAGGGTCAGTGCCCGCACCAACCTCATCTAAAAGAACCAGTGAAGGGCCCGGAGAATTGGCCAACGCATCAAGGATTCTTCCAATCCTTTTTATATGGCTACTAAAAGTTGAAAGATTTTGCTGAAGAGACTGTTCGTCTCCTATATCAGACAAAACTTGTGCAAACCATGGCATTGATGGAGTCCCATTACATGGGATCAATAGGCCAGCACGTGCCATAAGGGCCGCTAAGCCAATACTTTTAAGAGTGACAGTTTTACCTCCCGTGTTAGGCCCTGTAATCGCAACCACCTTCAACGATGAGGAGACTTCAACGTTAATTGGCACTACTTCCACACCTTGTTGTCGACGTTGTTGCCAAATCAGCAAAGGATGTCGCAATGATTTAAGACTCAAAGGAGCAGATTGATCTGCATAAAGAGTCGCAGGAACGCCCCCAAGCCAATAGCCATAACGTCCTCGTGCGAGTGCCAAATCAAGCTTTAAAAGCACCTCGCCAAGATGCTGAAGAGATGTGAAATTCTCCCCAACTGCAGCGCTCCACTCGGCAAGCAACAACTCTTCTTCCAACTTGATGCGCGCATCCAAGTCGGCCAAACGATTACCCAAGATAACGACTCGCTCCGGCTCCACAAATAAAGTGCTTCCTGATGAAGAGCTGTCATGAACAAAACCAGCGACTTGAGCAACAGCACCTGATTTAACCGCCAGTACAGGACGTGAATTGCGTTCAGCAATTACTGAGTCCTGAAGCATCGGTCCATAACGCCGTAAAAGTTCTTGCAACAAATCACTACGTTCCTGCCGCAATCCTTTCCGCTGAAGACGCAAACCCAAAAGCTTTTTACTGGCACGGTCAGCTACACGACCACCATCTTCCAATCCAAATTTGAGACGCTTTTCTAATTCTGGGAGAGTGGCCAGGTCAACCAAAAGCGCAGAAAGGGTAGGGCGAAGTTCGTAGTCATCTATCTGACGTCGCAGTCGACGCGCTGAAGCAAGTGTTTCAGCAACTAATAGCAACTCTTGACCAGACGCCACACCACCTTTGGCGCATCGTTTCAAGATAAATTCCAGATCATGTACACCTTGAAAACTCAATCCCCCTTCAATTAACTGATCTAAAGCCCCTATTTCCATAGTCTCAGCCAGCATTAACTGACTGGTTTGCAAGTCCTTCGGCAATCCAAGGCTTTGACAATGTCTACAGCCTTGAGAAGTACTTGCGAAGTGAGAAAGATGTTCACACAACCTTGGCCACTCAAGGAGGTCAAGGCTTTCACTAAAAGCTATCAAAGAATCTGAACTCATCATCAAGGAGTTCATGGCAGAACCTTAGATCCTCCTGACTGATTTTTCGAAATACCCCCAGGAGGCTGATAAAGCATCTCCAACCAATTCCCTTCAGGATCTTTTAGATAAAACGAAGATGTCCCATCACGATGATCATGGACATCTCCCACCTCAACGCCTGCCACTTGAAGTTGCTTATGAATGGCATCCACTTCGTTACGATCCTGAAAATGGAACGCAAAATGCGGCCCTGCAGCTTTGTAACTAGGTCCCAACAATGCAAGACCATCTTTATTTGACCCTGCTTCTAAATAACACCAATCATCTGCATCCCAAACCAATCGCATTCCAAGACTCATGTAAAAAGACTTGGCTCGACCCATGTCTTTGACACGAATAGCGATGTGTCCTAACCGTTGAACATTGGTCATGCTGGTCAAGAAACTGCTGTATTCATTTTGTTTCAGATACAGACGTTATGTAGTTCTTGACTTGTTATCACCTGTTTTTTTATTGGTTTTGCGCAAAACAGACAAAATTCAGTCCTAAACATCATCCATCTCTTAACCAGCGAGCCGCATCACAGGCGTGATACGTCAATATCAAATCTGCTCCAGCCCGCTTAAAGCTCAACAATGTTTCTAAAACAACATCCCTCTCATTAATCCAGCCTTTTTCTGCTGCTGCTTTAACCATTGCGAACTCCCCACTCACGTTGTAAGCAGCAATTGGGAGCTGTGATTCTTCTCTTAATCGATAAATGATGTCTAAATAAGCAAGCCCTGGCTTGACCATCAGGATGTCTGCTCCCTCCTGTTCATCAAGTTGAGCTTCTGTAATTGCTTCACGCGCATTAGCAGGGTCCATCTGATACGTGCTCTTGTCTTTAGGGATTGGTTTGCCTCCTGCTGGTCTAGGGGCTGAATCCAAGGCCTCTCTGAATGGCCCGTAATAAGCAGATGAATATTTAGCGGTGTAACTAATTATCCCAACATGTTCAAAGCCCTCATCATCAAGAGCCTCTCGTATTGCACCTACGCGCCCATCCATCATGTCACTAGGGCCTATTAAATCAGCACCTACCTGAGCTTGAACTACTGCCTGACGACAAAGCAGCGAAATAGTCTCATCATTCAGAACAACACCCTCCGGGCTCACAATTCCATCATGGCCGTCACATGAATAAGGATCTAATGCAACATCAGTCATAACAGCCATCTCAGGCACCTCTTCCTTAAGGCGTTTTATTGCTCTAGGGATCAGACCATTTTCGTTGAAACACTCAGATCCATCCTCTGTCTTTAATTTGTCGGAGACCTTTGGGAAAAGTACGACACAGCGAATCCCTAAATCCCACGCACGTTGAACTTCTCCTATCAAAAGATCCAAACTCCAACGATTTGCCCCTGGCATTGCACCGATTGGTTGAACCTCAGATCCTTCATGCACAAAAAGTGGATAAATAAAATCTGCAGGACTAATGCTGTTCTCGCAAACCATTTCCCTCAAGGAAGTGGTTCTGCGAAGACGTCGAGGTCGATAAGTGAGGTCCATCAATACCTAAGGATTGAAGTAATCGTAGATCTATTAGAGACGTGCAGCCTGAAGCCAAGTGCCTCGAGGCTCTGTCGAGCGAAGAAGACTAAGTTTTTCAAGAAGTTTTTGCTCATCATCAGACCAAGAAGACGGAAGAGTCATTCTCAAAATAAGTATCAAATCACCACGACCCTTTCTGGTAGGCCACCCTTTACCTTTCAACCGCAAACTTCTACCAGGGGAAGTCCCTGGAGGAATTATCACATCTGCCTCCCCGTCTGGGGTCATCGCTTTTACTGTTCCTCCAAGCGCAAGTTCATCTAAAGCAACTGGGAATTCCGCACATAACTGATCTCCCTCAAACTTCCATATTGAATGAGGTTGCACATCAAGGTTTAGGTAAAGGTCCCCGCGCCTTCCTGTGCCTGGTTGAATATTTCCTTTTTCCTTTAACCGCAGTCGAGAACCAGTCCTAACCCCTTTAGGAATTTGCACTTGTACCCTTTCATCATTTACAGAAAGAGTGCGGTCAGTACCTCTAAAGGCCTCAGAAAAGCTGACTTTTAAAGTCACCTCAGCATCAAGATTCAAAGAAGTTCGAGATTGACTGCGAGGAAAGCCACCTCCTCTAGGGAAGCCTCCTGCAAAGCCAGTGGATCCCCTTGTTGATCCAAAGCGTCCGAGTAAATCATTAATAAAATCATCAAAATTGCCATACCTGCCAAAGTCAACATCAAATCCATTCCCAGAAGGAGCTCCTCCGCCAAAGCTTGCTGACTGATTCCAATACTGACCAAACTGTTCATACCTCCTTCTCTTGTCTGGGTCTGAAAGCACTTCATACGCCTCACTAACTTCTTTGAACTTCTCTTCAGCATTCACATCACCTGGATTCACATCTGGGTGATATTCACGAGCCAATTTGCGAAAAGCACGCTTTATGGAATCACTAGTGGCGTTGCGCTCAACACCAAGAACCTTGAAGTAATCCCGGTAGCCACTACCGGCCATGGTTATAAATTGGGCCATAGGCCCCATGTAAAAGCAGTCTCTCAGGCCAGTCTCTCTTTTGGTTGCCTATCAATGGAGGGAAGCCCGAACGCTAAAAAATCTAAGCTTTTCATTTAATCAATTTAAAAAGCAACTCTCAAGAACCATCCCTTCTTATATTCTTAGTCCAAAGTGATAAAGGAGAACGAAGCATTGTCCTTGATTTATGGATTTAACACCCGAAATTTGCGGGGTGATCTTTTAGGCGGAATTACAGCAGCGGTTGTCGCGCTACCTCTAGCACTAGCCTTTGGAAATGCTGCATTAGGGCCTGGTGGAGCCATATATGGACTATATGGAGCCGTAGTTGTTGGATTTGTAGCCGCATTGTTTGGGGGCACCCCTGCACAAGTCAGTGGCCCTACTGGCCCAATGAGTGTGACGGTTGCTGGAGTTGTAGCAAGTCTTGCCGCAGTAGGTGTTTCTAGAGATCTCGGAGCAGGGGCAATACTCCCATTAGTAATGGCGGCAGTAGTAATAGGAGGACTTTTCCAGGTTTTATTTGGAGTTCTTGGACTTGGAAAATACATAACACTTGTTCCCTATTCAGTTGTGTCAGGGTTCATGTCAGGCATTGGAGTAATCATCCTCACTCTCCAAATTGGTCCCCTGCTAGGCATTGCGACACGAGGAGGTGTTCTTGAGTCACTAACAACCCTCGCTAATAATTTCCAACCAAATATGTCGGCTGTTGCTGTGGCAGTAATGACGCTTGCAATAGTTTTCCTGACACCACGAAAAATCAGCCAGTGGGTCCCATCTCCACTCCTTGCTCTGCTTATAGTCACACCTCTATCAGTTCTGCTATTTGGTGATGCAAACCTAGAAGCTCGTGGCTTAACACCACTGCCTCGAATTGGCGCCATCCCTGAAGGGGGCCTCTCATTCACAATGCCTAACTGGAATGATCATTTTCCAGTAATACTTAAAGCTGGCTTAGTACTTGCAGTTCTTGGGGCAATTGACTCACTTCTAACTTCACTTGTTGCCGACAATATCTCTCAAACTAGGCACAATTCAGACAGAGAACTAATTGGTCAAGGATTAGGAAATAGCTTAGCCGGATTGCTTACAGGACTCCCTGGGGCAGGTGCAACAATGAGAACTGTTATAAATATCAAATCTGGTGGAAGGACTCCCATATCAGGGATGGTTCATTCCCTTGTTCTTTTACTAGTTCTACTTGGAGCAGGACCACTAGCAGCAGAGATACCTACAGCACTTTTAGCAGGAATATTAATAAAAGTTGGACTAGATATTATCGATTGGGGCTTCCTAAGAAGAGCACATAGTCTTTCACTAAAGACAGCTGCCGTAATGTATGGCGTCCTCCTAATGACAGTTTTTTGGGACCTAATTTGGGCGGTATTAGTAGGTGTGTTTGTCGCAAATATGCTCACTATTGATTCCATAACTGAAACACAACTAGAAGGAATGGAAGCAGACAATCCCCTCTCTTCTAATCAATCAATCAGTGACACTTCTTCATTACCAGCCGATGAAAAAGCCCTCCTTGAAAGGTGCTCTGGTGAAGTCATGTTATTCAGATTAAAAGGACCGCTAAGCTTTGGTGCCGCCAAAGGAATAAGTGAAAGAATGATGCTAATAAGAAACTATAAAGTCCTTATTCTTGATATCACTGATGTACCAAGACTTGGAGTGACAGCAACTTTAGCAATTGAAGATATGGTTCGAGAAGCAAGCAATAATTCAAGAAAAGCATTTGTTGCCGGTGCTTCAGGTCGAGTTAAAGATAGGCTTATGAAATTTGGTGTAGAGGGTGTAGTTGCAACAAGAAAAGAAGCTCTTGAAGCAGCAGTCCAAACATTAAGTCTTTAGATATCTTTCTTCTAAAAAACCTTATTTCTAATTCACCCGAACATCATTCAAAATTCAAGAATTAAATGAATACAAATTTGATTCTCCAAAATGTTTTAAGCCCTCCGGTTCTATTTTTTTTTCTGGGGACAATCGCTGTTTTTGTTAAATCTGATCTAGAAATACCAGCTCCTCTACCAAAATTATTCTCTCTATATTTATTACTCGCGATCGGCTTCAAAGGTGGCCTAGAGCTTGAGCAAAGTGGTTTTGGTGGTCAAGTAGTGCCGACAGTTGGCACAGCAATACTCATGTCGCTTTTAATACCTTTTCTCTGTTTCATTATCCTCCGTTTAAAGCTAGATGTCTTTAACTCGGCTGCCATTGCTGCAGCTTATGGTTCGATAAGTGCCGTAACTTTTATAACCGCCGAGAGTTTCCTCGAAAGTCAAAGTATTCATTTTGATGGTTTCATGGTTGCAGCCTTGGCTCTGATGGAATCACCAGCAATAATTGTTGGTCTTTTGCTCGTCAAGCTCTCATCTAATAAGCAAAGACCTAATGCAAAGAAGATTCGATGGAGAGCAATCTTGCATGAAGCAATGCTCAATGGCTCCGTATATTTGCTCTTGGGAAGTCTCATCATTGGCTTTCTTACAGCAGCTCATAATCCTGCAAGCGTCCAAAAAATGGAGCCCTTCACAGGAAAGCTTTTCTACGGAGCAGAGTGCTTCTTTCTCTTAGATATGGGGATTGTTGCAGCTCAACGACTTCCAAGTCTTAAACGAGCAGGTTCTTTTCTCATTGGCTTTGCTATAGCAATGCCTCTTTTGAATGCGACCATAGGTGTCCTAGTAGCCAAAGCTCTTGACTTAGGGCCTGGTAATGCATTGCTATTTGTGGTCATGTGCGCAAGCGCATCCTATTTAGCCGTCCCAGCTGCTATGAGGATGACAGTGCCTGAAGCCAAGTCAAGTTATTACATATCAACCGCACTTGGACTTACTTTCCCTTTCAACATTGTTGTTGGAATACCTTTATATATGGGCATGGTTAACACGCTATTTATTGGAGCAAGCTAAATAGATGAAACGTTTAGACCTTATTTTTAGTGAAAGAGAGTTAGTCGAAATGCTCAAGCTGCTTGAGTCAGCAGAAGTCCCAGGCTATACCGTAATGAAACATGCCACAGGGAGGGGTCCTGAACGAATAGTTTATGAAGATATGGAATTAACTGGATTTGGATCAAATGCACATGTGATTGTTTTTTGCGAGCAAGAACTACTGCAACGCATCAAAGATAATATTCAACCCTTACTTAATTACTATGGCGGTGTGGCTTACGTCTCAGACGCGTCTCCTCTTTAAACAATTAAACGAATTTCTTGTCAGGTATGAACCCAATCAACACGGATAGCCTTACGGCTATTTAGAAATCGATCTATAGCCATAGCAGCAATACATCCATCCGAAGCGGCAACAACAGCCTGCTTGAAAGGTGTATTGCGAATATCACCTATCGCCCAAACACCCTCAGATGAAGTCGCCATAAAATTATCAACCATAACTCCACCATCTTCTTTGAGAGCTATCTGATTTCCAAGGAAATCTGTAATTGGCTTAGAACCACTCATATAAACAAAAACACCTTCTACAGGCAAGCATTCAGCTTCATCGGAAGAGCGAGTTTTTACCTGAACACTAGTAACGCCACTGTCATTGCCATCTATTGACAGCAAGCGGCTTCGACTCCAATGACGAACATTGGACTGTGAGATCAAGCCCTGTGCATGCTGATCATCTTCCTTAGGGTCACTAGATGTAATCCAATGAACAGTGGAGGCAAACTTCACAAGGACCTGGGCCTCCTCTACGGCTTCCTTGTTAAAGCCAATTACTGCAACCTCACGATTTTTATAAAAGGCTGCATCACATGTAGCGCAATAGCTCACACCTCTACCTAAGAAGTCAGCCTCACCTTTAAAAGATGCTGGCCTTCCCATAGCGCCACTGGCCAAAACAAGTGCGCGAGCCTTAAATGTACCTTCAGGCGTATAGACCGTTTTCCAAGGTCCATTTATATCAACACCAAAAACCTGAGCCCTTCGATAATCAGTCCCAAATTCAACTGCTTGATCACGCATCAATTCAAGAAGATGCATTCCACTCATTTCAGTTGATACACCTGGATAGTTAGCTATCTGGTGAGTAATTGCCAAAGCACCTACAGCTGGATTCTTATCTAGCACAACTGTTTTCAAGTCGGCCCTAGCTGTATATATGGCGCAGGTACACCCAGCCGGGCCTCCTCCAATGATGACTACATCGGCTTCAATGGTATCCAAGGCAATGATCTCCTAGGAGTGGGAATACGACAAAATCAAGGAAGACCGCTTCGAAAGGTACCAAAGCAATGAATTGATCTTCAAAGCATTGCTCCTAACACTATATGCAGGTAATAGCTGTACTGTCTGAAGTTTGAGTTTTGACAAAGATATTTGACTCAATCACATGTGGCGAGAAAAGGCTTTGACAGCATCTGAACATCCACTTCTGCAATGCTGCTTCGCGGTCTCTAAGCCTCTGCTGCTAAAGGCTGTCAAGGGAAATTCAAAGATCATGGATGATCAAATCATTAACAGTCCTGAACTCAAATCATCCACTGTCAAGATCTTTAGTGAACAAAAACCCTTCTTGCTCATAATGTCATTTCAACAAGATCTCGTTGTTTGACAAAAAGTCTTCTCCGGCTTTTCAGTTATTGCAGCAAAGCTAGAAGTCTGACCAGTCCAAGACGATTCAGTAAAAACTACTAGAACTTCAATTTTTTTTTATTACAAGGTCAAAGCCTAGGCTTGTATCACTGGCAAGCACCTCTCTTTTCACAATACCTTTTTGAAAAAAAGAAAGCAAAACAACTATTGCCTCGCAGCCAAGGATAAGCACCATCACACCAAGAAACACAAACCTGTGTGAGATACTTTG
Source organism: Prochlorococcus sp. AG-409-P01 (assembly GCA_003215335.1). Taxonomy (GTDB): domain Bacteria; phylum Cyanobacteriota; class Cyanobacteriia; order PCC-6307; family Cyanobiaceae; genus AG-409-P01. Next base: position 16,989 of record QCKM01000001.1, on the reverse strand, counting down.
TCCTCCCATACTCAAAGCCTCCCTATATATAAATAACAATAGCCTATCTAGGGATAGCATTCCTTAGCTATTTGCAATCTAACAGAAGAATGATTCTCTTAGATACTTTCACCTAGGTTATATTGAATCATTTACACAACTCTAAAAGTTTTAACAGTCTCCATCAATCACTTCTAAACAGATGAACAAACTATTGAAAAAATTATATGAGGAAATCTGGGTGCCATATTTCGGCAGGATACTCATGCTCTTTTCAACCTGGATAGAAGGCGAGGAGCCAGTTGACAAAGACAATCAAACCTTCGACCTAAGAGACAAAGAGAAATAAAAATGAGGAAAGCTCTCGATCCACCTAATTACAAAGTTGTCAATATTAAATCATTCTCTTTGCCTTGAAAATAGCGTAAACATAAAAATGTTGGATTACATAGGTTATTATTAAATACAATCATTTCCCAAAATACCAATAATAATGAAAGCCATTTACTCAACAATATTAATGGCCCTTTTGCTATCTTGTCGAGGAGCACTCGCACAAAATTGCTTTATTGGGAACCCCAAAGAATCAAAAAACTATAAGCTAGATAGCTACTCCAGAGAATACTGGGTAATAAAAAGCACTGTCAAAGAACTTGAAGATCTATCAAATAATGTTTTTTATGATGCCCCATGGTTCATAAAAGCTAGAGATTTAGCCAAGAATTTAATCCACACCCAAAAGCTAGATGAGATCGAGTCAAATCAAAGCTGCTTAAATGATGGGCCTATCGAAAAATATAATCTCTCATGTAAATTTGGCATCAATTTCAATAAAATCGCAGTAACTCATATCAAAGATTATAGATACATAGCACACCCTCCCATTAATATCTTACGAACATCAAGTGGTAAACATAAGATCTTCCGAACTGGTGATGCAGCTGCACATATTGCTTTCAACAGAAAAACCAAGGAATTATTTTGGCTGGGGATGGATATGAACTACGTTGGCAGAAGGGCAGGGCAAAAGCCAGGCAGTCAATGGGGCTCATCAGAAAAGCGAGTTGCCGGCTTAAAAGGATGTCATATAGGAATGAAACCTCAAGGAGCCAAAATGTGGGGTGGATTTGTGGATTATGAAAGAAATGAATCTATAAGCTACAGACTTGCAAGATATCTCTATAAGCCGAGCTTAAAATCCTCCTTTAAAAAAGGAGAAGTGCCAAAATTTAGCGATTTCAAAATGAGGAATGAGGATGTCGATAAATACAATGATCCTATACCGGTAATATTAATCGAAAAACTAACGCAAAGATTTTCCGAAGAATAAAGCATAACCTAAAAATATTACTTTCTCTCTAGTTAATTTCAAGTCTTCTCTTATATGCTTGTTTAAGCACCTTTGAAATTGATTAAGTTAAGCTCACATGGATTTCCATTTATTTTTATAGGAATTTAATGAGAAGAAACTGCCGAGCCTCGTTCACCTTTTTTAAAGAACCCTTTAGGTACACCAAACATGAACAAGCCTACTAACAAGGCAAAAAAGGCAACTTGAGCAATGGACAAATAAACAAATAAGGAAACAACTGGGGGCATAAGAAACCTCGCTGCTTTCTATATCTCTACAGATAGTTCCTTCCACACAAAAAAGCATCGGAATAAAACCTTAAATCAACACCATCCTTGCCAAGAAACTAAGCAGGGGCATAGAGATAACTAGGCCTCCTTTTCTTCCCTGTGATCACCTTGGCATTTCAAAGAAGAACGAGATCAAACATCTTTGTGCAAATACGCCTGCTGTATTCCTCAGAAGTCATGATCTTTGTTAGATCCCTTACTCTGCAATTAAAGAGGGGGCCTTGCAGCCCCCGTGGATCATTTGGGTGATATAAGTACTCTTCTAGCAGCGAGCAACTTGAGTGTGAATCAAAAGTTAGTTACTGGAAAGGTTTTTTGAAAGCTCTAGAGTGTCTGTGAAACTCTCTCGAAGTATATTTGGTATAAAATTTGGCATAAATATATCTATGGCAAAAAGTTGGGAAGACGGTTTCCAAAGTTCAGTGAAGACCCTTAGGAGGGGATGGAATATCACCAATAACAATGGCCGCATGCTTTTGCGAATTAGAGGTAAAGGCTTAGTTACACAGACTGCCAACCTTCCTTTCGGTTGGAATGCCGCTAATCAAGGGGATGCACTGCTCTTAATAAACCGTATTTATGATCCAGTACATAATGGCGAAAAATCTTTAAAACTGGCAATAAAAGAAGCCTTAGGGTTAAGCGACAAGCTATCCCACAAGGTTGCAAAGGGATGGGACGCAATAGCTCAGAGTCTGTTCGATCTGCGGACTACAGGGGTTAATCAAATCAAAGAGTCGACCTGGAAAGACAACTGGCAACCTTATATAGAAGAAGGCACAAGAATCCTCAAGAGTGGCTCAGTCACCAGTGGTCATGAATTGCTGGAGCAGTGTTTAAAGAGCTGGGAAGGAAAGCCTTCTAGCAGAGCTGCCTGTTGTCTTGCACTCAAGAATTTCACAGAACATGCTGTTGTTCGTCACAACATGCCTGCTAGTTGGATGGTAACCCAAACAAGCATCAAGGAACTAAGAGGCAGAACCACTGAGAAGAGAACTAAAGCTGTTTTAGAAGATCAAGAGTTATTGGATTTCATTGATGCCATTAATGAACGAAACCATGCCTGGGCAAACGTGATTAGGACCCTTGCTCTTTTTGGAATGCGGCCTATAGAGCTGCAATATCTAACGCCCAGGATTGATGAGTATGGAGTACTAAGGGTTTGGTGCTCTTACAGCAAAGTATCAGGACCCAACAAATCACATGCAGGATGGTTGGTTCCTGTACCACTAGAAAGTTCAAATGGTCAAAAAGTGCAATGGGATATTCCTGAAGAACTAGAAGATGGGTCGCTTCAGTTGCCAATAGGAAGGAACGGAGAATTTAGAAAGTTGAATGGTCGCTTTGTTTTGAATTTTTTACAGGTGCAGCCTGAGTGGATAAGGCTCAAGCAGAAATATGAAAAAAAGGGGCTTTGGCTAAGGCCATACACCTTTAGAGATTCCTACTCCTCTAGGTGTCATCGGTATGGAATGGAATATGCCCAGATTTGTAGGGCTATGCGCCACAGCGAATCAGCACATTCACGGGCTTATAGGACTGCCACCGACAAGACAATGTTTGATGCTTTCGATCAACTGAACTAAGCAACTGAAAAAGCGGCATGATGAAAATATGAAACGATTACTACTACCTCAATAAACTCAAATCATGCCTATCAATAAACCCATCCCTGATTCTGTTATTAGCTTTTGGAAAAAGCAGTTTCAAAAAATTAGAGAAATAATCGTTAGACCTACTAATAAATAGAAAAAGACTTGTTGTTAATGACTCTTACCTCTCATAGACAACACAAGATTTACCTCGCTGCAACGATGGGATATGGACTTGGTTCAGATGATCCGGAAGAGATCGCCTACTACAAAAAGGTCAAGGAAGAGATCAATAAGGACAAGGAGAACAGAAATTTGGAAATACCTAGGGAGGACTAATGCGCTACTTCTGGCCTATCGCTCGTATCGTTTTCTGTCCGCTCACAATCTTGTGTATTTACCTCACCGTTACACAGCCTCCAGCAGATAAGCAAGAGCAAAGCAGTAGCTACTCTGTATTTGATTGACAGTCGACTTTCAAGGGGGCAACTAGCTCCCCTTTTTAATGCCTGGGTCCTAGGGACAGCAATAGCTGTGGGTCATCCGAGGGCTCGGTATTTCGCTAGGGACAAAGTTTCAAATAATGAGAATGGATTGGTATTGTCACGTCTGCAAAACGTCAGTATTTAAGCGGTTTTAAGAGTGATTAGGGATTAACTATGGCTGCTTAATTTTGCTGCTCTTGTTTGCTCAAACTTGGCTCGAACTCTTTGCAGTGAAACCTCTTCTTTTGGGTCGAACATAAACATTTCATGCTCACCTTTGAAATTAATGAGTGATCTAACTCGTTTTGCCAGTGTTGGACGTTTACTTCTAGTTCCCATCTCCAAATACAGGACGCCTTCTACATACTCGATGTAGTCATCCAACAGCCCATCTCTAATGAGCCTATATAACGTTGCTGGACTCTTGTAGTTGAGATAGTCAGCAGCTTCAGTTGGAGTGCAAAGCATTATTTTTGATAGTAAAAATGTTTAGCATGATTGCTATTCTTTTTTCTTTTTAGGAATATTATCTTGCCTCATCAAGTCCAATAATGGGATGCCTCCTCTATGTTCTTTTATTACCTCCTCTGTCCCACCTTCCCTGTATAGTGTGCATTCACTAGAAGAACTTTTGAAACCGCCAATTTCTAGATTGCAGCGTACTTCCAGTAGAACTTCTAATTCTTCAAATCTCCTATCCTTTTTTAATTTTTTAACGTTTTTAGGCAGGCTCCATTGACTTGGCGAGATGCCCCAACTTCTAAATGGAGGATAGGTAAGGTTGTAATGATCCTCATATGCATTGACAACAGTACCTTCTTCATTAGCGACTTCAATCTGCTTCCTCACAACTTCTCTTAGGTCATTTAAGCACTTTTTAAATCTTTGTTTTGCAACATATTCTGGAATTAGACCAACTAGAGTGTATTCACAATTAGAGGTTATAAGTTTTTCATATTTTTTAATTGGATCATTAATTATTGAATTAACTATTAAATGAGTTATTACAGCAATAGGTGCAGCGAAAAGGAGGACTTTAAAGTAGCTATTTTTAAAGAGCTGTTTTGTTTTATTGCTAATATGATCTATTTGATTGTCTGACAAGATATTCTGCTTGCTTAATAATACTTTTCCAGCATTGTTGAGACTTTTACTTACTGGGGCTAAACGTTTATAAGTACTACCTTTAACTTTTTCAATGAAGACAAACTTGCTTCTGATATAAGTCTTACCGCCACAGAACTCACATGTAATAGAAGAAGAGACTTCATCCCAGGTAATTGGTGCTCCACATTGATTACATTTTTTAGGAATCTTTCGCATCTAATCTAAAGAGAAATCAGCAAAAAAGAGGGCAATCGATTGGTATAACTAGAATTTTTGACGCATTCAGGCATGGCTAGCTTTTCATTAGCCAGTAGGAAATGTCAGTCATATCAATGGATTTGGGCGAATTACGTGGTGTGAACAAAGTGTGAACAGATGCTGCTATGCAAGGTTCGTTCTCTTGTTTCCATTATCTCGCCTTTTCGGTTGAAAGCTACAACAATCCAAATGGTCACTTGCATACTAATTTCAACAAGTTGTTGAAATCAACAGCTGCTGATTTTCTTCGTGCTCGCTCTAAAAGAAGTTGTTCCTTTGAAGATTTCACGCCACGACGAACAGTGTTTATGATTTCAAGAAGAGACTTCATATGTTCTTGCTTTATAGTTTTTTGCTGTGCTAAAAATTTTGAGAGGGATGCTTCTCTTCTTTCGAGCTCTTTTTTTTGCGTCGCTAGATATTTTCCACTTTCAAGGTCCGTGTGTAATGTTTCATAAGACTTCCACCAAAGCTTTCCCATTTTTCTATAAACAAGAAGCGGTTCATCCCTCTGATATTTACGTTTAATTTTATTTTTATCCGAACCGGGGTAAAACCCTTTTAAGTATCTTTCATTAAAAAGAGAAATACCTCCAGGCTGGTAATAGGCTATTAATCCTTTCTTGCAATTGATTGCAAGGTCATTCCAACTCTCTTCGTAATCTGAGTCATGTCGTTCTACTGAGGGTTCATTATCACCTAGTGACTGAGCTTGTTTATATATCAACCAATCTCCATCTCTTACTTCAGAGCCAATATCAAAGTAGTATTTTTCAATCTTTCTCTGTGCCAAGCAATCAATTAAAGGTACACTTTTCCTGTATACTTTGCACCAAACTTTTGTTCTTGCTATAGCTTCTTTAGTGCTGTTACTTCCATAAAGAACAAAATCACCTGTCTCTTCAGGACTTGCCATGCTATAAGGAAATCTTGGATAGTATGGTTTGGCAGTTTCCGGATAATTTACTCGATGATAAATTTTAAAAATGCTAATTAAACTTATCGGAATAGTAAATAATAAAACAACATTTCTCTTTTTACTCATTAAAGCTTTGAGTTTTGTAGTAACCCAATCAACTTGCGCATTACTCAGTAAATTCTGCTTTTCAAGAAGAACTGCTCCCTTCTGTTTGATTTGCTTGCTGAAGGGAGAAGCTACTTTTGATAAGAACCCATTTACTCTAAGAAGGCTATTTTGGCCTCTTAACAGGTATTTGCTTGAAAGAGAGTTCGGCTTACCGCAAAATTCACATTTAACTATTAGTGATGCTTTCTCCCAGTTAATAGGAGCACCACATTGACTACATTTATTAGAATCTATACTCATAAAACGAAGAGAAATCAGCAGAAAAGAGGTAGATCCATTGGTATAACTAGAATATTTGACGCGTTAACATCAGGGTCGCTCTCCATTAGCCAGTAGTTAATTTCAGTCATATCAAGGGGTTTGGGTGAAAATGGGCGGTTTGGGTAAAGTTTGGGTAAACCTTCGGTCTCAAGGTTTTTGCATGTTTCAATTATCCCTAAGGAGAAGCCTTGTGATTCATTTATCTCTTTTGAAGGGGGAACAGGGCAGCCACATCTTCCCCATCTTGTGTGCACCTTTACATCCAAGCCTTTCAGCCTCGGCTTCTGCCTGACTGCGGTTGGAATAGACATACGGATTGTCATAAATATTACTTTTCTTTGTTCGCAAGCGATCTGGCTTGATCCATACACCAAATGTAGGGTAATAAATGGCTTTATCTTTATCATTTGCTTCTTTGATTTTATCCCTGACAATTTTCTCCCATTTCTTACTGCATTTTTTGTATCCTCGCTTCCCACTAAATTCATAATCTTCCATGGAAGAGTATGATCGACAAAGTTTTTCAACTTCTTTTTTGTAAGGTCTTATTGGATCATTTGCAATAGTAAGGATGATCACAACTATTGGCATCCCAACTAACAAAAATATATTTGATTTCTTGCCCAAAAAGTCTCGAAGTTTATCAGAAATAAACCTTACTTGAGTATCAGATAAGATATTCTGCCTATCAAGTATTATTGCACCTTGGCTTTTGAGTTTATTATTGATTGGAGAAAGAATATTTAATATGGAATGATTTATTCTAAAAAAATTATTTGTAATTCCTGCCAGGTATCTACTTGTAGAAGATGTTGGCTTGCCACAAAAATCACATCTAGTTATTAGTGATATTTTACTCCAATTAATAGGAGCACCACACCGACTACATTTATCAGGATCTATGCTCATAAATCAAAGAGAAATTAGCAAAAATAAGGTAAATCGATTGGTATCACTAGGATATTTGACACAATAACATCAGGGTCGCTCTCCCTTTGCAAGTAGTTAATACCTTTAGAAGGTACGGCCATAATTAAAAGGAATTGCTAGATAGGACTGCGAATATAGGATGAGTCATCTTGTAGCCACCTCATTGGCCAGTTCTATAAAGAAAAATCTTTTCGCGGCTTCAGCCTTAACGCTCTTGCTATCGCTGCTTCCTATCCCTGCAAAGGCAGCTTTGGATTGGACTGAAGATATGGAATCACTTATCAACGTCGTTTTAGTTGGTGCGTCTAAAACCATTGGCAAAAAAGCAGGTGCAGACCCAGTTCAATGGACATGGTGCGACAACACTTATTACGATTCCAGATCGAATTTGATCTGTTTAGAACAGGACTTTATGAAACAACTTTCAGAAGTTGGTGATGCGGCAGTTGCATTTGTTGTTGCTCATGAATATGCCCATCACATCCAATTTACGAAGTCACAGCTAATTGCTAAGGCTCAAAGAAACACGATGAGGATTGAGCTTCAGGCGGATTGTTTTGCAGGGGTGATATTGGCCAGTATTCCGAACATCTCTTTTGATAAGGAAGATACTAAAAATATGATTGTGGCTGCAGCATTACTTGGTGATAAAGAGTTTGATAGTCACTCTCATCATGGTGCAGGAGAAAATAGAGCTTTGGCTTTACGTTCTGGCCTGAGATTTGGTGGCACTAAAGGAAAAGTAAAAGATGCTTACTATAAAATGTTCTGTTTGCAGAAATAAAGAAATCTAAAGTATATAAAAAAATGGATCAATTACTTGCAATGGTCATTATATAAATGATATAAATTGTAGCTCTTATTGCTTACTTGTATTGGATTGATTCCAGATATAGGTAAGAGATTTTTTCTGTCCTTGGACGTATTAATATAGATGCGCCATTTGAGACAGGCATCGCGGTAATCAGATAGAAGATATTTTGCTAGCCCTATCTGAAGATAAGTTTCATTATATAATTCTGCCCCTATATCTGTGAACAATTGCTTATAGCCAAATACTCTATTGTATTTATTATACCAATACTTTTTATTGTTGTATACACTTGATTGAGCCGAATTAAATTTTTTTATTGCCGTTACATAATCCCCTTCATCTAAATAGAATCTTCCTAATGAATAAAGTCCTTTATAGTTTTCCTTTATATTAATTCCTAAAATATAGTCATCAAATGCCCCTTTGCGATCACCAGCCTTTTCTTTGAGATTTGCTCGGAGGTTATAACTCTCAAAAATTGGCCTTATTTCTATCGCTTTACTTAAATCAACTATAGCACTTTTGTAATCTTTAATCCTTTCTTTTGCCTCTGCTCTATCTATATAAAGATAATCTGCGTTTGTATCTAAATTGATAGCTTTTGTTATATCATCTATGGCGCCTTGATAGTCTTTTAATTCAATCCTACTTGAAGCACGGAACTTATAAGATAGTGCTCTCTTATTATATTTTAAAGCTTCAGTAAAATCTAATATAGCAGCCTTATGCATTCCACATTCTTGTTTTGCTTTGGCGCGATTATAATAGTCTTCTCCGGTTTTTTGTAATTGCAACAAAAGATTGGAAAATCTTAGGCGCTCTTTGCAGTTTAAATAGGTTCTTGAAACTTTTTCTCGATAAAATTTAACTTTTTCATTGTCTATATTAACATCTACTGGTGCAATTAAACCTGGTGTATTCTTTAAGGAATTAACAATACATAGATTCTGATAGGTATTTCCCATCCTGACCTCCTTTCTATTTAGACCCAGTAAAAGAGCATTTTCTACATCAGCACAATATTTATCTTTTTTATTCAGCTTATAGTATAACTCTCCTCTTGAATTATATGCTTTAGCTTTTTCGGCACTACCTTTTATCAACTTATTGTAGTCATCAATTGCTCCTTGTAGATCACCTTTTCTTTCTTTAATAGATGCACGAAGCTTATACAAATCCCACTGTCTTGGTTTTCTTACAATTGCAAAACTGTAATCCTCAATAGCACCTTTTAGATCATTATTCTTTTCTTTGATAGATGCACGAAGCTTGTAATATTTCCAGTAATTAGGCTGAATTTCTAATGCTTTACTGTAATCAGCAATAGCTTCTTTTAGATCACCATTTTTTTCTTTAACAGATGCACGATTTACGTATAAATACTCATTGTTTGGCATTATTTCTATCGCCTTACTATAGTCATTAATTGCTTTGATAAAATTCCCGGCTTTGGACTCACATTCGGCACGAAGGCGATAAGCTTGTATCTTATTTGGAAATAGATTAATTGCCTTGGTGTAATCCTCTATTGCTTTAGTGTGATCTTTTATGTAATTGGAAAAACCACAATTTTTAATCGCCGCATCAACATAATTCCCATAAGCATATTCTCTCTGTCTAGGCAAATAGAGAGCTAATGAATAAATAGCAGATACACTAACTAGTCCAATAGGGAAATACCAAAAGACAATCCTTTTCTTTCTCTGTGTATTTAAGAGCTTTCTTTCAACTAAGCCTTTAGAGGCATTAAAGTAATGTCTTGATATTCTTTGACCTTCAGCAAAGAACGTTTTATTCTTTTCTATTATTATATTGCTTCTATCTTTAATCCTTTTAATTGATTCCTTAGAAAACTTCTGAAAATTTGAGTTGCTTCTTTCAATCAAATCTTTAGTTCTTTTAAGCGGTTCAACAATCTTCTTCCCGATTGAGGATTTCGTTTTGATTACAGAGAGTGTACTGAACTTAGGATCTTGACCGCAAAATTCACATTCCCCAAACTTTCCACGACTCCCTCTACGAAGAGGAGCACCGCAAAAACTACATTTGTTTCCAACTCTTGGCATATTATTAACTATTTAACGTCTTTCAGAATTACTAAAACCTGAGACGGGTCCGAATTATTTTTAAGCCTTGATAATGTCTCTTCTGATAGTTGACTTCTAAAATAAGAGCTAAACTCTACAATCTCTTTAAGTCTTGTTATTTCACCAATGATTTCACTGTTATCTAAATAGTCGATTGATGCTTGCTGTAGATAACTTTTCCAGGCTTCTCGGTACTCTATGGACTTATTTCTGAATTGAGCATTTTCTTCTGAGACTTTCTTTTGACGTTCTTCTAATTTTCTGTTGGTCTCAGTCCATGCCTTTTTCTTATCTACTAATGCTTTATTAGAAGCAGAAAATATCTCAGCAATGATGGTATTTGCGATTAGAGGGGTTACTATAAGGAAAATTGAGGCTTCATTTTCGATAGTCTTCAGAAGATTCAATAAGACCGAAAGGCTAGAAATGAACAAACAAATGGACAATACATTTGCAGTTCCAAATTTAACTATTCCACTCTCCCTCTTATTGCCAAGAACTAGCTGAAGTTGCAGGACCAGCAGAAAAGAAACAACCAAATAAGAAATAAATGGGACTACAGTTTCTAGATCTGTAGAAACCGAATTGCTCTGAACAGCAAAAAGGAATGTCCAGACTCCTATTAATGGGAGCCAGAGAATCGGCAGGGCGCTCTTGATGTTCATATCCTTATGGCGTTATTTCTAGTCATTCTGTTTATAGGTCATCCAAGATTTTCTTTTTCCTCTCGTTATAGTCACTTTCGGAGATCAGCCCGGAGTCAAGGAGGTCCTTTAATGATGAGAGTTTCTTTTTCAGGTCTCCATTCGATTCATTTTGACCTGTTCCGCCGAAATTCATACCTCCCAACCCCTTCGATAGCAATTGACCAGCAACACCGGTGTCTTTTGCGGCCGCTTTATTAAGAGCATCCAGAGTGCGTTCTTGTTGGTAAAAACCTTGAGTCTCTGAGGCTGCTTTTGCACGTATGCGGAGACTGGCTGCATCAGCAAGGCTTTCTTTGATTTTCTTGTATTCGGGATTATCTCCGATGACTTCAATGCCTTGGATATAGAAATCCATCAGCTTTAAGCCAAACCTTTCGAAGGTTCTATCAATAGACCTTTTCGTATCGGCAGATGCTTCAACCAAAATTGATTCGATCGAGAAAATATCGAGTGACCCTTTTTTGATTTTATAGGCGATATAGTCTTTCAAACTTCTCTCGATATTAGGAATCAGAAATTCTTTTAGTTCTGTTTTATTCATTGACATCTTCTTGCCGACAACCTGTAGGACTAAAGAGGCAGGATCATCAATCCTCAACAACATTGAGCCATAAGATCCGACAGGAACAATGAGTTGATGTGTTGTATCTTTAACTTGTAGTTGAACACCCCATTTGTAGTCAGTTGATGAGGTCTTACTAACGAACCAAATATCAATCTTTATCGGAGAGTTATTTCCTAATGATCGTCTAATCACACCATCTAGACCTGGGATATTTCCTGATTCGATTAAATGTCGTCCAGCTTTAAGGATGTGTAAAAGTTGTCCATTTTCAAATAGTAATGCCTCTTCGCTTTCATTGACAAGGACTTGGGAACCAATGGCTATCTCTCGTTTGGGATGTTTCCATACCAAGTAATCCTTGCCAGAGACGCTTTCTATGGTTGCTACTGTCAATGGTAAAGCACGAATTCTTGCATTCTATATGAACAAAAGCATTGATCTATGCCTGCACAACAATTCCTATACTAATTAATCCCTAGTTATTCATCTTTATTTGAATATTTCATCACTAGAGATAGAACAACTACAAGGAAAATTGGAATCAATACAAAGTATTTACGGAGTAATTCAGAAGCTTTTTCAGTGAACTTCTCGAACTCATAATTCTCCTTGTTCTTTTCTATCTCCTTATAATCAGTCCCTTTGCATGCAGCCACTAGGCTTGTCTCCTCATCAAAAAGCTCATCGAGGAAGGAATCAGTATTAGCTTTTTCTTTGATAAGAAGATTACTTGTGTCTTCTGCTCCAAGTGATATACCTTTAAGAATATCTATACATGCGGCATCTCGATCATCCCAAAACTTTTCTAATCCTTTTTGAAAATATGCTTGACCATTGAGTGGATCTATTTCTATAGCCTTTGCCAAGTCTTTCGTGGCTCCTTTGTTATCACCATTTTTGCTTTTAGATAGAGCCCTTCTAAAATAAAATTTATCAAAGTTTGGATTGATTTCTTTTAGATTAAGTTCTTCTCTCTCTTCTTCATTGAGTTTTTCCCATAAGACTATGAGTTTGTTTAAGTCGTCAATAGCACCTTTATAGTCGTTGATCTCATACTTAGCCATACTGCTCAGATTCAATGCCTGAATATTATTTTTATCTGCCTTTAGCTTGATATTGGAATCTTTAACTGCACCTAAATAGTCTTGAATCATATATTTTGCAAAGGCACGTTGGTAATAAGCATCTTTGTTTTTTGTTAATTCAATTTCAGAAGTGAAGTTCTCTATTGCATCTTGCCAATTCTCATCCTCAATATTTTTCAAACCTGCTTTCAAATAGTAACCATCTGGCCTAACACCTTTTAATAGTCTTTCACCTGTGCCATCACATTGATATTCGGAATCAACCTTTTTAGCTTTGCATGTGTATTGAACTAGCTCATCTTCCTCAATTTTGTATTCATAGAGACTGATCGAACTCCGTCCCCATCCTTTCTTGACTCTGTCTTCTATTGCCTTATTCAATTGCCCTTTCTCTTGAACAAGTTCTCCTTGCTCATTAACCTTATTAATCATCCCATTTGATTTGATGCAGTATTTAAAAGTTTTATTCTTAGGAGTTACAAAATCTGGGCGATCAATACAATCAGACTTTTCTTTATATGCTTCGCTTGGGTTAGCAAGACTTGGTGCTGGCAGCAGGCAATAAAGACTTGTAAGTAAGGCTAATGAAGTCTTTCTAGTTATTTCTTTTCTCAAGATGGTCTTTTCTTTTAGACCATTATCCCACAACTTTCTTAAATGCAATCTCAAGAAACAGAACAAAGATGATCAATCCTCTTCTTTGAGGAAAATTAAACCTGAGCCCACTACAACGACAGCAGAACTAATAACGACTGATCTCGCTGCTTTATTAGAGACAAGCCAGCAGCAGTGGCAGCACCAAGCCCAAAGGTGAGGGCATTCCCTAGGGGCTTCATTAGAACAATGTCCCTTGCAAACTTTGACCTTGCTTGATTTCTTCTTGATGCACTGCCTTTGCATACTGCTCTGAATAGGCACAGTTCTTGCAGCATTCATTCGGTTCTGGGATCTGATGCTGGTTCCATCAACGCAACCATCTCATCGGCCTTCCTCTCGATCCAATCACTATCCCAGTCGTAGGGAACCAGGTACTCATCGAAATTCATTGTCTTGTTGAACGAGTCTTCGTCTCTCTTGGCATTACAAGCCAAGAAGTAAGACGTGGGATGGACATATGACAGCAGCTGTTGATCCAATAACAATTGGTTTATATACCTTCAGCAGAGATAAGCCAAAAGCAGTGGCAGTACCGAAACCTAGAGTAAGAGTTCTATATTTAATTAGATCACCCACTTATTAATAGCTGCATTCCATTGATGTCCTCCACAGGAATCTTGTGGCTCCCAGTTTCCATCTGATGAATCAGACTTTGAAACAGAGTTTAGATTAATAGGAAATAGATCAACTTTCTGTTGATCTTTCTCTGCTTTTTCTTCCTTCTTTGGATCAAATAAAGGAACGATATGTGTGGTGTATGAATCAATCATGATTACGCAGCCAAATTTCTAAAACGTGTGAACTGAGGTTCAAAGAGAAGTTTCACAGTACCGACGGGACCATTGCGATGCTTACAAGTGATCAGTTCTGTAATTCCTCGTTCGTCTGATTCAGGGTTGTAGTACTCATCTCGATAAATCATCACCACGATGTCTGCATGACTTTCTAGCGATGTAGTTTCTCTGAGATCACTGAGCATGGGACGTTTGTTCTCTCGATATTCAGCATGTCGATTTAGTTGAGACATCAGAAGGAGAGGGACATCTAAGGTTTTGGCCATCACTTTGAGCTCCAAGATGATCTTTGAGAGTTCTTCATCTCGTGATTCTTTATTGGGACCTTCCATCAATTGGACATAGTCGACAACGACAAGCCCTAGTGATTTCTTTTCTTGCTTCTGGATCTGCTGGCATTTAGCCAACATCTCTTTGACTGTGATTGAGCTTTTATCGCAGATAAACAGTGGTAGTTGGCCAAGAGTTTCAATACCTTGTCCAAGGATTGGCCATTCATCTTGTGCGATTCGTCCAGTTCTCAATCGCCCAGATTCAATCCCAACTTCTAAAGAAAGAAAGCGATAAGTCATTTGTTCTTTGCTCATTTCCAAGCTGAAAAAGCAAACAGGCAGCTCATGTAATTGAGCCACATTTTTGGCAATGTTCGTCACCAACGAGGTTTTACCCATCGCTGGTCTTCCAGCAAGAACAACCAACGAACCTCGTTGGAGTCCTTGAGTTAGCGCATCGAAGTCGTAGAAGTTGACGGGAATTCCTGCAACAGAAGTGCCAAGTGATCGACTTTCGATCTCGTTAAAGGTTGAGGTCAGGATGCTTTCTACAGGTGCCAGCTCTTCTGAATGCTTGAGTTGTTCAGTTCCTTTGAGCTCGAGTTGCTTCCTCTTCTTCTTCTTTTTGGGCATTGATTTTGATGTGGACCATCATCTAAACCAGAAGACTTGGAGCTTGCCAGGGGGTAGAAATACTGAAGCCTAGATTCGGCGTTAACTCTCTAGATTGTCTTTATCATCTGACAATATTTCCTCGAAAAGCCTTACTACGACATCACCTCTGGACTGTAGCCCCCATTCCTTGCGGAGCTCTTCAATCTTATAAAGCATGCGGTTTGGAAGCCTAACTCTGACATCCGTGTAGTCCTTTCTTGAAGGTGTTTTATCTGAGTCCGACATACCACTCATATTGCATCAGAGGTGCATGGGCAAGGAAATCGAGGCATGTTTGCAATCCGTATTTCATTTGTTCTTTTGAATTGCTTTTTTAACTTTATCTTTCAGATCCTGAGGAATATTTTCAGGACAGTACTGAATAGCTGCTGTGACTATTTGATATTCAGCCCCATTAAATATCTGTTTATTTGTCAATTTATTTTTACCTACAGATTCAACATAGCCATCATGTTTACCTGTAAGAACTTGAGCGTATGTAGCCGCCGCAATTGCAGTAATTTTAGGGAAATCGATACCTAAACTACGTCCGTTACATACAGTACTAGCACCTATTGCGCGATAAAGGAAAATATCTTTATCAGTGGCTGGTTTCTTTCTTTTTCGTATGGGCTTTAGATTATTAAACCATAGTTTTGCATTGCTTGCATTTATGGTTTGAAATTTATCTTTAACTTTGGCCGGTACATTCTCAGGACAAACTCGAATCATTCCAGAAACAATGAGAGATTCTGCCACATTGAATAGTTGTTTATTGAGCAACTTTTCTTTTCCTGCAGATCGAATAAATCCATCATGCCTGCCATTAATCACTTGAGCGTATGTAGCAGAAGCTAATCCTACCACTTTAGAGAATTCAATTCCGTAAGACGTTGCTGCGCATGCTGTACTTACTCCAAAGTTTTTATATAGGGTAATATCAGTATCAGTAGCTCCCTTTTCTCTCCATTTCTTTAGGCTTTTTAGTTCTTTTTTTTCTTTTTCTCTCAACTTTCGCAGCCTTTCTATTTCAGCCAATTTCTTTTTTTTGCTTGCATCTTTACGAGCCTCAATAATTCCCACTGCTTCTTTTCTTACTTGATTCAACTTATTATTTATGCATTGCTTATATTCCATTTCGGCGATAAAATCGCTTGACGCATTTCTGGATTTATAACGACATTCAGTTTTGTAATCCTTCTTTAATTTTCCAATTTCCTTCCTTACTGGATCATTGATTATAACTACAGTAAGCAAACTAATCGGAATCCCAAGTAAGAAGAGAATGTTCTTTTTTTTAGTAAATACTTTTGTTATATATCTCCCGAGGGACTCAACTTGACTATCAGACAATATATTCTGCTTTTCAAGAAGAATCCTTCCATGATTATTTATCTTCTCTTTAGAGGGGAAAGGAATACGTTCAAAGGCAATCTTGATTTCGCGAAGGATTCCTTTGCCTGTTCCTAAAAATTGACTAGCTGATGAAACTGGCTGACCACAAAACTCACACTTAGTTATTAAGGATGACTTGGCCCATTGAATTGGTGCTCCACATCTTTGACAGGTTTGAGGGATGTTCTTCATTTATGTCTTCTTTGCCCAGTCACATTGACTTGCATATCTTGTGTAGACCTTCGCTAAACCTAGAGCAACTAGACGCTCTTGAACATTGATCCCATTTTTAGATAGTTCGGCGACGGTTCTCCCATAGCGGTCTTTGGTGATTCGCCTAATCCTTACAGTCTCTCCTGCCACTAAATCATTTAGATAATCTCTGGCTGCTTTAGCTGGGATTGGATCAGCTCTGTTCCCTTTAAGTTCTGGAGTATCAATACACGCCAACCTGATCTTCTCTTTACTTGTCGTGGTGCAGGTATCACCGTCGTAGCAGCTTTGGATAATGACAGTCGGCAGGGCTAAGGCAGGAGAGCTTTGGAGTAAGAAAAGTGAAAGGAAGAGAACCTTAGTTGGCATCACACTTCAATAATGTGGAGGCTTTGATTCTTCTGGT